>CAWALI010000003.1:852500-1052396 GCA_963782905.1 uncultured Actinomycetota bacterium
GCATGTAGGACGGGATCTAGGCAAATCCGGATTCCATTATGTCTGAGATGTGACACGGAGCCGTTTGGTGAAGTGGGTGATCCTATGCTGTCGAGAAAAACCTCTAGCGAGCTACGCGCCGCCCGTACCCCAAACCGACTCAGGTGATCAGGTAGAGAATACCAAGGCGATCGAGATAACCATGGTTAAGGAACTCGGCAAAATGCCCCCGTAACTTCGGGAGAAGGGGGGCCGGATCCGTGAACCCACCTTGCGTGGGGACGCGGTGATGGCCGCAGAGACCAGGCCCAAGCGACTGTTTACTAAAAACACAGGTCCGTGCGAAGTTGTAAGACGATGTATACGGACTGACTCCTGCCCGGTGCTGGAAGGTTAAGAGGACCTGTTAGACGCAAGTCGAAGCGGAGAATTTAAGCCCCAGTAAACGGCGGTGGTAACTATAACCATCCTAAGGTAGCGAAATTCCTTGTCGGGTAAGTTCCGACCTGCACGAATGGAGTAACGACTTGGGCGCTGTCTCAACCATGGACTCGGCGAAATTGCACTACGAGTAAAGATGCTCGTTACGCGCGGCAGGACGGAAAGACCCCGGGACCTTTACTATAGTTTGGTATTGGTGTTTGGTACTGCTTGTGTAGGATAGGTGGGAGACTGTGAAGGCCAGACGCCAGTTTGGTTGGAGTCAACGTTGAAATACCACTCTAGTAGTATTAGATGTCTAACCTAGGTCCGTAATCCGGATCAGGGACAGTGCCTGATGGGTAGTTTAACTGGGGCGGTTGCCTCCTAAAATGTAACGGAGGCGCTCAAAGGTTCCCTCAGCCTGGTTGGCAATCAGGTGTTGAGTGTAAGTGCACAAGGGAGCTTGACTGTGAGACAGACATGTCGAGCAGGGACGAAAGTCGGAACTAGTGATCCGGCGTCGGCATGTGGAAGCGACGTCGCTCAACGGATAAAAGGTACCCCGGGGATAACAGGCTGATCTTCCCCAAGAGTCCATATCGACGGGATGGTTTGGCACCTCGATGTCGGCTCGTCGCATCCTGGGGCTGGAGTAGGTCCCAAGGGTTGGGCTGTTCGCCCATTAAAGCGGCACGCGAGCTGGGTTTAGAACGTCGTGAGACAGTTCGGTCCCTATCCGCCGCGCGCGCAGGAAACTTGAGAAAGGCTGTCCCTAGTACGAGAGGACCGGGATGGACGAACCTCTGGTGTGCCAGTTGTCCCGCCAGGGGCACGGCTGGTTGGCTACGTTCGGAAGTGATAACCGCTGAATGCATCTAAGCGGGAAGCACGTTTCAAGATGAGGTTTCCCACCCGTTATGGGGTAAGGCCCCCCACAGAACATGGGGTTGATAGGCCGGAGGTGTACAGCAGCAATGCCCAGCCGACCGGTACTAATAGGCCGAGGGCTTGTCCCAACACCGTACAAAACACATCACCACAAGGTTGATACGCATCCGTGCGGTGCCCGCGTCCACATGCAGTTCCCACACCACAAACCCACCCCCCGGGTCGTTTCCCGGGGGAACGGCAGTCTGGTTGGTCGAGAACTGAACAAGCAACACCACGATTTTGGAGCACGCCCCACCACGGGTGGGTGTGTGTGTTCCGCCAGAGTTACGGCGGCCATAGCGAAAGGGAAACACCCGGTCCCATACCGAACCCGGAAGTTAAGCCTTTCAGCGCCGATGGTACTGCAACCGAGAGGTTGTGGGAGAGTAGGACGCCGCCGGACATACATTGGGAGAGGGGCCGCCACAGGCGGCCCCTCTTTCCCATTTCGGCATCTGTTGGCACGGGTGCCGCAGGCAGTAGCGTGGGGCGAGGCCGCCGACGGCGGCCCACCCGTGCGTCAGCAGGACCCCCTTCAGCAGCACCCACATCTGCACAGCGAGTCATCACCCCCGGAAGGACCATCGACGTGGCCGAGGATCGTCGCAGCCAGCGCCCCACCAGCAGTGGAGGCAAGCCGCCCGCTCGTGGTGGTGCCTCCGGCGGTTCCCGGGGCGGTGCGGCCGGCCGGGGCGGCAAGCCCTACGTCGGCGCCGACTCGTCGAGCCGGAGTGGCCAGTCCGCCCGCGGCGGTCGCCCGGGACAGTCCCGGTCGAGCGACCCCCGGAACGCTGGCGACCGCAAGCCGCGGCAGGGCGACTGGAAGCGGCCCCGTGACGAGCAGGGTCCGCGCTCGGTCGACCAGGCCAAGTACGACGGCCCCCCGCTGCCCGAGGAGATCACGGGCAAGGAGCTCGACCGCGCGATCGCGGCACAGCTCAAGGGCCTGCCCGAGAAGCTCGCCGCCCGTGTCGCGCGGCACCTGGCCGCGGCCGGGATGCTGATCGACGACGACCCGGAGACGGCGTACCAGCACACGCTGGCCGCCCGGGCGCGCGCCTCCCGGATCGCCATCGTGCGCGAGGCGGTGGGGGAGTCGGCGTACGCCGCCGGGCACTATGCCGAGGCGCTCTCCGAGCTGCGTGCGGCCAAGCGGATGAACGGTGCCACCGACTACCTGCCGATCATGGCGGACTGTCACCGCGCCCTCGGCCAGCCCGAGCAGGCGCTGAAGCTGGCCAAGAGCCCGTCCGTGGCCAACTTCGCACCCGAGGCGAAGGCCGAGATGACGCTGGTCGAGGCCGGCGCCCGACGCGACATGGGCCAGCTGGACGCGGCGCTGCGGACCCTCGAGCTCGCCCCGCTCCAGTCCAAGAACCGGTCGTCGTGGGTGGTGCGGCTGCGCTACGCCTACGCGGACACGCTCGAGGCGGCCGGTCGGGAGTCCGACGCCCTCGCCTGGTTCCACCGCACGCACGCCATCGACAGCAACGAGATCACCGACTCCGCCGCCCGTGCGGAGCTGCTCGAGAAGCGGATGGACTGACCTCCTCCCGCGACACGGTGCGTCCCACTGGCGAACACGGGCAACGTGGGCCACAATGGAGCCACTAATCACATACGTGTCACTCGACTGACTGAGAACCGCTGTGCAGACCGCTGGGGAAGGCGCACCTGGGCGCCGGTACTCAAGGAGGTCACGGTGACCACACGCACTCACGCCCGCCCGGACGGACCCGGGACGCGGGGCATTCTCTACGTGCACTCAGCTCCCTCTGCCCTGGCGCCCCACATCGAGTGGGCCGTGGGCGGAGTCCTCGGCGTGGCCGTGAGCCTCGACTGGACCCCGCAGCCCGCCCAGCCCGGCACGTATCGCGCCGAGCTGTCGTGGAGCGGTGCGGCGGGCTCGGCGGCCGCCGTCGCCTCTGCGCTGCGCGGCTGGAACCACCTCCGGTTCGAGATCACCGAGGAGCCGACCTCCTCCAGCGAGGGCACGCGCTTCTCCTTCACCCCCGAGCTCGGCGTCTACCACGCGGTCACCGGCCTGCACGGCGACATCATGATCCCCGAGGACCGGCTCAAGGCGGCCGTCGTCAAGGCTGCCCTGGGGGACACGACGCTGCTGAACGAGATCGACAAGCTGCTCGGCAAGCCCTGGGACGACGAGCTGGAGACCTTCCGCCACGCCGGCGACGGTGCCCCGGTCCGCTGGTTGCACCAGGTGGTCTGACCACCGCCGTGGTGTGAGGGGTCGGCCGCATGGGGGCCCCACCTCTCTCACCGCGCGCTGCGGGTGCACACGTCCGGCCCGGTGACCAGGACCCTCCTGGTCGGACTGCTGCTCGCCGCTGTGGCCACGATCGCGGGGCTCGTGGTGTGGCCGGCGATCGGACAGCCCTGCCCGGTGGTGGCGCCCGGGACGGGCGGCGACTAGCCGGAGGCGTACGACGTCGTGAGCGTGCGCCTGCTCGACGTACCCGCGACGAGGCGACGGTGACGGTGCCGCCGGGCACGGTCAGAGCTGCGCGACGCCGCACCCGAGAGGTCGCGGACCCGGATCTTCGCCTCGGGCATGCGGATCGGCCGTGACCACATCGCCTCGACGATCTACACGATCGTGGTCGCCTACGCGGGGACCGCCTGGCGGCGCTGCCGCTCATCGCGCTCGACGACCGACCGCTGCTCGTCGCGAGGACGTGCACGGCGACGAGCGGGAGCCGGTCTCCTAGAGCGGGATGTTGCCGTGGTGCCCGCGGTGCACGCCAGAGGTGTCGATCTCGTGCCGAAAGGCCGCCGCGATCGCGCTGCGGGTGCGACCGGGCTCGACCACCTCGTCGACCACGCCGATCTCGACGGCCTTGTCGACGCCGCCGGCGATGCGCTCGTGCTCGGCGGCGAGCTCGGCCTCCACCCGGGGGCGGATCTCGGGGGAGACCTCCGCGAGCTTGCGGCGGTGGAGGATGCGGACGGCGGCGATGGCGCCCATCACGGCGACCTCGGCGCCCGGCCAGGCCAGGACCCGGGTGGCGCCCAGCGAGCGGGCGTTCATGGCGATGTAGGCGCCGCCGTACGTCTTGCGGGTCACCAGCGTCACCCGGGGGACGACGCACTCCCCGAACGCGTGCAGCAGCTTGGCGCCGCGGCGTACGACGCCGTCCCACTCCTGGCCGACGCCGGGCAGGTAGCCCGGGACGTCCACCAGCACGATCAACGGCACCCCGAACGCGTCGCACATGCGCACGAAGCGCGAGGCCTTCTCGGCCGACAGCGAGTCGAGGCACCCGCCGAGGCGTAGCGGGTTGTTGGCGACCACACCGACCGTCCGGCCGCCGAAGCGTCCCAGGGCGGTGACGATGTTGGGGGCCCAGCGGGCGTGCAGCTCCTGCATGGTGCCGTCGTCGAGCACCGCCTCGACCAGCGGGTGCACGTCGTAGGCGCGCTTCTTGGACTCCGGCAGGATCGCCTCGAGGTCGCGGTCCTCGACCGCGTCGACGTCGAGGCCACCCTGGGAGCCGAGCAGCGTGGCGACGGTGCGGGCGCGCTCGAGGGCCTCGGCCTCGGACTCGGTGAGGATGTGCACGACGCCGGAGCGCCGGCCGTGCGGCTCGGGGCCGCCGAGGCGCAGCATGTCGACGTCCTCGCCGGTGACCGAGCGGACGACGTCCGGACCGGTGACGAAGATCCGGCCCTCGGGACCGAGGATGACGACGTCGGTGAGGGCGGGACCGTACGCCGCACCTCCGGCCGCCGGCCCCAGCACGACGGAGATCTGGGGGATGGTGCCGGACGCCTGGGTCATCACCTGGAAGATGCGGCCCACGGCGTGCAGGGAGAGCACGCCCTCGGCCAGCCGGGCGCCGCCCGAGTGCCACAGGCCGATGATCGGCACACCGTCGGTGATGGCGCGGTGGTAGGCGTCGACGACGACGCGGCACCCCACGTCACCCATCGCCCCGCCCATGACGGTCGCGTCGCTGCAGAAGGCCACCACGGCGGTGTCGTCGACCCGCCCCGTGGCCGCGAGCATGCCGGAGTCGTCATCGGGGGTGAGCAGCTCGAGGGTGCCCTCGTCGAAGAGGGCCGTCAGCCGGTGGAGCGGGTGGCGAGGGTCCTCCTCACGAGGCAGCTTGGCCGGCTTGGCGATGGTCGCGGTCATCAGGCACTGCCGAAGGCGACGGCCACGTTGGCGCCGCCGAAGCCGAAGGAGTTGTTGAGGGCGACGATGTCGCCCTCGGGCAGCGACCGCGCCTGCGTCGGGATGTCGAGGTCGACCTCGGGATCCTTGTCGTCGAGGTTGATCGTCGGCGGGCTCGATGCGGTCGTGCAGGGCCATCACGGTGGCGATGGCCTCGAGCGCGCCGGCGCCGCCGAGCAGGTGACCGGTCATCGACTTCGTGCTCGTCACGACACAACGGTCGACGTGCTCGCCGAGGACGGCGTGCAGCATGAGTCCCTCGGCGATGTCGCCCTTGGGGGTCGAGGTGGCGTGCGCGTTGACGTGCACCACGGTGGCCGGGTCGACGTCCCCCTCGCGGATGGCCATCCGGATGGCCCGGGTGCCGCCGCGACCCTCGGGGTCGGGCTGGGCGATGTCGTGGGCGTCGTTGGTGATGCCGGCGCCGAGGGCGTAGGCGTAGATCTTCGCCCCGCGGGCCCGGGCGTGGTCCTCGGACTCCAGGACCAGCACGGAGCCGCCCTCGCCGAGCACGAAGCCGTCGCGGGCGAGGTCCCACGGGCGCGAGACGGTCGTGGGGTCGCCCTCGTGTCTTGGAGAGCGCCATCATGTTGGCGAACGCGGCCATGGGCAGCGGGTGGATCGCTGCTTCGGTGCCGCCGGCGATCACCACGTCGGCACGGCCGAGACGGATCAGGTCGATGGCCATCGCGATGGCCTCGTTGCCCGAGGCGCAGGCGGAGGTCGGGGCGTGCACGGCCGCGCGGGCGCCGTACTTGAGGCTCACGTTGGCCGCCGGGGCGTTGGGCATCAGCATCGGGACGGCGAGCGGCGAGACGCGCCGCGCGCCCTTCTCGAGCAGGGTGTCGTAGTTGGCGAGCAGCGTGGTGACGCCGCCGATGCCGGAGGCCAGCGCGACGGAGAGGCGCTCGGGCTCGAGGCCGGAGTCCTCGAGGCCGGCGTCGGCCCAGGCCTGGTCGGCCGCGACCATGGCGAACTGGCTGGAGCGGTCGAGGCGGCGCGCCTTGACGCGCTCGAGGACCTCGGACGGCTCGACGGCCACCCGGCCCCCGATCTTGACGGGGAGCTGGTCGACCCAGTCGTCGGTGAGGGGACGGATGCCGGACGTGCCGGCCAGCAGGGCCTGCCAGGTCGAGGTGACGTCACCGCCGACGGGGGAGGTGGTACCGATTCCGGTGACCACTACGCGGGTCGAGCTCATCAGGTCTTCCGTTCTCGAGGAGGGTGGTGCGGGCGACGGCCGGTGGCCGGGCGGGGCCCGGCCACCAGACGACGTCAGCCCTGGGCGCGCTCGATGAAGGCGACGGCGTCGCCGACGGTCTTGAGGTTCTTGACCTCGTCGTCGGGGATCGTGACGCCGAACTTCTCCTCGGCCGCCACGACGACCTCGACCATCGAGAGCGAGTCGACGTCCAGGTCGTCGACGAACGACTTGTCGAGCTGGACGTCGTCGGCGTCGATGCCGGCGACCTCGTTGACGATCTCGGCGAGGTCGGCGCGGATCTCTTCGGTGGTGGCCATGGGGCCTTCCTTTCGTGAGGGGTGCTGCGGTGGTGGTGAAACGGGAGAACTCTGGGGCGGGACGGTCAGGGGACCGTGACCACCTGGGCGGCGTACGACAGCCCGGCGCCGAACGCGATGAGCAGCGCGGTGTCGCCGCTGCGTGCCTCGCCCTCCTCGATCATCCGGTCGAGGGCGAGCGGGACCGACGCGGCCGAGGTGTTGCCCTGGTCGGCGACGTCCCGGGCGATGCGGACGTGCGGGGGCAGCTTCATCGACCGCGCCATCGCGTCGATGATGCGCATGTTGGCCTGGTGGGGGACGAAGACGTCGAGGTCGTCGATGGTGATGCCGGCCCGGTCGATGGCCTGCTGGCCGATCTTGGCCATCGCGAAGGAGGCCCACCGGAAGACCGGGTTGCCCTGCATCACCAGGTGCGGCATCACGCCGCTGCCGGGTCGCTCGGGGCTGCCGACGACGTCACGCCAGTCCTCGCGCTGCCGGATCAGGTCGAACTGCTCGCCGTCGGAGCCCCACACGACCGGGCCGATGCCCGGGGTGTCGCTGGGTCCGACGACCGCCGCTCCGGCGCCGTCGGCGAAGATGAAGGCGGTGCCACGGTCGGTGAGGTCGAGGATGTCGGTGAGCCGCTCGACGCCGATCACCAGGACGTGACGGGCGCTGCCGGCGCGGACGAAGTCGGACGCCATGGAGATGCCGTGGCAGAACCCGGAACAGGCCGCAGAGATGTCGAAGGCGGCCGCCGAGTCGGTGCCGAGCTCGTGCGCCACCGCGGTGGCGACGGCCGGGGTCTGGAGCAGGTGGCTGACGGTCGCCACCACCACGCAGTCGATCTGGCCGGCGTCGAGGCCGGCACGCTCGAGCGCGATCCGCGACGCCTCGACCGACATCATCTGGACCGACTCGTCGGGTCCCGCCCAGCGCCGGGTCTTGATGCCGGAGCGCTGCTGGATCCACTCGTCGCTCGAGTCGATGGCGTCGACGACGTCGGCGTTGGGTACGACGCGCACGGGCCGGTAGGCGCCCACCCCGAGGATGGCGGCGTGGGCTGCGCCGGAGCCGGGGGCGAGGATCGTGGCCATCAGGCGGCCCCACCGTGCGGGTGCAGGCGGACCAGCGGCTGTCCGGGGGAGACGATGTCGCCGTCCTCCACCAGCCACTCGACGACCTGGCCGCCGTGCAGTGCGGTGACCGGGGTCCGGTCCCGGGTGCTGGCCACCTCGCCGATCGTGCAGCCCGCGGGCAGGAGATCGACGTCCGCCGCCTCCGCCGAGCGGTGGAAGGTGCCCTTGCCGGGCGACACGACCATCCGCCACGTCGGGGTGGTCTCGATGACCGACCGCTCGCCGTGCTTGTCCACGAAGGCGCGGGCGCCGTCGAGCTGGTCGGGGGTCTTCAGGGCGAACGTGTCCACGCCCTTCATCGCGCGCTTGGCGATGCCGGTGAGGGTGCCGGCCGGCGGCATCTCCAGGATGCCGGTCACACCGAGGTCGAGCATGGCGTCCATGCACAGGTCCCAGCGCACCGGGGCCGCGATCTGCCCGACGATGCGGGCCAGCACCTCGCGGCCGTCGTGGACGACCTGGCCGTCGCGGTTGGAGATCACCGCGGTGCGCGGGTCGTGGGTGGACACCGAGCGGGCCAGTGAGGCGAGACGCCCGACGGCCGGCTCCATGTGCGAGGTGTGGAACGCACCGGCGACGCTCAGCGGCATCAGGCGCGCCTTGGCCGGCGGGGCGTCGGCCAGGGCGGCCAGCTGCTCCATCGTGCCGGCGGCCACGATCTGGCCGGGACCGTTGTCGTTGGCGGGGGTGAGGCCATGCCGGGCCAGCGACGCGAGGACCTCCTCGCGGTCGCCGCCGAGGATGGCGGTCATGCCGGTCGGCGTCTGCGCGGCGGCGCCGGCCATCGCGTTGCCCCGCTCGCGGACGAGCACCATGGCCTGCTCGGCGGTGATGACCCGGGCGCCCGCGGCGGCGGCGATCTCACCCACGCTGTGTCCGGCGACGGCACCCACGCGCTGGAAGGCGTCGCTGGGGTGCGGGAAGAGGTCGAGTGCGGCGATCAGGCCGGTCGCCACGAGAAGCGGCTGGGCGATCTCGGTGCGCCGGATGGTCTCGGCGTCCGCCTTCGTGCCGTAGTGGGCCAGGTCGAGGCCCGCCACGGTGGAGAGCCAGTCGAACCGGCTGGCGAACGTGGGGTCCTCGAGCCAGGGCTCGAGGAATCCGGGGGACTGGGCACCTTGGCCGGGAGCGACAATGACGAGCACAGGGTCAAGACTGGCGGGTCGAGGCCCGTTGCGCCGGGTCGACGGGCACGAAAAGAGGGCCCGATTCTTTGTGGGATCCCTACAAAGAGCCGGAGGTGGTCACTCGCGACCGGACTGCCGGCCGAGGATGAGGGCGATCTGGATGGTGAAACCGTCGCGGGGTCGGGTCGGGGTGAGCCCGGTGATCTCTGCTGCCTGCTTGAGCCGGTAGCGCACGGTGTTGGGGTGCACGAAGAGCGTGCGCGCGGTGGCCTCGATGGACCCGCCGTGCAGGAAGTACGTCGCGAGCGTGTCGATGAGGGTCCCGCGCGCGCTGAGGAGCGGCAGGTAGACGTCGTCGACCAGGCTGCGGCGGGCGTGGCCGTCGCCGGCCAGGGCGCGCTCGGGCAGCAGCTCGTCGCTGCGCACCGGTCGGGGGGCCTGCGGCCAGCCGGTCGCGGAGCGGTGCGCCGACAGCGCCGCGCGGGCGGAGACGTAGGCGTGGGACAGGTCCGGCGCCACCGGTCCGACGACCACGGGACCCTCTCCGAAGTGGTCGACGATCCGGAGCGCGGACTTGTGGGGATCATCCACCCCGCCGAGGATCACCACGAGACGCTCGCCCTGGGTCGCGCACAGCGCGTCCATGCCGCAGGCCAGAGCCGTGCGGCGTACCTCCTCGAAGACGTCGGTCTCGGTGCGCTGGGCCGGGATCCGGCCCAGCACCACGGCCACGTCGCCCCGCCCGCCCCAGCCCAGGGCGCTCGCCCGGGACAGCACCGTCTCGTCGGCCTCGGAGCGGAGCACGGCGTCGACGACGAGGGCCTCGAGGCGGGCGTCCCAGGCGCCGCGCACCTCGGCGGCACGGGCGTAGACCTCCGCGGTGGCGAACGCGACCTCGCGGGCGTACCTCAGCACCGCCTGGTGCACGGACGGGGCGTCCGCCGGCTCGAGGACGTCGTCGATGTTGGCCTCGACCACCTCGATGGTCAGGCGGACCAGGTCGACGGTCTGCTGCAGGGTGATGGCGCCGGTCAGCTCGCGCGGGGCGGCGCCGAAGACCGAGGCGGACAGCGGTGCGGACATGCCGCCGCCGGTGTCGGCGTACCAGTCGAAGAAGCCCTTGACGCCCGCCTGGACGATCACCCCGACCCAGGAGCGGTCCTCGGCGCTCAGGTCGTCCCACCAGGACATCCGGGTGGCCATCGCGCCGGTCGCGGCCGTGCTCAGGCTGCCCGTCGCGCGCTGCAGGGCGGCCGAGATGCGGTCACGCTTCTCCTGCTCGTCCCCGCCCATGGCTCGAGGCTAGTCACACCCGCACCAGCCGTCACCTGCCGTCGCCACGTGGACACGCGTCGGCCGCGATCAGGTAACGAATGGGGAGCAATCGGGACCAAACCCTCCCTGCGGTGGGACCTTCGGCCCTTGACAGGCGCCGTTCTGCTTGAATCGAGAGTCCTCACCACCACCTCAGGAGGTCCGGTGAACAAGAGCGGCGCATCCGTCCAACCCCAGGTCCAGCACGTGACGATCCACGGGCACCGGCGGGCGTACGTCGTCGTCGGCTCCGGTCCGGCCCTGCTGCTGCTCCACGGCCTGGGCTGTGACCACACGACCTGGGCGCCGGTGATGGAGTCGCTGGCCCGGCGCTACACCGTGATCGCCCCCGACCTGCTCGGGCACGGTGAGTCGGACAAGCCGCGCGCCGACTACAGCGTCGGGGGCTACGCCAACGGCATGCGCGACCTGCTGACGGTGCTCGGCATCGACCGCGTCAGCGTGGTCGGTCACAGCTTCGGCGGTGGGGTGGCGATGCAGTTCGCCTACCAGTTCCCCGAGCGCACCGAGCGGCTCATCCTGGTCGCCTCGGGTGGTCTCGGGCCCGAGGTGACGCCCGCCATCCGCGCCGTCACCACGCCCGGCTTCCAGCAGGCCATGGGGGTGCTGACCCTCCCCGGGGTCCGCCACCTCGGCACCGCCGGCATGCGGGCGCTGGCGGCCACCGGCATCCGGGCCGCGCGCGACCTGCCCGAGCTGGCCGAGATCTACGACTCGTTCAAGGACCGTCGCACCCGCGCGGCCATCCGGCACGTCGTGCGCGCGGTGGTGGACTGGCGCGGCCAGATCGTGACCATGTCGGACCGGGCCTACCTCACCGACGCCATGCCCATGTGCGTGGTGTGGGGTCGCAACGACCAGGTGATCCCGGTCCGGCACGCCGCCAACGCGGCGACCCTCGCGCCGAGTGCCCGGGTCGAGATCATCCCCAACGCGGGACACTTCCCGCACAAGGACCACCCGCAGCGCTTCGTGAAGATCGTCAACGACTTCATCCGCGCCAGCGAGCCCGCGGTCTACGAGCGCGAGCGCTGGCGAGACCTGCTGGAGCAGGGCCCCGAGCTGACACCGTCGCAGGCCGAGGCAGGCGACGCGCCGGTCGCGCCGGTGCACACCCTGGGTCCCCGGGCGGGCACCGGCGCCTGACCGGGCTCAGGCGTCGCCGCCCTCCTGCTTCACGTCCCTGACGGCGGTGGGGTCGTCGATGCGGTACTTCGCGGCCGCCTCGACCACCTTGTCCACCGAGATCTCACCCGCGTCGGCCAGCGCCTGGAGCGCCTGCACGACGACGCTCTGGGCGTCGATGTGGAAGAAGCGCCGGGCGGCGGGACGGGTGTCGGCGAAGCCGAAACCGTCGGCACCCAGGACGCGGTAGTCGGCCGGGACCCAGCGGGCGATCTGCAACGGCACCGCGCGCATGTAGTCCGACACCGCGACGACCGGGCCCTGGACGCCCGCCAGCTTGTCGGCGACGTACGGCGTCCGCTTGTCCTCGCCCGGGTGGAGCAGGTTGTGCTCCTCGGCCGCGACGGCGTCGCGGGCCAGCTCGTTCCACGAGGTGACCGACCAGGTGTCGGCCCGGACGCCCCACTCCTCGGAGAGGATGCGGGCCGCGTCCGCCACCCACGGGTAGCCGACGCCGGAGGCGAGCAGCTGGACCCGGGGGCCCTCACCCTCGGCGGTGCTCACCCGGTGGATGCCCTTGAGGATCCCCTCGACGTCGACGTCCGACGGCTCGGCCGGCTGGCTGACGGGCTCGTTGTAGACGGTGATGTAGAAGATCACGTTCTCGGCGTCGGCGCCGTACATGCGCTCGAGGCCCGACTGCATGACGTGGCTGACCTCGTAGGCGAACGCCGGGTCGTAGTGGACGATCGCCGGGTTGGTGGCCGCGAGCAGCGGCGAGTGCCCGTCCGCGTGCTGGAGACCCTCACCGGTCAGCGTGGTGCGACCGGCGGTGGCACCGATGAGGAAGCCCCGCGCCAGCTGGTCGGCCATCGCCCAGATCGAGTCACCGGTGCGCTGGAAGCCGAACATCGAGTAGAAGATGTAGAACGGGATCATGTGCTCGCCGTGCGTGGAGTACGCCGAGCCGGCCGCCGTCGCCGACGCCACGGCGCCGGCCTCGGAGATGCCCTCGTGCAGCATCTGACCCTGCGCGGACTCCTTGTAGGAGAGCAGCAGCTTGCGGTCGACGGGGTCGTACTGCTGGCCGCCGGGGTTGTAGACCTTGGCGCTCGGGAACATGGAGTCCATGCCGAACGTGCGGTACTCGTCGGGCGCGATCGGCACGATCCGGTCGCCGATGTCGGGGTTCTTCATCCAGTCGCGCAGCAGCCGGACGACGGCCATCGTGGTGGCGATCTTGTTCTTGCCCGAGCCCTGCTTGAGCTCGGAGTAGACCTCGTCGCCGGGGAGCTTGAGCGAGCTGGCCCGCACGACGCGGCGCGGGACCGAGCCGCCGAGCTGCTTGCGGCGCTCCATCATGTACTCGATCTCCGGCGAGTCCTCGCCGGGGTGGAAGAACGGCGCCCCGCCGGTCTTCTCGTAGGAGTCCTCGAGGTCGCGGTCGCTGATCGGCAGGTAGAGCCGGTCGCGGAACTTCTTGAGGTCCGCGGGGGTCAGCTTCTTCATCTGGTGGGTGGCGTTCTTGCCCTCGAGGGCGTCGATCGTCCAGCCCTTGATGGTGTGCGCCAGGATCACCGTCGGCTGGCCGACGTGCTTGGTCGCGGCGTCGAAGGCGGCGTACACCTTGCGGTAGTCGTGACCACCACGCGGCAGCTTCTCGATCTGCGAGTCGCTCATGTGCTCGACCATCTTGCGCAGACGCGGGTCGACGCCGAAGAAGTCGTCGCGGACGAAGCCGCCGTCCTCGGTGGAGTAGGTCTGGAACTGGCCGTCCGGGGTCGTGTTCATCCGGTTGACCAGGACGCCGTCGACGTCCTTGGCGAGCAGGGCGTCCCACTCACGGCCCCAGATGACCTTGACGACGTTCCAGCCGGCGCCGCGGAAGTTGGCCTCGAGCTCCTGGATGATCTTGCCGTTGCCGGTGACCGGACCGTCGAGCTGCTGCAGGTTGCAGTTGATGACCCAGGTGAGGTTGTCGAGCTCCTCGCGGGCCGCGACGCGGATCGCGCCCAGCGACTCGGGCTCGGCCATCTCGCCGTCACCCATGAAGGCCCACACGTGCTGCTGCGAGGTGTCCTTGATCTTGCGGTTGTGCATGTAGCGGTTGAAGCGGGCCTGGTAGATCGAGTTGATGGCCGTGAGGCCCATCGACACCGTCGGGAACTCCCAGAAGTCCGGCATCAGCCGGGGGTGGGGGTACGACGGCAGGCCGGCGCCGGCACCGTGCTGGACCTCCTGGCGGAAGCGGTAGAGCTGCTGCTCGGTCAGGCGACCCTCGAGGAAGGCGCGCGAGTAGATGCCGGGGGAGCCGTGCCCCTGGATGTAGAGCTGGTCACCGCCGCCGTCGTGGTCCTTGCCGCGGAAGAAGTGGTTGAAGCCGACCTCGTAGAGGCTGGCCGAGGACTGGTACGTCGCGATGTGGCCGCCGACCTCGAGGCCCTTGCGGTTGGCGCTGGAGACCATGACCGCGGCGTTCCACCGGATGAAGGCACGGATGCGGCGCTCGATGTCCTCGTCGCCCGGGAACCACGGCTCGCGCTCCGGCGGGATGGTGTTGATGTAGTCGGTGCTGCGCAGCGCCGGGACGCCGACCTGCTTCTCCCGGGCCCGCTCGAGCAGCCGCAGCATCACGTAGCGCGCGCGCTCGCGGCCCTTGTCGTCGAGCATCGCGTCGAACGAGTCGAGCCACTCGACGGTCTCGTCCGGGTCGATGTCGGGCAGCTGCGTGGGCAGCCCCTCGTGGATCACCGCGCGCGGCTGGGCGGCGGAGGAGGGGGTCTCGTCGGTCTTGGACTCATCACTCACCTGTGCATCGTGTCACGCACGGCCAGCCGAGAAAATCTACCCATGAGTACGTGTGTGGAGCGGACGAGGACGCCCGTTCAGCGGGACAGGGTTGCGACTCGGCGACAACTCCGATGGACTACCACCCACTTCCGCACTCAGGTGCGGACCACATGACGAACGGAGGCGTGGCGTGAGCTCGACGGTGGGTGGCGGAGCCGCCCCGGCAACAGGTGCCGCAGAGCGACTGGGCATCGTGCCCGGCATGGTCATCCAGGAACTCGGCTGGGACAACGACGTCGACGACGAGCTCAGGGTCTCGATCGAGGACACCATCGACGCAGACATGGTCGACGGCGACTACGGCAACGTGGTCGACACGGTCATCCTGTGGTGGCGTCGTGACGACGGGGACCTCGTCGACGGTCTGGTCGACGCCCTGACCGACCTGGTCGGCGGGGGAGCGATCTGGCTCCTGACGCCCAAGGTCGGTCGACCGCAGAGCGTCGACGCGGCCGACATCGCCGAGGCGGCCCCGATCGCGGGCCTCTCGCAGACGACGACGGCTGCGGTCAGCGCGGAGTGGCAGGCGAGCCGGCTGGTCGCTCCCAAGACGCCCGCCTGACGACGGTGCGGTCCCCCTGCCACCTCGATCGCCCCTCACGCGAGGATCCCCCGTGGTGAACCCCCTGCGCGCGCACGCCGTCACCGCGGTCACGACCGTGCGCGTGCTCGGCGGCGCCGGGGTCATCCGACCCTACGGACCGCGGACCCTGGTGGCACTCGGTCGCACCATCGCGCGCTGGGGGACGGGTCCGGCCGGCGGCTTCGCGTCGCTGGCCGTGCGCGACCCCGACCGGGTGGGGCTGGTGGACGAGCTGGGGGAGCTGACCTTCGGCGAGATGCAGCGGCGCAGCAACGCACTGGCCCGGGGCCTGGCGCAGCTCGGTGTCGGTGAGGGCGACTCGGTCGCCGTGATGTGCCGCAACCACCGCGGCTTCGTCGACGCGTCCGTCGCGGTCGCCAAGCTGGGCGCCGACCTGCTCTACCTCAACACCGCCTTCGCGGGTCCGCAGCTGGTGGACGTGCTGGAGCGGGAGCAGCCGGCCGCGGTCATCCACGACGAGGAGTTCACCCACCTGCTCGCCCGGGCCCAGGTGGAGCAGCGCCTCATCGCCTGGATCGACTCGGAGCGGACGGACTCGGGCCGGGCCACGACGATCGAGGCGCTCATCGAGCGCCACGACGACGCCGACCTCGACCCGCCCGGGCGCCACGCCCGCATCGTGATCCTCACCAGCGGCACGACCGGCACGCCCAAGGGGGCGCCGCGCAGCGAGGCCGGCATCGACGCAGCGGTCTCGATGCTGTCGCGGATGCCGCTGCGCCACGGCTGGCGCACCCACATCGCGGCCCCGCTGTTCCACACGTGGGGCTTCGCCCACCTCGCCCTGGCGATGCTGCTCGGCTCGACGGTCGTGCTGCATCGCAGGTTCGACCCCGAGACCGCGCTGCGCACCGTCGAGGAGCAGCGGTGCGAGTCGCTGGTGGTGATCCCCGTGATGCTGCAGCGGATCCTGGCGCTGGACGAGGAGGTGCTGGAGCGCTACTCGCTGCCCGGGCTGCGGGTCGTGGCCGCGTCGGGCTCCGCGCTGCCCGGCGCCCTGGCCACCTCGTGGATGGACCACTTCGGGGACAACCTCTACAACATCTACGGCTCGACCGAGGTGGCCTACGCGTCCATCGCGACGCCCGAGGACCTGCGCGCGTCGCCCTCGTCGGCCGGCCACCCGCCGTACGGGACGGTCGTGCGCATCCTGGACGGCGACGGCCGGGAGGTCCCGCAGGGGACGTCGGGGCGCATCTTCGTGGGCAACAGCCTGCTGTTCGAGGGCTACACCGGCGGGGGCAGCAAGGACATGGTCGACGGACTGATGGCCACCGGCGACGTGGGGCGCTTCGGTGACGACGGGCGGCTGTACGTCGACGGGCGCGACGACGAGATGATCGTCTCCGGCGGGGAGAACGTCTTCCCAAAGGAGGTCGAGGACTGCCTGGTGGGCCACGACGCGGTGGCCGAGGCGGCCGCGGTCGGGGTCGACGACCCCGACTACGGGATGCGGCTGCGGGCCTTCGTGGCCCGCCGCTCCGAGGTCACCGAGGACGAGCTGAAGGACCACGTGAAGAGCCACCTGGCGCGCTACAAGGTGCCCCGCGAGATCGTCTTCGTCGACGAGCTGCCGCGCAACGCCACCGGCAAGATCGTGAAGAAGGACCTGGCCCACTGGGACGAGGACACCGAGGAGGACGAGGCATGACGGGCCTGACCCTGGGCGGCCGGGCGCCCGACTTCACCCTGCGCGACCAGTTCGGCCAGGACATCACCCTCGGCTCCTACCGCGGGGTCAAGGCCGTGCTGGTGCTGTTCTACCCGTTCGCGTTCTCCGGGGTGTGCACCGGCGAGATGTCGGGCATCCGGGACCGGCTCGACGAGTTCATGACCTTTGACACCGAGGTGCTGGGGATCTCGTGCGACCCGGTCTACGCGTTGCGCGCCTTCGCCGACACGGAGGGACTCAACTTCCCGCTGCTGTCCGACTTCTGGCCCCACGGCGACGTCTCGCGGGCCTTCGAGGTCTTCGACGAGGCCAAGGGCTCGCCGTACCGCTCGTCGTACGTCGTGGACCGCGACGGGGTGCTGCGGTGGGCGCTGCACAACGCCAACGCCGAGGGACGCGACCTCGACCAGCACCTCGAGCAGCTCCGCGCGGCGGCCGGCCAGGGGCTGGTCTAGACGGATCGGGGGATATTTCGGGCGATCTCCCCGAATCATGCGACACGCTTGGAGCGCCCTCGTACTGTTGTCAGTGTTGAACCGCTGGTGACCCGAGACGCCAGCGGTTCAACTCATTTCATAGGGTGGTCGGACGCGCGTCGGTAGCTCAGCGGTAGAGCACTCGGTTTACACCCGAGCGGTCGGCGGTTCGAAACCGTCCCGACGCACCACATCATTGCCCTTCTCCTCTCCTCGTCCGCACGATGGCGTGCCACAGTGGCGGCAGTCACACGACGAGGAGTTGCCATGTTCGTCCCGTTCAGCGTCACGGACTTCATCGACCGCGCCCGGACCGTCTACGGCGAGCGCGTGGGAGTGGTCGACGAGCCCGACCAGCCGGCCCCGTCCCTCGGCGGCCTGACCTACGCCGAGGTCGACGCGCTCGCGCGGCGACAGGCCGCCAGGCTCGACGAGCTCGGCATCGAGGTGGGGGACCGCGTCGCCGTGGTGTCGCACAACTCGGCCCGTCTGCTCACGTCGTTCTTCGGCGTCGCCGGCTCGGGCCGGGTGCTGGTGCCGGTCAACTTCCGGCTCCGTCCCGACGAGGTGTCCTACATCGTCGAGCAGTCCGGGGCCCGCGTGCTGTACGTCGATCCCGAGCTCGACGAGGCGCTGGCCGACGTCACCGCGGAGCACCGCTTCGTCCTCGGCGACGACGGCGACATGTTCGCGGCCGAGGGCGTGGAGCCCCGCGCGTGGGAGCCCGACGAGGGTGCGACCGCGTGCATCAACTACACCTCCGGCACCACCGCGCACCCCAAGGGCGTGCAGATCACGCACCGCAACATCTGGGTCAACGCCGTCACCTTCGCGATGCACGCGGCCGTGACCGACCGCGACGTCTACCTGCACACGCTGCCGATGTTCCACGCCAACGGCTGGGGGATGCCCTTCGCGATGACCGGGCTCGGGGTGCCGCAGGTGGTGCTCCGCAAGGTCGACGGCGACGAGATCCTGCGCCGGGTCCGCGACCACGGCGTCACGATCATGTGCGCCGCCCCCGCGGTCGCCGCGGCCGTCCTGGAGGCCGCCCAGACGTGGGAGGGCGAGATCCCCGGCCGGGACAAGGTCCGGATCATCATGGCCGGTGCCCCGCCGCCGACCAGGACGGTCGTGCGGGTCGAGGAGGAGCTGGGCTGGGAGTTCGTCCAGATCTACGGCCTCACCGAGACCTCGCCGCTGCTGACCTTCAACCGCACCCGCGCCGAGTGGGACGACCTGTCTCCCGAGGAGCGGGCCACCCGGCTGACCCGCGCCGGCGCCCCCGCGCTCGGCGTACGGCTGCGGACCGAGGAGCACGGCGAGGTGCTGGCGCGGTCCAACGTCGTGCTCGAGGGCTACTGGGAGAAGCCCGAGGAGACCGCGAGGGCGCTGGACGGCGGCTGGTTCCACACCGGCGACGGCGGGATGATCGGCGACGACGGCTACCTCACGATCAGCGACCGCAAGAAGGACGTGATCATCACCGGCGGCGAGAACGTCTCCTCGATCGAGGTCGAGGACGTGCTCTTCTCCCACCCGGCGGTCGCCGAGGTCGCCGTGATCGGGGTGCCGAGCGAGAAGTGGGGCGAGACCATCAAGGCCCTGGTCGTGCTCGCCGAGGGCTCCGAGGTGGACGAGGCCGAGCTGATCGCCTGGTGCAAGGACAAGGCGGCCGGCTACAAGGCGCCGACCTCGATCGAGTTCCGCGAGGTGCTCGCGCGCACCGCCACCGGCAAGCTGCAGAAGTTCAAGCTGCGCCAGCCCTACTGGGAGGGCCGCGACCGGCAGGTCAACTGACGGGGGCCGTCGCCCGGGGCGCTAGCCTGCCCGCATGTCCACCCCCGCGGCCCCCACGCTCGCCGAGGTCGCCGACCTGCTGCACGGCTGGTACCCGCCGGCCACGGCCGACTCCTGGGACGCCGTGGGACTCGCGGCCGGCGACCCTGCGGACGTCGTACGACGGGTGCTGCTCGCCGTCGACCCGTCGCCGGAGGTGGCCCGGGAGGCCCTCGCCTGGGGCGCCGACCTGCTCGTCACCCACCACCCGCTGTTCCTCAGCGGCGTGCACGGGGTGGCGGCCACGACGCCCAAGGGGCGGACGGTGCACACCCTGGTGACGGGTGGCTGCGCCCTGCTCAGCGCCCACACCAACGCCGACCAGGCGGCCGGCGGGGTGTCGGAGTCGCTGGCCCGGGCGCTCGGTCTCACCGACCTGGCGCCGATCCTCGCGGCCCCGGGCGCGGACGGCACCGGGACCGGCCGGGTGGGATCGGTCGAGCCGACCACGCTGCGGGCCTTCGCCGAGCACGTCTCCTCCGTGCTGCCCGCCACGGCGCACGGGGTGCGGGTGTCCGGCGATCCCGACCGTCCGGTACGCCGCGTGGCGCTGTGCGGGGGAGCGGGCGACTTCCTCCTCGACGGACTCGTCGGGTCGGACGTGGACGTCTACCTCACCAGCGACCTGCGCCACCACCGTGCGGGCGAGTTCCGCGAGCACGACGGTCCGGCGCTCATCGACGTGTCGCACTGGGCGGCCGAGTGGACCTGGCTGCCCGTGGTGCGGGCCCGACTCGAGGCCGCGATGGGCGATAGGGTCGAGACCCGCGTCAGCACCCGGTGCACCGACCCCTGGAGCTTCAGGGTCGACCGTCCCCCGGTCGAGCGCAGCACGACCCCGCAGAGCCCCACCCGAGGAGAGCGTTGAAAGCCGATCCGCACGCCCAGTCGAAGCTGCTCGACCTCCAGAAGGTCGACGCGCGACTCGACCAGCTGCGCCACCAGCGGCGCGCACTGCCCGAGATCGCCCGGATCACGGAGCTGGAGACCGGGCGGGGCGACGTCGACGACCGGTTGCGCGACGCCCGCATCGTCGTCGACGACCTCAGCGCCGAGCAGCGCAAGGCCGACGCCGACGTGGAGCAGGTCAAGGCCCGCCGCGTCCGGGACCGGGAGCGGATGGACTCCGGCGCGATCACCAGCCCCAAGGACCTCGAGCGGATGCAGCACGAGCTCACCTCGCTCGACCGCCGGGTGAGCACGCTCGAGGACGCCGAGCTCGAGATCATGGAGAAGCTCGAGGAGGCGCAGGCGACCCAGGACCGGCTCGTCGCCCAGCTCGCCGAGACCGACGCCCAGGTCGCCGAGCTCGCGGCCGCCCGCGACGCCCGCTGGGTGGAGATCGACGAGCAGATCGCGGCCGCCGAGGCGGAGCGGGCCCCCGCGACGGAGGGCATCCCGGAGGACCTGATGGCGCTCTACGAGCGGCTGCGCGCCAAGAGTGGCATCGGCGCCGCCGAGCTCCGGGCCCGTCAGTGCGGCGGGTGCAACATCACCATCGACGCCGCCGAGCTGGGCCAGATCCGCAAGGCCCCGGTGGACGAGGTCGTGCGGTGCGAGGAGTGCCAGCGGATCCTCGTGCGCACCTCGGAGTCGGGCATCTGAGCCCCCGGCTCAGACCTCGCTGACGACCACGTCGAGCTGGGTGCCGCGGGCCGTGGGCGGTCCCACCTCGACGGTCCAGCCGAGGTCGGTCAGCAACCGGGCGAGCGCGGCCGGGGTGCGCGGGCTGCCACCGTCCTCCAGCAGTGCCCGCACGATGCGGCCCTTGGTCGCCTTGTTGAAGTGGCTCACCACCTTGCGCACGCCCGCCGACTCGTGCAGCACCCGGACGGTCGCCACCCGGGGTGCCAGCTCGGCCGGCGGCCGCCAGAACGCGGCGTACATGGTGGACCGGAGGTCGACGAGCAGCCCGGACCCGAGCGACTCCTCGACGGCCTCGCCCAGCACCTCGCGCCACAGCCCGGCGACGGGCCCCAGGCCGGGGAGGCTCACGTCGCCGGCGAGGCGGTACGCCGGGATGCGGTCGCCGGGGCGGACCAGGCCGAAGACCGACGAGGCGATCGCCACCCGGCCGGTGGCCCGCCGCCGGGCCGCGGTGGACAGCGACTCGAAGCCCAGGGCGTCGTACAGCACGCCGGTGTAGACGCGGTCGGCGCGGGTCGTGGGTGAGGTCCGCAGCCGTGCGTCGAGGTCGACGAGGCCGGCCTGGGTGCCGCCGAGGCCCAGGACGTCGGCGGCGTCGGGTCGCGCGGCCAGGGCGACGAGAGCCTCGACGACCCGCTCCCGCGTCGGGTTGAGCACGGGCGAGCCGAGGGTGGACAGGTCGAGCGGCTTGCCGCGTCGGGGAGCGGTCTTGCCCTCGCTCGGCGGCAGCAGGATCAGCACGCGGGCAAGAGTAGGGGCTGACCGGGCACCGCCTTGGCTAGGGTGCGGCCATGCCCAGCAACCGCGTCATCACAGTCCGCACCGGCGACGACACGGTCTCGGCCGAGACCCTGCGCGACGGGATCGCTGCGATCCAGGCGGAGCTGACGGTGACGCCGGACTTCCCGGAGCCGGTGGAGCGGGCGGCCGCCGAGGCCGCGGCCGCGCCGCGACTGCCCGACCTGGACAGGACCGACATCCCCTTCGTCACCATCGACCCGGCGTCGGCCCGCGACCTCGACCAGGCGATGCACATCGAGCGCGCGGGCGACGGGTACGTCGTGCACTACGCGATCGCCGACCTCACGGCCTTCATCACGCCGGGTGACCCGGTCGACGAGGAGGCCAACCGGCGCGGCGAGACGCTGTACGGCGCGGACTCCAAGATCCCGCTCCACCCGCCGGTGATCTCCGAGGAGGCCGGCTCGCTGCTGCCCGACGAGGTGCGCCCGGCTCTGGTGTGGACGATCCGGGTCGACGCCACGGGGGAGGGCACCGACGTCGTCGTCGAGCGCGCCCGGGTGCGCTCGCGGGCCAAGCTCGACTACGCCAGCCTGCAGGAGCAGGTCGACGCGGGCACGGCCGACGAGATGTTCACCCTGCTGAAGGAGGTCGGCGAGCTGCGGCTGCTGCGCGAGGCGGCCCGGGGCGGGGTGTCGCTGCCGCTGCCCGAGCAGGAGATCATCGACGAGGCCGGACGCTGGCGGCTCGAGTTCCGCACGATGCTCCCGGTCGAGACGTGGAACGCGCAGATCTCGCTGCTGACCGGCTTCGCCGCGGCCTCGCTCATGGTCTACGCCCGGGTGGGTCTGCTGCGCACCCTGCCGCCGGCCGACCCGCGCGACGTACAACGCCTGCACCGCACGGCGCGGGCCCTGGGCATCGCCTGGCCGGCCGAGCAGCTCTACCCCGACTTCATTCGCACCCTCGACGTCTCCCAGCCCGCGCACGCGGCCATGGTGGTGGCCTGCACCCGGCTGCTGCGCGGCAGCGGGTACGTCGGCTTCAACGGCGTCCTGCCCGAGCAGCCGCAGCACTCCGCGCTGGCCTCCGAGTACGCCCACGTGACCGCTCCGCTGCGCCGACTGGTGGACCGCTACGCGCTGGAGATCTGCGTCGCCCTCTGCGCCGGTGAGGAGGTCCCGGACTGGGTGCTGGCCAAGCTCGGCGAGCTGCCCGACACGATGCGCGAGTCCGGGCGCCGGGCCAACCAGTACCAGAACGCGGTGCTCAACCTCGTCGAGGCGGCCATGCTCGCCCCGCGGGTCGGGGAGACGTTCCCCGCGGTGATCCTCGAGACCGAGGAGAAGGACGAGCGGCGGGGAGAGGCCACCGTGCAGGAGCCGGCCATCGAGGCGCGGGTGGTCGGGACCCGTCCGCTGCCCGTCGGCGAGGACGTCACCCTCACGCTCTCGAAGGCGGACGTCGCGACCCGGCAGGTGCAGTTCACCCTCGAGTGACGGCGCGCCGGACGTGCTGAACCCGGTTGCTGAGCTGGATGCGCCGCGTCGATCAGTGTCGGACGCCGACTTCTGCACGTCCGACACGCTCGGTGCCGGGGCCTGTGGATGAACGCAGCGGACGGGTGCGGGTCCGGGGCAGTCTGTGGGGATGCAACCGGTCGCGGCGCTCACCCGGCTGGGCGGCGTCGCGCCGTCCCGCGAGGTGTTGCGCCTGACGGGTCGCCGCCGCCTCGCATCAGCGGTGCGGCGTGGTGCGGTGCTCCGGCTGTCGCGCGGGCGCTACGCGCTGCCGACCGCGTCGCAGGCGCGTCGTACCGCGGGGGAGCTGAACGGCGTGGTCGGTCTGCGGAGCGCGGCCGCCCATCACGGGTGGCCGACGAAGACGCAGCCCCCGGAGCCGGAGGTGGTCGTCCCGCGCAACCGCAAGGTGGCCCGGGAACGACGGGTCGGCGTCCGGGTGCTGTGGATCGACCTCGCCGAGGACCAGGTGGCCGACGGGGTGACCACACCGTTCCGCACGGTCATCGACTGTGCCCGGCTGCTGCCGTTCGACGAGGCGCTGGCGATCGCCGACTCGGCGTTGCGCAGTGGTCTCGTCACCCGTGCGGAGCTGGATGCGACGGACGTCCGTGGCGCGGGTGCCGCCGCCGTGCGACGAGTGCTCCGGCATGCCGATGCCCGGGCGGCCAACCCGTTCGAGTCGGTCCTGCGTGCGCTGTGCCTCGAGTCCGGGCTGTCGGTCGAGCCCCAGGGCGAGGTCGCCCTGGGGCGCGACGTCATCCACCCGGACGTGGTCTGCCGGGACCGGAGGGCCGCGATCGAGGGCGACTCGTGGACGTGGCACTCCACCCGGAAGGCACACGCCAAGGACTGCGCCCGCTACAACCTCCTGGCCGTCCACGGGTGGGCCGTCTACCGGTTCACGTGGGAGCAGATGATGCTCGACCAGGGGTACGCGCGCTGGGTCCTCGCCCTGCTGAGTGAGCGTGTCGGACGTGCCGACGTCGGTGCCGCCCTGGCCCGACCCGCCTGAGGCCGGTCCCGGGCGGCACTTCTGCACGTCCGACACGCCGTGGGTCAGAAGTCCTCGTCGAACCCGACCGAGCCCGTCACGCCGACCTGGTAGGCCGACACCTTGCGCTCGAAGACCGGTCGACTGGGGGACCACATCCAGTGTCGGCGTGTTGGCGTCCGAGGAGGGGTCCGACCGTGGTCGTAGTACCACCGGACGATGGCGGACCGGACCGGGACGGGCCGAAGGTGGAGGCACACCGACCAAGGAGATCCTCATGAAGAACCTCACCGCCACCCTCGCCGCGGCCGCGCTCCTCGCTGCCGCCGGCCCTGTCCTCACCGCGCCCGGTGCCTCCGCCTCCGGGGGCGGCGACGACGGCGGGACCCACAGCTCCGACGACCCGGGCGGCCACCACGCCGGCGACGACCACGGCGGGACCCGCGGCTCGGCCTCGGGGGACGACGACGAGACGATCCGCCGCGGCTCCTGCAGCAACGGCGCCTCGTGGAAGATCAAGGCCAAGCCCGACGACGGCCGGCTCGAGGTGGAGGCCGAGATCGACAGCAACCGCGCCGGCCAGACCTGGACGTGGGTCCTCAAGCACAACGGCAGCGTGTCGGCCCGAGGTGCTTCTCGTACGGCGGGGCGCAGCGGCTCCTTCGACGTCGAGCGCAGGACGGTCGACGCCGCGGGGGCGGACCGCTTCCGCTTCCGCGCGACCCACGGCGGCGCCGTCTGCGTGGCGAGGCTGACCCTCTGAGGCGCTGGGCATACTCAGCCCATGACCGCTCGCCCGACGCTGCGGAGCCCGGTGACCGTCTTCCTGGTCGTCGGGCTCCTGGCGCTGGCCGCGATCGTGGTCGGCGCCCGGGTGCTGGCCTCTCGCGCCGCCCACGAGGAGGCGTTGTCGGACGCTCGTGCCACGACCCGGCTGCTCGCGCGCTCGGTCGCGGAGCCTGCCCTCCCGTCCGGGCTCGCCGAGGGGCGGCCCGGGGCGGTGGACCGCTTCGACCGGGTCGCCACCGACCGGCTGCTGGTGGGCGACGTGCGCCGCATCAAGATCTGGGCGGCCGACGGCACGATCGTCTACTCCGACGACGTCCGGCTGATCGGGGAGCGGTTCGCCCTCGGCGACGAGGAGCTCGACATCCTGGCCGACGGCGGGTCCGACGCCGAGCTGTCGCAGCTGGACCAGCCGGAGAACCGCTACGAGCGCGGTGGTCCGGCGCTGGTCGAGGTCTACACGCAGGTGGTGACCCCGGAGGGGGAGCCGCTGCTCTTCGAGGCGTACTTCACCCTCGCTCGCATCGAGGCGCGACAGTCCGAGGTGATCGCGCCGTTCCAGCGGATCACCCTGGGCGCCCTCGCGCTGCTGGTGGCGGTCGCGACGGTGTTGCTCGTGGCGCTCACCCGGCGGGTGACGCGCGCCGCGGCCGAGCGCGAACGCCTGCTGGTGGGCGCGGCCACGGCCTCGGAGGCCGAGCGCCGGCGGATCGCCCGTGACCTGCACGACGGCGTGGTCCAGGACCTGGCGGGGTCGGCCTTCGCCCTGTCGGCGCTGGCCCGAGATCAGTCCGGCCCGGTGCGGACGACGCTCCTCGACACCGCCCGCTCGCTGCGGGGTGGCCTGCGCTCGTTGCGGTCGCTGCTGGTGGAGATCCACCCACCCGACCTCAACGCCGCGACCCTGCCGGCCGCACTCGACGACCTGTGCGCGCCGGTGTCGGCGTCGGGGGTCGCGGTCGAGCTGCACGTCGGCGACCTCGGGGACGTCGACGTGCCGGACGCGGCGCTGGTGTGGCGGGTGGCGCAGGAGGCGGTGCGCAACACCCTGCGGCACGCCTGCGCGACCCGGATGGGCGTCGACCTGCGGGCCCGGGGGCGCGCCCTGGTCCTGACGGTGGAGGACGACGGCGTCGGCTTCGACCCCTCGGACGTGGACGCCGGGGCACACTACGGACTGCGTGGACTGGAGAGCCTCGTGCGCGACCACGGGGGAGTGCTCACCATCCGCTCGGCCCCGGGCGCGGGCACGACCACACGGCTGGAGACGCGGGCATGACGATCAGGGTGGTGCTCGTGGACGACCACGCAGTGCTGCGCAGCGGTCTCGAGCAGCTGCTCGCCGGCGAGCCCGACATCGAGGTGGTGGGCACCGCGGCCGACGGCGCGCAGGCCCTGGTCGAGGTACGACGCACGTCGCCCGACGTGGTCCTCATGGACCTGCAGATGCCGGGGACGGACGGCGTGACGGCGACCCGGCTGATCGTCGCCGAGGGCGGGCCGGACGTCCTGGTGCTGACGTCGTTCTCCGACGCCGACCGGATCGTGGCGGCGCTGGACGCGGGGGCGGTGGGCTACCTGCTGAAGGACGCCGACCCCGAGGACGTCATCGAGGGGGTGCGGGCCGTCAGCCGGGGCGAGTCGCCCCTCCACCCGCGCGCGGCCCGGCAGCTGCTCACCGCGCGCCAGGCATCTCCGTCCGGGGTCGGCCTCACGCCCCGTGAGAGCGAGGTCCTCGTGCTGGTCCGGCAGGGGCTGGCCAACAAGCAGATCGCCCGCCGACTCGGGATCTCCGAGCGCACGGTCAAGGCGCACCTCACCTCGGTCTTCGCCAGCATCGGCGTCGTCGACCGGACCCAGGCCGCGCTCTGGGCCGAGCGCCGCGGGCTCGGGGACTGACCCCACACCCAGGGGTGCTCCCGCCCTTGACGTGCGGGGTGTGTCGGGTACGGTCGCCTCATGACTGATTCGAACATGCATTCGGACGAGCCCACCCCCGAGACCCTGGGAGGGGCGCAGCAGAACACCACCGAGAAGGACCCCGAGGAGTGGGTCACCGGTGACGAGCCGATGACCGGCGCCCAGCGCAGCTACCTCGACACGCTGGCCCGCGAGGCGGGCGAGGAGATCTCCGCCGACCTGACCAAGGCGGAGGCCTCCGAGCACATCGAGCGCCTCCAGGACACGAGCGGTCGCGCCTCCTGATCGACCCCCCTGCCCGGACTCGAGCCACGCAGACCAGCCGCCCCGCTGGAGTCGGCACACCGGGCCCGCCTCGACGTCGATGAGGCGGGTCCGTGTGCGTGGGTCGTCCTGCACGACGGACCGGGCCTGCGGGTTCGCGGGCGGACCCTCGCGGCGAGTGCGACAATCGCGAGGTGGACTGGTACCTACCAGCCGGTGCGCCGGAGAACCTCCCCCTGCTGCGGCGCGAGCTGGTCGCCTACCTGAGGCGGCACGGCGAGCCGGACAGTGACTTCGACGCGGCCGAGCTCCTCGTCGCGGAGGCGGTGGGCAACGCGGTCCGGCACACCGCGGGGTCGGTCTGGGTGTCGCTCACCTGGAGGAGCGCCCAACCCACGATGTCGGTCTACGACCTCGGGCCGGCCAACGGGCACCCGCCCGAGGATCCGGGCCCGGGCCCCGGGGACCGCGAGGTCCTGGCCGAGTCGGGTCGCGGCCTGTTCATCATGCAGGAGCTGGCGCCCTGGATGGAGAGTCGCGGGCGCTCCGGTGAGGGCCTCGCCGTCTCGATGACGCTGCCCGTCTCCAGGCCGGCCACGGTCGACCACGACCCGCCCGGTCGTCGTTCCGCGGCGCTGCCGATGCTGGACGAGGCGCTGCCCGGTGGAGGATTCGGCAAGGAGGCCTTCCTGCGCGCGCTCGTGGTCCAGCTGGCGCAGACCGTCGAGGTCCAGCACGGGCAGGACGCGGCGGACGCAGCGGTGGCGCAGGTGGGCACCGACGTCGGCGGTCGGATGGAGGAGGAGTTCCGCATCGCGACGGCGATCACGGGACGGATGACGCCCGAGCAGATCGGGTACTGCTACGTCCGCCTCAAGCACGCCATCGACGGCGGCTTCCGTGTGCTGGAGGCCACCGCGCAGCGGATCGTGCTGGTCAACGATCGTTGCCCGTTCGGATCCGCGGTCCACCAGGCTCCCTCACTGTGCCGGATGACGTCGAGCGTGTTCGGCGGCATCGCCGCCCGCAACGTCGACCACGGGGCATCGGTCCTTCTCGAGGAGAGGATCGCGGTGGGTGACCCCGGCTGCCGTGTCGTCGTCGACCTGGGCGTCCCGAAGACCGCGGCGGCCCCCGAGGCGCACCACTACGCATCGCCCGATCCCTGACCGCCGACCGACCGCCCTCCCCGGGGCCCGACCCAGAGCTCGAGCCCGTCATCGCCGAGCCTCCTTCTTGCCGATCCTTTGACGTTCCGTGGTCCGCATGTTGACGGCCTGTGACCGCCCTGAGGAGGACCGGGACGTAGATTCATCACCAGAACCGCCCACGGACCCGAGACCGTGGGCGGTTCTACCTCTTCCCGGTGGCGTGCGCGCTTACCCCAGATGGGTCTTGTGCCCTCGGACGCGCGGTGCGACGGTCCGAGGATGACCACCTCTCCCGCACGGACGCCTGCTCGCCGTCGCGCCGCCGTACTCGGCCTCTGCGCCTCGATCCTCGCCGCGACCGCCACCCTGGCGCCCGGGGGTGGTGCCGTCGCCGGCCCGCCCTCGGCGCCGGCCGCGGCACACGCGGCGGCGAGGGCGGCCGCGCCGGCGCGGACCGCGACGGTGATGACCCGCAACCTGTATCTCGGCGCCGACCTCAACCCGGTGCTGCTGGCGCTGGCCAGCGGCAACAACACGGCCATCGTCGGGGCGGCCACCCAGACCTGGGCCGCCGTCCGGGCCACGAAGCCCGACCAGCGGATGGCCGCCATCGCTGACGAGATCGTGGCGGCCGACCCCGACGTCGTCGGCCTGCAGGAGGTCACCACCTGGACGACCTTCACCTTCGACCCGCAGACGCAGACGGTCAGCGACCCCGTCGTCGCCTACGACTTCCTCGACCTGCTGCTCGACGCCTTGGCCGCGCGCGGCGTCGCCTACCACGCGGTCGCGGGAGCGACGGCCGACAACTTCGCGTCGCCGCCCATCCCCATCGTCGCCGACGGGCCGCCCGTGCTGCCCTACCCGACGCAGGCCGTGCGGCTCGCCGACCGGGACGTGATCATCGCCCGTGACGACGTGGGCGTCACCAACGCGAGGACCGGCACCTACGAGAACATCGTCAGCTTCCCCTTCAACGGCTCCGTGCTGCCGGTGGCCCGCGGCTGGGGCTCGGTCGACGTCTCGGCGCGGCGGGCGCACTTCCGGTTCGTCAACTCCCACCTGGAGGCGTTCGGCATCCCGGGGCTGGACGCGGAGGCGGTCCGGGTGGCCCAGGTCGGTGAGCTCCTCGCGGCGCAGGACGCCGTCGCCGCCGAGTCGGGTGAGCTGCCGATGGTGTACGTCGGGGACTACAACTCCGACGCCCCCGGTGCGCCGGCGTACTCGCGGCTGCTGGCCGGCGTGGGTCAGGACGCGTGGACGCGCAACCACCGCCGCGCTCCGGGGTACACCTGCTGCTTCGACGCGGCCCTCACCGACCCGACCGACCCGCTGACGTCCCGCATCGACCTGGTGCTGGCCGGCCTCGACGTCAAGGCGCCGCGGGCGGAGGTCGTCGGCGACGAGGTCGCCGACCGGACTCCCTCCGGCCTGTGGCCCTCCGACCACGCCGGGGTCGTGGCGCGGCTGGTGTTCCCGGCCTCCCGCTAGGGCCTCACCAGCGGCCGACGCGGTCGCGGAGCAGGGCGTACGACGCGCGCACGTCCGGCGTCGCCGTCGCCTCCACGACCGTGCCCGCCGGCAGGGTCCAGTCCGGCGGGGACGCGGTCGCGGCGAGCGCCCAGGCGGCCTGCCGGGCGGCGCCCAGCGCGACGTACTCGGCGGGCGGTGGGATGGTGACCGCCTGTCCGAAGATGCCGGCCGCGACCTGCTGCAGTGCCGGGCTGCGGGCCGCCCCGCCGACGAGCAGGATGTTCTCCCCGCGCTGACCGACGTGGTCCGCGAGGTGGTCCACGGCGTCGGCGAGCGAGCACACCAGCGCCTCGAACGCCGCGCGTGCCAGGTCGGAGCGGTCCGTGTCGCCGGTGAGGCCGCTCCACACCCCGGTCGCGTCCGGACGGTTCGGCGTCCGCTCGCCGCCGTAGTAGGGCGACACTGTGAGCCCGCGGGAGCCGGGCGGAGCCTGCAGTGCGAGCTCGGCGAGCTGGTGGTGGTCGACCCCGAGCAGGGTGGCCTGGAGGTCCAGGATGCGCGCCGCGTTGAGCGTCACCGTCATCGGCAGGAAGGCGTCCTGGGCGTCGGCGAACCCGGTGACCGTGCCCGTCCCGTCGGCGGACGGGGTCCGGCTCCGGGTCGAGGCGACCCCCGAGGTGCCCACGGAGACCAGGACGTCGGTCTCACGCAGGCCCATGCCGAGCGCGGCCCCCATGTTGTCGCCGGTCCCGCCCGCGACCAGGACCCCGCCGCTGGTGTGCGCGGCGACGGCCCCGCCCGGCACCACCCGGGGCAGGGCGACGTCGTGGCCGAGGGCGGAGCGCACCAGCTCGGGGCGCCAGCGGTCCTCGACCGTCGAGAAGTAGCCGGTGCCGGACGCGTCCCCGCGGTCGGTGAAGGGGGCGGTGCCCGGCTCGCTCAGGTGGGCCGACAGGTAGTCGTGGGGGAGCAGGACGCTCGCCGTCCGGTCGGCCGCCCCGGGCTCGGCGTCGCGCATCCAGCGGAGCTTGGTCACGGTGAACGACGCCACCAGCACGCTGCCCACCAGGCGTGCGCACTCGTCGGGACCGCCCCACTCCCGCACCAGGTCCTCCGCCGCGGCGGCGGACCGGAGGTCGTTCCACAGCAGGGCCTTCCGCACGGGCTCCCCGGCGGCGTCCAGGGCGACCATGCCGTGCTGCTGGGCCCCGACGGAGACCGCCTCCGCACGCTCGAGGAGGCCGTCGCACGCCTCGTCGAGCGCCGCCAGCCAGGCGCGCGGATCGACCTCGGTGCCGGGCGGGTGGGCCACCTGGCGCTGGTCGAGGACGGTCCCGTCGTCGGCGTCGACGAGCAGCGCCTTGGTCGACTGGGTGGACGAGTCGATCCCGAGGACGGCAGTCATGGGCGGTATTCAGACGGACCGGGGAGGTCCCCGTCAAGGGCGGGGACCTCCCTGCAGAAACATCGGTCGAAGTGGTTGACGTCACAGGCGTGCGGCCTTAGTTTGTTGCAGCAACCGACAAATTAAGTGACGTGGGCCACACGATGTGGGGCCCGCCGGGGGGTGACGAGGATGCGGGCACGAGACGGTTGGATCGCCGGGGCGAGCACGGCCGACCAGCTCGCCGTACGCCGTCACAACCTCGCCGTCGTCATGGACCACCTGCGTCTCGCCGGACCGGCGTCCCGGGCCCGGATCGCGGCGGACACCGGCCTCAACAAGGCCACCGTCTCCAGCCTGGTGGCCGAGCTGGGGGAGCGCGGCCTGGTCGTCGAGGGTGACACCGAGCGCGGCGCCGTCGGTCGCCCCGGGCTCGTCATCGAGCTCGACACCACCTGCTACGTCTCGCTCGGGGCCGAGATCAGCGTCGACTACGTCTCCGTGCTGGCCATGAACCTGCGAGGTGACCTGGTCACCGAGCGACGAGTCGCCCTGGACACCAGCCGGCTCTCCCCGGAGGCGATCCTCGGACGCCTGGCCCAGCTGACCCGCGACGTGCTCGACGCGCTCGCCGAGGACACCACACTCGTGGGACTGACGGTGGCGATCCCGGGCCTGGTCGAGTCGGCCAGCGGCATCGTCCACGCCGCTCCCAACCTCGGCTGGCGCGAGGTGCGGGTCGTCGCCCTGCTCCACGACCTCCTGGGCGACCCGAGCATCGGGATCGTCCTGGACAACGAGGCCAATCTCGCCGCGCTCGCCGAGCTGGACCTGCGCGGGACCGCGGCACCCGACGATTTCATCCTCCTGATGGGCGGCGTCGGCATCGGTGGCGGTCTCGTGACGGACGGGCAGCTGCTGCGCGGGGCCCGTGGCTTCGCCGGCGAGGTCGGCCACATCCAGGTCACCCCCGCCGGCGAGACCTGCCGCTGCGGGCGTCGGGGGTGCTGGGAGACCGTGATCGGGCTGAACGCCCTCCTCGCCCGGGCAGCAGGCGCGGACGACGTCGTACGCGACCCGTCCGTCGATCTCGACGAGCGCCTCGCCGAGCTGCGCGCCCGCGCCGAGCGTGGCGACCCCCGCACCCTCGACGCCATCGCGGCCGTCACCGTGGCGCTGGTCAGCGGTGCCGGCACCCTGCTCAACATCTTCAACCCCCGGCTGCTGGTGCTCGGTGGCTACTTCGCCGTCCTCAGCCCCTGGATCGAGCCGGGACTGCGGGAGGCCCTGCACGGAGAGGTCTTCGCCCCGCGGTCGGGAGGGTGCCGCGTCGAGTTCTCCGGCCTCGGCTACTCCGCGGCGGTGCGGGGTGGGGCGATCTCGGCCGCGTCGATCGTCTTCGACAACCCCTCTGCCTTCCCCACCGCCCCACTCGCCCGGAAGGTCAAGGAGGTCGATCCCGCATGACGACCCACGAGACGTTGCTGCGCATGAGCGGCATCGTCAAGGAGTTCCCCGGAGTCAAGGCCCTGGGCGGCGTCGACCTCGACGTGCGCGCCGGGGAGGTGCACTGCCTGCTCGGCCAGAACGGGGCCGGCAAGTCCACGCTCATCAAGATCCTGTCCGCGTCCTACCAGCCCGACGCGGGCGTCATCCACTGGGACGGCGTCGAGACCTCGCTGCCCACGCCGGTCTCCGCGATCAGGGTCGGCATCTCGACGATCTACCAGGAGCTGGACCTGGTGCCCGGGCTGACGGTGGCGGAGAACGTCTTCCTCGGCCACGAGCAGTCGGTGGCCGGCTTCTCCCAGCGCTCGCAGAGCAACCGGATGGTCCGCGACCTGATGGCGCGCCTCGGTCACAGCGAGATCTCGCCCACGCGGCTGGTGGGGAGCCTGTCCCCGGCCGGCCAGCAGATCGTCAGCATGGCGCGCGCCCTGTCGCACGACACCCGCCTGCTGATCCTCGACGAGCCGTCGGCCGTGTTGGACCAGGAGGAGGTCGACAACCTCTTCCGGGTGATCCGGGGCCTGACCGCCGAGGGCGTCGCGGTCGTCTACATCTCGCACCGCCTCGAGGAGATCCGCCAGATCGGCGACCGCATCACGGTCCTCAAGGACGGCATCACGGTCGCCACCGGCCTCGAGGTGGCCGACACCTCCACCGCCACGCTCATCGAGCTGATGACCGGTCGCTCGATCGAGTACGTCTTCCCGCCCCGCCCGGACACCCGGCCCGAGCGCGGCCCGGTCGTCCTCGAGGCCGAGGACCTGTCGCTCGCGGGCGTCTTCGAGACCATGGACCTGACCGTGCACGCCGGCGAGATCGTCGGTCTCACCGGCCTGGTCGGCGCGGGTCGCTCCGAGATCCTCGAGACGGTGTACGGCGCACGCCGGGCCACCACGGGCACCGTCACCGTGGACGGGACCCGGATCCGCCGGGGCTCGGTCCCCGCCGCGGTGCGGGCCGGCATCGGCCTGGCCCCCGAGGAGCGCAAGAGCCAGGGGCTCCTGCTCGACCAGGCGGTCTACCGCAACATCACCGTCTCCTCGCTGGGCCGCTTCTCCCGGGGCGGGTTCCTCAACAGTGCCGCCGAGCGCGCTCGCGCCGAGGAGCTGACGACCTCGCTCGACGTACGCCCCACCGGGGTGACCCGGGCGGTGCGCACGTTGTCCGGGGGCAACCAGCAGAAGGTCGTGCTGGCACGGTGGCTGCTGCGCGACTGCCGGGTGCTGCTGCTCGACGAGCCCACCCGGGGCGTGGACGTGGGTGCCCGCAGCGAGATCTACCAGCTCATCCGGGGCCTCGCGGACGCGGGCGTCGCGGTCGTCGTCGTGTCCAGCGAGGTCGAGGAGGTCCTCGGCCTCTCCGACCGGGTGCTGGTCATCCGTGAGGGCGCCGTGGTCCACGAGGCTCCGGCCACCGATCTCGACGAGGCCAGGGTCCTGGACCTCGTGATGGAAGGAAGAGTCGCATGAGCAAGGACCTCACCCACGTGGACGTGTCGAGCAACACGGTCGGCGCCACCGGCGAGAGCGACCGCGTCGAGGCGGAGTCCGTCCGCGCGGGCCAGACCTCGGGCGGTGCGCTGGCCGTGCTGCGCAGCAGCGCCGGCCGCAACCTGGGGCTCGTCGTGGCCCTCGTCGTGATCTGCGTCGTCGGGACGGCGACGGCAGGTGACCGCTTCGCCGACGTCGACAACGTGCTGACCATCCTCAAGCTCGCCTCGGTCATCGGGGTCGTCAGCATCGGGATGACCTTCGTGATCACGGGCGGCGGCATCGACCTCAGCGTCGGGGCGATCGTGGCCCTGTCGTCGATCTGGTGCACCACCCTGGCCACTCAGACGATGGCCGAGGACACCCACTGGCTGGTCATCGTGCTGGTCGCCCTGGCCGTCGGTGCCGGCTGCGGAGTGGTCAACGGGGTGCTCATCGCCTACGGCCACATCGTCTCGTTCATCGCCACCCTGGCCATGCTGGTCAGCGCCCGTGGCCTCGCCGAGCTGATGAGCGACCGCAAGACCCAGATCGTCCGGGTCGAGAGCTTCAAGGACTTCTTCGGTGCCGAGATCGCCGGCATCCCGGTGCTGGTCATCATCTTCGCCGTCGTCGCCGGTGTCGGCTGGGTGCTCCTCAACCGGACCACCTTCGGCCGCCGCACCCTGGCGGTCGGCGGCAACCCGGAGGCGGCCCGGCTGGCCGGCATCAACGTCCAGCGCCACACCGTGATGCTCTACGTGCTGGTCGGCCTCTGCTGCGGCATCGCCGCGATCATGCTCATCTCGCGCACCACGACCGGCAGCTCGACGCACGGCTACCTCTACGAGCTCGACGCCATCGCCGCGGTCGTCATCGGCGGCACCCTGCTCTCGGGCGGCCGAGGCACCATCGTCGGCACCGTCTTCGGGGTGCTCATCTTCACCACGCTCGGCAACGTCTTCACCCTCAACAACCAGGACACCTCGACCCAGGCGGTCGCGAAGGGCCTGATCATCGTCGTCGCCGTCCTGCTCCAGCAGCGGCTGGCCTCTCGGAGCAACACCGCATGACGCCGCCCGCGGGCAGGGGACAGTCCCTGCCCGGTCCGGCGCAGCCCCACTCACCGCACCCTCTTCAGCACAAGGAGCAGCACATGTCCCGCAGGCCGATCCACACCAAGCTGGGGACCACCCTGGTCGCCGGCATCGCCGTACTCTCCCTCGCGGCATGCACCAGCAACGCGCCCGAGTCCGAGGCCGAGAGCGCCGGCGGCGGCACCTCCGACGCGGAGCAGGGCTCCAACGACGAGTCCGGCGACAAGGTCGTCATCGGCTTCTCCGCCCCCGCCGCCGACCACGGCTGGATGGGCTCGATCACCGAGTCCACCCGCCAGGCCGCCGAGTCGTACGACGACGTGGAGCTGCGGGTCGCCGAGGGCACCAACGACGTCAACCTGCAGATCAGCCAGGTCGAGACCTTCATCAACGACGGCGTCGACGCGATCGTGCTGCTGCCCTTCGACGGGGCCGCGATGACGCCGATCGCCCTCAAGGCGATGGAGGCCGGCATCCCGGTCGTCAACGTCGACCGCGAGTTCGACGACCCCAACGCCGCGCGGGTCACCGTCCTGGGCGACAACTACGGCATGGGTGTCTCGGCCGGCGCCTACATCTGCGAGCAGGCCGGCGGCAACGAGGACGCCGTCGTCGCCGAGATCGCGGGCATCGACTCGCTGCCGCTGACCCAGGACCGCAGCCAGGGGTTCGAGGACGCTCTGAAGGAGTGCGGGCTCGACGTCGACAACCGCGTGGCCGCCGACTTCACCGTCGAGGGCGGCGAGAAGGCCGCGTCCAACCTGCTGCAGGCCGCTCCCAAGATCGACTACCTGTGGAACCACGACGACGACCAGGGCATCGGCGTCCTGGCCGCCATCGAGAACGCGGGTCGCGACGAGTTCACCATGATCGGCGGCGCCGGCTCGGCGAACGCCATGAGGTCGATCCAGGAGGACGACGGGGTCCTGAAGGCCACGGTCATCTACCCCTCCACCCAGGGCGCCGACGGCGTCAAGCTGGCCCGCCTGCTGGTGCAGCAGAAGGCGCTCAGCGACCTCGTCGAGATCGAGGTGCCGCGCACGGTGCAGCTCTACGCGCCCGTCGTGACCTCGGAGAACGTCGACCAGTTCATCGACACCGCGTTCGAGTCCTGACCGGCGCCGGGCCGGGCTGATGCCCGGCCCGGTCCGGCCCACCGTGCGCCCACCCCGCTGCGCGCCTCTCCCCGGAGGCGTCGGCGCCCCAGACCCTGCCCGCCCCCGGGAACGGAGACTCTCGCGATGCCCAGCACCACCCTGTCCGTGGCGATGATCGGCCACTCCTTCATGGGGGCCGCCCACTCGCTGGCCTGGCGCACCGCGCCGCGCTTGTTCGACCTGCCGCTGGATCCCGTGATGAGCGTGGTCTGCGGTCGCGACGACGCCCGGGCCGCCGAGGCGGCCCGCAGACTGGGGTGGGCCGCGGGTGCCTCGGACTGGCGCAGCGTGGTCACCGACGACGCCATCGACCTCGTCGACATCTGCACCCCGGGCGACTCGCACGCCGCGATCGCCATCGCCGCCCTCGAGGCCGGCAAGCACGTCCTGTGCGAGAAGCCGCTGGCCAACTCGGTGGCCGAGGCTGAGGCGATGGTGGCGGCCGCCGAGAAGGCGGCCCGGCACGGCGTACGCGCGATGGTCGGCTTCACCTACCGCCGGGTGCCGGCGATCGCCCTGGCCCGGCAGCTGGTCGCAGGAGGGCCGGATCGGCGAGGTGCGACACGTCCGCGCGCAGTACCTCCAGGACTGGATCGCCGACCCGGAGGCGCCGCTGTCGTGGCGCCTGGAGAAGGACAAGGCCGGCTCCGGTGCCCTCGGGCGACATCGGCGGCACACGTCATCGACCTCACCCAGTTCATCACCGGCGACCGGATCCAGGAGGTCTCGGGCCGGCTGGCGACCTTCGTCGAGGAGCGCCCCCTGGCCACCGAGCACGCCGGCCTGTCGGGCACCGCCTCCGCCGAGCGTGGCGCCGTCACCGTCGACGACGCCGCGGCCTTCCTCGCGCAGTTCGCCGGTGGGGCGATGGGGGTCTTCGAGGCCACCCGCTTCGCCACCGGACGCAAGAACGCGATCCGGATCGAGGTCAACGGCTCCCGCGGGAGCCTCGCCTTCGACTTCGAGGACATGAACGTCCTGGAGTACTACGACGCCACCGAGCCGGCGCACGTCGCCGGGTTCCGCCGGATCCTCGTCACCGAGCCCGAGCACCCGTACGTGGCCGCGTGGTGGCCCGCGGGCCACGGACTCGGCTACGAGCACAGCTTCACCCACCAGGTGGTCGACCTCGTGCGGGCGATCGCCGCCGGGACCGACCCCACGCCCACGTTCGCCGACGGTCTGCAGGTCCAGCGCGTGCTGGCCGCCGTCGAGGCGAGCTCCGACACCCGCCAATGGCAGGAGACAGCCCCATGATCGACGCGACCGACCCCTATGCGCCCCGTCCCGAGGACAAGTTCTCGTTCGGACTGTGGACCGTCGGCTGGGAGGGCGTCGACGTGTTCGGCCCCGCCAGCCGTGCGCTGCTCGACCCGGTGGAGTCCACCTACCGGCTCGCCGAGATCGGCGCCGCCGCCGTCACCTTCCACGACGACGACCTGGTCCCCGACGACTCCACCCGCGACGCGACGCTCGACCGCTTCGGCAAGGCGCTGGCCGACACCGGCATGCGCTGCGAGATGGTCACCACCAACCTGTTCAGCGACCCGGTCTTCAAGGAGGGCGCGACTGACGGCCAACAACCGCGAGGTCCGTCGCTACGCCACGGCCAAGGTGCTGCGCAACATCGACCTGGCCGCCAGCCTCGGCGCCGAGACCTTCGTGATGTGGGGCGGCCGCGAGGGCGCCGAGCACGGCGCCAGCAAGAACATCCGGGCGGCGCTGGACCGGATGAAGGAGTCCCTGGACCTCGTCTGCGACTACGTGCGCACCCAGGGCTACACGATGCGCTTCGCCATCGAGCCCAAGCCCAACGAGCCGCGCGGCGACATCCTGCTCCCCACCATCGGGCACGCGCTGGCCCTCATCTCCGAGCTGGAGCACCCCGAGATGGTCGGGGTGAACCCCGAGGTCGGGCACGAGGAGATGGCCGGGCTCAACTTCGCGCACGGCATCGCCCAGGCGCTGTGGCACGACAAGCTCTTCCACGTCGACCTCAACGGCCAGCACGGCCCCCGCTTCGACCAGGACCTCCGGTTCGGGGCGGGCAACCTGCGGGGAGCCTTCTGGACCGTCGACACCCTGCTGGGCAGCGGCACCCCCCACGCCTACGACGGCTACGTGCACTTCGACTTCAAGCCGCCGCGGGCCGAGGCCGACGACGGCGTCTGGGACTCCGCCCGGGGCTGCATGCGCAACTACCTGATCCTGCGCGAGCGGGTGCAGGCGTTCCGTGCGGACCCCGAGGTCGCCGCGGCCCTGGCCGCGGCCGGGGTCGGGGAGCTCGACGAGCCGACCCTCACCGAGGGTGAGTCGATCGACGACCTGCGCGAGGCGTCGTACGACGTCGTCGCGCTCGGCGAGCGCAGCGTGGCCATGGAGGCCCTCGACCAGCTCGCGATGGAGCACCTGCTCGGCGCCCGCTGAGCCACCCACGAGAGAAGGAACGAATCGATGGCACGACCGATCACGCTGTTCACCGGACAATGGGCCGACCTCCCCTTCGAGGAGGTCGCGCGCCTGGCCTCCGAGTGGGGCTACGACGGCCTGGAGATCGCCTGCTGGGGTGACCACCTCGACCCGTGGCAGGCCGCCGAGGACGACGCCTACGTCCAGGGCAAGCTGGACCTGCTGGAGAAGTACGGGCTCCAGGTCCACGCCATCTCCAACCACCTCAAGGGCCAGGCCGTCTGCGACGACCCCATCGACGCCCGGCACCAGGCCATCCTGTCCGCCCACGTGTGGGGCGACGGAGATCCCGAGGGCGTGCGGCAGCGTGCCGCGGAGGAGATGAAGCTGACCGCCCGCACCGCCCAGCGCCTCGGGGTCGGGACCGTGGTCGGCTTCACCGGGTCCTCGATCTGGAAGTACGTCGCGATGTTCCCGCCGGCGACCGAGGAGATGGTGGCCGCGGGCTACCGGGACTTCGCGGACCGGTGGAACCCGATCCTCGACGTCTTCGACGAGTGCGGCGTGCGCTTCGCCCACGAGGTGCACCCCTCGGAGATCGCCTACGACTACTGGACGACCGTGCAGACGCTGGAGGCCATCGGGCACCGCGAGGCGTTCGGTCTGAACTGGGACCCCAGTCACTTCGTGTGGCAGGACCTGGACCCGCTCGGCTTCCTGTGGGACTTCCGCGACCGGATCTACCACGTCGACTGCAAGGACGCGCGCCGCCAGACCGGCAACGGCCGCAACGGTCGTCTGGGGTCGCACCTGCCGTGGGCGGACCCGCGCCGGGGCTGGGACTTCGTGTCCACCGGGCACGGGGACGTGCCCTGGGAGCAGTGCTTCCGGATGCTCAACACGATCGGCTACGACGGCCCGATCTCGATCGAGTGGGAGGATGCGGGCATGGACCGCCTGGTCGGGGCTCCCGAGGCCCTCGAGCTCGTCCGCCGGCTGGCCTTCGACGCTCCCACCGCGGCCTTCGACGCCGCGTTCAGCACCCAGGCCTGACCCGGGACCGACGCACGACGAGAGCGGCCTCGCCCCCGACCTGATCGATCGGGGGCGAGGCCGCTCCTCGTGGATGGTCAGAAGCCGATCAGGCCCTGCTGCCACTCGATCAGGTCGGCGATCTTGGCGGTCAGCGTCGGGTCCTGGATCCCGTGCGACTTGCCCTTCGCCTGCGACAGGAGGTGGACGGCCGCCTGGTGGCGACCCTCCTCGTGCGCCTCCTCCGCGTCCGCGAGGTGGGCGGCGACGTCGCCGGACAGCTTGACCGCGCGCACCGAGCCCTGGCCGAGCTCGTCGTTGATGCCGGTGACCTCCGGGAAGGTCACGCAGTCACCGCCGCCCTCGACGACCCCGGCGGTCCACTCGATCCCGCCGAGCAGGTGGTCGAGGAACAGCGGGTCGCTGTACGACGAGTCGACGTGCCCGGCCCCCTCGTACCAGGAGCGGCCGCCCTCGAAGTTGTGGCACCAGGAGATGGGGTGGTCGGCCCCCATCGAGCCACCCGAGTACGTCGACTCGTCCAGGGTCAGCAGGACGTGGACGTCCTCGCGCGGGTTGGCGGTGAAGTTGTACCACTCGTCGAAGCGGATCCACTCCTTCGGCAGCATCTCCGTGGACGGGTGCGTGGGGCTCTCGACGCGCATGGTCGCCGTCTGCTGGGCCGGATGGTTGCGGAAGCGAGCCCCGCCGCCGGTCAGCTCGCCGTACCAGGGGACCGCGTGCATGGCGTCGGTCGCCGCGTGCAGTCCGACGAAGCCGCCACCGTCGTGCATGTAGCCCTGCAGGGCGGTGAGCTCGCTGTCGTCAAGCGTGCGCGGGCGCGCCGGGTCCTGGTTGTTGGTCCCGTCGACGGGGGAGGCGAAGAGGATCGTCTCGTACTGGAGCGGGCGGGTGGGTCGGGGTGATGTGTTGTGACACAAAACAAATCCGTCCCGACTGTAGTGACCTACGTCACCGTCGGTCAACGGCCGGAGGACGAGGGCCGCGGAGGAGGATGGCGGTATGCCTGAGCCCACCCCGTCCCCGCGCCAGTCGTCGCAGGTCGGGACCCGCGCCTCGGGCGTCCGTCGCCACAACCTGGCGGCCCTGCTCGAGCAGCTGCACGTGCGCGGGTCGGCTTCGCGTTCCGAGCTGGGTGCCGGTCTCGGGCTCAACCGGTCGACGATCGCCGACCTGGTCCAGGAGCTCGAGGCGCGGGGTCTCGTCCTGGAGAAGGGGGTCGCCTCGCAGTCCGGGCCGGGGCGGCCGTCACCGATGGTCCACGTGCGTCCGGACGCCGCGGTCGCGCTGGCCGTCGAGCTCGGCGTCGAGTCGGTGGCCGTGGCGACCATCGGCCTGGGTGGGCACGTCTTCGACCTGGTCAGCACGGGCCTGCCGCGGCACGGCTCCTCGCCGGAGGACGTCGTACGCCGGGTGGCCGACCTCTCCGCCTCCCTCACCGGCGAGCTGCCTCCGGACGCGGTGGTCGGGGTGGGCGCGGCCGTGCCCGGACTGACCCGCCGCTCGGACGGCTTCGTGCACCTCGCCCCCAACCTCCGGTGGAAGGGGGTGCCCATCGGCGCGATGCTCGCCGCGGGCCTGGACCTCGCCCCCGAGCGGGTGCACGTGGCCAACGAGGCGGACCTCGGGGCCCTCGGCGAGCACCGTCGTGGCGCGGGCCGTGGCTTCGACAACCTCGTGTTCGTCTCCGGCGAGGTCGGCATCGGCGCCGGCCTGATCATCGGGGGTCGGCCGATGCTGGGCGCGGCGGGCTACGCCGGGGAGGCCGGGCACATGCTCGTCAACCCCGCGGGTCGGGCGTGCACCTGCGGCGCGCGTGGCTGCTGGGAGACCGAGGCGGGGGAGGCGGCGCTGCTCCGGGCCCTCGGCGTCTCGACGGCGGACCACGTGGACGTGGTGGCGACCGTCCTGGACCGCCTGGCGGCACAGGATCCCGTCGCCGTCCGGGCCGTGACCGACATCGGTCGCTGGCTCGGCCTCGGGATCGGCAACCTCGTCAACCTGCTCAACCCCGAGGTGGTGGTGCTGGGCGGGCTCTTCCAGGCCCTCCACCCCCAGCTGCGCGAGGCGGTGCTCAGCGCCGTGCGGACGCAGAGCCCGGACGAGGTGTGCGGGCAGCTGGACGTCGTCCCGAGCGCGCTGGGGACCTCGGCCCAGCTCCACGGTGCGGCCGAGCTCTGCCTCGCCGGCGTGCTCGCCGACCCCGCGACGCTGCGGGCCTCCGGGCGTCCTCCGGTCAGTCCGTGACCGTGCTGCCGGGGCTGCGGTAGTCCAGGTCGGCGTAGTCGGGGTGCCGGGCCATCCACGCCTGGACGAAGGGGCAGATCGGCAGGACGACGAGGCCGCGGCGGCGTACGTCGTCGAGGGCGCCGCGCACCAGCAGCCCTCCGATGCCCTGCCCCTCCAGGGACGGGTCGACCTCGGTGTGGGTGAGGACCACCAGCTGGTCGGTCTCCTGGTAGGCGGCGTGGCCGAGGGTGGCCCCGTCGCGGACGATCTCGTACTGGAGGCGGTCCTGGGCGTTGATGACCTCGGTCGTCATCACGCCACCTCGCGGGTGTCGCCGGACGCGCCGAGCAGCAGCGCGCTGAGCGGCTCGCGGGTGCGCGGCGCGTGCTCGCGCTCGGCCAGCGGCTCGGGCAGCTGCGCGTGCGGGTCACGCCGACCGACCGCGACGACGACGACCGGCGTCAGCGTCTCGTCGAGGTCGAACCGGTGGCGGGCCGCGTCGGGGTCGAAGCCGCCGAGCTGGTGCACCGAGAGGCCCTCGGCCTCGGCCTGGACGGTGAGCGCGCCGACCGCCTGGCCGGTGTCGTAGAGCGCCCACGGGCGTGGACGACCGGTCTCGTCGGTGGTCTGGGCGGCGACGAGGACCAGGGCGCTCGCGGCGGGCGCCCAGCCGCGGTTGCCGGCGGCGAGGGTCTCGGTGAGCGCGTCGAACGCCTCCTCTCCGCGACGGGTGACCAGGAAGCGCCACGGCTGGCTGTTGTTGGCCGACGGCGCCCAGCGCGCGGCCTCCAGCAGGGAGGTGAGGGTCCGGTCGTCGAGGGCGTGGGCCCGGTCGAAGCCGCGGGGGCTCCACCGGCTGGTGAGGAGGGGGTGCACCTCGGCCGTGGTGGTCGCGGTCTTGGTCGACACGTCGTGCTGGGTCATGGGGTCCTCTTCCGAGTGGGAGAGCGTGGGTGGGGGAGGGGTGTCAGGCGGCGACGGTGGCGTGCATCTCCCACACCAGGATCTCGGCCGGCTCCGTGGCGGTGACCTTCTGGCCTCCCGTGGCGGTGAACCGGACCGCGTCGCCCGTGGCGAGTGCGCCGGCGCCCTCGAGGGCGACGGCGCCGCGGGGGACGAAGAGGTGGAGGAACGGCGCCTCCGGCAGCTCGACGGACTGGCCCGGCTGCAGCCGCGCGGCGTACAGGGCGGCGTACTTGTTCTTGATCCGGATCGCGGACTCGCCGTCGTGCTTGTCCATCCCGGACGCGACCGGCACGAGGCCGCCGGACAGGAGCTCGTGGTCGATCTCGAGCTGCTCGTAACCGGGCGTGATGCCGTCCTCGTCGGGCACGACCCACATCTGGACGAAGTGGACGGGGTCGCGGTGGGCGTCCCCGGACAGGCGCCAGGAGTCGTTCTTCTCCGAGTGCATGATGCCGCGGCCGGCGCTCATCCGCTGGGCGAGCCCGGGATAGATGATCCCGTTGTGGCCGGTGGAGTCCTGGTGGACCAGGGAGCCGTCGAGCACCCAGGTGACGATCTCCATGTCCCGGTGCGGGTGTGTGTCGAACCCGGTGCCCGCGTCCACGACGTCGTCGTTGTTGACCAGCAGCAGCCCGTGGTGGGTGTTGGCGTGGTCGAAGTGGTGTCCGAACGAGAAGGAGTGCTTGGAGTCCAGCCACCCGAACTGGCTCTTGAACCGGTCCTCGGCACGACGGACGTCCACGGTGGGGTTCAGGTCGACGGTGCTCATACGGGTTCCTCCCGTGGTCGTTGACTGATCAACTACGTCAGGCGCAACGGATGCGGTACGTCGATCATTCCCGATGCTCCTCGGCGTTGACGGGGTCCCCGCGCGTGATGGTGACGCTGACCTCGTGCTCGCCGCCGGCCGCCAGCCGGGCGGAGCCGGCCTGCCCGCTGAGGTGGCCCTCGGCCTGGTCGGCCCGGATCGGACGGCGCGCAACCAAGGTGGCCGCCCGATGCGTCACTTCGGGTATGAACCTCCTACAGCGAAGCCCGACCCGGGCCGTCCGGTTGTCGCTCTGCCTGGTCGCACTCCTGGCGGTGGGTGCGTGCGCCGACGGCAGCTCGGACGTCGCATCACGCGACGTCCTGACGGCCTCGTCGACACCCGATGTTCCGGCGGTCACTGCGTCCGAGACCCCGTCCGAGGCCCTGACTGAGGGCACGTCGGGGGGCGCCGGTCCCACCAGGTCGACGGAGTCCTCCGAGTCGAGCACGGCCTCCGCGTCACCGACGACCGCAGCGTCGCGCGAGCCCCGGCTGCTCGCCTACGCCGGGGGCGAGTCGCCGGGCGTCCAGGTGCACGATCCGGCGGACGTTCGGAAGCTGGACGGGGCGCCGGCCGCCTTCAAGCAGTTCATCGCACGTACCGCCGAGGAGCTCGTCGAGAAGTCCACCTGTGAGCACGCCGCGGTCGGGGTGGTCGTCGCGACCCTGCGCACCGACGGCTACGCGGTCGGTGGCGTCGACGACTGCGGCGGCTACGCCGCGATGTGGGCGCTCGTCGATGGGCAGTGGAGGGAGATCCAGGGCACCCAGGACTCCTGGGAGTGCCGGACTCTCCAGCGATACCACGTACCCAGCGACGTCGCTGGGACCAGCTGCTACGACTACGAAGCCGGAGAGGCTCGTCGCTACTCGCACGAGTGACGCGTCCTCGATCGCCCGCTCCGGTGGCGCTCGAGACATGGCAAGCGGTCCGTCCGACCTGCGTGGGTTGCGCGGAGACGCCGGCGCAGACTTCCCGACGCTGTGGCACCGCTCCCAACGTCCCCTGCGTTTCGGGAGTCTTGCGCGTCCGTCGAGCAGGCGAGCAAGATGGGCCCGAGCACGGCGAGCCGGGAGGCCTGAGAGTGGACGAGATCAGGGTGTTCCTGGTCGATGATCACCGCGTCGTGCGGACCGGGCTTGCCGCCTACCTGGGAACCGAGCCCGGCATGCGCGTGGTCGGCCAGGCCCCGGACGGTCGGGCAGCCCTGGACGAGATCGCCGTCCTGGACCGTGCCGACGAGTTGCCCGATGTCATCTTGATGGACCTGAAGATGCCGAGGATGGACGGCACCGAGACCACCATCGAGGTGAAGCGGCGATGGCCGGAGACCGAGGTCGTCGCGGTGACGAGCTTCATCGAGGAGGAGCAGATCCGAGCCGCCCTGGAAGCGGGCGCTTCCGGCTACCTGCTCAAGGATGCCGACGCCGCCGACGTGGCCGCGGCGATCCGAGCCGCGATCGCAGGGGAGGTGCACCTGGACCCGGCTGTCGCGCGCGCGCTGACCGCGTCGCTGCGTGCCCCCAGGCGGGAACAGGCACCGCTCACTCCACGCGAGCGCGAGGTCGTCGCGGCGATCGCCTCCGGGGCGACGAACCGCCAGATCGCCCGAGAGCTGGGCGTCAGCGAGCGCACGGCGCGCACGCACGTGTCCAACATCCTCGCCAAGCTCGGCCTGACCAGCCGCACCCAGGCCGCCATGTGGGCCGTGCGCGAGGGGCTCGTGGAGCAGACGGATCGATCGACGTCATGACCTCCGACCCGGCCCGCGACTTCCTGCGGAGCACCTCGATGCCCACGCAGCCGCTCATCGACGACGTATCGCCGAGCAGCTCGCCGCTCGATGCCCAGCTGCTCGAGCTGTTCTTCGACCGGGTGCCGATGGGGGTGGCGGTCTTCGGCACCGACATGCGCTTGCAGCGCTGCAACAAGACGTGGACGGCGTTCTACGAGCACTACCTGGGCGTTCCGGCCGACTACACCGCGACCGGCCGTCACCTCAACGAGCTGATCCCCGGCAACGAGGAGGCAGTCCAGCTGCTCGTCGACACTGCGCTGTCCGGCCGGGTGATCCGTCAGGCTGCCCACCGGATCGCGATCCCCGGCACCGAGACCTTCTGGGACGTCGTGTTCGCGCCACTGTTCGGTGACGGCAGGGTCGTCGGTGTGGTCGACATCGTCACCGATGCGACGGACCGGGTGCTGGCCTTCCAACGCCTCGAGGCCCGGATTGCGACGTTCTCCCAGGTCGCCGCCGGGATGAGCGTCGACCAGCCGCTGTCCACCACGCTCTCGCAGGTCGTCGAGGCCGTGCGCAGCACCAGCGACGCCGCCGCCTGCAGCATCGTGTGCTGGGAGGAGAACTGGAGCCGCCCCGCCACCGCCTACGCGGACGCCGTGCTCGGCGAGGGGTTCGCGGAGGCGCTCGAAGCCGTCTGGCAGGTCCGCGGCATGCGCCCGGTCGACCTCGCTGAGTACGACGGCACCATCAGGAGGGCCTTCCGCAGCGACGCCCTGGCGGACCCGTCGCTCGCACCGGTCCATCCGTTCCTCGTCGAGGACGCGCCCTGGGAGGACATGGCGCTGTTTCCGCTGGTGGCCGCCGGGGTCGTGGTCGGCGAGGTGGCGGTCTACCTCGCGGCCGGCCAGGACCTCGACGAGGACGACCTCGGCTACCTCGCCGCGCTCGCCGACCAGGCCGCTGTCGCTGTCCGCAACAGCACCCTCTACCGGGCTGCCGAGCAGACCGCCGCGCTCGAGGAGCGGCACCGGCTCGCGCGCGATCTGCACGACTCGGTGAGCCAGGCACTGTTCTCGATGACCCTGCACGCCCGCACGGCCCAGCGGCACCTCGAGACCGCCGGCCTCGCCGCGGACCATCCGGTCGCCCTCGAGATCGAGCAGCTGCACGGGCTCACCCAGGCCGCACTCGCCGAGATGCGCGCGCTGATCTTCGAGCTCCGACCGGGCGCGCTCGAGGCGGAGGGCCTGGTCGCGGCCCTCACCAAGCAGGCCGCCGCAGTGGCCGCCCGCGAGCAGCTCGTCGTCGACGTGCACGGACCGGACGGCATGATCCGGCTCGATCCGACGGTCGAGGAACACCTGTACAGGATCGCGCTGGAAGCGCTGCACAACACCGTGAAGCACGCCGGTGCTCAACGGGTCCAGGTACTCCTCGAGCGACGCGACGTCACGCTCGAGCTGCGCGTGAGCGACGACGGTGCCGGTTTCGACTCCGGGCTGGTCCGGCCCGGGCACCTCGGCCTACGCACCATGCGTGAGCGCGCGGACGCCATCGGCGCCACCTTCGGCATCGACTCCGCCCCCGGGCGCGGCAGCACGGTCACCGTCACCGTTCCACTCACCCGCTGACGCGCCTACGTCATTGCGCCGAGGCCGGACCCGGCCATGGCGCCGAGGCAGGTCCGGCCACTGCGCCGACGCGACGGACCCCTCCGTCACGCGACGCTTCTGGTGTGCCCCGGACCGGAGCACCAGGAACCGAAGGAGACCGCCATGAACGACTTCAACCTCCTCCTCGCGCACGCAGAGATCACGCGTCGCGTCGCTGACGCCGAGCAGCGGCGCCGCGTCCGCTCCTGCCGCACCGCCCGCCCGCTCGTCACCGCCCTCCGCAACCGCTCCTCCCAGCTCTGAAAGGCAGGCACCACCATGTCCACCGCCCAATGGATCCTCAACCTGACCCTCCTCGGGTGGGTGCTCACCCGCAACCTCGGCACCCACCGGGTCACCCACTCCACGTTCCTCCTCCCCCTCGCGGTCGTGGCCGTCGCCGCCGGCTGGTTCCTGCGCGACCTGCCGACAGCCGGCCACGACGTCCGCCTCGAGCTGGTCGGGGTCGCGACCGGGCTGGTGCTCGGCACGCTGGCCGCCGTCATGACGCGGATGCACCGCCGCGAGGGTGCCCTCGTGGTGAGCGCCGGCACGGCGTTCGCCGCGGTCTGGATCGCCACCATCGGCGGCCGGATGGTCTTCGCACAGTGGGCCACGCACAGCGGCGCCCGCACGATCGGCGAGTTCTCGATGCGCCACCAGATCACCGGCGCCGACGCGTGGACCGCCGCATTCGTCCTGATGGCGCTGACCATGGTGGCCGTCCGGCTCGTGGTCACGGCCGTCCAGGTCTCCGGGCACCGTCCCGCGGCCACCGCGTGGGCCGAGGCGGGTGCGTGATGACGTCCCTGGACACCTCCACCCGTCCCGTCCGCGTCGCAGTCGTGGCCGCCGACGCACGCGTGCGGACCAGCCTGCGGCACCTGCTGACGTCCGGTGGCGACACCGTGGCGGTGGCGTCGTACGCCGCAGGCCCACGCCCGGCGGCCACCTCCGCCGTGGTCGGCGGGGACACCGACGTCGTCGTCGTCGACCTCGACCCGGCCACCTCCGAGAGCCACTCGGAGCAGCTCCGCGGGCTGCCTGCCGGTCCCCGGACCGTCGTGCTGGGCAACGACCGGCGCACCGCCGACGTCGCGCAGGCCGCCGGTGCGGCGTACCTCGACAAGGCCGACGTCGCCGACCGGCTGCTCGATGTGGTCCTGGCCGCCGCCGCCCGGAGCCCCATGCCTCCGACGGCCCGCCGCGACCACGACGGCACGGGCGCCATCCTCCTGGTCACCCTGGCGCTGTTCGCCGGGCCGTGGACGTGGTGGTTCAGCCGGATCGCCCAGGACCATGGCGTGATCGGCTGGCACCTCCCGCAGGGCCTCGCGCTCTGGACGATGCCACCCCTGCTGGTGGCCGCCGTCGCCCTCACCGGGGGACGTCGCGCCGTGGCCGACCTGGGCCGGCGGATCACTCGCGTCCAGGTCCCTGGCTGGACGTGGGCCGCGGCGCTGCTCGCACCCGTGCTCGTGGCGGGGCTCGCCGCCACCCTGACGGCCGCTTCGGGGCGCGACGTCCCGGTCGGCGAGGTGCTGGGTCTGCCCGGCGCGCTGGTCTACCTCGGCTACGGCACCGGACTGTTCCTGCTCACCGAGGAGGCCGGCTGGCGCGGAGCCGTGCTGCCCCGGCTGCAGCGCCGGATGAAGCCCTGGCAAGCGGCCCTGGTCCTCGGCGCGATCTGGGCCGGGTGGCACCTGCCGTTGCTGGCCACCTCCGACTCCGGCGATCGAGGGCTGCCCGTCGCGCCGTTCCTCCTCCTGGTGGTCGCCACCAGCGTGCTGATCTCCGGCTTGGTCAACGTCGCCAGCGGAAGCGTGGCCGTCGCCGCGCTGTTCCACGCCTCCTTCGACGCCTCCTACTCCTACGCGGGTGTGGTCGGGTCCGAGCAGTCGATGATCTGGGCCGCCGCGACGATCACGGCACTGGTCGCGGTCGTCCTCGTGGTCCGCACCCGTGGGCGTCTCTTCCTCGCCTGCGTCGAGGCGTGACGTCGATCGGTCACCGTGGGCGGACCGCCAACGCCACCCCCGACCCACCGATGAGGTCCACGCGTCACATCCGGATGCCATCACGATCCGCCGCCGACGACCGGGCGAGCTCGCTCGATCCTGGACGGCATCTCGGAGGGTCTCGCGGGTCACGACGTCGGTCGTCACGGGGCGCGTGCGAGGCTGCGCCGTGTGACCTGGAGCGCTGAAGGACGGCTCGCGGCCCTGTTGCTCGCGGTGGCCGTCGGGACCAACGTGCCCACACCCCTGCTCCTGGTCTACCGCGAGCGACTCTCGATGACCGATGAGTCCCTGACCGCGATCTTCGGCGTCTACGCGCTGGGACTGATGCTCGCGCTCGCGGTCGCGGGTCGGGCCGCCGACCTTTTCGGACGTCGTCGCGTTGTCCTCCCGGGGGCGGTCTGCGCGGCCCTGGCATCGCTGCTGTTCATCCTCGCCGCGGACAGCGAGCCACTCCTCTACATCGTCCGGTTCCTCCAAGGGGCGGCCGCGGGGACGGTGTTCAGCGTCGGAAGCGCCTGGCTGGTGGAGACGGCTTCCCGACGCGGGAACCACACCGGCCCCCGCACGGCCGCGGTGGCCATGACGGCAGGCTTCGCGATCGGACCTGCGTTCGCGGGCCTGATCGGCCAGTGGGGACCGTGGCCCCTGGTGCTCCCGTACCTGGTGCACGTGGCCATCCTGCTGGCGGCACTCCGGGTCTCGCGGTCGGTGGCCGAGTCGCTGATCCGACATCCGATGGCCCTCGACGCCTCTTCCGCAGCGTTCCGGCCCGGCGCCCGACGTACCGTCCTGCTCGTCGTCGCACCGCTCGCGGTGTGTGTCTACGCCTTCCCGGCGAGCACGATCGCTGCGGTACCGGTCCTCGTCGGGTTCCCAGTAGCGCCGGTGGCGCTGACCGGACTGATGGCCGGCCTCGCCCTCGGCGCGGGAGCGCTGGCCGCCCCGCTCCAGGGTCGTCTCGGCCCGCGCACCGCACCCGTGGCTGCCGCCTGTGGAATGGTCGGCTTCGGCGGCACGGCCCTCGCAGCCGCACTACCGGGGCTCCTGCTGATGGTCATCCCGGCCTCGGCCGTGCTCGGAGCCGGGGGCGGTCTCGCGCTCGCCAGCAGCATCTCGCGACTTCCCGCGCTGGCCAACCCGGGGAGGTTGGGCACCGTGTCCGCCGGCTTCTACGCCACCGCCTACATCGGCTTCGGATTCCCGCTGATGATCACCGCGCTCGCCGAGCAGGTCTCGGTGGCTCCGGTTCTGGCGGTCCTGGCCGGGCTGTGCGGGGTGCTCGCCGTCCAACAGGCACGGGCCCGGTTGTGATACCGCCACCAGGTGGAGCTCGGACGAGGCCGTCGTCGGGCCGACCGGCGACGGTCAGGGGCGGTGGTCGAGGTGTCGCCGTACGACGCGCCGCCGCAGGGTGGGGGAGGCCACCACCTCGAAGCCGGCCCCGAGGAACACCTGCGCCAGCCCGACCGTCGCAGGCCCTCGCGCACGACGAAGCAGGTGACTGACCAGACTCCCTCGAGCTCGGGGTCCATCCGCATCCACGCCTGCTTCCGGCTCCACAGTCGGGGGTGGTTCTCCCGCGGCTCGACAGCGACCCAGCCGGCCGCCTCGCCGTCGACGTACCGATCAGCCCGGACGTCGGTCCCGCGGTGCCGCAGGCGGTCTGCTCGAGCAGCGCGACGTCCCTCTGCTCCTGGGTGGTGTCTCGCCAGATCCAGCCGGGCACCTCCAGCGCCTGACAGCGACACGTGCGGGCGCCTCCCGTGGCGAACAGCGCCTCGACGTCCTCGGTCGTTGCCTCGTTGGCGGGGAGCCGGGTGAAGTCGGGCATGCCGGCGACCCTGGTAGCACTCCTACGTCCTGAAGCCGTGCCGCGTGGACGCCTCTGACAGGCGACACCCGGCAGGTGTGCTGCGACCGGCTGGCCGTCGACGACCACGCGTAGATGTCAGCTCGTCGTCGTCGCCGACGCGGTGAGGGAATCCAGGTCCCGCTCGGCGTAGAGCCGGTGGTGCCATTCCTCGTTGACCACGATGGACAGGCACTGGGACAGCGGGAAATCCTCGAGCTGCGGCCACCCCGGCTCGGTCCGGGTGACGGTCTCGGCGAGCTGCTCGGGGCTCAGTGCGGTGATCACGTCGCGGACCATGGCCTGGCGCGTGCGGCGTACGGCGAGGACCTCGTCCAGCGTCGGACGTGCCTCGCGGTCCCAGGGGATGCCGTCCCAGCCGGGTGCCTCGTCCCACGGAAGGTCCAGCGGGTGCCACGGCACCGGATCGCCGAGCACCATCCGGCCCACCCACGCAGCGCTCGCGAAGCCGAGGTGGCGCAGCGTCTCGATGAACGACCACTCGTCGCGGACCTGCTCGTGCAGGAGCCCGGGTGGAAGTGCTCGGGCGCGGTCCTCGGTCTCGGCCCAGAGTCGCTCCAGGGTCGCCCACGCCTCCCGGAAACCCTCGACCGTGGTCGGGTGCATCTTCGTGCGGTCCGGCATGCGGCGGTCTAGCTCGGCCTCGACCAGGGGTCCGATGTCGACCCCGTTGATCGTCACGCCCTCGATCTCTCCGGTGATCTCGACGTCGACCAGCTCGAGCCCGACGAAGCGGACGTGGTGGAAGGAGATGGCACGCAGGTCCGTGTGCTCGACGTGCGCGCCCCTGGGCAGGGAGACGGGGGATGTGTCCATGGAGCCAACCTAGGTCCGGTTCCGGACGTCGTGCTTCCGGATCGAGGCGCCAGCCGTGGACTCAGATGGTCCCGCGGCCCATGGTGAGCAGCAACGGTCCCCGTCCGCCCCCACCGTCCGCTGCTGGACGAGGCCGGGCGCACGGCGAGGGGCAGTGCGTGGTGCACGCGTTCCACCGGAGCAGGGTTAGCATTCCCGGGCGAGTCACGGTTCGCGGGCGGACGTACGTCCAGCCTGTGGAAGCACGTGGTTCGCGGGGCATGTCCGCGCATGCACCCTGGAAGTACGGGTACTGCTGCCTCCCGCAGCACACTGAAGGCACGGCGCGTCCCCAGGAGCCACGATGACAGAGAATTCGACGCACCGTTACGACCGCACCGTGATCCTGGGCGTCGAACGGGTCGAGGCGTCCGTGGTCGTCACCTCCGCGGAGCTGGACGATCGCCTCAGCGAGGTCTACCGGCGTACGCGCATGCGGGCCGGGCTGCTCGAGGGCCTGGTCGGCATTCGTGAACGGCGCCGCTGGGCCGACGACGAGGCCTTCACCGACGGTGCCGTCGCCGCCGGCCAGGCCGCGCTGGCGGCCAGCGGCGTAGCGCCTGAGCAGGTCGACCTGCTCATCAACACGTCGTTGAGTCGCCGCTGGCTGGAGCCCTCGACCGCGGTCGTCATCCACGATGCCCTGGGTCTGTCACCTGCCTGCCGGAACTTCGACGTCACCAACGCGTGCCTCGGCTTCATGAACGGCATGGAGATCGCCGCCGCGATGATCGAGGCCGGCTTGATCGATGTCGCGCTGGTGGTCGACAGCGAGGACTCGCAACCGGTCCAAGAGGCGACGATGAGGCGGTTGTCCGCCGATGGCGTCACGTCGCGTGACCTGATGTCGGAGTTCGCCGCCCTGACCCTCGGCTCGGGTGCGGTGGCCATGGTCCTGGGTCGAGCCGACCAGCACCCCGCCGGTCATGCCCTGGTCGCCGGTGTGAGCCGCTCCGCCACCCAGCACCACGAGCTCTGCGTGGGCGACAACGACACCATGAAGACCGATCTGAAGGGGCTGCTCACCGCCGGACTCGAGCTGTCCTCCGGGCTCTGGGACCAGGCCGCCAGCGAGTTCGGCTGGGACGACGGCATCAGCCGATACTTCCTGCACCAGATCTCCCAGGTCCACACCGACGCCATCTGCGAGCGGCTCAAGATCGACCCCGACCGCGTCCCGCGCAGCTTCCCCGAGTTCGGGAACATCGGCCCCGCGTCCGTCGCGTTCACGCTTGCTGGGGACAAGGACTCCCTGGCCCCCGGCGACCGCGTCCTCCTGATGGGGATCGGCTCCGGTCTCAACGCCAGCTGCCTCGAGATCCGCTGGTGAGCGCGGAGTCGACGACCTCGACCGGACACGCCGCATCCGCCCGGTGGCCCACACCGGGCGACCTGCCCGGGCTGGATCCCGCATGGTCGCGGATGGTGGTCGCTCCCGATGCCGAGGGGCGCGAGCGGCGGTGGCACGTCCTCGACAACGGCGTCGAGCCCACGCACGGCACGCTGCTGTGCGTGCACGGCAACCCGACGTGGTCCTACCTGTGGCGTGGACTGCTCAGGACCGCGCCGCAGGGCTGGCGCGTCGTCGCTCCCGACCATCTCGGGATGGGGTTCTCGGAGCGACCCGACTCCCCGCGCACGGTCGCGCAGCGGGTCGCCGACCTCGGTCACCTCACCGTCGCCCTCGGCGTCAGCGGCCCGGTCGTCACCGTGGGGCACGACTGGGGCGGGATCCTGTCGCTGGGCTGGGCGCTGGACCACCGCGACCAGCTGCGCGGTGTCGTCCTCGGCAACACCGCGGTGGCCCAACCCCCCGGGGACCACGGCCCGCCGCTGATCCGCCTCGCCCACCTGCCGGGCGTGCGCTCGGTCGGCTGCGTGGCCACCCCCATCTTCGTGCGCGCCACCTCGGCGCTGTCGCGGCCCCCGCTGACCCGAGAGGTCCGCGACGCGCTGGCCCTGCCCTACCGCAGCGCCGACCGACGGCGCGCCGTCGGCGCCTTCGTGGCCGACATCCCCTTCTCCGCCGGCCACCCGTCGTACGACGTCGTGGCGGAGCTGGCCGAGGGGGTGCGCAGCCTGGACGTGCCGGCCCTGATGTTCTGGGGGCCGCGCGACCCCGTCTTCGGCGAGCGCTACCTGGCGGACCTGCGCGACCGGCTGCCCCAGGCGCAGGTCCACCGGTTCGAGCGGGCCTCTCACCTCGTGACCGAGGACGCCCCGGAGTACGCCGACCTCGTCGCCACCTGGGTGCGGGGGCTCGACGAGCCGTCGACCCCTGCCGACGCGACGGGCGCGGGCGACCCGGCGACGCCGGACCACGAACCCCTGTGGGCCGCGCTCGACCGTCGGGCGGACGACACGGGTCCGGTCATGTCCGTGCAGGGAACGACCGTCAGCTGGGCAGCGCTCGCCCGGCGCGTCACCGAGCTGGCCGCGGGTCTCGCTGAGGCGGGGGTCCGCCCCGGCGACCGGGTCGGTCTGCTGGTCGAGCCGTCCGCGGACCTCACGTCGGTGGTCTACGCGGTGTGGCGTGCAGGGGCCGTCGTGGTCGTGGCCGACAAGGGCCTGGGCTTCGCCGGGATGCGCCGCGCGTTGCGAGGAGCCTCCGTCGACCACCTCGTCGCCGGGGAGGCCGGCCTGGTCGCCGCCCGGGCCATGGGCCTGCCCGGTTCGCGGATCGCGGTGCGACCACTGTCCGCGGCGACCCGCCGGTTGCTCGGGGTCGACCACGACCTGGACGAGCTTGCGCGCCGTGGTCGCACCGCACCGTCACCCAGCGCCCCCGGACCCGATGCGGACTGCGCGGTCGTCTTCACCTCCGGAGCCACGGGTCCGGCCAAGGGGGTCGTCTACCGACACCGGCAGGTCCGGGCCCAGGTCGACCTCGTCCGGACGACCTACGACCTGCAGGCCGACGACACCTTCGTCGCTGCCTTCGCGCCCTTCTCCATCCTCGGCCCCGCCCTGGGGCTCGGCTCGGCGGTTCCCGACATCGACGTCACCGCTCCGGACACCCTGACCGCGCCGCTGCTGGCCGACGCGGCGAGCGCCGTCGACGCGCGCGTCGTCTTCGCCTCCCCGGCGGCCCTGCGCCGGGTGGTCGCGACGAGCGCCGACCTGACCACCGGTCAGCGCGAGGCCCTGTCCCGGGTCCGGTTGCTGATGTCGGCCGGGGCCCCGGTGCCGGCGGCACTGCTCGCCGCGGTGGGGGAGGTGCTCCCGAACGCGAGCCTCCACACGCCCTACGGCATGACCGAGGTGCTCCCGGTCACCGACATCTCCTACGACGAGATCCGACGGGCCGGTGTGGGCGAGGGCGTCTGCGTCGGGCGGCCGTTGCCCGGGGTCGAGGTCGCGGTCGAACCGCTTGCCCTCGGGGGGCACGACGCCAGGCTGGTCGACGTCCCCGGGGTGACGGGCGAGATCTGCGTCCGCGCCGGGCACGTCAAGGACCGCTACGACTCCCTGTGGGTGACCGAGCACGTCACGCGCCGTCACCCGGGTTGGCACGCCACCGGAGACGTCGGGCACCTGGACGACGAAGGGCGGTTGTGGGTCGAGGGACGCGCGGTCCACGTCGTCAGCACGGCCGGCGGACTGGTGACGCCGGTCGCGATCGAGCAGCGCGTGGAGTCCCTCGATGCCGTGCGCGCCGCGGCCGTCGTGGGCGTCGGCCCCCCGGGGACGCAGGTGCTGGTCGTCGTGGTCGTGCCCGACAGCCCCTCCACCCGTAGGCGCCTGGGCCGGCGGGGTGCGATGGACCTCCGGGTCGCCCAGCACGACCTGGCCGAGGACGTGCGCCGAGCCGCCGGCACCACCGTGGCGGCAGTGCTGTGCAGCGACCGCCTGCCCCTCGACATCCGCCACGCGTCCAAGGTCGACCGGCTCGAGGTCGCGCGGCAGGCGGCCCGCTCGCTGGCGGGCCGCGACCACCCGTGACGACATGAAGGTCCTGGTCACCGGCGCGTCCGGACTGCTGGGTCGCACCACCGCGGAGCTCCTCCTCACCCGCGGGGACGACGTCACGGTGATGCAGCGCCACAGCGCCGGACTCGCCTGCCGGGAGGTGCTGGGCGATGTCGCCGACCCCGACGCGGTCACGCGCGCCGTCCGGGGCCAGGACGCAGTCGTGCACCTCGCCGCCAAGGTGGACGTGGTCGGGCCCCGCGAGGCGTACGAGCGGGCCAACGTGCGCGGCACCGCCACTCTCGTCTCGGCCGCCCGAGCTGCCGCAGTCGGGCGGTTCGTGCAGGTGTCGTCACCGTCGGTGGCCCACGCCGGCCGACCCTTGTGCGGGGCCGGCGCGGAGCCGGCCGACCCGGTGCGCGCGCGTGGCCACTACGCCCGCACCAAGGCCGCGGCCGAAGTGTGTGCGCTGGACGCCGACTCGCCCGACCTCGCGGTGCTGGCCGTCCGGCCCCACCTCGTGTGGGGCCCCGGCGACACCCAGCTCGTCGCGCGCCTCGTGTCCCGCGCGCGCACCGGGCGGTTGCCGCTGGTCGGGGGCGGCACCGCGCTGATCGACACGACGTACATCGATGACGCAGCCGCGTCCCTGGTCGCCGCCGTCGACGTGTGCGGACCTGACGCGCACGGCGAGGCGGTCGTGGTCAGTGGGGGAGACCCGCGTCCCGTGGCCGAGATCCTCGACCGGGTGTGCCGGGCCGCCGGGGTGCCTGCGCCGCAGCGGCACGTGACCGCAGGCCTGGCCGTTGCGGCGGGCGCGGTCATCGACCTGGTGTGGACGGCCACCCGACGCACCGACACTCCGCCGGTGACCCGCTTCCTCGCCGAGCAGCTGTCGACCTCGCACTGGTTCGACCAGCGCCGCACCCGCAGGGTGCTGAAGTGGGCGCCCGCGGTGGGGCTCGAGGCAGGATTCGAGGCCCTCGCCGCGTGGTACGACCGTCACCCGTCCGGCCGGATGCCGCCCAGCCGGTGACGCACGGGACCCCACGTGCGGCGCATCGTCTGCCTCGCGGTGGACCTGACGACCGTCTGTAGGACGAATGGGCTGGCCTGTAGGCCGGGAAGAATCCCCGGGGGAATGACCGTTGGTGGTCCTGCACGGTACAAGCGCCTGACCTGCGCAAACGTGATGTAGGCACTCGGAGCTCAATGGGCAAGAAACGCAAACCACTGCCACAGATAGAACGCGCCCTCGAGCTTGTTCGAGGGCTCTCCGGCGGATGTTTCAACCCGCCTCGTCGAGGTGTCGACATACCCGATGGACGCCGACGCGGACCCACGCGACCGCGGTGCGGCCGGCCGGTGTGGCCCGATCGGGGCCGTCGCCTTCGCGAGCATCGCGACTCCCGCATCTGCCGATGACCGGATGAAAGAGCAAAGATGATCGTGACTCCGCGTGGTCGTGCCAACCCGATGAGCTGATATAGGTCGGGGTAGTCCTTCACGGACACCTCCGGAGGTGCTTGGAAGGGACCGACAGGTTCCATTCATCTGAAGGTCTGGCGTTGGTGCGCCGTGGCCTTCTGGCACCCCCGGAGGTGGGTCCCGTGGTTGTTCAAGCATTTCCCGTCACGTCTTCGACGGTCGTCGTCGCGGTCGATGTTGGCAAGAACGAGTTCGCGTTCTCGGTCACCGATACCCGGCGGGCGTTGCTGCTCAAGCCCCGGACGGGGTGTGCGATGACCGGGCCGTCGCTGGCGCAGGCTCTTGCCGACATCGACCGGGTCCTTCCCGCCGGTGCGGTGGTGAAGGTCGGCATCGAGGCGGCCGGGCACTACCACCGGCCACTGCTGAACGCGGCATGGCCGGTCGGCTGGGAGATTCTCGAGCTCAACCCCGGTCATGTCACCGAGCAGCGCCGCGTGCTGGGCAAGCGCACCATCAAAACCGACGTCGTCGACCTGCAGGCGATGACCGAGCTGTTGTTGGCTGGTCGCGGCCAACCGGTCCGGGACCGGTCGCTGGTACTTGGTGAGCTCACGGCCTGGTCGGCCCACCGGACCGGTCGGGTTCTGCTGCGGACTGCGACCAAGAACCGGCTGCTCGGGCAGCTCGACCGGACCTTTCCCGGGCTGACCCTGGCGCTGCCGGACGTGCTGGGTACCAAGGTCGGGCGGCTGGTCGCGGCCGAGTTCGCCGACCCGGCCAGGCTCGCCGCGTTGGGCAGTACCCGGTTCATCCGGTTCGGCGCGAGGCGCGGCCTGCAGATCCAAAGGCGGGTGGCGGACCGGCTGGTGCAGGCCGCCCGCGATGCGCTGCCCACCGCGGACGCCGCGGTCGCCCGCGCGGTCCTGGCCGCTGACCTCGCGCTGCTGGGCGACCTCAACGACCAGATCGACCACGCCACCGAACACCTGGCGCGGCTGTTGCCGGACAGCCCCTTCACACCCCTGGTCAGCGTCCCGGGGTGGGGCACGGTCCGGGCAGGGAACTACGGCGGGGCGCTGGGCGACCCGGCCCGGTTCGAGAACCACCGGCAGGTCTACCGCACCGCAGGCCTGAACCCGATCCAGTACGAGTCGGCCGGCAAACGACGCGACAGCGTGATCAGCCGTGAGGGCAGCGTCGAGCTGCGCCGCGCCCTGATCGACCTCGGGGTCGGGTTGTGGCTGAACGATCCCGCCGCCAAGGTCTACGGCTCCCAGCTGCGCGCCCGGGGCAAGAAGGGCATGGTCATCGGCTGCGCGATGGCGCACCGCGCCAACAAGATCGCCTTCGCCCTCGTCCGGGACCAAAGCACCTACGACCCGAACAAGTGGACAAAGGAGGGCTGAGGGACCTTCACAACCGCGGTCAGCACTGCCTAGGCTCGAAGGCACGAAGGACCCGGACCAGACGCCGCCTGAGCTATGGCAGACGCTCATGGCGTTATGCCGCTGCTAGCTTGGCGCCCGGGTCCTTCGCCATTCGGCAGCCCGAACGAAGCCAGAGGACCCGCCCGTCAATAGCGAGGTCGCATACGTCAGCGTGGACGCCCGGCCCCCGACGGCCCGGGCATGCCGACCAATCGCTCGACCACCAGCTCCGGTCGCGGAGTCAATGACGCCTGCCCACCCACGGACTTGACGCGACCTACAGCCAGCTAGTGACGCGGCGAACGGGACTGCGCGAGCCCAGCAATGACTCATCTGCGGCGGGTGACGCCTGCGCCTCCCGTCGTACCTAGTGTCCGAAACGGTAGAACCTTGGCCGGGTAAGGAGATTGGGATGAGCGCTCAGGATGTGTTGCCGTTTCCGCCGACCCCGTCAGCGAGCATCGCTGGCAGGACGATGCAGGAGTCGGTGTACGCGCAGCGAGTCGAACCTCGACACCTCCCTGAGGATGCCCCCAACATCCTGATTGTGCTGATTGACGATGCAGGCCCGGGGCTGCCAAGCACCTTCGGGGGGGAGGTCCGCACGGACACTTTGACCCGTATCCACGAAGGCGGAATCGGATACAACCGCTTCCACACAACGGCGATGTGCTCCCCGACCCGTGCCTCGCTGCTGACTGGACGCAACCATCACCGCATCGGCAACGGACAAATCGCGGAGCTGGCCAATGACTGGGACGGCTACTCCGGCAAGATCCCAAAGAGCAGTGCGCTCGCGGCCGAAGTCCTCAAGGACTACGGCTACGCCACCGCCGCGTTCGGTAAGTGGCACAACACTCCCGCCGTGGAGACGACGAAGACCGGACCGTTCGAGAACTGGCCGACCGGCCTCGGGTTCGAGTACTTCTACGGCTTCCTAGCGGGCGAGGCGTCGCAGTACGAGCCGAACCTCGTGCGCAACACCACCAGCGTCCTGCCGCCCCGGACACCGGAAGAGGGTTACCACCTCAGCGAAGACTTGGCTGATGACGCCATCGGCTGGCTGCGCAACCACAAGGCGCTCGCGGCCGACAAGCCGTTCTACATGTACTGGGCCAGCGGCTGCCTGCACGGGCCCCACCACGTGATGAAGGAGTGGGCCGACAAGTACGCCGGCAAGTTCGACGACGGTTGGGACGCCTACCGCGAGCGTGTCTTCCACCGCGCGAAGGAGAAGGGCTGGATTCCGCAGGAGGCCCAACTGACCCCGCGAGACCCGCGAATGGCCGCGTGGGATGACATTCCTGAAAGTGAGAAGCCGTTTCAGCGGCGGTTGATGGAGGTCGCCGCCGGGTACGCCGAGCACGTAGACGTTCAGGTCGGCCGACTCGTTGACGAGGTCGAGCGCCTTGGGTACGAGGAGAACACGCTGGTGTTCTACATCTGGGGAGACAACGGGTCCTCCGGCGAGGGCGCGAACGGCACCATCAGTGAGCTGCTGTCGCAAAACGGCATTCCGACCACGATCGACATGCACCTCAAGGCCCTCGACGAACTCGGCGGTCTCGACGTACTGGGCTCACCCAAGACTGACAACCAGTACCACGCCGCCTGGGCGTGGGCAGGCAGCACGCCTTACAAAGGCATGAAGCTCCTGGCCTCCCACCTCGGCGGGACGCGCAACCCCATGGCGGTCCGCTGGCCCGCCAAGATCACCCCGGACGCCAGGCCGCGCACCCAGTTCCACCACTGCAACGACCTCGTGCCGACGATCTATGAGCTGGTGGGAATCAGCCCACCGCGCGTCGTTGACGGCGTCCCCCAGGACCCGATCGACGGCACCAGCTTCGCGTACACCTTCGACGACCCCGACGCGGAAGGACGCCTGCTGACCCAGTACTTCGAGATCATGGGCAGCCGTGCCATCTACCACGACGGGTGGATGGCCTCCGCCTTCGGACCGCGCGCCCCGTGGATCCCAGGCGCACCTCCCGGCATCGCCGAGTGGACGCCGGACCACGACGTGTGGGAGCTCTACCACCTTGACGAGGACTGGTCCCAAGCCCACGATCTCGCCGCCGAGATGCCCGACAAGCTGGCCCAGATGAAGGAGACATTTTCGATCGAGGCCGCCAAGAACAGCGTCTACCCCGTCGGTGGCGGCCTATGGATCCTCGTCTACCACCCCGAGATGCGCGTCGCCACCCCATATCGGCAATGGGACTTCGCTGGCAACATCACCCGCATACCGGAGTTTTGCGCCCCCGCGCTCGGCAATCGCGCAAACACCGTGATCATCGAACTCGACATCCCCGCCAAGGCCCACGGTGTGCTCTACGCGCTCGGCGGAGCCGGGGGCGGGCTCACGTGCTACATCGACGAGCACGGGTTCCTCTGCTACGAGTACAACACCTTTATCGTAATGCGCACGACCATCCGCTCGGAGATCAAGTTGCCCCCCGGAGCCGCCAAGATCGGGATCGAAACCGCTTACGCCGAACCCAGGCCCGCCGGCCCCCTCAACATCACCATGACCCTCAACGGCAGCCCTATCGGCTCGGGCCAAGTACAGGTCAGTGCACCCCTGGCCTTCACCGCAAACGACTGCCTCGACATCGGCACCTGTCTCGGTAGCCCCGTTTCAACCGCGTACTACGACAAGGCGCCCTTCCCCTTCAACGGTGAAATCCACAACGTCAACGTCCGCTACACCGCGTAAAAAGCGTTCAACCCACTTACGCCCGGGCGGGCGGCGCACCATCCGGATCTGCCGCGAGTAGTGCGCGGCATGGCAGCGATGGGGAGAATGCCGACATGTCCCAGCGCGAGCGGCTACGAGAGTTTCGCGCTGCAGTGTTCACGGCGGATGGAGAGGCGCTGGTGTCGCTTCTCCGCGCGGGCCCCTGGCCAGGTAACGCGCTCCAGTTGATCGGTGATGGGCTGCTCGCGGCGCTGGCTCAGAACATCGGTGGAGCGCGCGAGCTGGCTGAGCGGTGCGTGACCAATTTGCGCGAGAGGGGCTGGGAGGGCGACGAGGATCTGGTTGCTGCGTTGACAGCGAGACTGGGTGCTGGGCCGGCCCCGTTGTTGGGGAGCTTGCCGGTCGATCTCGACGAACTCGTCGATGTGCTCGAGGGAGACGCGGTCGCGGGCGGCGGCCGCATTGACCTACACACCGGTGAGGTGTGGCCGCAAGCGGTGTTCGAGTACGGGATCGAGAGCGTAGAGGAGGGGGAGGATGAGGATCTGGACGACGACGGCGAGCGCTGGCTGTGGGTCGTCAGCGAGGGCTCACGGGCCGGGTACCGCGACATGGAGCTGTTCGTCGCCGGGGTCGCCGAACCAGACCTCGCCGAGCGAATGGCGCGGGCGTTGGAGGGTCGGGGCGCGTTCCGCCGGTTCAGAGACGAGCTGACACGCTGGCCCGACCTTCGAGATCGCTGGTACGTGTACTCCGCGGAACGGCGGCGGGGACGCGCCCGAGCCTGGCTCGCAGCCGAAGGCTTCACCCCGGCGCCGCTGGCACCCGACGGTGCTCAAGAGACGACCTGATCGCGGCAGACACGGATCGAGCAGCGACATCTCGGGGCCTCCAGCTCCGTCGACAGGCAGCCACAACGGCTGGTCGAAATGTCCTGAAGGATCACGTGCATAACAAGCATGTGCGGACGTTGGCTGGATGGGACGTGCGGCGAGCGAGCCGTCGTCAGGCTCGGTACTCGCTGTCGGTGACGTGGTCGAGCCAGGTGACCACTTCGCCGTTCTCGTCGGCTTCCTGAATGGCGACGTGCGCCATGAACCGGTCCGGGGTCGCGCCGTGCCAGTGCTCTTCACCAGGCTCGATGTAAATGACGTCGCCGGGACGGATCTCCTGCACCCCACCGTCACGCGTCGCCACGCAGCCGATGCCGTCGGTGACGTAGAGGGTCTGGCCCTTGGGGTGGGTGTGCCAGGCGGTGCGGGATCTGGGGGTGAACCGGACGTGCGCGCAGCCGACGGTTGACTGGTCGTCGGGGTTCCGGATGCCGTCGATGTGAACCGAGCCGGTGAACCAGTCGGCGGGTCCGGAAGCCGTCTGGCCCCCGCTGGCGGTGAACTTCACGGGACGTTCCTTCCGGGAGGCGGGTGCGGTGTTCGTGTGAGGAGCTCAGGAGGCGTTGGTAGGGGTGACGGTGGCGGTGATGTCGCCAGCCATGGCGGCCAGGCGAGAAGCGGCCGTGTCGTCGAGACGGCCGAGGACGACGATTCCCGGGTAGTAGGACTGGTCGCCGTAGTAGAGGACGAGGTCGTTGCCGGGGGCGTAGTAGCCGAGGTCGCCCACGTCGGGGTCTGCGCCGTCAGGTTGTCCGTCGAGGCTGAGCGGTGCGCGGAGGGTTCCGGTCTTCTCGACGCTTCCGTGGTCGCTCATCTCGATGGTCTGAGGTAGCTGGTCCAGCAGGTCGCGCCCTGCGGGAGTGTCGTCGACGGTGGCGGTGAACCGCTCCTGTCCGACCTGAATCTCGATCTGCATGTCGGCCTCCTGGGTCGCGCCGCTGCGGGTAGGCGTGCTGGGTGCGGGGGCAGTGGTCGAAGTGGACGTGCTGGCCTCGTTGCCTTCCTGCCTGTTGCCCGACGGCTGCCCAGTGCCGGGGGTGTCCGACGCGGTGCCGCACGCGCTGAGGACCACGGCGGTCAGGGCCGCCGCCGCGGCAGGGACGCTGGGGAGGGTGCGTCGGGTGGTCATGGGCGCAGCAGCACCTTGATGGCGCGTCGCTCGTCCATGGCGGTGTATCCGGCCGCGGCCTCGGCGAGGGGAAAGTTCGAGGTCGAAGACCTCGCCGGGGTCGATCTGGCGCTTCCAGATGCGGTCGATGAGGTCGGGCAGGAAGCGGCGTACGGGGGCGGGGCCGCCGTGCAGGTGCACCTGGGAGAAGAACACCTCGTAGCCGGCCAGCTGGACGTCGTGGGAGACGCCCACGTATCCGACGTGGCCGCCGGGTCGGGTGGACCGGATGGCCTGCATCATCGACTCCTGGGTGCCGACGGCTTTGATGACCGAGTGGGCGCCGAGCCCGTCGGTGAGCTCTTTGATGCGGGCGACGCCCTCGTCGCCGCGTTCCTCGACGATGTCCGTGGCGCCGTACTCGCGGGTCAGGGCCTGGCGGTCGGCGTGGCGGCTCATGGCGATGATGCGCTCGGCGCCGAGCTCGCGGGCGGCGAGGACGCCGAGGAGCCCTACGACGCCGTCGCCGACGACGGCGACGGTCTTGCCGGGCCCGGCCTCGGCGGCGACGGCGGCGAACCAGCCGGTGCCGAGAACGTCGGAGGCGGCCAGCAGGCTCGGGACTAGCTCGTCGTCCGGCATGCCGGGAGTGGCGACGAGGGTGCCGTCGGCATACGGGATGCGGGCGCGTTCGGGCTGGGTGCCGATGGTGCCGTGGACGAACTGGGCTTGCACGCACCGCGAGGGGTATCCGGCGCGGCAGATGTCGCAGATGCCGTCGGAGATGACGAAGGAGCCGATGACGAAGTCGCCGGGCTTGACCGTCTGTACGGCCGTGCCGACCTCCTCGACGACGCCGACGTACTCGTGCCCCATGGGCAGCTCGTCGGCGGGTTCCGCGCCGCGGTAGGGCCACAGGTCGGACCCGCAGATGCAGGTCGCGGTCAGCCGGATGACCGCATCCGTGGGCTCGACGATGCGGGGCTCGCCGCGGTCGACGACGCGCACGTCGCCGGGTCCGTACATCACTACTCCACGCATGGTGGGTTCCTCTCGGGTTGGGGTTGAGGGTCGAAGGTTGGGAGTGCGCGGTTGGGTGCGGGCAGTTCAGCGGGTGCCGAGAGCCGGGCCGGCGGCGCCGTTCGGGTGTGCTTGTCGGTACCCAGCGATGCGGAATGCGACGGCGGAGGCGGCGGTGAGGGCCAGGACGATGACGGCCATCGGGATGGCCGTGTGCTCGCCGCCGAGACCGGCCAGCGGGGCGATGGTGCCGGCCATGACCCACTGCAGGAAACCCAGCAGTGCCGACCCGGTGCCGGGATGGTCGGGGACCGCGGCAGACGCGAGTGCACCAGCGTTCGGGCCGACGAGGCCTTGCGCGGTCATGAGGACGAAGAACCCGACGAGCGCTGCGCCCAGAGGCATCGAGAACCACACCGCGGATACAGCAAGGACGAGGCCAGCGGCACCGGTGGCGATGAGGCCGACCTTCACGAACACCCTCGTGGGCGCGCGGTCGGCGTACCGGGCGGCGAGGAGGGCGGCGACCGTCATACCGCCGGCGTTGGCGGCGAAGTCGACCGAGTACTGCAACGGTGTGAGGCCGTTCATCGACTGCAGCACGTACGCCGAGGTGGCGACGTAGGCGAAAGTGGTCCCCATCGAGAACGCGAACACCACCAGGTGACCGCTGAACACCCGCGAGGACAACACCGCACCGGTCGCACTCAGGAGCCGTCCGAGGCCACCTCCGTGCCGCCGCTCGGCCGGCAGCGACTCCGTCATCGCCAGCGCCACCGTCAGGACCATCACCCCGGAGAGTGCGGCGACCACCCAGAACGACACCCGCCAGTGCGTCACCGACAGCACCAGCGCGCCCAGCAGCGGTCCCACGATCGGGGCGACACCCGCCACGGCGGCGACGAGATTCATCGCCCGCACCATGTAGGCGCCTTCGGTGAGGTCCACGACGACCGACCGGGCGATGACCATGGCCCAGCCGCCGGCGAAGCCCTGCACCAGCCGGGCGGTCATCATCACGGCCACCGACGGGCTGAACGCGCACGCCACCGACGCGGCCACCAGGACCAATAGGCCGGCCAGCAGCGGCCGCCGGCGTCCCACCCGGTCCGAGAGCGGGCCGCCAGCCAGCTGGCCCAGCGCCATGCCGACGAAGAACGTGGTCAGCGTGAGCTGCACCTGGGTGGCGGAGGCGTCGAGGTCGCGGCCCACGAGCGGGAACGCGGGCACGTACATGTCGGTGGCCAGCGGCGCGATGGCGGTGATGAGCACGACCGCACCCAGCACCGACGCCGGCAGCGCCACACGACCAGCCGGTCGAGGGGACACCAGCACGGCCGGGGAGACTGGGGAGGCCGGGGATGCTGGGGCGGGTGAGCTAGGAGTCTGGTCGTACAGGAGTGGCATGTCTCCATGGAACCGGCGGGCTCGGCCGCGAAGAAGTCACGCTCGTGAGGTGTACCAGCAGGGCATCCCTCAGCGCGTCGGCCGCGGGTAGCGTCGACGGCATGGACAACCGTTCGGAGGTGCGCGAGTTCCTCAGCTCTCGCCGCGCCAAGCTGACCCCCGAGGACGTCGGGCTGCCCGACGTCGGCCAGCGACGCGTCCCCGGGCTGCGAAGAGGTGAGGTCGCCGCCCTGGCCGGGGTCAGCATCGAGTACTACGCCAAGCTCGAGCGCGGCGCGCTCGGTGGCGTCAGCGCCTCGGTCCTCGACGCCATCGCCCGAGCGCTTCGCCTCAACGACGCCGAACGCAGCCACCTGTTCAACCTCGCCCAAGCAGCCGACGGCACCAGCGAGATCCTCCGTCCGCGTCGTCGCACCAAGACGTGGACACCGCGGCCCAGCTTGACGTGGGTGCTAGACGCCATCACCGGCGGACCGGCCCTGGTCCGCAACGGGCGCATGGACCTGCTTGCCACCAACGCTCTGGGTTGCGCCATGCACGCGTCGCTGTACGAGCGGATGCCCGGACCGGTTCCGAACTTCGCGCGCTACACCTTCCTCGACCAGGACTCCCGTCGCTTCTACCCCGACTGGGACACCGCCGCCGACACCGCGGTCGCCATCCTGCGTACCGAGGCCGGCCGTGACCCCCACGACCGGCTGATGCACGACCTCGTCGGCGAGCTCGCGACCCGCAGCGAGGAGTTCCGCCGCCGCTGGTCCAGCCACGACGTCCGCCTCCACGGCGCCGGCACCAAGACCTTCCACCACACCGCCGTCGGCGAGCTTGAGCTCGCCTACGAAAGCGTCGACATGGTCTCCGACCCCGGCCTCAGCCTCACCATCTACGCCGCCGAACCCGCCTCCCGTACCGCAGAGGCACTGGCCCTCCTCGGCTCGCTCACCGCCACCCCCGTGCCTACGGCGCCTGAGTCCCGCAACGCCTGAACACCGGCACCCGAGGCTGAGACCACGACCACCCGTCCCGCGCGCCGCCCGCCTCACCACGTGGTCGTGCGTCACCCGCGCGGGCCGGCTGCTAGCCAACACCTGACCCCGTTCGGCGCCTCTGGTGAGCGTCCGACTCTCGGCAGGTGCGGGCGCACGGGTCGCGGCAGATGAGGGCGTTTCGGCCAGGATGGATCCTGGGCCTTCGACCCAGTTAGCCTTGGCTTGTGGCGGACGGGCTTCGCGTCGAGGTCGAGGGGCTCTCTAAGTCTTTCGGCGACGTCCATGCGGTCGATGCGCTCTCCTTCACGGCTGAGCCGGGTGAGATCACCGCCTTCCTCGGGCCGAACGGCGCGGGCAAGACCACGACGCTGCGGATGTTGCTGGGGTTGGTCGAGCCGACTGGTGGTACGGCGACCATCGGCGGCACGGCGTACGCGGACCTCGCTCATCCGGCGGACGTCGTCGGGGCCGCACTGGAGGCCAGCAGTTTCCACCCGGGTCGCAGCGGTCGCGACCACCTGCGGGTCTACTGCGCCGTGAACGGCTATGCCGACGTCCGCGCCGACGAGGTGCTGGCATTGGTCGGTCTGACGGACGCGGCCCGCAGGCCGGTCCGTGGCTACTCGCTCGGCATGCGGCAGCGCCTCGGTCTGGCGACGACGCTTCTCGGCGACCCGGCCGTGCTGGTGCTCGACGAGCCGGCCAACGGGCTGGATCCCGCAGGCATCGCCTGGCTGCGAGGGTTCCTGAAGCGGCTGGCCGGCGAGGGTCGCACGATGCTGGTCTCCAGCCACGCCCTCTCGGAGGTACAGCAGATCGCCGACCGGGTGGTGATTATCGACCACGGCCGCCTGGTGCGTGACGGGAGTCTCCGCGACCTCACCGCCGGTGGCCGGGTCTTCGTCGCAACTCCCGATGCGGAGCGCTTCGCCGATGTCCTGGAGTCGGCAGGGGCAACCGTGACCATGGATTCCGGGTACACGTTGGAGACGGGCGGCCTGAGCGCGCGGGACGTCGGCAGTCTCGCCTTCGAGCACCGGGTGGAGTTGCACGCCCTCGAGACCCGGCAGGACGGCCTCGAGCAGATCTTCTTCTCGCTCACCGGCGTGGAGGAGCAATCTTGACCGCGCTCATCCGAGCCGAGCTCCGCAAGCTCACGACCACCAGGCTCTGGCTGTGGATGCTGGTCCTCGGCCTGGCCATGGTCGGCGCGACCACAAGCGCCGCGATCGGCTTCGCCGAGCCGGGCCCGCTCGGCCTCGACACCGCCGCCGGGCAACGCACCGTCTTCGCACAAGCCACCGCCACGCTGGTCGTGGTGGGGATCCTCGGCATCATCGCAGTCACCGGCGAGTTCGCGCACCAGACCGCCACGCCGACGTTCCTGGCGACGCCGCGCCGGGGGAGGGTGGTCGTCGCGAAGCTCGTCACCTACGCCGTGGTGGGGCTCGGGTACGCCGCGGCCTGCACCGTCGTCCTCCTCGCGGTGGCCCTCCCGTGGCTCGACGCCAAGCACGTCGACATCGTGCTATCCGGCACCGACCTCGCCCGGACCCTCGGCGGGGTCGGCATCGAGGTGGCGTTGTACGCCGTGCTCGGGGTCGCCGTCGGCTGTCTGATGCGCAACCAGATCGCAGCCATCGTGGGGTTCGTCGTCTATATCTTCGTCGCAGGACCCATCCTCAGCGGGGTCGCGGCCACCTCCGAGGTGGCGCAGTACCTGCCATACCAGGCCGGCAACGCGCTGGGCCAGCTCACTTCCTCGGTCGACGCGGCGATGCTTGGGCAGGCCGCGGGCGGGCTGGTGCTGCTTGCATGGGCGCTCGTCTTCGCCGCTCTGGGCTCCCGCGTGGCCATCCGCCGCGACATCACATAGCGGAAATCGGTATGCGCACACGCAGCAAAGAAATCGGGGCGAACACTGCGATTGAACCGCGCTCACTCATCGGCATGTCCGGTAGACCCCGAGAGTTCTTGGCTCGTCGATTTCGAAGCACCGCGACTGCCGGTCGAGCGCTCGAGGCCAGGGGTTGTTCGAAGACGGAAGTCATGCACAGTCGCGGCATCGAGTGTTCGCATCCACAGATTCGAGGCTGGTGAGGGCCTCGGTGAGGTCCAGGGGGCAACGTTGGTCGGTCGATCCCCGATCGCACTCAAGGTGCCGCATGGCCAGCATCCAGAAGCTCCCGAACGGCAAGCGCAGGGCGCGCTACCAGAACGCCTCGGGGCGGGAGCACGCGCGGCACTTCGACCGGAAGGTCGACGCCCAACGGTGGCTGGACGAGGTCACCGCCTCGATCGTCACCGGGCAGTACGTCGACCCGAACGCGGGGCGCATCACGTTCCGTGAGTACGCCGAGCAGTGGCGGGCCGCTCAGGTGCACCGGCCCAACAGCCGGGCGCACGTCGAGACGATGCTGCGCCGGCACGCCTACCCGACGTTCGGCGACCGACCTTTGGCGTCGATCGTGCCCTCCGAGGTGCAGGTCTGGGTGCGGCGACTCAGCGATGGGGGAGTGGGCCGCATGCCGCTGGCGCCGGCGACGGTCGCGGTCCTGCACTCGGTGGTCTCGTCGATCATGAAGGCCGCGGTCCGAGACCGACGGATCCCGTCGAACCCGTGCGAGGGCACACGCCTGCCGAAGAAGGAGCGCCGACAGGTGGTGCCACCCACCACGGAGCAGGTGACCCTCCTCGCCGCGGCAGTTCCTCCCGAGCTACGGGGACTCGTGGTCTTCGTGGCCGGCACAGCTGTACGTCAGGGCGAGGCCATGGGACTGACGCTGGACCGGATCGACCTCGACCGACGCGAGGTCCGCATCGACCGGCAGCTGATCCGTGTGGTGGACGGGCAGCCGGTCTTCGGTCCGCCGAAGACACCGGCGAGCGATCGCACCGTTCCACTGCCGGACGAGGTGGTCGAGGCAGTGCGCAAGCACGTCGAGGAGCTCGACGTACAGACTGGCGACCTCGTATTCACCCTCGACGGTGCGCCGATCAGTCGCCAGGCGTTCGGTCACAACTGGCGTCCGGTGCCAAGGAGGCGGGCCCCACCATCGGGACGGGTATCCACTCGTTGCGCCATTACTACGCGTCCCTGCTCATCCGCCACGGCGAGAGCGTGAAGACCGTCCAGGCCCGTCTCGGGCACGCGTCGGCCGCCGAGACGCTGGACACGTACAGCCATCTGTGGCCGGACTCGGACGACCGGACCCGGGAGGCCATCGACCAGGTCCTCGGAAATTCTTGCGGACTGTCTGCGGACTGTTGAGGCCGCCCACCACTGTTTCCGCAGGTCAGAGGCTTGTGGCGAATGGGCTGGCCTGTAGGCCGGGTTCTGTCCGCACCGGCCGGAACCGGGGCGGGGCGACCATCCATCTAGGAGAGCCGTTGCCGACTCCCTCGAGCGATCTACCCGTGTGCTCGGGCGGGCCGCCCTCGGTCACACACTGCTCGATCTTGCTCCGGGTGGGGTTTACCTAGCCGCTCCGGTCACCCGGAGCGCTGGTGGTCTCTTGCACCACCGTTTCACCCTTGCCGCTCCCCGTGGGGAGAGGCGGTCTGTTCTCTGTGGCACTGTCCCGCGGGTTGCCCCGGATGGCTGTTAACCATCACCCTGCCCTGTGGAGCCCGGACCTTCCTCGGTCCCCGTGAGGGGAACGCGGTCGCCCGGCCAGCCCATTCGCTGCGTCGAGCATGACAGAGCGGGGTGGACTCAGGCCAGTCGGGTGACGGCGACCTCGACGAAGACCGAGGAGGTCCCGGCGCCGTGGAAGATGCCGTGCAGCGGGCGCACGTCGAGGTAGTCGCGGCCGGTGGCGACCACGACCCAACGGTCACCCGGCTCGAGGTCGTTGGTGGGGTCGAAGCCCTGCCAACCGTCGTCCCACCACTCGACCCACGCGTGCGACTCGCCCTGCACCGTCTCGCCCACCTCCGCGTCGGCGCGGGGGTGGAGGTAGCCGGACACGTAGCGGGTGGGGATGCCGATGCTGCGCAGCGCGCCGATGACGAGGTGGGCCATGTCCTGGCACACCCCCGAGCGCTGGCCCCACGCCTCGGCCGCCGGGGTGGCGACGTCGGTGGTGCCGGGGATGTAGGCCACCTGCTGGTGCACGTGGTCGCAGACCGCGCGGGCGGCCTCGCCCGGCGTCGCGCTGCGGTCCGCGATCTCGCGTGCGGCGCGGGCGACGTCGTCGGGCGGCGCGACGAGGGTGGGGAGCTCGAGGTACTCCGTCCACCGGTCGGTCACCTCGGGGTCGCCGATCTCCGCCCAGGAGAGCACCGGACCGGGGGAGGGGGCCCGCTCGGTGTGCACGGTCGACGTCGCGGTGATGGTCATCGAGTCGTGCGGGTCGAGCACCTCGAACGACGTCACCTCGTTGCCGAAGTAGTCGCGGTACGTCGCCGTCCACGGTGTCGGGCTCACCACCAGACGGTTGTGCACGACGATCTGGCCGGGGGCGGTGAGCGGGGTCATCCGCGCCTGGTTGTACGACGCGAGCGCGTTGCCGTCGTACTCGAAGCCGGTCGTGTGGATGATCCGGAGCTGCATCAGACCCGCCCTCCTTGCCAGTTGGTGCCCTCGGAGCCGGCGAAGAACCGCCGGGTGACCGCTTCGGTGGCCAGCGCGCACGTGCGCTGGAGCTTCTCCATCTCGCCGGGCAGGTCGGCCACGACGTCGCTCAGCGAGCGGTACTCGAGGTCGGCGCGGGTGCGACCGATGAGGCGCAGCGCGTCGTTCTGGACCCCCGCACGGCCACCGGTGTCGAGGTTGGCCAGGCACTGCTCGGCCCGGTCCAGGGAGAAGACGACCGAGCGGGGGAAGAGCCGGTCGAGCAGCAGGAACTCCGCGGCCCCACGCTCGGTCTCGGCGCCCTTGTAGGTGCGCAGGAAGGCCTCGTAGCCGCCGCAGGCCCGCAGCGTGTTGGTCCACGGCGAGCCGATGCCCCCGGCGTACGCCGCCGTGGCCACCAGGCGCGAGGTCATGTCGGCGCGCTCGAGGCACCGGCCCAGCATGAGGAACTGCCAGCCCTCGTCGCGGGTCATGGTGGCGTCGGCGGCGCCGTTGATGAGGGCGGCTCGATCACGCACCCAGCGGAAGCCGGTGGCCGGTCCGGCGGCGCGGAACTGGCCGGTGACCACGCTGCGATGGGTGGTGTTGAGGGCCTCCCACATGGCGACCGACAGCGTCTCGCGGGCCCGGCGGGCGCTCTCGCGGGCGGCGCCGAGGACCGCGGACACCGAGGCGGGGGCGCTGCTGTCGTAGGCCAGCTGCTCCAGGACCATCCGGGTGTCGACCCGGGCGTCGGGGTCGAACTCGACGCCCATGATCGCGAGCAGGTTGCGGCAGGTGGTCTCCTCCGATCCGGAGGTGTCCTCGAGCAGCAGCTGGGTCTGGACGTCGAGGATCCGGGCCGTGTCCTCAGCCCGCTCGACGTAGCGGCCGATCCAGAACATCGACTCCGCGATGCGGCTCAGCACGCGTCCTCACCCTCCTCCGCCCGGTGGCGGTCGCGGGACTGCTGTTGTTGCTGCTCCTGCTGCTCCTGCTGCTCGCCGGACCCGGTGAGGTCCGTGATCGCCGGCCCGCTGCTCGACGGCGCGCCCGGCGATGCACTGACCACGACCTCCTCGCGGACCGGGGCGACGGTCGGCCCGGCCAGCACCCAGGTGTCCTTGGAGCCGCCGCCGCGCGACGAGTTGACGATGAGCTCGCCCTCCGGGAGCGCCACCCGCGTCAGGCCGCCCGGCAGCACCCACACCTTGGAGCCGTCGTTGACCGCGAAGGGGCGCAGGTCGACGTGCCGCGGACCGAGCCGGCCGTCGACGAACGTGGGCACCGTGGACAGCTGGACGACCGGTTGGGCGATCCAGTTGCGGGGCTCGGCCATCACCTTGTCGCGCAGGACGTCGAGCTCGGCGCGCGACGCCGCCGGGCCGATGACGATGCCCTTGCCGCCGGAGCCGTCGACCGGCTTGACGACGAGCTCGTCGAGGCGATCCATCACCTCCTCGCGCGCATCCGCGTCACCGAGGCGCCACGTGTCCACGTTGCGCAGCACCGGCTCCTCGTCGAGGTAGTAGCGGATCAGGTCGGGGACGTAGGTGTAGACGAGCTTGTCGTCGGCCACGCCGTTGCCGACGGCGTTGGCCAGCACGACCTGCCCCGAGCGGGCCGCGTCGATCAGGCCCGGGCAGCCCAGCAGCGAGTCCCCGCGGAAGTGCACCGGGTCGAGGAACTCGTCGTCGACGCGGCGGTAGATGACGTGCACGGGCTCGGGGCCGTGGGTGGTGCGCATCATCACGCGCCCGCGGCGGCACTCGAGGTCGCGGCCCTCCACCAGCTCGACGCCCATCGTGCGAGCCAGCAGCGCGTGCTCGAAGTAGGCGCCGTTGAAGACGCCCGGGGTGAGGACCACGACGGTCGGGTCGGCGACGCCCGCCGGCGCGGCCGCACGCAGTGCCGCCAGCAGTCGCTGCGGGTAGCCGGCCACCGGACGGATCCGGTGGCGTGCGAAGGTCTCGGGGATCGCCGAGGCGATGGCGCGCCGGTTGGTCATGACGTAGGAGACCCCCGACGGCACGCGGACGTTGTCCTCGAGGACCCGGAACTCCCCGTCGTCGTCTCGGATCAGGTCGATGCCGCTGACGTGCACGCGGACGCCGTTCGGTGGGCGGACGCTGGCCGCCGCGCGGTGGAAGTGCGACGAGGTGGCGATCACCCGGCGGGGGATGACGCGGTCGGTGAAGACCTGCCCGGCGTCGTACACGTCGGCGAGGAACGCCTCGAGCGCGCGCACCCGCTGCTGGACGCCGCGCTCGATCCTCGACCACGAGTCCTGCTCGATCACGCGCGGCAGGATGTCGAGCGGGAAGGCCCGTTCCTCCCCGCCGATGTCGAAGGTCACGCCCTGGTCGAGGTAGCTGGCCTGCAGCGCCTCGACCCGGGTAGCCAGCTCGGCCGTCGTCATCGCGTCGAGCGTCGAGTGGAACTGGTCGTACGCCGGGCGCATGGTGCCGCCGTCGAACATCTCGTCGTACGCCGGTCCGGTCCCGCCGGGGTAGCCGTGGAACATCGAGTCCATGGCGCCACACCCTAGGGGTACTCGTGTTACGGGCGCGTCAACTCCGGCCGCGTGGACGCCGCGACGGCGGACCAGGGGAGGGTGAGGACCTCGGCGCCGGACGGCGTGACCAGCAGGGTGTGCTCGAACTGGGCGCTGCGGCGGCCGTCGCGGGTCACCGCCGTCCACCCGTCGTCCCACATCTCCCACTCGTGGGTGCCGAGGTTGAGCATCGGCTCGATCGTGAACGTCATGCCGACGCGGATCTCGTCGTCGAAGCGCGGGTCGTCGTAGTGCGGCACGACCAGGCCGCTGTGGAAGGCGGTGCCGATGCCGTGGCCGGTGAACTCACGGACCACGCCGTAGCCGAAGCGCCTGGCGTAGGCCTCGATCACGCGGCCGATGACGTTGAGGCGGCGGCCGGGCTGCACCGCCCGGATCGCCCGGTCCAGGGCCTCGCGGGTGCGCTCGACGAGCAGGCGCGACTCCTCGTCGACGTCGCCGGCCAGGAAGGTCGCGTTGGTGTCGCCGTGCACGCCGTCCAAGAAGGCGGTGATGTCGATGTTGACGATGTCGCCGTCCTCCACGACCCGCGCGTCGGGGATGCCGTGGCAGACGACCTCGTTGACGCTCGAGCACAGCGACTTGGGGAAGCCGCGGTAGCCGAGGGTGGAGGGGTAGGCGCCGTGGTCGCAGAGGAACTCGTGGCCGATCCGGTCGAGCTCGTCGGTGGTCACCCCCGGGACCACGTGTCCGCCCACGAGGTCGCGGGCCTGCGCGGCGAGCCGGCACGCGGCGCGCATCCGCTCGATCGTCTCGGCGTCCTTGACCTCGCTGCCCTCGAACGGCGCCGGCGCCGGCCGGTCGACGTACTCGGGACGCGGGATGGCGGCGGGGACGGTACGGCGTGGTGAGATCGCGGCAGGGGCTAGGGATGGCACGTCGGCGAGTGTAGTTTCTCGCACATGAGCGACTCGGAGTACTGGTACTGCCTGACCCACAAGACGGTCGAGGGCCACGACGGGTGCCGCAACGCGGACCGCCTCGGCCCCTACTCCTCCGCCGCGGAGGCGAGTCGGGCGCTCGAGAAGGTCGCGGAGCGCAACGAGGAGTGGGACAACGACCCCACGTGGAACGACGACGCTCCCGGCTCGGGTGACGCCCCCGCCGACGGCGCCCCCGACAACTGAGCGCGCCCGGGCCCGCCCGCCGGGAGGTCGCGTCCCCGTGGGCCTTCGCGGGGATGGTCGGGCTGGCGGCGGCTCTCTTCCTGTTGGCCGCGACCCCCACGGTCGTCGACGCGCCGTGGTGGGTGACGGCACTGATGCTGCTGGTCTGGGCCCTCGCCCTGGTGCAGGGCTGTCGCTGGTTCGTCAGCCGACCCCGGGCCGTCCTCGTGCTGCCGGTGCTGCTCGCCCTGGGCTGGTACGCCGTGGTGCTGGCCGGCGCCCGGTGGCTCGACTGGGCCTGACCCCGGTCGGCGCGTCAGCGCGGTGAGACTCGCAGGATCCGGTCGTCGGCCCCGTTGCTCGTCGTGAGGAGGAGGTCTCCGTCGGGCAGGCGGGTCACCGAGCGCAGCCGTCCGAAGCGCTGCAGGGAGCGCGGCGCCCGGGTCTGCCGGAGCTCGAGGCGGTCGCCGAAGCGGAGGAACAGCACCTCCTCGCCCTTGAGTGCCGCGACCGCGAGGGTGCCGGCGTACGCACCCCAGCTGCGGCCCTCGACCCACGCGGCGCCGGAGGTGGCGATGGTGGGATCACCCGAGCTCCAGATCGCGTCGGTCTGCGGCCCCGGCAGCGCCTGGTCGGTCATCGGGACGCTCTCGTCGTAGCCGGGGCCGGGGCTCCAGCCGAAGTCGGCGCCGGGGGACAGGGCGTTGACCTCGTCGTCGCGGTAGGAGCCGTGCTCCACGCTGACCACCGAGCCGTCGGAGGGGCGCTGGGCCAGGCCCTGCACGTTGCGGTGGCCGTAGGTCCAGACGAGTCGCTGGCGGGGGTCGGCGGCGTCGGCGTACGGGTTGTCCGGCAGGGCGCGGCCGGTGCGGCGCTGCACGCGCAGGACCTTGCCGCCGAGCGAGGACAGGTCGCGGGCGTTGGCCGGGTCGGCGGCGTCACCGGTGCCGACGTACAGCGCCGACGAGCCGGTGTCGAGCAGCAGGCGGCAGCCGCCGTGGCGTCCGCTCGTGCTCGGCAGGCCGGTCACCACGTGGCGCACCAGGCGTGCGCGGCGGGCGTTGCCGCTCAGCTTCCACAGCGACACCCGGACGTCGTGGCCACCGTCGGTCTGCCAGCCCTCGCAGGTCCAGAAGCGGCGGGAGCGGTCGAAGGCGGGGTCGACCGCCAGCGACATGAGGCCGGTCTCCCCGCTGACCCAGACCCGGTTGCTGGGGAAGCGGACCGTACGCCGCCGGCCCTGGCGCACCACACTGAGCCGGGCCCGGTCCCGCTCGGTGACGAGGAGGCGCCCGCCGCCGATGGGCTGCACGTCCCACGGGTTGGCCAGCCCGCCCACGACGGTCCGCACCCGCAGGCCGGGAGCCGCCGCGCGAGGTGCGGGGGCGTCCACGACGATCGAGGTGATGCTCCCGGCGGCCTCCGCGGCCCGCGCCGCCTGCGTCGGGCCGAGAGCCCCGAGCGCGAGGGTCCCGGCGAGGACCGGGACGGCGGCCCGGACGGCTGCCCTGACGGGGCGGTGGGGGGTCATGGTGGCGACGCTACGCGGTGCTCGTCGCGTGGACGAGGGGCCCGGAGGGTCGGGGCCGGGGGTCAGAAGGTGTGCTCGGGGCCGGGGAAGGTGCCCCCGCGGACGTCGTCGGCGTACGCGCGCGCCGCGTCGAGCAGCACGGTGTGGACGTCGGCGTACTGCTTGACGAAGCGCGCCATCCGGCCGGTCCGCAGGCCGAAGGCGTCCTGCCAGACGAGCACCTGCCCGTCGCAGCCGTTGCCCGCGCCGATGCCGATGGTCGGGATGAGTAGCTCCTTGCTCACCTGCTCGGCGACGTCGCCGGGCACCATCTCCAGGACGACGGCGAAGGCGCCGGCGTCCTGGACAGCACGGGCGTCGGCCAGCACCCGGGCGGCGGTGTCGCCGCGGCCCTGGACGCGATAGCCACCGAGGGTGTGCTCGCTCTGGGGGGTGAAGCCGATGTGCGCCATGACGGGGATGCCACCCCGGGTGCAGGTGGCGATGACCGGTGCCATCTCCGCGCCGCCCTCGAGCTTGACGGCGTGGGCGCCCGCCTCCTTCATGAAGCGGACGGCGGTGAGGTAGCCCTGCTCGGGGCTGGCCTGGTAGCTGCCGAAGGGCAGGTCGCCGACGACCATGGCCCGGCTGACGCTGCGGGACACGGCCCGGGTCAGGGGGAGGAGCTCGTCGACCGTGACGGGCAGCGAGGTCTCGTTGCCGTAGACGTTGTTGGAGGCGGAGTCACCGACGAGCAGGAGGTCGATGCCCGCCTCGTCGAAGGTCGCCGCGGTGTACATGTCGTACGCGGTGAGCATGGTGATCTTCTCGCCGCGCTCCTTCATCTCCCGCAGGTGGTGGGTGCGGACCTTCTTGACCGGGGCCGCGGCCTGCGGGGCTCCGATGCCGTACGGCGACGTCTCTTCGCTCATGGTGCTCTCCTCGTGACATCTCGCGGCTCCCCGGTGGAGTCCACGGACCACTCGTCAGGCTAGTGCTGAAGGCTGCCGGTGGCGCTGTGGCGGCGGTCACGCCGATCGCTCCCTCAGCCGAGGTAGGCCAGGTAGTCCTCGGGCGGCGCGCCCTCGGCGAAGTCGTCCTCGTCCCGGAGGGCGCCGACGTTGGCGATGCGCACGCTCACCGACCGCACGGTGGGGTCGGTCGTCGGCATCCCGGCCTCCACGATCACCCCGACGGCGTCCTTGGTGGCGCTGACCCTCAGGTGAGCATCGTCGCGGTCCACGCTGTACCCGTGCTGCTCAAGCACTGCCGAGGCCGTGTCCAGCTTGGCGTCGATAGCGCCGGGCGGGCGGCTGAGGACTCCCGACGCGGTGTAGTCCCACAGACCGAACCCGCCCCGCTCGACGAAGGTGGCCTGCATGCCGTCGAGGGAGCCCCCCAGCTCGGACACCAGGTCCGGCAGCAGCTCCTGCGCCTCCGCGTCCATCTGCTCCTTGAAGGCCGCCGCGTCGGGCTTGTCGTCGGCACCACGGGACGCGGGGCCGTCGGTGCTCGAGCAGGAGCTCAGCAGCACCACTGCGACCAGCCCGAGAAGGAGTCGAGTCATGGAGGTCACCCTAGGCCTCACGGCCACAGGTCCTTGAAGTCGTCGACCCGGTCGCCGACCCAGCCCTTGCCGCCGTTGTAGGCGTCCTCGATCTCCTGGCGGCCCTCCTCGAGCTCCTTCTCGACCTGGTGGACCACCTCGTCCTTGCCCCAGTCGAGGGCCATGTCGTTGGCGTCCTGGGTGCGGCCACCGGTGACCTCGGGCTCGTCGCCCCGCACGATGGCGGTCAGGTTGTCCAGGGACTGCTGATTGGTCTCGGAGTTGAAGTAGGAGGTGTGGTTCTCGACGCCCTGGCCGACGCTGTCGGCGTGGAACTCCTCGCCGGGGGCGACCGGGAAGACGGTGGCCCCGAAGTGGGCCTGGGCGGGGTCCTGGCCCATCCCGAGGTCGCCGTCGCGGCCGAGCCAGGTGACGAAGTCGTTGTCGGCGGCGCCGACGTACACCTTGCCCTCGGGCATCCCGAGGTCGCCGACGCTGTTGACGTCGTCACCGCCGGCGCCGGGGCTGCCGATGAGGGTGAGTGAATCGGCGTCGAGGCCGTGGTCGTGCGCCCCGTGGGCGGCGGTCGTCGAGCCGTAGCTGTGACCGATCACCGACAGGTGGGACCGGTCGCCCTCGTCGGTGGCGCGCAGGCCGTCGACGAAGTCGGCCAGGCTCGCCCCGCCCTCGATGGCCTTGTCCTCGCGAACCACGCTGCCCATGTCGAGGCCGTCGCCGGGCCAGTCGAGGGCGTTCTCCGGGTTCCAGCTGGGGGCGTCGTAGCCCATCCACGCGATGGTGGCGGCGGACTCACCGTTGAGGATCGCCTTCGTGTAGAGGGTGTAGGCGTCCCTGGCGTTGCCGGGGATGGTGGTGCCGTCGTTGGTGATGCCCGGCACGATGACGGCGGTGTTGTCGGCGGTGTCGGGGTCGCCGTAGCCGACCGCGACGGCGCCGTCGCCGCCGAAGGCGCCGGGCCGGTAGACGATCAGGTTGACGTCGACGGGGTCGGAGATGCCGTCGCCGTCGAGGTCGGGCAGCCCCTGCGTGGTCGGGACGTCGAGGGAGGTCTGCGCGGCGTTGGCCCGGTCCAGCAGCCGCTGCTCCTCCGGGGTCAGGTCCTCGCCGGCATCCGCCTTGGCGTTGAGGCGGTCCAGGTCTCGGTCCAGCGACGTGCGGTTGGCCTCGTCGCGGTCCCCGGTCGGGATGCCGTTGGTGTTGCCGACGAGGTCGGGGTCGCTGATCTTCAGCGCCTCCCGCTGGGCGCGGGTGAGCTCCTTCCACCACGTGTGGATGGCGTCCGCGTCGCCGCCGAGGGCGGTGAGCTCGCTGCGCAGGGCCCCGACGTCGGTGGTGTCGCGGTCGGCGGCGTCGCGCCCCTCGTCCGTGGTGTCCACTGCTCGGAAGGCGGCGATGAGCCTGTCCTCGGCGGCGGTGACGTCGTCCCACAGGCCGGTGATGTCGTCGACGAGCCGGTCGGCCCGGGTCTGGAGCGACTGCGACTCCGCCTCGAGGGTGGCGATGTCGTCGGCGGTGGAGCCCTCGATCCTGGCCCGGAGGTTGTCGATGTCCAGGTTGAGGTCGCTGCGCCGGGACTCCAGCCGGGTGCGCCGGGCGGTGAGCTCGACGACCCGGTCGACGTAGGTGTCGCAGGCGGCGGCCACCCGGGTGAAGGCGGCGGTGGCGGCGGACGTGTCCTGGGCGTATCCGGTCATGGCGTGGTCGGCGGCCTCGGCGGCGTCACCGGTCCAGTCGTCGGGTGCGCCGTGGGCGGTCATCCACTCGGCGACGTCGGACATCGTCGTCCCGGTGGAGCGCAGGCCGGTGGTCACCGCGGACGCGGCGGCGGTGGCGTCCATCTCGGCGATCGCCGCGACGTGCGCGGGCACCGTGATCGTGGTCATCAGGGCCCCACCGTCGGCGAGACGTTGCGGTCGGTCCACGACATCAGCTGCTGGCTGCGCTCGACGACGTCCTGGTCGGCCTGGGCGAAGAGCAGCGAGGCGTCCAGGAGCGCCTGGGCGTGGTCGGCCGCGGCGTCCTCGAGGCGCTTGATCTCCTGCATCCAGGTGTCGATGAACGCCTGCGCGGCCGGCTGCACGCGTGCCCCGAGCAGGGACGCGTCGACCTCTCCGAGGGACTTGCGGCCGCCCCGGACGGCCTCGCCCTGGTCCTCCCAGGACTGGGCGGATCGGCTGAGCGCCTCGAGGTAGACGTACAGGCTCATGCGTCGGACTCCTGCTCGTGCTGCAGCTCGTGCTGCAGCTCGGCGTGGAGGTCGGCCGGGACGTGCAGGGCGTCGCTGGTGATCGTGACCGACACCGCGTCGGCCGTGGCCTCGGCGATGAGCTCGAACGGACCGGCCACCCCGCGCACCCGGGGGCTGCCGTCGGCCGCGGGTCGGGGCTCCCAGCCGAGGTGGACCAGCGTGTTGGCCAGTCGGCGCAGCACGGGGATCCCGCCCTCGTCACCCAGGTCGCCGTAGCTGGCGGCGGTGACCCAGCGACGTACCTCCGGGTGGTCCTGGCCCCACCAGTAGTCGGCCCTCGCGGTCGGGTCGCGGTCGAGTCGCTCGCTGAGCGTCGAGAGCACCTTGTCGGCGTGCGCCATCCGGGACCGGCACTGTGCGGGCGCGGCCGCCGGCTCGTCGAGGGGCTGCACCGGGGGCAGCAACACGATGTCGACGTCGGGATGACGCTCGCGCAGCTCGCGCATCATCGGGTCTGCCAGGGCCGGGTCGGGGGGGAGCGAAGCCATGCCCTCCTCGTTCCGCGGTTGGTGTCGACTCAAACCCTGGCCCCTTCGACTGTGGACGGATGTGCTCAGAGCAGCGGCAATGCCCGCGACACGGTGATCCTGGTCGTGCGGGTGGTGCGGCCGAGCCGTGCGTTGAGGCCGTGCATGGCGTCGTTGCCGGTCTGGGTCCACGTGTGGACCTCGTCGATGCCGTGGGCCGCCGCCCACTCCAGGGTGCGCAGCGTGAGTGCGTTGCTCAGGGTGCACGCGCGGCGCGGCGGACGCGGCGTCCGCCGACTCGGCCGGCCCGCCAGGCCGGATCCGACCACGGTGCCGCGGTCGCGGACGACGACCACCAGCCGGTCGGGGGAGTCCTCGGCACCGCGTCGCGCTGGGTCGTGTGGGGCTCGGTCGTGTCGAGCGGGGCCGTGTCGGGCTGGGTCGTCTCGCGCGGGTCGGTGGTTGAAGGACGCCCCGGCGGGAGCCCAGCCCCGCCGGGGCCGGACATGCCTGTGGCCCCGCCGGTGTCACTCGAGGCGGGGTGCGGGGCGTGGTGGTCACTGGTCCGGCGGGTGCGCGCCGCAGGTGTGTGCGGAGGGTGCGGGTGTCGGGCAGCTCGATCAGGTGGTGCGGGCCGTGCTGGCGCCGGACCGTCGTCGGGCCAGGCGCGTCCGGTGGCGGTGCTGCCGGTGTGGTCACGCCGGTAGGTGTGTCCCAGCGGGCTGGTCCAGAGGTAGACGCCCGGGTCGGTCATCTCGTAGCGCCATCGCCCGTGGGTCTTCAACCGGTGGTGCAGCCGACACAACGCCGCAAGGTTGTCGGTGCTCGTGGGTCCGCCATCCTCGGGGTGGTCGTGGTCGTAGGCGACGATGTGGTCGAGGTCGCAGTGGCGGGCGTTGCGACCACACCACGGGAACACACAGGTCCCGTCCCGGACGATCACGTACTCACGGATCTTCTCGGTCGGCGTGTAGCCGCGGCACTCGAGGCGCTCGCGGAGGTCGATGACCTGCTTGACCACGACCTGGGCGTCGGGGCGTCCGCACCAGGCCCGGACCTGCTCGACCGACAGCACCCGCTGGCCGGCCTGCTCGACCCGCGCACACAGCGCCTCGTCGGGACGGGTGGTCAGGTCGTGGTGGGTGATGGCGTCGGCGGACAGGTGGGCGTAGAGCACCACCTGGGTCACCGGCGCCAGGGATGTCGAGACGGGCCCCTCCTTGCCATCCTCAACCGGCGATGACTCGTCGTCGTCGAAGCCGATGGTGAGCTGGTGCCGGGCGAGGTCCCCCAGGGCGGTGGCCCGGCGGCCGTCAACGGTGTCGGTGGACCCGAGCCGGGCGAGGTGCTCGGCACCCGACGTCACCGCCGCCGCCAGCGCGAGGGCGTCGGGGATCTCCAGACTCGCCTCGAGGCCCATGGTGCCGTCGTAGGAGGCCTGCTGGGTGTCGAAGGTGACGTGCCGCTTGTCCGCGGACTTCTCCAGCGCGTCGGCCACGGCCTCGGGCATGAACCGGACCCGGGCCTCCTGCACCAGCCGGTCCAACGCGGACGGCGTCAGCTTGGAGGCGCACCAGAACACCTGCTCGTCCACGTACGACGCGGCCTCCAGGGACAGGTCGATGGTGGTGTCCGCGATCAGCCGCGCCCGCCACCCCGCCACGAGGCCCGCCTGGACGGCACCCCACAGCTGCGGGAGGCGGTAGGCGACCTCGACGCACTCGGTGAGGAACCGACCAGCCGAGTCGTTGGTGCGTCCCAGCATGGTCGCGAACTCCGGCACGCAGAACTCGTCGATCATCGGCGACCCCTCGCCGGCGAACGTCTTGGGCGAGGTGAAGCACGCCTCGGCGAACTCCGGGTCCGCGAGGTGCAGGTCGGCCCAGTGCACGCCGAGGCGCATCATCTCGATGTCTTCGGCGGCCGCTCGTTCGCGAGAGGCTCGCACCGCACGCAGCAGCGCGGCCGGGGTCTCCGGCAGTGCTGGTGCGGTGGTCTTGGGCATGACCCCATTCCAGCAGGGACCACCGACAACCAGACGCTGACCAAGGCCGATCTGACCGGGATGTGGACACGACTTTCGACAACTTTTCACGGTCGCCCCGGACGTGGTCTTGAGACGCTGGCGCGCCTCCTCAACGAGAGGGGAGCGACGCCGGGGGTGGTGTCGAGACGGCGCTGACGCGCCTCCTCGACCAGCGGCGCGGCGGGGCGTGGGGCGATGTCGAGACGGCGCTGACGCGCCTCCTCGACCAGCGGCGCGGCGGGGCGTGGGGCCGATGTCGAGACGGCGCCTCACCAGCGGAGGGGCGGTCGGAGCGGTCACCCTAGAGTGACCGCGTGGACTTCTACTCCGCCTACGACCAGGGCTTCGCGCGGGTCGCGGCCATCACCGTGCCGGTGGCGATCGCCGATCCCGCCGCCAACGCCGAGCGGGTGATCGAGGAGGCGAGGCGGGCGCACGAGGAGCACGTGGCCGTCGCGGTCTTCCCCGAGCTGGGGCTCAGCGGCTACTCGATCGACGACCTCTTCCTCCAGGACACCCTGCTGGACGGCGTACGACGCGCCATCGACGCCATCGTGTCGGCCAGCGTCGACCTGCTGCCCGTCCTCGTGGTCGGTGCGCCGCTGGCCCGCGGCAACCGGGTCTACAACTGTGCCGTGGTCATCCACCGCGGCGAGGTCCTGGGCGTCGCGCCCAAGTCGTACCTGCCCAACTACCGCGAGTTCTACGAGCGCCGCTGGTTCGCGCCCGGCGACGACACCCACGGCGAGTACATCGACGTCAACGACGACGAGGTCCCGTTCGGTCCCGACCTCGTCTTCCGCGCCAGCGACGTGGAGGGCCTCGACCTGCACGTCGAGATCTGCGAGGACATGTGGGTCCCGGTCCCGCCGAGCGCCGAGGCCGCGCTGGCCGGCGCGACGGTCCTGGCCAACCTGTCCGGCAGCCCGATCACCGTGGGCCGCGCGGAGGACCGACGGCTGCTGGTGCGCAGCGCCAGCGCGCGCTGCTCGGCGGCGTACGTCTTCGCGGCAGCGGGCCAGGGCGAGTCGACCACCGACCTCAGCTGGGACGGCCAGACGATGGTCTACGAGTGCGGCGAGCTGCTGGCCGAGGGCGAGCGGTTCCCCGCGGGTGCGGTGCACACCGTCGCGGACGTCGACCTCGACCGGCTGCGGCAGGAGCGGCTGCGGCAGGGCAGCTTCGACGACAACCGCCGCGGGGCGGGGGACACCGAGTTCCGCGTCGTCGAGTTCGACCTCGAGCCGCCGAGCGGCGACATCGGGCTGCGGCGCAAGGTCGATCGCTTCCCCTTCGTGCCCGACGACCCCGAGCGTCTCGCGCTCGACTGCTACGAGGCGTACAACATCCAGGTCTCGGGCCTCGAGCAGCGGATCGTGGCCATCGGCGCGCCCAAGGCGGTCATCGGCGTCAGCGGCGGTCTCGACTCGACCCACGCGCTGATCGTGGCCGCCAAGGCGATGGACCGGCTCGGCCGCCCGCGCACCGACATCCACGCCTTCACGATGCCGGGCTTCGCGACCGGCGCCACCACCAAGTCGTACGCCACCCGGCTGAGCAACGCCCTCGGCGTGACGTTCGAGGAGATCGACATCCGTCCCGCGGCCGAGCAGATGCTCACCGACCTCGGCCACCCCTACGCGGACGGCGAGAAGGTCTACGACGTCACCTTCGAGAACGTCCAGGCCGGGCTCCGCTACGACTACCTCTTCCGGCTCGCCAACCACCGCGGCGGCATCGTCGTCGGGACCGGTGACCTCTGCGAGCTCGCGCTCGGCTGGTGCACCTACGGCGTCGGCGACCAGATGTCGCACTACACGGTCAACGCCGGCGTGCCGAAGACGCTCGTGCAGCACCTCATCCGCTGGGTCATCTCGCACGGCGAGTTCGACGAGGACACCAACCAGGTGCTCGGCGAGATCCTCGAGCAGGAGATCACCCCGGAGCTGATCCCGGTCGAGGACGGCGAGAGGCCGCAGGCCACCGAGGACTCCGTCGGCCCCTACAACCTCCAGGACTTCACGCTCTTCCACGTCGTACGACGCGGCTACCGGCCCAGCAGGATCGCCTTCCTCGCCTGGCACGCCTGGCGCGACGCGGACGCGGGGGAGTGGCCGCCCGGCTTCCCCGAGGACGCGCACGTGGCCTACGACCTGGCGACGGTGAAGCACTGGCTGGAGGTGTTCGTGAAGCGCTTCTTCGCCAACCAGTTCAAGCGCTCCGCGCTGCCCAACGGCCCCAAGGTCAGCTCCGGCGGGACGATGAGCCCGCGTGGCGACTGGCGGATGCCGAGCGACGCCCGCCCGGCGGCCTGGCTGGCCGAGCTCGCGCGCGTCCCCGACTGACGAGCGATCCCCGGCTCGCGCCTCAACCACCGGCACGGAGGGTCGCACGCATGCGACATAGTTGCCCGCATGGGCAAGCAAGAAGACTTCGTACTCCGCGCTCTCGAGGAGCGTGACGTCCGGTTCGTGCGGCTGTGGTTCACCGACGTGCTGGGCTTCCTCAAGTCCGTGTCGGTCGCGCCGGCCGAGCTCGAGGGCGCCTTCGACGAGGGGATCGGCTTCGACGGATCGGCCATCGAGGGCTTCGCCCGCGTCTACGAGGCCGACATGCTCGCCAAGCCGGACCCCTCGACCTTCCAGATCCTCCCGTGGCGCGGCGAGACGCCGTCGACGGCGCGGATGTTCTGCGACATCGTGATGCCCGACGGCAGCCCGTCGTACGCCGACCCGCGGCACGTCCTCAAGCGCACGCTGAGCGTCGCCGCGGACAAGGGCTTCACGTTCTACACGCACCCCGAGATCGAGTTCTACCTCTTCAAGGACACCCCGGTCGCCGGGGGCGACCCGATCCCGGTGGACCGCAGCGGCTACTTCGACCACACCGCGCAGTCGCGCGGCTCGGACTTCCGCCGCGAGGCCATCTCGATGCTCGAGGCGATGGGCATCTCGGTGGAGTTCAGCCACCACGAGGGCGGTCCGGGCCAGCAGGAGATCGACCTGCGGTACGCCGACGCGCTGAGCACCGCGGACAACATCATGACCTTCCGCACCGTGGTGCGGGAGGTGGCGCTGAGCCAGGGCATCTGGGCGTCCTTCATGCCCAAGCCCTTCACCACCCACCCCGGGTCGGGCATGCACACCCACGTCAGCCTCTTCGAGGGCGACCGCAACGCCTTCTTCGAGGCCGGCGCCGAGTACCAGATGTCGCGCACCGGGCGGCAGTTCATCGCCGGGATCCTGCGGCACGCGAGCGAGATCAGCTGCGTCACCAACCAGTGGGTCAACTCCTACAAGCGGCTCCTCGGCGGCGGTGAGGCGCCGTCGTACATCTGCTGGGGCCACAACAACCGCTCCGCGATGATCCGGGTGCCGATGTACAAGCCCAACAAGGGCCAGTCGACCCGCGTCGAGCTGCGCACCATCGACGCCGCCAGCAACCCCTACCTCGCCTTCGCGGTGATCCTGGCCGCCGGCATGAAGGGCATCGAGGAGGGCTACGACCTGCCCCGTGAGGCCGAGGACGACGTCTGGTCGCTCACCGAGCGCGAGCGCCGGGCGCTCGGCATCGCCCCGCTGCCGAAGAACCTGGCCGAGGCGATCAGCATCGCCGAGGACTCCGAGCTGCTCGCCGAGACGCTGGGCGAGCACGTCTACGACTTCTTCCTGCGCAACAAGCGCGCGGAGTGGGACGAGTACCGCATCCAGGTCTCCGCGTACGAGCGGGACACGGATGCTGCCGGTGCTGTGAGTCGCGCGGTGGGTCCACGCATCCTCGTCGTCGAGCACCAGGCCTCCTGCCCGCCCGCCCTCGTGGGCGTCTGGCTGGAGGAGGCCGGGGCCGTCCTCGACGTGTGCCGTCCGTGGGCGGGGGACGTGCTGCCGGCGCTCGCGTCGTACGACGCCCTGCTGGTGCTGGGCGGTGAGATGGGCGCCAACGACGACGCGACCGTCCCGTGGCTGGCCCCCCTCAAGGAGCTGGTCCGCGAGGCGGCCGCCGACGGGCTGCCCACCCTCGGCATCTGCCTGGGCCACCAGGTCGTCGCCGTCGCCCTGGGCGGGGAGGTGGCGCGCAACCCGCTCGGGCAGGCGGTCGGCGTCCTGCCGACGGGCTGGACCGACGCGCGCGCCGAGGACCCCCTCACCGGGCGGCTCACCGGCACCCGAGGCATCCAGTGGAACAACGACGTCGTCACCCGGGCCCCCGCGGGGACCGTGGTGCTCGCCGAGTCCGCGGCCGGTGAGCTCCAGGTCGCCCGCTTCGCGCCCGGCGTCTGGGGTGTGCAGCTGCACCCGGAGGCCGACGCTCGCATCGTGCAGGCGTGGGCCGAGAGCGACCGCGCCGACCATCTCGAGCGCGGCCTGGACCAGGACGCCGTCCTCGCCCAGGTCGACGCCGCCCGCGGCGAGCTCGACGCGGCGTGGCGCCCGCTGGCCCACCGCTTCGCTGCGAGCTCGCGGGCACCGCCGCGCCGGCGGAGGCGCCATGACCACCGCCGGGCAGCTGGTCCGGCTGGGCTTCCAGGACGGGCCGGGAGCGTTGGCCGGCATCGGGCGGCTCGGCGCGACCGGGGCGGCCCTCACCGTGCACCTGGCCGCCTCGGCCGACCCCGACGCCGCGCTGGCCGGGCTGCTGCGGCTGGCGGAGGAGGTCGGGGCCGGCGAGGTCGAGGACCGCGACGCGATGCTGGCCGAGGTCGCCGACGACGAGGGCACCGCGATGCGGCTCTGCTCGGTGCTGGGCGCCAGCGCCGCCCTGTCCGCGCACCTGGCGCGCCACCCCGAGCACTGGCACGAGCTCACCGACCCCACGCTCGGCACCACGCGGGCCGCGGCGTACGCCGTCCGCGAGGCGCTGCTGCGGGCCGTCGGGGCCGACCCGCACGACCCGACCCCGGTCGCCGGCCTCCCGGACGCGGAGGCGGTGGACGCGCTGCGCGTGGAGTACCGCCGGATCCTGCTGCGCCTGGCCGCGCGCGACCTCGCCCACCACGTCGGGGTCGACGACGCGGCCGCCGAGATCGCCGACCTCGCCGCCGGCACCCTGGAGGCGGCGCTGGCCGTGGCCCGCGCCCGGGTGGGGGAGAGCGCCGCCACGACGCGCCTGGCCGTGGTCGCGATGGGCAAGTGCGGTGGCCACGAGCTCAACTACGTCTCCGACGTGGACGTCATCTACGTCTTCGAGCCGGCCGTGCTCGACACCGGGGAGGGCGCGGACGAGTCGCAGGCGCTGCGGGCGGCCACCCAGCTCGCGTCGCACCTGATGCGGGTCTGCTCCGACCACACCGCCGAGGGCACGATCTGGCCGGTCGACGCCAACCTGCGCCCCGAGGGCGCCTCCGGCCCGCTGGTGCGCACCCTGGCCAGCCACCGCGGCTACTACGAGAAGTGGGCCAAGACCTGGGAGTTCCAGGCGCTCCTCAAGGCCCGTCCGGTGGCCGGCGACCTGGAGCTGGGCCGGGAGTACGTCGAGATGATCGCGCCGATGGTGTGGTCGGCGGCCGAGCGCGAGGGCTTCGTCGCCGACGTCCAGGCCATGCGCCGCCGCGTGATCGACCACATCCCCGCCCAGGAGGCGAAGCGCCAGCTCAAGCTCGGCTCGGGCGGGCTGCGGGACGTCGAGTTCGCCGTCCAGCTGCTGCAGCTCGTGCACGGCCGCGCCGACCCGACGCTCCGCGCCGGTGCCACGCTGAGCGCCCTGGACGAGCTGACCCGCGGCGGCTACGTCGGCCGGGAGGACGGCGAGGCACTGCACGAGGCGTACTGCTTCCTGCGCACCCTCGAGCACCGCATCCAGCTCTACCAGCTGCGGCGTACCCACGTCGTGCCCGACGACGAGGCCGCGCGGCGCCGCCTCGGCCGCTCGATCGGGCTCTACTCCGAGCCGGTCGTCCAGCTCGACAAGCAGTGGCGCTACCACCGCCGCGAGGTGCGCCGCCTCCACGAGAAGCTCTTCTACCGCCCGCTGCTCGCCGCCGTCGCCAAGCTGCCCGGCCAGGACGCCCGGCTGTCCCTCGACGCCGCCCAGGAGCGGCTGGCCGCGCTCGGCTACCTCGACCCCCGCGCCGCGCTGCGACACCTCGAGGCCCTCACCAGCGGGGTCTCGCGCACCTCCGACATCCAGCGGACCCTGCTGCCGGTGATGCTCGCGTGGTTCGCCGACGCCCCCGACCCCGACGCCGGGCTCTTCGGCTTCCGCCGGATCAGCGAGAGCCTCGGCACCTCGCCGTGGTACCTCAAGATGCTCCGCGACGAGGGCCAGGTCGCCCAGCGGCTGGCGGTCGTGCTCGGCACGTCCCGCTACGCCACCGACCTCCTCGAGCGCGAGCCCCAGGGCGTGCGGATGCTGGGGGAGGCCCTCACCCCGCTCTCCGCCGAGGTGCTCACCACCGAGATGCTGGCCATCGTCAAGCGCCACGACGAGCCCGAGGCCGCGGTGCGCGCGGTGCGCGCCGTCCGCCGTCGGGAGCTGTTCCGGATCGCCTGCGGCGAGCTCTTCGAGGAGATCGACGTCGCCGACGTCGGCAAGGCCCTGTCCCGGCTCACCGACGCCACCCTCGAGGCGACGCTGCGGGTGGCGATGGAGTCGGTCCGCGTGCAGCGGTCCCTGGACGCGCAGCCGACCCGGATGGCGGTCGTCGCGATGGGTCGCTACGGGGGCTTCGAGCTCTCCTACGGCAGCGACGCCGACGTGATGTTCGTGCACGACCCGGTGCCCGGCGTCGAGCCGCAGGTCGCGGCGTCGTACGCCCAGGCCGTGGTGGGGGAGCTGCGACGGCTGCTGTCGATGCCGGCGACCGACCCGCCGCTCGAGGTCGACGCCGACCTGCGACCGGAGGGCAGGCAGGGCCCCCTGGTGCGCACCCTCGAGTCGTACGCCGCCTACTACGCGAAGTGGTCGCACGTGTGGGAGTTCCAGGCGCTGCTGCGCGCCGACGCCGTCGTGGGCGACGAGGGCCTGCGCGCCCGGTTCACCGCGCTCATCGACCCGCTGCGCTTCCCCGAGGACGGCATCAGTGCCGACGCCATCGTGGAGGTGCGCCGCATCAAGGCGCGGGTCGACGACGAGCGGTTGCCCCGCGGTGCCGACCCGCACACCCACCTCAAGCTGGGCCGCGGCGGGCTCGCGGACGTCGAGTGGACCGTGCAGCTGCTGCAGATGCGCCACGCCGGGCAGGCCCCCGGGCTGCGGACGCCGCAGACGCTGGAGGCCCTCGAGGCCGCGGTCGCGGCCGACCTCATCGCGCGCGACGACGCCGAGACGCTGGCCGCCTCGTGGCGCCTGGTGAGCCGGGTCCGCAACGCGGTCACCCTGGTGCGCGGCAGGCCGGCCGAGCACCTGCCGCGCGACGCCCGGGAGCGTGGGGCCGTGGCCGCGGTGCTCGGCTACGACGCCGGCACGTCCGACCTGATGGTCAACGACTACCTGCGCACCACGCGGCGGGCGCACGCGGTCGTCGAGAAGGTGTTCTGGGAGTAGCGGCACGGGGTGAAGGCCATGGCTTCATTACCGGATGGTTAAGTGATAGCCTTCTTTCACTGCGAGGTGAAGCCATGACCGCAACGACCCTGATCGGTGACCTCATCGGGTCACGGGGCAGCACCGACCGCCGGGCCCTGCACGAGGCCTTCGCGGCCGTGCTCGATCGCGTCAACACCGAGCTGCGACCACCGACCCCGGTGCGCATGCAGGTGGGCGACGAGTACCAGGGGGTCTTCGCGTCCCTCGGCGACGCCCTGCACGCCTCGCTGACCGTGCGCCTGGCACTGCTGCCGCACGCCGACGTCCGCCACGGGATCGGCCGCGGCAGGATCGAGGTGCTCGGCGAGGACCCCCGCGTCGAGGACGGCCCCGGATGGTGGGCGGCCCGGGCGGCGATCGACCGGGTCCAGGAGGCGGAGGGCCGTCCGGGGGAGCGGTCGCTGCGCACGGCGTACGTCGCGAGCCCGGACGCCGGCGCGCCCGGTGGCGAGGAGGCGGGGGTCAACGCGGCCCTGGTGCTGCGCGACCACCTCGTCAGCAGCCTGTCGGAGCGCTCGTTGTCGGTGCTGCGTGGTCTGCTGGACCACGAGTCGCAGCGCGAGCTCGCCGCGTCGCTGGGCATCAGTCCCTCGGCGGTCTCCCAGCGGGTGCGCGCCGACGGGCTCGCGGCGATCATCGCCGCCCACGACCTGATGAGGGGGATGCCATGAGCTGGATCGCGGTCCTGCTGATCGGCTACGCCGTCGCCGACCTGACCCACTCCGTGCGCCCGGTCCGGATCGTGCCCGAGGTCACCGGCGCGGTCGTCGCGGTCCTGGTCGGGCTGCTGGCCGGGCTGACCGATCCCGTGGACGTGCTGGCCCTGCTCGTGATCGCCGGCCTGGTGGTCGCGTGGGGCCAGACCGTGACCCACGGCTTCGCGCACCGCATCCCGGTGTGGGTGCCGCTGTCCGTGCTCGGCGGTGGCCTCGGGCTGGCGATCCTCTTCTCCGGGGCGGCCGGCCAGGCGGGCGGGCCGTGGGGCACGTGGTTGGGGGACAGCGGCCTGCCCGCGCTGGCCGCCCTGGATCCCGACCGGGCGCTGCTGCTGGTGGGGGCCTTCCTGGTGCAGCTGAGCACCGGCAACGTCATCGTCCGCCTGGTGCTCGCCGCGACCGGCACGGCCGACCCCGACGAGCACGGCTCGATCGAGGCAGACCCGTCCGTGGTGCGCCTCAAGGGCGGTCGGCTGCTGGGGCCCATGGAGCGGGTCTTCATCCTCGCCCTGGCGCTGGCCGGGCAGATCACCGCCGCCTCGATCGTGGTCGCGGCCAAGGGACTGCTGCGCTTCCCCGAGCTGTCCTCGCGTGGCGAGCAGGAGCGGATCCACCAGCTGACGGAGTACTTCCTCGTCGGCAGCTTCATCAGCTGGCTGGTCGCGCTGGGCTCCCTGGCGCTGCTCAGCGTGTGAGCGAGGGGAGCCCAGCGCGACCGTCGTGGGTCGTGGGGCGGCCCGTCAGCGGCGGGTGACCTGCACGACCGTCGGGCGCGGCCCGGCGAACTGTCCCGACCGCGGGGTGCCGCCGGCGCCCACGAAGTCCGGGAAGTAGGACTGCTGGGCGGCCCACGAGCCGTCCTCGCCCGGGTGCTGGACGGCCACGAAGACCGAGCCGTCCCGGTCGTGGACGACCGGCCCGCAGGTCTCCGCGCCGGTGGGCACCGCGAGGAACTGCTGCACCCGGCCCCGCTCGGGACCGGCGACGGGCACCTTGAAGAGGCCGTCGGACTTCTTGATCGCGCTCGGCTGGCCGTCGGTGGAGACCCACAGGTTGCCGACCGAGTCGAAGGCGACGTTGTCGGGGCACGAGATCGGCGACACCGGACCGGTCCAGCCGCCGAAGTAGGTGCCCGCCGAGGCCGCGTCCCCGCAGATGAGGATCAGGTTCCAGGCGAAGGTCGGGGCCGTGTGGTCGCCCCCGGTCGGCATCATCTCGACGACGTGGCCGTCCTTGTTGGCGTTGCGCGGGTTGGGCTCGGTCGGGCCCTCCTTGCCGACCTTGCCGCGGTCGGTGTTGTTGGTGCACGCGACGTAGATGTAGCCGTTGACGTAGTTGGGCTGCACGTCCTCGGGACGGTCCATCCTGGTCGGCTGGACCTTGTCCGCCGCGAGGCGCGTGTAGACCAGCACCTGCTCGGTGCTCATGCCGGGCACGACCGACTCGCCGTCGACGGTCAGCGGCAGCCACTCGCCGGTGCCGTCGCTGACGCCGTCGGCGAGACCGTCGCCGGTGAAGCGGGCCACCGACAGGTCGCCGGCCGAGAGCAGCGTCTTGTTGTGCGCGCGGTCCCGCTTGGAGCCGCCCGCGCGGTAGGTGTCGCGCGAGACGAAGCGGTAGACGTAGTCGAAGCGCTCGTCGTCGCCCATGTAGGCCACGACCTTGCCGTCGCGGTTGACGATGACGTTGGCGCCCTCGTGCTTGAGGCGGCCCATCGCGGTGTGCTTGACCGGCGTGGAGCGCGGGTCCTCGGGGTCGACCTCGACGACCCAGCCGAAGCGGTTCGGCTCGTGGGGGTTCTTGACCGCGTCCCAGCGCTCGTCGATCGCGCGCCACTGCCGCGAGTCCTGGGCGCTGAGGCCGTAGCGCTTCTCCTCCGCCGAGGTCCCGGCGGCGAAGAAGTACTGGTTGAAGTTCTCCTCGCCCGACAGGACCGTGCCCCAGGGCGTCGTACCGCCGGAGCAGTTGTTCATGGTGCCGCGCACCCGCGTGCCCGTCGGGTCCTCGGCCGTCCGCAGCAGCGCGGAGCCCGCCGCCGGACCGTCGACGGCGAAGACGGTGTCGAGGGTGATGCGGCGGTTGAGGCGACCGGTGCGCTGGTAGGTCCACGGCTCGCCGGCGTGCCGGCGGCGGAGCTCGACCACGGACAGGCCGTGGGCGGCCCAGGCGGTGCGGACGACCTCCTCGGCCGGCATCGTCGGCGGGAACATGATGCCCTCGTTGGTGTACTCGTGGTTGGCCACGAGCAGCGCCCGGGTGCCCTTGCGGTCGGTCACGATGATGTCGAGGTAGTCGCAGTTGTAGCCGAACTGCTGGGCCTGCGCCTCGTGGTCCTGGGCGTCCTGGTCGAACTCCGGGGCCCGCGCCGTGATCGGGTCGCCCCAGCGGATGATCGGGTCCCAGCGGTAGCCGCCCGGCACGGTCACGTCGTCGACGGTGGTGGCCACCGGACCGATGGCGTCGAACGCGAGCCCGGTCGGGCGGGGGCCGTGCCGTGCCCGTGGCCGTGGCCGGCGCCCGGGGCGGCGAGGGCGCGACCGGTCGACTGCGGTGCGAAGGCGACGGTGGCGGCGCCGAGGGCCGCGGCACCGAGCACGGTACGCCGCGACAGCGCGGTCGCGGCCACGTCGCGGAAGTAGCTGGTCTCGGTGGTGTTGGGGACTTCCTTGAAGCACGCGTCGCCGCAGCGCAGGTGGCAGGTGACGGCGCTGCGGTTGGCGTGGGTCAGTCCGGCCATCGGCAGCACGCGTCGGCCGTCGGGTCGCTGGGGGGTGAGGGTCATCGAGGCTCCTGGTGGTGGACGATCCGTGGCGGGTGGCTGGTCGGTCACTGCGTGAGTGACCGCGAACCCGACCCAACCGCCCCCGTCTGGCCGGACGGTGACGGCGACGTGAACAGCGGCCGAGGGGAGGTGGATGGAATGATGCGGTCATGCCCACCCGCCCGGACGCCCTGCTCTGGGGGCGCGCGGTGGTGCTGACGGCGTCCACGTTCCTGGTGGGCGCGCTCGGGCACGTGACCGCCGGAGGCCTGCTGCCGGGGCCCGTGGCACTGGTGTCGATGCTGGCGGTCGGTACGACGCTGGCGGCGGCGCTGCTCGCCCGCCCGGCGTCGGCGAGGCTCCTCGTGGCCCTGGTGGTGGGCGGCCAGACGCTGGTCCATGCCGCGCTGAGCCTCACGGCGGGGCACGCCGCCGACGCCCGCACGGCCCCGGCCGCCACTGCGACCCCCGCCCGGTCCGGGAGCCTGTCCGGGTCGTTGCCGACGGACGCCGGCGGGCGTGTCGGCTCGCTGCAGGACCACTACGAGTCCACCGTGGGTGCCCCCGCCGCCACCGGGCTCACGGTGCCCGACCCGGCAGCCCTGCTCGACCACCTCCCGATGTTCCTCGCCCACGCCGCCGCCGGCGTGGTCGTCGGGCTGTGGCTGGCGCTGGGCGAGCGGGCGGTGTGGTCGCTGCTGGCCCTCGCGGTGCGCCGGGTGCTGGCGCCGCTGGTGGTGCTCCTCCCGATCACGCCCGCGCGACGCCCCCGCCCGGCCCTGGTCCACCTCCACCCGGTGCACCGCACCCCGCGCGACCGCGTCGCGCGCAGCGTCGTACGCCGCGGTCCGCCGGCTCTCCTCGCCGCCTGACCCGACCGACCCCGCCTCCCCACCGCGCGCACGACGTGCGGTGGGTCGAGGCGTCGTACCTGTTCGAGGAGAACCATGACCACCGCCCCAGCCCGTCCTGCCCGTCCTGCCCGCGCACCCTCGGAACGGCGCCGGAGGCCCGGCCCGTCCGGCCTGTTCCGCGCCTTCTGGCGCTGGCACTTCTACGCCAGCTTCCTCGTGATCCCCGTCCTGCTGCTGCTCGCGGTGACGGGACTGATCTACCTGTTCCGCTTCCAGCTCGAACCGCTCCTGCACCCCGACCTCATGAAGGTCTCCGCGCCCAGCGACTCCGCCATCACCCAGCCCTACGCCAACCAGCTGGCCGCGGTCGAGCGGGACTACCCGGACGCGACGGTCGTCTCGATGGCCGAGCCCCGCGAGGACGGTCGCAGCACCGTCTTCTCCGTCACCACCGAGGACGGCGCCGCCCGCGACGTCTTCGTCAACCCGTACGGCGCCGAGGTCCTCGGCTCCCTCGACCCCGACCGCACCGTGTCGGGCATCGCGGTGCTGCTGCACGGCGAGCTGATGAGCGGCCGCGTCGGCGACCTGGTCATCGAGCTCGGGGCCTGCTGGGCGATCGTGATGGCGCTCACCGGCTACTACCTCTTCGTCCGCGGCTGGAAGGCGCGGCGGCGTCGGGTCGCCAAGGGCGCCCCGGGGGCGCGGCTGCGGTCCCGGCACGGCCTGGTCGGCGCGTTCGTCGGCATCGGACTGCTCTTCCTGCTCGTGTCGGGCCTGCCCTGGACCGGCCTGTGGGGGGCGAAGGTGCAAGAGCTCGCCACCGCGCAGGGGTCGTCGCTGTGGAGCGAGGACCACGGCGCCCTGTCCGACCCGACCTCGTCGCTGGACGAGTCGCTGCCGCACAGCCACTCGGTCGAGGTGCCGTGGGCGATGGGGGAGTCGGAGGTGCCGCGCTCGACGGCGCCCGCCGGCGGGGAGGAGGGGCGCAGCGTGGCCAACCTCGACACGGCTCTCGCGGTCGCCGACGAGGCCGGGCTGCGGCACCCGATGACCGTGGCCCTGCCCGCCGACGAGGAGGGCGTCTACTCGGTGATCGGCTACGCGTTCGACGCCCCGTCCGACGAGCGCACCGTGCACGTCGACCAGTTCGGCGGGGACGTCGTGTCGGCGTACGGCTTCGACGACTACCCGGTGCTCGCCCGGGTGGTCTCGCAGGGCATCGGCCTGCACGAGGGCCGTTCGTTCGGCGCCTGGTCGATGGTCGGATCGACCCTGATGTGCCTCGCGATCATGTTCTCCTGCGTCTCCGGGCCGCTGATGTGGTGGCGCCGCCGCCCGTCGCGGTCGGGCTCGATGGGCGCGCCCCGCGGCCGGATGCCGCTGCGGGCGACGCCGCTGCTGATGGTGGGGCTCGTCGTGCTCGGCGTGCTCCTGCCGCTCTTCGGGCTGTCGGTGCTGGCGGTCCTGCTGCTCGACCAGCTGGTGGTCCGCCGGGTGCCGGCGCTGGCGGGGTGGTTCGATGCAGCATGACCGATGAGCTCGCCGACCGCTTCCGCGCCGCCGCACGCTCGGCGCAGCGGACCGTCTTCTGGCGCCTGACCCGCCCGGCCGACGACTTAGCCCGGCTCGCCGCGGCCTGCGAGGAGCTGGGGATCGACGAGTGGGACTCCTACGGCTCCCGCGGGGCGGTGACCCTGCTGGAGACGCAGGTCGCCGAGCTGCTCGGCAAGCCGGCCGCGCTCTTCGTGCCCAGCGGCATCCTGGCCCAGCAGGCCGTGCTGCGGATCTGGTGCGACCGGTCGGGCAGCCGCCGGGTGGCCCTGCCCGACCTGTCCCACCTGGTCCACCACGAGCAGGACGGACCGCGGCGGCTGCACGGCCTCGAGTGGGAGTTCCTCACCACCGGTCGACGGACCCCGGTCGCCGCCGACCTCGAGGGGATCCCCGGCCAGCTGGGGGCGGCCCTCACCGAGGTCCCGCTGCGCGACGCGGGGTGCCTGCTGCCGTCGTGGGACGACCTCGTCGGGCTGTCCGCGGCCGCCCGGGAGGGCGGCGTACCGCTGCACCTCGACGGGGCGCGGCTGTGGGAGTCGCAGCCGTTCTACGACCGTCCCCTCGACGAGATCGCGGGCCTGTTCGACAGCGTCTACGTGTCGTTCTACAAGGGTCTGGGCGCCCAGGCCGGTGCGTGCGTGGCCGCCGACGAGGACGTGGTCGACGAGCTGCGGTCGTGGCGCACCCGGATGGGCGGCACGCTGTTCACGATGACGCCGTACGCCGTCGGCGGGCTGCTCGGGCTGCGCGACGAGCTGCCGCGGATGGGCGAGTACGCCGACTGGGCGCGCTCGCTGGCCGCGGCCCTGCCGGCGCGGGGGATCCGCGTCCACCCGGCCGTGCCGGGGATGTGCACCTTCGAGGTCTACGCCGACGGGGTGGCCGAGGAGGTCAACGAGCGGCTGCTCGCCTTCGTGGAGGCCGAGCGCACCCTGCTGTGCGGGCCGTTCCGGCAGACCGACGACCCGGGCACGGTCGTCGCCGAGCTGGCCTGCTACGCCGCGGCCACCGAGCACGACCCGGAGGTCGTGGCCGACTGGCTGGCCCGGGTCGTCACCGGATGAGACCTCCGGAAATGGCCGCTGGGACCTGAGTCACCGAGTGACTCAGGTCCCAGCGGGAAGAACCAGGGTGCTGCGATCAGCCGTTGACGGCGGTCTTGAACGCGGCGCCGGCCTTGAACGCGGGGGCCTTGCTGGCCGCGATCTCCATGGTCTCGCCGGTCTGCGGGTTGCGGCCGGTGCGGGCCGAACGCTCGCGCGACTCGAACGTGCCGAAGCCGGGGAGGGTGACCTTCTCGCCCTTGGCCACGGTCGAGGTGATCGAGGTGATCACGGCCTCGAGGGCCTTGTCGGCCTGCGCGTTGGTCAGGTCGGCGTGCTGGGCGATGGCGTCGCGAAGCTCGGTCTTGTTCACAGGTATTGCTCCTTGTTCGGTCCTGGGGATTTCACTCCACCCAACAGGATTGTGGGGTCGATCCCCAAACCCGGCTACGTCTGGGCGTCGTGCTCGATGAGCCACGCTATAGGCACACCGGGGATCGCCGTGGCACCTGTACCCCCTGCTGCGAGTCCGATTCCGGTCGACAGCAGCCGCATCGTGCACGTGAGGTCCCCCGGCGATCGACGCTGCCGCGTCGGTCATGGACCGGTCCCACCGCGACCGGAGGGCCGCGCGGCGCGGCTCGCCCGGGTGACCATGATCGGCAGCACCGCCAGCAGGAGCAGCGCGACCGCGAGCACCGCCGCGCCGGCGACCAGACCGGCGACCCGGCCCAGGACGACGTCGAAGACCAGGGACGCGACCCCGCTGATCAGCAGCGCGACGGAGGCGAGCAGCACCTGGGAGACCGGCTGTGCGGTGCCGACCAGCCACTGCTTGACCCCGTCGCCGAACAGCCGCCGGTGCACGGCGACGGGGACGAGCATCATCAGGGTGGTCACGCCGGCGAGCGACAGGACGCACAGGTACAGCGTGCGCTGGTAGTGGTCCAGCTCGGAGAACGCGCTCTGGAAGGGAAGGGTGACGAGGAAGCCGGCCAGCAGCTGGACCCCGGTCTGCATGACCCGCAGCTCCTGCAGCAGGTCGTTCCAGTTGCGGTCGAGCTGCTCGGCGCGGGTCTCGTGACGCCCCTGGGTCGTCGGCTCGGAGGCTTCGGTCATCCCTCAACCTACTGCGGGATCGCCGCCGTCCCGCAGCGATTCGGTGACGTCCGTCGCCGGGGACCGGGCCCTTCGACCCTCGCGCGGGCGGGGCGCCGGGGAGAGCGTGGGAGGACCACCACCTCGACCGCAGGAGACCGCCATGTCCGTGCAGAAGGCCAAGCCCGTGCTGGTCGCCGTCGGCCACGACCCGATGGACTCCGCGCTGGAGTACGCCGCCGTGGTGGCCGTCCGCGAGGGCTGCGGACTGCACCTGATCCACGTCCTGCACCACGTCGCCCAGGGCCCCGAGATGGTGCTGGTCGACATCGTGGACCTCGAGCTCGCGGCCCGGGGCGTCCTCGGCGCGGCCGAGGAGACGGCCCGGGACCTGATGCCCGACGACCTCCCCGTCACCACCCAGCTGGTCTGGGGAGGACCGGTGTCCTCGATCGTCACCGCGTCCCAGGAGTCGCGGATGGTGGTCCTCCAGCGCCGCCCCCTGGCCCGGGTGCTGCGCGTGGTCACCCGCTCGACGTCCGGCGGCGTGGCCGCGCACGCCCACGTGCCCGTGGTGTCGGTGCCGGCGGAGTGGAAGCCGCGCGAGGTGGGAGTCCCGGTCGTCGCGGTCGGGGTCGACATCCCCGAGCGGGCGGGCCACGTGCTGCACGCGGCCCTCCACGAGGCCCGCGGTCGCGGTGCGACCCTGAGGATCGTGCACACCTGGGCCTACCCGGGGGCCTACGACGACATCATCGTGTCGCGCGTGGAGCACGAGGAGTGGACCGAGCGGGCCACCAGTGACATCCGCGACGCGCTGGCCGCGCTGGGCGAGGAGTCCGCGGGCGTCACCGTGGAGATCGAGGCCCGGCACGCGCACGCCGGTGACGCCCTCATCCGGGCCGCGCGGACCTCCGACCTGCTGGTCATCGGCCGGCACGACCCGCTCGTGCCGATCGGGTCCCACCTGGGACCGGTGGCGCGGGCGGTGCTCCGCGAGGCCGCGTGTCCGGTGCTGCTGGCCGACCCGCGGCCGCGGCACCACTGGGGCACCCACGAGAAGCACGCCGACGTGGTCTGAGGTCCTCGCCCCGGGATGGTCTAGATTGCGCTCCCGTGAGTGCCCAGGCCCCTTCCGCAGTCATCCTGATCCGCGCCGAACGGTTCACCCCCAACCCGGCGACGGCCGCCGACAACGCCTTCCAGGCCGTTGCGCCCGCCGGGCAGACCCACGACGACACGGCAGCCAGGGCGCTGGCCGAGATGGACGCCCTGGCCGACGCCCTGCGCGCGACCGGTGTGCGGGTGCACGTCTTCGCCGACGAGGACCACACGCGCCCCGACAGCGTCTTCCCCAACAACTGGCTCTCCACCCACGCGGGCGGCATGGTCGCGGTCTACCCGATGTACGCCTCCAACCGCCGCCACGAGCGCCGCGCCGACGTGCTGGAGATGCTCAAGTCGTCGTACCGCGTCCAGACGATCGTCGACTACTCGGGCCTCGAGCCCGACGGCATCTTCCTCGAGGGGACCGGCGCGATGGTGCTCGACCACGTGTCCCGGGTGGCCTACACGGCCCGCAGCTACCGTGCCGACACCCATGTGCTGGAGCGCTTCTGCACCGACTTCGGCTACGAGCCGATGGCCTTCGACGCCGTCGACTCCGCGGGGGTGCCCGTCTACCACACCAACGTGATCGCCTGCATCGGCACCGAGGTGGCACTGATCGCCCTCGGCATGATCGCCGACCCGGACCGGCGGGCGCAGGTGCGCGAGCGGCTCTCGGTCAACGGCCGCACGGTCGTGGACCTGACCGAGGAGCAGATCCGTGAGTTCGCCGGCAACGCCGTCGAGCTGTGCGGGCGTACGCCGGAGGGTCGGCGCCGCTACGTCATGGCCATGTCGGCGCGGGCCCGCGGCAGCCTGCGTCCCGACCAGGTCGCGGCGATCGAGGAGTCCTGCGAGATCGTGGCGGTGGACATCCCGACCATCGAGCTGGCCGGCGGCTCGGTGCGCTGCATGATCGCCGGCGTGCACCTCGACCGCAGGCCGACCGCCGAGCAGGAGCTCACCGAGGCCGTCGAGGCCATCAACGAGGGCGCCGGGACCCTCGACGGCAGCGACCTCATCCGGGCCGACGAGCTGGCCTGACGCTCAGCCGTAGGCCGCGACGAGCTGGGCCTCGGCCGCGTCGAGGTAGACCGCCATCGCGGCCTCGGCCCCGGCCAGGTCCCCTCGCGCCAGCAGCTCGAGGATGGCCCGGTTCTCCGGGAGGTAGGTCTCGTGGAAGGCCTGCGGGGCGGCCATCACGTGGAAGACCAGCCGCAGCTCGGCCAGCAGGTGGCCCATCGCCTCCTCGACCCGGGGGCTCTCGGCCAGGGCGGACACCGCCTGGTGGAAGTGCATGTTGGCCGTGCCCACGTCCACCCACCGCCCGGCCGCGGCAGCCGCCTCGCCCTCCTCGACCGCGGCCCGGACCGGCTCCAGCAGCCGCGCCCAGCGGCCCTCGGCCGGGGGAGCGAGGGTCCCCAGGCGCTCGGCGGCGCGGCGTACGGCGCCGCACTCCAGGATGCGGCGCAGCTGGTAGAGGTCGCGCACGTCCTCGACGCTGAGCTTGCGGACGAACACCCCGCGGTTGAACTCGTGGACCAGCAGGCGCTCGTGCCCGAGCAGGCGGAACGCCTCGCGCAGGGTGTTGCGCGAGACCCCCAGCGCCGCGCCGATGTCCTCCTCGGACAGGCGGGTGCCGGGGGCGAGGCTGCCCTCGGTGACCCGGGTCCGGAGCACGTCGGCGACCCGGTCCGCGGTGCTGGCCCGGCCCAGCCGGGACCGCTCGGCGTGCAGCTCCTCGAGCCAGTCGGTGGTGGTCACTCCTCGAACCCTAGCCGATCCGCCTATTGACGGATTGTTCAACAATCGGCATCCTGTTGTGACGGGGACCACGCACGGGGACATCTCCCGGCCGGCATCGCGGGACAGACACAGATGGGCAGCCACATGACCAACGACGAGACCAGCGAGACCCGGGCCCCCGGGACCCACGACCCCACGACGAAGAGCGGAGGGGCAGTCGTGCGAGGCGCTGCGGGCCGAGGCGCCCTGCTCGGGGCCATGTTCCTGATGGCGACCAGCGCCATCGGCCCCGGCTTCATCACCCAGACCACCGTGTTCACCGCCGAGCTCGGCGCGGCGTTCGCCTTCGCGATCCTCGTGTCGATCCTCGTCGACATCGCGGTGCAGCTGAACGTGTGGCGGGTGGTCGGCGTGTCCGGGATGCGCGCCCAGGAGCTCGCCAACACGGTGCTCCCCGGCGCCGGCTTCCTCCTGTCCGGCCTGGTGGTCCTCGGCGGGCTGGTGTTCAACATCGGCAACATCGGCGGCACGGCGCTGGGCGCCAACGCGATGCTGGGCGTGGACGTCAAGATCGGTGGTGCGATCTCCGCGGCGATCGCCATCGGCATCTTCCTCAGCAAGCGGGCCGGGGTCGCCATGGACCGCATCGTGGTGGTGCTCGGACTGCTGATGATCTGCATGGTGCTCTACGCCGCCATCGTCTCGGGCCCGCCCGTCGGTGAGGCGCTGCGCCAGACCGTGCTGCCCGACGAGATCGACTTCCTCATCATCACGACCCTGATCGGCGGCACCGTCGGCGGCTACATCACCTACGCCGGTGCCCACCGGCTCGTGGACTCCGGCATCACCGGCCCCGAGCACGTCCACGACATCACCCGCGGGTCGGTGACCGGCATCCTGGTGACCGGCGTGATGCGCGTCCTGCTGTTCCTCGCCGTGCTGGGCGTGGTCGCCGGTGGCGTCACCCTCGCCGTGGAGAACCCGCCGGCCTCGGCCTTCGAGGCTGCGCTGGGCGAGGTGGGCGTGCGCGTCTTCGGGATCATCCTGTGGGCCGCCAGCATCACCTCCGTCATCGGCGCGTCGTACACCTCGGTGTCGTTCCTCGCCGGCTTCTCCCGGCGCCTGGAGGCCCGACGCGGCCTCGTGACCGTCGGCTTCATCGTCGTGTCGGCCGTCATCTACCTCGCGCTCGGCAAGGCCCCGGTCACGCTGCTGGTCCTGGCCGGTGCCCTCAACGGGCTCATCCTCCCCGTCGGCTTCGCGGTGATCCTGTGGGTCGCCGCGCGCCGGATCGACCTGCTCAACGGCTACCGGTACCCGAAGTGGCTGCTGGTCATCGGCGCCCTCGTGTGGGTGCTCACCGTCTACCTGGGCTGGAACTCGCTCGGCGGCATCGCGGACCTGTTGTGATGGACGACCAACGCATCGACCTCAACGCTGACCTGGCCGAGGGCTTCGGCGCCTGGACCCTGGGGGACGACGACGCCCTGCTCGACGTCATCACCAGCGCCAACGTGGCGTGCGGCTTCCACGCGGGGGACCCGACCGTGCTGCGTCGCACCTGCGAGCGCGCCGTCGAGCGCGGCGTCGTGATCGGCGCCCAGGTGGGCTACCGCGACCTCGCGGGCTTCGGCCGGCGCTTCGTCGACATGGATCCGGAGGAGCTCACCAACGACGTGCTCTACCAGCTCGGAGCGCTGGAGGCCTTCGCCCGGGTCGCCGGCACGCAGGTCCGCTACGTCAAGCCGCACGGCGCCCTCTACAACGCGATCGTGCACCACGAGGCGCAGGCCGAAGCGGTCGTCGACGCCGTGCGGCGCTACGACCCCAGCCTCCCGGTCCTCGGGCTGCCGGGCTCGGTGTGGCTCGACGCGGCCGCAGGTGCCGGCCTCACCGCCGTGCCCGAGGCCTTCGCCGACCGTGCCTACACCCCGCACGGCACCCTGGTGTCGCGGCGCGAGCCGGACGCGGTCCTCCACGACCCCGACGAGGTGGCCGAGCGCAGCGTCCGGATGGCCGTCCGGCAGGAGGTGGTCGCCGCCGACGGCTCGGTGATCTCGGTGCGCGCGGGGTCGGTGTGCGTGCACGGCGACAGCCCGGGCGCGGTGGCGATGGCGACCGCCGTACGACGCGGGCTCGAGGAGGCGGGCGTCCGGCTGGCCCCCTTCGTCACGGGGGACACCGCATGAGGCTGCTCCCGTGCGGCGACTCCGGCCTGCTGGTCGAGCTGGCCGACCTCGACGCCGTGCTGTCGCTCTACGCCGAGCTCGTCGACGACCCGCCCGAGGGCGTGCTCGACCTGGTGCCGGCGGCCCGGACACTGATGCTGCGCATCGATCCCGTCCGCTCCGACCCCACCCGGGTGGGGAAGGCGGTGCGCGCCGCCGAGCCGCGTCCGGGCAACCGCCCCGACGCCGGACGGGTGGAGGTCCCCGTCGCCTACGACGGGGAGGACCTCGCCGAGGTCGGCCGATTGACCGGGCTGGGGGAGCGGGGCGTCGTCGAGGCGCACACGGCCCAGGAGTGGACGGTCGCCTTCTGCGGCTTCGCGCCGGGCTTCGGCTACCTCGTCGGCACCGACGAACGGCTGACCGTGCCGCGGCGCAGCGTCCCGCGCACCCGCGTCCCGGCGCGGGCGGTGGCGCTGGCCGGGGAGTTCAGCGGGGTCTACCCGCGGGAGTCGCCCGGCGGCTGGCAGCTCATCGGGCACACCACCGTGGTGCCCTGGGACCTCGACCGCGACCCGCCGGCCCTGCTGGTGCCCGGCGTCCGCGTCAGGTTCGTGGAGGCGTGATGCGGGTCGCGGACGGGACGAGGGCGTGGCTGGAGGTGGTCGCCCCCGGCGTGCTGACCACCGTGCAGGACCTGGGTCGCCCGGGGCTGGGCGCCCTCGGCGTCGGGCACTCGGGGGCCGCGGACGCGCCGGCGCTGCGGCTGGCCAACCGGCTGGTCGGCAACGAGGAGTCCGCGGCGGCGCTGGAGGTGACCTTCGGCGGCCTGGAGGTCGTCGCGCACGGCAACGTCACGATCACCGTGACCGGTGCGCCGTGCCCGGTGATGGTCGACGGCCGTCAGGAGGGCGCCCACGGCGTGGTGTGGGTGCCCGACGGGGCGACGCTGCGTCTGGGAACCCCGCGCACCGGCCTGCGCAGCTACCTCGGCGTCCGGGGCGGGATCGCCGTGCCCGCCCAGCTGGACTCGCGGTCCGCGGACACCCTCGCCGCGCTCGGACCGGCCCCCCTCGCCCCGGGCGACCGGCTGCCGCTGGGCGCCGCCGTGTCCGCGCTGCCGGGCGTCGACGTGGCCCCGGTGGCCTGCCCGGAGGAGGGCGACATCACCCTGCGCGTGGTCGACGGCCCCCGTGCGGACTGGTTCACCCCGGCGGCGCGCGAGGCGCTGGTGTCGAGCCCCTACGAGGTCACCGCCGAGAGCAACCGCGTCGGCATGCGCCTGTCGGGTCCCGTGCTCGAGCGGGCGCAGGAGCAGGAGCTGCCCCCCGAGGGGATGGTGTGCGGTGCCCTCCAGGTCCCGCCGTCGGGGCAGCCGACGCTGTTCCTCGCCGACCACCCCGTCACCGGCGGCTATCCCGTCGTCGCGGTGGTCGTGCCCGCCGACCTCCCGCGGGCCGCGCAGGTCCGCCCCGGCCAGCGCATCACCTTCACCCGAGTGTCGCCCCCCACCCCGACCCCCACCCCGACCGCAGGAGCACGCCATGACTGAGACCCCACGTCCCGACCGACCCGCCTCCCTGACGCCGGGCGAGGCCCGCGACCGGTTCCGGGCCGGGCTGCGGGTGCCCACCTCGGGCTGGTGCGCGGGCTGGACGCAGGCCAACCTGCTGGCCGTGCCCCGAGACCTGGCCTTCGACTTCCTGCTCTTCGCCCAGCGCAACCCCGCCGCCTGCCCCGTCCTCGACGTCACCGAGCCGGGCGAGGTGAGCAGCGCCCGGTTCGCCGGCGACCTGCGGACCGACCTGCCGGCGTACCGCGTCTACGAGCACGGCGAGATGGTCGCCGAGGTCGACGACGTGACGGAGCTCTGGCGCGACGACATGGTCGCCTTCCTCATCGGGTGCAGCTTCACCTTCGAGGACGCGTTGCTCGAGGCCGGGGTGCCGGTGCGCCACATCGAGCAGGACCGCAACGTCCCGATGTATCGCACCGACGTCGCCTGCCGCCCCGCCGGCTCCCTCTCCGGCCCCCTGGTGGTGTCCATGCGCCCGATGCCCGCCTCGCAGGTGGCCACGGCCGTGCGGGTGACCTCCCGCTATCCCGCGGTCCACGGGGCGCCGGTGCACGTCGGCTCGCCGGGGGAGCTGGGCATCGCCGACCTCGACGCCCCGGACTTCGGGGACCCGGTCGAGGTGCGTGCGGGCGAGGTGCCCGTCTTCTGGGCCTGTGGGGTGACCCCGCAGGCGGCGGTCATGCAGTCCCGCCCCGCGCTCGCGATCGGCCACGCCCCCGGTCACATGGCCATCACCGACATCCGGGAGAGCGAGCACCTGGTCCCGTGACGGGCAGCGTCAGCGCGCTGCGGCCTCGGCGCTGAACCACCCCGCCGGCCCGAGCTCGGAGCCCATGCGGGGGACGTACTGGTCGAAGTAGACGCGCGAGATGAGCTCGCGGCGGCTGCGGACGTCGGCCTTCTCGAAGACCGACTTCAGGTGGTCCTGGACGGTGTACGCCGACACGTGCAGCGTGGCGGCGATCTCCCTGGTGTCGACCCCCTGCAGGACCAGCTGGGTGACGTCTCGCTCGCGCTGGGTCAGGCCGAAGGCCGCGACCACCAGGGCGACGATCTCGGGCGGCCGGGCCTCCTCGATCGTGACCACGACGTCGCCCCCACGGTCCGCGAAGGTGGTGAGCGGGGACGCGTGGAGCACCAGCCACATCCCGCTGGCGCCGCGGACCCGGCTGCGGGGTGGCACGCTCGTCGCGCCCCGGGCATAGCTGCGTGCCGCACCGACGAGGGCCCCGACGGCGGCCATCGGGTCGCCGGCCGCCTCGCCCTGGAACAGGTCGGCGATGCGCTTCTCCGCGCCCATGCTCATCTGGACGACCTGGTCGTCCGAGCCCACGATCAGCACCGCGGGGCCGACCGGGCCGTCCGTGACCTGCGGGGCGGCACCGATGCGCGCCAGCAGCCCGGTGCGGACGCCCTGGGCGAACAGGGTCGACAACGAGGCCAGGAACTCCACGTCCGCCTCGTCGAAGGGCGTCTCGTCCGACCCACGGAACAGGGCCATCCCGCCCCAGGGCTGTGATCGGTCCCGGAACACCAGGCGGGCCTCGTCGTGGAAGCCGAAGTGGGGCCGCATGAACCGGCTCATCCGGGCGGACCGCTCGATGTCGCCACCCGTCGTGAGGTGGACACCGGCCGCGGGGAGGCCCGCGGCAGCCAGCTCGCGGAAGGCGGTCGCCTCCACGGCGCCGTACTCGATGAGGCCGAACTCGTGGTCGTGGGTGTTGACGTCGCGCAGCTGGCCGTACTTGCGGGCGCTGGTGAGCAGGTGGGTGCTGGGGTCGTGGGTGGCGACGCAGGCGCTCGACCACGGGATCGCCCGGGCGACCGACTCCACGGCCTCGGCGAAGAAGGTCTCGAGGTCCAGGCCGGCACGGGCCACGACCTCGACGTCGCGGCGCACGCGTTCGGCGGTCAGCGCGGTGGCCATGCTCCGAGTGTCGGCGGTGACGCCGCATCCGCACATCCCACATTTCTGGGTGGACCAGACCACCAGCCCTACCCGCGCCGAGGTCCCCGGCCGTCGGGGATGGTCGCGGCCCGGGCGGCGACCGCACGGTAGGGCCATGGACCTCCTGGCCGGCGCCCGCTCCGCACCGCTCGACGATGCGGGCCGCCTCCTGCACGAGGAGGACGCGGCGGCACAGCTCGCGCTCGCCGTCGCCCGGCTGGAGGCCGCCCTGCGTTCCGAGGGCCGACGCCCGACCGAGCTCGCCGGCCTGCGGGTGCTGACCACCGACCGCGCAGCGCTCGCCGACGTGCTCGACGTGCTCCTCGAGCGACTCGACGCCCTCGGGGCCGGACCGGACATCGCGATCGACGAGGTCGAGCAGCTGTACCTCCCGGGGATGCTCGTCGCCCTCGAGGCGGCGTTCCGCGCAGCGGCCCCTCCCACCCCAGCCCTGATCACCTCACCCACACCCGAAGGAAGCAGCATGGCCATCAGCACCCCTGTCCCGTCCCTCTCCTCACCGGCCCGCGCGGCCGAGGCCCTGCGCGGGCTCTGTGACGGGCGCGTCCACGTGCCGGGCGACCCGGCCTACGACGTCCACCGCGTCCCGTGGAACCTCGCCGTCGAGCAGCGTCCCGCCGCCGTGGCCATCCCGCACAGCGTCGCCGACGTCCAGGAGGTGGTGCGCGCGGCCGCCGGGGCCGGCCTGCGCGTGGCCCCGCAGAGCACCGGTCACGGGGCCGGTCCTCTGGGTCAGAAGGACCTGACGGATGTCGTCCTGCTGCGTCTCTCCGAGCTCACGGGCGTGAGCGTCGACGCGACGACGCGGACGGCCCGGGTGGTGGGAGGCACCCAGTGGGAGGACGTGGTGGCGGCCACCGCCCCCCACGGCCTGACCGCACCGCACGGCAGCGCCCCCGACATCGCGGTGGCGGGCTACGCCCTCAACGGCGGGCTGTCGTTCTACGGCCGCACGCACGGACTCGCGGTCAACTCGATCCGTGCCGTGGACGTGGTCCTGGCGGACGGGTCGTGCGTGCGTGCCGACGCGGAGCAGCACGCCGACCTGTTCTGGGCGGTCCGCGGCGGCGGCGCCAACGTCGGGGTGGTGGTGGCGATCGAGCTCGACCTGCTGCCGTACGCCGACGTGTTCGCCGGCATGCTGCTGTGGGACCGGGAGCGGGCCCCCGAGGTGGTCCCGGCCTGGGTCCGGTGGACCCGGGAGGTCCCGGAGTCGGTCACCACCTCGATGCGGGTGATGAGCTTCCCGCCCCTGCCCGAGCTGCCGCCGTTCCTCAGCGGCCGCGACCTGGTCGTCATCGACGGTGCCGTCCTGGAGGACGACGCCCGGGCCGCCGACCTGCTGGCGCCGCTGCGGGCGCTGTCCCCGGAGATGGACACCTTCGGTCGGATGCCGGCGACGGGGCTGCTCGACGTCCACATGGATCCGCCGGCCCCGGTCCCGGCGGTCGCCGACCACGGCGTCCTGGGCGAGCTGGGCGACGACGCGGTCGACGTGCTCCTCGCGCAGGTCGGTCCCGGCACCGCCACCGGGCTGCTGTTCACCGAGCTGCGCCACCTCGGTGGGGCGCTCGGCCGCCCGGCCCCGGAGGGAGGGGCCCTGTCCCACCTGCCCGGCTCGTACGGGATGTACTGCATAGCGATGGCTCCGTCCCCGGAGGCGGCGGGCGCCGGGGCCGCGGCGGCGGCCCGTGTCGTGGGGGCCCTCGGCCCGTGGTCCCTGCCCAGCAGGATCCCGACGTTCACCGACACCCGCGAGGACACGAGCAGCATGTTCGACGGCGAGGCGTGGGCCCGGCTCGCCCGGGTGCGCGACGTCCACGACCCGTCGCGGGTGCTCCTCGCGCACCACGAGGTGTGAGGGCAGGCTACCGGCCCTGGCTCAGGGCCGGTAGCCGTCCGTCGGGACCACCACCGCGCGTCCGGTGACCGTGCCGTGGGCCAGGTCGAGATAGGCGCGCGCCGCGTCCTGGAGCGTGTACAGCGTGGTCTCGGCGGTCAGCAGGCCGCGAGCGCCGAGGTCCAGGACCTCGACCAGCTCGTGGCGGTTGCCCCAGTAGGTCGTCTGCACGCTCGTCTCGTAGGGCAGCGCGAAGAACGACATGGGCAGCGTGCCCCCGGCGATCCCGATGATCGTGAGGTCGCCCAGGGAGCGGGACACGGCCGCCGCCATCGCCAGTGAGTCGTCGGAGCCGACGTGGTCGAGCACGACGTCCGCGCCGTGGCCGTGCGTGAGCTCCCGGATCTCCGCCACGGCGTCGGGGCCCGGCGCCACCGCGAGGTCGGCCCCGCAGCGCAGGGCGCTGTCGCGGGAGGACTCGCGCGGGTCGACGGCCACGATGCGGGCCGCGGTCGTCGCCTTCAGCACCTGCACGGCGAGATGGCCGAGGCCGCCGACGCCGATGACGACGGCGGTCGAGGCCGGCCCGAGCTTGGCCTGCGAGCGGCGTACGGCGTGGTACGGCGTGAGGGCGGCGTCGGTCAGCGGCGCGGCCGAGACCGGGTCGAGCCCGTCGGGCAGCGGCACCAGGTGGCGGGCCGCTGGGACGAGGAGGTACTCCGCGATCCCGCCGTCCATGCCGAGCCCGCCCCCGCCACCGGGCACGGGCGCCAGGTCGGGCCGCTCGCACAACGTCTCGTAGCCCTCGAGGCAACGCGGGCAGTGGCCGCACCCCCAGGCGCCGGTGACGGCGACCGGCTGTCCGGGCTCGAGGCCGCGGACGCCGTCGCCGACGGAGTGCACCCAGCCGGCGTTCTCGTGGCCGAGGGTGAACGGCGGCCCCCACGGCACCGCGCCGGCCTCGAAGTCGTGCATCAGGTGCAGGTCGGAGTGGCACGCGCCGGCCCCGCCCACCTGCACGAGCACCTCACCCGGCCCGGGCTCGGGGACCGGCACCTCCACCAGCACCGGCTCGCTCTTCCACGACGGCAACCGCAACGCCCACACGGGTCCTCCTCGGGTGATGTCTGCTCCCAGCGTGAGGTCCTCGCCCGCGACCGATGAAGAGGCCAGCGGCGGGTCGACGCGGGCCGTTGGTCCCTAGGAGGCGGGCCCGGGGCGCGGGATCGTGGACTCCCCACCAGCCGCCCGGAGGTCCTCCCGTGCCCAGCCTCACCTTCCTCGGCGCCGCGGGCACCGTCACCGGCAGCCGGTTCCTCGTGGAGCACGGGGACACCCGGGTGCTGGTCGATGCCGGCCTCTACCAGGGTCCGTCCTCGCTGCGGCGACGCAACTGGGAGGAGTTCCCGGTCGACCCCGCCACCCTCGACGAGGTCGTGCTCACCCACGCGCACCTCGACCACACCGGCTACCTCCCGCGCCTGGTCCGCGAGGGCTTCACCGGGCCGGTGCGCTGCACGCGGGAGACGGCCGAGCTGGCCGAGATCGTGCTCCGCGACAGCGCACACCTGCAGGAGGAGGACGCGTCGTACGCCAACGCCGCCGGATTCTCCAAGCACCACCCCGCCCTGCCGCTCTACGACGGCAAGGACGTCGAGCGCACCCTGCTGCTCCTCGCGCCGGCCCCGCTCGACGAGGACCTGACGATCGCCGGGGAGACGGTGCTGCGGCTACGTCCGGCCGGCCACATCCTCGGCTCGGCGACGGTCGCGCTGACCGTCGACGGGCACCGAGTCCTCTTCAGCGGCGACCTCGGCCGTCGGCACCACCCGCTCCTCGGACCGCCCGCCGACCCGCCGGAGTGCGACACGGTCGTCGTGGAGTCGACGTACGGCGACCGGCAGCACCCGGCGCCCGACCCGGACCGCCTCGCCTCGGTGGTCCGGCGCACCATCGACCGGGGCGGGAGCGTCCTGGTGCCGGCCTTCGCGGTCGACCGCACCGAGCTGGTGCTGATGGCGCTGAAGCGGCTCGTGGAGGCGGGCGACATCCCCCGGGTGCCGGTCTTCGTGGACAGCCCGATGGCGCTGGCCGCGCTGCGGGTCTACGAGCGGGCCATCGCGGAGGGCAGCCCCCAGGTGCGGGCCGACCTGTCGCGGGCGCACGGACTGTTCGACCCCGGCGAGCTGCACGCCGCCCGGACCCCGGCCGACTCCCGCGAGCTCAACGCACCCCGCCGACCCTGCATCATCATCTCGGCCTCCGGCATGGCCACGGGCGGCCGCATCGTCCACCACCTCGAGCACATGCTGCGCGACACGCGCCACACGGTCGTGCTGACGGGCTACCAGGCGGTCGGCACGCGCGGGCGCCAGCTGCTCGAGGGTGCCCGGCAGGTGAAGATCCACGGTCGCTACGTCCCGGTGCGCGCCGAGGTCGTGTCCGTCGACGACTTCTCCGTGCACTCCGACGCGGGGGAGATCCTCGGCTGGCTGGGCCGGGCGCCGCAGGAGCCGGGCACGGTCTACGTCGTGCACGGGGAGCCCGACTCGACGGCCGCGCTGGTGCGCCGGATCCATGACGACCTGGGCTGGAACGCCGTCGTCCCGTCGTACGGCGAGCGGGTGCTGCTGGACTGAGCGCCACCTCGGGTGAGGGCCGACGCGGTCCCGACCGCCACCACGGCCGACAGCAGCCCCGTGGTGACCCGGGTGACCATCGGCTCCGGAACGGGGCCCAAGGACCCGCGCCTGCGTGTGCGCGGGGTGCGAGGGTCGAGGGGAGAGGAAGGACGCCCCATGGACGCGATGAGCCAGCAGGATCCGGAGGGACCGAGCCGGGACGCGGGCAGCTCCCTGCGGAAGGACCTGACCGGACAGGTCCGCGGCCTCACCCGCCGGCTGGCCACGACCAGCATCGCGGTCGCGGCCGTGGCCCCGGGCCCGCTGCGCCACGTGCTGGCGATGTTCGCCCGCACGGTCGACGAGCTCCCGAGCGTGGCCGAGCAGCTCGACGTGCTGATGGCCGAGGTGCACGCACAGCGACTCGGCCTGCAGTCGGTCGAGGCGGAGCTCGCCGCCCTCGACAGCCAGCTCGCGGTCCTGGAGCGGTCCCTGGCCCCCGTCTCGGCCTGGACCCACCAGACGGCGCGGCTGCGTTCGGGGCTGGCCGACATGTGGGAGCCGCTGCCCGACGAGCGGGAGTGAGGGGCCCCGGTCAGGATGGGGGGCCGGTCAGGCCATCGCCTCCGGGTTGAAGAGCGCGACCTTGAGGGCGCCGGTCTCCCCGGCGCGGGAGAAGACGTCGTAGGCGTCCTGCATCTCGTCGAGCCCGTAGCGGTGGGTGCACAGGGCACTCACGTCGAGGCGGCCCTCGGCGAGCAGGCGCAGGAGCAGCGGCGTCGTCCGGGTGTCGACCAGGCCGGTGGTGATGGTGACGTCCTTGATCCACAGGGTCTCGAGGTGGAGGGTCGCCGCCTCGCCGTGCACGCCGACGTTGGCCACGTGCCCCCCCGGCCGCACGATCTCGGTGCACAGCTCGAAGCTGCTCGGCACGCCCACGGCCTCGATGGCCACGTCGGCGCCGAGGCCCCCGGTCAACGAGGCCACCATGGCCAGGGCGCCCTCGGGACCCACCACGTCGTCGGCCCCCGCCTCCAGGGCGCTGCGGCGGCGTGCCTCCGCCGGGTCGACCAGGATGATCTGCGAGGGACTGAACAGCCGGGCCGTCATGAGGGCGGCCAGGCCGATCGGGCCGGCGCCCACCACCACGACGGTGTCGCCGGGGGAGACCTGCCCGGCGAGCACGCCGACCTCGTACGAGGTGGGCAGGATGTCCGCCAGCATGAGCGCGTCCTCGTTGGCCACGTTCGCGGGCAGCACGTGCAGGGAGTGGTCGGCGAACGGCACGCGGACCCGCTCGGCCTGCGTGCCGTCGATGGTGTGGCCCAGCACCCAGCCCCCGCCACCGAGGCACTGCCCGTAGCGGCCCTCCTTGCAGTAGCGGCACCGGCCGCACGAGGAGATGCAGGAGACGAGCACGCGATCGCCCACCGCGATGTCGCGCACGTGGTCACCGACCTCCAGGACCGTGCCGACGGCCTCGTGACCCAGGATCCGGCCGGCGTCGACCTCGGGCACGTCCCCCTTGAGGATGTGGAGGTCGGTGCCGCAGATCGTGACGGCGTCGACGCGGACGATCGCGTCGTCGGGGTCCTTGATGGCCGGGTCCGGTACGTCGACCCAGGATCGGTGGTCGACGCCGCCGTAGACGAGTGCCTTCATGACTGGTCATCTCCTGTGGGGTGCGGGGGAGGGTGACGCGGCCGGCCCGCGGGTACTTCTCCTCCCCTCCATCCTGCGACCGGCTCCGGGGCGGCACCGGAGGCGACGTGCCTCGCCCCCCGGGACCTTGGTCCCGGGGGGCCCACCAATGTCCGGGACGCTCGGGCCTTCGGGCCCTGCCCGGCGCTCGGTCCCGTGCCCGACGCTGGACGGGAGGGGCTCGAGGACCCGGTGCGGACACAGCGACTGCGTGACGACAGGGGTGGCCTGGCATGAGGACCTACCGACTCGGGTGGCACATCGTGAACGGTGCCGTCTGCCTGCTGGCGCTGGTGGGCACCGCCTTCGCGGTGCAGCCCGTCCTCTTCCTCGCCATCGGGGCCACGCTGGCCATGTTCGGCGCACTGATGGCGGTGGCCTTCAAGGACGACCTGGTGGACGTCCGCCACCCGGTGCTGACCGGTGCGGCGCTCGCGAGCACCCCGGCGCTCCTGCCCGGCCTCGCCCAGGTGCTGGGCTCGGCCACCATGGCGGTGACGGCGGTGCTGGTGGTGACGTCGCCCTGGGTGGTGACGTGGCTCGACCGGCGGCTGCGACCGTGGCTGCTGCCCGCACGGATCGTGCAGGCGGGCATGGCCTCACCGGACGAGGCGCTGCGCCGCCAGTGGGCGGAGTCCACCCGCCAGCTGGCGAGGGCCACCTCGATACCCGAGCGGATGCTCGTCGTGCAGGCCCGCCAGCAGATCCTCGACGACGTCGCGGCCCGCAACGAGGATCGGCTGCCCCCCTTCGTGTGGAGCCTCCCCGAGGCTCGGGGTGACCTCGACCACCCGTCCGGCGAGCCGCACCGGCCGCGGTGAGGACCGCAACCCGGGACCTTCGGCCCTACCCGGCGCTGCGGGACCCGTCCAGCGTTGACCCCGACGACCGGTACGGCGGTCGTCGGGGTCGGATGGCGCGTCTGCGCTCCCGAACGAAGTGGGGTGGATCGTGGCGACAGCGACCGAGGTGAGGCAGGCTCACCAGGACATGCTCGACGCGGCGGCGCGCCTGGTCGACGAGATCGGGCACCAGCCGGCCGGGGGAGTGCTCCGCTCCTACTGGCGGGCGGTACGGCTGATGCGCCTCGCGGGATGTCCGCTGCCCGCGCTGGCCGACGAGGCCGAGATGCTGGCCCGCGACCTCTTGGGCGCGCGCGGCGTCCACGTGTCCCACGTGTCCCACGTGCCCCACCCACGCCGGGCGGGGAGAGTGCCGGTAGCCGTCGGGGACTGAGGCCGTCCGTGCGCCTCTCCCTGCTCGCGCCCGTCGGCGTCCTGGGCTGCCTGGGTTGCCTGGCACCGGTCGCCGTCCTCGGCCCGGCATCCGTCGGCGCCGTGACCCCCGCAGCCGCCCCCGCGGCCACCTCCACCCTCGTGGACATCAGCACCTCCCACCACCCCGGGTTCGACCGCGTCGTCCTGGAGCTCGACGGCCCGCTGCCCGGACACCGGGTGCGCTACGTCGACCGGCTGGTCGCCGACGGCTCCGGCCTGCCGGTCCGGATCGCCGGCCGGGCCGTGCTGCGCGTCGTGCTCAGCCCGGCGCAGGCCCACGACGCGGGGGGCGGCCCCACGGTCCCGCGGCGCACGGCGTACGCCCTGCCCAACGTCCTGACGACCGTCCGCGCCGGCGACTTCGAGGGCGTCACGACCTACGGCATCGGGCTGGCGAAGCGCACCCGGTTCGACGTCTCGACACGCCAGGACCCCAGCCGGATCGTCATCGACGTGCGGTCGGACTTCCGCACCGAGCCGCGTCCGGTGTTCTTCCTCGACCGGGACCGGTTCGCCGACGGCGTCGAGCCGTACTTCGTCCGGCGGATGCGTCCGGTGCGGCCGGGGACGCCGGCGACCGGCCTGATGGACCGGCTGCTCGCCGGCCCGCTCCCCGCGGAGCGCCGCGCCGGGCTGCGGCTGGTGCGGTCGCGTGCCACGGGGTACGCCGACCTGTCCGTGACGGGCGGGATCGCCCGGGTGCGGCTCACGGGCGGCTGCAGCAGCGGCGGGTCCACGGTCACCGTCGCGGGGTCGATCCTGCCGACGCTGCGTCGCCTGCCCCCGGTGGACTGGGTCAAGGTCTACGACCCGGCCGGCCGCACGGCCACCCCCACCGGCCCGACGGACTCGATTCCCGCCTGCCTCGAGCCGTGAGGCGGGCTCAGTCCCTGAGCGCGAGCGGCACGAGGGCCACCGCACAGGAGGCGTGCTCGAGGACCGCGCTGGCCACGGACCCGTAGACCATCTCGTGGGCCGCGCTGCCGTCGTGGGTGCCCAGGACCACCATCTCCTTGTCGGCGGCCAGATCGAGGATGGCCAGGTCGGCCAGCCCGGTGGCGAGGGCGCGGCGCACGACGACGTCGGGGTACTTCTCGGCCATGCCGGCCAGGGTCTCGGCCAGGATCATCAGCTCGTCCTCGTCGGCGTGGACGCCCTCCTGGTCGTCGTGGGCGTGCACGGCGGCGTGCCGGACGTCCCAGTAGGCGTGCAGGACGGTCAGCGGCAGCTCTCGCATCGAGGCCTGCTGGAAGGCCATCTCGAGCGCCGGCGCGCAGCGGTCCGAGCCGTCGACGGCGACCAGGATGCCGTGGCGGTCCGCCCCGTCGGGCGGGCGCATCACGACGAGCGGGCAGGTGATGTGGTGGGCGACGCCCACCGCGACCGAGCCCAGGAGCAGGCTGGCCACCGGCCCCCGCCCGCGGGAGCCCAGGACCACCATGGAGGCCCGGGTGGCCACGTCGAGCAGCACCTGTCGGGGGTCGCCGAAGCCCAGCACCTCGTGCACCTCCACCTCCGGCGCCTGCCCGGTCACGTCGGCGTGCACCTCGGCGAGCAGCTCGTGGGCCTGGGACTCCAGGGCCTCGAGCCCGACGCCGGTCCCCATGCTGGGTGACAGGCCGACCGGGGCGAGCCACACGGTGCTCATCGGCGACAGGGCGTGGACCAGGGTGAGCGGCCGACGGGTGAGCCGGGCCTGCGCGACGGCGAAGTCCACGGCCAGGTCGGACGCGATCGAGCCGTCGATCGCCGCCACGATCGTGCCCAGGGGTGCTTGGACGGTGTTCATGGCTCTCTCCTCGTGGCCTCGCCGGCGAACGTCGCCGGCGTCATCACCACCCTCGTCCGCCCGGTCCCCGCGGGTCAGGGGCGCTCGGTCCCGATCAGGGGGACGTTGGACCCGCGGACGCCGGGACGCCGGTGAGCACGCGGACGGCGAGCTCCGTCGTGGCCTCGATCCCGAGGAACCCCACCACTCGGCTCACCCGGTCGACGTCGAGCGGGAGCAGCCCGGGTGTGCCGGGGACGTCGGGGGTGAGCCCGAGGTCGAGGTCGTCGCGCCCGGACATCATCCGCACGTTGAAGTCGTAGCGCTCGCGCGCGCCGGGCGCGGTGAGACGGCGTACGACGCCGGCGCCCAGCCGCCGACCGCCCGCCTCGAGGGCGAGCGTGTCGAGGGCGGCGGCGAGGGAGCGGCCACCGTCGTGGTCGACGTCGGCCCACGCGGCCTCCATCGAGCCGGCCGCGAGGAGCAGCGCGGCCGCCGCCTTCTCACCGATGCCGGTGACCCCGGGCAGGTTGTCGCTGGCGTCGCCGCGCAGGGCGGCGTAGGCGAGGTAGTTCTCGGCGGCCACGCCGTACATCGTGTGCAGCCGCGCCGGGTTGAGCAGCGGGGAGCCGTTGATGCCGCCGTCGATGAGCCGCAGCACCTGCGTGTGCTCGCTGATGTGGGCGAAGGCGTCCCGGTCGGAGGTGATGACGACGCAGCTCCAGTCGTGGGTGCGTGCCCACGTGGCACCGGAGGCGTTGACGTCGTCGGCCTCGAGGCCAGGTGGGGTGAGGGTCGCCAGCCCCAGGGCGTCGAGCAGGGCGCCCGCGCGCTCCAGCTGGTCGACGAGCTCGGGATCCTTCTCGGCCCGGCCGGCCTTGTAGTCGGGGTAGAGGTCGCGTCGTACCGACGCCGTGCGGTCGTCCAGGCCGAAGAGGACCGCGTCCGGGGCGAAGCGGTCGATGGACTCCAGGATCTGGCGCAGCATCCCGTGCAGCGCCCACACCGGCCGGCCCGCCCGGTCGGTGATCCGTGTGTGCGCCCGCGCGTGGTGGTTGCGGTGCAGCAGCGACGGTGCGTCCACGACCAGCAGCAGCCGGCGCTCGTGGTGCTCGCGGGTCTCGGACGGGGATGGGGGCATGGCGGTCCCAGCCTGCCACCCGCGGGTCGGGCTCGCGGCCTCAGGCGGGGCGGGGCGTCGGCAGGACCGGCTCGGGGCCCCGGGCCAGGCGCCGCTCCAGGTCCAGCACCGCCTGGGTGGTGCGCACCAGGCTGTCGGGGTTGAGGCTCATCGAGTCGATGCCGAGCTCGACGAGGAACTGCGCCATGTCCGGGTAGTCGGACGGCGCCTGGCCGCACAGGCCCGAGTGGATGCCGTTGCGCCGGCACCCCTGGACGGCCAGCTCGATCATCCGCTTGACCCCCGGGTCGCGCTCGTCGTAGTCGAAGGCCACCAGCTCGCTGTCGCGGTCGACGCCCAGGGTCAGCTGGGTGAGGTCGTTGGACCCGATCGAGAGGCCGTCGAAACGTCGGGCGAACTCGTCGACCAGGATGACGTTGTTGGGGATCTCGCACATCGCATAGACCTGCAGCCCGTTGGTGCCGCGCCCGAGCCCGTGTGCGGCCATGGTCGTGAGCACCAGGTCGGCCTCGGCGAGGCGGCGTACGAACGGGATCATCAGGATGACGTTGGTGAGCCCCATGTCGTCGCGGACCCGCTTCATCGCCCGGCACTCCAGGGCGAACCCCTCGGCGTACGCCGGGTGCGCGTAGCGCGAGGCGCCCCGGAAGCCGATCATCGGGTTGTCCTCGACCGGCTCGAAGGAGGCGCCACCGAGGAGGGTGGCGTACTCGTTGCTCTTGAAGTCCGACATCCGGACCACGACCGGCTTGGGGTGGAAGGCGGCGGCGATGGTGGCGATCCCCTCGGAGAGCCGCTGGACGACGTAGGCGCCGCCGTCCTCGTGACCGCGGACCAGCCGCTCGACCGCGGCCCGCTCGGTCGGGTCGGTGACGAGCTCGGGGTGCAGGGCGGCCATCGGGTGGACCCGGACGGACTCGCTGAACACGAACTCCATCCGCGCCAGCCCGACGCCGTCGTTGGGCAGGAAGGACGTCTTGAACGCCAGCCCCGGGTTGCCGAGGTTGACCATGATGCGGGTGCGCGGGCGCAGCAGGTTGCCGACGTCGATCTTCTCGACGCGGTACGCCGCCTCGTCGCCGTAGACGTGCCCGGCATCGCCCTCGGCGCAGGAGACCGTGACCATCGCCCCGTCCGGGATGACGGTGGAGCCGTCCCCGGTCCCCACGACCGCGGGGACCCCCTGCTCCCGCGCGATGATCGCGGCGTGGCAGGTCCGTCCGCCACGGTCGGTGACGACGGCCGCCGCGGTCTTCATCACCGGCTCCCAGTCCGGCGTGGTGGTCTCCGAGACGAGCACCTCTCCGGGGCGGAAGTCCCTGAGCTGGTCGGCGCTGTGGATGACCCGGGCCCGCCCGGACGCGACCCGGTCGCCCACGGCGCGACCCGCGCTGAGGAGGGGGCCGTGCGACTCGAGGACGTACCTCTCGACCACCGTCTGGGACGCGGCGGTGGTGACCGTCTCGGGACGGGCCTGGACGATGTAGATCGCCCCGTCGAGACCGTCCTTGGCCCACTCGATGTCCATCGCCCGGCCGTAGTGGCGCTCGATGGTGAGCGCGGTCTCGGCGAGACCCAGCACCTCGTCGTCCTCGAGCGAGAAGCGTTCGCGGTCGGTGTCGGGGGTGTCCTCGTCGCGGGTGGTCGAGCCGGGGCCGCGGTCGTCGAGCACCATCCGGATCGCCTTGCCGCCCAGGCGCCGCCGCAGCACCGTGCGGTGCCCGCTCTCGAAGGTGGGCTTGTGGACGTAGAACTCGTCGGGGTCGACGGCGCCCTTGACCACGTTCTCGCCCAGCCCGTACGACGAGGTGAGGAAGACGACGTCGCGGAAGCCGGACTCGGTGTCCAGGGTGAACAGCACCCCGGAGGCCGCGAGGTCCGAGCGCACCATCTTCATCACCCCCACGGACAGGGCGACCTTGAGCTGGTCGTAGCCGTGGCGGTGCCGGTAGTGGACCCCCCGGTCGGTGAAGACGCTGGCGAAGCACCGGCTCACCGCCTCGAGGAGATCGGGGCCGCCCGACACGTTGAGGAAGCTGTCGTGCTGGCCGGCGAAGCTGGCGTCCGGCAGGTCCTCGGCGGTGGCGCTGCTGCGGACCGCGACGCTGACGCCCTCGCCGTACTCGTCCTCGAGCCGGCGGTAGCCGGCCAGGATCTCCACGGCCAGGTCGTCCGGCACCGTGGCGGAGTGGACGACGGAGCGGGCGCGCGCGGCGCGGGTGGCGAGGTCGGTGACGTCGTCCTGGTGCAGCCCCTCGAAGGCGCCCCGCAGGGCGGGCCACGCCCCGGCCTCGTCGAGCAGGTGCCGGTAGCCGTCGGCGGTCACCGCGAACCCGTCGGGGACGCGCACCCCCTGGTCGGCCAGCCGGCGGTACATCTCGCCGATCGAGGCGTTCTTGCCCCCCACCAGGGGGACGTCGTCGTTGTCGATCTCGTCGAAGCGTCGGACGAAGCGCAGGGTAGACATGACTCAGGTCTAGACGTGTTCCCGGGGCCCCGCACAGGGGCGAAGTGCCCCCATGGGCGCCGAACGGCACGACCTGCGGCGCCGGCGCGGGGTGCCCGGCACGGGGTTGCCCGGGCACGAGGGAGGACGGATCGGCCCGGAAGGACTAGCCTCGATCGTGGGCGAGGGGGAGGCCGGTGACCGACGCCACGGGAAATGACGCAGGGAGCAATGAGGGGCCACAGCTGGCGCTGGAGCAGCTGGTGTCCCAGCTGGTCGAGCGCGCCAACGACGTGATGTCGGCGGAGAACCGGCTGCGGGGACTCCTGCGGGCCAACCGGGAGGTCGTCGGGGAGCTGTCCCTGACCGCCGTGCTCGAGCGCATCGTCCGGGCCGCCTGCGAGCTGGTCAGCGCGCCGTACGGGGCCATCGGCGTCATCAGCCCGGGCGGGAGCGGCCTCGAGGAGTTCATCCACGTCGGGGTCGATCCCCAGGTGGTGGACCGGATCGGCCACCTCCCGGAGGGGAAGGGGCTCCTGGGCGCCCTCATCGACGACCCGCGGCCCATCCGGCTGCGAGACCTCGCCGACGACGTCCGCTCGGTGGGCTTCCCGGAGGCGCACCCACCCATGCACGGATTCCTCGGGGTGCCCATCCGGGTGCGGGACGGGATCTTCGGCAACCTGTACCTCGCCTCGCCGGCCGAGGGTGACTTCAGCGCCGAGGACGAGGAGCTCGTCTCGGCGCTGGCCGCCACCGCGGGCGTGGCCATCGAGAACGCCCGGCTCTACGAGGAGGCCCAGCACCGCCAGGAGTGGCTCGAGGCCTCGACGGACCTCACGCGGCGCGTGCTGACCGCCCCGAGCGACGAGGCCCTCAGGATGGTGGCGCAGACGGTCGTGGGGCTCGCCGACGCCGACCTCGTGACCATCGCCCTGCCGGCGGTGGACGAGGGACGGTTCCGCGTCGCCGTCGCGGTCGGCGTCGACTCCGACGGCCTGGCGGACTTCAGCTATCCGCTGGCCGGCACGATCAGCGAGGTGGTGATGAACAGCGGCAAGCCACAGGTGTTCGAGGACGTCGCCGCGCTGCAGCCCCCGACGTCGATCCTCATCGCGCAGGTCGTGGCGCTGGGGCCGGTGATGATCGTCCCGCTCACCGGCACGGAGGGGGTCCGCGGCGTGTCCATGGTGGGGCGTCGGCCCGGGCGACGGCCCTTCACCGCCTCCGACGTCGACATGGCGACCAGCTTCACCGCCCACGCCTCGGTGGCCCTCGAGCTGGCCGACGGTCGCCGCGAGGCGCAGCGGATGGCCCTGTTCGAGGACCGGGCGCGGATCGCCCGGGACCTCCACGACCATGTGATCCAGCAGCTCTTCGGGGCCGGGATCGCCCTCCAGATCGTGCTGTCGGGTGCGGGTGACACGCCCGCCCAGGGTGTGGTGGACCGGGTGATCGACAGCATCGACGACTCGATCCGCCAGATCCGGGCCTCGATCTTCCAGCTCCGTCCGCACGCCGTGCTGGGCGCCGGGCTGAGGTCGGCCGTGCTGGCCGTGGTGGCGGACGTGACTCCCGCGCTCGGATGGGAGCCGCACGTGCACTTCGTCGGCGCGGTGGACTCGGTGGGCGACGAGGAGCTCGCCGACGACGTCGCGGCCGTGGTGCGCGAGTCGTTGAGCAACGTGGGCCGCCACGCCCACGCCGACCAGGCCCGCGTCTCGGTCACCGTGGACGGACCCGTGCTCGAGGTGGTCGTGGAGGACAACGGCGTGGGCGTCGGCGACGTCGCCCGGCGCAGCGGGCTCGACAACCTGCGCCAGCGTGCCGAGTGCCGCGGCGGCAGCTTCGTCATCGAGCAGGGGCAGGGGGAGCGGGGCACCCGCCTGATCTGGCAGGCTCCCTTCCTGGTCAGCATGCAGGCGCCGCTGGACGGCGAAGGGACCAAAGACCCTCCGCCGGGGGACCTACGACCCTGAACTCCGACACGCCGGTCGAGACATCCTCGTTGCAAGGGAGATCTCGTCCGGCCGGTCGCTGCGGGCGGGCTCCCGGCCGCAAGAGTCGGCCCCGCATACCCGTGCTGCCCCAGGGGGGTCGCCGCACGGTCCCGGCCACCTGCTCACGCAGCAGGCGGCCGGGTGCGGGCCGGCGCGCGGCGTCCTGGTCCGTCGAGCGGCGCCGCCGCGGCGTACATGGAGGGCTTCTCCCGGGACACGGACCCCGCCACCCCCGTCCGAGCGACGAGGCCCGGGGACGCTGACGCTGCTCGCCGCACGGGCCTTCGCCTCTGTCCCGGTCGTGCCGACCGGCGTTGTGCCGTGACCACTGGCACGCGAGCCCGGCCGGGTGACCGTGACGTCAGCCATGACCGAGGGGGCGACCCGTGTACGCACCGGGCACCCCCGGCTACATCTCGTACGGCGTCATTCTCGAGGACGACCGCGTGGGGTCGATCAGCGAGTGGGACTCCGAGGAGCACGCCGAGGCGGCGGTCGCAGGCGGCCTGCATGATGGCCTCGTGACCAGCGACCCGACCGCCTACCTCGACACCGCCGCCCGGGCCTGGAGCTGGGTTCTCGATCAGGTGCGGTGGGACACCGACGGACCATGGGTGCCGGAGGTCGTCGCGCTCGACGGTCCGCCGGCGCCGGAGCCGCCCCCGCAGCGGACCGGTCTGCACAGCGGCACCGGCGGCCTCGCCCTCGTGCTGGCTGAGATCCGGCTCGCACGACCGTGGACCGACCGGGAGCGAGAGCTCGCGGAGGCGATCGCCGACCAGGTGCGGCGCGCGACGCCGAGCGCGACGGAGGTGTCGTACTTCGACGGCCTCGTGGGCGATCTCACCGTGTTGGACGCCCTCGACGAGCCCGGGGCCGAGGCCGTGGCGGCCCGGCTGCTCGAGCTCGCGACCCCCGACGGCTGGGCCACGCCGTTCGTCGGTCCGCCGACGTACGCACCGGACTCCCGGATCAGTGACGCCACCCTCGGCACCGCCGCGGTGCTGCTCGCTGCCGCGGGGGCGCACCGGCGCGGGGTCCCCGGTGCCGCGGAGCTCGGGGGGCGGGCGGCGGACGTCCTGCTGGCCGAGGCGGAGGAGACCGAGCAGGGGCCTCGCTGGCTGTTCGTGCCGCGTCGCTTCCGGGAGACCCCACCGATCGAGATGCCCGGCTGGTCACACGGCCAGGCCGGGATCACCGCCGCCCTGGCCGTGGCCGGCGCGGTGCTCGATCGGCAGGACCTCGTGTCCGCGGCGCGCCAGGGCGCAGCACGACTGGTGACCCTCGCCGACGTCCGTGACGGCGGCTTCGTGGTGCCCCGGTACGTCCCGCCGCTCGACACCGGCGAGGACCCCGTGGCGTTCGGGTGGTGCCACGGGGCCGCCGGGACGTCGCAGCTCTTCGCGGCGCTGGAGTACGCCGGCGTCCGGGACGTCGCCGGGCGATCTCCTGGCGACCTCCGGAGGGCGGCCCTGCGGTCGGTCCGTTCCTCGGGCGTGCCGCAACGGCTGCATCCCGGTTTCTGGGACAACGACGGCCGGTGCTGTGGGACGGCCGGGGTGGGCGCCGTGGTCCTCGACCTGTGGCAACGAGACGGCACCGACGAGGACCTCGAGCACGCCGTCGTCCTGGCCGACGCCCTGGTCGAGCGAGCGAGCGGCGAGGGACCGCACCGGTGGTGGCAGTTCGTCGAGCACCGTGCCGAGCAGCCGTTGCTGCCACCGGGGGTGGGCTGGATGCAGGGCGCGGCAGGCATCGCCGGCTACCTCTTCCGCCTGGGCCGCGTGCTGGGGCAGGGTGCCGACGCGTCCGCCGTCGCGAGGACCGACACCTGGTGGGCGGTCCAGCCGTCCCGGTCCTGAGCCGACCTCAGGCCGCGGTGCTGTCGTAGTCCAGGACGAGATGCTCGCGGGGTACGTGGATCTCGACGCCGTCGGGTGCGCTGAGGACGAGGTCGGCGTGGGCGTCGTCGATGCGGTGGGTGCCGGTGTGGTCGACGAGGTAGCAGAGTCCGTGGGGGGTCTGCCACAGGTGGCGGCCGGGGCCGATGGTGGTGCAGCGGTAGCCGCCGTGGGTCTTCCAGCGGTGGTGTCGTCGGCGCAGGGGCCCGCTGTTGTGGGGGCCGGTCTGGCCCGGTGGTCCGTGGGGGTCGTAGGCGGTGGAGTGGTCGAAGTCGACCTGGTCGCGGGTCGCGGTGCGCGGGCTGTAGGGGAACACGTCGCCGCCGGTCTGGGTCCAGACGTGGTCCTTGACGGGTTCGGGGTGCTCGTAGGCGTCGACGCGGCGGCGATCGCGCAGGTCCATGACGGGCAGGACGGTGACGTCGGCGTGGCCGAGGAGGTCGGCGAGCTGGGTGACGTCGACGGGTCCGAGGCCCTCGACGCGGGCGATGCCGGTGCGGGTGCGGAGTGCGGTGTCGGTGACGTGGACGAACAACCGGCCGCGCCCGCGCAGGGAGGCGAGCCGGCGCGCCGACAGGCAGCAGAGGCGGTCGACGGTGTCGGCGAGGTGCTCAGGAGCCCACACCGGCCGAGGTGGTTGCCCGGCCTCGTCGGGCTCTCCCGGATCGTCGGGGTCGGGCGAGTCGGGCGGGTCGGTGTGGTCGAGGAGGAGGCGTAGGAGGTCGACGGGGCGGGCGAGCCAGCCCAGGGCCAGGGAGCGGAGCTCGTCGTGGTTGTGGTCATGGCCGTGGGTGGTGGCCAGGATGTCGGCGACCCGCTCGACCATGGCGTCGACCCAGGCGGCGTCGCCCGCGGTGACGCGGGCGATGAGGTGGCGGTAGCCGTACTCGTCGGCGCGGGAGAGCCGCACGTAGCGCTCGTGGCGGATCCGTGCGCGTTCGGCGGCGTGGGTCTCGGGGTCGGCGGCGATGACCTTGGCCCGGGCGATCGACAGCACGGTGGAGGGGGCGTGGCCGGCGATGGCCCGCGCGACGGCCCGGTCGACCATGCCGACGGTCTCGGCCAGCAGCGGTCGTGACATCGCGGCGACCTTGCGGGCCACCCAGGGCTCGCAGCCCCCGGCCAGCACGATCGCCCAGGTGCGGGGCAGGCGGTGGATGAGGTCCAGGGTGTCGGCGATCAGCGAGCGCGCGGTGAGGGCGTGGGTCTCCTGGGCCATGGCCAGCTCGGCCAGCGCGTACTCCCGCAGCTGAGGGGTGCCGTCGCCACCGGGGGTGATCATCGGGTCTCGCTCGTCGCGGGGCTCCTCGTGCAGGACGGTCCACTGCGCGGCCACCAGCATCTCGTCGACCTCGGCCAGGCGTCGTACCCGACGACGGTCGGAGGCCACCTCGAGCAGCGCCCGCCCGTCGAGGTCCTCGAGGCCCAGCACGGCCCGCGACGCGGGAAGCGGGGAGGGCTCGGACATACTCATAGTGTCTCTCGAACGTGTGTTCCCATCAAGGGTGAATCGAGGGCTGTGGAAGAGCGGGCTCACCGGTCAGATGAGCACGCGGAGACATCGACGGTGACCGCACTTTCGCGCTACCCGACCCAGCATCATCTCGGCAGTTCCGTGCACCATCAGCGGCCGATCCGTGCGGTCCTGGTCAATGCCCGGCGGGTTCCGACGCATGGGACTCCGCTGCCTCGGCCGCTTCACGCGCCTCACGCGCCTCGCCCAGATCGGCGAGAAGGGAGTCGATTGCCATCAGGCCGCCTCCGAGCACAACCGCAGCGATCGGGACAGGCAGCCTTGTCCTACGCACGGCGGTCGTGGCCGCCAGCATCGCCGTCGACCATGCCGTCACCGAGGTCGCGAAAGGCACCGTGGTGCGCTTCCACGGCTCATCCGTATCGGGGATGACCGTGAAGATCTGAAGTCCTGGCTTGTTCAGGAACCATCCCGTCGCAAACCCCGCGATCAAGAGGGGCGAGCGCTTGGACGGGTCCGGTGTGAGGCAGGCGAGGGCGACACCGGCTCCTCGGACCACAGCACCCGGTCGCACCTGCATCGCCTCACCTCCGCCTAGATCGTCTCGTGCCCATCACTCAGGGGCAATCGCCCTCCGCACATCGGCTGGTCCGAGCTCTCACTCGCGGCGGCAGATCCAGATGTCAGGGGTGGCGCTCCTTGTAGATGTCCATGCCCCACGCCACTCCTTGGGCGACCGCGCCAATGATGAGCAGGGCGAGACCTATGGGCCACACGATCCATGCCCAGCCGAGGCTTCCCTCCGCGACGCCCCAGAGTCCGAACCAAAGCATCAGGGTGCCCGGGACCCAGAACACTGTCGGCGAAGGTGCGGCCCGTGGGGCTACGTCTGGAGTTACAGCTGAGTCGCGGTCTGCGTTCACGAGCCGCAGTATGCCGTCGCTGCCGTGCCGAGATCGCCAACGACCACGCCGGGTCTATCCATCCGTCCGCAGCTGCGCGCACCATCAGCGACAGATGAGACATCCCATGCCGTTAGGACGTCAACCGACGGCATCGTTCGACGCTGGCCAGGCGCAGTGTCCGCAAGGACGCCCCGGCCCGCGTCACGTCCGGGTGCATCGCGCCGGTGCTGCGGGCGCACTCGGGGGTAGGGTCCCCGCCCATGGACATGCTCAGGGGCGAGCAGATCGCCGAGGCGAATCTGGCCGACTGGCGCAAGCTGGCCCAGGGACTGCATGCGCGGTACCTGATCGACGGCTTCGGCGCCGGCGCCCGGTTCGTCACCGCGGTGGGCGAGGCGGGCGACGCGATCGGCCACCACCCGCGCGTGTCCATCGGTGACGGGTACGTCGACCTCAAGCTGGTCAGCGACGACGCCGTCTTCCGCGACGACGAAGGCACCGAGCACGTCGTGCAATGGGTGACCCAGCAGGACGTCGACCTCGCGCGACGGATCACCGAGATCGCCGTGGACCACCAGGTCGACGCCGACCCGGCCTCGGTCAGCGACGTCGAGCTCGGGCTCGACACGTCTCGCTCCGCGACCATCGCCCCGGTGTGGGCCGCCCTCCTGACCGGGAGCGCCGATGCCCAGGGCCGTGGCACCCCCGGCGACGAGGTCCGCGATGCCACGGGACGGGTGCCGAACCTGTGGTTCGGTGACGCCGACGAGCACGGCGCCCCGGGCCAGCGGTTCCACGTCGAGGTCTACGTGGCGCCCGAGGTGGCCGAGCAACGGATCGCTGCCGCCGTCGCCGCCGGTGGCACCGTCGTCGACGGCAGCGACGCGCCCTCGCTCACCGTGATCGCCGACCAGGACGGCAACAGGGGAGTCGTCTGCGTCGACGCGTCCGCTGCGACGAAGGACTGAACAGGCACGTCGGACGTCCCGCTCGGCGAGCGTTCCGTCACGCGTCCCGAGCGGCGAGCACGAGGCCCGCGGCCCACCCGGGCGCACGGCCTCCCCGCGGCGGGGTGATCGCGTCCATGTCGTGCCCCGTGCGCGCCAGCACCCAGGCGACGGCGGAGTTGGAGTTCCACATCTCGCCCGCGCCCAGCTCGTCGCGTCCCCAGGTCAGCGCGGGCAGGCCGCGGAGCACCGAGAGCACCGCGGTCGCCCTCGTGCGGTCCCGGCCGAGGCACACGGGGCTGTCGACCGCCTCGGCCACGTCCGGCAGTCGGCCGCCGGGCCAGCAGCGCATCTCGTAGCGGAAGGCGCGGAACCGCCCGAGCCACCGCGACCCGACGGGACCCTCGACGACGACCCCACGGTCGAGGTCGGGGACGTTCCAGACCGGCCCCATCTCGATGCAGTAGGTGGTCTCGCCGACACGCACCATCAGCCCGCAGTGGTAGAGGTCCGCGGGCGCGCGGCCCGCCCGCCTCGCGGCGAGTCCTTCGTACAGGCGCCCGTTCCACCGCACGACGTGTCCGCCCGCACCGAGCGGCAGCCAGTAGAGGTCGACCGACGCCCGCCCCACCTCGTCCTCCATGACCCTCACCCGTGACCCACCCCAGCACCACGAGGCGCCGACCAGCAGGGCCGAAGGTCCCATCACCCGGCCCCGGGAAGTCCTCGGACACCCGTTGCGGAGAGGCGGGACGCGACCGGGCGCCGGCCGCTGGCAGTATCGGATCATGCACGCGGACCCGCAGGACACCACGACGTACGCCGAGCGCGACGTCCGCCCGTGGTACCGCGCCTACGGGCTGCAGGTCGTCCTCGCCATCGGCCTGATGGGCGCCGCACTCCTGGTCGCGTGGATCGAGCACCTCCCCGTCCGGGACCCGGACGACTCGATCGTCGGACCGTCGTACATCCGGCTCCCGGTCCTCGCCGTCGCGTGCTTCCTGGTCGACGTGGCGGCCCGCACCGCGCGTGGCGGCCGGGCGGGGTGGCGCTCCCGGGCCGCGGCGGTGGTGCGCGAGCGCTGGAGCGCCCCGCGGGTGCGGCTCGTGCTGATCGGCCTGGGCAGCTGGTACCTCGCCTACGTCGGCTTCCGCAACCTCAAGAGCTACGTCCCGTTCGTGCGCCCGCACATGCTGGACGACGAGCTGCTGCGCCTCGACCGCACGCTGGCCCTGGGCCACGACCCCGCCACCGTGCTGCACGACCTGATGGGCACCGGCTTCGCCGCGCACCTGATGTCGGTGACGTACGTCGCGTGGATCGTGTTCCTCACGGTGTCCCTGGTGATCGCGCTCTTCTGGACGAGCAACATCGCCACCGCCTGCTGGTACGTCACCGCCGTCGCGGTCAACTGGGTGCTGGGCGCGTCGATCTACTTCCTGGTGCCCTCGACCGGTCCGATCTACGCGCGCCCCGACCTCTTCGCCGACCTGCCCGAGACGCAGGTGACGCACATCGCGCAGAGCTGGCTCGACGACCGGATCGCCATGCTCGCGGACCCGTTCGGGACCGACGCCCTGCAGACCATCGCGGCGTTCGCGTCGCTGCACGTCTCCGTCATGGTCACCGCCTCGCTGGTCGCGTGGATGATCGACCTGCGTCCGCGGTGGATCCAGTGGGGCCTGTGGATCTTCCTCGTCCTCAACGTCCTGGCCACCGTCTACCTCGGCTGGCACTACCTCGTCGACGTCTTCGGTGGGGTCGCGATCGGAGTGGCCGCGGTGTGGGTGGCGGCGTGGGGCACCGGCAACCGGCACCGTCTCCCGCGCCTCCTGCCGGCCCGCCACCCGCACGCCGACTCCCTGGCCCCGACCGCGCGGGGGCACCACGAGACCGTCGTCGGTCGCATCCGTCCCGACCGTGAGCGGTTCTGGACGTGGCCGACCGTGATCACGGTGGCGCGGACGGTCGGGGCGCTGGCCCTGGTCGTGACGGCGTTCCGTCAGCACTCCACCGGCCTGCTGCTCGCCGCGCTGGCGGTCTACTGGGCCGGCGACATCCTCGACGGGTGGCTGGCCAGGCGCCTGGACCAGGAGACCCGGACCGGGGCTGTGGCCGACATCCTCTGCGACCGGCTGTCGGCGGTGCCGATCTACGTGGGACTGGTCTGGATGGACTCCAGTCTGGCCCTGCCGGTGGGGGTCTACGTCGTGGAGTTCCTCGTCGTCGACCTGCTGCTGTCGCTGTCGTTCCTGGCCTGGCCGCTGGTCAGCCCCAACTACTTCTACCTGGTCGACCACCGGATCTGGGCGCTCAACTGGTCACCGTTGGCCAAGACCGTCAACGGCGCCGTCTTCCTCGCCATCCTGCTCCTCACCCGGGACGTGGTGCTGGCCACCGCGTTCGCGCTGGCCCTGCTGACCCTCAAGGCCGTGTCCCTGGCCTGGGTGCTGCGCCGGGCACTGCCCGACGCCCCGGCCCGCGGGTCCCGGGTCCGGGCCCACGCGGTGCCGCCGGCACGGACGTCCCCGTGAGCCGACCCGCGTCGCGGGACCGCTGGTGGCCGGCCCGCGTCTGGGCGGTCGTCGCGGTCTTCGCGATGGTCACCGTGTGGGCGTCGTACGACGTCGGCGTCCCGATCCGGGACCCGCACGGGCAGTGGCTGCCGCGGCGCCTGGCGATCGCGCTCGCCCTCCTCGTGGTGCTCGCCGTGGCGGACGCCGCGGTCCGCGCCCGGGGGCAGGGCCGGAGCCCGCGGGGGGTCCTCGCCGTGCTGCGCCGTCGCTGGACGGCACGCCGCGTGGTCCTGGCCGCGACCGGCCTGCTGGCCTACCACGTGGTCTACCTCTGCTACCACAACCTCAAGAGCTGGCTGGTGTTCTCCGAGCCCCGCGACGCCATGCTCCAGCGGTGGGACCAGTGGCTCTTCCTGGGTCACAGCCCCGCCGTGCTGCTGCACGACCTCCTGGGCCGGGACCTCGCGGCGTACGTGCTGACGGCGTGGTACGTGTCGTTCTCGACGGTCGTGACGTTCTCGCTCGTCGCGTCCCTGGCCTTCACCGACCGCGTGCGGCAGGGCTACGTCTACCTCGTCTCCGCGATGTGGGTGTGGATCCTGGGGACCGGCGCCTACTACCTGATCCCCTCGCTGGGCCCGTTCAGCCACGCACCGGGGGACTTCGCCGGGCTGGCGCGGACGTTGACGCAGGGGACGCAGGCCCACTACCTGGACCAGCGTGCCCGGCTGCTGGCCGACCCCCAGGCGCACGACGCCACCGCGCAGATCGGTGCCTTCGCGAGCCTGCACGTCGCGGTCGTGCTGATGATCCTGCTGATGGCCCGCTACTACGGCCTGCGGCGGACGACCCGGGTGCTGGTCGTCTACCTCGCCGGCACCATGGTGGCCACGATCTACCTCGGGTGGCACTTCGTGGTCGACCTCGCCGGCGGGGTCGCGGTCGCGTACGCCGCCGTGGCCCTCGGGCGGGCGACGGTGGGGCTCCCGCGCGCCTCGGGCGGCCCCCTCACCCCTCGAGGGTGATGGCGCCGGGGAGCGCGAGTGCCACCGTGGCGGGACAGACCTGCCGGAGGAGATCCACCATGGCCACATCACCGACCACGTCGGGCACGCAGCAGGACGACGACCACGAGCCGAGGTTCTGGAACGGCATGATCGCGTTCGCGGCGTTCATGTTCCTCCTGATCGGCGGCTTCCACTTCATCGGCGGGCTGGTCGGCCTGTTCGAGGACGACCAGTACCTGGTGGGGGACTCCGACCTCCTCATCCAGACCAACTACCGGGCCTGGGGCCTGTTCCACATGCTGCTGGCCGTCGCGATGTGGATGACCGGCTACGGCCTGTTCTTCCGACGGACCTGGGCGCGGGTGGTGGCCGTCGTGGTCGCGGGCGTCAGCGCGGTGACCAACCTCGCGTTCCTGGCGGCCAACCCCTGGTGGTTCACCACGATGATCGTGCTGGACATCCTGGTGATCTACGCCGTGACCGTCCACGGGAGTGTCGAGGAGAGCTACTGACCGGGGGCACACCCGCCGCCGGTGCATGAGCGTCGGCACGTCCTGCCATGCTGCTGGTCGTGACGTGCTCCCCGCGCCAGCTGCTCCTGCTCCTCCTCGGCTGCGTCGTGCTCGGTGCCGGCGTCGCCCTGTTCCTCACCGCCGATCTCGGGTCGGACGGCTACTCCACCCTCGTCAACGGCCTGGCCCTCACCACCGGGCTGGAGTTCTGGATCGCCAACCTGCTGGTCGGGGTGACGCTCGTCGCGCTGGCGGCCGCGCGCCGCGTCCGGCCGGGCCTCGGCACGGTGGTCCAGGTGGTCCTGGTCGGGGTGACGGTGTCCGTGCTCGTCGACCTGCTCGACACCCCCGACGGCCTGGGACCGCGGGCGCTGCTGCTGATCGCGGCGTTCCCGGTGCTCGCGGTGGGCATCGCGGTCTACCTCGGCAGCCACACCGGCGCCGGTCCGGCCGAGGCGGCCGCGCTGGCGTGGGACCCACCCGTGCCCTTCCGGTGGAGCTACAGCGCGGTCCAGGGCGGGGGAGCGCTGGTCGGCTGGCTCCTCGGCGCCACGATCGGGCTCGGCACCGTCGCGGTCATCGTGCTGCTCGGGCCCGGCGTGGACCTCGCGAGCCGGATGCTGCGCCTCGACCTGCACCAGGGCGATGCCGGGCCGACCGGGGCCGACGCGGTGGCGTGACCCCCCGTCGCGGTCTCGCGTCCTTGCCGGGTTCGGGACCTTTGGCCCTTCAACGTGTCCTCGCGCGTGCCTAGCCTCGTCAGCGCAACGGACCGCACGATGAGATCGCGCCTGAGGAGCAGACGTTGGACACCACACAAGCCGCCCCGCCCGTCACGCGAGTCGACCGGTGGCGCTACCGGTCCGCCGTCCACGCGGCCCGCGTCCTGAACTCGGCCGCCCGGCGCGACGCCGTCGGCGCCCGGCCTCCCGTGGAGGTCCGTCCCCGGGCCGACGCCGGACGGCCCAGCAGCGCCTAGCTGGCCACCCCGTCGCCCCGCGGGGCCGCGAGGACGGGGAGCAGTGCCTCGGCCGTCTCCCGCGGGAACTCCTCGTGCGTGAAGAGCCGACCGCGCTCGACGACGTGCAACCGCACGGGACCGCCGAAGCCCCCGGCCATCTCCTTCGTCCACGCCAGCGGGAAGAAGGGGTCCTCGGCCCCGGTGACCAGCTGCACCGGGACGCGGGGTCGGTGGCCTCGGCGGGGGGCCGCATCGTCATGCGTCGAGCGTGGTCGTCCCGGGCGGTGGCGGATGCAGCGCGAGATGCTGGCCGACCCCGACAACGCCCGGCTGCGGGTGCTCCTGGACGAGCTGCTCGGATCCTCCGGCCTCGACCCGGACTGGCGCCGACCGGACCCCACCGCCCCGTCCGCGCCCACGCTGGAGCTGCACCTGCGGGTGGGCTCGGAGACGTGGTCGTTCCTGCTCGTCGTCAGCACCCTGCAGGCCCCGCTCGACGTCAGCCTCGACGAGCTGCGGATCGAGCAGTGGTTCCCCGCCGACGAGCGCACCGCCGCGGGGTGCGCGGCGCTGGCCCGGCGTGGCAGCGGCGCCGGGTCCTGACACCGGTCGGGCACGGGAGTCCTTCGGCCCCTCCAGGAGGGGTCCGACGGTGCTGTCCTGGGGCGACCGCGCGGCCGAGACTGGGGGTGGCGCAACGCCGTAGGCGCGAGGAGACCTCCATGGAACGACTGACCCCGTTGGCCACCGCGTTCCTGGACGCCGAGGACGTGGACCCCCGGGCCTCACTGGCCATCGGGTCGCTCGCGGTCTTCGCCGGACCCGCGCCGGCCTTCGACGAGTTCGTCGAGCTGATCGCCGGCCGGCTCCCCCTGATCCCGCGCTACCGCCAGAAGCTGCGCACCGTGCCCTTCGGCCTGGCGGCGCCGATGTGGGTCGACGACCCCGACTTCGACATCCGCTGGCACATCCGCAACACCGCCCTGCCCGCTCCCGCCGGCCGGGAGGAGATCGGTCGGCTGATGAGCCGGGTGATGTCGCGCCGGATGAGCCGCGACCGCCCGCTGTGGGAGTACTGGTTCTGCGAGGGCCTCCAGGGCGGTCGGTGGGCGCTGCTGTCCAAGCTGCACCACAGCCTCGTCGACGGTGTCTCCGGCACGGACCTCTACCAGCTGGTGCTCGATCCCACCCGGACGACCAGGGAGCCGGTGCCGGACGCCTGGGACCCGGCGGACCCGCCCTCGACGCTGTCCGTCACCACCCGGGCGGCCTGGGAGCTGGCCACGTCGCCGGTCCCGGCCGCGCGCGCCGTGGCCGGGACGCTCACCAGCCCCCGTCGCCTGGCCCGGGCCTCGGCCCAGACGGCGCGGGGCGCGCTGGCCATCGCGTCGGCCATGCGTCCGGTGCAGCACACCTCGTTGACGGGTCCCCTCGAGGGCAGCCGCCGCTACACCTGGACGGACATCTCCCTGGCCGACGTGCGCGTCGTGCGGAAGGCGTACGGCGTCACGGTCAACGACGTCGCCCTGGCCGCGGTGACCGGGGGCTTCCGGCTGCTGCTGATGTCGCGCGGGGAGGAGCCCGACGCGCACACCCTGCGCTCGCTGGTGCCGGTCTCCACCCGTCAACCCGGTGCCGAGTCGATCCCCGACAACCGCGTCACGATGATGCTGCCCGACCTGCCCGTGGACCTCGCGGACCCTCGCGAGCGGCTGCGGGCGGTGCGCGAGCGGGTGCAGGGGCTGCGGGCCCAGCACGAGCCCGAGGCCGGTGCCCGCCTCACGAGCGCGGCGGCGTACGGCCCGTTCCTCCCGGTGGCGTGGGGCATCCGGCTCGGCCTGCGGCTGCCTCAGCGGCAGATCGCCACCGTGACCACCAACGTGCCCGGCCCGCGCACGACGCTCTACGCGCTGGGTCGCGAGGTGCAGGAGATGCTGCCCTACGTCCCGATCGCGGACCGGGTCCGGATCGGGGTGGCGATGTTCTCCTACCGCGACACCCTCACCTTCGGCATCACCGGTGACTACGACACGACGCCCGACCTGCAGCTGCTCGCCGAGGGCATCGCGTCATCCATGGACGAGCTGCTCGCCCTCGCCCGCAGCGCGGGCTGACCGAGCCTCCTCAGACCAGCTGGAGCGACCGGCCGCGCTGCACCGCGTCAGAGGCGCGATGGACCGAGAGCTTGCGGAAGAGGTTCTTCTGGTGCGACTTCACGGTGTTGACCGACACGTGGAGGTCGGCGGCGATGTCGGCCACCGACATCGCGCGCGCCATCCGCGCCAGCACGTCGACCTCGCGACCGCTCAGCGGCTCGATCAGCACCGCCACGACGTCGTCGACGGGGTCGCGCTGGCGGGGGAGCGCCGGGCCGCGCACCCACGCGAGCGCCCTGCGCAGGTCCGGGTGCTGGCCGGCGAGCTGGTCGAGCCACGCCCAGTGCTCCAGGAACGGTCGTCGCCGGCCATCCGGGAGGCTGGCGTCCACGGCCGCGAGCACCAGCCGTCGCGCCGTCGACACGTCACCGCGCTCGCCGGCCAGGCGGGCGCCCAGCAGCTGCACGTCCACGGCGAGGGCCCCGAGGTCCTTCGGCGCGACCAGCAGGGGAGCGAGCATGCGCTCCGCCCCTCGCGTGTCGCCCCCGGCGAGGCTGACCGAGGCGCGGGCCAGCTGCCACTCCGCGTCCGGGACGGTGGCCCCCGCCAGTGCCGAGGCGGCGCCGGGGATGTCCCCGCAGCGGAGCCGGACCGCGGACTCGGCGACCCGGATCCGGCTGCCCATCCACGGGGGCAGCCCGTCGGCTCGCGAGCGGATGTCGGCCAGGACCTCGAGGCTGGCCGAGCGCTGGCCGTCCAGGGACATCCGGAAGGCCCGCAGCATGCCGGCCACGGCGCCCAGGGCCCGGTCGGTGAGGGCCTCGGCCGTGAGGTCGGTGGCGGCGAGGTGCCGGCGCGCGGCGGCACCGTCGTTGCGGTCGATGGCGACCAGCGCGAGGGCCAGGTGACCGACGCCGGTCCGGTAGGGCGCCGCCAGTGCGAGCTCGCGCGCCAGCCGCAGGGACTCGTTGCCGAACTCCTCGGCGTCGCGCAGCCGGCCGGCTCGGTGCGCCCACAGCGCCATGTGGCCCAGCACCGCCATCTGGGACAGCTCGCACCCCGGAGCGCGACTCGCGACGAAGGCCGCGCGCAGACCCTCCTCGGCGGTGGTGAAGTCGCCGCACCACAGCTGGGTGCCCGAGAGGCTGGCCAGGGCGAGGGCCCGGGTCTGGGCGGTCGGGTAGCCGAGCGGCGGCAGTCGTTCCAGCTCGCGATCGAGGCGCTCGCAGGCGCGGCGGGCCCGGTCCTGGTCGAGCTGGCGGCGGGCGACGACGACGTCGACGAGGGCGATGCCGGCGCGCAGCCGCGACCGCTCCTCGCTCGGCGCTCGCTCCACTGCGGCCGTCGCGTCGGCGAGCCGCGCCTCGGCGGTGTCCAGGTCGAGGGCGACCACGGCCAGTGCGGCGGCGATCGCGTGGGACGCCGCGCCGGTGGCGCCGTGGGAGGTCGTGCGCAGCACCGTGAGGAGCTCGGCCGGCGCCCGCCCCTCCAGGATCACGACCGTCCCGAGCCGGTGCGCGACGTCGGCGCAGGCGGCCTCCATGTCGCCGGCCGCGCCGTGGTGGACCGCGGCCTGCACGAAGTCACCGTGCTCGGCGAACCACCGCGCCGCCCGGGCGTGCTGGTCGGCGACCACGCCGGGCCGGCGGGCGGTCAGCTCGGTGCGCAGGACGCTGGCCAGCAGCGGGTGGTAGCGGAAGATGGTCGGGGGTTCGTCCACGGCGCTCACCAGCGCGTGCTCGCGGGTCAGGTCGAGCAGCACGGCGGAGGAGTCGGCACGGCCGGTGAGGGCCTCGGCCAGGTCGGGTGTGAGCCGGTCGACCACCCCGGTCAGCAGGAGGAAGTCGCGCACGGACGCCGTCTGGGCCTCCAGCACCTCCTCGACGAGGTAGCCCGCCAGGCCGTCCCGGCGCCACGGCAGGTCGGCGAGGTAGGACGCGGGGCTGATGCCGCGTTGCATCGCCGCGGCCGACAGCCGCAGCCCGGCCGCCCATCCCTCGGTGTGGTGCTGGAGCAGCTCGAGCTGCTCGTCGTCGACGGCCACGTCGTGCTGGCGCAGCAGGGCGCGCGTCTCCTCGGGCGTGAAGGCCAGGCTGGCGGTCCGCACCCAGCTCGCCTCGTGGGTGAGGGCGTAGGCGGCGAAGGGGCCCTCGGGCTCGCGCCGGGTGGTCACCAGCAGCCGCAGCTCCGGGCCGGCGTTGCGCAGCAGCTCGTCGAGCTCACGCAGCACCCGCCGGTCCGTGATGGCCTCGAACCCGTCGAGCACGAGGACCACGGTGTCCTCGCTGTCGGCGAGCACCGCGGCCAGCCGACGGAGGAAGGTCCTGTCGACGGCATCGGGGTGCAGGGGGCGATCCACCCTGTCCGGCGCGACGACCTGGTGGTGACTCAGCGCCTCGACCACGTAGGACCAGAACGTCCCCGGCTCGTCGTCGGCCGAGTCCAGGGACAGCCACGCCACCCGTCCCCGGGGCAGGTCGTGGGCGATCCAGGACGCCACCAGCGACGTCTTGCCGGCGCCGGCCGGACCGCACACCACGGTGAGCGGCGTGTGCTCCACCCCCGTGCCCAGCTCGTCGAACAGCCGGTGCCGGGGGACCAGCAGGCCGCGAGCCTTCGGCACCGACAGCTTGGCCAGCAGCAGCGGGATCGCCGGTTCGGGCGGCACGGCGGGTGCGATCGTCGAGACCATGGCGCTCCTCTCCCTGCCGAGGGTAGGGGGGCCGGCTGAGGCCCGTAAGCGCCGAAGGTCCCTTTCCGCGGTCAGTCCGTCCCGTCCCCGGGGCACGGCGAGACGGCGGGGGGCACCCAGCCCGCGACCACGTCCTCGAGGACGGGGTAGTACATCCGCAGGCCGAGGCGGAAGCGGGAGCGGGGCGCCGTCAGCCAGTTGCCTGTGCCCTTCGCGGGCCGGTCCGCTGCGACCACGAAGGTCACGCGGCCGTCGGGACCCGACTCCACCCCGGGGGTGTCGGGGCCCAGGCAGTGGTGTCCGAGCCCGGCGGGCACCAGGCGGCTGCTGCCGTCGTACACGGTCACCGACCAGTGGCCGCCTGGGTGCAGGCGGGGGATCGAGGCCCCGGTGAACGTGAGCTCGTACGTCGACCGCGCACCGTCGAGGGGCTCCCCGCCGGCGTCCGTGTCGGCGAACCAGGACACCGACTCCGCCGGCTGGTTGGACCCGATCTGGATCTGCTGGAACGCCGCGGCGACGTCCACCTTGGGGTTGGGCAGGGCCAGCTCGAGGTCGGGCACCGTCCAGCCGTTCGCCCGCGGCCAGGTGGACAGCCGGGCGTCGAGGATCGCGAGCGCGTCGGCGGTGCCGTCCTCGACGGCCCGGCGCAGCGTCGGGTCGACCGCCGCCTCGACGAAGCCGGCGTCGCGGACCAGCCAGCTGAGCCAGTCGCCCTGGTCGGCCAGGGGGTTGCGCTCGAGGTGGGCCAGGCCGATGCGGAGATACTCCACAGCGTCGGTCAGGGTGTCGAGGCCCGGATGCACCAGGTCGTCGACCTCCACCTCGGCAGGTGCCGGGTTGCCGGACCCCCAGCGGTCCAGCGGCTCCAGGGCGAGACCCGCCTGCCAGGTGCGCACCAGGTCGAGGTCGGCGACGTCGTCGGGGCACACGAGGAGCATCCGGCTGTAGAGGCAGATCGAGACGGTGGTGGACTCCAGCAGGACCATCCCGCGCGGTGGTGTCCCGGCCCACCCGGGCGGGACCACCAGCAGGTGGACGGCGTGGGGGCCTGTCCACCGTGGCCCGACGTGGCCGATGTTGTTCATGTGGGCGTCCATGACGGCGACGGAGAAGTAGCGGGAGTCGGGGGCGGACGGGACCGAGACGACCACCGGGCCGGACCGGTCGAGCTCGAGGTGGGCGGCGCCGTGCAGGGCGTCGTGGCTCGGCAGCGCCGTGCGGGTCGCCGGGGACGCGGGGTCGGGCAGGAGCATCCACGAGCCGATCGGCGGCACGTCGGTCGGTCCCTGCCAGCCCAGGACGAGGTCGGAGCGCTGCCGGACGAACTCCATGCCGGGCCGCAGCAGCAGGTGGGCCCAGGTGGCCAGGGAGCGGAGCCGGACCGCGTCGGCATCGGCCAGCGCGGTGTCGTCGAGGTCGGTCCGGAAGGCGGAGAAGGGGCGCATGGGTCACCGTCCTGGGTCGGGTCCCCGGTGGGGACCAAGCCTCCTCCCGGATGCCTCCCGGATGGTCTCCCCGGCGCCGGTTTCACCCACGGCGGGTGACCCCGGCCCTGCGGTGATGGCCGACGGCCCGGTCGACGAGCGAGGCCGCCACCCGACCCGCGGTCATCCCGATGAGGGATCCCGCGACCACGTCGCCGGGATAGTGCACCCCGCAGTGCACCCGTGACTCCGCGACCGCGGTCGCGGCGAGCCGCAGCAGCATGCCCGGCCAGGGCGCCGCGGCGCTGACTCCCTCGGCGAAGGCGAAGGCCGACGCGGAGTGCCCGGACGGGAAGGACGTCGACCGGGGCATCGGCACGTGCCGCGCGTGCGTGGGATCGTCGTCGCGGAGCGGTCGGGTCCGGCGCGCGAGGGGCTTGACGATCAGGTTGACCGACGCGGACGCCATGCCGACCGAGCCGACCCCCCGGACCGCCGCCCGGCGTCCGGCCGGACCACCGACCAGCGCCAGCGCGGCCGCGATGCCGAGCCACAGCCGGGAGTCGTCGGCGGCCAGGCTCAGCCGCCGCAGTCCGGCGTCCAGGGTGGGTGTCTGCGACTCGGCGACCGCGGCGTACAGGGCGCGGTCCAGCCGCGACATCTCCTCCAGGGAGGCGCGCAACCGGGGGAAGGGCGGGGTGCTGCCGGACGGGGCGGTCACGTCATCCGTCGATCCCCAGGGGCACGGTGGGAGCGGGCCGGCCGCCGCGGGCGACCGCGACCAGGTCGCCGAGGCCGAAGTTGCGCGCGCCCCTGCGGGCAGCGGTGTCGAGGCTGTCGACGGGGACGAGCATGTGTAGCCCCGCCGGGTGGATCGTGAACTCGAGGGGACTGGCGAGCTCGAGCGACTCCCCGTCGATGCCGGCGTAGACCGTGCCGCTGTGGGACCGGATCTCGAAGGAGGACGCCGTGAACTGGTGGACGTGGGACTCCCTGCGGGCCCGCCCGCCGAGAGACCCGGCCGCCGGCACGGTGACCTCGCCGGCACCCCTGCCGGTGACCGCGACCACGCCCAGCGTGCCGGTCTCCAGGCTGCGCCGTTGCGAGATGTCCAGGGACGGGCCGAGCACGTAGGGGTTGTTGGAGACCAGGACGAGGAAGGCGCCCTCGACCTCCACCCCGTCAGGTCGCGTGAACTGCAGGTCGAAGGGTTCGGCCCGCCGCCCGAGGAGCTCCGGGAGCAGCCGCAGCGAGGTCTCCTCCTTCGCGTCGCGGTATCCCTCCTCCCGCACGATCGTGGCGTAGACGCCCAGCGAGACGTTGTTGACGAACAGCCGGTCGCCGACCGTGGCGTAGTCGACCCGTCGCTCGACCCCGTCGCGGAAGGCGATCATGCCGGTCCGGGGATCCTCCCGGTCCAGACCCAGGTCGAGGGCGAAGTGGTTGCGGGTCCCCGCCGAGATGCACACGAACGGGATGTCGTGCTCGATCGCGATCGACGCGACCAGGGCCTGCGACCCGTCCCCGCCGGCCATGCCCAGGCAGTCCGCGCCGCCGGCGATCGCGTCGTGGGCGAGCTGGGCGAGGTCGAGCCCCCGCTCCAGGAGGACCGTCTCGACCCCCATGTCGCTCGCCAGCCGTACGAGGTCGAACCGGTCGACCTTGCCGCCGCCGGACCAGGGGTTGCACAGCAGCACGGGCTTGCGTGGTCGCACCCGGAGCTCGCTGGCGCGTCGGTCCAGCTCGTGCAGGTCAGGCACGAGCGCCATCCGCGCCGACGTCGCGGCCACAACCGCCAGCGCGGCTGCCACCACGAGCTTCAGCGTGGCCGCCTCGCTGTCCGAGGCGGTGCTGATCACCGAGCCCCCGAGGACCACGCCTCCGACGACCACCCCCAGGATCCCCACCCCTCGGCGCGGCATCCGTTCCGTCACGGCCCACCACCCGCCCGCCACCACGAGGACCAGGCCCAGCAGCCCTCCCACCAGCAGACCCGGGTTGCTCAGCAGGACGACCGCCACCAGACCGGCCAGGAGCGCGGTGACGGTCAGGGCAGACACCGCGGCCCAGCGCCGCCGCGACGAGGGGACGCGGGGGACCTCTGGCACCGCATCCTCCTCGTGGTCGACGTGGCGTCCGGCTCCGAGGTCAGCCTCACGGCCCGCCGCCGGCCTCGACGTTAGGAGCGGCCCCGGGCGTCGACCACACCTGTGCCGTGTCTTCACCCGGGTGAGGTCGCCCCCCGGGTGGGGTCCGCGCCGGAGACGTCGCAGCAGGGGTGTGCGCACGGGGATGTTCGATCGTCCTGTCGATCCTGCTCTTCTTCCGCCGCAGCTGGTGGCCGCACGGCGCGGTGCTGGGCCGCGTGGCCGATGGCACCTGGCACGCCCTCGACGACCGCGCTGACGCGTCGGAGGTCGCCGGGATCCTGGTCTACCGGTGGGAGGCGCCCCTCTTCTTCGCCAACTCGGGGATGTTCCGGCAGCAGGTGCGCTCCCTCGCCCGCGACAAGCACGCCGACTGGGTCGTGCTGCAGTGTGAGGCAGTCACCGACATCGACGTGACGGCTGCGGCGATGCTGGAGCAGACCGACCAGCAGCTCAACGAGCAGGGCGTCCATCTCGCCTTCGTCGAGCTCCGCAGCCGCCTCCAGGACCTGGTCCTGCGCTACGGACTGCTCGAGACCGTGGACGAGAAGCACTTCTATCCCACGCTGGAGGCCGCGCTCGCGGAGATCTCGCCGACCGGGCAGGACGCGGACGGGTCCGCCTGACGCAGGACGAGACCCCCGCCCCGAGCTGGGGGCTCGGTGCGGAGGTCACGGCTGATGCGGCGATCAGCGCCGGTCGCGCCTGTCCTCGCGCCGGTCTCCGCGGTCGTCGCGTCGGTCCTCGCGTCGGTCCGATCGGCGGTTGTGGCCGTGGGCCACGACGACGGCCCCTCCCACCACTGCTGCCGTCCTTCGTCTGCGTCGGGCTGCCATGGGCATGTCAGTCTCCTTCCTCGGCGTCGGCCTCCAGGGCCGCCAACAGTGCTTGCACGGGGATGCGGCCGGAAGCCACCAGCTCGCCGCCGGCGTGACGCACGGCGGCACCGAAGGGTGCGGCCCAGAGGTTCTCCCAGACGAGGAGGGCACCTGAGTGGCCCGGCTCGATGGTGACCGCGAGGTCGAGGACGTCCTCCTCGGAGAGCACCATGGCCAGCTCGGTCTCGGCGCCTCGCAGGGCTTGCAGGGGTCCGTCACCGACGTCCCCCAGCTCGGCGAACTCCAGGCCGCCCTCGGCGTCCTTCTGCAGGAACATCATGTCCATGATGCGGATGAGTCCACGGTCGACGTAGTCGGCGAGGATCGGCGCGAGCGTGCCGTCGCCGAAGTTCTCGGTCGGGAACTCGACGACGAGCCAGTCCACCGGGCCGAGCTCGTCCAGGGATCGGTCCGCATCGTCTTTGGGCTCTGTTGCAGCAACCCCCATCAGGGTCACCACCTCTCTTGTCGGGACACCGGTCGTCTCGATGCAAGCACCGCAGGCGTGCCGTCGCATCGCCCGTCTGACCGGTCACCCGGGTGATCGGCGGCCGCGGGGGAGGCCGGACGTGGCGCCAGCGAGCATGGTGGGCGCGTGGATGATGGCCAGTTCGCGGGCCGCGTGGGTGGGAGCCCCGTGCCCTACCGCTTCGTGGTCCGCGGCGCCCTGCGGGACCAGTTCCCCGCAACCTTCCCCTGGCTGTCGACGAGGCCGGTGGGCGGCTGCAGCGTGATCGAGGGCGACATCGTCGACCAGGCCCAGCTGATCGGCGTGATCGTGTGGCTCGGCGACTGCGGGGTCGAGATCATCAGCGTCACCCGCGCGACGGCAGGCTCCGCGGGTCCCGGACCGAGCCCGCCGGCGACCTGACCACGGTCCCGGGGGCGCCTCGTGGGGTGGGGCCCTTCGGAGCCGGTCGCGGGACCAAAGCCCCGGGTCCAACCGATTCGCCCGCCGCTACGTTGGATCGATGAAACGGTCGACGCCCACGGCGTCCGGTGCATCCCGATCGCCGGGGACGGGCCCCGCGGCACCGACCGTGGGCACGGCGGGCCGTCTCGCCGCGGTGCCTGCCCCCAGGAGGGGCACCCTCGACGTCGACCCGAGGGGCGGCGAGACCCGACCACCGCTCGCGCGCCCCCGGTCCAAGTTCCGGATCCCGGTCCTGCGGACGGAGCTGGTGGCTCGACCTCGCCTGCTGGCCCGGCTCATCGACGCGGAGGCGCGCCTGGTGCTGATCTCGGCGCAGGCGGGCTTCGGCAAGTCGGTGCTCCTGGCCCAGTGGGAGGCCGTGGACGCCCGCCGGTTCGCCTACGTCTCCCTGGAGGCGTCGGACGACGACCCGTTGACGCTGTGGGCGAGCATCGTGGGCTCGGTGCGGCAGCTGGATCCCTCGTTCGGGGCGGGTGCGGACCCGATGCCCGACTCGGTCGACGAGCTCGAGGTGGAGCCCCTGTTCCGCAGGCTCCTGCTCGACCTCGAGGCGCTGGCGGAGCCCGTCGTGCTGGTGCTCGACGACTACCAGCTCGTGCGCGGCAGGTCGTGCCACGAGTGCATCGAGCTCCTGGTCAGCCATGCGCCGCCGCAGCTGCACATCGCCCTGGCGACGCGGTTCGACCGGCCGCTGCGGGTCGGGCGCCTCCGGGCCTCCGGCGAGCTCCTCGAGCTCCGTGCCCATGACCTGGCGTTCACGGTCGAGGAGACCCACCGGCTGATGGAGGAGGCGCTCGTCCCGCCCCTGGGCACCGAGGACTCCGCCCTCCTGCACGAGCGCACCGAGGGGTGGCCGGCCGGGCTGCAGCTGGCACTGCTGAGCCTGCGGGCCGCCGCCGACCGGGCCGGGTTCCTCCGCTCCTTCGGCGGCTCGAACATGCACGTGATGGACTACTTGACCGAGGTCGTCATCGACTCGCTGAGCGAGGAGGCCCGGGCCTTCCTCGTGGACACCTCGATGCTGTCGCAGCTGACCGGTCCGCTGTGCAACGCGGTCACCGGCAGGCAGGACGGGGCCGAGCTGCTGCGGGAGCTCGGCCGGCTGAACCTCTTCCTGGTCCCGCTGGACGACGAGCGCCACCGGTACCGCTACCACCACCTCTTCGCCGAGTTCCTCGCGCAGGAGCTCCGGGCGACCGATCCGGCACATCGTGCCGAGCTGCACCGGCGGGCGTCGCGGTGGTTCGCCGACTCGGGCGACGCGAGCCGGGCGATCCAGCACGCCGTCGCCGCCTCCGACCTCGAGGAGGCCACCGATCTCGTGCTCTCGCACTGGGTGGTCCGGGTCCTGCGGGGTCACCCGGGGACGGTCGGGGCGTGGCTCGCGGCCTTTCCCGCAGGCCATGTCGCCGCCTCGGCCCCGTTGAGCGTCGTGCGTGCGTACGTGTGCGGACTCCAGGGTGACCACGTCGAGGCGCGGCTCGCGGTCGAGCAGGCCCGGCGCGCCGCGACCCCGGGGCAGCGGATGCCGGACGGGTCCGGCGACGTCGAGCACTCGGCCGCCCTGGTCCGCGCGGTGTTCGTCTGGGGTGACGTCGAGGGCCAGCGGGTCGCGGCCCGGTCGCTGGAGGACGCGCACCCCGACGTCACACCCGCGTTCGAGGCCCTCTCCACGTACGCGACGGGGCTGGCCCTGTTCCTGGCCGGTGACCACGAGCAGGCGCTGCCGCACCTGCGTCGCGCCGTCGTGCTGGGAGCCGAGTCGGAGACCTGGGTGAGCGTGGTGGACGCCTTGGGCCTGGAGGCCCAGATAGCCCTCGGGCGCAGCACCGCGGAGGAGGCGTGCGAGCTGGCGGCGCGGACCGTGGCCCTGGCCCGGGAGAGCGGCCTCGGCGACCTACCTCACGCCGGCTACCACGTCGCGACCCTGGGGGCCGCCGAGGCGCGGTGCGGCCGGCTGTCCGAGGGGGACACGCTGCTGGCGCGCGGCATCGAGCAGCTCGGGGAGTCGGACCTGCTGCTGGCGGCGCACCTGCGCCTGATGCGAGCCCCGGTACGCCGCCGCCTCGGTGACGCCGACGGAGCACGGGCACTGCTGGAGGAGGCCACGTCGCTGCTCGGTCGCTGCGGTGACACGGGCTTCATCGGTCGTCTGGTGCCGATCCTGGAGCGGTCGCTGACCACCTCGCACCGCAGGGGAGAGGGGCGCACTGACCTGACCGACCGTGAGCTCGACGTGCTGCGCCTGATGGCCCAGGGGCTGACCAAGCGCGACATCGCCCACCGGCTCTTCCTGTCGTTCAACACGATCCACTCCCACACCAAGTCGATCTACACGCGCCTGGACGTCAGCAGCCGCACCGAGGCGATCGCTCGGGCGCACCACCTCGAGCTGATCTGAGCCGAACGGGCGGCGGACCCGCTGGACGCTCAGACCCCTTCCACGGCCTCGATCCGTGACGTGCGCACGGCCTCCACGAACGCGGCGTGGTCTCGCTCGTTCTGCTCGGCGTAGCGCTGGGCGAAGTCGGTGATCGCCAGGTCGAAGGTGTCGTCCTGGCCGAGGTAGGCCGCGATGGCGATCGGGTCCCCGGAGCGGGCGTGTGCGCGGGCCAGGGTCCATCCGCACAGGCGACCGTAGAGCTCCAGCGCGGTGGCGGACATCTGGTCGACGAGGGCCGAGCCCTTCATGTCCCGCAGCTGGCGCCAGTAGAAGTACCGGCCCTCCTCCTGGCCGCGGGTCCAGCCCAGGAAGATGTCGCTCGTCCCCTGCATCAGGCGCTGGCCGTGGACCACCCGTTGGCCGGGCTGGGCATAACGGCTCTTGCGGAGCGGTCCCTCGAGCACCGAGGAGGTGGCCTCCTTGACCTGGAGGAACAGCGGATCCGTCTCGTCCACACCCTGCAGCAGGGCGATGAAGGCACGGGTCCCGACGCTGCCCACGCCGACCACCTTGCGGGCCCAGTCGACGACCTCGAAGCGCTCGAGGAGGTGGCGCCGGTCGGGCTGGAGCGTGGCGCGGTAGCTCTTGAACTGCGAGAGGATGACCTCCTCCAGGAGCTCGGGCGCGATGCCGTACGTCTCGTGCAGCTGACGGGCGGGCACGACGACGGGGGGCACACTGACGATCCGGTGCGTGCCGTCGACGACCTCGGTGAGCTTCGACAGTGCCTGCATGCTGGTCCGGCCGCGGGCCTTGAGGGCGTTCTTCTCGAAGCGCTTCTCGAGCTTCTTCGCCTCCTTGGCCGACATCGCGGCCAGGGCGGCTGTCGCGGCCTCGTCGCGGTCGACCGTCTCGAGGGGGCCACGCTTGTCCTTCTTGTCCTTCTTGTCCTTGCCGGTCTTCTTCTTGTTCTTGCCCGACGCGGGCTCGGCGATCGCGCGGCGCATCATCTCCCGCAGGTCGTCCTCGGTGAGGTGCGCGTACCAGGTGTCCATCGTGCCCAGCCCGGCGAAGTGGTGCATGGCCTCCCGGTAGGCCGCCACGCACGACTCGGTGACCTGGTGGGCCTCCTTGCGCGAGCAGCCGTTGTGGTACGCCGCGACGGTGAGGCTGGCCGCCAGCCGCTTGACGTCGTACTCGAAAGGACCGGGCAGCGTCTCGTCGAAGTCGTTGATGTCGAAGACCATGTTCCGCTCCGGGGAGGCGTAGACCCCGAAGTTCGACAGGTGGGCGTCGCCGCACAGCTGGACGGTCAGCCCGGCGGTCGGGGTGCCGGCGAGGTCCTCGGCCATGATCTTGGCGGCGCCGCGGTAGAAGGTGAAGGGCGAGGCCATCATCCGGCCGTGCCGCACCGGCACCAGGTCGGCGTCCCGTCGGGCGTTCTGCCCCTCGATGAGTGACACCGGGTCGTCCCGGTGAGGGGGGACGGCCCACCCGACGTGGGCTCCCAGCGGGGTGTGGACGCGGGCCTCCTTGCCGCGGGACTCTCGTTGCTCGCGGGTGGGATGGTCGACGGTGGTGGCCATGGTGGAAGGCAACCACCCGGGCCGTGCGACGTGCCTCGCCCACTGGGACATCTCACCCGGGGGAGCCGGTCGGCTGCTCCGCCGGCCAGCGCGCGTCGAGGGAGACCGCACAGACCAGCGCCACGGCGGCGGAGAGCATCACGATCGGGATCTGGCTCGAGGCCTCGGACCCGAGCAGGAGCACGACGAGGACGACCGAGGTGATCGGAAGTCGCAGGACCGCGCTCGTGGCGGCGGCCATCCCGATCGCGATGCCGGCCGTCGTCCCCAGGCCGGGGAGCGGTGCGAGGAGCACTCCGATCGCTGCACCGAGGAAGACCGCCGGGAAGGTGGGGCCGCCCCGGAAGGCACCCAGGGACAGCCCGTAGCCGGCCCCCTTGAGCAGCAGGAGCAGCACCAGGGTCGTGGTGGACCAGCTGTCCGGCGCGCTGACGAGGGCCGGCAGGGCGCCCTGGCCGGACTCGAGCACCTCGAGTGCAGACCGGTCCGTCAGCAGTGTGTAGGCGCCGGCGCAGGCACCGACGAGGAGTCCGACCGCGGTGGTCGCCAGCACGGTGTGTCGGGCGACGGCCCGGACGGTGCGCAGCCCCAGGCGCCGCGTGAGCTGCATGGCGACCGCGGTCACGGCGGCCACCGGGACCGCCCAGAGCAGGTCTCCCCAGTCCAGCGTGGCGGCGGGGAGGCCCGGGATGGTGAGGGACGGCACGTCGATCCCGGACCAGGTCCCCAGCCCGGTGAAGATGAGGTCCCCGAGACTGCTCGCGACGATGCACGGCAGCAGCACGAGGAGCACCTGGCGCCCGGCGAAACCGACGATCTCCAACATGAGCACCGACGCGACCAGCGGGTTCCCGAACACGGTCGCGATCGCGGCGGCGGAGCCGGCCGCCGCGATCAGCGTCACCGCCTGGGGTGTCTCGCGGAGCCGGGTCCGCTGCGCGGCCACGAACGCCAGACCCGACCCGAGCGCGATCAGCGGCGCCTCGGGGCCGATGACCGCGCCGAGCACCAGGCTGGCCACGGCCGCCAGGAGCACTCCCGGGAGGTCGACACCCGTCGTGACTCCGCCACCCATGCCGCCGGCCGGGACGTGCCCGCCCCGGCCGGGCAGCCGGGTGACGACGAGGCCCACCACCAACCCGCCCAGCCCCAGGACCAGCACGCAGTACCAGGCCCTCGGCTGGTCCCAGCCGAGGTCGTCCGGGAGGTCGCGCCACACCCAGTCCTCCATCACCGTCACCAGCGCGAGGAAGCCCCAGGCGACAAGCGCGACGGGGATGCCGATCAGACCGGCAGTCGCCAGGAGGGCGTGGTAGCCGCGGCCGCGCAGCACCGTGGCGACGTCGGGTGGCGAGTGGTCGGGCGGGCCTGCTGACGAGGTCATGGCTTCGGCCAGGGGCCGGGCACGTCACCCGGAGGTGGAGCAGCGGATGCGCCCTGCCGGCGCCGTCCGATGTTCACGGCACCGACCAGGAGGTGCGCCCCGAGTCCCAGGATGACCAGGTCGAGCAGCATCTGGGTCATCACCAGCACGCGCGCAGCCTCACTGGTGGCCGTGATGTCCCCGAACCCCACGGTGGCGAAGACCGTGACCGTGAAGTACATCGCGTCGGTCCGCGTCAGCGAGGTCGTGCTGAAGCTCGTGGGGCTGTTCTGTGCCAGGACGGTGTACGCCGTCGCGTAGAGGACCAGGAAGAAGGGGATCGAGATGGCCAGGCCCTCGACCGCGCGGAGCCCGGGATACGAGGCATGGACGATGGCCCAGAGCTGCAGGGCCACCACCCCGGCCAACATCAGCATCCCCACGGAGAAGGAGACGAGGACGGGCACCTTCTCGAGCCTGTCCAGCGGCGCCGCGTAGTACAGCCCGATGAGCACCCCCGCAGCGACCAGGGAGCGCAGCAGGGCACGCAGGAGCAGGCGCCGGACCAGCCACCGACTCGCTGCCGGCCCGTCCGACGTGGCGCCGCGGTGCTCAGCCATGGTCCGCGGTGACGCCGGCGTGGGTCTGTGGCGTACGAGAGTGTCCTGCTTCCTGGGGGACGACCGCCACCGTGGAGTGGGCCTGCTCCACGACGGTCGTGGAGGTGGACCCGGTGACCTTCCGCCCGAGCGAGGTCATGGGGTGGCGGCCGACGACGACCAGGTCCCATCCGTCGTGGCGGCGGCTCAGTGCTTCGGCGGCCAGGCCGTGCTCGAGGGTGAGGGTGACCGGCACGTCGGGGTGCTGCTCGGCCATACCGGCGACCGACTCCGAGAGGACGGCGCGCAGCTCCTCGACCGCGGCCGCCTCGACGTCGCGCCCCGACGCCTGGCGGTACTGCGCGACCGCGGCCACGACATCCCAGTAGCAGTGCAGGACGGTGAGTGGCAGACGGTGCAGGGACGCCTGGCGATGGGCGAACTCGATGACCGGGAGGGACTCCGGGGTGGCGTCGGCGCCCACGACCACCCCCCGTCGTGCCCCGTGGGCCACGGTGGGCCGACAGACGACCACCGGGCACGCGGCCCGGGCGCTCACGGCCGCACTGACGGAGCCGAGCAGCATGCTCTGGATGGCACCGCGACCCCGGGAGCCGAGGACGAGCAGGTGTGCGTGCTCGGACACCTCGACCAGCACCTGACGCGGGTCACCGGGAACGACGGAGCCCTCCACCGGCAGGTCGGGGTACAGCGCTCGTGCCGCCGCGACGCCGTCGTCGGTGTCGGAGCCGCCGTCGTCGCGCACCGAGACCACGACCAGGCGCCGGTGCTCGAGAGCGGCCTGCTCCGCCGCCCACCGGACGGCGCGCGTGGCGTGGTCGGAGCCGTCGACGGCCACCACGACACTGTCGACGACGTCCCACGTGCTCCCGGGCTCGGTCGAGGGGCTCATCGGCTCAGCCGGCTGCGCCCGCCGCGACGGTCTCATGGGCCCCCTGCAGGTGCAGGGCCTTCTCCTCCTCCTCGGTGGCGGGCTGGAGGTCGAAGACCACGTTCCTGACGGTCCCCGGCCGGAGGTTCTCGCCGAGGTGCTCCTCGATGCCGGCGTCGGCGCGGTGCCGGGCGAACCTCCTGCCCATCGCCCCGCCGACGGCGCCGCCCACGACGACCGAGGCGAGCAGCGGCGGGGAGAGCAGGCCGACCACCAGGCCGACGCCGCCTCCCCAGCCCAGGCCCTTGCGTCCGAGGTGGTCGCCGGTCTGCGACACGGTCACCTGGCCGTCGGTGTCCCGCTTGACGAGGATCACGCCCTCGGTCCTGATCTGCTTGTCCTGGACGCGCCTCACCAGCGCGTCGAAGTCCGCCTCGGCAGAGTCGAGTGCCTGGTAGGCCGCCACGAGCACGTCCATCGTGTCTTCGCTCATCCCTGCGTCATCCTCGCCGTGTCCGGGGTCAGGACCACACGGCTCCGGTGGCCCCACCCTCGACACTGGACGCGAGTGGGGGCAGGGGCCATCACCCCTCGGGGATGAGCCGTCGCGCCGGGTACGTGGTGGCGCGCCTCAGGGGCGCGGCGTCGTCCCCCACCACGCCACCACCGCGCAGAGGGCGGCGAGGATCCCGCAGGAGACCTCGACGGTCGCCGGGCCCGTGTTGTCGTGCTCGCCGAGCAGACCGTTGACGACCAGCACCAGCCCGCCGAGAAGGGAGGCGCCGACGGCGACGGGGTGTCGCCCCGGAGCCGTCACCACGCGCAGGCCCGCCAGACCGAGCACGACCGCGACCCCGGCGTAGAGGTAGTTGTCGTGGCGGCCGGTGGGGGTGTGCGCCACGAGCGCCCACTGCGACGTGGTGACGACCGCGGACGTGACCAGGAGCAGCCATCCCGCGGCGGGGGCCCACCGGACACCGGGGTGCGGGCGGGTGGCGGCCTCGAGCTCGCGGGTGTCGTGGTTGGTCTCCGTCGCGTCGCGCCGCGCCCGGGGACCGGAGGCCAGCCCGGCTCCGACACCCGGGTGGACGTCGCCGTCGCGCACCCCCCGCAGCTCATCGCCGAGATCCGGCCGTCGCACGGCGTCGTGGAGGATGCCGCCGCGCAGGCTGGCGGCCGCCCCGAGGACGAGCAACGCACCACCGGCGAGCGCCACCGTCCACGAGAGCACCGCCACCCCCACGCCCAGCACAGACGTGCCGACGAGGGCGAGGAGGAGGCCGCCCCAGACCCACCGGGGTCGCACCGGGGCAGGTGAGGTCGACTCGTCGCCGTGGCGAGCGGCCCGGCCCCTCCCGGTGCTCATCGGACCCGACCCTCCAGGTCGGCGACCGCAAACCCGACGGCCGCGCCCGCGCTCAGCAGGGCGAGGCGCCGGTGGTCGGGGGCGAGGGCGGCCAGCCCCAGCATCGTCGCGGCATGGACCAGCTCCACGGCGGCGTCGGCGTCGCGGACCCACGGGTGGCGCAGCCACAGACCGGCCGCGGACTGGGCGACGTACCGGCCCCCGAGGACCTGGACCGTCCGGCGCACCCGGCGCTCGTCGTCGGGCCGACCCAGCCGCAGGAACAGGCCGGGGCCCACCAGTGCAGCGGTCCCGACGACGAGCCGGACGAGGTCGACCGGGCGGGCCCTGCTCACGAGAGGGCCCGGGAACGCCAGACCGCACCTCCGGCGAGGGCGAGCGCCGTGAGTGCCAGCGGTCCTCGATGCTGCGAGGCCCACTGCTGGGGGGAGTGGGAGTGGGCTCGGTCGTCGAAGGGGCCATGGGCGCCGTAGTCCCGGCCGTCCTCGTCGTCGGCCGCGTGCCAGAGATTGACCGGCCGGTCGGGAGGCCGGACCTCGTCGGTCTGCTGGGACGACATGCCGGTGCGGGCGAGGTGGCGGTCGAGCAGGCCGCCCGCGACGCGGTTGGCCACGATGGTGCCGGCGGTGGCGACACCGACCCAGTAGGCCCGTCGCTCGGGGTGGTCGGCGGCGAAGAGGACCCCGCGCGCGGCGACCTCCGGCTGGTAGACCGGCGGCACCGGCTGGGCCTTCATCGGGAGCCGCGACAGCACCCAGGTGAACTGGGGGGTGTTGACCCCCGGCATCGCCACCGACGTCACGTGCACGTTGCTGCGGTCGTGGCGCAGCTCGGTGAGCAGCGACTCGTGGAAGCCCCACATCGCGTGCTTGGCACCGCAGTAGGCCGACTGCAGGGGGATGCCGCGGTGGGCGAGTGCGGATCCCACCTGGACGACGACCCCACGGTCGCGGGGGAGCATGCGCCGCAGCGCGGCGCGGGTGCCGTTGACGAAGCCGAGGTAGGTGACCTCGGTGACCCGGCGGAACTCGTCGGGCTCGATGTCCATGAAGCGGGCGAAGACCGAGGTGAACGCGTCGTTGACCCACACGTCGATGCTCCCCAGCTCGGTCTCGACCCGGTCGGCCGCCCGCTCGAGCGCCTCGTGGTCGGTGACGTCGACGCTGATCGCCAGCGCCGTCCCACCGCGGGCGCGCACGTCCTGCGCGGCCGCTTCCAGGCCGGTCGTGCCGCGGGCCAGGAGAGCGACGTGGTCGCCCCTGTCCGCGAACATCCGGGCACTGGCGCGCCCGATGCCTCCCGACGCTCCGGTGATGACGACGACGCGTGGACTCTGCTGAGTGGTCATGACCTCAACTCCTGGGAACGGGGTGGTGGTGGGTCGCTGGTGTCATCGCTGGCGGGCCTCCCACCCTGACGAGGCGACCCCGGCCTCCGTCGCCGCGATGTCGGCGCCGCAGCGGTCCATGGGTGCCATCGGCAGCCTCCAAGGTGATTGCGCTCGCGCATGTATGCTCTCCAGCAACCAAAGCACGGCGCCCGGAGGCACACAAGTGGTGACCCAGGACCAGAGGCGGCTCGTCCTCGGGTTCCTGACCGTCACCGTCAGCGGCCGGGTCGGCTGAGCAGCCGGGCGGCCAGGTAGGGAGCCGTCCGACCGACCCCGGCGTCCGCCAGCTCGTGCGGGGTGCCGGTGGCGACGACCCGGCCACCGGCGTCACCGCCGCCGGGACCGAGGTCGACGACCCAGTCGGCGGTGGCGATGGTGTCGAGGTCGTGCTCGACCAGCACGACGGTGTTGCCGGCGTCCACCAGCCGGTGCAGCTGGCGCAGCAGCAGGTCGGTGTCCTGGGGGTGCAGGCCCGCGGTCGGCTCGTCGAGGAGGTAGAGGCTGTGGCCCCGGTTCGCCCGCTGCAGCTCGGTGGCCAGCTTGATGCGCTGGGCCTCGCCGCCGCTGAGCTCGGTCGCCGGCTGCCCCAGCCGCAGGTAGCCCAGCCCGACCTCGCGCAGGGTCTGCAGGCCCCGCGCCGCGGCGGGCACGTCGGCCAGGAAGCCGGCGGCGTCGTCCACCGACATCGCCAGCACGTCGGCGATGGTGCGGTCGCGGTGGGTCACCTCGAGGGTCTCGGCGTTGTAGCGCGCGCCGTGGCAGGTGGGGCACGGGGCGTAGGTGCTGGGCAGGAACACCAGCTCGACCGACACGAACCCCTCGCCCTGGCAGGTCTCGCACCGACCGGCGGCCACGTTGAACGAGAACCGGCCGGCGCCGTACCCGCGGGCCCGGGCCTCGGGGGTGGCGGCGTACAGCCGGCGGACCGCGTCGAAGAGCCCGGTGTACGTCGCGAGGTTCGACCGAGGCGTGCGGCCGATGGGCCGCTGGTCCACGACCACCAGGCGGTCGAAGGAGTCGATGCCGCTGACCTCGCGGACGTCGACGTCCCCGACCACCGACGCCTCGTCCTCGTCCCCGTCGGACTCGTCGCCGGCCCCGGCCGGGGGCTGGCCCAGGTGGCGCCGGACGACCTCGGCGAGGACCTGGACGACGAGCGTCGACTTCCCGGAGCCGGACACACCGGTGACCGCGGTCAACGTCGCGAGGGGGAGGTCGAGGGACACGTCCTGCAGGTTGTGCCGCGAGACGCCACCGAGGTGCAGCCACCCCGACGGTGTCCGGGGCTCGCGCACGAACCGCTCGGCCCGGCCGAAGAGGTGGGCGCTGGTGGGCGACTCCGCGACGTCCTCCAGGCCGGCGATCGGTCCGGAGTAGAGGACCCGCCCGCCGCCCTCGCCCGCGGCCGGCCCGATGTCGACCACCCAGTCGGCGCGTCGTACGACGTCCATGTCGTGCTCGACCACGAAGAGCGAGTTGCCGGCCGTCTTGAGCTCCTCCAGCACCTCGAGCAGCGGCTCGGCGTCCGCCGGGTGGAGGCCCGCGGACGGCTCGTCGAGCACGTAGACCACGCCGAAGAGCCCCGAGCGCAGCTGGGTGGCGATCCGCAGCCGCTGCGCCTCGCCGGGGGACAGCGTCGTCGAGCTGCGTCCCAGCGACAGGTAGCCGAGACCGAGCCCCAGCAGCACCTCGATGCGGGCGACGAGGTCGCCGCTGATGCGCCCGGCGACGTCGTCGCTGTCGGCGGTGACCGACGGACGGAGCAGGTCGGCCAGCTCGGTGAAGGGCAGCGCGTTGGCCGCGGCGATCGAGACGCCGGCGAACCTCACCGCGAGGGCCTCGACGCGCAGCCCGCTGCCGTGGCAGGTCGGGCAGGTGGTGCTGCGGACGTAGGGCGCCATCTTGGCGCGCATGGCCTCGCTCGACGACGAGGAGAGCACCTGGCGCACGTGCCTGCGGGCGCTGCGGAACGTGCCGTGGTAGTCCCGGCCCCCGCCGCCGTCCTTGTCCTGGGGGCGGATCAGGACCGACGGCTGCTCGTCGGTGAAGAGCAGCCAGTCCCGGTCCGCGCGGGACAGCTCGTGCCAGGGCCGGTCGACGTCGATGCCGAGGTTCTTCACGATGCGGCGCAGGTTGTGGCCCTGCCAGGCTCCCGGCCAGGCGGCGATGGCGCCCTCGCGGATGCTCAGCGAGGTGTCGGGGACCAGGAGGTCCTCGGCGACGTCGTGCACGACACCGAGGCCGTGGCACTGCGGGCAGGCCCCGGCGGCGGTGTTGGGGGAGAAGGCCTCGGCGGCGAGGTGGTCGGCCCCCTCCGGGTAGGTGCCGGCGCGGGACCAGAGGATCCGCAGCAGGTTGGACAGGGTGGTGATCGTCCCGACCGTCGACCGGGAGCTGGCCGCCCCCCGACGTTGCTGGAGGGCCACGGCCGGCGGGAGGCCCGTGATCTCCTGCACGTGGGGCGCGCCGACCTGGTGGAGGAGGCGCCGGGCGTACGGCGCGACGGACTCGAAGTAGCGGCGCTGGGCCTCGGCGTACAGCGTGCCGAAGGCCAGCGACGACTTCCCGGAGCCGGAGACCCCGGTGAACGCGACGATCGCGTCCCGGGGGAGGTCGACGTCCACGTCGCGCAGGTTGTGCTCCCGAGCGCCCCGGACGCGGACGTGGCCGTCGTGCTCGTCGATGCTCACCTCGACTGTCTAACGGATGCGCCGAGCGTCCGGCCCACGGGGGTGCTCAGACGAACGTCGGGAACGTCGGCGCGGGCAGCGGCCCGGTGGAGCGGTCGCGCGCCGACTCGTAGGCGTGCGCGATCTCGATGAGCCCGGTCTCGCTGCCGGCGGTGCCCCAGAAGGACACGGCCACCGGGAGGCCCGCGGCGAGCTCGGTCGGGACCGTGACGAGCGGGTAGCCGGCGACCGCGGTCGGACCCGTGCAGGCGCCGGGGAAGGACTCGGGGTTGACGAGGTCGATGGGGTTGGCGGGGGCGTACGACGGGGTGAGGAGCGCGTCGAGCCCGTGCGCGCGCAGCACCCGGTCGATGCCGCCGTCCCGGGTGGCAGCGACGCCCCGCTCGCGGGCGGCGAGGTGCTCGGGACTGCCGGCCGGGGGACCGGCGAGCGCCTGGTCGAAGAGCCCCTGGCCGAAGTGGGCGAGCTCCTGCTGCGCGTGCGCGGCGTTGAAGTCGACGATCTCCTGCAGGGTGCGTGGGACGTCCCCGCTGCGGGTCGCGAGGTAGTCCTCGACCCCCGCGCGGAACTCGGCCAGGAGCACGACCAGCTCGTCGTCCCACACCTCGTCGCCGAAGACCGGCAGGTCGGTGTGGTCGACGATCGTGGCCCCCTCGGCGGCCAGCAGGGAGATCGCCCGCTCGGCGGCGGCGTCCGCGTGCGGGGAGTAGCCCCAGTAGGTCCGGCGGGGCACCCCGATCCGCCTGCCCGCCAGCCGGCCGGGGACGGCGTGCGCCGCGTAGTCGGTGCCGTCCGCGGCCAGCACGCTCAGCAGCGCGGCCGCGTCGGCGACGGTCGCAGCCATCGGCCCGGGGGAGTCCTGCGAGTGCGAGATGGGCACGACGCCGGTGGTGGGGACCGTGCCCACCGTCGGCTTGATGCCGACGCACCCGTTGAAGGCCGCGGGGCACGTGATCGAGCCGTCGGTCTCCGTGCCGATGGCGTACGCCGCGAGGCCGGCCGCCACCGCGGCGCCACTGCCGGCGCTGGAGCCGCCCGCGGACCGGTTCGACCCGTACGGGTTGCGGGTCAGCCCGCCGTGCGCGCTCCATCCCGAGGTCGACGCCTCGTCACGGATGTTGGCCCACTCCGACAGGTTCGTCTTGCCCAGGACGACCATGCCGGCGTCGCGCAGGCGCTGCACGAGGGTCGCGTCCCGGCTCGGCGGCGGCACGTCGGCGAGCGCCAGCGACCCGGCCGTGGTGGGCAGGTCATGGGTGTCGATGTTGTCCTTGACCAGCACGGCCCGGCCGTGGAGCGGGCCCCGGACGGCACCCTCGGCGGCCTCGCGGTCCAGCCGGTCGGCCTGCGCCAGCGCCTCCGGGTGGAGCGTGCAGATCGCGTGGACGTGGGGCTCGACGGCGGCGATCCGCTCGAGGAGCTGCTCGACCTCGGCGCGGGCACCGGGCGGGGGCGGGGAGGACACCATGGCCAGATTCTGCAGGGCTCCTGGTCGTGGCCCGCCCGCCGCCGCGTCCGATGGTCCTGCCGTCGGGTGACATTGGGCACTGAGACGCTCGCCGAGGCCGACGCAGGGTGGTGGCATGGCCTCACACCGTGCCCCCGGGACCGCACCACCGACAGCCGGAGCGCCGACGAGCAGCGGCGGGGTCGAGCACGCCGCCTGTGCCAGGCACGCGGTCAAGGTCTACGGCGACGGCGACACCGCGGTGACCGCCCTCGACGACGTGACGCTCGAGCTCCCCCCGGGCCAGTTCACCGCCATCATGGGTCCCTCGGGGTCGGGCAAGTCGACGCTCATGCACTGCCTGGCCGGCCTGGACACGCTCACCAGCGGGCAGGCCCTCATCGGCGGGACGGACCTGGCCTCGCTGTCGGACCGGGAGCGGACGATCCTGCGCCGCGACCGCCTCGGCTTCGTCTTCCAGTCCTTCAACCTGCTGCCGACGCTGACGGCCGAGGAGAACATCACCCTGCCCGCCGACCTCGCCGGCCGCACGCCCGACCGGGGCTGGATGGAGACCGTGGTCACCACGCTCAACATCACCGACCGGCTGCGGCACCGGCCCTCCGAGCTGTCCGGCGGCCAGCAGCAGCGGGTCGCCGTCGCGCGAGCGCTCATCTCCCGGCCCGAGGTCGTCTTCGCCGACGAGCCCACCGGCGCCCTGGACTCCCGGGCCAGCACCGAGCTCCTCCAGTTCCTGCGCTCGGTCGTCGACGACCTGGGCCAGACGGTGGTCATGGTGACCCACGACCCGGGCGCGGCGGCGTACGCCGACCGGGTGGTGTTCCTCGCCGACGGTGCGGTCGTGGAGGAGCTCCTCGACCCGAGCCGGGAGCGGATCCTGGACATCATGGGCCGCCTGGACGGCTGAGATGCTCCGGGTCTCGCTGCGCAACCTCCTGGTCAACAAGCTGCGCCTGTTCCTGACCGTGATGGCCGTGACCGTCGGCGTCACCTTCGTGTCCGGCACCTTCGTGCTCTCCGACACCATGCTCAAGGCCTTCGACCAGCTCTACGCCGGCCTCAGCTCCGGCACCGACGTCGTCGTCAAGTCGAAGGCGGCCTACGACGCCGACATCGCCGTCACCGGCGGACAGGTCAGGCCGATGGAGGAGGGCATCGTCGCCACGGTGCGCGACGTCCCCGGGGTGGCCGTGGCCGAGGGGGCGGTGACGGGTTTCGCGCTCGTCCTCGACGACCACGGCGAGGCGATCCAGCCCGGTGGCGCCCCCACCATCGGCACCAGCGTCAACGCCGACCGCCGCCTCTCGGGGGCCGCGACCTTCCGTGAGGGCCGAGCGCCCTCCGGACCCCACGAGATGGCCCTGGACGCCCGGACCGTCACGAAGGGCGGGTACGCGATCGGCGACCGGGTCGGTGTCGTGCTCCAGGGCGGCCCCCGGACCTTCCGGCTGGTGGGCGTCATCGGCTTCGGCGACTCCGACAGCCTGCTCGGTGCCACGCTCTCCGGCTTCGACCTGGACACGGCCCAGCGGGTGCTCGGCAAGGCCGGTGTGGTCGACGAGGTGGACGTCCTGGCCGCGGACGGCGTCGACGCGGGGGAGCTGCGCGACCGGATCGCCCAGGTGCTCCCCGGCGGCGTCGAGGCGCTGACGGGGGAGCAGGTGGCCGCCGACGGGACGGCTGCCGTGCGGGACTCGATGGGGATCTTCACCACGATCATGCTGGTCTTCGCCGGGGTCTCGGTGCTCGTCGGCTCCTTCGTCATCTGGAACACGTTCAACGTGCTCGTCGCGCAGCGACGGCGCGAGGTCGCCCTGCTGCGGGCGGTCGGGGCGACCCGGCGACAGGTGCTGGCCGGGGTGCTCGTCGAGGCCGCCGTCATCGGGCTGGTGTCCGGCGGGATCGGGTTGCTGCTCGGCGTCGGGCTCGCCGCCGGCATCCGCTCGCTGCTCGATGTCATCGGCGTGGAGATACCGACGACCGCGCCCGCCGTGGAGGCCCGGACGGTGGTGGCCGCCCTGTCCGTCGGGCTGCTGGTGACCATGGTGGCGGCCGTCGCTCCGGCGTGGGAGGCCACGCGGGTGGCTCCGATGGAGGCCCTGCGCAACGCCGTACCGGCCAGCGGCGGGGTGGGGCGCGGTCGCAGCATCGGCGGGTGGGCGGTCACCGGGGCCGGCCTCGTGGCGCTCGTGGCGTGTGCGGTGGTGGGCAACCAGCGGTGGGCGACGCTGCTCGCGACCGTGACGACGTTCGTGGGACTGGTGATGGTCGGACCGACCCTGGCCCGGGGGATGGCGCGGCTCGCCGACCACGGTCCCCGCGGCGGTGGCTGGCGGATGGCGGCACGCAACGTCGCCCGCAACTCGCGCCGCTCGGCGGCGTCCGCGCTGGCGCTCACCATCGGACTGACGGTGGTCGCCGCGGTGGCGGTCACCGCGACCTCGCTCAAGGCGTCCGTCTCGGACGCGGTCAGCGGAGGCAACCGGTCCGACCTCATCCTCGAGGCCGCCGGCGCCGGCATCGGGATCAGCCCGTCGGTGGCGGCCCTGCTGCGCGAGCGCGACGACGTGGCCGACGTCGTCGAGCTCCGCGAGTCCGCCGCCCAGGTGGACGGGCACTCCTCCTTGGTCACGGCGCTGGACACCGCCGGGCTGGACCGGGTGATCGACCTCGGCGTCGAGAGCGGGAGCATGGCCGACCTCGCGCCCGGGAGCCTGCTGGTGTCCACGGTCGCGGCCGATGACCTCGGGGTGGGTGTCGGTGACACCGTCACCGTCACCTTCCCGGAGACCGGGGACCGCGCGTTCGACGTCGTCGGCACGTTCGACAAGGGCAGCCTGATCAACGCGTCGTACGTCATGACGTTGCCCGACTTCTCGGCCAACGTCACCTCGCCCCTCGACGGCGCGATCCTGGTCAACAGCACTCCGGGCGCGGACCCGGACCGGGCCAAGGCCGCGATCGAGTCCGCCCTCGCCGCCTACCCCAACGTCACCGTCAACGACCCCGCGGACATCACCCAGGAGGCACAGGACTCCGTCGACCAGCTGCTGGGGATCGTGACCGCGATGCTCCTGCTCGCCGTCGTGGTGGCGATCCTCGGCATCGTCAACACGCTGGTGCTCTCGGTCGTCGAGCGCACCCGGGAGCTCGGCTTGCTGCGCGCGGTCGGCGGCACCCGAGGCCAGGTGCGGAGCGTCGTACGACGCGAGTCGGTGCTGATCTCGCTGCTCGGGGCGATCACCGGCCTCACGCTGGGCGTGGTCGCGGGCATCGCCCTGAGTCGGTCCTTGGTGGACGAGGGCGTCACCACGCTCGCGGTGCCGGTCCTGACGCTCGCGGTCTACCTCGTCGTCGCGGCCGCCGTGGGCGTCCTCGCCGCGATCGGACCGGCACGACGGGCGAGCAGGGTCGACGTGCTGCGGGCCATCACCACGGAGTGAGCGGGCCGGGCCTCGCGACGTCGGGGCTGACAGGATGCCCGGATGCGTGCCGTGGTCCTGGATGCCGTCCGAGCCCGGCCCGAGGTCCGTCAGGTGCCCGACCCCACGGCACCGCCGGCGGGTGTGGTGGTCGAGGTCGCGGCCACCGGGATGTGCCGCAGCGACTGGCACGCCTGGGCCGGGCACGACGACATCGCGTTCCCGCACGTGCCGGGCCACGAGCTCGCGGGGGTGGTCGTCGAGGTGGGGGCGGAGGTCGGCGGCTGGCGGGTGGGTGACCGGGTGACCGTCCCCTTCGTCTGCGGCTGCGGGACCTGCGACTGGTGCCGGTCCGGCAACGCGCAGGTCTGCCCCGACCAGCAGCAGCCGGGCTTCACCCACTGGGGCTCCTTCGCGGAGTACGTCGCGCTGCACGCCGCCGACGCCAACCTCGTCGCCGTCCCCGAGCAGGTCGACCTCGCGACCGCGGCCGCCCTCGGCTGCCGCTTCGCCACGGCGTACCGCGCCCTCGTGGGACGCGCCCGCCTCGGGGCGGGGGAGTGGGTGACGGTCGTCGGCGCCGGCGGCGTCGGCCTCAGCACGGTGATGATCGCCGCGGCGACGGGGGCCCGGGTGGTGGCGGTGGACCGCAACCCCGAGGCCCTCGCGCTGGCCTCGTCGCTGGGAGCCGAGCACACGCTGCTGGCCGACGGCACCGACGTCCCGGCCGCCGTCGCCGAGCTCACGGGCGGGGGCAGCCACGTCTCGGTGGACGCGGTGGGCAGCGAGCAGACCTGTGCCGACGCGATCCTCGGTCTGCGTCGTCGCGGTCGACACGTCCAGGTGGGTCTGCTGCCGCCGGTCGAGGGGCACCCGCGGGTGCCGATGGCGCGGGTGATCGGCTGGGAGCTCGACGTGCTCGGGAGTCACGGGATGGCGGCGGCCGACTACCCGGCCATGATGGAGCTCATCGGCACGGGCGCGCTGCGACCGCAGCTGCTGGTCGAGCGCACCGTCGGGCTCGAGGCGGCAGCCGCGATGCTGCCCGGCTTCGACACCGCGACGGTGGCGGGGATGACCATCGTCGATCCCCGCCGCTGAGCCCGCCCGGCCGCCGTGGCGCGATCCGCGTGACCGTCGTCGTGCCTCGGGCTCGTCGGGTCCGCCGGACGTGGTCAGGTCCTTTCGGCCCTGTCAGTGCGTGCCGGTCCCGGGTGATCATCACGGGGTGGACCACGCCGGACTGACCCAGGTCGAGGCGGCGCGCCGTCTCGAGGAGGTCGGGTCCAACGAGGTCCGGCAGCGGGGGCGCCTCTCGGTGTCGTCCAGCATCGGCATGCAGCTGCGGGACCCGCTCATCGTCGTCCTCCTCGCCGCGTGCGCGTTGACGTTGGTCACCGGTGACCTCACCGACGCCGCCGTGATCGCGTTCGTGGTGGTGGTCAACTCCGCGGTCGGGGTCACCCAGGAGATCAAGGCGGACCGGGCGATCAGCGCACTGGCCCAGCTGAGCGCACCGACGGTCCGGGTCCGCCGCGAGGGCGTCGACACCCCGGTGGCGGCGGCCGACCTCGTGCCGGGCGACGTGGTGCTGCTCGGCGAGGGGGACGTGGTGCCGGCCGACTGCGACCTGCTCGAGGCGGCGTCGGTGCTGGTCGACGAGTCGGCCCTGACCGGTGAGTCGGTCGCGGTGGGCAAGGCCGCCCCCCACGGCGAGGGGGTGGGTGACGTGCTGTCGTCGGGGACGGTGGTGGTCAAGGGGCGGGCCGTCGCGCGGGTGACCGGGACGGGCGCCTCCAGCTCGTGGGGACGGATCGCGGCGCTGATGGACACCCGGGTCCAGCCGACTCCGCTCCAGCGTCGGCTGGCCGAGCTGGGCAGGACCCTGGCCCTGGTGGCGGTCGCGTTGTGCACGGTCGTCCTGGTGCTCGGCCTCGCCCGGGGCGAGCCGCTGGAGCTCATGCTGGTCACCGCGGTCAGCCTCGCGGTGGCCGCCGTGCCGGAGTCGCTCCCCGCCGTGGTCACCTTCAGCCTGGCGTTGGGGGCCCGGCGCATGGTGGCCCGCAACGCCGTGGTCCGACGGCTCTCGGCCGTGGAGACCCTGGGGTCGGTGACCGTCCTGGCGACCGACAAGACCGGCACCCTGACCGAGGCCCGGATGGTGGTGGAGGAGCTCTGGACGCCCGAGGGGTCGCGGGTGGGTGGGGGAGCAGCCCTCGGGCTCGAGCTCGCCCCCGACGTACGAGAGCTGCTCCGGGCCGGCGTGCTCTGCAACGACGCGCACCTCGCGCCACCGACGGGCGCCGACGGGCCGTCCTCCGGACTGGGCGACCCGACGGAGGTGGCGCTGCTTCGCGCGGCGGCCCGTGCGGGGTTGAGCAGGGAGGAGCTCGACGGGGTCCTCGCGCGTGTGGGAGAGGTCCCCTTCGACAGCGCCACCCAACGGATGACGACGGCCCACGAGGTCAGGGGCGCGGGTGACGGGCGCGTCCTGGTCGTGACGAAGGGCTCGGTGGAGGCGCTGCACGTCGAGCACGGCGCGAGCGGGCAGCCGGCCGCGTGGCAGGCGGCCCTGCTGCGCGCCGCCGAGCTCGCGGGTGAGGGGTATCGGGTCCTGGCACTCACGGCCGGAGAGGTGCCGGTCGGCGCCGACTGGGCGAGCGCCGACCAGCGCCTGCTGGGCCTGGTCGCCATGGAGGACCCGGCCAAGCCCGCGGCCCGTTCGACGATCGCGGAGTGCCGCCGGGCCGGCATCCTGCCCATCCTGATCACCGGTGACCATCCGGCCACCGCCCGAGCGGTGGCGCGCAGGGTCGGGGTCCTGGGACCCGACGACGCCGACGACGGCGACACCCGTGTCGTCACCGGACCACAGATTGCCGCCGGGGAGGTCGTCGACCTGACGGTGCCCCGGGTCTTCGCCCGGACCAGCCCCGAGCAGAAGCTGGAGATCGTCCAGGCCTGGAAGGACAGCGGCGCGGTCGTCGCGATGACCGGCGACGGGGTGAACGACGGACCGGCCCTCCACCGTGCCGACATCGGCGTCGCCATGGGCCACCGGGGCACCGAGGTCGCGCGGCAGGCGGCGGACCTGGTCCTGGCCGACGACGACCTGGCGACCGTGGTGGTCGCCGTCCAGGAGGGCCGACGCGTCTACGCCAACATCCGGCTGTTCCTGGTCTTCGGACTCTCCGGGGGCGCAGCCGAGATCCTCGTCATGCTCCTCGGACCGTTCCTCGGTCTCACGGTCCCGCTCACCGCCGCCCAGATCCTCTGGATCAACCTGCTCACCCACGGGGTCACGGGAGTCGCCATCGGTGCGGAACCCGCGTCCCCCGACGCGATGAGCCGGCCGCCGAGACCACCCGCGCAGAGCGTCCTCGGGGACGGCCTGTGGCAACGGGTGCTCGTGGTCAGCCTGCTCCTCTCGGTCGTGGCACTGGGCCTCGGGACCTGGGCGCACCACGAGGGACGGCCCTGGCAGACGATGGTCTTCCTCGCCCTGACCTGCCTCCAGCTCGGTGTGGCGGTCGGGCTCCGCCCGCTCCCGCTGTCGACGCAGAACCCGCTCCTCCCGGTCGCGGTGGCCGGCTCGTTGCTCCTGGCGCTGGCGGGTGTCTACGTCCCGGTGCTGCAGGAGCTCCTGGGCACGTCGTCCCTCCCGGCCGTCGACCTCGCCCTCTCGGTAGGGACGGGTGCCCTCGGCTGGCTCGCCGCGCGAGTCACCCACTCGTCCGGGCACGGCGCGAGCGCTCTTGCCTGACCGTTCCGGCGCCCTATCGTGTGGAGGTGCTCCCAGATCCGACGGCGAGGCTCCGGTTCCGCCCGATGACCGAGGCAGACCTTCCCGACATCGCGACCCTGGAGATCGGTGGCTCTCGCGGCCACGCGGGCTGGATCGAGTGGACCCGAGGCAGCTACGAGCAGCACGGGTTCGGGCTCTGGGTGATCGAGACGCACGCCGGTGACTTCGTGGGCGACTGCGGTCTGACCATGCAGGAGGTCGAGGGCCAGTGGTTCGTCGAGGCCGGCTGGCACGTGCGCGCTCCACTCCGTCGGCAGGGGTACGCCAGCGAGGCCGCCGAAGCGGTCCGGGTCGCGGCCGCCGTGGCGGGCATCGAGCACCTGATCGCGATCATCCGACCGGCGAACGTCGCCTCCCAACGGGTCGCGACGAACATCGGCCTGGCGCTGGAGCGCGAGGTCCACAAGAACGGCCGCCCCGCCCTGGTGTTCGGCGCCGACCTGCATAGCCCGGGCCACGGCCTCGGTTCCTAGCATCGGCCCGTCCGGCTGAGGTCTTCCGGATCGTCCGCGCCCGGCGGTGACCTCGGTCCCGCCGAGGGTGTCCAAGGCCTCTGGCAGCGCCGGGGCCGCGACGCGATCGTGGGTGCATGACGACCGGTTGTCGACGATCCAGCAGGATCGAAGGACGGTGAGAGATGCCCGCCGACGACGCGATGGACAACGCACGAGCCGCCGCCGAGGCCCGTGAGGCCCTGGCCCGGCGAGGGGGTCGTGGCCCCGGGCAGGCCGAGGACGCCATGAAGAGGTACCTCGCCTCCGAGTCGTTCAGGGAGCGCCGTCGTGAGGAGCGCGACGGCGAGGACGCGGTGTCCGACGCGGTGTCCGACGACGTGTCCGACGACGTTGACGAGGACGAGACGTGACGACCTTCGAGCCGTCCTCGGGGGGGACCTACGGGCCCCGGGACCGCGGGGGACTGCTTCTCGCGCTCGTGGGGGCGGCGGTCGCGTCGGTCGTGCTGCTGACCGCGGCCCCGGCGGCTCCGTCCCCGGCATCGGCCCCGACGGTGGCGGGGGACCGCGTCGACCCGGCGGCGCTCCCGCTCGGTGCCGCGCCGCGCGTCCCCTACCTGGTCCACGACACGATCAGGGACGGGGACCTGCGGGTCGCGGCGACGAGGCGGGGACGGCATGAGTCCCTGTGGGTCGTCTCCGGCGGGTACGTCCTGCGTGACCACAACGTCGGCCCCCGCCGGCTCGTCCGCGTGGTCTTCGTCGACACCACCGGGACGCGGCGCGTGCTCGCCCGCTCCCGCCAGTGGGTCGACGTCGCGGTCTCCGACGGGGGCGGCCGGGTCGCGATCGCCCGGTCGCAGCGCCCCACGGGGCAGGTCACCGGGGTCACGGTCGTGGAGCCGTCGAGCGGGCACGTCCTGGCCCGCCGTCAGGTCCGTCTCGCGACCCTCGTGGCCGTCACCGGGTCCCGGGTGCTGCTCGCGCTCCGCGCCCGGTGGCGTGACCCCGAGACGGTGTGGTGGGGCTACGAGCGGGGCGGGACACGCACCCTGCTCGGCCAGGCCGCGGAGTCGGCCGACATCCGCCACGACCGGTTGGTGCTGATCACTCCACGGGTCGGCGAGTCCTGCCACCGGGTGGTCGCGCTGTCGCGGCCCGGGCGCACGTTGTCGCGCAGCTGTCAGCGGGTGCCCCACGCGTGGTCCCCCGACGGCCGGCACGCCCTGGCCACGTGGGCCTACTTCGACGCCGCCGGCACCGACCGGTGGTGGGTCATGGACGGTCGCGCGGCGCTTCGCCGTACGAGGATCACCGGACGCCTCGACTGGAACGCCGTCTGGGAGGACAGCACACACTTCCTGGTGGCCGCGCAGGGCGACGCCGGAGGGGCCTCGGTCATCAGGTGCGACCTTGACGGCACCTGCGAGCGTGCCCTCCGGCTCTGGAAGACCCCGCTGCCGACGGAGCAGTCCCTCTACTACCGGTCGCCGCCGGTGGTCCTGGCCGAGCGCTGACCCGGGGTACGACGTGCGCGACGGCTCCGCCCCGACCCACCTGCGGGACGCGCCCACCGAGGACCGGGTCGCGCTCGATCCGGCCCCGCTGTGGGTGCTGGAGTGAGGGACGCAGAGATCTCCGCAGCGCCGACGGTGGGGGTGGAGGAGGAGTTCACGCTGCTCCACCCGGTGACCGGGGCGGTCGCTCGCCGTGCGGGCGCGGTGATCCGCGACTGCCGTGACCCTAGCGGCGTGGTCGCGGAGTCGATGTCCTACATGGTCGAGACCCGGACGCCGGTGTGCCGCACCCTCGGGGAGGTCCACCAGGCACTGCTGACCAGGCGTCGTGAGGTCGTCCGGGCGGCGCGTGGGCGGGGGGCCGCGGTCGCAGCGACCGGTCTCGCGCCCTACGGCCTGCCCACGCGACCGGCGGTCACCGACGACCCCCGTTACCTCGAGCTCGCCCGGCGTTTCCCGTTCGCGATGAGACTCAACGGGACGTGCGCGTGCCACGTCCATGTCGCGGTGCCGACCAGGCAGCTCGGTGTCGAGGCGCTGCTGCGGCTCCGTCCGTGGTTGCCGGCGCTCATCGCCCTCACCGCCAACTCACCGATCTGGGAGGGCCGCGACGGCGGGTGGGCCAGCCAGCGGATGGTCTTCGCCTCCCGTTGGCCGACGACGGTGCCCGCGCCGCCGGTGGGCTCGGTCGAGGAGTACGACGCGGTGCTGAGCAGGGCGGTCTCCACCGGCCAGGCGTTGGACGTCCGCAGCGTCTACTTCCTGGCGCGCCTGTCGCCCCGGTACCCCACGATCGAGACGCGGGTGGCCGACGTGGGCCTGACCGCCGACGAGACCGCCTGCTACGCGGGCCTGGTCCGGGCGCTGGTCGCCTCGGCGATCGACGCGGCCCTCCTCGGTCGACCGGTGGTCGCGGTCCCGCAGGCGGCTCTGCGGGAGTCGTGCCTGGTGGCCGCCCGGGTGGGCCTCGTGGGCGTCCTGACCGATCCGCGGACGGGGGAGGGCATCGAGCCGTGGCGCCTCGTGGACGCGCTGGTCGAGGAGGTCCGCCCACACCTGTGCGCCCACGGCGACGAGGCGTTCGTCGACCTCACGCTCGACCGGCTCCGCGTCGTGGGGGGAGGCGCGGAGCGGCAGCGACGGCTCTTCGCCGAGGCGCCCTCACCGGCGGCCTTCGTCGCTTCCCTGGCCGAGACGACGGTCGCCGGCCTGGACGCGTGATCGTCACGGGGTGAGGGCGAGGAGACCGTAGTGGCCGTCGTAGCGGTGGTAGAGGACGCGACCCTCGTCCGCCTGCCGGTCGAGGTAGAAGACGAACGGCTCGCCGCCCGCGGCCAGCCGGGTCCGCGCCTCGGCGTCGGTCAGCGTCGGTGGGGGTGGCTCCCGGGTCGCGCCCGCATCGGTCCCGCCGGTGCCGGCTCCCTGGACGCCGTACCCGCCGTCGGGCAGGCGCCGTACCAGTGCCGGGTTGCCGGAGCCGGCGTCGCGGAAGAGGAAGAAGTCGTGGTCGAGCAGGTCCATCTCGTACGCCGCCTCGTGGGCCGTCATCGCCGAGGCCGGGACCGACTTGGTGCGGACGACCTCGCGGGACTCCTCGTCCCGGGGGAAGTAGGGCAGCGGGCGACGGGGAAGATCTCCGTGGCGCCACTCGTGCTCGGCCGCCGTGCCGGTCGGGCGGTGGAGCGTGCGCTCCCGCTCCTGGACGTGGACCAGCTGGTGGCGCAACCGGTGCTCCAGCTCGTCGACCGCCTCCCGCATGGTGGGGGCGGAGGCCTTGGCGCGCAGTCGGGTCCCGTTGACGTCGGTGCCCACCTCGGCCACCGCGGGTCGTTCCAGGGCCGGGTCGTGCCGCCAGTCGAGGACGACGTGCGTGTGGAGCACGGGTCCGTGCGCGACGGCCAGCGCGTGGGAGACCTTGTCCCGGGCGTAGCCCCCGGCGAAGCTGCCCACGTTGCCCCGCAACGTCACCTCGATCGGTACGGACTGCTCGGGCATCGACATCGCGCGCTCCTCACGGGGCAGCGGTCCGCCCTCGGGGCCCAGCCAACCCCCTCGGCCGCAGGCACGTCAGTGGCGAAGGTCCCGAGGTGGGAGCGCGATGAGGCCGTCCTGCGGCGACTCGTGTCCATACTGGGCTGGTGCCTCGTACTCGCTGCTACCGCGGGGGAGTCCTGACCGACGAGGACTTCCCGATCGACCAGGTCTCCGAGCACCTCGCGGACCCCTCCAGCGTGGTGTGGGTGGACCTGTGCGCACCCGACCTCGAGGACCTCCAGCTGGTGGCCGACGAGCTCGGCCTGCACCGGCTGGCCGTCGAGGATGCCGCGCAGGGGCGACAGCGGCCCAAGGTCGACCACTACGCGGGCCACGACTTCCTCAGCGCGTACGCCGTCCAGCTCGACGTGGACAGCGGCCAGCTGGTCACCGACGAGATCCATGCGTTCATCACCCGGACCGCGCTCGTCACCGTCCGGCGCGACGAGGACTTCTCGATCGAGGCCCTGCTGCAGCGGTGGGACGACGAGGCCGACCTCACCCGGTTCGGGGTCGGCGCCCTGCTGCACGGCCTGCTGGACCTCGTCGTCGACTCGCACTTCGAGGCCGTCGAGTCCCTCGACGACCAGATCGAGCAGCTCGAGGACCTCCTCTTCGACGACCGGCCGCACGACCGGAGCGTCCAGCGCCGCAGCTTCGAGCTGCGCAAGAGCCTGGTCCAGCTCCGCCGGGTGGTCCTGCCCATGCGGGAGGTGGTCAACACCCTGATGCGACGCGACATCGGACTGGTCCCCGTCGAGCTCGTGCCCTACTACCAGGACGTCTACGACCACGTGCTGCGCGCGACGGAGTGGACCGAGAGCCTCCGCGACCTCGTCAACACCATCCTCGAGACCAACCTGACCATCCAGGGCAACCGTCTCAACATCATCACCAAGAAGGTCACCAGCTGGGCCGCGATCATCGCCGTGCCCACGGCCATCACTGGCTTCTACGGCCAGAACCTGCCCTACCCGGGCTTCGCCCACCAGTCGGGCTACGTCACGTCGTCGATCCTCATCATCGCCCTGTCCGGGGGCCTCTTCCTCGCCTTCAAGCGCAAGGACTGGCTCTGACCGGACGCCGGCACGGACCTTCGCCCGTACCGCCCGGCGGGCAGTCGGACGACGCTCGGTGGTGAGTCGGGAGGAGGCAGCCATGGGATCAGCGATGCCGGACTAGAGGGTGGCGCTCCCTCCGCGATCCGTCAGGAGCCGGGTAGGCCGGACGGGTGGTCCTCGGCCAGTCGATCGGCCACGAGTGCCCACACGTCCGGGTCGACGCCCATGCCGAGATGGGTCGATGACACCTCGACGTGCTCGGCGCGCGGCGACGAGCGGTCGATGCACGCCTGCCAGGACACGATGCCGTCCCGCCGGGAGAAGACGACCGTGAGGGGCACCCGGATCGGCGCCGCCGCGTCGAGGCGGTGGGCGACCCGGCCGACGGCGGCGTCGTCCCCGCGGCCGCGAGCGATCGTGGTGTACGCCGCGCCGCCGACCACCGGCGTCCCGTAGGTGATGACCCTGCGCACGGCCTCCGGGTGACGTCGGGCCACCTCGCGGGCGATCACGCCACCGAGGCTCCACCCGACCAGGGAGACGGCCGAGCCCGTCTCGTCGACCAGGTCGAGCACGCGCCCGGCCAGCCGGTCGACGTCGCGACGCGGATCGCCCAGGTTGGTGCCGAAGCCCCAGCCGCGGGCGTCGTGCCCCAGGGCGCGCAGGTAGCCCCGCAACGGCGCCCCGGAGAGCTCGGGCGCCCGCCACCCCGGGATGTCGATCACCGGTCGGCCGTCGCCGCGAGGAGCCACGGTCAGGCGCGGCACCGCCCCCAGCAGCCTGAGGGTGGCCAGGGGAGAGCCGAGCTCACCCAGGGCGGTCCGCGTGGACGGCGAGCCGGTGGGCCGCGTCAGCGACGCGGCGTCCGGACGCTCCCGGGCGCGGGACCGGACACCCGCGGCGGCCAGAGCGTCCCGACCCGGGCGCTGGAGACGTCGCAACATGGCACGACCGTACGTCGACATGGGCACCGTCCCGGCGCGACGGGTGGTCTGGACCGTCGCGTCCACGTGGTCCCGGGCCCTCCCGGATCGGGCGGTCGGCTCGTTCAATGGAAGGGCACCACCGAGGCGGGAGGCAGTCATGTGTCCATCCATCGCCGGGGACCCCGTGCGTGCGGTGACGTCTCCGGAGCCGTCCGTCGAGACCGGGCGCGTCACGCCCCGGCTCGTGCGGGTCGCCGCCCTGGCGACGTACGGCGCCCTGCTGGGCGTCTGGGTCGGCGTCCTCGGCGTCCCCAACGACACGATCCAGGTCTTCCTGTGGCTGTGGGCCGGCACCATCGCCTGGAGCGTCCGGGCGCCCTGGCGATCGCACCTGGCGTTCCTGCGCGACTGGTGGCTGCCCGTCGCCGGCCTGGTCGTCTACTTCTACAGCCGCGGCCTGGCCGACGAGCTGGCGCTGCCGGTCCACGTCCGGACGCCGATCGTCCTCGACCGGTGGCTGGGTGCCGGGGTGACCCCCACCGAGCGACTGCAGGCGGCGTGGTGCGGCAGCCCGTGCGTCGCGGACAGTGCGCCGCGCTTCTTCGACCTGTACTTCACCACGGTGTACGCCACCCACTTCTTCGCGGGCCTCACCATCGCCACTGTCCTGTGGGTGCGGAGCCGGGTCGAGTGGCAGCGGTGGATGCGCCGCTACCTCGCGCTCAGCTTCAGTGCGCTGGTCGTCTACATCGCCTGTCCGGTGGCGCCCCCGTGGATGGCGTCGCAGATGGACGAGATGGGGGCGGTGTCCCGGATCACCGGGCGCGGCTGGTCGGGGATCGGCCTGGACCGCATCGACGTCATCCTGCGGGGCGTCGGCAACCCGGTGGCGGCGATGCCCTCCCTGCACGCCGGGATCGCCTTCCTCATCGCGCTGTACGGCGTGCAGCGACTGCGCTCCCCGTGGCGCTGGCTGCTCCCGCTCTACCCCCTGTCGATGTCGACGGCCCTCGTCTACGACGCGGAGCACTACGTCGTCGACGTCCTGGCCGGCGGACTGCTCGCGGGCCTCGTCCTGGCCGGCGCCTCCCGGTGGGAACGGGCCTTTCCTCAGGATGGGCTGTCCGGGGGGCGCTGACCCGCGTCAGATGTGTCGTACGACGACGCTGCCGTGGTCGACGTCCCACCGCTGGTCCAGCCGGACGTTCTCCAGCAGGCGGCGGTCGTGGGAGACCAGCAGGAGCGCCCCGTCGTACGACCCCAGCGCCTGCTCGAGCTGCTCGATGGCGGGCAGGTCGAGGTGGTTGGTGGGCTCGTCGAGGACGAGCAGGTTCACCCCGCGCGCCTGCAGCAGCGCCATCGCCGCGCGCGTGCGCTCGCCGGGGGAGAGACGGCCGACCTCGCTGGTGACCTGGTCGGCCTTCAGGCCGAACTTGGCCAGCAGCGTGCGGACCTCGGCCTGCGTCATCTCCGGCACGGCGGCCTCGACGGCGTGCCCGAGGGGCAGGGCGTCGTCCAGGGTGGTGCGGGCCTGGTCGATCACCCCGATGTCGACGGAGGCACCCAGCGACGCGGAGCCGGTGTCGGGGGACGTGTGGCCCAGGAGCAGCCGCAGCAGCGTGGTCTTGCCGGCACCGTTGGGACCGGTGATGCCGATCCGCTCGCCTGCGTCGACCTGCAGCGAGACGGGTCCGAGCTCGAAGTCGCCCAGCCGGACGGGTCGCCTCGTTGAGGGTGGCGACCACCCCGCTGGACCGCGGCGCGGCGGCGATGTCGAACTGCAGGACCCACTCCTTGCGCGGCTCCTCGACCTCGTCGAGGCGGGCGATCCTCGACTCCATCTGGCGGACCTTCTGGGCCTGCTTCTCGGAGGACTCGGTGGCCGCCTTGCGGCGGATCTTGTCGTTGTCGGGGCTCTTCTTCATCGCGTTGCGCACGCCCTGGGAGCTCCACTCGCGCTGGGTGCGGGCCCGCTGGACCAGGTCGGCGCGCGTCCCGGCGTACTGCTCGTAGGCCTCCCGGGCGTGCCGTCGGGCGATGGCGCGCTCCTCGAGGAAGGCGTCGTAGCCGCCGTCGTAGACCGGTGACCTGGCCCTGGGCCAGGTCGAGCTCGACGATCCGGGTGACGCAGCGGGCCAGGAACTCGCGGTCGTGGGAGACCAGCACGACCCCGCCGCGCAGGCCCTGCACGAACGTCTCCAGCCGGGCGAGGCCGTCGAGGTCGAGGTCGTTGGTCGGCTCGTCGAGCAGGACGACGTCGAAGCGGCTCAGCAGCAGGGCGGCCAGCGCCACCCGCGCGGCCTGACCGCCGGAGAGCGAGGTCATGAGGGCCTCAGGACCGACGTCGAGCCCCAGGTCGGCGAGCACCGGGGCGACCCGGTCGTCGAGGTCCGCCGCGCCGCTCGCCATCCACCGGTCGAACGCGACCGCGTACGCGTCGTCCACCCCGGGCTCGCCCGAGCCGAGCGCTGCCGCGGCCGCCTCCATCGACGCGGTCGCCTCGGCCGCTCCGGTACGCCGCGCGAGGTAGTGCCCGACGGTCTCGCCCGGCACGCGCTCGTGCTCCTGGGGGAGCAGCCCGACGAACGCGTCCCGCGGTGCGCAGTCCACCGAGCCGGCCATGGGAGGCGCCCCTCCACCGAGCAGGGACAGCAGCGTCGACTTGCCGGCCCCGTTGGCACCGACGACGCCGATCACGTCGCCCGGGGCGACGGTGAGGTCGAGACCCTCGAAGAGGACCCGGTGACCGTGTCCGCCGGACAGGTCCTTCGCGACGAGGGTGGCGTTCACCCGCGCGAGCCTAGCCCCGGGCCGGCACGTCGCGGTCCTCGTCCCACACCCGGTCCGACGCCCCCCCGGTGACTACGCCTTTGGGGGGAGCACGGCGCTGCTGAGGGGCGGCAGGATGTCGGGGTGCTGCGACCCCCGACCCCCCTGCGCGAGCTCGACCTCGCGGCGCCCCACCACCTGCTGCTGGGGCCCGAGACGCACGGGGTCACCCGGTACGCCGGCGAGGTGGCCGGCGCGGCCGGTGCTCCCGTCGTCCGCAAGGTCGGACAGCTGGCCGCCGGGGCCCCCGTGCACCTCCACCTCACCGACCGGCTCCTGGGCCGCGACCCCGCGGCCGCGGCGGCCGAGGTGGAGTCGCTGGCGCGGCGGGTGCGCCTGACGGTGACGCTGCACGACGTCCCCCAGCCCACCGACGGGCCGGTGTTCGCGGCGCGCGCCGCGGCGTACGCACGGATCGTGCGGGCGTGCCGCGCCTGGGTCACCAACTCGTGGCACGAGCACGCGCTGGTGGGCCGTTGGTGCGCCCCCGACGCGGGCGGGACGGTGATCCCCCTGCCCGTGTTCCCGACGGCCGGTGCGGAGGCGGACGGCAGCCGGGTGGCGACCCAGCCGGTCGTGGGCGTCTTCGGCTTCGTCTATCCGGGCAAGGGGCACCGCCAGGTGGTCCGGGCAGCAGCCGCGGTGCGCCGCGCCGGGACCCCCGCGCGGGTGCGCGTCCTGGGCGAGGCCGCGCCCGGCCACGCCGACGAGGTCGAGGAGCTGCTGCGGACGAGCCGGGCGCGCGGCGTCCCGGTGGAGGTCACCGGCCGTGTCCCCGAGACCCACCTGGGCCGCGCGCTGCGACGGGTCGGCGTACCGGTGGTCGCGCACCGCAACGTGTCCGCGTCCGGCAGCCTCAACTCGTGGATCGCCGCCGGACGGCGCCCGCTCGTCCGCGACGGCACGTACGCCCGCGAGATGGCCGCGCTCCGGCCCGGGACGATCACCCTCTTCGACGACGCGACCCTGGTGCCGTGCCTCGAGGCCGCGCTGCGGCGACCGGCCACGACGTGGACGGCGCCGGGCACGGACCTCGGGCCGCGGCTCGCCGAGACCGCCGCGGCCTACCGCGTGTGGTGGGCGTCGGTGCACGGATGACGGCGCCGCCCTACGGCACGAGCGTGCCCGGCAACCGCTGGGACCTCGCTCCGAGCGGGGCGCCCCGGCGGAGGGTCTCGGTGGTCGTGGCGCACTACGAGCAGCAGGCCGAGCTCGATCGCACCCTGGCGGCCCTGGGTCGTCAGACCCGCCGACCCGACGAGGTCGTGGTCGCCGACGACGGGTCGCGGCGGGCGCCGGTGGTGCCGTCGTGGGTGCGGCTGGTGCGGCAGGACGACCACGGCTTCCGGGCCGCCGCCGTCCGCAACCTCGGCGTGGCCGCGAGCACGGGCGACGTGCTGGTGCTGCTCGACGCCGACACGTCCCCGGAGCCACACTTCGTCGAGCGCATGGTGGCGCTGCCCGAGGCCCTGCCCGAGGCCCTGGTCGTCGGGCGCCGGCGGCACGCGCAGCTCGCCGGCACGGGTCCCGGCGACGCCCTCGAGGAGGTGGCGCCGACGCTCGAGCTTCCCGAGCCGCCATGGCTGCGCGCCGGGTACGCCGCCACCCGCGACCTGCTGGACGCCGACGGAGCCAGCCACCGGTTCGTCATCAGTGCGGTCCTCGCGTGCAGCCGGTGGTGGTACGACGAGCTGGGTGGCTTCGACGAGACCTTCCGCGCCTACGGCGGTGAGGACTGGGAGCTCGCGCACCGGTCCTGGACCGCGGGTGGGCTGCTGGCCCACCGCCGGGACGCCGTGGCGTGGCACGACGGCCCGGACGCCGGGGTGCGCGGACGCGACCCCGACGCCCGGCTGGCCGAGACCGTCGGCGTCGCCGACCGCACGTCGGCGCCCGGCACGACGTGGCGCGGGCTCGTGCGTGGCCCCGCCGTCCTCGCCGTCACCTGCGACCCCGGGCTCGGGGCCACCGAGGTGCTCGTCACCCTCGACTCGCTGCTCGCGGCCCTGCCGCGCGTCGTCGTCCGGCTGGGGGAGCAGCACCGGGCGCTGGTGGGCGCCGACCCGCGGGTCGTCCCGATCGAGGAGCCGGTGCCCGACACCGCTCGCCAGCACCTCGTCGTACGCCGCGGCCTGACGGGGGACACCGCGGCCTGGACCGCGCTGCTCTCGGGTCTCGACGGGCACCAGGCGTCCCGGGACGTCGCCGACGGCCGCGCGGAGCTGCAGGACCTGCGCCTCCTCCGCCGGGCGGCCCGGTGGGGACGGCCCGACCTCGCGACCGCGGGCCCGCCGCTCGTGACCCCGCTGCGGCCGTGGACGGACGACGTCACGCTGGAGTCGTGGTTGGGCGGGTGGGCCGGCTGACGAGCGACCGTGCGCCCCGCGACGTCGGCGGTGCCCTAGGGTCCACGTCACAGTCAGGGGAGGGGACCGCGATGAAGGCCGATCACTACGACGGGTTCGCCGAGAGCTACGCGCGGCAGAACGAGACGGGTCTGTTCAACGCCCACTACGCGCAGCCCGCGATGATCGACCTCGCCGGGGACGTCACCGGCCGGAGCATCCTGGACGCCGGCTGCGGCGCGGGACCGCTCGCGGAGGCCCTGCGCGATCGTGGCGCACGGGTCACCGGCTTCGACTCGAGCCCAGCGATGGTGGCGCTGGCGCAACGGCGGCTCGGGACGGACACCCCGGTGCTCGTGGCCGACCTCTCCGAGCCGCTGCCGTTCAGCGCGGAGGAGTTCGACGACGTGGTGGCGTCCCTGGTGCTGCACTACCTCGAGGACTGGTCGGGCCCCCTGGCGGAGCTGCACCGGGTGTTGAAGCCGGGCGGGCGGCTGATCCTGGCGGTGAACCATCCGGTGATTCGACCGGTGGTCTACCCGGACGAGGACTACTTCGCGACGTCGCCGTACACGGAGGACTACACCTTCGACGGACAGACCGTGTACCTGACGTTCTGGCACCGGCCGTTGCACGCGATGACCGACGCGTTCACCCGGGCCGGCTTCAGGATCTCGGTGATCAGCGAACCGCCGTTCTCGCCCGAGACGCCGCGCGAGCTGCTGCCGCCCGACCTGGGGGACCGCACGGCCTTCCTCTGCTTCCTCTTCTTCGTCCTCGAGGCCGTCTGACACCCGAGCCGGATCGGGGTGTTCCCCGGCCCGACTCGCTGCCCGACCCGTGGCACAGCCGGGACCGCGTCAGTCGGGGTCGTAGCAGGCCAGCAGCAGGGCCAGGTCGTCCTCGAGCTCATGCCCGGCGGCCCGCTTGAGGGACGTGAGCAGGCCGTCCAGCGCGGTGTCGAAGTCCGCCCGTCCGACGGCCGGCAGGAAGGGTGCCGGGTCGATGAAGGTGCCGCTGGGGGAGCGCGCCTCGATGAGTCCGTCGGTGAAGAGCAGCAGCCGGTCGCCGGGGGCCAGCTTGCCGCGGGCGACCACCGGATCCACGCCGAGGCCCAGCGGCGGGGAGTGGTCCAGCTCCACCTCCTCGACGTCCCCCCGGGCGGTCAGCAGCACCGGCGGGGGGTGGCCGCACGAGACGATGTCGAAGCCACCGTCGTGGGAGATGTCGACGAGGACCGCGGTCACGAAGTCCTCGGCGTCGGGCAGGTAGGGGAGGATGCGGCGGTCGATCTCGCGGGCCACGTGCGCCACATCGCCCTGGCCGGCCGCCGCGGCGCGGAACTCGCCGAGCACGACGGTCGCGGTGCGGACCGCGGACAGCCCCTTGCCGCGCACGTCCCCGACCAGGAGCCGTACGGACGCCGGACCGCGGACCACCTCGTAGAGGTCGCCGCCGACCTGCGCCTCGAACGCCGCGGACAGGTAGCGGGCGGACAGGGCGACCGGACCGGTCCGGGCGGGGGGCGGCGACAGGATGGCGCGCTGGGCGGCCTCGGCCACCAGGGTGACCCCGGCCAGCCGCTCGGACTGCTGCTCGAAGGTCGCGGCGGTGTCCAGCGCGACCGCCACCCGGGCGGCCACGGCCTCGAGGAAGGCGACGTCCTCCTCGCCGTAGTGACGGCCCGACTCCGCATGGATCAGCGTGACCGCTCCCACGACGTCCCCGCGTCCCGTCAGCGGTACGACGATGGCGCTGGTGAGGCCGAGCGTGCGCAGCAGCCTCAGGTGCTCGGCGTTGACGGCCGTCGCCTCGATGAGCTCGGCAGGGATGTAGGGGTAGACCTCGCTCTGCCCGGTCCGGAGGACGTGGGCCGCGCCCGTGGGGGAGTCCATCCGCGTGGGGAAGGCGCCGGTGAGGGTGCGTGCCCACTCCGTGGTCTCCGGGTCGCGGTGCTGCACGGCCACCGTCTCGAGCTGACCGTCGCGCAGCAGCTGCAGCAGGCACCAGTCGGCGAAGCGGGGCACGAGGAGGCGGCCGACCTCCGCGACCGTGGTGTCCATGTCGAGACTGCGCGACAGGCTCATCGAGGCCTCCGCCAGCAGGACCGTGCGCTGGGTGGCGGCGTCGACGTCCTGGAGCTCGGCGGCCCGTCTCACCGCGCTGGTCAGGGCGCCCGCGAGGGAGTGCAGGAACGCGTCCTCGGAGGTCGTGAAGAGGTCCGGGGGGAAGGTGATCGCCAGCAGGCCGTACGTCGTACCGTCGCGGTGCAGCGGGAGGAGGTGCAGGCTCCGGTCGCTGGGGTAGTAGCCGGCGAGGTCGGGGAAGGCCGCGGTGATCTCCTTCACGGACCGGTAGTGCACGTCCCTTCCCTCCCGCGCCGCGACGGCGGGCGGCAGGTCGCTGGAGAGAGGGATCTCCTGGTACTGGTCCGCCCCGTCGCCCGTGCGCCCGTGCCAGGTGAGCGTCCGCAGCACGCCGTCGGCGTCCAGCGAGAGCACCATCGCCGACGTGGCGCCCAGGGCGCCGATGGCGTGGCCGAGGAAGCCGTCGGTCACCTGCTTGACGGTGCGGGCGCCGGTGAGCTCGACGGCCAGGGCGTCCAGGACGCGCTGGGCGAGCGCGGTGGTCCGGGTGAGGCGCCGGCGGCGGCGGTCGTTGGTCTCCGCGGCCGCGACGGCCAGGCCGCAGATCAGCACGCCGCTGATGAAGCGGACGGTCCAGTCGTGCTCGCCCACGTTGTGGTGCCACAGGCCCGAGGCGACCGACGCCACGAGGGTCAGGACGGCGACCCCGGCCGTACGGCGCGCGTCGGCGTTGATGGCGGTGAGGACGGCGGCACCGGCGTACGCGCCGTTGATCTGGCGTCCGAGCTGGACGTCGACGGTCACCATCACACCGAGGAGCAGCACGCCGGCGAGCACCGAGCGGTTCCCGGCGGTGTCGCGTGCACCGATCGCTGTGGCCACGTGTCCTCGGTTCGTGCGTCGCCGGCGCGCGGAGGGTCGCGGGCGCCGGTGGTGTGACTGTCGGCACCACGATAGGGGCGGGGCGACCCGCCCCGCCGGGGATTCGCACAACCGCGGGGTCCGCACCCCTCCGTCGCGGGGCGGTCCCGCCCCCTCCTCCCGGGACGCGATTGCCCCTAGGGTGCAGTCATGGCCTCCACCACGGGTGCGGGCCCAGCGACGTGGGGGGTGAGCGTGTCCGGAGCCGCGACCGTCGACGTCGTCTTCCCCCCGGAGCCGCTGACCGCGGGTCGCGCTCGGCGTACCGTGCGGGAGGCGCTCGAGGCGTCCGGTGCCACCCACCTGCGTGACGTGGCCGAGCTGGTCGTCTCCGAGGTGGTGACGAACGCCGTCGTGCACGCCGGGACGCCGATCACGGTCCGGGTCGCCGCCGAGCCCGACGCGGTCCGGGTCGAGGTCGAGGACGGGAGCCTCCGGATGCCCAGCCGTCGGGAGTGGGCCGACACGGCGGGGACGGGACGGGGTCTGCGGATCGTCGACGAGCACGCCGACCGGTGGGGCTCCGACCGGACAGCAGGCGGGAAGGTGGTGTGGTTCGAGGTCGGCATGCCCACCGTCCCGGTCCTGCGCAGACCCTCCGCGCCCGACCTCCCGTCCCGGGAGGTGCAGATCGAGATCACGCTGGTGGCGATGCCCCTGCTGATGCACCGGGCGTGGCAGGAGCACGCCGCGACCCTGCTGAGGGAGTACCTGCTCTACGCGGTGGGGCGCGACGCCCGCGCCCTCGACGACCACGCCGCGGCGAGCAGCGCGCTCAGCGTCCTGGACGAGCAGGTGCCCCGGCCCCGGCTCCCCGCGGAACCCGACGCCCTGATGGCCAGCTCGGTCGAGCCTGCGGTCACCGCCGACGCGGTGTCGCTGAGCATCACCGCGTCCTCCGTCCGGCAGTTCGAGGTCCTGGACGACCTCCTCGTCCGTGCCAAGGCTGCCGCGGAGGGCGGTCTGCTCCTCAGCCCGCCGACCCAACCCGAGATGGCGGAGATGCGGGCCTGGCTGTGCGGCGAGGTCGCCGGGCAGGCGGGGACGGCCGACCCGACGCCGTGGCGGGCCCGGACCGACGTACGCGTGGCTCGTGTCACCGACGCCGCGCGTCCGCGGGTGTTCCGCGATCTCAGCCGGGCGGACGAGCCCTCGATCGCCATGGACGACACGAGCGTGATCGTCGCCGCGACGCCGGAGGCGGTGGACTTCCTCGGCTACCGCCGCGAGGCCGACCTGCTCGGCCGGCGCATCCTCGCCGTGGTGCCGCCGCGCTACCACCAGGCCCACATCGCCGGCACCACGCTGCACGTCACCCACGGTCGTGACGTCCTGCTCAACCAGTGGATCACCGTCCCGATGCTGCGAGCCGACGGCAGCGAGGTCGAGGTGGACCTGCACGTGGAGTCGCGTCGCCTGGACGGGGACGTCCGCGTCTTCGTGGCCCACCTGCGCTGGTAGCAGCCATCCGGCGTCCCCGGGATCGGTGACCGGTGGCGCCACCCAACGTCCCCGTTTCGCGCGACGTCCCCGCGAGCCGCTACGTTGGATCGATCCAATCCCGGGGCCGGGAGCGGGCGACGCCACGAGGTGCGCCCCCACCCCGCGCAGCTCCGCTCACGCAGCCGGACGCGCAGTGGCCCCCACCACACTTCCTGACCACGGCCCACCGCGGTCGACCTCCTGCTGCGCTCGAGCAGCACCTCGACGTGAGGAGAACAGCATCACCTCCACGGAATTCGAACACCTGCTCCAACCCGCCCCGGGGAACGAAGGGCTCAGCTCCGAGCACACCCGCGACGCGACGAGGTCCAGCTCGCCCTCGCTGATGATGCTGGTCCTGCTGGCCACCATCGGTGTGCTCGCCTACGCCAGCTTCCTGTTCCGCCCGGCCCACCACGGTGACCTGCTGCCGTTCGCCCTGGTCATCACCGCCGAGACCTTCCTGATCGCGCAGGCGCTGCTCGCCCTGTGGACCATCCTCTCCAGCGGCTACGACGCGCGCGACTTCGCCTACCACCACGCCAAGCGCAACCTGTTCGACACGGGACAGATCCAGGCACGGGGACTGGAGACCACCCCGCACCTGTGGCCCCTGCGGATCAACGGTGAGGAGGCATCGGTCGACGTCTTCATCACCACCTACGGCGAGGACCTCGACGTGATCCGGCGCACCATCTCCGCGGCGCTGGACATCCGTGGGCGGCACCGCACGCTGGTCCTCGACGACGGCCGGTCCGACGACGTGCGCGAGCTGGCGCGCGAGCTCGGGGCCGACTACGTACGCCGCGGCGACAACCGGGCCGCCAAGGCCGGGAACATCAACCACGCGCTCTCCCTGACCGACGGCGAGTTCTTCGTGGTCTTCGACGCCGACTTCGCACCGAAGCCGGAGTTCCTCCACGAGACGCTGCCCTACTTCGCGACCGACAAGGTCGCCTTCGTCCAGACCCCGCAGACGTACGGCAACCTGCACACCGTGCTCTCCAAGGGCTCCGGATACATGCAGTCGGTCTTCTACTCCCTGATCCAGTCCGGGAAGAACCGCTTCAACGCCGCGTTCTGCGTCGGCACCAACGTCGCGTTCCGTCGCAACGCCATCGCGGACATCGGCGGCATCTACGAGAAGTCCAAGTCCGAGGACATCTGGACCTCGATCCACCTGCACGAGCGCGGCTGGCGCTCCATCTACACCGGTGCGGTGCTGGCGGTCGGTGACACCCCGGAGTCCGTGGAGGCCTACAGCAAGCAGCAGCTGCGCTGGGCCACCGGCGCCTTCGAGATCCTGCTCCGGCACAACCCGCTCAGCCGCAAGCGCCGGCTGACCACCGACCAGCGGATCCAGTACCTCACGACCGCGACGTTCTACCTCAACGGCATCGCGCCGGCGCTGCTGCTGCTGGTCCCCCCGCTGCAGATCTACTTCGACCTCACCCCGGTCGCCCTCGGCGTGCCGACAGGCACCTGGCTGATGTACTACGCCGGCTTCTACTTCATGCAGATCGTGGTGGCGCTCTACACCATGGGCTCCTTCCGCTGGGAGACGCTGATGCTGGCGTCGGCGTCGTTCCCGATCTACATGCAGGCGATGTGGAACGCCATCACCCGACGTGATCGGCAGTGGCACGTCACCGGGCGCGCGGGTGCGGCCAGGTCGCCGTACAACTACACCTTCCCGCAGGTGCTGGTGTTCGTGTTCCTGCTCCTCACCACGGTCGTGGGCGCCTGGAAGGCCGAGGTGACCGGCTCCTTCAACGTGGCGCTGGTCTGGAACGCGCTCAACACGATCGTCCTCGGCATCTTCCTGACCGTCGCCCACCGTGAGGCCCGCGTCGCCCGGGCCGCTCGCGTGACGGCCCGACGGCAGCACCGCCGGGACCGTCGTGCCCGCAAGCGGCAGGCACGCGTCCCCGCCGTCACCGCCTCTTCTCCCGACCCGTCCACCGCCCTCGTTGGAGACTCCCGATGACCTTCCTCACCCGCCTGAAGTACCTGTTCGGCATGCTCGTCGTCCTCGGCGTCGTCGCCGCGCTGGCGATGAGCATGAACAACCGCATCAGCACCGTCCACGACGTGAGCGCCATGGTGCGCACCGACGACTACACCGTCGGCACCCCGTACGCCGGCATGGTGGTCAAGCGCACCGTCGACGTGGGAGACCGCGTCAGCGAGGGGGACCCCCTGTTCGTCGTCAAGAGCAGCGACCTGGCACGCGACATCGCGAACGACGTGCTCAAGCCCGAGAAGTCGCCCTACGACATCCGCGACGGGAGCAAGGTCGTGATCCGCGCGACCTCCGACGGCAAGATCTCGGAGATCAAGCCCATCGAGGGTGCCTTCGTGGCCGCCAACTCGGCCATGGCGCAGGTCCAGGAGAAGGGCTCCAGCTTCGTGCAGGCCGACTTCCGCCTCACGCCCAAGGAGTACGCGCTGATGCGTCGTGCCGACGAGGTCACCGTCCGGCTGCCGAACGAGGAGACCGTGCGGGCGGAGGTCGACCACATCCGCGTGTACACCGACGGAGACCAGGCCGAGACCCGCCTGCGTGCCGTCTCGCCGGCCCTGAACAACCGCGGCCTCTTCGCTTCCGGCACCCCGGTGGACGTCGACGTGAAGCTCCGCGAGGACGGTCTGCTCGACACCGTCCGGACCGCCGTGGCCGGCCTGCTCACGCCGGGAGGTCTGCCGTGAGGAACCGCATCGTGATCAGCCTGGCCGCAGTCGCGGCGCTCCTCGCGGTGGGAGTGGGCTCCCTGTTCGTCGTCGATGGCACCTCCGGGTCCTCGAGCACCTCCGGATCCCCCCGCGCCTCCGCCGGCTTCGACCCCTACCGGCCGCGCTCGTCAGGGTCCTCGGGCTGGACCGAGATCGGGCGGGAGGCGCCCCCGACCTGGACACCCGGCGCCGCACGGCTGCCGGAGACGGAGGGCTCGACCGGTCCGACGCGGGTGAGCGACGAGCTCGCGCCGCCCACCAACCGGTGGTACTCCGGGATGTTCTTCGGTCCCGACCCCCAGCCGGTCTTCCCGATGCCCCTGGCGGCACAGGCCACCGGGAGCGGGGTGTCGGTCGGGCTGCCCCGGGTGTCCGCCTCGGACACCACCATCACCGCACCGTTCGCTCCCGAGCTGCGACTCGGGCTCGAGGCCGACGCCTTCGCGGCCACGCGTGCCGACCCCGTCTCGGTGACCTCGACCTACACCTCCTCCGGCACCCCCGTCGGTCGCCTGGAGCTGGCCGAGGGCTGGCCGTACGTCGGCTACACGGCCCTCCGGGACCAGCAGGTGACCGTGCCGGCCGGGCTGGGCCGCCGCGACGGCGGCCGCTGGCTGGCGACGCGGGTGGGCGACACGACGTACGGACTCGCCGTCGCCCGCAAGGACGGCAGTCGCCGCCCGATCGCTCCCTCGGACGAGGGAGTGCGGCTGGCCCCGGGGGAGAGCCTGCTGGTGTTCGCGGGCCGCCGGGACGAGACGCTCGCCACGCTCGCGCGCGGCGCCGTGCCCGTCCACGGCACCTCGCTCGGCTACGACGTCGCCGGGGGACAGGCACGGACCAGGATCACCTACCGCACTCCTCGCGGACGGAGCACGGTGCTGGCGGCGATGCCGCACCAGCGGCTCGAGCGTCCCGACGTCCTCGGCCGCGTCGACTCGCTGTACGGACCCTTGCGACTGGTCCGGTCCCGCGCCCTGGTCTCGAGCGTGCCCGCACTGCGACCGGACGCCACGGTGGACGTCTCCCGTCTCGACGCAGGTGCGCGCACGGAGGTCCGGGAACAGGTCGTCGCCGACGTGGCCCGGGAGATGTCCGGGAGCGAGGCACGGACCGACACCTACTTCGGCGGCAAGGACGTCTACCGGATGGCGCAGCTGACCCGGGTGGCCGAGGCCGCGGGTGCCGGCGACGCAGCCCAGGACATCCGCGAGCGCGCGGTATCGGCCCTGGACGCCTGGCTCAGCGACTCCTCCGACTGCACCGCGAGCTCGACCCGCTGCTTCACCTACGACACGGCCTTCAAGGGGGTGGTCGGCCGGACCGCCGCCTTCGGCTCCGAGGAGTTCAACGACCACCACTTCCACTACGGGTACTTCCTCGCTGCGGCGGGGCTGCTGGGCGAGCAGGATCCCCGGCTGCTCGAGCGGTGGCGGCCGACCCTCACCGCGCTGGCCGAGGACATCGCGTCCCCGGTCACGAACAGCACGCTGCCCGCGCTGCGGAGCTTCGACCCCTACGTCGGTCACTCCTGGGCGGCAGGACAGTCCCTCTTCGCGGACGGCAACAACCAGGAGTCGAGCTCGGAGGCGGTGAACGCCTGGAACGGCCTGGCGCTGTGGGCGCGTGCCGACGGCAACCGCCCGCTCGCTCGACAGGCCACGTGGCAGCTGAGCCTGGAGACCGCCTCGGCGCGCGCGTACTGGCTGCAGCCGCAACACCTCCCCGCGGCGTACGACCACCCGTTCGTCTCGTTGAACTGGGGCGGCAAGCGCGAGTGGGCGACGTGGTTCAGCGCCGAGCCCTCGGCGATGCTCGGCATCCAGCTGCTGCCGATGCCCCCCGTGCTCGCCCAGGGCGGCGTCGACGAGCAGCGGGTCCGCGCGAACGTGGCCGACGCCTCCCGCGGCGGGTTCGACACGATGTTCGGCGACTACCTGACGATGTACCTCGCCCTCGCCGAGCCTCGCCGGGCCCTGGAGGTGGGCCGGGGACTGCCGGACTCCGCCCTCGACGACGGCAACACGCGCAGCTACCTGCTGGCGTGGCTGCTCACGGCCCGAGCGGGGGAGCTGGGGAAGTCGGCCTCCGGTTCCTAGGGGGACCGCGGCGAGATGCCCGGCACCGAGCCCGCCACGATCGCCGGGAGCGCCCGCTCGCTCCCGCGAGCCGATACCGCGCCCACGGGATCGAGCCATCGCTCCACCGAGCTGAGTCAGCGCTGCCGAGTGGTGAGAGCGATCCGTCGGCCGTCGGGGATCCGGCCGGGGTCGACCAGCGCGACCCAGGCACCGCGGGCGAGGACCTGCTCGATGAGTTCGTCGATGACATCGTCGATGACGTCGGGATGCTCGATGTCGTCGGCCGCCTGGAGGGAGTCGCCGTCCGGTGAGATGCGGGCGGGGAAGAAGAAGTCGACCTCGACGGCCAACATCTCCGGTCGTTCCCACCGCGAGGCCAGCCACACCGGTTCCAGGCCGAGCACCGCGCGGTCCTGGCCACGACGCCGCTCGAGCAGGACCAGGGACTCGTCCTGTCGCGAGGCGAGGTACTGCTCGATGTGAGGAGACACGAGACGCGCGATGTCGGGTAGCGGTGCGGTGACGTGGTTGCCGATGACTCTCCCGGCCAGGCGGTCCAGGTTCGCGGACATCTGGGTGAACCTGCTGAGGGTGGGCTCGGCCGCGACGAGGACGAGCGGGGACGGGCGCAGCCGCAGATGGGCCCCGAGGGCCTGGTCGACCCGGTCGAGGAACCCCGTGGCCGGATCCTGGCGCCGCTCGTCGTGGCGCGCCTTCATGGGGAACTTCGTGGTGTCTGCGGGGCTCAGGGTGCCGAGCTGATGGTCGAAGAGCCGGGCCTCGTGGGCGGACAGGGCCAGCACGACGTGCCGGGGTGTGCGGTGCAGGGCGCGGACCAGGTCGCGGGTGGCGAAGGTCGGGTCCACCACCGCTCGCTCCTTGACGTCGACCGGGAGTACGAGCAGCTGGGCGTGGTGCTCGCTGACGTACAGCGCCAGTGCGCGGTCCGTCGCCACCTCACGAGCCAGGCCGATGAGCTGGTCGAGCTCGGCCAGGATCCTTTCGGCACTGGCCACCTCCTCGTTCCTGAGCCGACGTGCCACGGAGTCGCGCAGGGCCACGAGCCGGGCGGTCTGGTCGTGGTCCGGGCGACCGGCTCGGGTCGGCACGAGCAGGGACACGCTGGGGTAGCTGGTCATCGACTGCAACACCAGGACGGCGTCGGCGGTGACCGCGTGGGGCGGGGTGATCGTTCTGGTCATCGTGGGGCTCCCTCATTGGGTGACGTGGTGGCGAGGATCGGCGAGAACGCCGCACGCCGGGGGTGAAGAGGTCGGCGGCACCGTTCCCGTGGCCGCGGACGGCGGACTCACTGGTCGATGGGGTGATGAGCGGTCGCCTCCAGATCGATGTCGGGGCCGCGATCTCCGCCTGCGTGGCGACACGGAAGTGCGCGTTGTCGGGCGCATGGATGGCGAGAGGTTCCTGCGTCACCACTGCCCGAGCGAGGCGACGGACCAGCGCCGAGCGCGCTGCGACGACGTGGGCGCCTCGACGGACCACCGGTTCGACCAGCAGCATGGCGAGCACGACGGCAGGCACTGCGAACCACCGGTGTGGGGGGAACGATCACGACGCGGCCTCCAGTCCAGTGACTGGAGGTCTGGTCGGCCCGGGGGCTCTAGTGACCGAGCATCGAACGCCGACGCCGTATTGACGATCACTAGCGAGGACTACTCCCCTCCACGTCCCAGTGAACCAGAACGATCAGCTCGGGCCAAGGGGAAGGCGCCCAGGTCTGCATCGTCTTCGAAGGACTGGACTCGGCGGGCAAGGGCGGGAGCATCCGACGGACTGGCGCATGCCCCCCGGTCGGCGCACGATGGTGGGGCATCGCGGCTCGGGACGTGTCGCGACCTGGAGGGAGAGTCCCGGTGTCCGAGCAGACGATGATCGAGCACGTCGAGACCGCGCTGCGAGAGCGTGGGGTCTCCGACGACGTGGTCGCGGTCGGCCAGTTCCAGCCGCGCGGTCACACGGGAAGCATGTTCGCGGGCGGCATGATCGGCGAGAGCCTCCCCGGGGGTGCGGGCGGCGACCCACGTGTACGGCTTCGCGGCACCGCACCGGAGCAGTCCCGCCGGGGCGCTCGTCTTCGGTGTTCCCCGTGCCGGGCTCGACGTCAAGGTCCACCAGCGCGTCAACGTGCGGGTCCTCGAGCTGGTCGACGGTCCCAGCGGCTCCACGATCCAGCTGGAGGGCGACCGGGTCCCGCTCACCCACAGCAAGGACGTGGTGGACGCGCTCCGGGGAGAGGGAACGTGAAGCCGGCACCAGGGCTGCACGCCGGGGCTAGGTGGGTGGCTCTTCCGCAGGGTCGTCGTCCCGCTCGCGGCGGTCCTCCGCACCGGGCGCCAACGTCGTCTCGATGGCCTCGAGCCGCTGCGCGATGTCGGTCAGCAGTCGGAGCGCCTCGGCGTCGAAGAGCTCCTGTGCCTCCTCCTCCGGTTCCTGCTCCTCGCGGACGAACAAGGACGCGATCGCCGCGGTGATCAAGGCCATCAGTGCGAAGCCGGAGACCATGAGCACCGACGACACGAGCCGCCCCAGGGCGGACTCCGGTGCCTCGCCGATGAACCCGACGGTGCTCATCAGCGAGAGGGCCCACCACAGGCCCTCCCAGTAGCTGGAGACCTGCCGTGACTCGAAGGCGGCGAAGCCACCTCCGGTGAGGAGGACGAGGAAGCCGGCGACGACGATGTAGGTGGTCAGGCGGCGACGGAATCGGGAACCGGGTTTCTGCATGATCGACAGTGGCAGGCCGACGGCGCCCGAGCCAAGGGCCGTCGGTCGGCCTCGTGCCTCACCGGAAGTCGCGCGACGAGGCACGCGCCTGCAGCACCGCGCCGGCGCCGGGTATGACGACGTCGATGCTCTCGACCCGGTCGGCGACGAGGTTGGTGACGCCCTCGTTGCGCTCGAGGCGCCCACGGATGATCACGGCGACCCGGTTGCGGGCGGCGTGCCGGTGAGCCTTCATCAGCCCGACCGAGCACACGACGTTGAGCATGCCCGTCTCGTCCTCGAGGTTGAGGAAGGTGACGCCCATCGCGGTCCCCGGCCGCTGCCGGTGGGTGATGAGCCCACCGACGTGGACGCGACGCCCGGACTCGGCGGTGGCCAGCTCGGCGACGGAGCGGACGCCGGCCCGGCGCAGGTCGTCGCGCAGGTGCTCGACCGGGTGTCGCTCGGGTGAGACGCCGGTGGCCCACAGGTCGGCCAGGGTGATCTCCGGCTCGCTCATGCCGGGAAGGGTGGGGGCAGCCGGGGCGGGCGTGGTGCCGGGCAGGTGCTCGGCCGCCTCGGCGAAGCCGGCCGCCCACAGCGCCTCACGGCGGTCCAGGCCCCAGCCGTCGAACGCCCCGGCGGTGGCCAGCGCCTCCATCTGCGCGGAGGTCAGGCTCGCGCGGCGGGACAGGTCCGTGACGCCGGTGAACGGTGCCTCGTCGCGGGCCGCGACGATGCGACGCGCCACCTCCGGGCCGATGCCGCGCACGGAGTCGAGCCCGAGGCGGACGGCGAGTGCCCCGTCGCGCCGATGGGCCGGGACCGGGTCGGGAGTGCCCGGCACCCACTCGGTGCGGGCGAACCGGGGACGACAGCACGCGTCGGGGCCGGTGACGGCGACCGCACCCGGGACGAGGGGTTCGAGGTCGGCCTGCGCGGCGGACCGGGTGACGTCGGGACGGCGTACGTCGACACCGTGGCGCCGGGCGTCACCGACCAGGGACTGCGGGGAGTAGAAGCCCATCGGCTGGTTGCGCAGCAGGCCGGCCAGGAACGCCGCCGGGTAGTGCAGCTTGAACCAGGAGGAGGCGTAGACCAGCAGCGCGAAGGACAGGGCGTGCGACTCGGCGAAGCCGAAGTTGGCGAAGGAGAGGATCTTGACGTAGATCGAGTCGGCGAGGTCGCCGGTGATGCCCCGACGCTGCATGCCGGCGTAGAGCTTCTGCTTGACCGACTCGATGCGCTCGACCCCGCGCTTGGAGCCCATCGCGCGGCGGAGCAGGTCGGCGTCGTCGCGGCTGCAGTCGCCCAGGGTGACCGCCATCGCCATCAGCTGCTCCTGGAACAGCGGCACGCCCTTGGTGCGCTCGAGCACGGGAATGAGCTCGGGGTGGTCGTAGGTGATGGCCTCCTTGCCGGTCGCCCTGCGGACGTAGGGGTGCACGGCCCCGCCCTGGATGGGTCCGGGACGGATCAGGGCGATCTCGATGGCGAGGTCGTAGAACTCGCGCGGACGCAACCGCGGTAGCGTGCCGATCTGCGCCCGGCTCTCGACCTGGAACACGCCGATCGAGTCGGCCCGGCACAGCATGTCGTAGACCGCGGGCTCCTCCTTGGGCATCGTCGCGAGGTCCCACTGCTCGCCCAGGTGCGCGGCGACCAGTCGCATCATGTGGTCCAGCGCCCCGAGCATGCCCAGGCCGAGCAGGTCGAACTTGACCAGGCCCATCGACTCGCAGGCGTCCTTGTCCCACTGCAGCACCGTCCGCCGGTCCATCCGCGCCCGCTCGATGGGACAGACCTCGCCGATGGGCCGCTCGGTGAGCACCATCCCGCCGGAGTGGATGCCGAGGTGCCGCGGGGCTCCCATCAGCTCCTCGGCGAGCGCCACCACCGGGGCGGGCACGTCGTGGGCGGTGGGATCGCCCTGGTCGCCGGCGACCACGGACTTCCAGCCGTCGATCTGTGTGGACCAGGCGTCCTGCTGCCCCGGCGAGAAGCCGAGCGCCTTGGCCGCGTCGCGCACCGCCATCCGCGGCCGGTAGCCGATGACGTTGGCCACCTGGGCGGCGTTGCGGCGCCCGTAGGTGTCGTAGACCCACTGGATGACCTCCTCGCGCCGGTCGGAGTCGAAGTCGACGTCGATGTCGGGCTCCTCGTCGCGGTGGGCGGAGATGAACCGCTCGAAGGGCAGCCGGTAGAAGACGGCGTCGACCGCGGTGATGCCCAGGGCGTAGCAGACCGCCGAGCTCGCGGCCGATCCCCGCCCCTGGCACAGGATGCGCTGCTCGCGGGCGAAGGCGACGATGTCGTGGACGATGACGAAGTAGCCGGCGAAGTCCTTCTCGGCGATGACGCGCAGCTCGTGCTCGAGGCGCTCGCGCGCCTCGTGCTCGTGGGGGACCCCGGCGTACCTCTCGGCGAAGCCGCGCTCGGCCAGCACCCGCAGCCACGAGTCGGCGGTGTGTCCGGCGGGGATCTGTCGCTTGGGCAGGGCGGGGGAGGCCTTGCGCAGGTCGAAGGCCAGCTCGTCGGCGAGCGCGACGCTGCGGGCGACCGCAGTCGGGTGGGCCGCGAGCGCGGCGGCCGTCTCGGCGCCGCTGCGCAGGTGGGCCGACCCCGACAGGTCGAGCCAGCCGTCGAGCTCGGCGAGGCTGCGGCGGGCGCGCACGGCCGCCATCGCCGAGGCCAGCCGGCGCTGCCGCGGGGTGGCGTGGTGGACGTTGCCGGCCGCGACGACGTCGAGGCCGTGGACCCCGGCGAGCCGGGCCAGCGACGCGTTGGTCGCGTCGGCGCCGGGGCGTGGCGAGAGCTCGACGAGGACGTGCTCGAGCCCGAACAGCGACGTGAGCCGGTCCAGGGCCTCGGCCGCGGCCGCGTCTCCGCCTCTCGCCAACGCCTGCTGGACGGCCCCCTTGCGGCAGCCCGTCAGCACCACCCAGTGTCCGCGTCCGCGCTCGCCCAGCTCCTCCAGGTCATAGACCGGACGGCCCTTCTCGTCACCACGCAGGTGCGCGTCGGTGATCGCCGCGGCGAGGCGGTGGTAGCCCTCGACGCCGCGCGCCAGCACCAGCAGGTGGCTGCCCTCGGGGTCGGGCACGCCGTTCTGAGGACCGGTGAGGCCCAGCGACAGCTCGGCGCCGAAGACCGTCGGCAGGTCGTACGCCGCCGCGGCCTCGGCCAGCATCGGAGCGGCGTAGAAGCCGTCGTGGTCGGTGACCGCCAGCGCGTGCAGGCCGAGGCGCACGGCTTCCTCGACGAGCTCGGCCGGCGAGCTGGCGCCGTCGAGGAAGCTGAAGTGGCTGTGGCAGTGCAGCTCGGCGTAGGGGGTGACCGCGGCGGGGCGCTCGATCGACCGGACCTCTGCGGCACGCTTGCGTCGCGACACCGGGGCGTCGTCGGCTCCCGGGAGGCCGCTCAGCCGACGCTCGAGCTCCTTCCAGTGCATGGCGGGGTTGTTCCAGCCCATCAGTGCGTCTCCCGCATCGCCGCCGCCTCACTCATGCGCAGCCTCAGTCATACGCCGCCTCCAGCGACCAGCCGTCGGGGGCGCGCAGCAGCAGCCAGGCCCGTCCGTCCGCGCCGACCACCTGGAACCGGGCGCTCGGCCCGGCTCCGCCCGACCACCACCCCTCGTCGGTGGGCCACGGCCCGGCCCACGCGTTCACCGGCTGCCAGGGCAGGCTCGGCCCGTCGACGGGACCCCGGACCCGGAAGTGGCTCGGCTCCCCGCTGACGATGCCGCGGTCGGTGACGCACACGTCCCGACCCGCGTCGTCCACGACCTCGGCGACCGGGGGAGCGGCGAACACCCGCACCGGTGCGGGCCCCGGCACCCGCCCGGGCCACGGCCGGTCGACCGGGCGCAGGTCGACCGCACGCTCGCCCCACGGGACCAGCGCCTGCCTCGCCGACGGGCTGCGACCGCCCTGCAGGACCGGGCGGCGTACGGCGTCGAAGCCGACCATGCCCTGGACCCGGGCCACGCCCCGCTCGACGAGCTCGTCACCCGCGCCGCCCCACAGCGCCTCGCCGTGGGCGGCCGCGGGCTCCACCACCTCCGGCACGAACCTGATCCGGTCGATGGGGGCACGCACCGCACCGGGGTCCTTGCGCGCCCGCAGCGAGCCGCCGACGTCGGCCGACTGCAGCTGCCAGTGCACCCGGTCGACCAGGTCGCGGGCGGTGAAGTGGCCGGGGTGGAGCCAGGCGCGGGACGAGCAGACGACGCCGTCGGACTCGGCCTCGATGCGCACCCCGGTGGCGACGAGCTGGTGGTGGGCCAGCTGGGAGACGAACCGCTCGGCGGTGGTGCGCACGCTGAAGGTGATCGTCTCGACGGAGTCGAGGGGCGGCTCGAAGTGCACGTCCGCGTCGAGCTCGGGCGGCGGGGTGCGTGCAGCGAAGAGCGCCCGGTCCTCGCCCCGGGCCCGTCGCCGTACGGCGGCGCCGTAGGTGCCCAGCCGGTGCTCCACGGCCTCCCCCGGGAGGTCGGCCAGGTCGCCGAGGGTGCGGAGGCCCAGTCGTTGGAGCAGGTCGACCAGCTCCCGTCCCCGCGGGCCGTCGTCCTGCAGCACGTGCACGGGCAGGCCGCGCAGGAACGACGCGGACCTGCCCTCGGGGACGACCGTCCACGACTGCACGTCCGCGGTGCGAGCGGCCCGCTCGGCCGTGAAGACGTCGTCGGCGATGCCGAGCCGGACGTCCCAGACGCCGCCCTCCACCACGGCCTGGCACGTCGTCGCGGCCGCGGCGCTCTCGGTGCCGTACCAGCTGCCGGGTGCCCGGACGGCGAGCAGGCCCGGGCGCAGCGCTGCCACCCCGGGGCGCAGGTCCTCGACGGTGGCCAGGACCGGCTCGAAGGCCCGGGCGTCGCGGTCGGGGCTGGCCGACAGCAGCACCAGGTCGGGGCACCGGGCCTGGGCGTCACGGCGGCGCTGACCCCGCCGTACGCCCTCGGCCCGGGCCGGACCGTTGCACACCTCGACCACGTTGGCGGACAGCACCGCCGCAGGGGAGCGCGGCGACCCCGTGGCCTCGTCGAGCGCGGCGACCACCGACCAGTCGGGGCACCACAGCACCATCACCCTCATCGAGGCCTCACCCGGACGCCTTCCGGATCTCCCGCACCCGGACGTCGACGTCGGACTCGACCTGGTGCGCCCCCGGCCACGTCAGCTCGGCGTGCCGCGGCGGTCGCGCGCCCCTGTGCAGGGCGACGCGGGCGTGCCGCTGCTGCAGGTGTCCCGTGCCGCACTCCGGGCCGCTCCAGATCGACTCCTCGACGCTGAGGCGGGCCTCGACCCGAGGCCAGGCGCCGTGCACGACGAGCACCGCGGAGCGCGTGCGCAGGCGCGAGTCGAGGATGCCGGCGGTGCGCTCGTCGACGCGGGCCGGCGGGCGCAGGACGACCACGCGGAGCACGTCGACCAGCGCCGCGGTCACCTCCAGCCAGTGCTCGCCGGGATCGGGCACCAGCACGGTGCGCGACAGCTCGATCCCGAGCTCCGCGGCGGCCTCCGCCCCGAAGTCGGTGCAGCCGGCGAACCCGACCCACTCACCGGCCTGCGAGGCCCCGGCGGCCAGCGCGAGGGCCAGCGAGGCGGAGTCGACGGCGTACGTCGCGCCCGCGTGCAGGGGCACCAGGCTCGCCAGTCCGGGCAGCGTCGCGACGGGCTGCGTGGCAGGCTTGCGCTCCATGGCCGCGACCCGCTCGCGCAGCTGCTCGACGACCGAGCGGCCGGGGTCGAGCGCGGGGAGGGAGCGGCTGGTGGACACCCGCCCATGATCGAACAGGCGTTCGAACTAGTCAAGCGGGACGACCGTCACGCTCCCGGGTCCGCGCCCCTCAGTGGCCGATGTGGGTGGACGGGTGGTCGGCGCGGGTCGGTGGGCTCTCGGAGCGCACCGAACGCCGCCACGGCAGGGCACCCTCGAGCTCGACCTCGAGCGAGAAGCTGAGGAAGGTGCGGACCACCACGATGAGGCCGAGCGCCACGGCGCTCTCCAGCGTCGGGTCCACGGTGATGGTCAGGACGATGTCGGCGATGATCAGCAGCTCCAACCCCAGGAGAATGGCTCGCCCGACGCCCCGACGGACCCGCTCGTAGGCCACGGCCGTCCCGGTACGTCTGGCGGTGACCAGCGCCGATGCGAACGCGAGCACGGCTCCCAGGACCAGGACGAGCACGCCGGCCACCTCGAACCCGTGAACCACCATCTCCATGAGCGCGTCGAAGTCCGTGTCGGTCATGTGCCGACAGTGCCATGGCGGTCGTGGTGGTGGGCACCGCCGAGCCGAACCGACTGCGCGTCACCGACAGGCACGAACGCCTGGCCGGGGTGCCAGAGCTGGAGTGCGCCAATCCGCAGCGGCTGTGACTCCGAACACAGGAAACCCCGTCTCACTGCGAGTCTCGGGCTGCCCGGGTCGGGGGACTCTCCGCCGGCCGGGGCCGACATCAAGGAGTAGTTGCTGATGAACCGCTCACGACCCACCAAGCGCCAAGGGGCAGTGGCCCTGGCCTGCGCCGGCGGCATGCTGACAGCCGTCGGCTTCGCGGGCCTCGGTCCGCTCGGCGCCAGCGCGTCGAGCCACCGCGAGGCCCCGCTCATCTCAGGGACACCGCAGTACGACACCACCGACCTCTACGCCTTCCGCAGTCCGGAGAAGTCGAACGCGGTCGTGCTCGCGGCCAACTGGCTGCCTTTCGAGGAGCCCGCCGGTGGTCCGAACTTCTACAGCTTCGCCACCGACGCGCGCTATGACATCAACGTCGACAACGACGCGGACGCCAAGCCCGACGTGACCTTCCGGTGGACCTTCAAGGACCACTACGTCACCAAGGACACGTTCCTGGCGGCCACCGGCCCGGTGACGTCGCTGAAGGACAAGAATCTCAACTTCTACCAGACCTACAAGCTGGAGCGGATCAAGTACAAGAAGAAGGGCACGAAGACCAAGGTCATCGTCAAGAGCCGGCGCGTGGCACCCTCCAACGTCGGCGCGGCCTCCATGCCCGACTACGGCAGGCTGCGCAACCAGGCGACCATCAAGGCCGGCAAGGTCGTGAAGTCGTTCGCCGGTCAGGCCGAGGACTCGTTCTTCCTCGACCTGCGCGTCTTCGACCTGCTCTACGGCGGCGACCTGTCCGAGGTCGGCGATGACACCCTCGCCGGGTTCAACGTCCAGTCGGTCGCCCTCCAGGTGCCCAGGGGCTGGGTCGCGAAGAATCACAACACCAAGAAGAACCCGGTGATCGGCGTGTGGTCGACCACATCGAAGAAGTCCACCAACGGGAAGTACCAGCAGGTCTCCCGACTGGGCAACCCGCTGGTGAACGAGGTCGTCATCCCGCTGAAGCTCAAGGACGGCTTCAACGCCTCCAAGCCCACCGATGACGTCGCTGCGTTGAAGTACGTCACCAACCCCGAGCTGCCCAAGCTCATCGAGTCCGTCTACGGCATCGAGGCTCCGAAGACACCTCGCAACGACCTCGTCTCGGTGTTCCTCACCGGCGTCGAGGGCCTCAACAAGCCCAAGGGCAAGGTCACCCCGAGCGAGCAGCTTCGCCTCAACATGTCCACTCCTGTCACCGCGGAGCCCAACCGGCTCGGCGTGATCGGCGGGGACAACCAGGGGTTCCCCAACGGCCGCCGACTGGGTGACGACGTCATCGACATCGCGCTCCAGGTCGTCGAGGGCGAGCTCGTCGGCTCGGCGAACGACCTGGGTGACGGTGTCGACGCCAACGACGTCGCGTTCAGCGACTCGTTCCCCTACCTGGCTCTCCCGGCCAGCGGCAGCAACGCCGACCCCCACCCGTCCACGGGTGGCGCGGCACGGCAGTCCGCCGACACGGGGGGCCTCGTGCAGGGCATCGTGCCGAGCCGTGAGAACTCCTTCGCGTTCGTCGGGGTGGGCCTCCTGGCCCTCATCGGCGGCGTCGGAGGCGCGGCCCGTCAGAAGCGCAAGGACTGATCCATCTCCATCAGCCCGGCCGCGCGGCGTACGCGTCGCGCGGTCGGGCTGCACCACCGCTCATCCTCGGAAGGACGCTCCCGTGCGCAAGACCCTCATCGTCGTGGGCATCGGCCTCGTGCTCGGTGTCTCCGGCGGCATCGGCATCGTGACACCAGTCGGACCCCGCGGCCGTCACGGCGCCCGCCCCCGTGGGGCGCGTCGTGCCCGACTCCGGCCAGGACCTCGAGTCAAGCATCGCGGCGTTGCAGAGCACCCTGCGGCGCGTGCCCGGCGACCACGTGTCCTGGGCCAACCTCGCCGCCGCCTACGTCGAGCAGGCCCGCGTGACCGGCAACGCGTCCTTCTACGAGAAGGCGGACGCGGCCGCGGCACGGTCCTTCGAGATCTCACCGGACGACAACTTCTCGGCGCTCGCGGCCTCCGCGGCGATCTCCGCGGCCCGGCACGACTTCTCCGACGCGCTGGACGACGCGGACCGGGCCCTGGCCATCAACCCGCGCGACCTGGGCGCCCTCGCCATCCGCGTCGACGCCCTCAACGAGCTCGGCAGGTACGACGAGCAGATGCAGGCCCTGCGCACTGCGGACCGGTTGCAGCCCAGCACGGCGATCGCGGCCCGATACTCCTACGCCTACGAGCTGCGCGGCGACCTCGACCGCGCCGTGGGCATCCTGCGCCGTGCCGCGGCCGCCGGTTCCCGCGCCGACCAGGCCTACACGCTGACCCTCGCTGCCGACATGCTCCGCAAGCAGGGCCGGCTCGGCGCAGCAGCCCGTCAGCTCGCCGTCGCCCAGGAGGCCGTGCCGGACCACCTGCCGGCGCTCGTCTCCACCGCTCGCCTGCAGGTCGCGCGCGGAGACCTCGACGGTGCGGTGGAGACCTGGCAGGACGTCGTCGCGCGCCAACCGCTGCCCGAGTACGTCACCGAGCTCGGCGAGCTGCTGACGCCACCTCGGTCGCGACCAGGAGGCCGCCGCCCAGTTCGAGGTCGTCCGCACGACGATCGAGCTGCTGGAAGCCAGCGGTGTCCGCACCGACCTCGAGACGGCGCTCTTCGAGGCCGACCACGGCTCCGCCGACAGGGCTCTGAGCCAGGCCCGCGCCGAGTGGCGACAGCGCACGAGCGTCCACGTGGCCGATGCCCTCGCCTGGGCGCTGCACCGCAACGGGCGCGACCGCGAGGCCCTCACGATCGCCCGTCGGGCCACCGGCCTCGGCTCCCCGGAGGCCCGGTTCTGGATCCACCGCGGCACCATCGAGGCGGCGCTCGGCAGGACGGGCGAGGCCCGCACCCACCTCCGGCGCGGACTCGACACCGACCCCGGCCTGAACCCGTGGCAGCGCGACCAGGGACGCGCCGCCCTCTCGCGGATCGAAGGAAGCCGATGAGACTCCTCGCGCGTGTCCTGCTCGCCCTCGGCGCGATCGCCGCGAGCCTCGTCATCACGGCCGGCCCCGCGGCCGCGCACCCCCTCGGCAACTTCACGGTCAACCGCTACACCGGGATCCTCGTCTCACCCACCGGCGTGCAGGTCGACCACGTCGTCGACCTCGCCGAGATCCCGACCGCTCAGCTCGGCCGGCGCGATCGACGACCTGCCCGGCCCTGGCCCGGCGCGAGTGCACCACGACCGGCCGCGGGCTCGAGCTGCGGGCGGACGGCACCGCCGTACGCCTGACGCTGGAGGGCGCGTCCGCGTCGCTCGGTGACGGCGAGGGCGGTCTGCCGATCACGCGGATCTCCTGCGACTACTCGGGAGCAGCGGACGTCGGCGCCGGCGAGATCACCTTCCAGGACACCACGGCGCCCGGGGCGGTGGGGTGGCGCGAGGTCACCGCCGTCGGCGACGAGATGACCCTGACCACCTCGGACGTGCCGAGCGAGAGCACCAGCGACCGGCTGACGTCCTACCCCGAGGACCTGCTGCAGTCCCCGCTGGACGTCACGTCGGCCACGCTCCTCGTGTCGCCGGGCGGGCCGGCCGGCGTGCTCCCGGGCTCGCCGGACGACGGCCCCACGGCCACCAGCGGCAGCTGGCTCTCGGCCCGGGCCACGTCGCTCCTCGGTGAGAACGGCCTGCTCGCCGGCCTGCTCGCCGTCCTCGTGGCGCTCGTCCTCGGTGCTTCGCACGCGCTCTCGCCCGGTCACGGCAAGACCGTGATGGCGTTCTACCTCACCCAGCGCGGCGACAGGTCCGTGCGGTCGGCGTTCGCGGTCGGGAGTGCCGTCACGGTGGCGCACACCGGCTCGGTGCTCGTGCTGGGCGTGCTGGTCTCGCTCAGCAGCGCCTTCGTGCCCGCGCAGATCTATCCCTGGTTGACGCTCGCCACGGGTCTGCTGATCGTGGGTCTCGGGCTCTACCTGCTGGCCCGGCTACGCACCGGCGGCGGCCACGGGCCACGGCCACGGGCATGGGCACGGGCACGGGCACGGGCACGGCCACGGCCACGGCCACGGGCATGGGCACGGGCACGGCGCGGCGCCCGTGCCCGCGCACGCGTCGGCCGGATCGCGACGTCGGTCGCCGGACGGTGGTCGCACGTCGTCACCCGCCCCGGCGGAGCCGGAGGCCGCTCCCGGTCGCTGGGGCGTGTGGGTGATGGGCCTGGTCGGGGGCCTGGTGCCCAGCCCGTCGGCGCTGCTGCTGCTCCTCGCGGCGGTCGCCCTGGGACGGGCGTGGTTCGGCTTCGTGCTGGTGCTCGCCTTCGGCATCGGGATGGCCGCCTCCCTGGCCGCGGTGGGTCTGCTCGCCCGCGACGTGGTGACGAGGATCGAGCGGCTGGCGCTCCAGCGAGGCTTCCTGGCCGGCAAGCTGCGGACGTACCTGAGGTACGGCGCGGCGATCGGCATCTGCGCGGTCGGCGGCGGTGTCGTCCTTCGCACCCTCATCGGCTTCTGACGAGAGCCGGATCACATCCGGTGTCCGATCCCCCCATCCGGACCCGGGGTTCGCGCCGAACCAGTGTTGTTGCACACGGAGTGCAACAAGGACCCGGAGGTCACCCATGCACGTTCCCGACGGATTCCTCGATGCACCGACCTCACTGGTCACCGCGGGCGTGGCGGCCACCGGTGTCGCGATCGCCCTGCGCGGCGCACGCCGCGAGCTCGACGACCGGGTCGCACCCCTCGCCGGGATCATCGCGACCTTCGTCTTCGCCGGCCAGATGATCAACTTCCCCGTCGCGGGAGGCACGAGCGGCCACCTCATGGGAGGTGCGCTCACCGCCGTCCTCGTCGGGCCCTACACGGGGCTTCTCTGCATGACGGTCGTGCTCGTGGTGCAGTCGCTGCTGTTCGCCGATGGCGGCATCACCGCCCTCGGCACCAACGTCGTGCTGATGGGACTCGTGGCCGTGGTGGTCGGCTACGTCGTCTTCCGCGGGGCCCTGCTCGTGCTGCCCAGGCGGATCTCGATGGTGGCGCCCGCGGCCGCACTCGGTGCGATCACCTCGGTGGCGGCGAGCGCCGCGACCTTCGTGCTGCTCTACTCCGTCGGCGGTGTCGTGCCGATCCCGTTCGACACGCTGCTGACCGCGATGCTCGGGGTGCACGTGCTCATCGGGATCGGGGAGGCCGTGATCACGTTCGTGGTCGTCGCCGGGATCGTCGCGGTGCGTCCGGACCTCGTGCACGGGGCTCGGCGGCACCTCGCCACCCGTGAGCTCGAGACCCGGTCGGTCGCGGCATGAGGGGCATACCCACGCGGACGGTGCTGCTGGTGGTCCTCGGGCTCGCCCTCGTGATCGCTGGTGTCGCCAGCTTCTACGCGTCGGCGAGCCCGGACGGGCTCAACCGGGTGGCGGGCGACCTCGGCTTCGCGTCCGCCGAGCAGCCGTCGGGCGGGGGACCGCTGGCGGGCTACGAGGTCCCCGGCGTCGGCCACGGGCGCATCTCGGGCGGCCTGGCCGGCGTGCTCGGCTGCCTGGTGGTGCTGGGTCTCTCGTCGCTGCTCGTCCGCCTGCGTCGCTCCCCGGAGCCGGCCACTGTGCGGGTCCGCCCGCGCCGCGAGGGGGAGTGACGTGGGCGCCCCGCACGGGCACCGGCTGCACTTCCACGGCCACTCTCCGCTCCACCGGGCGCCGGCCCACCTGAAGGTCGCCGGGCTCGTCGGCTTCATGCTCCTGGTCGTGGCGACGCCGCTGACCTGGGCCCCCGCGTTCGTGGGGTACGCCGTCGTGCTGTCGGTGCTCGTCGCCGTGTCCGGCGTGCCGGTGCGCCACCTCGCGCGCCGCATGGTCATCGAGACGCCGGTGCTCGTCTTCGCCGCCGTCCTGCCGTTCGTGGCCGCCGGACCCGAGGTGGAGGTGCTGGGGCTGTCGGTGAGCGAGCCGGGACTGGCGGGAGCCGTCGGCCTGGTCGTCCGGGCGACGCTCGGCGTGCTGGCCAGCCTGCTGCTGGCCGCGACCACCGACCCGCGTGAGCTGCTCGACGGGCTCGAGCGTCTCGGCGTACCCGCCCAGCTCGTGCAGATCATGGGCTTCATGGTGCGCTACCTCGACGTCGTGACCGACGAGCTGGGCCGGATGAGGACGGCCCGGGAGTCCCGCGGGTTCTCCGCGCGCAACCCGCGCCACTGGCCCGTGCTCGGCCGCTCGGTCGGCGCGCTGTTCATCCGCTCCTTCGAGCGCGGCGAGCGGGTCCACCTCGCGATGCTCGCGCGCGGCTACGACGGGAGCGCACGCCGATGACCACCCCCGTCCTGGACCTGCAGTCGGTGGCCTTCGCCTATCCCGACGGCCACCAGGCCCTCTTCGGCGTCGACCTGCACGTGCACCGCGGTGAGCGCGTGGCGGTGCTGGGGCCGAACGGCGCCGGCAAGACCACCCTCGTGCTGCACCTCAACGGCATCCTCATGCCCGGGCGTGGCACGGTGAGCGTGTCCGGCCTCCCGGTGGTCAAGCAGCACCTCACCGAGATCCGCCGCCGCGTGGGCATCGTCTTCCAGGACCCCGACGACCAGCTCTTCCTGGGCAGCGTCCGCGACGACGTCGCCTTCGGCCCGCGCAACCTGGGGATACGCGGCGCCGACCTCGACCGGCGCGTCATGGCAGCCCTCGAGATGGTGGGGATGGCCGACTTCGCCGACCGCCCTCCTCACCATCTCTCCTTCGGGCAGCGGCGGCGCGTGGCCGTGGCCACCGTGCTCGTCATGGAGCCGGAGATCATCGTGCTGGACGAGCCGAGCTCCAACCTCGATCCTGCGTCGCGCCGCGAGCTCGCCGACATCCTCGTCGGCCTCGACGTGACCCTGATGATGGTCACCCACGACCTGCCCTACGCCCTCCAGCTGTGTCCGCGGGCGATCGTGCTCTCCGACGGGATCGTCGCCGCCGAGGGACGCACCCTGGACATCCTCACCGATGACGCGCTGATGAAGGCCCATCGGCTCGAGCTGCCCTACGGCTTCGATCCGCACACCTGCTGAAGCAGTGCCTGAGTCGGGTCCGGCCGGCCGTTTCCAGACGTACGACGCCTCCCACGCACGTGGCGGCTGACGCCGCGGAGTTGTCCGCAGGTCAGCCGCCACCGTGTCGACAGGACGAGATCGAGATCGCCCGGATCGCGTGCCGCGAGGGTCA
>CAWALI010000004.1:0-625335 GCA_963782905.1 uncultured Actinomycetota bacterium
TCGTCGTAGTAGATCTGGTTCTCGCACAGACGGCCGCCGTGTTGCGGCACAGGTCGCTGACTTCGTCCCTTCGCTCGCGCGGGTGGGCTCGAAGGAGGACGAACCAATGGAACGGCACGTCGAGATCGTCTTCCATCCCGAGCGAAAAGGCAAGGGCTAGGGCCAGAAGAGGCGAGGAGGCTCAGGGATGGATCGCGCTCGGGTCGACGACCTCGAAATCGGATCCTTTGACGCGACCGAGCGTGTGCAGGTCGTCGTTCGACCACCGCGAGTCGGGCGCACCGGAGATGAACCAGCTCGAGCCGTTGTCGGCGACGACCATCCCGTAGCGCTTCAGCGCCTCGAGTACCACGCGCGCCTGGCGCGGGAACGGATGCGTGTCGAACGTCGCCCGCAGCCGAAGGCGAAGCCCCATCGGCGGCAGGCTCGCATCGGCGAGGTCGCTGGCGAAGTGGCGGGCGGGGTAGACGTAGGCGCGCCGCGTGCGCTGCACCGTGAACCGGAGGGCGTGGTCGATGTGGCCGGCGGCGACCTCGTCGTAGCGTGCGAGTCCGGGCAGGATCGGCAGGCCGGCGGCATCGGCAGAGGTCCAGCCCGCCGGTCGGAGGCGGTTCGACCGTAGATTCCAGATCGCCCCGGAACCGGCGTGCCAGCCGTCCGAAGCCCGCCGAAGGGCGTAGAGCTCGTAGAGCCTGCAGGCCGTGCGGTCGACGATCAGCGCGTGCCGGTCGCTTCCACCCTCGACCTTGACGTTGCGTGAGACCGGGTACGGGCCCCTGTCGCTCTCGCCGGCGTAGTCGAACGAGACGCGGACCTTCGCCTGCTTCGCGGTCACGATCGTGTAGGGAATGCCGATCGGGCGGCCTTCCCACAATCCCGCGCCGAAGTCGGGATGGAGGCCGGTGTCGGCGCCGATGCTCGGCGACGATCGCCGCAGAGCTCGCTGCGACCGGAAGCGAGTCGACGCGGACGTTCCACGGGTTGCCCGCCGGGAACATCGGGCAGCCGGCGAGCTTCGGCTGGGCCGCGGCGCCCCCGACCGCGAGCACCGCCAGCGCAGCGGCAATTGCAGCCTTCACGCCTTCTTCAGCGAGGCCTTGTGGGCGCGCTTGGCGGCCTGGTAGCTCTCCAGCGCCTCCGCCGAATCGACGTCGCCGAGCGTGGGGTGGCCTGGTACCAGCCCCTGGGCGGCTTCGACCCCGAACCGCTTCGCCAGTACCGAGCCGAGCGCCTTGATCTTCATCTCGCCGAACCCGGGGAGCTCGGCGATCCGCAGCCGGAGGTCGTCGGCGTCGGCGGCCTCGGTCCAGAGCCGCTCGGCGCGGCCGCCGTAGCGCTCGGCGACGAACGTGCTCAGCTCGTGTACGCGGGCGGCCATCGCTCCCGGGAAGCGGTGGACGGCGGGCTTCTGCCGGAACGCCTCCTCGAGCGTCGCCGGGTCGGTTGCGGCGATCCGTCCGGGGTCGAGCGTGCCGAGCCGCCGCTTGATCTTCAGCGGCCCGCCGAACGCGGTCGGCACGGTCACCTGCTGGTCGAGCGCGAAGCCGATCAGGAGCGCCATCGGCTCCTGCGCGATCAGCGCGTCGGCCTCGTCGTCGCCGGTGAAGTACAGGCGCTCGGGCATGGACGCGATGCTAGTCACTTCGTGAAGGGCGCGGGGTCGGCGCAGCGCCGCGGCGAACGCGACCGGCGCGAGCACGAGCGTCCTCACGGGGCGATCATAGATCGGCCGTTACGAACACTTGTTCGTCTCGGAAGACAAGGGGTACGCTGCCGTCGTGGGCGCCTTGGACGTGTTCAGCGACGCCACTCGCGACTGGTTCGGCCGCACGTTCGATGCGCCGACGCCCGCGCAGGAGCAGGGGTGGCCGGCGATCGCCTCCGGCGAGCACACGCTGATCCAGGCGCCGACCGGCTCGGGCAAGACGCTCGCCGCGTTCCTGTACGGAATCGACCGGCTGAACCCGGCGCCCGGGGAAGGCCTCCGCCTGCTCTACGTCTCGCCGCTCAAAGCCCTGAACTACGACGTCGAGCGGAACCTCCGCGGGCCGCTCGCCGGGCTGCGCTCCGAGCTCACGGTCGGCGTCCGTACGGGCGACACGCCGGCGAAGGAACGCGCGGCGATGCTGCGCAAGCCCCCGGACATCCTCATCACCACGCCCGAGTCGCTCTTCCTCCTGCTCACCTCGCAAGGGCGGGAGATGCTCAAGAGCGTCCGGACGCTCATCCTCGACGAAGTGCACTCGGTCGCGGGCACGAAACGCGGCGCGCATCTCGTGCTGTCCGTCGAGCGCCTCGACCGCCTGACGGGTGAGCCCGTCCAGCGGATCGGCCTCTCCGCGACCCAGCGGCCGCTCGAGGAGATCGGCAGGTTCGTGTCCGGCGCGCGGCCGATCCGCCTGGTCGACGCGGGCCGCCGGAAGGAGCTCGACCTCCAGGTCGTCGTTCCGCTCGAGGACATGCGCGAGCTGCCCTCGAACCGCACGTTGTCGTATCCCGCGCCTGCCGACGGCCAGGAGATGGACGCCGGCACCGAGCTCGGCTCGCAGTCGATCTGGCCCTCGATCTACCCGGAGCTGCTTCGGCTGGTCAACGAGCACCGCTCGACGATCGTCTTCGTGAACAACCGCCGGCTTGCCGAGCGGCTCGCCCTGCGCCTGAACGAGCTCGCCGAGGCGGAGATCGCCCGCGCGCACCACGGCTCGCTCGCGCGCGAGCAGCGGGTCGAGATCGAGGAGCTGCTCAAGCGGGGTGGGATCCCGTGTCTCGTCGCCACGTCCTCGCTCGAGCTCGGGATCGACATGGGCGCGGTCGACCTCGTCGTGCAGGTCGAGAGCCCGAAATCGGTCGCCCGCGGTCTCCAGCGGATCGGACGTGCGGGGCACGAGCTCGGCGCCGTCTCGAGGGGTCGGATCTTTCCGAAGTTCCGCGCCGACCTGCTCGAGTCCGCCGTCGTCGCGGAGCTGATGCTCGCCGGCGAGATCGAAGAGACCGTCATCCCGCGCAACCCGCTCGACGTCCTCGCCCAGCAGATCGTCGCGATCTGCGCCGACGACGAGATCGAGGTCGGTGAGCTGCACGACCTCGTGCGCGGCGCGTATCCGTTCGCCGACCTCTCCCGGGTGCAGCTCGAGAACGTCCTCGACATGCTCTCCGGGCGCTACCCGTCGGACGAGTTCGCCGACCTGCGGCCGCGGATCGTCTGGGATCGAACCGGCGGCACGATCCGGGGTCGCGACGGGGCGCGCCGGCTTGCGGTCACGAATGCGGGCACGATCCCGGATCGCGGCTTGTTCGGCGTCCATCTCGTCGACGGCGGCGGGCGGGTCGGGGAGCTCGACGAGGAGATGGTCTACGAGGCTCGCGCCGGGCAGACGTTCCTGCTCGGGGCCTCGACCTGGCGGATCGAGGAGATCACCCGCGACCGCGTGCTCGTCTCGCCCGCGCCGGGCCTCCCGGGTGCGGTGCCGTTCTGGAAGGGCGAGGGGGTCGGGCGCCCGTACGAGCTCGGCGAGCAGATCGGGCGGTTCTCCCGCGAGCTGGCCGGGCTTTCGCACACGAAAGCCCTAGAGAGACTGAAACACCGACATCGACTCGACGAACGCGCAGCTCGCAACCTTCTAGGCTTCCTGCGCGAGCAGGAAGCCGCAACTACGGTTGTCCCCTCGGACCGAACCGTCGTCGTCGAGCGCTTCCGGGACGAGATCGGCGACTGGCGCGTCTGCATCCTCACACCGTTCGGCGCCCGGGTCCACGCGCCGTGGGCGATGGCGGTCGGCGCGCGCCTGCGCGACGCGCTCGGGGTGGAGGCGCAGTCGATCTGGTCGGACGACGGGATCGCGTTCCACTTCCCCGACGCGGACGCGCCGCCTCCCACCGAGGAGCTCTTCGTCGACCCCGACGAGCTCGACGACCTCGTCGTGCAGGAGGTGGGGCAGACGGCCCTGTTCGGATCTCGCTTCCGTGAGAACGCAGGCCGCGCGCTGCTCATCCCGCGCCGCCGTCCGGGCGAGCGCACGCCGCTCTGGCAGCAGCGGCTGAAGGCCCAGTCGCTGCTGCAGGTCGCCCGCCGCTACCCCGCGTTTCCGATCGTGCTCGAGACCTACCGGGAGTGCCTGCAGGACGTGTTCGACCTGCCGGCGCTGAAGAAGCTGCTGCAGGGCCTGCGCTCGCGGCAGATCGACGTGGTCGACATCGAGACCGCTTCGGCGTCTCCGTACTCGGCTTCGCTGCTCTTCGACTACGTCGCCACGTACATGTACGAGGACGACACGCCGCCCGCCGAGCGCCGGGCGCAGGCGCTGTCACTCGACCGCGACCTGCTGCGCGAGCTGCTCGGACAGGAGGAGCTCCGCGAGCTGATCGATCCCGGAGCGCTGGCCGAGGTCGAAGCGCGGTTGCGCGGAGACCCACGTTCTCCAGATGAATTGCACGACGTGCTGAGAAGAACCGGGGATTTGCGTAATAGCGAATTTGATCAGAATCTTGCATCCGATCTTGTACGCGACCGTCGCGCGATCGTCGTGAAGATTGCCGGCGAGGAGCGCCTGATCGCGGCCGAGGACGCCGGCCGGTACCGGGACGCGCTCGGAGCGATGCCGCCGTCCGGCCTGCCCGACGTCTTCCTGGAGAGCGGCGACGAGCCGTTGGAGAGCCTCGTCGCCCGCTTCGCCCGCTCGCGGGGGCCGTTCACGACCGCCGAGGCGAACGCACGCTTCGGCCAGGACGTCGAGCCGATCCTGCGCACCCTCGAGCGGGCCGACCGGCTCGTCCGCGGCGAGCTACGGCCCGGCGGGACCGAGCGCGAATGGTGCGACCCGGACGTGCTCCGCCGCCTGCGCCGGGCATCGCTCGCGGCGCTGCGCAAGGAAGTGGAGCCGGCCGAGCAGGCGACGCTCGGACGCTTCCTGCCGAGCTGGCACGGCGTGGATCGCCGGGCTTCACTTCGCGAAGCCCTCGTCCCGCTTCAGGCGCTGGCCCTACCCGTCTCGCTGCTGGAGTCCGACGTGCTGCCTCGCCGCGTCCCGGGCTACCGTCCCGAGCAGCTCGACCAGCTCTGCGCCACCGGCGAGGTCGTCTGGGTCGGCGCCGGGCTCGATCGCGTCGCGCTGTACTTCCGCGAGGACGCGGGTGTCCTCGGGCAGGTGCCGGCCGCGGCGTCACCTGACGAAGAGGTCCATTCCGTCATCAGGCGCGCTCTGACCGGCGGCGCCGTGTTCTGGCCCGAGCTCCTGGAAGAGAGCCGGCTGGAGAGCAGCGAGGTTCTCCCTGCGCTCTGGGACCTGGTCTGGGCGGGCGAGGTGACGAACGACGCCTGGCAGCCCTTGCGGGCCGGGCGGCGCTACGGAACTCCCAAGCCCGAGCGGCGGCCGCGCCGTTTCTCGCGCCATCGCTCCACGGCGACGACGGCGACACAGGGGCGCTGGTCGCTCACGGGCCGTCTGTTCGAGGGCGCGCCGGATCGGCGGGCCCTGGCGGAGCTGCTGCTCGAGCGCCAGGGCATCGTCACCCGCGACGGTGTCCGGGCCGAGGGCATTCAGGGCGGCTACGGCGCTGTGTACGGCGAGCTGAAGGCGTTGGAGACGCTCGGCCTCAGCCGCCGTGGCTACTTCGTCGAGGGTCTCGGCGGCGCCCAGTTCGCGCTCGGCGGGGCCGTCGAGCGGCTGCGCGAGCTGCGTCCACGCGAGGACGACGACGCCGAGCCGCTGGTGCTCGCCGCCGCCGACCCGGCGCAGCCCTACGGCGCAGTCCTTCCGTGGCCCAAGCGGGCGGGGGCGCGGGCGGCGCGAGTCGCCGGCGCGTACGTCGTTCTCCTCGGCGGCCGGCCGGCCCTCTTCGTCGAGCGCGGCGGGCGCTCGCTGGTTCCGCTTCGCGATCCCGAGCCGGAATGGCTCCGCGTCGCGCTCGGCGCCCTCGTCGGCCACGCGCGACGTTCACGCGCAAGCGCCTCGCCGTGGAGCGCTTCGACGGGCAGCCGGTGAGCGAGAGCGACGCGCTGCCGCTGCTCGTCGAGGCCGGCTTCCTCGCGGGGCCCCGGCGGGCCGTGCTCAGGCCTTAGATCGCGGTGTCGAGGATCTCGGCGTGCTCCCGCTCCGGCGGCGTGCCGTAGGCGTAGAGGAGGAGATCCCCGTCGCCGTGGTTCGCCGTCTGAAGCGGTGTGCCGGGCTCGACATGGATGAGACCCCCGGTGGGCACGTCGTGACGCTCCGGCGGGTCGCCGAGGTACATCGTCAGCGTCCCCGCGAGGACGACGAACGTCTCCTCCTGGAGCGGATGCTTGTGGCGGCGTCCCTTGGCGCCGGGCTCGTAGCGCCAGACGTTCGCGCGCGTGTGCGCGAAGCCGGCCAGCTCGCTCAGCTCGGCGACGTGGCGTGCAGGCTCCTCGGGCTCGTGAGGGCGCGTGATCCACTCGAGCTCGTCGGGACGGATCACGCGAAACGCCACACCGGCAGCCTAGATGCTAGACGCGGCGCCTATCCTGATCGCCCATGCCCGAAGGGGACGCGCTCCATCGTGCCGCGCGCCGGCTGCAGCCGCTCGTCGGCGAGCACCTCACGGTCGAGACGCCCCATCCGAGAGCGGCGGTCGGACGGCTGGCCGAGCGGCTCGACGGTCGCCGCCTGCTGGGTGTCGAGGCGGTTGGGAAGAACCTCCTGCTGACGTTCGAGGGCGGCTACGTCCTGCGCAGCCATCTGCGGATGACCGGGCGCTGGACGGTCGTCCCGAGCGGCTCCGAGCGTCACGGGCGGCCATGGCTCGTCCTCAGAGGGCGCGAGCAGGAGGCGGTGCTCTGGAACGGCCCGGTCCTCGAGCTGCACACGCGGACGCTGGCCCGGCTCGGCCCGGACATCCTCGCAACGCCGCCCGCCTTCGACGTCATGCTCGCGAACCTCCGTCGGGAGGACCCGGCGCGCGAGGTCGGAGACTCCGTCCTCGACCAGCGCCTCGTCGCCGGAATCGGCAACAAATGGAAGGCGGAGGCGCTCTGGCGCGCGCGCCTCTCTCCCTGGCGAGCGCTCGGGAGGACGACCGACGAGGAGTTGCGCACGGTGCTCGACGAGGCGGCGACCTTGATGCGCGGCTCGCTCGAGGGAAGCCGGGACCGCAACAACGTGTACCGCCGCGTCGGCCGTCCGTGCCCGCGCTGCGGCGAGACGGTCCGCTCGCGCGGCCAGGGCGACGCCAACCGAATCGCGTACTGGTGCCCCGGCTGCCAGGTGTAGGGAGGGAGTGATCCGGCCCGACGGCTAGAAAGAAGGAGCATGTCGGTTCGCGCTCCGCATCTCCACGGCGTCCTGAGGGCGTTCTGCCTCGCCTCGTTCGCCAAGCTCGGCCCCGAGGTGTCCGGCGGGGAGCTGCCGTTCGTCATCGAGCAGCACTCGTCCGGCTTCTACGAATACCGGCCGCTCGTGCGAGATCACGTCCAGGCTCGGGCGTTCTGGCTCGCGTCGCTCGAGGACGCGCGGATCGCGATCGACGAGCTGCGGCGCGAGCCGGCAGCGGCGATCTTCGCCCGGGCGCATGCAGGGCCGGAGTCGTCGGAGGAACGCGCGCTCTTCCGCTCGATCCTGCTCCCGTTGCTGACCCGCACGGCCGAAGCGTGCGGCGGCTTCGACTGGGAGGACAGCGCGTTCGAACGCAAGTACGGCGAGCTCGAACGCTCGCTCTTCGGCTCGTCGCGGTCGTACAGCGCGGTCGCTCCCCTGGTCGGCCTCTCGGTCGGTGCTGCTCCCGTCACGCTTGCTCGGGGGATTCGCGTGCGCGCCTCCTCGCTCGACGAGGTGAGCGGCCGCTGGCCCGAGGCGCGAGACCTGCTGCCGGCGCGTTTCGGCTCCGAGCCCGAGCGGACGTGCGTCATGGAAATGGAGCGCGAGCTGGCCGGCGAAGAGCGGACACCGCCCGACGCGCCCGCCGAGTTCGCCGATGCCGTCACCGTGCTTCGGCTTGCGACCGCCGCCTCCGTCGCCGCGGGCCCGGTCGTGTTCGAGAAGCTGGATTGGCACCCGTTCGGGATCAGGCCGGTGCTCGGGATCGCCGCCACCGAGCCGGGCGGTGAGCCGAGCAGGCTCGACCCGTGGCGGGGACGCCTGGCCGGCGAGCTACTGGAGCGGATCGAGCGGATCGAGGACGAGGGAGAGCTTGCCGAGGCGCTCGAGCGCTGGGAGCTGTCGCTCTTCGAGGGCGAGCCTCTACGCTCGGAGCGTCTCCGGGAGTCGGTGACCGCGCTGCTCGGCGGGGCCGACGGACTGTGGGCCGCGGCGATGCGTGCCTCCGTGCTCCTGGGCGAGACGAGCCAGGAGCGAGCCGCAGCCGCCACAGGTCTGCGAAGCCTTGCCCGCGGCGACCGCGCCGACGAGCTCGTCGCAGATGCACTGCGTCGTGCGATCGTCGAGACGCTGCTCTTCGACGATCGCGACCGGCTGATCGTGGCGCTCGACGACGCGCTGCTCGGGCTGAAAGCGAGACCGCCAGGCTATTTCTCGGCGCGTGCAATTCGGCCCGAATCCGGCACAGCGGCGTGACGGCGCGCTCAGCATCATCGACGGGGTGGAGGAGGCGCGACGCGTGCTCGCCCGGCTGGAGCGGATCGAGGCACTCGACCGGGAGCACGCGTTGCCCGACGCCCTTCTGTGTGAGCTCCGGGCGCTTCTCGCCGAGGCGGAAGAGTGGGTCCGAGCGGAGCGGTCCGCGCCGGAAGCGGCTCTGGAAGCCGTAGCGCAGTGCCGGCAAATGCTCGAAAGCACGAGCAGGACTCTGCTAGCCTGAGCCGAAAGACGGCCCGGCATGGCGGCTGTCGAAGACATCGAGCGCCCGGTATTCCAGGCGCCAACCTCTAAAGGAGCGACAGTGGGCAGGGTCATCGCATTCGCCAACCAGAAAGGCGGCGTTGCGAAGACGACCTCGACGCTGAACCTCGCTGTCGCGTTCGCGGAAAAGGGGAAGAAGGTGCTCGCGGTCGACCTCGATCCGCAGGGCAACCTGACGATGAGCCAGGGCCTGAACCCCGACACGATCGAACGCTCGATGTACGACGTGCTCGTCCACAAGCTCCCGATCGAGCAGATCGTCCACCATGGCGAGATCGACCTGGCCGTCGCGTCGATCGACCTCGCAGGCGCGGAGCTCGCGCTGTCGAGCATGATCGGCCGCGAGCGCGCGCTGGAGAAGGCGCTGCAGCCCGTCAAGGCGCGAGTACGACTTCGTCGTCATCGACACGCCCCCGTCGCTCGGCTTGCTCACGATCAACGCGCTCGTCGCCTCGAACGGCGTGATCGTCCCGGTGCAGTGCGAGTACCTCTCGCTCCGCGGTCTCGTTCAGCTCGAGAACACGCTGAGCATGATTCGCGAGAACCTGAACCCCCACGTCGGGATCGAAGGGATCCTGCCGACGATGTACGACAGCCGGACTCTGCACTCGCGCGAGGCGCTCGAGATCCTGCAGGAGAACTTCGGCGACCTGGTCTTCAAGACGCGCATCCGCAAGACGATCCGCTATGCGGAGGCACCGGTGAAGGGAACGTCCGTCCTCAAGTACGACCCGACCGGCACTGCGGCCGAGGCGTATCGCGACCTGGCGAAGGAGGTGCTCAATGGCGCGAAAGCGCGCGAGCATGCGTGAGGGGCCGCTGGCCGAGCTCTTCCGGGCGACCGAGGCCGCGCAGCGCCAGGCCGAGCGACGCCCGAGCGAGCCCGAGTCGGAGCCGGAATCCAGGCCCGAGGAGAACGGCCTGGGGGAGAGAGCGGCCCCGGCTTCCGACCAAGAATCCCCTGAACTCCCGCCGGCGGCGGCTGTGCCGCCGCCGGCGCCATCCGCCCCGCCTGTCGTGGAGCGAACGCCGGCGCCCGCACCTCCGCCTGCTCCGGCTCACGCGGCGACACCGGCCGAAGAGCGGCCCGCCTCGCGCTGGATCGAGCCTCTTCCCGAGCAGCCTGCGCGCCTCTACCGGGCTCCGCGGGCCGACTCGGCAGCCTACCTCGCCGCGATCCGGATCGTCGGAGTCGGCGGAGCGGGGCTGAACGCGGTCGACCGGATGATCGACTCGGGCATCAGCGGCGTCGACTTCGTCGCCGTGAACACCGACATCCAGCAGCTCCAGATGAGCGACGCGCCGATGAAGATCCACATCGGCCGCGAGCTCACCGAGGGCCTCGGCTCCGGCGCCGACCCCGAGATCGGCCGCCGTGCCGCCGAGGAGGCCTACGACCAGATCAAGCGCACGCTGCGGGGCTCGGACATGGTCTTCGTCGCCGCCGGCGAGGGCGGCGGGACCGGCTCAGGCGCCGCGCCGGTGATCGCCCGGATCGCACGGGAGCTCGGCTCGCTCGCAGTCGGGATCGTCACGCTGCCGTTCCGCTTCGAGGGCACCCGCCGGAAATCGGCCGCCGATTCCGGCGTTCAGGCTCTGCGCGAAGCGTGCGACACGGTGATCGTGATCCCGAACGATCGCCTGCTCGAGGTGCTCGAGAAGAACACGTCGATGCTGGACGCGTTCAAGATCGCCGACGACGTCCTCCGCCAGGGCGTCCAGGGGATCTGCGACCTGATCACGATGCCGGGCTTGATCAACCTCGACTTCGCCGACGTTCGCACGGTGATGCAGGACGGCGGCAACGCGCTGATGGGAATCGGCTTCGCGACGGGCGAGAACCGCGCCAGGGAAGCTGCGGAGCGTGCCCTGCGCTCCCCGCTGATCGACACCGAGCTCACCGGCGCCCGCGGCATCCTGCTGTCGATCGCCGGCGGCGACGACCTGTCGCTGTTCGAGGTCAACGAGGCAGCCGAGGTCGTCCGGCAGGGCGCGGTGGACGACACGAACCTGATCTTCGGCGCGACGATCGACGAGCGGCTCACCGGCCAGGTGTGGGTGACGGTGATCGCCACAGGCCTCGGCGGCGAGCGTCGGAGCCGGCGACCGGTGGCCGTCCACCCGCACGACACGTCCGCCGACGAGGTGCTCGAGCCACCGAGCTTTCTCCGCGACCTGTAGTCGCCGCCGTCGGCCCGGGCCAAGTAACAGACTGTTACTTGGTCCGACGCCTCGCGCACAACCGTGAGGTTGGAGTGTGTGCGTCCACGGCAAGTAACAGTCTGTTACAAGGCGGTGGTGCCCACACGCACGTCGCGGGCTGCGCCCGCGCCGAACAGCGCAGCGGCTTACGCTTGACGTCATGCGGGGTGCGGTCGCTGCCGGTCATCCGCTGACCGCCGAGGTCGGGCGCACGGATCCTCCAGGAAGGCGGGAACGCCGTCGACGCCTGCGTTGCGGCCGCGTTCGCGTCGTGGGTGGTCGAGAGTCCGCTCACGGGGCCGGGCGGCGGCGGGTTCATGCTCGTCCACCGAGCCAGGGACCGGACGACACGGCTCCTCGACTTCTTCGTCGCAATGCCCGGTCTGGGCCGAACTCCGAAAGAGGCCGCGGAGATGGAGTCGATCGACGTCGACTTCGACCGTGAGACGGCGCAGGTGTTCCACATCGGCCCGGCTTCGTGTGCGGTCCCCGGAAACGCCGCCGGCCTCGACGCTGCGCACCGCTCCTACGGCTCGCTGCCCTGGACCGAGCTCGTCGAGCCGGCGATCGAGCTGGCCCGCTCGGGCTTCGAGCTCACGCGCCAGCAGGCCTACCTGCACGCGATCCTCGAGGTCATCCTCCGCCACACCCCCGAAGGCCGGCGCGTCTACCGGCGGCGGGCTGCGGGCGAGCGGCTGCGTCTCCCCGATCTCGGCGACACGCTCGAGCGGATTGCAGAGCACGGTGCCAGCGAGCTGTACGAGGGGGAGCTGGCCCGGGCGATCGTCACGCACGTTCGCGACACCGGCGGGATGATCTCGCCCGCCGACCTCCGGGCGTTCCGCGTCGTCCGCCGGCGCCCACTCGCCGTTCGCTTCCGCCGCCGGGAGGTCTTGACGAATCCGCCCCCGTCATCGGGAGGGATCCTGATCGCCTTCGGGTTGCGCCTCCTCGATCGGCTCGATCGTGCCCCGTTCGGAAGCGCCGATGCGATTGCGCAACTCGTGGAGGTGATGCGCGAGCAGTCCGCTGCCCGCCGCCGGCGCTTCGCCGGCGACCTCTACCGCGGCGGCCTGCCGGGCAGGTTGCTCTCGGACGAGAACGTGCGCCGGGCGCTCGCGCCGGCGTGCGGGCGGTCTCGAGCACGACGCACATCTCCGTGGTGGACGGTGCCGGGAACGCCGCCTCGCTCTCGGCGTCGGCGGGCTCGGGCTCGGGCGTGATCGTGCCCGGAACCGGCATTCACCTGAACAACATGCTGGGCGAGTACGACCTGCAGGGGTCCGGCGCGGCCGGGAGCCAGGCTGACGAGCATGATGGCGCCGTCGCTCGTGCTCGAACGGGGCCGACCTCGACTCGTGGTCGGCAGTGCCGGCTCCGTTCGACTTCGGGGCGCGATCCTCCAGTCGATCGTGAACGTGATCGATCACGGTCTCGGGGTCGAAGAGGCGATCAACGCTCCACGCGTCCATCTCGAAGAAGGCGGGTTGCACTGCGAGGGCGGAGCCGATCCGGTCGAGCTGGACCGGCTCGAGGCGCTCGGGTACCCGCTCGTCCGCTGGCGGCGGCGCAACCTGTACTTCGGCGGCGTCTCCGCCGTGGAGGTCCTTGCCGACGGGTCGCTGGCGGCCGCCGGAGACCCGCGCAGAGGCGGCCGGGGGACCGTCGTCGAACGCACTCGGCGAGACGCGGGTTGAGCTCTCCCTCGCCGCCGTTCTCGGTCCGGCGCGCCCAGCCCGGGGACGCAGGTGCCCTGGTCGCCCTCGCGGAGGCGATCGGGGGCGAGCCGGAAGGATGGTTGATCTCGGACCGCGGCTGGCGTTCGATCGGCGCCGAGCGCCGCTATCTGCGCGCCGTGCGCCGGCATCCGGACGCGGCCGTGTTCGTGGCCGAGGCCGAGGGAGCTGTCGTCGGGCGTTTGTCCTCGGCGCGTGATCCCCATCCCGCCAGCCGTCACGTGGCCGACCTCGGCCTGATGGTCGGAGCGGGCTTTCGCCGCCGCGGGGTCGGCAAGGCGCTCCTCTCGCAGGCGGTCGAGTGGGCCCGCGTCCGCGGGCGTTCGCAAGCTCGAGCTGCACGTCTTTCCGCACAACGAGGCGGCGATCCGGCTGTACGAGGACTTCGGCTTCGTTCGCGAGGGATTCCGGCAGCGGCCAGTACCGGCGGGGCCGGGAATACGTGGACGCGATCCTGATGGCCTACGAGATCGAGATGGACTGACATACTCGCCGTTCGCGTGCTTCTCGATCCCGATTTCGCCGCCGTCCTCGGGGCGGGCGCCTTCGCCGGTCTGGTTGCGCTCGGCGGAGCGTGGCGGCGCCGGCGAGAGTTCGAGCAGTTCTGCGTCTCCTGCGGCCGTCGCGTCCTCGCCGGGATCCGAACGTGCGACTGCGACCGCTGAGCAAGCCCGACCCGGACGGGCCGCTTCGCCCGACGCGGCGCGAGCTCGCCGTGTTCTGCGGGTACCTCGCCGCCGCCGGTGTCTACATCGGCATCGGCCTGATCACCGTCGACTTCCTGCTCTCGTACTGGGTCGCGGTCGCCTACGTGCTCGTTGTCGTCTGGCTCGTGCCGGCGGCGGTCCGGAGGATCTGGTGACCCGGTGAGCTGGTCCGCGCACGACCTCGAGCCGTACGCGATCCAGAAGCACTCGCGAATCAAGCTGGCGTTCGTGCCGCTCCTGATCGGCTCGTACTCGCCGGACATGATGAGCAAGTGGTTCGTCTACGGAATCCATCTCGGGCCCTGGGAGCTGAAGGCGCACGACCCGGCTCAGTTCCATCGTGGCTGGCCCGGAGTCGGCTTCACCCACTCGCTGCTCTACGGCGTGGTCATCTGCCTGCTGATCTGGAAGGTGGCGGGGAGCAAGACCTGGGGAATCAGCTTCCTGGTCGGCGAATGGGCGCATGCGCTCACCGACACCGGCGACACGGTCGGAACGATGCTGCTCTTCCCGTGGACGCAGCACTTCCATCTCGACGCTGGGCCTACGCGGGCCAGACGGGCCGGTTCACCGACGCCGCCGCCTACTTCAGCGGGCTGGGATCGATGTGGGACGCGGTCTTCCTCGTCTACGGGCTCTACAGCTGGCGCGTGTTGACGCGCCAGTACTTCGACGACGTGATCTTCCCCGCCGACCGCTTCTGGTCGTTCCTGAACCGGCTCGTTCCGCGTGCGGGGCTGCTCGCGCTCTACCGGGCGGCCTTCTTCTACGGGAGCTCTCGCTGGATCGCCTGGACGGTTTGGGCGCACCTCGTCAAGCACTACCCCTACGACCTGACCTGGGGCGGCCCGCACTGGGTGCCCGCCGCGCATCCTTAGCGTGGGGGAACCCATGGTTCCCCACGGACCCTCTCCTTCTGCGCTGTCGCTGACCAGTCTCGCGTGGCCTCCCGCCGGGCAAAGCCGGCTCCGGCCGCGGCCGGCGAGTGTCAGACGACCCTTCGTCGAACGGCAGGCTGAGCTATTCGGCGGAGACCTTGCCGTTGCCGGAGGCGCGAGCGCGGACCTCGCGCTCGCGCGCCAGGGCCTCGACAGCCTCCTCGAGCAGCACCGAGAGCCGCTTGAGCCGCGTCCGCTCGGAGCGCAGCTCGAGCAGCTCCTGCTTCAGGTCGTGGCCGAAGTCGACTCGGCTGGCCAGCTCGAAGGAGAGCACCGGCGACGCGGCGTTGCGGCTCTTCGATCTCGTCCGCCTCCGCGACTGCGACCAGGCGCCGGAACGCGGACACTGCGTCGGTCGACCTCGTCGGACGCGGCCACCTCGCCGTCGTCCTCGAGGGGCTCCACCTCCGCGGTGAGGTATGACCTGCCCTCCGTGAGCTCGACCACGCGAAAGCGCTCGCGTCCTTCGACGAGCACGTTCATCCGGCCGTCGTCGAAGGTGTCGATCAGCTCGACGACTGCCGTCCTCGTTCCGACCTCTCGGAGGCCGTCCTCGTTCTCGAGGATCAGCCCGAAGTCGCGTCCTTCCGCGAGGCAGTCGCCGATCAGCTCGCGGTAGCGGTCCTCGAAGATGTGCAGGGGCACTCGCTCCTGCGGAAGCAGCACCAGCTCGAGCGGGAAGAGGCCGATTTCGGCCACGCCACGGAAGCCTAGACCAGCCATCTCGAGATCGGGTTACAGTCTCCGTCGTGCCTGCGTCCGTCACGGAGATCGCCGACAGCTTCTTTCGTCCGGCCGTGCAGGGCCTCGTTCCGTACGAGCCCGGCAAGCCGGTCGAGGAGGTGCAGCGCGAGCTGGGGCTCGAGCGGTGCGTGAAGCTCGCGTCGAACGAGGGGCCGTTCGGCCCTTTCCCGAGCGCTGCTGGAAGCGCTCGCCCGCTGCGGGCCCGAGCTCAACCGCTACCCGGACGGAGGGGCATGGCGGCTTCGTGGAGCGCTGGCCGAGCGGTCAGGGCGTGCGGTTCGAGGAGGTTGCGGTCGGCGCCGGGTGCGGACGGCATCCTCGACTGTCTCATCGCAGGCGGCTCTCGATCCGGGCGACGAGATCGTCTGCGGCTGGCCGTCGTTTGCGAGCTGCGGTGATCGACGCGACCAAGGTCGGAGGCGCGCCCGTGCTCGTCCCGCTCCGCGACGACCGCTACGACCTCGAGGCGATGTCGAAGGCGATCGGACCGCGGACGAAGCTCGTCTACGTCTGCCATCCGAACAACCCGACCGGGACCGCGAACACTCGCGCCGAGCTCGACCGCTTCCTCGACCAGCGTCCCGGATCACGTCCTGGTGGTCGTCGACCAGGCCTATCGCGAGTACGTCGACGACCCCGACTACCCGGACGCGATCGAGGAGTACTTCAAGGCCGGTCGGCCTGTCGCCGTCCTCCGCACGTTCTCGAAGATCTACGGCCTCGCCGGGATGCGGGTCGGCTACATGGTCGCCCCGGCTCCGGTCGTCGCTCGCGGTGAACAAGGTCAAGCGGGCCTTCGACGTCTCCACCGCCGCGCAGGAGGCGGCGCTCGCGAGCCTCGACAGACCGCCGAGATCGAGCGGCGACGGCGAGTGAACGCGGAGGGAATGCTCGGGCTCGGACAGGTGCTGGGACACGCACGGCTACGAGCCGGCCGGGCCGGCCGTCGCGAACTTCCTGTACGCGGACACCGGCTCCGACACGCGGCCGCTCTTCGAGGCGCTGCTCCGGGAAGGCGTGATCGTTCGACCCCTCCACGGCTTCGGTGCGCCGAACGCGATCCGGGTCACCGTGGGCACGCCCGACGAGCACGAGTTCTTCGCTGCGGCTCTCGCCCGGTTAGGCGGCAGCGCGCCCGCGCGTTAACGTCGCGGCGTGACGCTGCGATCGATCCTCGCCCACCAGCGGGACGTCCTCCGCTCCTCGCGGAGCTTCCGGCTGCTCTTCTCGGCGGCTCTGATCTCCGGTCTCGGCACGTTGATCGCCGTCATCGCCCTGACCCTCGACGTCGCGACGCGCACCGATCACTCGGGCGTCTGGGTCGCGGCGCTCCTGATCGCCGACTTCCTGCCGGCGGTCGCGATCGGGCTCCTGCTCGGGCCGCTCGTCGACCGGCTCTCGCGGAAGGGCCTGCTCATCTCCGCGGACGTCGTCCGGCTGAGCGTCTTCGTTCTGCTCGCGCTCGCAGACCGGCCGTGGCAGATCGTCGCCCTCGCCTTCTTCGCCGGGATCGCGACCGGGTTCGCCCGGCCGGCGGCGTACGCGGGGCTCCCGAATCTCGTCGACGGCGAGCTGCTGCCGCAGGCGAACTCGCTGATGCGAACGGCGGAGCAGCTGACGATGATGATCGGGACGCTGATCGGCGGCGTCGTCGTCGCTGCCTCGGGCCCCGACCTCGCGTACTTGCTGAACGCCGGCAGCTTCCTGCTCTCGGCCAGCCTGCTGCTACGGGTTTCCGGCGCGCCTGCTCCAGCAAGGCCGCGTTGCCAGCCAGGGACACTGGCGAGACATCGCGGAGGGAATCCGGGTCGTTCGACGCTCGCGTCCGCTGCTGACGGTGCTCGTCTCGTGGAATCTGGCGATGGTGACGATCGCTCTCGTCAACGTCGCGGAGGTCTTTCTCGCCACAGACTCGTTCAACGCCGGCTCGTTCGGCTTCGGGGTGATGTGGGCGGGGAGCGGGCTCGGCGCCGTTGCCGGCGCTCTCTTCGCCTCGACGTGGCTCGAGCGGCGGACGATGACGGTCCTGTACGCCCTGGCGATCGCCGTGATGGGCCTCGGGGACATCGCGGCGGCGGTCTCGCCCAACGTCTGGGTCGCCGTCTGGTGCGTCGTGGTCAGCGGGGTCGGCAACGCGACCGCCCTCGTCTGCAACACCCTGATCGTCCAGCGCGGCGCCCCCGATCACGTGCGCGGACGCGCGTTCACCCTGATCATGGGCTCGAACTTCGCGGTTCTCGGGATCGGGATGGCGGTTGCCGGGCCGCTGACCGACGCGGTCGGCGCGCGCTGGGTGTGGGGGATCGCCGGCGCGATCGCGTTCGTCGCCGCCCTGACCGGCTACCTGATGCTGCGCAGGGGCGCGTGAGCCCGCCTTGCAGCCGGCAGCCCTCTCGTGACGGGCTCGCGCCGCGACTGGACGCCGGAGGCGCTCGCTGCGGGCGTGCGAGCCGGTGACCGGCGCGCCCTCGCGCGCGCGATCACGCTCGTCGAGCGGTCCGATCCCGTCGCGTTCGACCTCGTCCGCGACCTCTATCCCGAGACCGGCAAGGCCTACGCGATCGGCGTGACCGGGCCGCCCGGAGTCGGCAAGTCGAGCCTGATCGCCGCGCTGCTCCGGCATACCCGCGGCCTCGACCGGACCGCCGGCGTCGTCTCCGTCGACCCCTCGAGCCCGTTCTCGCAAGGAGCGCTCCTCGGCGACCGAATCCGGCTGGCCGACCACTTTCTCGATCCGGGGGTCTTCATCCGCTCGATGGGAACCCGCGGGCACCTCGGCGGGCTCGCCGAGGCGACGCTTCAGGCGCTCCTGATCCTCGACGCGTCGGGGAAGGATCTCGTCTTCCTGGAGACGGTCGGCACCGGCCAGAGCGAGGTCGAGGTGATCGGCGTCGCCGACACGGTGCTGCTCGTCCTGATGCCCGGCTCGGGCGACTCGATCCAGGCGCTCAAGGCGGGGATCATGGAGATCCCGGACGTGATCGCGATCAACAAGCTCGACCACCCGGCCGCCAAGACGATGCTGAACGAGGTGCGCTCGGTGCTCTCGCTCGATCGCGACAGTGCCTGGCAGGTGCCGATCGTGCTGACGGAGGCGCACCGAGGCGAGAACGTGCCCGACCTCTGGCAGAAGCTCGAGGAGCACCGCGCGTACCTCGAGCGCGAAGGCCTCCTGGAAGAGCGCCGCCGGCGCAATCTGGCCGGCGAGGTCTTCGCCGTCGCATCCGCGAGAGCGAAGGCACACCTCGAGCGGGCCGTCGCGGACGACCCCGAGCTGCAACGGCTGCTCGACGAGGTGCAGCGCCGCGAGCTCGACCCGCTCTCGGCCGTCCGGCAGATCATGGAACGCGTGTTCAGGATCGATGGCGACGCTCGGCCTTCCTGAGATCGAGCGGGCCCGCGGGCGGCTCGACGGCATCGTTCGCGTCACGCCGCTCTACAGCTCGGACACGCTCTCGCGGATCACGGGCCGCCCCGTGCACCTGAAGGCGGAGAACCTGCAGCGCACGGGGTCGTTCAAGATCCGCGGCGCCGTCAACAAGCTCGCGACGCTCGACGAGACAGAGCGAGCGGGCGGGCGTCGTGGCGGCGAGCGCGGGCAATCACGCTCAGGCGGTCGCGTGGGCGGCGAGGGAGGCTGGCGTGCGCGCGACGATCTTCGTCCCGCAGGACGCGCCGATGACGAAGGTCGAGGCGACGAAGAGCTACGGCGCCGACGTGGAGATGGGCGGCGAGGACATCGAGGACGCGCTCGAAGCCGCGCTCGCTCGGGTTGCGGACACGGGCGCGACGTTCGTCCATCCGTTCGAGGACGAGGCAGTCGTCGCGGGGCAGGGGACGATCGGGATCGAGCTGGCCGAGCAGGTGCCGGAGAATGCGACTGTCCTGATCCCGGTCGGCGGTGGGGGTCTCGCAGCCGGCATCGGACTCGCCGTGCGTGCGCTACGTCCCGATCTCGAGATGATCGGCGTGCGTGCGGCCGCCGATGCGTTCTCGGTCGCCGACGGCATCGCGGTCAAGGAACGCGGCGAGCTGACGCGGCCGATCCTGGACGCCGTGCTCGACGACCTGATCGAGGTCGAGACCGAGGATGTCGCCCAGGCAATCGTGCTCCTGCTCGAGCGGACGAAGCTGGTCGTCGAGGGAGCGGGCGCCGTCGGCATGGGGGCGCTGTTGAAGCGGAGGATCGCCGGCGCCGGTCCCGTCGCGGTCGTCCTCTCGGGCGGCAACATCGATGCGAGCACGCTGATCACCGTGATGCGCTTCGGGCTCACGCTCGCGGGGCGACACCTGGTCGTGCGGACGTGGGTGCCGGATCGTCCCGGCGAGCTCCTGAAGCTGCTCGGACACGTCGCGAAAGAGCGGGTGAACGTGCTCTCCGTCGAGCACCGCCGCGAGGGAGTCGAGATACCGGTCGGAGCCACCGAGATTGCGTTGACGCTGTTGACGCGCGACGAGCAGCACTGTGAGGCGCTGCTCGACCGGATGCGGGGATGGGGCTACTCGGTCGCGCGGCTGCGGTAGCAGGCGCCAGGACCGGGTCCCTAGACTCAACGCGTGGCGGAGAGCCGCCGGGAGAGAAAGGTCGTCTCGATCCTGTTCGCCGACCTCGTCGGCTTCACGTCGCGCGCCGAGCAGATGGATCCCGAAGACGTGGCCGCCGAGCTCACGCGCTACCAGGGCCATGTACGCGGCGAGTTGCAGCGATATGGCGGCACCGTCGAGAAGTTCATCGGCGACGCTGCGATGGCGATCTTCGGTGCTCCCACTGCGCACGAGGATGATCCGGAACGCGCGGTTCGCGCGGCACTCGCGATCCAGGAGTGGGCGCGCGACGAGGGGATCGAGATCCGGATCGGGGTGAACACCGGCGAGGCCCTGGTCACGGTCGGCGCGCGGCCGGAGGCGGGAGAGACGATGGCGGCCGGCGACGTGGTCAATACGGCCGCCCGGCTCCAGGCCGGAGCGCCGGTCAATGGCGTCGTCGTCGGCGAGCAGACGTTTCGCGCGACCGAGCGGGCAATCGACTACCGCGAGGTCGACTCAGTCGAGGCAAAGGGCAAGTCGCAGGCAATTGCCGCCTGGGAGGCGGTCGGCGCCCGGGCACGAATCGCAATCGATCGCGTGCACGGCGCGACGCTCGTGGGCCGGCGCAGGGAGGTCGACCTGCTCGAGGATGCCCTCGCCCGTGCGCTCCAGGAGCACTCGTCGCAGCTCGTCACGCTCGTGGGCGTGCCCGGGATCGGCAAGAGCCGGCTCGTGCTCGAGCTGTACGAGGCGATCGAACAGCACACGGAGCTGATCTCGTGGCGGCAGGGCCGCTGCCTTCCCTACGGAGAGGGTGTCACCTTCTGGGCGCTCGGCGAGATGGTCAAGGCCCAGGTCGGCATCCTCGAAGGCGACGACGAGACCGAGGCGAGGCGAAAGCTCGCAGCGGCCGTTTCGGATCAGTGGGTCGAATCGCACCTTCGGCCGTTGGTCGGGCTCGGAGGTACAGAGGGCGGGGGCGACAAGCGTGACGAGGCGTTCGCCGCCTGGCGGCGGTTCTTCGAGGGGCTCGCCGACGAGCGCCCGCTCGTCCTCGTCTTCGAGGACCTGCACTGGGCCGACGACAACCTGCTCGACTTCGTCGATCACCTGGTCGACTGGGCGACCGGCGTGCCGCTGCTCGTCGTCTGCACGGCGCGCCCAGAGCTCTTGACCCGGCGCCCGGGCTGGGGCGGAGGCAAGCCCAACGCGCTCACGATCTCGCTGTCGTCGCTCTCGGACGACGACATCGCCCGCCTGCTCGCCGAGTTGCTCGGCTCCGTCCTGCCCGCCGAGACCCAGGTCGAGCTGCTTGCTCGCGCCGGCGGGAATCCGCTGTATGCCGAGGAGTTCGCACGGATGCTGCGCGATCGCGGGCGGAATCGGCGAGCTGCCGGAGACCGTGCAAGGGTTGATCGCGGCGCGCCTCGATCTGCTGGAGCCCGAACAGAAGTCGCTGCTCCAGAACGCCGCCGTCGTGGGGAAGCGCTTCTGGGTGGGCGCGCTGACCTCTCTCTCGGGGCACGGCCCGGCCGCATTGGAATCGGCGTTGCACGTCCTCGAACGCAAGGAGTTCGTGCGCCGCGAGCGCTCCAGTTCCGTCGTCGACGACAACGAGTACGCGTTTCGTCACCTGCTCGTCCGCGATGTCGCCTACGGCCAGATCCCACGCGCGGAACGAGCCGACAAGCATCTCCTCACCGCCGGCTGGATCGAGGAGCTTGGCCGTCGCGAGGATCACGCGGAGATGCTTGCCCACCACTACCTGCAGGCCCTCGAGCTGACGTCGGCCGCCGGCAGGACGACGGCCTCCTTCTCGGATGCCGCCCAGGTCGCCCTTACGCACGCCGGCGACCGCGCGCTCGCGCTCAATGCCTATGACGCAGCCGCCCGCTTTTATCGCGTCGCACTCGATCTGCTCCCGGAGAGCGATGTCCGCCGCGGCCGGGTGCTCTTGCGAACCGGCCACGCGCTCTTCCAGCTTGGCGAGTCCGACCCAGAGATGCTCGAGCGGGCGCGAGACGAGCTCCTTGCGGCCGGCGACATCGAAGGTGGAGCCGAGGCGGAGATCCAGCTCTGCGAGCATTTCTGGTTAGCAGGCGAGAACGACTCTGCAATCGAGCATCTCACGAATGCGCAGCGGCTGGTCGAGGACATCGAACCCTCACCGGTGAAAGCGCGTGTGATCGCAACCGCCTCCCGGATCCTCATGCTCGCGGCCGAGAACGAGGAGTCGATCCGGGTCGGCGAGGAGGCGCTGGCGATGGCCGACCGCCTGGGTCTCGACGGCATCAAGGCGGCAGCAATGGTCACCGTCGGGTCCTCGCGGGCGGCACTCGGCGAAGAGGAAGGCATGACCATGCTGGCCGACTCCATCGGTGTCGCACGCGACGCCAACGAGCCCTTCGACGTGTGCCGGGCGATCGGCAACCTCGCCTCCTGGCACTGGGCGCGGGGCGACCTCGCCGAGGCTGGGCCGCTCTGGCTCGAGGCGTCCAGCGAGGCGGAGCAGTACGGCCAGCGAGGGTTCGCACGCTGGCTCCGCGCAGTGATCGCCCCGGCCGAGTACGAGGCCGGCGATTGGGACTCGGCGCTGGCGCGAGTCGATGTGCTTATCGCCGAGATCGAGGCCGGCTCGCCGCACTACCTCGCCAGCGTGTGCTACTTCACCCGGGCGCTCATCCGACTCGGCAGAGGCGTCGACGACGGTGCCACGGTCGATGCCGGCAAAGGCCTGAGCCTCGCGGAGCGAGCGAAAGATCCGCAGGCGCTCTACCCGGCTCTTGCCGACAGCGCGCACATCCGCGCGGAGCTCGGTGACAGAGCCCGTGCGCTCGGTCCCGCAAACGAGTTCTTCGCCGCCGTCGTCGACGGTCGGGAGATCGGCTTCGCGATCTCCTCGCTCCACTCGCTCTCGTGGACGCTAACGGCAGCCGGCCTGGGGCTGCAGGTTGCGAAGGCGTGCGAGCGGTTCGGGGAGAATTCCTGGGCGCTCGCCGGGGCCGCATTCGGGCGGGGTGACGCGGTCGAGGCGGCTGACATCTTTGCCGGGATCGGCGCACTCGCGTCGGAGGCGTACACCCGGCTCGCGGCGGCCCGGAACTTCGTGCGGGAAGGCCGTCGCGCCGAAGCGGACGAGCAGCTCCACAGTGCGTTGGCCTTCTACCGCTCGGTCGGCGCGAAGCGCTACGTCCGCGAGGGAGAGCAGCTGCTCGCCGTGCCGGCCTAGGAGCTTTCAGCCGGCTCCGCAGCGGCGGAACTCGACCATCTGTCCGCCGCGGCGCTGCCAGTCGGCGATCCCGCCGTCCAGCACCGGTCTCGCATCCACGCCGGCCGCGACCAGGACGCTTGCAGCGATCGCAGCGCGCGGCCCGCTCTCGCAGATGGTCACGATCGGCCTTCCGTCCGCGATCGACGGGCCGTATGCCCGTAGCAGCCGGTAGGGGACGTGCCTGGTGCCCGGGATGTAACCGGCGTCGTGCTCGTCGTGCTCGCGGACGTCGATCACGTCCACGCCTCCGGAATCGAGCATGGTGTCGAGCTCCTCGACGCGGACCAATCCGAGCGTCTCGACGGCGTCCGGATCGACGAGGTATCCCTCGAGCTCGAGGAAGCCGATCGCGCGCAGCCGTTCTGCCGCCAGCTCGGCTTCGCCTGGTGACGAGGCGTGCAGGACGATCCGCTCGGCGGGGCGCAGCACGAAGCCGGCCTTCGTCCCGAAGGCGCTGCCGGAGACCGGCACGTTCAGGGCGCCCGGGACGTGCCCGGCCGCGTAGCGCTCTGCGGGGCGGACGTCGAGGACGGTCGCATCGACCCGGCTCGTCGGTCCGACGGGCGGCTGTGCGGGGAGGAACGGGCCGCGGTTCAGCTCGACGATCCGCTCCAGGTTCGGGGGCCGGGGCATCGTCGTCGCGGCCGCCAGCTCTACGAACTCATCGGCGGCCGAGATTGCGAGCATGGCGTTGCCACGGCGCTCGGAGCCGATCGTGGAGGACGAGTCCGAGCTCATTCCGGTTCCGCAGAGCGAGCCGGCGACGTGGCCGGGAAGGACCCGGACGTCGTCGGGGAGCTCGAGCAGCCGGTGCAGGCTGCGAAACAGGCCTTCCGCTCCTTCGCGCGCCTCCACCGCGAGATCGGGACGGGCGATCGAGCCGACGAACAGCGAGTCGCCCGTGAGGAGGGAGCTCCAGTCTCTGCTGCGGCTAACACCGACGAGGAAGCAGCAGTGCTCGGGCCGGTGACCTGGCGTATGGAGGCAGCGCACGGTGACGGCGCCGACCGAGATCTCGTCGCCGTCCGCGAGCGGGTCGTGCGGATAGGCCGCTCCAGCCTGCGCGTGAACGGAAACCCGTGTGCCGTGCTCGAGCGCGAGCCGGCCGTGGCCCGACACGTGGTCGGCGTGGGTATGGGTCTCGAGGACTCGGACGATCTCGACGTCGAGGCGCGCGGCCTCGGTCACGTACCGCTCGATCGCGTAGGCGGGATCGACGAGCAGCGCCTGGCCCGACTCCTCGTCGCCGACGAGATACGACGCGCAGCCGAGATCCTCGTCGACGAACTGGCGGAACAGCATCGCCTGCGAGACGCTAGCACCCGTCTCCGCTGTCTTTCTTGAAGTGACCGATGGGGCCACGACGCTCGGACCCGCGACGTCCCAGAATGGGCCGATCGGCCCATGGCGCTCGCGGCCCACGCGGGCGACAATGAACGCGGAGAGGAGAGGGATGGTGCGCCACCCAATCGGGGTCTAAACAAGGGCGGTCTTCGGGCCGCCCTTGGTTTCAGCTCACCGGAAGGTCGAGGTGCCGCGCGATCACCATTCGCTGCACCTCGTTCGTGCCCTCGCCGATCTCGAGGATCTTCTGGTCTCGGTAGAGCCGCGAGATCGGGAATTCGTCCATGAATCCGTAGCCCCCGTGGATCTGCAGCGCCGAATTGACCGCTCTGCTCGAGAGGAGGCCGGTGAAGAGCTTGGCCTGCGCGGCCGCAAGGGCGAACGGGCGTTCCTGGTCTTTCAGCCAGGCCGCCTTGTACACGAGCGCCCGCCCGGCCTCGATCTCGGTCGCCATGTCGGTGAGCTGGAACTGCACTGCCTGGAACGACGCGATCGGGCGGCCGAACTGATGCCGCTGCAACGCATAGTCGGAGGCGAGGTCGTACGCACCCTGGGCGAGGCCGACGCCCATCGCAGCAACCGAGATCCGGCCGCCGTCGAGGATCTCGAGGAACTGCTTGAAGCCGGCCCCGCGTGGCCCGAGCAGGTTCCCCTCGGGCACGGCGCAACCGTCGAAGGAGAGCTCGCGTGTGTCCGATGCGCGCCAGCCCAGCTTCTGCATGGGCGGCGAGATCTCGTAGCCGGCCGTCCCGTTCGGGACGATGAGGTTCGAGACCTCGTCTTCGCCGGTACGAGCGGTGATCGACACGCAGGCGGTGATGTCGGTGCCGGCGTTCGTGATGAACGTCTTCGATCCGTCGATCACCCACTGACCGTCGCGGAGCTCTGCACGCGTCCGGGTCGCACCTGCGTCCGAGCCGGCGCCGGGCTCGGTGAGGCCGAATGCGGCGAGCCGCCGGCCCGAGGCGAGGTCGGGAAGCCACTCCCGCTTCTGCTCTTCGGTGCCGAACAGGAAGATCGGCATCGTCCCGAGCGAGGTGTGGGCCGCGACCGTGATCGCAATCGACGAGTCGACACGAGTCAGCTCCTCGATCGCGATCGCGTAGGAGAGGGTGTCGCCTCCGGCACCGCCGTACTCCTCGGGAATCGGGATGCCCATCAACTCGAGGTCGGCCATCTCCCCGACGAGCTCGTACGGGAAGCGGTGCTCGCGGTCGAGCTCTTCCGCGAGAGGAGAAATGCGCTCGCGGGCGAACTCGCGAACCGTGTTGCGAATCAGGTCGTGCTCCGGCGAGAGGTCGAGGTCCACGGGCGGCGCGATGCTATCCGACGCCCTTCCTAACCTGCTCGAATCCTCGCTCGTGTCTTTACTTCCTGATGGCCTCGACCTACGGTGAGAGCGGGATGAGTGAGGGATTGCCGAGGCGGTTCCGCCGCAGCCGTGGGTCGTCGGTCGAAGCGCTCCAGGAGCTGATCAGCGCGCTCGTGGCACGCCGCCAGACGCTGCGCGAGCGTGGCGCGGACGCGGCGGCGCTGGAGCGCAACCGCCGTCAGCTGGCGCGCGCGCAGTGGCAGCTCTCGTTCGCGCTGATCGAGCGCCACCGTCCCCAAGAGCAGGCTGCATAGCCCTCTATAGGCTGGGCTCCCATGCGGGAGCGGATCGACCGGCGGGCGATGACGGCGCTCTCGGCCGGTCACCTCGCCACCGATTTCGCGGGCGGTGCGCTGCCGGCGCTCATCCCGTTCCTGGTCTCGAAGTTCGACCTCTCCTACACGCTCGCGGCGGTCCTGGTGCTGGCGTCGGCGATTTCGGGCTCGATCGTCCAGCCGCTCTTCGGGCTCTGGTCCGACCGGCGCGGGGCGATCTGGCTGCTTCCCGTCGGCGTTGCAACAGGCGGGATCGGGATGGCGCTCGCGGCCGCGTCGCCGACGTACTGGCTGGCCGTTCTCTTCGTCACCGTCTCCGGGCTCGGATCTGCCGCGTACCACCCCGAGGGGTCGAAGTTCGCCGCCTATGTGAGCGGCCGCCGCCGCGCGAGCGGCATGTCGCTGTTCTCGATCGGAGGGAATCTGGGCTTCGGCCTCGGCGCATTCGCGACCACGCCGCTCGTCGTCGCGCTCGGACTGCGGGGCGGCCTGCTCATTGCGGTGCCGTGTCTCGCAGTCGCCGGCGCCTTGCTCGCAAGCGTGCCCTATCTGCTCCGCTTCGTCCCCGAGAGGAAGGCCCGCGTCCACACCGCGGGAACCGACGACCGGCGCGCGCTCGTGCTGCTCCTCGTCGTGGTGACGTTCCGCAGCCTTGCGTGGTACGGGCTGCTCACCTTCGTTCCGCTCTGGGAGGTCTCACTCGGCCATTCGAAGGCGCATGGAAACCACCTGCTCGCACTGATGCTCCTCGCCGGCGGCGTCGGCACCCTCGCCGCGGGACCGATCGCCGATCGGATCGGGCTGCGCACGGTCCTCCTGGTCGCGAACGTCGTCACCTCGCCGCTCATGCTCGTGTTCGTCCTCGTCGGCGGTGCGCCGGGCGCGGTCGCTCTCGCCCTGGCCGGGGTCGCCGTGATCGGAACCTTCGGGACGACGATGGTGATGGGCCAGCAGTACCTGCCGCGGCACATCGGGATGGCCTCCGGGCTCACGATCGGATTCTCGATCGGCCTCGGTGGGATCGCAGCCGTCATCCTCGGCACGATCGCCGACTCGGTCGACCTCAGGACCGCTCTGTACGTGAGCTCGGCTGCGCCCGTCGCCGCGTTTGCCTTGACCATGCTGCTGCCGGGCAAGGGCGCCCGGAGGCTCGAGCCCGAGATCGCGATGCCGTGAGGTAGGCTCGCCGTCGCATCAACGAGAGGAGCAAGACGTGTCCGAGGCAGTGAACGAGTTTTTCACGGCGCTCCCGTCGCGCGTCGATCCCGGCAAGACGGCGGGCATGAACAACTCCTATGTCTTCGATGTCGAGGGCGCAGGAACCTGGACGGTGAAGGTTGCGGACGGAGGCGTGACCGTCGACGAAGGCGACACGGGTGGGGACTGCACCATCTCGACGTCGTCGGAGGTCTTCGAGCGGATCGTCAGCGGCGAGCAGAATCCGACCGCGGCGTACATGTCCGGCAAGCTGAAGATCAAGGGGGACATGGGTGCGGCGATGAAGCTCCAGAAGCTGTTCTAGGCCGCGCCGGAGCGCGGCCTACTCCTCGAGCTCGACGAGGGCCGAGCCGCCCGCGACCTGTTCTCCCTCGGCGACGAGTAGCCGGAGGACGACGCCCTCGTAGGGCGAGGCGATCGGCGTCTCCATCTTCATCGCCTCCAGCACGAGGAGCGGCTGCCGCGCGTGGACGCGCTCGCCCTCCGCGACGAGCACGCGGATCACCGTCCCGGGCATCGGCGCGGTGAGCACACTCTGCTCCGCGCCCGGACCGTGGAGATGCGCAGAGGCCTCCTCGTCGGGTGGCGAGTGGGGCGGAGGAGTCGGCAGATTGAGCCGGAATCCGCCTCGCCAAGCTGTGGGCGGGACCGGGCGCGGGTCCGAGAGCGGTGGGTTCTCGACGAGGAACGCGGTCGTCGCTTCGCCCGCGCGTACCCGGGGGTGCGCGACCAGCCAGCGCAGGAACGGCAGGTTGGTGACGACCCCTTCGACCTCGGTCTCCGCCAGCGCGGCGGCGAGCAGGTCGAGCGTGTTCGCCCGCGTCTCCCCGTATGCGACCAGCTTGGCGATCATCGGGTCGTAGCCGAGCCCGATCTCGTCTCCCTCGGCGACGCCGGCATCGACACGGACACCGCTCGGCAGCCGCAGCCGCTCGAGCTGACCGGTTTGCGGCAGGAACGTGCGCGGGTCCTCCGCGTACAGGCGGACCTCGATCGCGTGGCCGTGCAGCTCTGGCGCTTCGGGCAGCACGCCGCCCTCTGCCAGCGCGAGCTGGGCCGCGACGAGATCGAGGCCAGACACGAGCTCGGTGACCGGATGCTCGACCTGAATGCGGGCGTTGAGCTCGAGGAAGAAGAAGTCGCTCCCGTCGACGACGAACTCGGCTGTGCCGGCGCTGCGGTACGAGATCGCCCGTGCGAGAGCGACGGCTGCCTCGATCATCCGTGCCCGCAGGCCCGCGTCGATCCCCGGTGACGGAGACTCCTCCAGCACCTTCTGATGCCGCCGCTGAACCGAGCATTCGCGCTCACCGAGTGCGATCACGCCGCCGTCGCCGTCGCCCAGGAGCTGGACCTCGACGTGACGGGCGCGCTCGAGGTACCGCTCGCAGAAGACGGTCTCGTCCCCGAACGCTGCTTTCGCCTCGCGGCGTGCCGCCGCGAAGGCTTCGGCGAGCTCACTCGGCGAGCGGACGACGCGCATGCCGCGGCCACCCCCGCCCGACGCAGCCTTCAGCAGCACCGGATAGCCGAGGCGATCCGGTGCTCCCTCGGCGAGGACCGGCACTCCGGCTGCGCGCGCGGCCTCCTTCGCCGCGAGCTTGTCGCCGCCGGCGCGAAGGGCGGCGGGCGTCGGCCCGACGAAGACGATCCCGGCCGCCTCGACCGCTTCGGCGAAGTCGGCGTTCTCGGCCAGAAACCCGTAGCCGGGATGGATCGCGTCGGCGCCCGACTTCGCCGCCGCGCGGATGTGCTCCTCCGAGTGGAGATACGACGAGATCTCCGCCGTCTGGTCGGCGACGCGGGCGTGCAGCGCGCCGTGGTCGTCAGGCGCGACGACCGCGACCGTCGCGATCCCGAGCTCGCGGCAGGTTCGAAAGATCCGGACGGCGATCTCGCCGCGGTTGGCTACGAGGAGCTTGCGGATCGCCATTCGGGCAGGCGCTTCTCGAGGAAGGCTCGCAGCCCCTCCTGGCCCTCGTCGCTCGTGCGCCGCTCGGCCGCACGGGCGACCGCGTCCTCCTCGTCGGGCGGCTCGAGCACGAGCCGCTTCGCCTCGCGGACCGCCGGGGGCCGCCCGAGAGCAGATCGGTAACGACGCGGTCGACGGCGGCATCGAGGTCGGCGGTGACCTCGTGGACGAGCCCGATCCGGTGTGCGGTTGCGGCGTCGAATCGCTCGCCGGTGAGGAAGTAGCGTCGAGCCGCTGCAGGGCCGATCCGGGCGAGCACCCAGGCGAGATCACCGACGGGATGATCCCGAGCCGCACCTCGGAGAAGCCGAACACCGCACCTTCGTCGGCGATCGCGACGTCCGCGCAGGCGGTCATCCCGGAGCCTCCGCCGAGCGCGTAACCCTGGACGCGCGCGACCACGGGCACGGGGCACCGGAAGATCGACTCCAGCATCCGGTAGAGGCGCCGGGCATCCTCGACGTTCTCCTCGTACGAGAGGTCGATCGACGATCGCTGCCACTCCACGTCGGCGCCTGCGCAGAAGCTGTGCCCCTCGCCTGCCAGCACCACCGCTCTGGTGTCGCCGACGTCCGCGAAGGCCTCGGCGAGCTCCGCGATCAGTGCAGCGTCGAACGCGTTCCGGCGCTCCGGGCGAGCGAGGGTGACGTGGAGGACGTCTCCGTCACGCTCGGTGCGAAGTCCTCGCTCCGGCGCCGGCGAAGCTGCCACCTCCGCTACTGGGGAGCCTCCGTCGAGCCTACGGCTCCTGTGCGCTCACTGCTCGGGTGCAGCTTCTCGATCAGAGCCTTGACGTCCCTGAGCACGTCGGCCTCCTCGTGTCCGAAGTCGTCGAGGTAGGCGTGGAGCGCGTTCTGCAGCAGGCGCAGCTCTTCGTCGGTCAATTCGATCGTGTGCATGGGAGAACTCTATGTCCCTGGTCTGCCGGAGTGGCCGGGGCCCGCCGGTGCGGCGGGCCCCGATCGCTCGATCAGCAGAAGACCGCCAGGTAGAACGGTCTGTCCGCGGCGGCTCCAGCACTGGTGTAGCTCTTGACCTCGACCCCGGCGGCGACGCCGGTCCGTTGCGCCGGCGAAATCTCTCCCGGGGTATTGGTGGTGGTCGGCCCGCCGATTGAGGCGACGTAGCTGCAGGCGGAGACATCCTGGTTGAACGGACCAGGTAGTCGCCCGTCCCGAGCTTCTGACTGGATGCAACGCCCTTGTTGCGGGCGAGCGCGCCGCCGGTGTCGACCACGGCCCAGAGGGCTGTTGCCGAGGCTCCGTTATCGCCCTTCGGACCCGCGGGGCCGGCTGGCCCTGCCGGGCCGGCTGGCCCTGCCGCGCCTGCCGGGCCTGGCAGGCCCCTGAGACCCCTGAGGCCCCGTAGACCTCTGAGGCCCCTGAAGCCGCGCGGCCCGCGCGGGCCGCGCGGGCCCGTGGCCTGCGAGCCCGACTTGCCGGCGTTTGCCTGTGCCTTCTGGGGTGCGGCGCTCTTCGTCGAGATATTGGTCGCGGCATAACTCCCTCCGCCGAGCGCAAGCGTGAGGGCGACGCAGGCAACGACCATGGCCGGTGACGGCCAACGAATCTTGCGTAGCACTGAATACCTCCTCCGTTACTGGACGCGGGGATCCTAGTGGTTGGAACGGACTCCGTACGTCCTCCGAACGAGGTGTTTACATCCGAAAGATTCCGAACCCTGTCTCCGCGATCGGGGCGTTCAGCGCGGCTGAGATCCCGAGTGCGAGTACGCGGCGGGTGTCGAGGGGGTCGATGATGCCGTCGTCCCAGAGCCGGGCCGTCGAGTAGTACGGGTTCCCCTCGGCCTCGTACTTCGCCTTGATCTCCTCGGGATCCGCGTCGCCGACGATCGTCAGCACGGTCGCGGCTTGCTCGCCGCCCATCACGGAGATCCGGGCGTTCGGCCACATCCAGAGCTGGCGTGGGGAGTAAGCGCGGCCGCACATGCCGTAGTTGCCGGCCCCGAACGACCCGCCGATGACGATGGTGAACTTCGGTACTTCGGCGCAGGCGACCGCCATGACGAGCTTGGCGCCGTCGCGGGCGATCCCGCCGGCTTCGTACTCCTTGCCCACCATGAACCCGGTGATGTTCTGGAGAAAGACGAGCGGGATCCGGCGCTTGCAGGCGAGCTCGACGAAGTGCGCTCCCTTCTGGGACGACTCGGCGAACAGGACGCCGTTGTTGGCGAGGATCCCGACCGGGTAGCCCTCGATCCGGGCGAACCCGCAGACCAGCGTCTCGCCGTAGAGCGCCTTGAACTCGTGGAAGCGGCTGCCGTCGACGAGCCGGGCGACGACTTCGCGGACGTCGACCTGCTCGCGGAACGTCTGCGGGATCAGCCCGTAGAGGTCGGCGGGGTCGACGGCGGGCAGCTCCGGGGTCGCGATCTCCCAGGGCGGGTCCGGCTTTCGGGCGCCGAGGTTGCGGACGATCGTGCGGGCGATCGCGAGTGCGTGCTCGTCGCCGGTGGCGTAGTGGTCGGCGACGCCGGACCGGCGGGTGTGCACGTCGGCGCCGCCGAGCTCCTCCGGGGTGACGTCCTGGCCGGTCGCGGCCTTCACGAGCGGCGGGCCGCCGATGAAGATCGTCCCGGTGCCCCGGACGATCACGGTCTCGTCGCTCATCGCCGGCACGTAGGCGCCCCCCGCGGTGCAGGAGCCCATCACGACGGCGATCTGCGGGATTCCCCGTGGCCGACATCCGCGCCTGGTTGAAGAAGATGCGGCCGAAGTGGTCGCGGTCGGGGAAGACCTCCGCCTGGAGGGGAGAAAGGCGCCGCCGGAGTCGACCAGGTAGAGGCAGGGCAGGCGGTTCTGCTCGGCCACCTCCTGGGCGCGTAGGTGCTTCTTGACCGTGAGCGGGAAGTACGTGCCGCCCTTCACGGTCGCGTCGTTGGCGACGATCACGCACTCGCGACCCTCGACGACGCCGATTCCGGTCACGATCCCGGCCGACGGGGCTTGTCCGTCGTACAGGTCCCAGGCGGCGAGGGCGGAGAGCTCGAGGAAGGCGCCGTCGGGGTCGACGAGCAGGTCGATCCGCTCGCGTGCGGTCAGCTTTCCCCGCGAACGGTGCCGCTCGACCGACGTCTCGCCGCCTCCTGTTGCGACGAGCGCGGTGCGCTCCCGCAGGTCCGAGACCAGCCCGGCCATTGCCTCATGGCGCTGCAGAAAGAGCTCGCTCTCGCGCTCGACCTGCGAGGTCAGCACCGCCATCGCGCGGAGCCTATCTCCGGGCGCGGTGCTCAGGTTTCCTCTGCTCTTGCCGATAAGGAAGGCGCCGGTGCGGCCTGCTGGGAGAGGCAGAAAGCAGCGCCGCACCGGCAGCTACGGTCCGCACATCGGCGAGCCGATGCGTCCTCGCGGCCGCAGCAAGGCAAGAGTAACGCCGTTCGGCGGACTTGTCGTTTCCCGGGCTGCGTACCATCCGCCCTCATGGCCAGGCGCCCGCTGTGGGAGGTCACTCGTGATCTGACGGCCGTCTGCATGGGGCGCACGGCCGCCGATCTGGTCATCCGAAACGGCCGCCTGGTCGACGTGCACACGCGGGAGATCCTCGACGGCGCGGACGTCGCGGTGGCGCGCGGCCGGATCGCGATGTTCGGCGACGTCTCCCACACGATCGGGCCCGAGACCGAGACGATCGACGCCGAGGGCGCCTTTCTCGTCCCCGGCCTGATCGACACGCACCTGCACGTCGAGTCGGTGATGGTGACCGTCACCCGGTTTGCCGAGGCCGTCCTCCCGCGCGGGACGACGGCCGCGTTCATCGACAACCACGAGATGGCGAACGTCTTCGGGCTCGAGGGAATGCGCTGGATGCTCGACGAGGGCCGGCGCCTGCCGCTGAAGGTCTACCTCGCCGTCCCGTCGTGCGTGCCCGCCCTGCCCGGGTTCGAGGACGCCGGCGCGTCCCTGGGGCCGGACAGAGATTCGCGAGGCGCTGCACTGGGAGGGAGCGGCCGGCCTCGGCGAGATGATGAACATGCCGGGCGTGATCGAAGGCGACGAGGCGGTGCACGCCGCGATCGGCGCCACGCTCGAGCTCGGCAAGCCGGTCACGGGTCACTGGAGCCTTGCCGGGCTGCGTGACCACCGTCTCCAGGCCTATGTCGCCGCCGGCATCGACTCCTGCCACGAGACCACCTCCAGCGCGGACGCGCTCGCGAAGCTGCGGGCAGGGATGTGGGTCCAGTTTCGCGAGGGATCGACGTTCCGGGACGTGGCTGCGCTCGCGTCCGTCCTGACCGAGGACGGCGTCGACTCGCGCCACTGCCTGCTCGTCACCGACGACGTTCTCCCGCAGACGATCGCCGAGGACGGTCACATGGACCGAGTCGTCCGCCGCGCGATCGCGGAGGGAATCGATCCGCTGGTCGCCATCCAGATGGCGACGCTCAACGCCGCCGAGTACTTCAACCTGCGCCACGACCTCGGCTCGATCGCTCCGGGGCGACTCGCCGACATCCTGTTCGTGGGAGACCTGGGCGACTTTCGCCCGCATCGAGTGCTCGCCGACGGCATGGAGCCGGGAGAGCTCCCGGTCTACGAGTACCCACCGAAGGCGTACGCGTCCGTGCGGCTTTCGCGCCCGCTGAGCACGGCGGATCTCCGCGTCGAAGCGGGCGGCGAGAGCGCGCAGGTGCGTGCGATCGGGATCGCGTCGGGGAGCGTCACGACGGAGCACCTCCTCGTCCGCCTGCCGGTCGTCGACGGCGAGGTGCGCTCCTCGACGGAGCTGGACGTGGCGAAGGCCGCGAGCATCGAGCGCCACGGCGGCTCCGGGACGATCGGTCTCGGCTTCGTGCAGGGTCTCGGGCTTCGCCGCGGTGCGGTCGCGACGACGATCGCGCACGACAATCACAACCTGCTCGTCGCCGGGATGAGCGACGAGGACATGGTGTTCGCCGTCGAGCGTCTGGTCGAGGTCGGCGGCGGGATGATCGCGGTGGCGGGTGGGGAGGTGCTGAGCCTCGTTCAGTTGCCGATCGCCGGGCTGATGTGCGACCGCCCGGTGCCGGTCCTCGGCGCCGAGATGCTCGCGCTGGGCGAGGCGTACCGAGAGCTGGGCTCGCCGCTCGAGAGCCCGGCGATGATGTTCTCGTTCCTCTCGCTGGGGGTGATCCCCGCACTGCGCCTGACGAACCGCGGACTCGTCGACGGCGTCGCGTTCGAGCTCGTTTCGCCGATCGTCTAGCCGCTACTGGCGTTGGCGTTTTTGCTGCGGGCTCGGCATCCGGCCCTTCTGCATGCGTTCGAGCGCGCGCCGTTGTGCCCGGTTGGCCGGCTGGTCCATCGCCCCCTGCTGTCCGGCCGCCTCCATCCACGCCTTTCGCTCCTCGGTGCTGAGCGTGCTGAGCGCCTGCTGGGCTCGGAGTGGGTCCTTGTCGGCGCCTGCGCGCTTCAGCTTCTTCATCGCACCGGCGAGCTCCGGGTTGTACCGCTCGATTGCGGCCTGGGAGGCCTTCTCGATCAGCCGCCGGAAGAGCGGCACCTTCGACATGAACGCGATCACGGGCCGCAGGAACCGGCCGCCCTGGACGCGCGCGAGCACGGTCAGGAGCCCGAACACGATCAGCAGGCCGCCCAGCACGAAGACCGGGATCAGGTAGACGAGCACGGGGAGATCGTATCGGGCGCTCGCGATACGCGCGCGAGGCCGGCGGCAGGATATGCGACGGGCGCCGCGTAGTGTGAGCGGCGTTGGGGCGCGAACGCGCTAGGTCGCGCCCCAACCATCTCTCTGGAGTGGATCGAACCGATTCCGTCGCCGCGGGCTCGACCGCGGCAAGCGCCCGGCCCCTTCCCGAGGCTGGGCCTGTGCCCCGCCATGGACGGCCCTTTCGGGTTCGATCTGTCTCCTACGGAAACGGCAGCTGTACGTCCGCCCAGACCGAGAGCACGGCGAGCCCGAGAATGACCATGGAGCCGATGAGGGGCAGCACCATGAACCAGGGAACCTCGCGTGGTGCCGCCTCGGGCTCTGCGCGTTTGTAGGGGCGACGCTGAGGAGGGTACGAATCACGAGCTGATCTCGAGCTGGTCGAGCGCGGTGGGTCTCGGGTGGAGCTGGCTTCCTCCGGCTCCACGGGTACGCGATGTCTCGCATGTAGTGCCTGTCCGCGATCCCCACAGGGAGAGCATCGGTAGACGGCGCCTCTAGCGAAGACCCCCGAAGGGAGGAAAGCTGGCACATGGAGAGGTTCTGGACGCGTGTTGGGACGGACTCCCCGTACCCCGTCAGCTCCTTCCTGACTGTGCATTCAGCGCTACGCTCTACCGCTTGCAATCAATTCAGCTTGCTCTACATTGCGTCTCCCTGGGGATATGCGGGTTTGTGCCCGCGTACGTCCTTCCCTCTTCCCTACGGGGGTGATGTGGTGGTCAGGGGCGTTGAGGGGCGCCAGGATTCGGGGCAGTGGGCAGCCAGGTACACCTGAGGCCCCGAAGGGGGCCTCTCTCTGGCGCAGATGGCCTAACCATCAGGGGCGGAGGGACTCGAACCCCCGACCTACGGTTTTGGAGACCGCCGCTCTACCAACTGAGCTACGCCCCTCGGTTCGGCGTCCAGTCTATCGGCGTCGCTGGCGGCCGGCCGAGTGCCGCCCGCGGCTCGCCGCGCCCGACACGAGCGCGAGGCGCATGAGGCCGCACGCGGGCCGACGGAGCGGGACGAGGAGGCCAAGCCGTACACGCCGGACGACCTCGAGCCGGACGAGGGCGAACCCGAATCGCTCCCCGATTTCTGACCAGTAGCATCCCGGCCGTGCCTCAGGTCACCCAGCGCCGCGCACTCGGGGCCCTCTTCCTGGTGCTCGCGGTCGCATTCGGTGGAATTGCGTTCGCAGCGGGCACTGCGAGCGAGTGGATCATCGTCGCGGCGGCCGCTGCGATCGCGCTCTGGATGGCCGGTCTGGCCGCCCGCGGTCTCCGTCCGTAGCTCGGAATCTGAGGAAAACGCCGAAAGGCCTCGTATTCTTCACCCATGGCCGTGACCGAAGACACCAAGCCCCTGTGGCGGGAGTTCGCGAAGACCCGTGATCGCGTCGTGCGCGACCGCTTGATCCTGACCTACGCGCCGCTCGTCAAGTTCGTCGCCGGCCGGCTCGGCAGCGGTCTGCCCGCCCACGTGGACGAGGGCGACCTGGTCTCGTACGGCCTGCTCGGGCTGATCGGGGCGATCGAGCGCTTCGATCCCGACCGCGACGTCAAGTTCGAGACGTACGCGATCTCGCGGATCAGGGGCGCGATCATCGACGAGCTGCGGGCGATGGACTGGGTTCCTCGGTCGGTGCGCGCCCGCGCCCGTGACATCGAACGGGCGATCGGGGCGCTGGAGGCGAGCCTTCATCGGGCGCCCACCGACGAAGAGATCGCCAAGAAGGTCGGGATCACGCCCGACGAGCTCGACGAGAGCCTGACCGACATCTCGCGCTCCTCGATCGCCGCTCTGGACGAGCTCTGGACGGTGTCCTCGGGCAGTGGCGATCAGGTCGCGCTGATCGACACGATCGAGGACGTCTCGGGCCCCCAACCGTCGCACGCGCTCGACCAGACGGAGCTGCGGGAGGCGCTCGGCGAGGCGATCGCCCGCTTGCCCGAGCGCGAGAAGCTCGTGATCACCCTCTACTACTACGAGGAGCTCACGCTTCGCGAGATCGGCGAGGTGCTCGGAGTGACCGAGTCGCGCGTCTCGCAGTTGCACACGAAGGCGATCCTGCGCCTGAAGGCCCGCCTCGCCGGCACCGCCGCGGCGCACGCTTCCGGCGAGGGATAGGGTCTCCCACCCGCCGATAAGATCGGCGGGACAACCACGCATCAGGAAGGAACCTCGCGCGCATGCCTGCTCAGGAGCCCGGAAGAATCCGCAACGTCGCCGTCGTCGGCCACCGGGGGACGGGGAAGACGTCCCTCCTCGAGGCCCTCCTCTTCCAGTCGGGGGCGGTGAACCGGCTCGGGACGGTGGAGCAGGGCACGACCGTCTCGGATTGGGACGAGGACGAGCAGCGCCGCCAGATGTCGCTGTCGGCGACGCTGGCCAACGTCCCGTGGCAAGACCGGAAGATCAACCTGATCGACACGCCCGGGGACGCCGGGTTCCAGGGCGAGGCGATTACCGCCCTGCGCGTGGTCGAGGGCGCCCTCGTCGTCGTCAGCGGCGTGATGGGCGTCGAGGTCGGAACCGGCCGCGCCTGGCATCGCGCCGAGGACGACGGGCTCGCCCGTGTCGTCGTCGTCAACATGCTCGACCGTGAGCGGGCCGACTTCTTCCGCGCGCTGGAGGCGCTTCGTGCTCAGCTTTCCGACCGTTGCGTCGCCGTCCACCTGCCGATCGGTGCCGAGCACGAGCTGACCGGCATCGTCGACGTCTTGCACATGTGCGCGTACTCGAGCCCGGAGGGGGCGCGGGAAGGCGCACGGATCGAGATTCCGTCCGAGGCAGTCGAGCTCGCCGCCGAGTACCGCGAGAAGCTGCTCGACGCTGTCGTCGAGACCGACGAGGCGCTGATGGAGCGCTACCTCGACGGCCAGGAGCTCTCCGCCGAGGAGGTGGCGAGCGCGTTGAAGGACGCGGTCACGCGCGGCGAGGTCTTCCCGGTCGCCGCCGCCGTCGCGACGAAGAACCTCGGCACGACCGCGCTTCTCGACCTGCTGGTCGAGGGCGTACCGAGCCCGGCGAAGAAGGCCGCCGAGATCACCCTGGACGGCGCGGAAACGGCCGCGTTCGTCTTCAAGACGATCGCGGACCCCTTCGCCGGCCGGATCAACGTCTTCCGCGTCTTGAAGGGGACGGTCGGCGTCGACACCACGCTCACGAACCTGCGCAATCACGGCAAGGAGCGGTTCGGCTCCCTGTTGACGATGCAGGGCAAGGAGCACGCCTCCCGGACGTGTAGAGGATCGCCGCGACGTCGAGGTCGGGCGGCCGGACACTCGTCCGGTCCTCGGCGGGCAGCAGCAGGGCGGCGTACGCGTGCAGGGCCGGACCAGCGGTCGCCTCGGGCACGTCGTCGACCAGCACGACGTGGCGCAGCGTGTCCGAGCCCGGAGCACCGGCCAGGCTGCTCCAGCGCCGGGCCGACGTGACCAGCACGGCAGCGGCGCTGTCCTCCAGCACGTGTGCCACCTGACGCGCCTTGAGGACCGGGTTGACCGGGACGAAGGCACCGCCCGCGAGCGACGTGGCCAGCATGCTGGTGACCGTCTCGACGCGCTTGTCGAGGAAGACCGCCACCCGGTCGCCCGGCCGCAGGCCGAGGCCGAGAAGTCCCTCCGCGAGCTGGCGTACCTCCAGCCACGCCTCGGCGTACGAGGTCGTGGTGCCGCTCGACGTCAGCGCCGGCCGTTGGGGGTGACGGCTCGCCGCCTCCTCGAGCAGGTGGTGCACACGCGTCCTCATCGGTCTGTCTCCCTCACTGTCACCAGGCCACGCATGTCAGCTCGCTGTAGAGGTAGTCGATGTCGGCGGCGCCCAGGGCGCTGCTGCGGAACATCTTGGGACGGGGGCGGGCGAGCTCCACGGCCGGCGAGGGACGCCAGGCCAGGACCCGCTGCTCGACCAGGGTGGCCAGGGCTCCGTGGCGCACCAGCAGGTGACCGGCCAACCGGCCCCACACGCGGGGAACGAGGTCAGGGTCCGAGACGTGCAGCAGCGTCGCGAAGACCGGCACGCCCTTGCGCCGGTCCTTGCGGAAGATGACATAGACGTGCCGGTCGTCGGCTTCCAGCAGGACGTGCCGGGTCGCGGCGGCAGAGCGGTGGTCCTCGAAGATCCGGCGCTGCGCACCGTCGAGGGCCGCGGCTATGCGCGCGGGGTCGGTGGTGAGGCGTACGCCGGGTGCCGGGCGCGGCAGGTTGGGTACGACTGCGGTCGTGGTGTCGAGGTGCTTGAACTTGAGCCGCTCGTTGAGGGCCACGACGTTGCCGCTCGGCGAGAGGTCGGTGAAGTGGTAGCCGCGCTGACCCAGCAGCGCCCTTAGCAGGCGAAGGCCCTGCGAGCGCTGCTCGTCGGCCACGCACCAGGCGCCGAGGTTGCACACCCGCTCGGAGCGCCCGTCGATGACGCGGTCGGAGTAGAAGGCCAGAGCAGCACCGACGACGACACCGTCGGCGCGGAGATGGAAGCCGTGGTTGGGTGCCTCGCACGCCCACGGGGGCACCATGGACCGCGCCCAGTCCTCCGGGCTGAGCCGGCGGTTGAGCTCACGGTGCAAGAAGGCCGCGACCTCGGGGACGTCGTCCACCGTGATCGGAGCCAGCGCGGCAGGATCCCCCATGGGAGCAGCCTGCGGATCTGCTCGCGGGGCCGCGGGACATCCTTCGATGTTTGCCCCAAATTGGGGACCGCCGGTCCACCCCGAGTGGATAACCTGACGCGGTGCCTCTCACGGTGAACGTCTGCTTCCACGGCATCGGTACGCCCCGGCGCGAGCTGGAGGACGGCGAGGCCCGCTACTGGATCCCCGCCGACCGCTACCTGGAGATCCTTGACGTCCTCACCGGCGACGACCGGGTCCGGATCAGCTTCGACGACGGCAACGTCTCCGACATTGAGGACGGCCTGCCGGGGTTGGTCGACCGGGGCCTGGACGCCACCTTCTTCGTGCTGGCGGGCCGGCTGGACCAGCCCGGGAGCCTGTCGAGCGACGACGTGCGGTCGCTCGTCGCCGCCGGCATGAGGATCGGCAGCCACGGCATGGCGCACCAGCCCTGGCGAGGGCTCGAGGACGGCGAGCGGCACCGGGAGCTGGTGGAGGCGCGGGACCGCTTGCGGTCGGTCTCCGGAAGGCCCGTCGAGGAAGCGGCCCTGCCCCTGGGTCGCTACGACCGCAGGCTGCTGGGCGAGCTGAGGCGACTGGGCTACCGCGCCGTGCACACCAGCGACCGGCGCTGGGCACGATCGTCGGCGTGGCTGCAACCGCGCTTCAGCGTGCACGCCGATGACACTGCGGAGTCGGTACGACGCCAGGTGCTGGCGACACCTCCGTGGCCACGACGGCTCGCGCGAGCCGCGGTGTGCACGGCCAAGCGGTGGCGCTAGGCAGCGTCCTCGAGCCACGCGGGCCCCCGCGCCGCGCGCATGCGACGCGGACTCGTCAGCGCTGCGAGGGCGGCCCATGAGGTCGGACGACCCATGGCGGCGCGACTGCCCTCGCGCAGCACGAGCGCTCCCCAGAAGAGGCCCGACCGGATGCGCCCGTGTCGTCCGCGGAACAACCGGAAGCGGTTGGCCACCAGGAGCGGCCACAGGCGGACCGAGGTCGCCGACCCGCCTTCCAGGTGCGACGCACCGGCGGTCGGGACGTAGCGGACCTCGAATCCGGCGTCCCGGGCCCGGAGATGGAAGTCCGTCTCCTCGGAGTACAGGAAGTACGACTCGTCCCACGGCGCGCACCGCGACCAGCACTCGGCACTCACGAGCTGTGTCGACCCCTCGGCCCAGTCGATGACCGCCTCGCGGGCGTAGGCCGACGGGTGGGTGACCACCTCGCCTAGCAGCGGGACGCGACCAGCTCGCGTGGCACCCAGCAGGGCGTCCCCGAGCGCGCGGAGCAACGACGGCGCGCGCCGCATCGAGAAGATCAGCTCGCCCTGGGCGTCGCGCAGCCGCGGAACCACGATCCCCGCGCCGGTCCGGCGCATGGCGTCCACCAACGCGGGAACACAGCCGGGGTCCAGGCGCACGTCGGGGTTGAGCACCAGCACGGCCGTGTGTTCCGGCGCCACAGACAGGGCGGCGTTGATGCCGGCGGCGTAGCCCCGGTTGTCGACCAGCTCGAGCACCGTCGCCGCTGGGGCACGGCGTCGTACAACGTCAGCGGACCCGTCACCCGATCCGTTGTCAGCGACCACGAGGTGCCAGTCGAGCCCACCGAGACCGGCGGGCAGACTCTCGACGAGCCCGGGCAGGACGGCGGCGCTGTTGAACGTCACGACCACGACGACGACCGATTCACCGTCCACCGGCGTCCTCCTTGTCCGAACGGCGAGGGTGCGAGACGAGTACGGCGACCGCGGATCACCGTCGTGGGTCAGCCGCCAGGCCGCGCCTGCCATGCCCAGGATGACGAAAGCCAGGCCGGTGGCCATGGGGTAGCCCCACGCGTCGTACGTGAGCAGGCTCAGCGCGAGCCCCGCGATGCTGCCGGACAGGGCCAGGCCGAGATGCCGCCTCTCGCTCGTCGTGGCCGTCCGACGCACTCGCCGCGCCGACCAGAAGCCCGTCCCGTAGGTGATCATGGCGACCACGAGGCCGACGAGGCCGAGCTCCAGGGTGATCATCAGCACCTGGTTGTCCAGGATGCGGTAGTAGCGGGGCAGGAACGTGAAGAGCCCGCGCCCCAGCCACGGATGGTCGCCGACGATGCTGAACACGACGCCGTAGTCGCCGGTCCGTCCGTCCACGCTGGGGTCGTCCACGAACACGTTGGTGAACAGCGAGATGAGGGTGCCCGACCAGGCCGGGTACGGCTACTCGCAGCGCCACGACGCAGAAGGGCGCGAGGAGTATCGCCCTGCGGCGCCAACCGACGGCCACCCCAGGAACATGACGAACAGTCCGACGCCGGCCACCAGCACGCCCGACCGGGAGACGGACATGGAGCACGCGACCCCGAAGACGACGGGGGCAGCAGGGCGAACCGAGCCCCCACCGGTGGATGGTCCGGTGAAGGACAGCGGCAGCAGTGCAGCGGTGACGACCCCGAATTCGATCGGCGTGCGTCGCGGTCGCTGGAGACCCGGTTGAGCACCGACCGGCGGCGATGGCACCGAAGTCCGCGTTGGCGCGAGCCCGGGATGGGAAGAGCAAGCGATGTTGTAGCCCGTGAAGAACTGCACGATCCCCAGCACGGAGATGAACACGCTCGAGCCGGCACAGCCACGTCGTCATCCGTGTCCAGGTCGGCCCACGATCGCAGGCCCTCGGCCGCATCAGCAGCACCCCCACCCATCCGGCGCAGGAGAGCAGGCCACGTCCGCCGCACTCATCATCTTTGCCGAGATCTGGTCGACGGTCGGGGGGACCAGGGTCCAGAGTTCGTCGGTCGCCTGCCGCATATCCGGTGCGGCGTACCAACCCTGGAGCATCGCACTCACGTAGCTCGTCAGCACGGCGACAGTGAGGATGAGCACGACAGTCGGGTGGGTGTGACCCTCTTGACCGGGTTGATTCCTCCAGCGTCGCCGCCCCCCACCACACCAGGGCCCCCAGCCCCACCAGGTTGGCGGGAGTCCCGGGCGCACCCACCAGCCGGAAGATGAGTTGCGAAGGAATGCACATCAAGAGGAACGCGTAGACGATGACGAAACCGTGAGCCGGCAGGCGCACACCGCCACCCTTGTACAGGTGACGGATCGTCCACCGTCTGGTCGGTGCGATGGGCCCCTTTCCGGGCGCCACTTCACCCACCTGAGCCTGTCCGTCGCTGTTGTCGCGACTGTCGTGAGGAATCCGCAGCCACATTGTCGCGATCCCGTTTCGGGAATGCCGAGCGCTTGATGGGGACTGCCTGCGGTGTCAGGTCTCGTTCCTCGTCCTGGCCCTCGTCCTGGCCCTCGTCCTGGCCCGCTCCTGTGGCGGTGCCCTTGGACGACGTCCTGCCTGCCCGCGCGCGACGGCGCAGCAGCCATCGGTCCAGCGCGAACGCGGCACACGAGCATCAGGATCGTTCCCAGCACTGCCACTCCTGCCAAGGCACGGAGCTTGTTTCCGGGAAGGACCTCAGCCCTCCGGCTGACGTTCGAGCTAGTGACCGTCATGTACTGGTTCTGGGGCACTTGCACCTCGAGCTGGATCTTGAGCAGCTGTGCGGCGAACAGCTCCATCACCCGGTCGCGGGTCGCCACCGCAAGCGCAGGATCGGTGTCTTTTGCGGTCACCGTGACGAGCGGCCCGGTCCCCGGCACCACGGCTACGGCATAGTCCGCGTCGAACCCCTCCCTTGCCAGTTGGCGCTCCACGTCCTTGGTGGTCACGGACCCGGACACCAAGGACGCTGCCGTGGTCAGGCCCGCCTGGAGGTTGAGGTAGGGGTTCACTGGCTTCTCGGTGTCCGAGGCGCTGGGTGGCAGAAGCAGGAGCAGCTGTGCCGACGCCTGGTGAGCCGTCGGCACGTATGCGAAGACAGCTGCTGCGCCGGCCGCCATGAGGAGGCCGCCCGCCAGGACCACGTACCAGCGACGCAGCAAGACATTGACCGAGTCGATGAAGTACATCCGCAGTCACCTCCCGTCCGCGCCAGCGGCGACGCTGAGCTGGTGGAGATACTGCGGCTCGTCAGGCGGGCTCCCCGGCCCTCGTGCCAGGTCCTCGAGTATCGAGGCGACCTGGCGTCCAGTCTCGGACCAGGGGCTGCCGACGACGCTGGCCGCGACGGCGGCGGACCGGGCTGGTGAGGTCGCAGCGACGACGTGTCGCAACGCACGAGCCATGGCCACCGGGGCCGGTGTGGCCCATGCGACGTAGGGATTGTTGAGGTCCGCGCGCGCGTCGCGCGAGTGGTTGACCACCGGGATGCAGCCCGCGGCCAACATCTCCTCGGTGACCAGCGAGATGTTGGTGAAGGACATCGCCACTCCGGCAGCACAGCTGTTGTAGAGATCGTTGAGCTGCGCAGGCGTCAGGCGCCCATGCACTGTAACCGGAAACCCGGGGTCACCGATGGCGGCTCCATAGACATGGATCTCCTGGTCCGGACACATGCGGTGGAACTCGCTGAGTGCCAACATGGCGAGGCGGTAGCCACGTCGCGGTGTCTCGGGTCGGGCGTAGAACACGACCCCGGAGCGCTCACCTCTGCTTCAGGTACGAGTACACCGGTGGTGTCCCGTCCGAACGGAACCATCTGCCCAGCTACTCCCATCCGCTCGAGATGGTCGTGCACCATTGCCCCCAGGGCGATGTGGGTGAACCCGAATCGGTATGTGTCCATGGCCAACGTGTGCTGTGACCCGTGTGGATCAGAAGAGCGGTTCGAAGTCTTGGATGAAGTAGGCGCGATGCACGACATCCTCCGTCCTGGAAGCCAGGACATGGGCAGACTCCCAGCCCGTGGCCACGACGACGTCCAGTCCGTCCAGGCCATCCCTGATCGATCGAATCCCAGCGAAGATCCAGGGCCAGGACTCTCGGATCACCGCCGCCTGCGCCTCCGTCCGACCGGCGTGTCGGTCGTACAGGACGATCTCGCACTCGTGGCCCGCCTCCTCGAGGACGCGCACCATCCGGAACATGGTGGTGTGGCCACCTGATCCCGCCGCGGGCGGTGTGCACAGCCACCCGATCCGCAACGGGCGGTCCTCCGTCACCCGCTCGGGCAACCTGAGGCCCAGCGACGAGGAGTCCGCCACGTCGGCGGGGAGCAGCGTGAAATCGAGGGCGCCGACGTCGAGCCGCTGATACGCGCGACGAATCACGCGGTAGGCCAGACCACGGGGCCCTTCCTCGCGCAACTGTGTCACCACAGCGGCAGTCGTCGACTGCGTCCATCGCGCATGAGCCGATCGTCTCATCAGCCAATCCTCTCGGTAACCCGGTCTGCACTCTTGATTTCCGACTCGTTAGGGACGGGGAGGCAACAACGCCGCCACGACAACCCAGGCACAGCCGCCCCCAGGATCGCCACGACCTCGTCGTTGCCCGGGATGACGACCGAGACCGGGGAACCGGCGCTCAGCGGAAGGGGTCGGTGGCAGCGCGCGTCAGCGCCCGGCCTGCCCACGTGCACACCCCTGTGCACGTGGCCCCTGGTGCCGAGGCTGCCCATTGCTCTGTTCCCCCCGTGCTGGCTGTGCCGCCCTGCCCCCGTCTCTCGGGTCACGGCCCGTGGACGGCATCGACGAACCACGTTGCTGGCGTTCCCCAGGGCCAGCGGTGACATCCTCATCCGGACCCGTGGGTCACCGGTGCCACCGTGGTTGATGTACCCAATAACGGTGACCGGTAGAGGACTGTGCCTCATCCTGCGACTCGCGGTTGCGGCACCCGGGGCCGTCCGGCCGCGATGGACAGGGCCGGGGCGTCCGGGTTGCGGGTGATCGCGCGACCCGCCGCCAGGTGGAGGTCGGCGAGGGTCAGCCGCTCGGCGTCGCGGGTCACGCACAGGTCGCGCATGGCCAGCTCGAGCGCGATGGTCAGCTGGTGGTCGTCGACGTGCTCGCCGCGGTGCGCGCGCCGGGGCACGACCACAGGGAGGCGTCCGGCCTCGAGCGCGGCCAGCGCGATGCCGGTGCCGGCGTGGGCCACCACCACGTCCGCGGCACGCAGCGCGGCGTTCATCTCGGCGGCCGGCACCCGGGGTCGTGCGTGGATGCCCAGCCCGGAGACGTCCGTCCCGCCGGTCTGCCACAGCACCTCGACGTCGGACGGCAGCACCCCGGCGACCCGCTCCACGAGCCGGCGGAAGCCGTAGCCCTCCTGGGTGCCCAGGCTGACCACGGCCCGACGCAGGGGCCGGGGTCCCGTCGTGGTGGGCCGGTACAGGTCCCACGGCGAGGCCAGGTAGCTCCAGTGGTGGTGCGTGAGGCTCTCGGACTGGCTGTAGGTGTCGATGCCGGGTATGTACGACAGCAACCGGCCCGAGAGCGACGGCTCGGCGAGGCGGGTGGCGCTCTCGATGTAGACGGTCCGGATGTGGCGGGCCCGGGCCTGGGGCAGCACGGCGAGCGCGAGCGCCGCACCGGTGCTGACCACCAGGTCGACGTCGTACGTCGCGAAGAGGGCGCGGCACGCGATCGCGTTGCGGGCGATGGCCCGGGCGTCGCGGGGCGGGCAGGGTGAGGCCCAGTGCACCTGCTCCCCGGACAGCAGGGACTCGGTCTGTGGGGTGCGCGGGGTCACCCAGACCACGTCGTCGCCGAGGTCGAGCCGCGGACGCAGGGTGTGCAGCTGCATGATGTGGCCGCCGTCGTTGGCGACCAGCACCGCAGTCATCGTCGGGCACCCACGGCCGCGGCCAGGGCGTCGACCACGTGCACCTGCATCTCCTCGGTGAGGTGCGGGTACATCGGCAGCGAAAGGATGCGCCCGGCGGCCTGCTCGGCGACCGGGAAGACCCCGGGCCGAGCCCGAGGTGGCGGTAGGCGCCGGTGAGGTGCACCGGCGTCGGGTAGTGGATGCCGGCGCCGATCCCGGCCTCGTGCAGCTCGGCCAGCACCCCGTCACGCTCGTCGACCTGCACCACGTAGAGGTGCCAGACGTCCTCGTTGCCGGCCGCCGGGCGGGGCACCCGGACCCCGGGACGTCGACGAGCAGCTCGGCGTAGCGCGCGGCGGCGTCGCGCGCAGCTCGTTCCACTTCGCGAGGCGGGCCAGCTTGGCGCGCAGGACGACGGCTTGGACAGTGTCGAGGCGGGTGTTGATGCCGACGACGTCGTGGACGTACTTGCGCGGCGAGCCGTGCGCGGCCAGCACCCGGACCCGGGCGGCGAGCTCGGGGTCGTCGGTGGTCACGCCGCCGGCGTCGCCCGCCGCGCCGAGGTTCTTGCCGGGGTAGAAGCTGGTGCGCCGCGGTCCAGCCCAGCGCCCCCGCCGCGCGGCCGTGGCGTCGGGCGCCCTGCGCCTGCGCGGCGTCCTCGACCAGCGGGACGCCGGCCGCGGCGGCGATGTCGGAAAGGGCGCTCCACCGGGGCCACCTGGCCGTAGAGGTGCACTGGCACGACGCCTGGGTGCGCGGGGTGAGCGCCCCCTCCACGGCCGCCGGGTCGATGAGGAGGTGCTCGGGGTCGACGTCGAGCGAGCACCGGGACGGCACCGATCCGCGAGACGGCCTCGGCGGTGGCGATGAAGGTGTTGGCCGGGATGACGACCTCGTCGTCCGGCGCTCACCCCGAGCGCGCGCAGGGCGAGCTCGAGGGCGTCGGTGCCGTTGGCCACGCCGACGCAGTGCCGACACCGACGAAGGCCGCGTACTCCTGCTCGAACGCCGCGACCTGGGGGCCGCCGACGAAGGCGGTGTCGGCGAAGACCTCGTCGAGTCCCGCACGGACCTCGTCGGCGATCTCGGCGTGCTGGGCGGCGAGGTCGACCAGCGGAACCTTCATCGGGACCCTCTCGGGCGGTTTCGCGATCTCGGTTGCGGCCGTCGACGCGGCCGACGGGCGGGCCGGGGTCCCGGCCCAGGTCTGCCCCGGCGGGCAGGTCGCTGCAGCAGCACCGAGCCCATCCCCAGCGTCGAGTCGGCGCCGACGCGTGACGCCCCTCGCGGACCGCGGCGTTCATCCCGAGGTAGGCCGCCGAGCCGACGTGCACGACCCGCCGGAGAGGCACACGCCGGCGCAAGGGTCGCGTGGTCGGCGACCACGACGTCGTGGGTGAGACGGCACGTGCGGCATCGCCACGACGTGGGCCCCCAGCCGGACGTCGGCGGTCAGCACGGCACCCGCGAGCACGATGCTGCCCGGCCCACGGTGCAGCCGGCGGGACGACGACGCTGCGGGTGCACGACGGTCGGCGAAGCGGTCCTCGCGCCACGCCGAGCTCGGCGCAGGCGGTCCGACGACGCGCGACGTCGCACCGCGCCCCTGCCGGACAGCACACGACGACCTGGTGGTCGTCGGGTACCGCTTGACGGCCTCGAGCCCGCCGACGCACCGGCGCACCCCGCCGCGACGAGCCCCACAGGGCCGGGTCGTCGTCGAGGATCGACCGACCGGGCGCTCGATAGCCAGGAGCCCGCAGGGTCTCGAGCGTCTCGCGGGCCAGACCGCCGGCCCCGAGCAGCACCAGGCCGCGTCATGCCATCGCCGCCCGCGGTGCGCAGCACCTCGACGACGCGGGCCTGGTCGGAGTCGGACATCTGGTGGAACAGCGGCAGGACCAGCGTGCGGTCGGTGAGCCGCTCGGTGACCGGCAGGGCCGCGTCGGCCGGTGTCCCGGTCGCGGTAGGCCGGCTGCGCGGTGCGAGGCCATGATGCCGCGCCGGGCCGAGATGTCGGCCTCGGCCAGGTGGGCCAGCAGGCCCTCGCGGTCGAGCGGGAAGCCGCGGTCGACCTCGACCCAGCAGGACTGGAAGTTGCTGGTGCCCCAGGCCGGGTCGCTCGACCAGCCGCAGGCCCGGCGATCTCGGCGATCGTGCTTGGCGTAGACCGCGGCGAGCTCCCGGCGGCGCGGCCACCATCTCGCGAGCCGCCGAGCTGGACCAGGCCGACCGCGGCCTGGATGTCGGTCATCCGGTAGTTGAAGCCGACCTCGGGGTACTCCTCCGGCGGGGCCAGCACCTGGCCGTGCCGGTCGGCGGCCGAGACGCTCATGGCGTGCTCGCGCAGCCGCCGGGCCCGCGCCGGCCCAGTCGGCGTCGGCGGTGGTGAGCATCCCGCCCTCGCCGGTGGTGAGCAGCTTGCGCGGGTGGAACGACCACGCGGCGACGTCGGCGCCCGCACCCACCGGGCGCCCGCGGTAGGTCGAGCCCGGCGCCGCAGGCGGCGTCCTCGACGACCACGATCGCCGCGCGGCTCGCACACGGCCCGCGGATCGCGTCGAGGTCGACCGGGACGCCGCCCTGGTCGACGGCGACGACCGCGCGTGGTGCGCTCGGTCAGCGCGGCCTGCGACGGTCTCGGCGGTGAGGTTGCCGGTGGTCGGCGTCGACGTCGGCGAAGACCGGGTCGCGCCCCGACGTAGGAGCGCGGCGTTGGCGGTGGCGATGAAGGAGAAGGACGGGCACGACGACGTCGTCGCCGGGCTCGACACCGGCGACGAGCAGCGCGAGGTGCAGCGCCGGTCGTGCAGCTGGACGTCGCGACGGCGTGCTCGACCTGCTGCGCGCTCGCGAAGGCCGCGCTCGAACGCGGCCACCCGGGGTCCCTGGGCGACCCAGCCGGAGCGGAGCACCTCGGTGACCGCGGCGACCTCCTCCTCGCCCGAGCCAGGGCTGCATCACGTTGATGCGGCTCATGAGGCACCCGCCATCGGCCGTCCCGCCGCGATCTCCTCGCGCAGCGGCCGCCACCACTCGACCAGCTCGCGCAGACCCTCCTCGAGCCCGACCTCGGCGCGGAAGCCCAGGTCACGCTCGGCGGCGGAGGTGTCGGCCAGCCGACGGGTCACGCCGTTGACGGCCCGCTCGGGGCCGTGCTCGACGGCGAGGTCGGAGCCCATCACCCGCAGCAGCGCCTCGGCCAGCTCGCAGCAGGCTGGTCTCGCTGCCGCTGGCCGACGTTGTAGACGCCCTCGCGCACGTCGCTCGCCGCGGCCAGCACGTTGGCGCGGGCGATGTCGCGGGTGTAGACGAAGTCCATCGTCTGGCTGCCGTCGCCGAAGATCAGCGGCGGCCGGCCGTCGGCGATGCGCTCCATCCAGCGCACCAGCACCTCGGTGTAGAGGCCGTGCACGTCCATCCGCGGGCCGTAGACGTTGAAGTAGCGCAGCACCACGTAGTCGAGGCCGTGCATGGCCCGGAAGCTGCGCAGCATGCCCTCGTTGAACGACTTCGCGGCCCCGTAGAACGTGTCGTTGTTGTGGTGGTGGTGCCGCTCGCCGGTCGGGAACTCCTCCGCCATGCCCGTAGACCGAGGCCGACGAGGCGGCCACGACCTTGTCGACGCCGGTGCGTCGGCCGCGGCCTCGACGACGTTGAAGGTGCCGTCCACCAGCACCTCGAGGGCCAGCCGGGGCTCCTCGGCGCACTGGGTGATCCGGATCGCGGCCTGGTGGAAGACCAGGTCGCTGCCCCGGGTCAGGTCGTGCACCAGGTCGCGGTCGCGGATGTCGCCCTCGACGAGGTCGGACGCGGCCGGTCGGCCAGGGCGTCGTCGAGGTTGCCGCGCCGGCCGCGGACCAGATTGTCGAGCACGACGCACCGTGCCCGGCGCCGGCGTCGAGGAGCTGGTCGACGAGCGTCGAGCCGATCGTGCCGGCCCCCCCGGTGACCAGGACGTCGCGCGCCGGCGAGCAGGCGCGCTCATCGGTACCGGCTCCAGGTCGCGATGCGAGCGCGGCGTGGGCACATGGACCCCAGCGCGGCCGGGTCGTCGGGCGCGCCACGAGGATGCCGCCGGCGGCGAGGCTGGCCGAGGCCGCCTCGAGGACCTCGAGGACCCGCAGGCCGGCCGCGCCGTCGGTGCGCGGGGCACGGCCGTCGCGGATGCTGTCGGCGAACTCGGCCACCATGGAGCCCAGCGCCTCCCGCTCCGGCAGCGCCGGGGACCAGGTGTCGCCGAGCCGGTAGGAGATGGTCGAGGCGGCGCGGTCGGCCTCGCGCACCGACTGCTGGGCCAGGTCGACGCCGCGGTCGTAGACGCTCAGCCGCTGCTGCGGGTTGAGGTCGTCCCAGACCAGGGTGCGGCGGCTAGCCGCCGATGACCATCTGCCGGATCTTGGTGGGGCTGAGCCAGTTGACGTGCACGTGGGCCATCGCTCCCCCGGGCAGCGGCAGGGTCAGGTAGCCGACGCAGGCCTTGCCGGCGCCGAGCGGGTCGGCGCCGTGGGCGGCGACGCCGGTGGGCCGCAGCCCGCCCGGCAGGACGAAGTCGAGGATCGACAGGTCGTGCGGGGCGAGGTCCCACAGCACGTCGACGTCGGGCTGGACGAGACCGAGGTTGATGCGCACCGAGTCGACGAAGAGCACCTCGCCGAGCTCGCCGCTCTCGACGAGCTCGCGCATCTTGAGGACCGCCGGGGTGTAGCAGTAGGTGTGGTCGGTCATCAGGACGAGGCCCCGTCGCTGTGCCGCCGTCGACCATGGCGGCGGCGCCGGCTGCCGCTGTCGGCCAGCGGCTTCTCCACCAGCACGTGCTTGCCGGCGGCCAACGCCTGGGCGGCGATGGCGCGGTGCGTGCGGGCCGGGGTGGCGATGGCGATCGCGTGGACGTCGGGTCGGGCCAGGGCGGTCGCGAGGTCGGCGGTCACGTCGACGTACGGCCCGGCGACGGCGCGCGCCCGGTCCACGTCGAGGTCGCACGACGACCTCCAGGTCCCAGTCCGGGGAGGCGGTGAAGTTGCGGACCAGGTTGGGGCCCCAGTAGCCCGCCCCGACGACGGCGACCCCCAGTGGTCCGTCCGTCGATCGGCCCGTCATCGATCCGCCAGTCATCGATCCTCCTGCGTAGTGGTGGCGGGCTGCTCGTGCAGCCGGCCGTCGATCTCGGTGTACGTCGTCCCGGTCCGGGGGCAGCGGTGCCCACCGTCCCCGAGGTCCTCGAGGGGCTCGCCCGCCCGTCCCACCCAGCCGATGCGGCGGGCGGGCACGCCGGCCACGAGCGCGTGGTCGGGCACGTCGCGGGTCACCACGGAGCCGGCCGCGACCATCGCCCAGCGACCGACGGTCACCGGCGCGATGCACACGGCCCGGGCCCCGATGGAGGCGCCCTCGCGGACGTGGACGCCGACGGCGTGCCAGTCGTCCGCGGTCTTGAGGCGGCCGTCGGGGTCGACGGCGCGCGGGAAGTAGTCGTTGGTGAAGACGGCGGCGGGGCCGACGAACACGCCGTCCTCGAGCACGGCCGGCTCGTAGACCAGCGCGTGGTTCTGGATCTTGCACCGGTCGCCGACATGGACACCGGGCCCGACGTAGGCGCCCCGCCCGACGATGCACTCGGTGCCGATGACGGCGTCCTCGCGCACCTGGGCCAGGTGCCACACCCGGGTGCCGGAGCCGATGGCGGCTCGGCCGTCGACGTCGGCGGACGCCTCGACCACGGGGCCGGGTGCCTCGACCACGCCGGCGGGCGACCGCCCGTCCGTGGCGCGCAGGCCCGGCGCGGTCATGCGCGCGAGCTCTCGTCGCGCAGCCACGTGGTGAAGTCCCCGGAGCGGATGGCCCGCCTGGCCAGCAGGCGGCTGGCCGCGGTCACCGCGAGGAAGACCGGCACCTTGGGCGCCAGCGTGGGGTGGGTGGCGACGAGGTGGCGCAGGTCGCGCCACGAGGTGGAGCTGTCGGGTCGCCGGAGCCCGGCGGCGTCGGCCTGGGCGTTGCCGGTGATGACCCGGACCCGGCGGCGTACGAGATCGGCGAGGTGGCGGGGCGCGACCACGCGCACCACGGCGTCCCCGACCACCACCCGCTCGGTGTCGGCGAAGGCGTCGGAGACCGCGAGGTCGTCGCCCATCACCTCGGGCAGCGCGTCGACGCGCGACTGTCCCTCGGCCGAGAGCGCCACGGCGCCGCGGCCGAACAGCCCGGACTCGACGCGCGGGAGGTGCTCCCACACGTCGTAGAACCACCGGACGACCAGCGAGGAGCGCTGGGTGACCAGCACCCGCTGAGGGGCGGCCGCGAGGGCGGTGCCGGCCAGCAGCGGCTCCACCAGCCGGCGCAGGTCCTCACCGGCCAGGACGACGTCGGCGTCGAGGTGCACGCGGGGGAAGACGGCGCTGGACGCGTTGCCCACGCGCATGGCCTCCGCCTTCGAGGGGCGACCGATCTCCAGGACGTGCGCACCGGCGGCGGCCTCCCGGGCCCGCTCGGCGGTGTCGTCGCTGCACCCGTTGCAGACGACGAGGACCTCGAGCTCGCCGTCCCAGACACCCTGGTAGAGGTAGGTGAGGTTGCGACCGATCGTGGCGGACTCGTTGTGGGCAGGGATCACCACACTGGCGATCGGGCTGGCGACAGCCATGGACGAACCCCCCAGACGACGTACGCGTCGCCCCGAGGCGGGGCGACGGGACCATCGTGCGGAGGCGTCGCGCCGGGGTGGCCCGACCGTCCGGCCTATTCACCAAAAGTGGTGAGTGGTCAGGAGTTGAAGCGCTGCTGGGTCTTCTCGAGGCCGTCGGTGAGCAGGGACTCGACTGCGTCGGCGGCGTCCATGACCTGGAAGGGCAGGTCCTTGCGCTCGGCGGTCGAGTAGTCGGACAGGACGAAGTCCGCGACGTCCTGGCGCCCGGGCGGTCGCCCGATCCCGCAGCGGACGCGGTAGAAGTCACCGGTGCCGAGGCTCGAGCGCATCGAGCGCAGGCCGTTGTGGCCGTTGTCGCCGCCGCCGAGCTTGGTGCGCAGCGTGCCGAAGGCGATGTCGAGCTCGTCGTGGATCGCGACGACCCGGTCGGGTGGCACCTTGTAGAAGGTGGCGAGGGCCTTGACCGGCCCACCGGTCTCGTTCATGTAGCAGCGCGGGCGGGCGAGCACCACGCGAGGACCGGGGGTGCCGGGTGCGGTGAGCCGACCCTCGACCACGTCGGCACGACCGCTCTTGTGGGCCCGGAAGGGCGAACCCATCCGGTCGGCGAGCTCGTCGGCGACGAGGTAGCCCACGTTGTGGCGGTGGCCGGAGTACGTCGGTCCCGGGTTGCCGAGGCCGACCACCAGCCAGACGTCGTCGCTCATGTACGGATCCTCCCAGTCGGGTCGGCGCACCTGCGCCCACGAAATGCACCGAGTCGGCGCCTGCGCACACGATGGGTGCGCGCAGGCGCCGACTCGGCGTCGATCAGGACCGCGAGGTCACTCGGCGGAGGCGTCGCCGGACTCGCGGGAGTCGTCCTCGGCCGCGGCCTCGGTCTGGGCGTCGGCGATCTCCTCGTCGGACGCGTCGTGCTCGATGCCGACCTCGGCCTCGGCCTCGGTGAGCTCGGCCTCCAGCGCCTCCGCGGAGATCTGCTGGGTGACGTTGACGATGAGGAGCTCCCCGTCGGCGAGCAGCGTGGTGCCCGACGGGAGGGTGATCTCGCTGGCGTGGATCAGGGTGCCGACCGGGGCGCCCTCGACGGAGACCTCGAAGAACTCGGGGATGTGGGTGGCCTCGGACTCGACGGAGATCACGGAGTTCTCGGTGACGACCAGGGTGTCGGGGGCGGCGTCGCCGATCACGTGGATCGGGACGTCGACGGTGACCTTCTCGCCACGGCGGACCGCGACGAAGTCGACGTGCTCGATCACGCGACGGATCGGGTCGATCTGGACCTCCTTGGCCAGGGCGAGCTGCTCGCTGCCGTCGACCTCGAGCTCCAGCAGCGCGTTGGAGCCGCCGTGCTTGAGCGCCATCATCGTCTCGTGGCCCGGCAGCGTCACGTGGACGGGCTCGTTGCCGTGGCCGTAGATGACGGCGGGGATCTTGTCCTCGCGGCGGATGCGACGGGCGGCACCCTTGCCGAACTCGGTGCGGGTCTCGGCGGTGATCTTCTCGGCAGCCATGCTTGTCTCCTCAGTACGTGGAATGTGGGGACCCCGGAGAAAGCAGAACGCCGCGCGTCCGACAGTCGGCGCGCGGCGTTGATCACCACGCTGCCCTGTCGATCACGGAGTCGAGCTCCCTCGCCGAGGCAACTTCCCAAGCCTACGGCCGGCGTGCACCCCAGGTCGAATCGGAGCGCGCCCGCCCCGACGACGCCCGTGCCTGGCCGGTCTGTCCGGCACCGCCGACGATGGCGGCCCCTGCGGTCCACGGGATGGACCTCACGGGCCGCTGTCCGCCCCGGTGTGGCGGAGCGGCCTGCTGCGCGCGCGGAGTCACCGACGGGCGCTGGTCAGGCGTGGCCGTCGAACATGGAGGTGACCGAGCCGTCCTCGAAGACCTCCTTGATCGCCCGGGAGATGAGCGGCGCGATCGAGAGGGTGGTGAGCTTGTCGAACTGCTTGTCCGGCGAGACCGGGAGGGTGTTGGTCACCACGATCTCCGCGGCCGAGCAGTTCTTGAGGCGGTCGACGGCGGGGTCGGAGAGGATCGCGTGGGTGGCGGCGATGATGACGCCCGCGGCGCCCTCCTCGATGCACGCCTCGGCGGCCTTCACGATGGTGCCACCGGTGTCGATCATGTCGTCGGTCAGGACGCAGATGCGGCCCTTGACCTCACCGACGACGCGGTTGGCGACCGTCTCGTTGGGGCGGTCGGTACGGCGCGTCTTGTGGATGAAGGCCAGCGGGGCGCCGCCGAGGCGGGCCGACCAGCGCTCGGCGACCTTGATCCGGCCGGCGTCGGGCGAGACCACGGCGAGCGGCTGGTCGCCGTACTTGTCCCGGACGTAGTCGGCGAGGATGGGCAGCGCCATCAGGTGGTCGACCGGGCCGTCGAAGAAGCCCTGGATCTGGTCGGCGTGCAGGTCGACGGTGATGAGCCGGTCGGCGCCGGCGGTCTTGAAGAGGTCGGCGATCAGCCGTGCTGAGATCGGCTCGCGGCCACGGTGCTTCTTGTCCTGGCGGCCGTAGCCGTAGAACGGCATCACCACGGTGATCCGCTTGGCGGAGGCCCGCTTCAGCGCGTCGACCATGAGCAGGTGCTCCATGATCCACTCGTTGATCGGCGAGGTGTGGCTCTGGATGACGAACGCGTCGCACCCACGCACCGACTCCTCGTAGCGGACGTAGATCTCGCCGTTGGCGAACTCGTACGCCGACTGCGGAACCAGCGCCGTGTCGAGCGTGTCGGCCACCTCGGCGGCCAGAGTCGGGTGGGCCCGGCCGCTGAAGACCATCAGGTTCTTCTCGGTCGTCTTCTTCAGTCCGGTCACCGGCTGCGACTCCTCGATCGGGGGTGGAGCGTCGACGTCAGGATTGTGACGCACCGGAGCCGTCCGGCCCAACCCCGGGGTCCACCTTCTGTTCACCTGTGACGGAGGCCTCGTTCGCCTCCGCGGCCGCCTGCGCCTGGGCCGTGCCGGGACGACGGGACTCCACCCACCCCTCGAGGTTGCGCTGCGGGCCGCTGCTGACCGCGAGCGCGCCGGGCGGGACGTCGCGGCGCACGACGGTGCCGCCCGCGGTGCCCGCCCCGTCGCCGATGGCCACGGGCGCGACGAAGGTGTTGTTGGACCCCGTCTTCGCGTGCCGGCCGACGACGGTGCGGTGCTTGGCGACCCCGTCGTAGTTGGCGAAGATGGTGCCCGCCCCGATGTTGGTGCCCTCGCCGATCTCCGCATCGCCGACGTAGGACAGGTGCGGCACCTTGGCACCGTCCCCGATCGTGCTGTTCTTCGTCTCGACGAAGGTCCCGATCTTGCCCTCGATGCCGAGCCGGGAGCCGGGACGCAGGTAGGCGAAGGGGCCGACGGTGGCCCGGTCCCCGAGGACGGCGAGCTCGCCGTGCGTGCGTACGACGCGTGCGCCGGTGCCGATCTCGCAGTCCTTGAGGGTCGTGTCCGGACCGATGATCGCGTCCTCGGCCACGATCGTGGCGCCGAGCAGCTGGGTGCCGGGCAGGATCGTGACGTCCCGGGCGAGCTGCACGTCGGAGTCGATCCACGTCGTCGCCGGGTCCATGACGGTGACGCCGTCCTGCATCCACCGGGTGACGATGCGCCGGTTGAGCTCGCGGCCGAGCTCGGCGAGCTGGGCGCGGTCGTTGGCACCCTCGGTCTGCATGACGTCGTCGATGGTGTGCGCGCCCACGGTCAGGCCGGCGTCGCGGGCGATCTGGACGGCGTCGGTGAGGTAGTACTCGCCCTTGTGGTTGTCGTTGGTGATCCGGCCCAGCGCCTCGACGAGGAACTCCGCGTCGAAGGCGAGGATCCCGGAGTTGATCTCGGCGATCTCGCGCTGCTGGGGGCTGGCGTCCTTCTCCTCCACGATGGCCTCGACGTCACCCTCGTCGTTGCGCACGATCCGGCCGTAGCCGAACGGGTTGGCCACCACACCGGACAGGATGCTCACCGCCCGCTGGGCCGCCTCGTGCTCGTGGGCGAAGGCCTGGAGGCTGTCACCACGCAGCAGCGGGGTGTCGCCCGCCGCGACGATGACCGTCCCCGTCGCGGGGCCGCTCTCCCCCAGCGCCTCCATGGCGATGCGCACCGCGTGGCCGGTGCCCTCCTGGGTCTCCTGGACCGCGAGCACCGCGTCGGGCACCAGCTCGTGGATGTGCGGTCCGACCTGCTCGCGCTGGTTGCCGACCACGGCGACGATCCGCTGCGGCTCCACGGCCTGCACGGCCCGCAGCACGTGCCCGATCATGCTGCGACCGCCGATGGGGTGCAGCACCTTCATGGTCTTGGACTTCATGCGGGTGCCGCCACCGGCAGCGAGGACGATCACGGTGAGGTTGTCCATGCCTGCAGTCTGCCAGCGCCGCGCGTCGGCGACTCCCGGCGGGGAGCTCGCGGTGGCCCGGACGGTGCCGGGGAGCAGTGCCTCACGGGCGACGCAGAGGGCAGGATGGCGCGATGGACGACGCGGCGTACGTGCGAGAGCTCCTCACGATCCTCACCAACCCCTCCCCCACGGGAATCGACCCCGCCGACCCGTACGGGCAGGCCGACGACGGCATCGACCGGTACGACGGCTTCGGACGCGACGTGCGGGTCACCTCGGCGCACCCGGTGGAGGGTGAGCACGCGCCGATGGTCGAGATCGGGTTCGTCCTGGACCTCCCCGCCGGCCCGGGCCCGGATCCGGCCCTGGAGGGCGTACCGGATCGGGGGGCGGTCCGCCTGCCGATCGATGCGGAGTGGCGCAGGCTCAGCGGGTACGACGACCCGGCGACGTACGCGCCCGAGGTGGCGCGGAGGGTGGAGGGCGCGGCCCACCTGCTCGTGCAGCGCCACCGGTCAGGCTGGGCGCCGCGGCCGATCGAGGACCTGCCCGACCGGGCGGCGCGGTGGCGGGTGCTGCTCGACGGCCTCGCCCGTGAAGGTGCGGTCCGCGAGGTGGAGCCCGGCCGGCTCGACCTCGCTCTCGACCGGGGCGAGGGAGAGCAGCGAACCGTCACCGTCCTGGTGTCGGCCCAGGAGTGGGACCGGGTGCTGCTCCGCCACTACCTCGAGCTCGCCCCACAGGACTTCTTCATGGACCTGGTCGGGCCGCTCGACCCGGACCGCCAGCCGTTCATCGTGTTCTGGGAGGACGACCTGGTGGCCTCTGCGCGGGAGGAGCTCCCGCCGGTGGACCCTCCCGGGGAGATCCACGTCGTACCCGGCGGCGCGTGGTTCGCATACGGACCGGACGGGTCGCGGCACTCGCTCGACGACTTCCCGCCGGAGCCGCCCGCCGACACAGAGGAAGACCAGCTCCCCGGGTAGGAGTCGAACCCCCGTCGGTGGTCCTGATCCGAGGTCAGGTCGGTGCGCGCGGCCGGTAGCGCAGCAGCCGGGCTCGCGCGTGGGCCCGTTTCCTCGATCCCCCGGTCAGGAGCGGCGACCCCGGGTCGTGCAGGCCGAGGAGCCTGCACGATCCCGGGGTCACCGGTCTCGCTCGTGGGCGGGGGTCAGGGGCTGACGGTGCCGCCGCTGGCCCAGGTGTTGTTGCGCCACACGTTGCCCGGGGCCGACGTGTTGAAGTCGGTCACGGTGAACCAGTGCCCGCACGTGTTGCCGTTCTGGCTGGTCGGGCTCTTCTCGAACACGTTGTCGATGAACCTGATGTCCCGCGCACCGTTGCTGTACGGCTTGCCGCCCGAGGAGCCGCCGTAGGCACAGGTGGCGCCGGACTCCGTGGCCGCGGGGAAGAAGTTGTTCTGGATCAGGTTGTTCTGCACCGGGGCGAAGTCGCCGTACCCGGTCAGCGATCCCGAGCAGCCCGCGGTCTGGCCACCGGGGCCACCGTCGACGAACTTGGCGTCGCACAGGATGGTGTTGTGGACGAAGGTCCCGTTCTGCTCCATGCGGATGCCGGACTCGTGGGCCACACCGTTGTAGTCGGTGTACTGGCCGTGGACGTAGGAGTCCTTGACCGTGCAGTTGTTGGCGCAGTACATCGACCGGTTGCCGCCGACCACGTGCACGCGCTGCGCGGTGTAGTTGTAGGCCTCCAGTCCGGTGCCCATCTGGTTGCCGGCATCGATGTCGGTGTCGGTGATGGTGAGGCTGCCCCTCTGGGCGACCGAGACGTTGCCGACGATGGAGGACCGGGTGATCTTCACGCCGGTGGCCTGGATGCTCAGGCCGCCCCTGATCTGCTTGCCGTCGATGACCGTGCCCGGCGTGGTGATCGTGGACGGACCGGTGTACGCCGTGAGCGCCACACCCGCCGGCACGCCGGTGTTGTCGGCGTTCGGGAAGCCACCTGGGTCGGAGCGGGGGTCGGCGTGGGGGTCGGCGTGGGGGTCGGCGTCGGCGTCGGCGTCGGCGTCGGCGTCGGGGTCGGCGTCGGCGTCGGCGTCGGCGTGCTGTCGGCAGGCACGAACACCACGTCGACGTAGTAGTGCGCACCGTGCCACGTGTCCGTGGGTCGACCGCCGCCGTAGACGTAGGTGCCCCGGTAGGCGGTCAGACCGTCGACGGTCCTGGTCCTGCCCCTGTCGAAGACGTTCTCCTCGATCGCGTAGCCACCGTCGGTCGCCCGGTACGAGACGGTGTACTTCTGACCGGCCCGCACGTCGATCGGCGAGCTGAGCGATGCGGTCTTCCAGCCGGTGGTCCACGTCTGGGGGAAGCTCACCGAGGCGACTCGCTCGCCCTGCGAGTTCCACACGTTGCCGGTGGTGGCGGCACGGTTGGGACCAGCGGCGTAGTACTGCACGCCGACGATCTGGCCGGCGGTGTCACTGCTGAACTCGAGTCCCAGCGTGACGCTGTCCGGGTCCGCCTCGAACGGCACGGCGGGGATCGTCGAGGCGGACCAGAGGCCGGACGTCGACCCCGCGGAGGTCTCGGCAGCCAGGGCGGGGGGCGCGCTCGCGAGGACGGTGGGCACCAGGGCGGTCAAGACGGCCGCAAGGGTGGCCAGCAGGGCCACCCGGATCTTCGGGCGCGACAAGAACGCGGATGGGGGGGTGGACTTCACGGGTTGCTCCAGATTCGAGGTGGATGGGTAGGAGGGTCTTGTGCGCAGCGCCGAACGCTGCCCCCCGAACCCAGCTCCGGCGGCGCCAACCGGCGCACAGCCTCGCCCTCATGAGCCCGAGGCCTCGACCTCGGGCCCCGACCATCGCCCCTCCCAGAACGACGGCACAGGACCGCTGGATAACTGCAGACCGACTGGGAGCCGGTCTAGACAAGTCGGGAGGAACCTAGCACAGGTCTCGCCGAGGAGGAGCTTCGCGAGCAGAGACCGACCGCCGCCCGCGCGTTCGCCGCTCACGGGAGCCGCCCTGTCCACCGTGCCGGCGTCCGACGAAGAAGCGGAGCTCCCCGGGTAGGAGTCGAACCTACGTCGCTAGTCCTGATTCAAAGTCAGGCGGGCCCTGCCGGCAGACCAACCGGGGAATGCGGGCCCAAGCCTAGGGCCCGGGGAGCCGCGATCTTCACGAGACCTCCACGGCATCGGGGACATTCCCGATGGGCGGTGTCCGCGCCCACCGCTAGCGTGGGCGCCGTGACGGGGCACAGCGAGCAGGTCATCGAGACCAACGGGCTCACCAAGCACTACGGGCAGGTGCACGCCCTGACCGACCTCGACATCGAGGTGGGCGAGGGCGTGACCGGCCTGGTCGGTGCCAACGGCGCCGGCAAGTCGACCCTCATCAAGATCCTGCTGGGCCTGCTGGAGCCGACGTCCGGCAGCGCCCGGGTGCTGGGCCACGACATCGCCACCGGGGGCGAGGAGATCCGCCGCCTGGTCGGCTACATGCCCGAGCACGACTGCCTGCCGCCGGACGTGAGCGCGAGCGAGTTCGTCGTGCACATGGCACGCATGTCGGGGCTCGGGAGGTCGGCGGCGCGGGAGCGATCCGCCGACGTGCTGCGCCACGTCGGGCTCGACGAGGAGCGCTACCGGCCGATGGGGGGCTACTCCACGGGCATGAAGCAGCGCGCCAAGCTCGCCCAGGCCCTCGTGCACGACCCGCGGCTGGTGTTCCTCGACGAGCCGACCAACGGCCTCGACCCGGCCGCGCGCACCGACATGCTCGATCTCGTACGCCGCATCGGCAGCGACTTCGGCATCGCCGTCCTGGTCACCTCCCACCTGCTCGGCGAGCTCGAGCAGGTCAGCGACCACGTCGTCGTGCTCGACGCGGGCCACCTGTTGCGCTCCAGCGCGACCGGCGACTTCCTCGAGCGCACCGGCAGCCTGCTCGTCGAGGTGGTCGGCGGGACGACCGAGCGCGACCGCTTCGGCGAGGCGCTGGCCGCCGCCGGTCTCACCTGCCGTCCGCGCGGGACCGCGATCGCCGTGGAGCCCGCACCGGCCGGGCTGTCCGTGCACGACCTGGTCCGCGACACCGCCGCCGACCTCGGGCTGGGCCTGATGCGGCTCCAGCCGGACCGGCGTCACCTGGAGGACGTCTTCCTCGACGACGCGCCGGGCGCCGCGACCGCGGGAGGTGGACCTCGTGCCTGACCAGCGCTCCGGGGTCATCCACGACCTGGGCTATCGCCACTACGACGGGCCCGCGCGACGGCGTGGGGACCATCGCCCGCACCCTCTACGTCACCGGACTGCGGCACGCCTTCGGCCTGGGCCGGTCGGGCAAGTCCAAGATCCTGCCCTTCCTGCTCCTCGCCCTGTGCACCCTGCCGGCCGCCATCGTGGTCGGGGTCGTCACCATCGTGGGGCTCTCGGAGCTGCCGCTGACCTACGCCGGCTACACCAACCAGGTCCAGCTGCTGGTCAGCCTGTTCGCCGCCGCTCAGGCGCCGGTGCTGTTCTCCCGCGACCTGCGCCACCGCTCGATCGTGCTCTACCTCGCGCGTCCGCTGCCGGCGTACGTCATCGCGCTCACCCGCTGGGCGTCGCTCGCCACCGCGCTGCTCGTCTTCACGGTGCTGCCGCTGCTCGTCCTGTACGCCGGGGGGCTGCTCGCCGGCCTCGACGTCAGCGACCAGACCACCGACCTCCTCAAGGCGATGGCGCTGCTCCTGCTGGTCGCGAGCATGCTGGCCGGCATCACCGGCTTCATCTCCTCGGTGTCGCTGCGCCGGGGCTTCGCCGTGGTCGGCTCGATCGTCGCGCTCGTCGTCCTGCCGGGCGTCGTCACCGCCGTCCAGGCCATCACCTCCCAGGAGGACGCCGACGGGGTCGGCGTCGTCGCCGGGCTGGCCTCCCCCTGGTCGCTGACCAACGGCCTGGCCTCCGCCTGGGACGCCGGGGTCACCGTCTTCACCCCGCCCGCGGGCGGGTGGGTCGCGGTCTACCTCGCCGTCGCCGTCCTCGTCGCGGTGGCCGGGCTGGCCGCCATCGTGGCGCGCTTCCTCAAGGTGGGTTCGCAATGAGCACGCTGGTCCTCGACTCGGTCTCCCGCTGGTTCGGCAACGTGGTCGCCGTCAACGACGTCTCGCTCACCATCGCCCCCGGCGTGACCGGCCTGCTCGGCCCCAACGGTGCCGGCAAGACCACGCTGATGGCGATGATGTCCGGCTTCCTCGCGCCTTCGGCCGGCACCGTCACCCTCGACGGCGAGCCCGTGTGGCGACACACCGACGCCTACCGGCACATCGGACTGGTCCCCGAGCGGGAGCTGAGCTTCGGCTACCTCACCGGACGCCAGTTCGTCCGCGCCAACGCCGACCTGCACCGCCTCCCCGACCCGGCCGCGGCCACCGAGCGCATCCTCGCCGAGGTCGACATGGTCGAGCCCGCCGGGCGCCGGCTCGACACCTACTCCAAGGGCATGCGCCAACGGATCAAGATCGCCGCCGCGCTGGTCCACGACCCGGCGGTGCTGCTGCTCGACGAGCCCTTCAACGGCGTCGACCCGCGCCAGCGGATGCACCTCATGGACCTGCTCCACCGCCTCGGCGACGAGGGCCGCACGGTCCTCTTCAGCTCCCACATCCTCGAGGAGGTCGAGCGCCTCGCTCGGCACATCGAGGTCGTCGTCTCGGGCCGGCACGCCGCCTCCGGCGACTTCGGCGCGATCCGCCGCCTGATGACCGACCGTCCCGTGCAGTACGCCGTGCTCTCCAGCGACGACCGCGCCCTGGCGACCCTGCTCATCGCACAGGCCTCGGTGCGCGCCGTACGCCTGCGGCCCGACGTCGGCCTCGACGTCGAGGTCGACGACCTCGGCAGCTTTGCCGTCGGCCTGCCGCAGTGGGCGCGGTCGGCGGGTCTCACCCTCTACGACCTCTCCCCCAGCGACGAGTCGCTGGAGAGCGTCTTCGCCTACCTGGTGGCCCGATGATCAACGTCACCATCACCAAGCTCGCCGCGCAGGCGCTGCTGGGGCGCCGCCGGTTCTGGTTGCTGCTGGCCTTCCCGGTGCTGCTCGTCGCGCTGACCGCCACCATCGCGGCGCTCACCGACGGTGACGCCGCGTGGCCGCTGCTGCCGGGGCTCGGCTACCCCGTCGTGCTGCCGCTGGTGGCCGTGCTCGCCGCCTCCTCGGTGCTCGGGCCCGAGATCGACGACGGCTCGATCGTCTACCTGCTCTCCAAGCCGGTCAGCCGGCACGCGGTGGCGCTGAGCAAGTGGCTGGTCGCGTGGGCTGCGACCATGGTCGCCGGCGCGCTGCCGCTCTACGTCTCGGCGCTGGTCGCCGGGGGCGGCGACCGCGCCACGGCCGCCGGGCTCGCCGCGGTGGTCGCCGGGACGACGTACTCCGCGCTCTTCCTCGCCGTCTCCGCCGTCACCCGGCACGCCGTCATCGTGTCGCTGCTCTTCGTGCTCATCTGGGAGGGGCTGCTCGGCAACCTCCTCAGCGGGGTGGCGTGGCTCAGCGTCGCCCAGTGGGGGCTGCGGATCGGGCACTCGGTCTCCGCCGAGCTGCCGGACCCGACCAACGTCCCCTGGGCCGTGCTGGCCAGCGTGGTCGTGATCGTGGGCGGGGTCTGGTACGCCGGGGACCGGCTGCGGTCCTTCTCGCTCCGCGGCGAGGACTGAGGGACTGGACTAGGGTCGCTCGCGTGGACCTGCCCGTGATGCCACCCGTCCAGCCCATGCTCGCCAAGGCGGTCACCGGGATCCCCGACCCGGCCAGGCACGGGGCCCTGAGCTTCGAGCCCAAGTGGGACGGCTTCCGCTGCATCGTGTTCCGCGACGGCGACGAGGTCGAGCTGACCAGCCGCAACACCAAGCCGCTCACCCGCTACTTCCCCGAGCTCGTCGCCGCCATCAAGGAGCAGCTGCCGGAGCGGATCGTGCTCGACGGCGAGGTCTTCGTGGCCGTCGGCGAGCGCCTCGAGTTCGAGGTGCTCCAGGAGCGCATCCACCCGGCGAAGTCGCGCGTCGACATGCTCGCCGAGAAGACGCCCGCCGGGTTCGTCGCCTTCGACCTGCTCGCCCTCGGCGACACGTCGTACCTCGACTCACCGCTCGCCGAGCGCCGCGCGGCGATGGAGGAGGCGCTCGGCCACCTCGACGGGCCGTGCTTCCTCACCCGCACCACCACCGACCCCCTCGAGGCCGAGCAGTGGTTCGAGGAGTTCGAGGGCGCCGGCCTCGACGGGGTGATCGCCAAGCCCCTCGACGCGCCGTACGTCCAGAACGGCCGCACCATGATGAAGGTCAAGCACGAGCGCACCGCCGACGTCGTGGTCGCGGGCTACCGCGAGCACAAGACCTCCACCCCGGAGCGGCCGCTGCTCGGCAGCCTGCTGCTCGGCCTGTACGCCGACGGCGAGCTGCAGCACATCGGTGTCAGCGCGTCCTTCACCGCCGCCCGCCGCGCCGAGCTGATCGAGGAGCTGCAACCCCTCGTGTGCCCGATCGAGGAGCACCCGTGGGGCAGGTGGCAGGAGTTCCTGACCGCCAATCCCGACCGGATCCCCGGCACCCAGAGCCGCTGGAGCGCCGGCAAGGACCTAGGGTTCACCCCGCTGCGGCCCGAGCGGGTGCTCGAGGTGAAGTACGACCACATGGAGGGCCGCCGCTTCCGGCACACCGCCCAGTTCAAGCGGTGGCGCCCGGACCGTGATCCGGAGTCGTGCGGCTACGACCAGCTGGAGGAACCGGTGAGCTATGACCTGGCTAGAATTTTGAGTGGAGGCGATCACCATGAGTGAGACCAGCGACAGCAGCACGCCGGAACGCGCCGGCGACGACGACATCAACGACGGGCAGGGCACCTACGACGTCGTCCTCCTCGTCGAGCAGGGACTGAGCCGGCAGGACGCCGAGCAGGTCCGCTCGCTGCACAACGAGATCGCCGACCAGGTGATCTACCACGTGCTGATGCCCCTCGAGGACGCCGCGGCCCGCGTCGAGGCGTCGGTGGGGATGCTCGGCGCCGGCGACGTCATGTCGGCTCCCACCATGGCGATGACCGACGAGGAGCTCGACGCCGTGCGCGAGGAGTGCCGTGAGCGCTCCGACCACGACCTCACCACCACCCTGGCGGCTCTCACGGCCGCCGGCGCCACCGCCAAGGGCACGGTGACCGGGCAGCCCCCGGTCGACGCGCTGAGCGCGAAGGTCGCCGAGGTCGGCGCCCGCGAGGCGATCATCCTCACCCGTCCGCACGTCGTGGCGGAGTTCTTCCACGTCGACTGGACGTCGCGGGCCCGCCGCAAGGTCGGCGTCCCCGTGCTGCACCTGCTCGAGCAGGAGAACTTCGACGAGCAGGCCGGCGGCACCGGCGAGGGCATCACCGGGCTCTGAGCCCGCCCCCTAGGGTGGCGGCGTGAAGATCGCGCCCCGCCTGAGCCGCTCCGGTCCGCGTCGGTCCGGGCGGCCGCGGGTCGCCTTCCTCGTCTTCAACCTCGACGGGATGGGCGGCACGTCCCGCTCGGCCATCACCCAGGCCAACGCCCTCGCGCGGCGGGGCAACGTCGACGTCCGGATGCTGTCGGTGACCCGCTCGGCGGACGCACCGCACTACGCGATCGACCCGGCGGTCGTGGTGGAGCACCTCGTCGACGTCCGTGACGACGACCCGCGCCACCGCGAGCCGTCCCGGCTGGTCCCGGCCCGCTGGGACGGGCAGTTCTCCGCCCTGACCGACGTCGGGCTCGAGTCCGCGCTGCCCGACCTCGACGTGGACGTCCTGGTCACCGTCACGCCCGCGCTGATGGCCGCCGCGATCATGCTCGTCCGCCGCGAGGTCGCGGTCGTGCACCAGGAGCACCGCTCGTCGGCCGACCGTGTCGGCGGGATGGAGCCGCTGCTCGCCTTCGCCCCGCGGGCCGCGGCCGTCGCGCTGCTCACCGAGTCGACCGCGTCGTGGCTGCGTGCCGAGCTCGGGGCCACCGCGCCCGAGCTCGTGGTGATGCCCAACCCGCTGCCGATCGCCCCGCAGCCCCGCTCGCCGCTGGGCTCGCGGACCATCGTCAGCGCCGGTCGGATCGTGCCCGAGAAGCAGTTCATCCACCTGGTCCGCGCCTTCGAGCAGGTCGCCGACGACGCCCCGGGCTGGCGACTGCGGATCCTCGGTGACGGCCCGCTGCGCGAGGAGCTCGTCGCCCACGTCGCCAAGGCCGGGCTCGGCGACCGGGTCGAGCTGCCCGGCGCCGTGCCCGACATGGCTCCCGAGTGGGCGCGGGCCTCGGTCTGCGCCATGTCGTCGCGGACCGAGGGCTTCCCCCTCGTCGCCCAGGAGGCGATGTCGGCCGGGGTGCCGGTCGTCACCTACGACTGCCCGTCCGGCCCCCGCGAGCTCGTCGAGGACGAGGTCTCGGGGCTGCTGGTCGGGGCCGGCGCCAAGGCCGGGCTGGCCGCCGCGCTGCGCCGGATCACCACCGACGACACCCTCCTCCACCGGCTCGGAGAGGGCGCGTTCGCCGCGTCGCGCCGCTACGACGCCGACACGATCGCCGCTCGCTGGGAGGCCCTCTTCTCGCGCGTCTCCGGGGTAGTCCGCGACGATCGGACCCCCGACACGCCCGGTTCGGGGGTCCGATCGTCGCGGATCACCCCGCCGTTCACCCGGGAGGGGATGCCGGTCGACATCCCGGTCGTCACCCCGGTCGAGGCGCGCGCCGAGGCGCTGCGCCTCGTGGTCGCCGCCGCCGAGCACTCCGGCACCGGGTGGTTCGTCGTCCCCGCGCACGACCGCGACGCCCCCACGGTCGTCGTACCGTCGGCGCAGCGGAGCGCCTTCCTCGACCACCTGCGTACGGCGCCCGCGCACCTCGCGCTCCGCGACCCGGGCGACCGGGGCTGGCCCGAGCGCCGCCTCGTGGTCGGCGAGCTGGTCGACGCGCTGCGCAACGCCGCCCCCAACCGGCTGGTCCTCGAGCCGTGGCCGCGCGCGCACGGGCGACGGACCCACCTCGCCGACGACGCCGGCGTCGAGATCGAGTTCTGGGACCGGCTGCCCGACGGCACGCTGGTCGCGCCCCGACCCAACCGGTGGACGCCGCAGGTGCCCCCCGGCGCCGCGACCGCGACCGTCGAGGTCGCCGGGGTCACCGTGCCGACGCTGCCGCTGATGGCGCTGCCGACGGCGTACGACGTGACGTTCCCGATCGACGTCGTCTACACGTGGGTCGACGGCGACGACCCGGAGTGGAACGCGGCTCGACAGGCCCGTGGCGGTGACGGGGCGCGGCCCGAGGCGGGCGGCCAGGCCCGCTTCCGCAGCCGGGACGAGCTGCGCCACTCGATGCGCTCGGTGCACCTCTTCGCGCCCTGGGTGCGCACGATCCACCTCGTCACGGCCGGCCAGCGGCCCGACTGGCTCATCGACCACCCGCGGGTGCGCGTCGTCGACCACCGGGAGATCCTGCCGTCCGACGCCCTGCCGACCTTCAACTCCCAAGCCATCGAGACCGCGCTGCACCGGGTGCCCGGGCTGGCCGAGCACTTCGTCTACCTCAACGACGACGTCTTCCTGGGCCGCGCGACCCGTCCCGAGCTGTTCTTCAGGCCCGGTGGCGACTTCGCGGCGTTCGTCGGCGACGGGGCCATCGGGCTCCCGGGCACGGCCGACAAGCCCTTCCTCCACGCGGCGGCGACCAACCGGGCGCTCATCGAGGAGGCCTTCGGTGTCGCGATCACCCAGGTGATGGCGCACTCGCCGCACCCGCACCGGGTGTCGGTGCTCGCCGAGGTCGAGGCGCGCTTCGCCGACGCGGTCGGCCGCACCGCCCGCTCGCCGTTCCGCGCCGACACCGACGTGTCGATGCTGTCGTCGCTGGCCCAGCACTACGGGCTGGTGACCGGGACGGCGTACGCCGCCGACGCCGAGCACGCCTTCGTCGACCTCAGCAACGCCCGCATCGAGCGTCAGCTGCGCCAGCTGCGCGCCCGCGACCGCGACTTCTTCTGCATCGGCGACCACCACGAGTACGCCGTGGACGCCGACGCCGTGGACGCGATGCTGTCGGAGTTCCTCGGCGCCTACTTCCCCGTCAAGGCTCCCTGGGAGCGCTGAGGCCCCCCGGTCGAAGTCCCCGCCCGAGCGGGGAGTTTGTCACTGTGTGACGGTTGCAACGGTCACACAGTGACAGAGTCCCCGCCCGAGCGGGGACTTATCCACGGGTGGAGGCAAGCCTCAGCGGCGGAAGAGGCCGGCCAGGCCGGTGGGCCGCGAGCGCAGCTCGTCGAGCTCGGCGCGGGTGGCGTCCAGCTCGGCGCGCAGCTCGTCGAGCTGGGCGTCCTTCTTGCGTCGTACGTCGCGCCGACCGGCCGCGACCCGGGCGGTGGTCGCGTCCATGGAGATCGCCTCGGAGTAGTCGAACAGCTCGCCGTACTCCTGCTGCAGGTGGGCCAGCTCGTCGATCGCGCCGGCGTCGTGCGGCGAGTAGACCAGGACGTTCATGACCTGCCAGGTGCGCTCGGCCAGGTCGCGCAGGCCGGGCGGGACGGCGATGTCGTCCCAGGTGATGGCGGAGCGGTTGAGCCTGGCGTCGATGAAGTCGTCCACCGGGTGGGGCGAGACGTCGAGCCCCGGCTCGAGCACGAGCCCGAGCTGCTCGCCGGCACGCGACATGGCCGACCGCCAGTCGGCCAGCAGGTCGTCGTACCGCACGAAGGCGCGCGGCAGGGCGCGCGTCGCGGCCTCGGTGGCGAAGGCGGCGTTGACCCAGGCGGCGACGTTGGCGGTCTCGCGCTGGCGGCGGAAGGTCGGGGTCTGCTCGGTGAGGTACGCCGAGTCGCGCGAGCGCACCACCTCGGTGGGGTGGCGCAGCATCGTCAGCGTGCACACGTCGGCGCCGAGCTGGCCGGCGACCCGGGTCCAGGCCGGCAGGATCCAGAAGGCGCGGGGGTCCTTGACCAGCACCTGCGGCCGGTCGAGCTGGTCGGCCAGCCAGGTGCGCAGCTCCTCCTCGACCTCCGGCGTGATCGCCCCCTCGGCGATCGCGGCGGCGTCGGGCCGGGTGTCGATGGTGCGGACCGGCACGGGGTTGAGCACCCGCTTGTGGAACTCGGTGACCCACATCGGCTCGTAGTAGCCGCGCGGGTTCTTCTCGTCCGCGGGCACCTCCGGCTGGGGCACGTGCAGGCCGAGGCGCTTGAGGGTGCCCGCCACGCTCGAGGTGCCGGAGCGGCCGGAACCGGTGACGAGGACGAGGCGGGGATTCACCCGGTCGAGGCTAGTCGCTGGCCAGCTCGGCCACGATGTCGAGGTGCCCTGCGTGCCGGGCGTACTCCCCCAGCACGTGGAAGCAGATCCACTCCAGCGTCGGCGGATCGTCGTCGAACCGACCGCCCGGCGAGGCCACCGCGTCGAGCGGGAAGTCCGTCAGCACCTCGCGCGTCCGCAGGCCCACCGCGTCCAGCCGGGACGCGAGCTCCTCCGCGGTGACGTCGGAGGGGACGGCCCACCGGGCGCCGGGCGACGTGACGTCGGAGTCGTCGGACTCCCACGGCTCCGGCGTGGTCCAGTCGCCCCACGGCTCGGCGACCGGCTCGGCGAGGAATCCCCACACGAACCACCGCTGCTCCATGTGGAGCACGTGGTTGAGGAGCTCGAGCGGGGTCCACCCCGACGGCACCCGCGGCGTCCGCTGGTCGTCGTACGACAGGGCGAGGACGCCGCGCACCATCTCGGCGCGCGTCCAGTCGAGGTAGCCCGCCCAGCGCTGCGCGCCGCCCGGACCCGAACGAGAGGGCTCGTCGCTCACGTGCCCTCGACCCGGTTGCCGTCGTCGTCCCAGTGCGAGGCGACCTTCTTCGACGGCTGCACCCGCGGCGGCTCGCCCGGCATCTTGGGGTGGTCGGGCGGGTAGTTGAGCTCGACCGGGTGCTCCTCCCACAGGTCGAGCAGCGGCCGGAGGGAGTGGTGGACGTCGTCGATCGTGGCCCACGGGTCGCCGTCGGCGGCGAGGCGCTCCGGCACCGTGAAGAGGTTGAGCCCGGCCGGCGAGGGCAGGGACGCGAGCTCGTCCCAGGTCACCGGCGTCGAGACGGGCGCGCCCGGCAGGGGCCGCAAGGAGTACGCCGAGGCGATGGTGCGATCACGCGTGTTCTGGTTGAAGTCCACGAAGATCCGCTCCCCGCGCTCCTCCTTCCACCAGGCGGTGGTGACCCCGTCGTCGCGCTTCTCCAGCTCGCGGCCGAAGGCGATCGCCGCGTGCCGCACGTCGGCGAACTCCCACGACGGCTGGATCCGGACGTAGACGTGGATCCCCCGGTTGCCCGAGGTCTTGGCGAAGCCGGCCATCCCGAGGTCGGCCAACAGCTCGCGGGCGACCCCCGCGACCCGCAGGGCGTCCGCGAACGACGTACCGGGCTGGGGATCCAGGTCGATGCGCAGCTCGTCGGGATGGTCCACGTCGGCGCGGCGGACGGGCCAGGGGTGGAAGGTGAGGGTGCCCATGTGCGCACACCACACCGGCACGGCGATCTCGGTCGGGCAGATCTCCTCGGCCGTGCGACCGGAGGGGAAGGTGATCTGCACCGACTCGAGGTAGTCGGGAGCGCCCTGGGGCACCCGCTTCTGGTAGAACGCGTCGGCGTCCTTGTCCATCGGACCGGTGGCCAGCTTCATGCCGGGGCGTACGCCGCTCGTCCACCGCTCCAGCGCGGTCGGCCGGTCACGCAGCGCGCGCATCAGGCCGTCCTCGACCGAGGCGAAGTACTCCGCCACCATCACCTTGGTGACCTCGGGCGTCGTGTCCGTCGCCTCGTAGATCACCCGGTCCGGGGAGGACACCCGCACCTCGCGCCCCCCGGCGACGACCATCGCTGCCTTCGCTGCTGCCATGGCGCCACGGTAGTGGTTGGCGGCCGGCACGGAAGCGCCCTGCTCATCGGGGTCGGGGTCGGCCCTCTGGTCACCCCGCGGGCCAGCCTGGCCACCGTGCTCTGCGCCCAGCGCTGCCACGCGGCCGGGCTGACGATCCACTGGGGCCGCTTCGCCCTGACCGGCGGCCTCGTCGCGGTGCTGCGGTCAGGCTGCGACCCTGACGCTCGGCGCGGTGCACGTCGACGGTCTCAGAGGCGGGAGCTGGGAGCGAAGCGGGGCGCCGGGTCCGGGTCGTCGCGGTCCGGGCGGAGGAACTCGAAGCCGGCCGTGGTCACCACCACCCGGTCGGGCGTCCGCACCCGCTCGGCGCACGCGAGGTGCATCGGGGGCTGGTGGAACTCGTTGCGGCCGTCCTCGCGCGGCGTACCGACGAAGGCGACCGGACGTCCCAACCCGCCCTCGCAGAGGCCGCAGATCCGGGACAGCGCGCACTGGGTCACCCACGCGCGGGTGGGCTCGCGCAGCTCGCTCGAGCCGTCGCGCAGGTCCTCCCTCACGACGCGCCTCCCGACGAGCTCCGCGAGTACCAGTCGCCCGTCTGGGCGTTGCGGGTCGGCCGCTGGGCATCCGTGCGCCGACCGCGCTCGACCGGTGCCGGCTGGTCGGCGGCGGTGAAGCGGTTGGGCAGCGAGAGCTTCATGATCGTCCGCAGCGCCTGGCCGTACTGCCGGTGCAGCGGGCCGGTCGTGTAGGGGATGTCGTACTTCGCGGCGAGCTCGCGCACGCGCTCGGACAGCTGCGCGTAGCGGTTCGAGGGCAGGTCCGGGAAGAGGTGGTGCTCGATCTGGTAGCCGAGCTGACCGCTCATGACGTGCAGCAGCCTGCCTCCCTCGAAGTTGGCCGAGCCGAGCATCTGGCGCAGGTACCACTCCGCACGCGTCTCGTCCTCGAGCTCCTCCTCGGTGAAGTGCAGCGCCCCGTCGGGGAAGTGCCCGCAGAAGATGATCATGTAGGACCACACGTTGCGCGCGAGGTTGGCGGTGGCGTTGGCGGTGATCGTCGGCACCACGTTGGCCGGCCCGGTGGCCGCGGTCAGCAGCGGGAAGAACACGTAGTCCTTGCCGATCTGGCGGCTGATCTTGCGCTTGATCTGCGCGAGCTGCTTGGCCAGCACCCTGGGGTCCTTCTCGCGCTTGCGGATCGCCTCGAGGTCGAGGTCGTGCAGCGCCACGCCCCACTGGAAGAGGGTGGCCAGCAGCGCGTTGTAGACCGGCTGGCCGAGGTTGGCCGGGTGCCACCGCTGCTCGCGCGCCATCCGCAGGATGCCGTAGCCGATGTCGTTGTCGTGGCCCAGCACGTTGGTGAACTGGTGGTGGATGTAGTTGTGGCTGTGCTTCCACTGCTCGGCCGGCTGGGCGGTGTCCCACTCCCACGTCGAGGAGTGGATCTCCGGGTCGTTCATCCAGTCCCACTGGCCGTGCATGACGTTGTGCCCGATCTCCATGTTCTCCAGGATCTTGGCCACGCCGAGCAGGGCGGCGCCGGCGACCCACGCCGGCCTCCAGCGGGAGGCGAACAGCGTGATCCGGCCGGCCACCGCGAGCCGGCGCTGGAGGGTGATGATGCGGTTGATGTACGCCGCGTCGGCGGCGCCGCGGGACTCCTCGACCTCCGCGCGCAGGGCATCGAGCTCGCGCCCGAGCTGGTCGACCTCCTCGGTGGTGAGGTGGGTGTACTCCTGGACGTCACTGATGGCCATGGTGGTTCCTTCCTAGATCGCGAGGGTGCAGTCGCCGACCGGGACGGTCACGCAGGTCTGCACGGAGTCGTGGGTGTCGTCGTACTCGTCCCCGGTGCGCAGGTCGCGCACGGTGCCGCTGACGAGCGTCAGCGTGCAGGTGTGGCAGATGCCGACCCGGCAGCCGTAGGGCATCCCCACGCCCGCCTGCTCGCCGGCCTCGAGGACGGTGGTCGCGCCGTCGACCTCGATCGACCGGCCGGAGTTCTCGAAGCGCAGCGTGCCGCCCTCGCCGCCGTCCCCGTCGCGCACGAGCGAGAACCGCTCGAGGTGCAGGGAGTCGTCCAGACCGGCGCGCTCCCAGTGCTCCTCGACGGCGGCCAGCATCGGCGCCGGGCCGCAGGCCCACGTCTCGCGCTGGCGCCAGTCGGGGACGAGCGTGTCGAGGTCGGCCAGGTCGAGGATCCCCTCGTCGTCGGTGTGCCGGCGGTGCAGCGTGAGGCCGTCGTGCCGCTCGGCCAGCTCGCGGACCTCGTCGCGGAAGATCATCCGCTCCTCGCTGGTCGAGGAGTAGTGCACGACGACGTCCGGCATCGTGCCGCGCCGGTCGAGGGTGCGCAGCATCGACATGACCGGGGTGATCCCCGAGCCACCGACCAGCATCAGCATCCGGGCCGGGGGCGGGTCCGGCAGCACGAACTCGCCCGCGGGCAGCGCGAGCCGCACGATGGTGCCGGGCTCGAGGCCGTCGACGAGGTGCCGGGACAAGAAGCCCTCGGGCATCGCCCGCACGGTGATGGCGATCGTGCGGCCGGTGCGCCGCGGCGGCGAGCTGACCGAGTAGGAGCGCCAGTGGAACCGCCCGTCGACCTGGATGCCGATGCCGACGTACTGACCGGGCCGGTGGTCGTAGCGCCACCCCCAGCCGGGGCGGATGACGACGGTGGCGGCGTCCTCGGTCTCGGGGACGACCTCCTCGATGCGGCCGCGCAGCTCGCGGGCCGTCCACAACGGGTTGACCAGCGAGAGGTAGTCGTCCGGGTGGAGCGGGGTCGTCAGCCGGGCCCCGGCCGTGCGGGCCCAGGTCAGTCGCTCGATCACAGCCATGCGCGCGTCCTCCCGTGCGAGGGTCGTCGTCCCAGGGAATTCAGTGAACACTCGTACACTCGATCCGTCAAGACCCCCGGCGACCAGCCGAGCAGTAGCGTGGGCGTCATGGCCTATGACGTGGAGAAGACCGACGAGGAGTGGCGCGCGCAGCTGTCCCCCGAGGAGTACGCCGTGCTCCGACAGGCCGGGACCGAGCGCGCGTTCACCGGCGACTACACCGACACCGAGACGCAGGGCACCTACTCCTGCAAGGCGTGCGGCTCCGAGCTGTTCACCAGCACGACGAAGTTCCACTCCGGGTGCGGCTGGCCGAGCTTCTACCAGCCGATCACCGACACCATCGAGTACATCGAGGATGTCTCGCACGGGATGAAGCGCGTCGAGGTGCGCTGCGCGACCTGCGGCTCGCACCTGGGGCACGTGTTCCCCGACGGCTACGGCACGCCCACCGGTGACCGCTACTGCATCAACTCGATCAGCATCGACCTCAAGCCCGCCTGAGCCGTACGACGTCCGGGCCGGTGGCCGCCTCAGGCCGCCGGGTCGGTGTCGGCCCGCTCGGCCGACAGCGCCTCGCCGATACGCAGGCCCTGCTCGAGGGCGAGCGGGTAGACGTCGTGGGCCCGGTCGTCGTCGAAGAGCGCCAGCGGGTGCAGCCCGGCGCGGCGTGCCATGGCGCGGTCCGGCCGGACCAGCGTGATCGTGCTCTCGGGGTGCCGTCCCCGCCACCGGCGCAGCTCCCGCTCCAGGAGCAGTCCCGCGGTCTGGCCCAGCGGGCCGAGCACCAGCCCGGCCAGGGGCGCGACCACGATGACGTGGTCCGCCTCGGCCGCGGCGTCGACCGACGTGGCCGACCACATGCCTCCGTCGATGTAGCGCCGACCGTCGATGCGGTGCGGCGGCAGCAGGCCGGGCACGGCCGACGAGGCGGCCACCAGGTCGGCCAGCGGATAGCTGCCTCCGTCGAGGATGTGTCGGCGGCGGGTCCGCAGGCAGACGGCCGACACGGCGACCATGGGGTGGCGGCGCTCGCCGAAGAGCTCGCGGGCCAGGTCCGCCAGGATGCCCGCGCGCCGCGTCGGGACCCGCGGCGAGCTGACGGCCGCGAAGTCGTCGTACGACAGGCCCAGGGCGAGGGCCGCGGCGGTCCAGGAGCCGGCGGACGTGCCCAGGGAGGGCGCGGTGGCGACGGGCAACCCGGCCGCGACCAGGCCCGCCGCCACCCCGGCCGTGTAGGCGATGCCGAAGACGCCGCCACCGCCGTACACCATGGCCAGCGGGTGTCGCGCCGCCACGAGCGCCGGGAGCCCGTCGGGTGCGACGCCCCCGCGCTGGCTGTGTTGGCGTGCCATCAAAGACCGTCCCAGACGTGAGTTCCACCGCCATCGTGGGGTGCGCGACGCATCGACCAGTAGTGCTCTTGGACCCGTGCGGTCGGGACCTCCGCCGGCGGGGGCGACCGTGCCGTCGGCCGGGTCGTGGCAGGTCAGGACCTTCAGCCCTGACCGGCGCGAGGTGGATGGGCAACGCTGGGGGCATGGACAGAGACGACAGGATCGCCCGGCTGGAGACGCAGATCGATGAGCTGAGGAGCAAGCAGGACGTGCTCAACCGCCAGCTCGTCGAGGCACAGCGCGACCAGTGGCAGAACCGGATCGAAGACTTGGAGGTGCAGTTCCACCTCGGCGCCATGGAGGCCAACGCCCGCGCCAGGGGCCTGCTCGACGAGGTCCACAGCAGGTGGGACGCGACCCGCTCGCAGGTCGACGAGGCGGCCTCCACCGCCAGCGGGGTGCGCGACACGATGCGCAGGGGGCTCGAGAGCGCGGTGCAGGACCTCCGCAAGGCACTGCTCGAGAGCAGGGCGAAGATCTCCTCCTGACCCGCAGGCTCAGCCCTCGACGGGTTGGAGCGCGGAGATGACCTCGACGCGCCCCGCGCCGTACTCCGCGTCGACCCACGACTGCAGCGACCCGTCGTCGTGCAGCACCTCGGCGGTCACGACGTCGTCGGCGGCGTACGTCGAGAGCACACCCGGCAGCCGCTGGAGCTCCATCGAGATCGCGTTGAGCTCGGCCTCGGTGTAGCGCGCCGGGCTGACGCACAGGGCCCCGCCCCAGATCTCGCGCAGGGTCGCCTCGGCGGCCTCGACGTCCTCGGTGACGGCGACGTTGATGATGACCTTGGTCGGGTCGTTGGTGGAGGAGGGGTCCTGGGAGGTGTCCATCCAGGCGCCGCCGAAGCCGGGCAGCCGGGCCGCCTCGGTGTAGGTCGCGTCCATCGCCTCGGGCGTGGCCCTGCCGGCGTCGACGACACCCCACCCGCCGGCCGGCGCCTCGCACGGCGTGCCCGGCAGCGGCTCGGGCCCCTCGTTGAGCGCGTCGTACAACGCGGCGGGGATGGCGTCGGTGACCGCGAAGGTGCTGCCGTCGAACGTGCCGGTGAGCGCGAAGCTCCCCCACTGCACACCCGACTGGTCCTCGTGCTCGGGGTGGTCGGCCCAGGTCCAGTCGGTCATCGGCACGCCCTCGCACTGGGGCGGCAGCGAGTCGGCGACCGCGTGGCACAGCTCGGGGCCGTCGCCGTCGTCCAGCACGGTCACCAGGCCGCCGGTGGTGACCTCGCCGTCGGCGGCGGGACGGCGCGGTCGGCATCGCCGCCGGCCGGCTCCGCGGCCGAGGAGTCCGAGCGTGCCTCGGGATCGACAGCGCGCATCTGCTCCTCGGTGGAGCAGGCGGTCAGCCCGAGCAGGACGACGGCGGTGACGGCGGCGAGGAGCCGGGGGAGATCTTCATGCGGGTACGACGACGCGCGGTCACCGTGGGTTCCCGCCGGGCTCCGGACCCGCTCCGCACCTCATCCGGTCGCGCCCGGCCTCCACCCCGCGTGGCGGACCAGCTCGGCCTCGAACCGGTCGACGACGGACCCGACGCCGTAGAGGTCGTGCGCGGCGCGCGCGCCCGCCTCGAGGTCGAGGTCCCCTCGCGGCAGTCGCTGCAGGGCGCGGGTGATGGCCGCGAGGTCGCGCGGGGGCACCAGGTAGCCCATGCCGGTCTCCTGCACGAGCGTGCGCACCCCCGGACGGTCACTGGCGATGACCGGCACACCGGCCATCATCGCCTGCGCCTGGACGATGCCGAACGCCTCCAGCGAGTTGACCGAGGGCAGGACGAAGGCATCCAGCGAGGCGAAGAAGTCGCCCATGCGCTCGTCGGGGATGAAACCCAGCAGCTCGACACGGGGATCACCGCCGATGTGCGAGCGCACCTTCTCGACGACGCTGCCACCCGCGACCCGGGCGAAGTCGCCCCCGATCAGCAGCCGCGCCCCGGGGTCGTCGAGGGCCCGGAAGCCGTCGACGAGGTACTCCACGCCCTTCTCCTCCACGATGCGTCCCAGGAAGCCGACGTGCAGGCCGGACCCGCTGCGGTAGGCGGGACCTCCGGGCGGGGGCGTCTCGCACGGGGGTGGGAGCACGAACGCCTGGTCCGCCATGTGCGGCCAGAGCCGGCTCGACCGGGCGTAGTCCATGCTGCTGACCGACACCCGGCCGCTGGCCCGGAGCGCGCGGGCGTGTGACCAGTCCAGCCCCGCGGTCTGGAGCCTGTTGAGGGCTCCGGGCGGGAGGTCCACGTCGCAGTGGTAGGTCGAGATGGTCCGCGCTCCCACCGCACGAGCGACCGGCCCCGCCTCCAGCAGCGGCAGGTGCAGGTGCAGCACCCGGGCCCGACGGGCCGCGGCGACCAGGGTGGGGATGAAGGCGGGGCTGACCACGCCCTTGCCCAGGCCGAAGGCGACCGTGGTCCGGACCACGTCGACGCCGGCGATCGTCTCGCGGAGCGGGAGCGTCCGATCGTGCTGCGTGGCCACGACGAGCACCCGCCACCCTCGTTCGACCAGGCCCTCCGCCAGCACGCGCGCCACCTCGGTGACCCCGGACACGTAGGGGCTGTAGTAGGACAGCCCGACGACGACGTCGTAGTCAGCCACGTCCCTCACCTCTCTCGAACGCCTCGATGCCGGTCATGCGCCAGCCCGGTGACGGTTGCCCGTCGGTCGGCCCGTCGATCCGCAGGGCCACCGAGGCGGCCCCGTCGTCGCCCGGCAGCCCGATCCTCACCGCGGTCGGCTCCGGGCCGACGACGACGCGCCGGGGCCGGCCGTCGACCACCAGGGCCCCGGTCTCCGCGGCACCCGACACGGGAGTCAGGGTCAGCTCCACGGCCTTGGTCCCGCGGTGGAGCAGGGTGATCTCCGCACCGTCCAGTGCGGTGGGGTACCCGTCCCGGGGCACGTGCACCGCCCAGCTCGTCATGGTGGCCGGGGCCGCGACGGCGAGCCCCGCCGCCGCGGTGTCGAGCAGCCTGAACCGGGCGGCCTGCTCCTCGACGGCCGTGTCGGGCGCGTCCCACACCACCCCCGGGCCCACGAGCACCCGAGGGTCGAGCTCACCGCCCCAGTAGCGCTCGGGGGCGGCGTAGCTCGGCTGCACCGAGAGGTAGGCGACCTCGCGCTGGTCCCGCAGGGCGTACTGCACCCAGCTCTGGCTGATCAGGTCCGAGACCGCGACCGTCACCTGCTCGCCGTCGTCACCGCCGTGCTCGGCCACCCACCCCGCGAGGCGCTGGTAGTTGTCGGTCGGGAGGAACGCCGGGTCGGGGATGTCGTCGCTGCTCCGCAGCCCCGTGGCCAGGTTGGCCGCCGCGGCGCCGATCATCCACACCATCGCCAACGCCAGCACCGCCGTGGCCCACCGCGGTCGTGAGTGGTCCAGTCGCCGGAGACCGTAGGCGATCCCCAGCACCGCGACGGCCGCCACCAGGGGTCCGGCCAGCGTCACCACGCGGTCCTGCAGGTAACCCCGCTCGCCGAGGGTCGCCATCGCCACCTGGGCCGCCGCGAGGAGCAGCGCCAGGGCCACCGCAGAACGATAGGGCCCCAGGACGAGGGCGGCGCCGACCGCGAGCACGAGGCCGGCGGCGACCAGCGCCCCCCCTACCCACGACGCCCCCGTCTCGTAGACCCCGGTGACGCCCAGGCCCCGCTGGACGGACAGCCACGGGTCGGGGTCCATGAACGGCGAGAAGAAGTCGTCGCCCCCGTGCGAGCCGGACAGCATGTAGGCGACCGCGCGCACGGCCCACCACCACAGCGGCAGCGAGACGAGGACCGCGATCAGCACGACCTGCAGGCCCCGGACCAGACGGCTGCGCCAGGCGCGCAGGGGCAACAGCGTGGCCAGCGCCAGGGGCGGGCCGATGAACGTGAGGTACTCGGTGTAGATGCCCACGAGACCCGCCAGCATGACCGCGGCCGGCCACCGGGGCATCGTCCGCAGTGCGCCGAGGTAGGTGGCCACGGCGAGCCCCACCAACGACATGCCCAGCAGGGAGTCCGCGTGCTGGTCGAAGGCCGAGCGCGTGGTGAGGAGCAGGGAGGAGATCAGCAACGAGCCGGCGGCCGCCGTCCGGCGATCGGCTCCGCACAGCCGCAGCGCGACGAGCCAGGCCCCGCCGCCCACCGCGACCCAGACCGCCAGGCTCGGCATGAAGCCGGTCATCTGGTCCTGCCCGGTCAACGACTGGGAGGCACTGGTGAGGAGCACCTGGCCGATGCGCAGCGGCAGGGCCCAGGCCGTCTGGGCGGGCATCTCGATCGGGACCGCGGAGCCCTCGCCGGGGCCGGCGCCGACCACCGGCTGCTCGAGCAGGGAGTGCTCGGAGAACCAGGCGTCCTCCCCTGCGTAGTAGATCGAGTCGAGGTTGGTCGCGGCGTACAGGATGCGGCTCGTCCCGGCCTGCAGGCTCGGCCACGACGCCACCAGCACGCCCGGCGCGGCCGCCAGCAGACCCAGCCCCAGTCCGGTCCAGCCGCTGCGTCCGACGCGCCACGGCGCGCGTCCCCGCCAGGCCGCCACCGCGAGGAGGACCAGGGAGACGACCACCGAGATCCAGGCTCCCGTGGACGCACCCACGACGAGGCCGGTCCCGTAGAGGACCACGCAGCCGAACGCCGCACCGAAGGCGGGAACCGCCGGGAACAGCCTGTCGCGCCACGTCTGCTCGACCAGGGCGAGGACCGACCAGCCCCACAGGGTGCACAGGAGCATCAGCGCAGCCGCGTTGAGCGCGAGCCCCAGCACCGTAACCCCCCCCGGGCGGCCCGAGCCGCGTCGACCGTTCGTCGGCGGCAGGCTACCAACCGGGCCGGCGCCGCCAGGCCACCACCAGCGCCCCGGTCGCCGCCAGCGACCCGAGCGCCAGCGGGAGCGTGGTGCGCAGGGCGACGTCGTCCAGGACGAGCAGCGACGCCCCACCGACCACGAGCCCGGCCACCCACGCGCGGGCGACCGACACGGGGTGCCCGACGGCGACGGTGAGGTCGCCGCAGACGAGGGCGACGACGAAGAGGGCGAAGCCGAGCGCCACGAGCGCCGCCCGGCCACGCCCGAGGTCGAAGTCGTCGCCGAACAGCGCCACGAGCAGGCCGGGTCCGACCCAGCCGGCGGCAAGCACCGAGGTCGCGGCGAGCGCGCCGACCGTCACGAGCAGCGCCCGGACCTCGTCACGCAGCCGGCGCGGGTCGCCGGAGACGGCGGTGCGGGCGACCCGGGGCAGGTAGAGCGGCTGGACGGACTGCACCACGAAGACCGGGATGCGCGCCAGGGTCATGGCGGCCACCAGGGCACCCGCCAGCACCGCCTCCTCCGGCGCGGCGTCCGCCTTCGCCACGAGGGGCCCGGCGTTGAGCAGCAGCTGGAGGGCTCCGGCCGCGACGACGAGGGCCGCGACGCTGCCCAGGAGGTCGCCCACGGGGACGCGGGGCGGGACGGGCGGCCCGGGTGTGCGCGCGGTGTCGCCGGGCCGCCGCGCACACACCAGGGCCACCGCCGCCGCCGCGACGGCGGAACCGGCCACGATCAGAGCGGCGAGCCCGGCGGTGAGGTCGCTCCACGTCGCCACCAGCGCGACGACCGCGACACGCGCCAGCGCGTCCACCAGGACGGCCGCCGCGTAGCCGTGCATCCGCCCGGACCCGGCGAGCACCCCGCGGGCGACGAACTGCGCCCCGCCCGCCGCCGAGACGACCAGGACGGCCACCAGGGTGAGGGAGTCACGACTGCCGAGCAGTCCCAGGCTCCACGCCACCAGGCCGGCGCCGGCGGCCAGCGAGGCCAGGACCGCGCCCGCGACGGAGCCCGCCCACCACAGGTGGGCGCCCGTCCGGGACTCGCTCCGAGCCGCGCGCCGGGCGACGTCCTGCTCCAGCGGGAGGAAGGCGCCGTAGGACACGATCAGGACGAAGGCCCAGAACGACGCGAAGTCGGTGAAGCCCTCCGGTCCCAGCGCGCGCGCCACCAGGAGCTGCAGCAGGTAGGTGAACGCCCCGGCGAGCCCGGCCGCCACCGCGAGCGCGAGGGGTCCGCCGACAACGGCCCGATGGCGGGTGCCGGGCACGTCAGAGCACGGTCCCCAGGAGGAAGCTGGTCAGCCAGAGCAGCCCGATCACCTGCAGGACCCGGTCGCCGAGGACGATCGCCTCCGGCTCGCCGGCCGCGCCGCGGTCGATGTCGACCGCGTACCGCATCATCCCCAGGGTGAAGAAGGCGATGGAGAGCTGCGCCGGCCAGATCACGTCGCGCTGGGCGTCGAAGGCCCACTGGGAGTAGAAGGTCAGGGTGACCGCGCCGGCCATCCCCCACACGAAGCGCAGGTAGCTGGCGGAGTAGTCCGACAGCGACGGCCGCGTGGCGGTCCCCTCGTCGCCCCATCAGGTGGATCTCGGAGTAGCGCTTGCCGGCGACCATGAAGAGGGAGCCGAAGGCCGCCACGAGAAGGAAGTACGGCGAGAGCTCGATGCCCGTCGCGGCACCGCCGGCCACCGCCCGGAGGAGGAAGCCGCTGGAGACCACCGCGAGGTCGACCACCGCGACGTGCTTGAGCCAGCGCGAGTAGGCGGCCTGGAGCACCGCGTAGGTGGCCAGCGTGACTGCCAGCGGCACCGAGACCACCCAGGCGCTGGCCAGGACCGCGGCCACGATCAGGGTCGCCCCGACGCCCACCGACAGGCCGACCGAGATCCACCCGGCGGCGACCGGTCGGAAGCGCTTGACGGGGTGGGCGCGGTCACGCTCGACGTCGGTCGCGTCGTTGATGAGGTAGACCCCGGAGGCCGTGGCGGTGAACGCCACGAACGCCGCGAGCGTGCGGACCAGCACGTCGGGGTCGAGCAGCAGTCCGGCGGCCATGGGTGCGGCCAGCACCAGCACGTTCTTGATCCACTGGCGCGGGCGGCACGCCCTCAGCAGCGGGAACCGGGGTCGGACGGGCGTGACAGTGGTCTCCTCGGTCATCCCCGCGTCGCTCTCCCCGTATCGCATGCTGGAGGCGCCGATGCTAGCGAACGGTCCCCCGCCCCCCGTGCCTCGCCCAGCCGTGGGCACGCTCGGGTGGGCCGACCGGGGCCGCCATCAGGGCAGGCGCGCCAGCATCTCGACGGGCGAGAGCCGCGACCCGGTGTAGAACGGGACCTCCTCGCGCACGTGGCGCCGCGCGTCGGAGGCGCGCAGGTGGCGCATCAGGTCGACGATCCGGTACAGCTCGTCGGCCTCGAAGGCCAGCATCCACTCGTAGTCGCCGAGCGCGAACGACGCGACGGTGTTGGCCCGCACGTCGGCGTAGTCGCGCGCCATCTGGCCGTGCTCGGCCAGCATCCGGCGCCGCTCGGAGTCCTCGAGGAGGTACCACTCGTAGGAGCGGACGAAGGGGTAGACGCAGATGTGGCGGCGCGCCTCCTCGTCGGCGAGGAAGGCCGGGATGTGCGACTTGTTGAACTCCGCCGGGCGGTGCAGGGCCATCTGCGACCACACGGGCTCGAGGCGGCGACCGAACGCCGTACGCCGGAACGCGTTGTAGGCGACCTGCAGCTGCTCGGAGTCGGCGGCGTGCGCACCACATCATGACGTCGGCGTCGCCGCGCAGGCCCGAGACGTCGTAGAGGCCGCGCACGACCACGTCGTCCTCGACCAGCACCTCGAGGAACGCCTCCAGGTCGGCCGCCTCGGCGTCCCGGTCGGCGTCCCCGATCACGTCGCGGAGCTTGAAGACCGACCACATCGTGTAGCGGATGGTGTCGTTGAGCTCACGGGTCCGGGCTGCGTTGCTGTTGGCCATGGCCTCATTCTGCCCGGGCGACCACAGCGGCGGCCCGGTGGGCGGAGCCGATGACGGCCGGGATCCCGACCCCGTCGTACGACGCCCCGCAGACCACGATCCCGGGCGGCAGCGCGGCCCGGACCCGGGCCACCAGGTCGACGTGGCCGACGGCGTACTGCGGCAGTCCGCCGCCCCACCGCTGGACGTGGGTGGCCACCGGCGTCGCGGTGATGCCGGCCAGCTCCCCGAGGTCGGTGAGCGAGGCCGCGACCAGCGCCTCGTCGACCGCGCGGAGGGTCGCCTCCTCGCCGTGCCGGCCCAGCGAGGTGCGCAGCAGGGCCAGCCCGTCGCCGGCCTCGCGCACCCAGTCCCACTTGGCGAAGGAGAAGGTGCTGGCCTTGATGCCGCGCCCCTCGACCGGCGGCACCAGGAAGCCGGAGCGGTCGGAGAGCTCCTCGAGCGCGGCGGCCTCGAAGGCCAGGGTCACCACCGCGACGCTGGCCGTCTCGACGCTCGCCAGGTCGCGGGCCGCGTCCGGGGCGACGGCGTCGAGCAGCCGGGCGGTCGGTGCCGCCGGGGTCGCCAGGACGACAGCACGCGCGGTGAGGGTCTCCGGGGCGGCGGCCGAGCCGACGGTGAGCCGCCACCCGCCCGGCACCTGCTCCAGGGCCCGGACGGTGGCCGACGTGCGCACCTCGAGCCCGTCGGCCAGGGTCTGCGCCAGCCGGCCCATGCCCCCGGCGATGCCGGCGAAGACGGGGGCGTCGGAGGCCACGACGGTCGAGGCCTGGTCGAGCAGCGAGCCGCGGCGGGCCATGGCGAGGAGCTGGGGCACCGCGGCCGCGGTGGAGATCCGCCGCGCGCTCCCGGCGTACACCCCACCGAGCAGCGGCTCGACGAGCCGCTCCACGACCTCGTCGCCCAGCCGGTCGGCGACCAGGTCGCCCACCGAGACGTCGTGGACCGGAGCGGCCCCGATCCGCTCCACGCTCGCGCGGGCCAGGCCCTCGGGCGACAGGACCCCGCTCGAGGCGAGGTCCTCCAGGTCGAGGGGCACCCCCATCAGGCTCCGCGGCAGCCGGCGCAGCGCGCCGCGCGACCAGACCTGGGAGGCGGCGGGCGTGGGGTGCACGACGTCGATCCCCAGCTCCGCGGCGAGGGCGACGCCCTCGGGGCGCCGGGCCAGCATCGCCTCGGCGCCGACGTCGACGGTGACCCCGGCGACCGAGGCCCGGCGCAGCTTGCCGCCCACCTCCGGCGACCCCTCGAGGACCAGCACGTCGCGGCCGGCCGCGACCAGGTCCCGGGCGGCGGTGAGGCCGCCGATCCCGGCACCGACCACGACGACGTCCCTCACCGGGCCAGCCTGCCATGCGGTGCGTGCCCGGCAACGATCCGGTCACGGCGTACGCCGGGTGGGAACCGCGGCCGGTCGGTCCGGCGTCCGACGCCCATGACCACTCACGCGCACCCCGCCCGGCGTACCCGCCGGCTGCTCGGCCTCGTGGCCGCGATCTCGATGACGGCCGCGCTGGCCGCCTGCTCGTCCGGCGGTGGCGCGGCGGACTCCTCGTCCGGCTCCGACGCGGGGGCGTCCGCCTCGGAGGTCTCCCCCGCCGACGAGGGGACCTCGTCGCGCGGGTCGACCGCCCAGGACCGGGGCTCCGAGGCCGCGGGCGACACGTCGGGCGTCGGCGGGGCCGCGCCCGCCCCGGGCGCCAACCGGCCGCCGGCGGTGGCGCAGCGCGCCGTGATCTCGACCGGCACCGTGTCCCTGAGCAGCGACGACGTGCGCGAGGCCCGCCGCGACGTGCAGCGGGTGGTGGACGCGAGCGGCGGCGAGGTCACCGAGGAGCAGACGGACACCGACGAGGACGGGAGGCCCGCCTACGCGCGGCTGGTGGTGCGGGTGCCGGCCGGCGGCTTCGGCGAGGCGATGACCGCGCTGGAGGCGGTGGCGGACCTGCGCGGCTCGGACCGGACGTCGGAGGACGTCACCACCCAGGTCATCGACACCGACGTGCGGGTCCGGGCCCAGGAGGCCAGCCTGCGTCGGGTGGAGCAGCTGCTGGCCCGCGCGAAGGGCCTCAAGGAGATCATCTGGATCGAGTCGCAGCTGACCAGCCGGCAGGCCGAGCTCGACTCGCTCGAGGGCCAGCAGGCCTGGCTGGCCGACCAGACCCGGGACTCCACGATCGTGGTCGACATCAGCCGGACCCCGAAGGAGGAGCCCGAGGAGGAGAAGGCCGGCACCGGCTTCCTGGCCGGCCTCGGCGGCGGCATGGACGCGCTCGGCGCGGTGGCCGTCGGGCTGGCCACCGTCGTCGGCGCACTGCTGCCCTTCGTCGTGGTGCTGACCCTGCTGGGCGTGCCGGTGTGGCTGGTCGTGCGGCGGTCGCTGCGCCGTCGTCGTACGTCGGCGTCACCTCCCGCCGCCGCCTGAGCGTGACGTCATGGCGAGCCCGGGCACAGATCGTCAGTAAGGTGCCCGGGTGGACCATGACCCCAGCAGCAGCGTCCGGATCGCCGTGCTCATCGACGCCGACAACACCTCACCCAAGTACGCGGAGGCGTTGCTCGAGGAGCTCGCCAAGTACGGAACACCCACCATCAAGCGTGCGTACGGCGACTTCTCGTCGCAGCGCCTGAGCGGCTGGACCCGCGAGCTCAACGCGCGCGCGATCCGCGCCATCCACCAGAACGCCTTCACCGTCGGCAAGAACTCCACCGACTCGGCGCTCATCATCGACGCGATGGACCTGCTGTACGCCGGCAACGTCGAGGCCTTCGCGCTGGTGAGCAGCGACTCCGACTTCACCGGCCTCGCGCTGCGGCTCCGGGAGTCGGGCAAGGTCGTCTACGGCCTCGGTCGCCAGCGCACCCCGCAGTCGCTGCAGAACGCCTGCGACCGGTTCATCGCCCTCGAGGTGCTGGGCGAGGAGCCCGCCGAGGAGACCGGGTCCTCCGGCGACGCGAGCGGTGCCGACGACTCCGACGGGTCCGACGGGTCCGGGCTCGGCGACGCGGACGACGCCCCCCAGCTCAACCTGGAGAGCGCGCTGACCCGGGCGGTCAACGCCACGGCCGACGACGAGGGCTGGACCACGGTCTCGGGCATCGGCAACCACCTCAGCCGCACGCAGGCGAGCTTCGACCCCCGCAACTTCGGGCACGCCAAGCTCTCGTCGCTGGTCTCGGCGCAGCCCTACCTCGAGTCGCGTCCCGAGGGCCGTCAGATCCTGGTCCGCCTCAAGGGCCAGCCGGCCAAGGGCGCGAGCGACAAGTCCGCAGGCGACACGTCCCCGCCCACGAAGACCGCGAAGACCGCGAGGACAAAGCCGTCAGCCGGCACCGACTCGGCACCCGAGGACGCGGCCACGAAGGCACCGGCGGCCAAGGCCACGAAGACCACCCGGACCCGCTCGAGCCGGTCGACCAAGGCCGCGGAGGCGGAGCCCGAGGCGGCCACGTCCACGGCCGCGGCCACGAAGCCTGAGGTGGCCAAGGCCACGAAGACCACCCGGACCCGCTCGAGCCGGTCCACCAAGGCCGCCGCTTCCTCGAAGTCCACGGAGCCCACGGGGGCCACCCCGGCCGCGGAGGAGCCGGCGGCCCCCGCCCCGGAGACCGACGCGACCCCGCCGAGCGTCACCGGGTCGGCGACCACCAGGCCGACCGTGACCCGGACCCAGCGCCGTACGCCGGCCAAGAAGACCTCACCGGACTGACCGGCGAGCGAGGCGGCAGGGCGGCTCAGCGGGGGTAGGACTGCACGAACTCGGTGAGCCGCTTGAGCTGGTCGGGGTCGGTGCTGGGGATGACGCCGTGGCCGAGGTTGAAGATGTGGCCCTTGGCCGCCCGGCCGGCCTCGATGATCTCGCCGGCCCGGGCGGTCATCACGTCGGTCGGCGCGAAGACCAGGGTCGGGTCGAGGTTGCCCTGGACGACCTTGTCGCCCACGAGCGGGATGGCGTTCTCCAGCGGGGTGCGCCAGTCGACACCCACCACGTCGGCGCCGGCCTGGCCCATCAGGCCGAGCAGGTTGGTGGTGCCGACCCCGAAGTGGATGCGCGGCACGCCGAGCTCACCGGCCGCGGCCAGCACCCGCGATGAGTACGGCATGACGTGGGCGCGGTAGTCGGCGGGCGTGAGCGCACCGGCCCACGAGTCGAAGAGCTGCACGGCGCTCGCGCCGGCCTCGACCTGGACGCGCAGGTACGTCGCGGCCATGCCGGCGATCTTGGTCATCAGGGCGTCCCACACCTCGGGCGCGCCGAACATCATCGCCTTGGTCTTCGCGTGCTCCTTGGACGGACCGCCCTCGACGAGGTACGACGCGACGGTGAAGGGCGCTCCGGCGAAGCCGATGAGCGGGGTGCCGCCGAGCTCGCCCACCAGGCCCCGGACGGCCTGGGTGATGAACGGGACGTGGTCGGCGGTCAGGTCGTCGATGGCCGCGACGTCGGCCAGGGTGCGCACCGGCTGCGCCACCACCGGACCGACACCGGGCTTGATGTCGAGGTCGACACCGACGGCCTTGAGCGGCAGCACGATGTCGGAGAAGAAGATCGCCGCATCCACGCCGTAGCGACGCACGGGCTGGAGGGTGATCTCGACGACCATGTCGGGGTCCATGCAGGCGTCGAGCATCGCGGTGCCCTCACGCAGCGCGAGGTACTCCGGGAGCGAGCGGCCGGCCTGGCGCATGAACCACACCGGCGTGTGGCCGGGCTCCTCCCCACGCGCGGCGCGGAGGAACGGGCTGTCGGCGAGGCTGGTCACGCTGCGAATCCTCGCAGGTCAGGCGGCGTGGCGACACATCGCCTCGGGGCGGTCCTGACCTACTGTGGCCCCATGGTGGCCCGTCAGGAGTCGCACCCGGCAACGGGTGCCGCCGGCCCCGCGGAGTTCCGCGCGGCGGCAGAGCAGATGCGTGCCGCTGCGGTCCGGCCCGAGGTCTTCTGCGAGGAGATGCCGGCCCCGCAGCGCATCGCCCCGTGGTCGACCGCGCTGTCGGCCGACGTGACCGTCGACGAGGTCGACCTCGGCACCGGCCGGATCATCCTGCTGCACGACCCCGCCGGCAACGACGCGTGGGACGGCACCTTCCGCTGCGTGGCCTACGCCCGCGCGGAGATCGACCCGGAGCTCGTCAGCGACCCGATGCTCGCCGCCGTGGGCTGGACGTGGCTGACCGAGGCCCTCGACGCCCACTGCGCGGGGTACGCCGCCGCGTCCGGCACCGTGACCAGCGTGGCCACCGAGAGCTTCGGTGGGATGGCCGACGAGGACAGCACCGCCCAGCTCGAGGTGCGCGCGTCCTGGACGCCGGTCACCGACGAGGCCGGTGTGCCCGACATGAAGGCGCACGTCGAGGCGTGGGCCGAGCTGCTGTGCACGGCCGTGGGCCTGCCGCCGGTCCCCGAGGGCGTCACCGCCATCCCCAGCCGGCGCGGTCAGCGCGGCTCGTGACGATGTCCCGACGCAACGCGACCCCTGACCCCGGCACCGACCAGGTCGACGGGCAGGCCGGCGGTCAGCTCGGCGAGGCCGACGCCCCCGAGGTCCCGCTGCTGACCCTGCGCGACGGGCTCCCACCGATCACCGACACCGAGGCGGGCCTCGCCGAGGCCTGCGCGGCGCTGGCTGCGGCCACCGGCCCGGTGGCCATCGACGCCGAGCGGGCGTCGGGCTACCGCTACTCGGCCCGCGCCTACCTCATCCAGCTCCGCCGCGAGGGCGCCGGCACCTGGCTCGTCGACCCGATCGCCTTCGAGTCGCTGGCGCCCCTCCAGGAGGCGCTGGCCGGCACCGAGTGGATCCTGCACGCCGCGACCCAGGACCTCGCCTGCCTGCGCGAGGTCGGCCTCGAGCCGACCTCGCTGTTCGACACCGAGCTCGCCGGGCGCCTCCTGGGCTATCCGCGCGTCGGCCTCGCCACCCTGGTCGAGACCCTGATGGGCCAGCGGATGCGCAAGGAGCACTCAGCGGCCGACTGGTCCACGCGCCCGCTGCCCGAAGCATGGCTGGAGTACGCCGCCCTCGACGTCGAGGTGCTCGTCGAGCTGCGCGACCAGATGGCCGCCGAGCTCGAGGAGTCCGGCAAGGCGACCTGGGCCCGCGAGGAGTTCGACCACCTGCTCGGCTTCGAGCCCACGGTGCGCCAGGAGGCCTGGCGCCGGGTCTCGGGCGTCCACAAGCTGCGCGGCCGTCGCTCGGTCGGGGCCGCTCGCGCCCTGTGGGAGGCCCGCGACGAGATCGCCTCGCGCCGCGACGTCACGCCGGGTCGGGTCATCCCCGACGCCGCGATCGTGGCCGCGGCCGCGGCGCTGCCCACCGACCGCGCTGCCCTGCTCGGCACGAAGGGCTTCCACGGCCGCGGTGCCGACCGCTACGCCAACACCTGGGTGCGCACCATCCAGGCCGTGCTGGAGATGCCCGAGGACGAGCTCCCCACCCGCGCGGCCCGCCAGGAGGGTCCCCCGCACCCGCGCCTGTGGGCCGACCGGGACCCGGTGGCCGACCGTCGCTTCAAGGCCGCCCGCGCCGCGATGCTGACGCTCACCGAGGACCTGGGGCTGCCGGTGGAGAACCTGCTCACCCCCGACTACGTGCGCCGCACGATGTGGGCCCCGCCCGCGACCCGCGAGCCCGCCGACCTCGCCGACGGCCTGCGCCAGCAGCTGCGCGACCTCGGCGCCCGGCCCTGGCAGGTCGAGCTCGTCACCGGCGCGCTGACCGGCGCGGTGCTCCTCGGTGACGTCGAGCCTCCGGCGGCCACGGAGGACGAGCTCCTCGACGACGGCGCCGACCAGGACACCTGAGCCGGCGTCTCCCGACTTCCCTGCGCGGGTGCGCAGGTGACGGGCGTGGCCGCCGACCCTTCCCTGCGCACGCGCGCAGGTCACAGGCGTGGTCCGTCGGCCATTCCCTGCGCGGGTGCGCAGGTCACGGGCGTGGCCGCCTACCCTTCCCTGCGCACGCGCGCAGGCAAGCGCCGCGGGACACCCGGAACCGCTCGCGCACGTGCGCAGGCAAGCGCCACGGGACACCCGGAGACGCTGCGCACGTGCGCAGGCAACTCCGCTCACTCGGAGGGCGACTCGCTCGGCTCCTCGTCGGGGCTGAGCACGGTCCGCGAGGCCTCGTCGATCTGCTCGGTGGCCTGCTCGAGGTCGAGCACGCCGGGGTCGGTGACCAGGTCGTCGATCATCGGGCCCACAGCCTCGGTGAGCTCGGGCCCGTTGTCGAGCAGCGGCGGGACGACCATGCCGCGGATCGCGGTGTTGAAGACCTTGGACGTCAGCGGCTGGCGCCCGGGGCCGAGGAAGACCTCGGAGCCGGCGACCTCGGTGTTGGCGGGGACGATGTAGCCGGTGCGGGTGACGGTCTCGATGGCCGAGTCGGACACGGCGTAGGCCAGGAAGTCTGCGGCCTCGTTGACGTGCTCGGTGGTCGAGGAGATGCACAGTCCGTCGATGTCGCCCACCGTGGCCGACTCCCCCAGGGACGGCATCGCGATGGTGTCGAAGGACAGCTCCGAGCGCTGGCGCAGCTCCGGCACCAGGTCGCGGAAGCCGGCGATCATCCCCAGCCTGCCCTGGCGGAAGCGCTGGAGCGCCGAGCTCTTCTCGAGGTCGCTGGGGCTCGGTGTCAGGGCCGAGTCGCGCAGGATCGCCAGCGTCCGGTCGAGGGCGTCGACGGTGGCCCCGTCGGAGAGCGCCAGCGAGGTCGGCTGGTCGCCGTCGTCGAAGACCTGCCCGCCGCCGGAGTAGATGAAGGGCGCCAGCCCCTGCAGCGTCGGCTCGATCCACACGCCGTCGGCGCGCCCCCGGCGGGTGGCGAACTGCGCGGCGGCGGCGAACTCGGCGAGGTTCCACCGGATGTGGTCGCCCTGGGCGTCCTCGCCGGGGACGTCGAGTCCCCGACGCTCCATCTTGTCGAAGTCGATGAGCTCGTCGTTGTAGTAGATGACCATCGGCGAGACCGAGTAGGCCATGCACTGGAGGTCGTCGTCCACCCCGAAGGCGTCGACGGCGTCGCGGGAGTAGCGGTCGCCGAAGTCGACGCCACGCTCGTCGAGCAGCAGGCTCACCGGTTGGGCGGCCTCGGCCTCGGTGAGGTGGCCGAGGTCGCGGCGCGAGGCCATGAAGACGTCGGGGGCATCGCCGTCCAGCACCGCCCGGAGGGCGGCCTCGTGGTCGGGCCACGTGACCAGCTCGACCTTGCGGGTCGTGGAGCTGACGTTGAAGGCGTCGACGACCGACTGGAACGCCGCGAGCTCCTCGGGGCTGCCGTAGGCACCGAAGGTGAGCCGGGTGACCTCGGTGGGCGACGCGGTGGGCGTGTCGGTGGTCGCGCCGGCCTGCGGGGGCTCGGGGTCAGCGCCGTCGTCGCTGCACGCGGCCAGGCCGGCGCACAGGGTCATCGCGGTCGCTGCCGCCGCCAACCGCCGAAGCATTCCCGGTGTCCTCCTCCTGGTCCCGAGCCCTCTCGCCGGGCTCGTGGTCACAAGCGATCGCAACCCTAGTGGGCTGCTGGGCACCGGCCGCACGGCTACCGGTGCTCCTGGGCCGCGGCGACCACCGCGGCGAACAGCTCCCGGTCGAGGGCCGCGCCCTCGCGTCGTACGGCGTCGCGCGCCAGCGGGATGCGTCGGTCCAGCCGGACCTCGCTGGGACGGCGCTGGGAGTCCCAGCCGCCGGTGCCCACGTCCATCCAGTAGCGCCCCCAGCGCGCCTCGTCCGCGGCGTCGCGGTCGTGGTCCTGGCTGCTCAGCATCAGGCCGGTCCAGCCGCCGTCGCTCTCCTCGAGGACCAGCACCGGGCGGTCCTTGCCCTGGCTGGGGTCGTCCTCGTAGGGCACCCAGGCCCACACGACCTCGCCGGGATCCGGCTCGCCGTCGGCCTCGGGGGCGTACGCCGACCCGCTCGCGGTGGGCGACGAGACGGTCGGCGCGGTCCCGGCGAAGGGCCGGGAGGCCCGGGAGGTCGGGGTGAGGAGGCGGACGAGCCGGGCGCGCAGCGAGGACATTCCACCGAGGATAGAAGGAGATTCATGGAGTGCGCCGGACCGGGAGCGCCTCACGGCGCATGGCCGCTCGTAGCGGCTTGTTGTGGGACCCGGGGCTGCCACAGCCCGACGCACTCCGGGGTCGAGTGTAGGTCGTCAGTCCAGCGCGTGGCGCATTTCGAGGTGCCCGGCCGACTCGAGCTGCTCGGACAGCGTGAGCATCCTCGCGGTCTCGTCGTGGTTGCTCCCTCGCGTCGCGGCGCGACCGGTGGCCACGACCCGGGCGAAGGCCGCCGCGCGCAGCAGCGTGACCGCGAAGTCTCCCCCGGCGATGCCGCGCAGCGTCTCGTCGACCATCGCCTTGAGCTCCTCGGGACCGGGCGGGTCGGCGACCCCCGCGACCACCCGGGCGACCTGGGCGCGGGCGCGGCCGGCGTCGTACTCGCGGGAGACCGCCAGCGGGGAGGCGTGCACCCAGGCGCGCAGGACGTAGAGCCGCCACAGGCCGCCGGCCAGCGTGTCGGGCGGCGCCCCGGCCCAGACCTGGGCCAGCGTCTCGAGGCCCTCGGTCTCGGCGAGGCGCAGCACCCGCTCGACGACGGCCGGGTCGTCGGTGTCGCGGGCGCCGCGGACGAGCAGGCTGGCGGCGCGGTCTCCGGCCTCGCGCAGCAGGGCCGGGTCGGCGCCTCCCCCGAGGTCCTCGAAGAAGGCCGCGCCGGGGGTGGTCGGCTTGTGGTGGCGGGGCTGGTCGGACACGGGCTCCAGCCTAGGCGTCAGCCGAGCGCCTTGCGGATCCGCTGGTCGCTCACCGCGTGCCGGGTGCCGAGGTGCTGGGCCCACAGCGAGACGCGGTACTCCTCGAGCATCCAGCGCACCGCGCGGTGCGAGGCGCTCGGCGGGCGCCCCTCGGGCAGCGCGACGACCTGGTGCAGCCACGCGTCCTGGAGGTCGGCGATCTGGTCCATCAGCTGCCGGTCCCGGGCGACCTGGGCGTCGAGGCGCTCGCGGCGGTACTGCACGGCGGCGAGGTAGCGCGGGATCTCACGCAGCTGCGCGGCACCGGCCTCGCCGACGAAGCCCGGCGTGATGAGCCGGCTCACCTGGGCGCGCATGTCGGTGAGCGCCGGCAGGGTGGTCAGCTCGGCCCGACCCGACAGCGCCCGGTCGGCCGCCCGCCAGGCGTCGAGCACCCGGATGACGTCGTGGACGCCGGCGAGCAGCGCGGCGTCGTGGTCGCGGCGCACCTGCGCCAGCAATGCGTCGTACGCCGCCTCGTCTCGCACCGGCGGTCGGGCGTCGACGACGTCGCCGACCACGGCGGCGCGCACGTCCTCCACGAGGGCGGCGATGGAGGGGTACGGCGACCCGACGAGCGCGAGCTTGGCCCGCTGGTCGAGTCCCAGGCGCTCCACCGACGGCGCCGGCCCGAGGGCGAGCAGGAGGAGGCGGCGTACGCCGAGCCGGTGCCGGGAGGCGGCCTCGTCGGCCGAGGCGACGACCTCGAGCCCCACGGTGGCGCCCTCGTCGACCAGCGCGGGGTGGCCGCGGACCTCGTGGCCGGCGCGACGCTGCACGAAGGACTCCTCGATGGTGCCGAAGGTCCACGAGGTCTGGCCGGTGGTGCTGACGCCGGAGTCGGCGGCCACGTCGGCGATCGCCTGCGCGAGCGACGGACGCAGCGGCTCCTTGAGCGACTCCAGGTCCTTGCCGCGGGCGGCCTCGGTGCCGTCGTCACCGACGACGCGGAACGTCGGCTGGAGGTGGCCGGGCACCCTCGACCAGTCCCAGGCGCCGCGGGGGACGACCACGCCGGTGCTCGAGCGGAGGTAGCGCTCCAGGGCGTCGAGGATGGGCTCCTCCCCCGGTGGCGTGGCGGCCAGGAACTCCCGGGCCGTGTTGGGGGCGGGGACGAAGCTGACGCGCAGGGGCTTGGGCAGGCTGCGGATGAGCTCGGTGACCAGCTCCTCGCGCAGGCCCGGCACCAGCCACGAGAAGTCGCCGGCGTCGACCCGGTTGAGGGTGCTGACCGGCACCTCGATGGTGAGGCCGTCGTCGGCCGACCCCGGCTCGAAGTGGTAGCTGATCGGGAAGGTCAGGCCCTCCTCGTCGCTGTCGTGCCAGCTCGTCGGGAAGTCCGTCTGCCGGATCTCCTCGGCGCTCGCGTGGGTGAGCATCTCGGGGTCGAAGGTCAGCAGGTCGGGACGCTTCTGGCGCTCGCGCTTCCACCACTGGTCGAAGTGGGCACCGCTGACGACGTCGGGGCCCACGCGGGCGTCGTAGAAGTCGAAGAGGGTGTGCTCGTCGACCACGATGTCGCGGCGCCGGGCCCGGTGCTCGAGCTCCTCGGCCTCCTCGAGCAGCCGCGCGTTGTCCGCGGCGAACCGGTGCCGGGTGCGCCACTCGCCGTACACCAGGGCATGGCGGATGAAGAGCTCGCGCGCCAGGGCGGCGTCGACCCTGCCGTAGGTGACGAGGCGGTCGGCGACCAGCGGGACGCCGTACAGGGTGACCTTCTCGTGGGCCATCACGGCGGCCCGCTTGGCCGACCAGTGCGGCTCGGAGTAGCTGCGCTTGACGAGGTGGGCGCCGAGCCGCTCGGCCCACTCGGGCTTGATGGCGGCGTTCTGGCGCGCCCACAGCCGCGAGGTCTCGACCAGCTCCCCGGCCATCAGGAACTGCGGGTTGCGGCCCTTGAGGACGCTGCCGGGGAAGACCGCGAACCTGGCGCCGCGGGCGCCGACGTACTCGCGCATCGGGCGGCGCTCGCCGGCCCGGGGCTTGTCCCGCTCCTCGAGGGCGCCGACGTGGCTGAGCAGGCCGGAGAGGAGCGCCTGGTGGATGCCGTCGGTGTCGGGTACGTCGGCGGGCTGACCGACGTCGACCTTCATCTCCTTGCAGACCTGGCGCAGCTGGGACTCGAAGTCCTGCCACTCCCGGATGCGGAGGTAGTTGAGGTACTCGCGCTTGCACATCCGCCGGAAGGCACTCGAGCTGAGCTCACGCTGCTGCTGCTTGACGTGGCGCCACAGGTTGAGCCAGGTGAGGAAGTCGGACGTCTCGTCCTTGAAGCGGGCGTGCTGCTGGTCGGCCTGGGCCTGCTGCTCGGCCGGCCGCTCACGCGGGTCCTGCAGGCTCAGCGCGGCGGCGATGACGACCACCTCGCGCACGCAGCCGAGGCGCTCGGCCTCGAGGATCATCCGGCCCAGCCGCGGGTCGATCGGCAGCCGGGCCAGCCGGCGGCCGAGCTGGGTCAGCCGCGGCCCGTCCTGGGGCCGGCCGCCCCGACGCTCGTCCCGACCACCGGCACGCGCGGCCACCGCCGCCGGCTCCATCGCTCCCAGCTCCTCGAGCAGGTCGACGCCCGCGCGCACGTTGCGCTTGTCGGGCGGCTCCACGAAGGGGAAGCGGGCGATGTCGCCGAGCCCCAGCGAGGTCATCTGGAGGATGACGCTGGCCAGGTTGGTGCGCAGGATCTCGGGGTCGGTGAACTCCGGGCGGCCCTCGAAGTCCTCCTCGCTGTAGAGCCGGATCGCGATGCCCTCGGCGACGCGGCCGCAGCGCCCGGAGCGCTGGTTGGCGCTGGCCTGGCTGATCGGCTCGATGGGCAGCCGCTGCACCTTGGTGCGCAGCGAGTAGCGGGAGATGCGCGCGACGCCGGTGTCCACGACGTACCGGATGCCGGGGACGGTCAGCGACGTCTCGGCGACGTTGGTGGCGAGGACGACGCGGCGGATCGTCGAGGGGTGCGAGCTGAAGACGCGGTGCTGCTCGGCCGCGGAGAGCCGGGAGTAGAGCGGGACGACCTCGAGGCGATCGGACTGCAGGGCCGCGAGCGCGTCGGCGGTGTCGCGGATCTCCCGCTCGCCGGGCAGGAAGACGAGGACGTCGCCCGGACCCTCCTGCGAGAGCTCGCGGACGGCGTCGAGGATCGCCTCGGTCTGGTCACGCTGGACCGGCTCGCCCTCCTCGTCGGACTCGGGGAGCTCGAGGAGCGGGCGGTAGCGGACCTCGACCGGGTACGTGCGTCCGGACACCTCGACGACCGGGGCCCTGAAGTGCGCGGCGAAGCGGTCCACGTCGATCGTGGCGGAGGTGATGACGACCTTGAGGTCCGGCCGCTTGGGGAGCAGCCGGCGCAGGTAGCCGAGCAGGAAGTCGATGTTGAGCGACCGCTCGTGGGCCTCGTCGATGATGATCGTGTCGTACTTGCGGAGCTGGCGGTCGCGCTGCAGCTCGGCGAGCAGGATGCCGTCGGTCATCAGCTTGACCCGGCTCGAGCGCGACGTCCGGTCCGTGAAGCGCACCTGGTAGCCGACCAGGTCCCCCAGCTCGGTGCCGAGCTCCTCGGCGATCCGCTCCGCGACGCTGCGCGCGGCGATCCGGCGGGGCTGGGTGTGACCGATCAGCCGGCCGTCCGCCCCGCGTCCCAGCTCCAGGCAGATCTTGGGCAGCTGGGTGGTCTTACCCGACCCGGTCTCGCCGGCGATGATGACCACCTGGTGGTCGCGGATGGCCGCGGCGATGTCCTCGCGGCGTGCGGAGACCGGGAGCTCGGCGGGGTAGGAGATCTGCACAACCCGGCCATTCTTCCGCACGCTCGCAACCGGATTGCGTGTGGGACCGGTGTCGCCGGGCGGCACCGATCCCACATCCGGGCCGGGAGCGGTCTCCAGGCCCGGCTCAGGGCCCGGCTCCCGGGCCGGCTCTGGGCCTGGTCATCGCTGCGGCACAGGTCGCCCACAGGTCCGGGTCGCACGCTCGTCCCATGAGTGACCAGACCCCTCCTCCTTCCGACGAGACCGCCCCCATCGCCGGCCGGCGCCCGCCGTCCGGTCCCACCCCGGAGCCCGCCCCGGCGCCCGCCGCCGCTCCGCCCCCGGGGTTCGCCGCGGCACCGGCTCCCACAGACCCGGCTCACGCGGACCCGCCGCCCGCGGCGGCGTACGACGTCCCGCCCGTCGACGGCCCGGCCCCGGGTCGGTCGTGGCGCGACCGCCTCCGACGCGGTACGGCGAGTGGTGGCAACCGCACCTTCGGCCTCGGCGCCCTCGTGGCGGGCACCCTCGCCGGCCTCATCATCGGCGGCGCGGCGGGCAGCGCGATCGGCGCAGCGGTCTCGGACGAGGACCACGACCGCGGAGGCCGGTTCGAGCACATGGAGCGCGGCTTCCGCGGCGGTCCGGGAGACGGCGACGACCGCGGCTCGTTCGGCCAGCTGCCGCCGGGTGTCGTGCCCGTCCCGCCCGGCACCGCCCCGCGGGCCACGCCGCCCTCCGACGAGGACGACGACGGCCAGCCCGACGGCTCCAGCAACTCCTGACCCGGCCCCCGGGTCGCACCACCGGCACAGGCGACGCACAGCAGGCTCACAGCAACCGGGGGCACGATGGCCGACATGGAGTTCACCAGGCCGGACGGCGCGCCCGTGCGCGTGCTCGTCGTCGACGACGAGGTCAACATCGCCGAGCTGCTCGCGATGGCGCTGCGCTACGAGGGCTGGGAGGTGCGGATGGCGCACACGGGACGCACCGCCGTGAGCGAGGCCGCCGACCTGCGCCCGGACGCGGTGGTGCTCGACATCATGCTGCCGGACTTCGACGGCCTCGAGGTGCTCCGCCGGCTCCGGGCGACCCAGCCCGACGTACCCGTCCTCTTCCTCACCGCCCGCGACGCCGTCGAGGACCGGGTGGCGGGGCTGACCGCGGGAGGCGACGACTACGTCACCAAGCCGTTCTCCCTGGAGGAGGTGGTCGCCCGGCTGCGCGCCCTGATGCGCCGCTCGGGGGCCCAGCAGGCGGCGAGCTCCAACGTGCTCTCGGTCGGCGACCTGACCCTCGACGAGGACAGCCACGAGGTGAGCCGCGGTGGCGTCGAGATCGGCCTGACGGCCACCGAGTTCGAGCTGCTGCGCTTCTTCATGCGCAACCCGCGGCGGGTCCTGAGCAAGGCGCAGATCCTCGACCGGGTCTGGCAGTACGACTTCGGCGGGCAGGCCAACGTGGTCGAGCTCTACGTGTCCTACCTGCGCAAGAAGATCGACGCCGGTCGCGAGCCGATGATCCACACCATGCGCGGCGCCGGCTACGTCCTCAAGCCGACCACCCGGGAGGCCGCCTCCCCGGAGTCGGTGACGTGAGGACCCTCACCCAGCGGCTCGTCGTCACGGCGGTCGCCCTGGTCGCGCTCGTCTCGGTCCTCATCGCGCTCGCCACCACGCTGGCCATGCGCTCCTACCTCGAGAACCAGCTGGACGACGACGTGCGCGCGTCGCTCGGGCGGGCGTACGGCGCTCGCCCCCCGCGCTTCGACGACGACGGGGACGACTCGCGCGGGCGTGGCGACGACGGCCCGGGCCGGCTCGGGCAGTCCGTCGGCACCGTCAGCGCCACCGTCGATGGCGCCACCGGGAGCGGGATCCTGCTCACCGAGGGTGGGGACGGTGGCTACGGCGTCGCCGTCGCCCTCGACCGGGACGTCATCGCCGCGCTCGCCGCGGTGCCGGTGGACGGCGTGCCGCACGACGTGGACCTGCCGGGGCTCGGCGCCTACCGGGTCATCGCCGAGGACCGCGGCGTGACCGCGGTGGCCGGCCTGCCGGCCAGGAACGTGCACGACATCCTCGAGTCGCTGGTGCGCTGGGAGGCGCTGCTCACCCTGCTCGGCATCGGCACCGCGGCGGTCGCGGGCACGATCGTCGTACGCCGCCAGCTGGCGCCGCTGCGCGAGGTCGCCGCCACGGCCCACCGGGTCGCCGAGAAGCCGCTCTCCGAGGGCGAGATCGACCTGTCCGACCGGGTGCCCGCGCGACTCACCGACGACCGCAACGAGGTGGGGCAGGTGGGGGCCGCGCTCAACTCGCTGCTGGACCACGTCGAGGCGAGCCTCGCGGTCCGGCACCGCAGCGAGCAGCAGGTGCGCCAGTTCGTCGCCGACGCCAGCCACGAGCTGCGTACCCCGCTGGCGACCATCGCCGGCTACACCGAGCTGGCCCGGCGACAGCCGGACACCCGGGCCACCGCGCTGGCCAAGGTGGAGGGCGAGACGGCCCGGATGACCGGTCTCGTCGAGGACCTGCTGCTGCTCGCGCGCCTCGACGCCGGCCGGCCGCTGGTCCGCGAGCCCGTCGACCTGTCGCTGCTGCTGATCGAGGCCGTCAACGACGCCCGGGTGGTCGCGCCCGACCACACGTGGCGGCTCTCGCTGCCGGACGAGCCGGTCGAGGTCGTCGGCGACGAGCAGCGTCTGCACCAGGTGGTGACCAACCTGCTGACCAACGCCCGCAAGTACACCCCCGCCGGCACCACGGTGACCGTCACCGCCCGGCCCGACGGGTTCGACGTGCACGACGACGGGCCGGGCTTCCCGCCCGAGGTCGCCGCGCACGCCTTCGAGCGCTTCGTGCGCGGCGACGCGGCCCGGCACCGCGAGGGGGGCGCCGGCCTCGGGCTCGCCCTCGTCCAGGCGATCACCGCCGCGCACGGCGGGTCGGTGGCCCTCGCCTCCCGCCCCGGCACCACGACGGTGGCGGTGACGTTGCCGGCGCGCTGACACGGCCCGGCCGCTCGGGGTCGCTGCTCCCGCCCTCCCCGGCGAAACTGGCGGCGGCCGACACCTCGACCGCGCTCCCGACTGTCGCGCGCCGCCAGTCACCCGAGGGCCGGTCCCGCCCCGACGCAACTGGCGGCGGCCGACACCTCGACCGCGCTCCCGACTGTCGCGCGCCGCCAGTCACCGCGAGGGCCGGTCCCGCCCCGACGCAACTGGCGGCGGCCGACACCTCGACCGCGCTCCCGACTGTCGCGCCCCGCCAGTCACCACGAGGGACTGTCGCGCGCCGCCAGTTGCCGACGACCCGCCAGACCGACCCGCCAGACCGACCCACCGCCCTGACCCGCGCGTCAGAGCTCGGCGCCGTCGGCGACCACCCCGACGAGCGCCGGCAACGCCCCGACCAACGTGTCGACGAGGGCATCGCGGCTCATCGCGGAGGGGTCCTGCGCCCAGGTGAGCACCGTCTCCTCGACCAGTGCCGACCACCCGCGCACGACCAGTCGGGTCGCCGGGTCGTCGCTGAGGTGCTCGCCCAGCGAGTCCTCGCGGAAGATCCGGTCGGTCAGCGCGGTCCGCGCCTCCTCGTAGATCGCCCGCAGGTCCTCGCTGCCCCCCGCCGCGGCCCGGACCAGCGAGCGGTAGCCGGTGAGGTTGGCGAGCACGTAGTCGACGTACACGCCCACCGACGTGGCGAGCCGCTCGAGCGGCCCCCCCGAGGCGGGCGGCGCGGTCTGCTCGACGAGGTCCTCCACGGCGTGCCGGATGACCGCCTCGCGGAAGTCCTGCTTGTTGCCGAAGTAGTGGTAGAGCAGCCCGCGCGAGACGCCGGCCTCCTCGGCCAGCACGTCGATGGAGATCTCCTCGACCGCCCGGGTGGCGAAGAGCCGGGCGCCGAGGTCGAGGAGCTGACGGCGGCGCTGCTCCGGGGAGAGCCGGACGCGGGCGGTGGGCGTGCTCACGCGCCCGATCTTATTGACGGATATTCAACAGCGCCAGTACGTTCTCAGCATGAGTGCCGAGTCCGCCCCGCGGCCCCTGCCGACCGCGGTGACCCACCTCGTCGTCGGCGCCGGCTTCTCCGGGCTGGGCATGGCGATCAAGCTCGACGAGGCCGGCGAGTCCGACTTCCTCGTCATCGAGAAGGACGCGGGCGTGGGCGGCACGTGGCGGGCCAACACCTACCCCGGCGCCGCGTGCGACGTCCCCAGCCAGCTCTACTCCTTCTCCTTCGCGCCCAACCCCGACTGGACGCGGTCGTTCTCCCCGCAGCCGGAGATCCACGCCTACCTGCGCCGCGTCGCGCGCGAGTCCGGCGTGCTCGACCGCTTCGCCTTCGACACCACGCTGGAGGAGGCGCGGTACGACGAGCAGGCGCAGCACTGGGTGGTGCGCACCGACCGGGGCGAGGTCACCGCCACGACCCTCATCACCGGCTCCGGTGGACTCTCGGAGCCGAGGCTGCCGGAGATCGACGGCATCGAGGACTTCGGCGGCGAGCTCTTCCACTCCGCCCGCTGGGACCACGACGTCGACCTCACCGGCAAGCGGGTCGCGGTCATCGGCACCGGCGCCTCGAGCATCCAGCTGGTCCCCGAGGTGGCCGAGGTGGCCGCGCACCTCGACGTCCACCAGCGCACCGCGCCGTACGTCATCCCGCGCACCGACCGGCGCTACACCCGCGTCGAGCGCTTCCTGTTCCGCCACGTCCCGGCCGCGCAGCGGGCCTACCGGACGGCGACGTACTGGGGGCGCGAGTCCTACGTGCCCGCCTTCGTCCGGCAGCCCCGGCTCGCGCTGCCGGCGAAGAGGGCGGCCCTGCTCAACATCGCCCGGGGCATCCCCGACCCCGGGCTGCGGGCCCGGGTGACGCCGCACTACGAGATCGGCTGCAAGCGCATCCTGATCAGCAACACCTACTACCCCGCCCTGGCCCGGGAGCACGTCGACCTCGTCACCGACCCGATCGCCCGGATCACCGGCGACGCGATCGTCACCGCCGACGGCACCGAGCGGCCCGTCGACGTGATCATCGTGGCCACCGGCTTCCACACCACCGACCAGCCGATCGCCGAGCGCGTCCACGGCCGCGGCGGGCGCACCCTCGCGCAGGTGTGGGCGGACGGTGGGATGGCGTCGTACAAGGGCACGACCACGCACGGCTTCCCCAACCTCTTCCAGCTCGTCGGCGCCAACACCGCCCTCGGCCACTCCTCGATGGTCTTCGTCATCGAGTCCCAGATCGCCTACGTGCTCGACGCCATCGCCACGATGAGGATCCACGGGTACGCCGCGCTCGAGCCGCGCCGCGACGCGCAGGACGCGTGGAACCGCGACCTCCAGCACCGCATGGAGCGGACCGTCTGGTCGACCGGCGGCTGCGTCAGCTGGTACCTCGACGCGCACGGTCGCAACACCACGCTGTGGCCGCGCGCGACCTTCACCTTCCGCTCCCTGCTCTCCCACTTCGACGTCGGCGCGTACGACGTCGAGGCCCACCGCACCGACGACAGGACCCCGGCATGAGGAACCCCCTGACCCGCACCACGAGGACGCTGCGCGACCAGGTCGTCGTCATCACCGGCGCCGGAGGGGGCATGGGTCGCGAGATGGCGGTCCTGGCCGCCCGGCGCGGCGCCCTGCTCGCGCTCTCGGACTGGGACGCCGAGGCCCTCGCCGGCACCGTCGACCTCGTCAGGACCCTCGGCGCCGAGGTGCGCAGCGACGTCGTCGACGTGTCCGACCGCGCGGCGATGGCCCGGTGGGCGAGCGAGGTCGTCGACCGGTTCGGCCGCGTCAACGTGCTGGTCAACAACGCCGGGGTGTCGATGTCCGGCGACTTCGAGGACATGTCCTACGAGGAGTTCGACTGGATCCTCGGGGTCAACCTGCTCGGCGTGGTCAACGGGACCAAGGAGTTCCTCCCCCACCTCATCGCCTCCGGCGACGGCACCCTGGTCAACATCTCCTCCCTCTTCGGGCTCATCTCGATGCCCGGCCAGAGCGCCTACAACGCCACCAAGTACGCCGTGCGCGGCTTCACCGAGGCCCTGCGCGAGGAGATGCTCGTCAACCACCACCCGGTGAGCGTCACCTGCGTGCACCCCGGCGGGATCAGGACCGGCATCGCCCGCAACGGTCGCACCACCGCCGGTGAGGACCACGACCGGCTCGCCGAGGTGTTCGACACCAGGCTCGCCAAGATGCCGGCCGACAAGGCCGCCCGGATCATCCTCGACGGCGCCCTGGCCGGCCGGGCCCGGGTGCTCGTCGGGGCCGACGCCCACGCCCTGCACCACTTCGCCAAGCTCACCGGCTCGCGCTACCAGGACGTCGTCGCGCGGCTTGCGCCGCGCGTCACCGGCGACCGGTAGGACCGTGTAGAAAACTGGGTCCATGACCCACGATCCCGGGACCCGCGTCCGCTGCGAGATGACCAAGTGGGGCGGGCACCCGCACTGGGAGTACGACGCGGTCGTGCTCGGCGAGGACGAGCACGGCCTGTGGCTGGGCTTCCCCGCGGGCACGACCTACACCCGGCCCGGGCACTCGTTCGTGGGCGAGCGCGACGCCGTCGGGATCGTGCCGCCGGGCGTCGCGTGGCACCTGGCGACCTTCTACTCCCAGGGGGGTCCGCAGTGGCCTGCCCTGGGTGGCTCCGAGGTCGAGGTGTACGTCGACATGACGACCCCGGCGGAGTGGGACGGCCACACCCTGCGGGCCGTCGACCTGGACCTCGACGTGGTCCGCGGCCACAACGGCACGGTGATCGTGGACGACGAGGACGAGTTCGCCGAGCACCAGGTCGCCTACGGCTACCCCGCGGACGTCGTCGCGGCGGCGTCGGCGAGCTGCGAGGCGGTGCTGGCGGCCGTCCGCGGCGGCCACGCGCCGTACGACGGGACCTGCGAGACCTGGCTCGAGGTGCTGCGGACGCTCAGGTGATCCGGTCGGCCCGGGTCTCGCCCCGCGCGCGGGCCCGGAACGGGCCGACCAGCCGCGGACCCGCGAGCCGGTCCTCGAGGCGGCGCGACTCGCGCTTGAGCGGCTGGGCGAGGTACTCCCCCAGGATCACCCCGGACGCGAGCGCCACGGCCACCGAGGCGGCGGTCATCATCGCGACGATGCCGTACGACGTCCCGGAGCCGCCGGCGGCCAGCAGCGACAGCCCGCGGTAGATCGACAGTCCCGGCAGCAGCGGCACGATGGCCGACACCGCGACCACCAGGGGCGGCACCCGGAAGCGGCCCGCGACGGCGTACGCCACCAGGCCGATGACGAAGGCGCCGGTCGCGGCCGCCCACGTCTTGCCGAAGCCCGACTGCCCGACGACCGAGTAGAGCAGGGTGGCGAGCCCCGAGGTGCCGGCGATCGGCAGCAGCGCCCGGGGCGGGGCGTACGACGCGAACGCGAACGCCGCGGCACAGACCGCGGCACCGACCACACCCACCAGGACGTGGTTGCCCAGCGCCCGGCCCGGCACGAGCTGACCGATGTCGACCCCGATGACGTCGGCGAAGGACAGCCCGCCGCTCACCCCGGCGATGATCCCCGCCGTGGCCAGCAGTGCCTCGATGACGCGCGCCCCGCTGGTGACGTAGAACCCGGTGAGGGCGTCCTGGATGGCGCCCATGAAGCCGATCCCGGCGAGCAGCATGACGATGTTGGCGGTCACGACCAGGGACAGGTCGGTGACCACCGGGGTGGCGGCCAGCGCCACCGCCCACAGGGTCGCGACGGCTCCCCCGGCGACCTGGAGGTAGAAGGTGGGCAGCCGGCGACGCGAGAGCACCAGCTGGAGCCGGTCGATGCTCGCCGCGGACGCCGCCGCCATCAGGCCGACCAGCCAGTCGCCGCCGAGGAAGACCGCCACGCTGGCGCACATGACGCTCCAGCCGAGGGTGACCGCCCAGCGCGGCCACGGGTGGCCGGTGGACATGATCGTGGCCATCCGGGTGCGGGCGAGGTAGAGGTCGAGGCGATCGGCGAGGATCTCGTGGACGAGGTGGTCGACCTGGGTCAGGTCCTCGTAGTCGATGTCGCGGTGCTTGACGCTGCGCAGCATCAGCACCGGGGACTCGCTGACGTCACGCTGGTAGCTCATCGACAGGGACGTGAAGGTCACGTCGATCTCGGGGTGCCGCAGACCGAGGTGGTGGGCCACCGACTGCATCGTGGCGGTCACGTCCGCGGCGCCGGCCCCCGAGGAGAGCAGCACCTCCCCGATCCGCAGGCACAGGTCCAGGCTGAGGTTGAGCTCGCGCGCGAGGGCCGCGGCCTCCTGCGCCGCCTCCGCCTCCTCGACCGCGGCCGCCATCACGACCGCCTCGACGGCCGCCTCCGCGGCCGGCCCGGCCGCGGCCTCCGCCGCCCCGACCGCCGCCTCGACCGCCGCCTCGACCGCCGACTCGAGCGGACTGCCGTCCTGGACGCTCATACCGATCTCCTCCCTCACGGGCGACATGGTGGCATCCGGCTCGTGGGGGTGAGCCAGCCCCTCCCCCGCGTCCCTAGCATGGTCTCGTGCGCCTCGACTTCCACGCCTCGGCCTCCCCCACGCTGGGCGTGGAGTGGGAGTTCGCGCTCGTCGACCGGACGAGCCGGGACCTGTCCAACACCGCCGCCGACCTCTTCGCCGCGGCCAGTCCTCGACTGCCCGACCCGTCGCGGCTGCACAAGGAGCTGCTGCGCAACACGGTCGAGATCGTGACCGGGGTGTGCGGCAGCGTGGCCGAGGCGGTGGCCGACCTGCGCGAGACCCTGGCGGTGGTGATGCCGGCCGCCGAGGAGCTCGGGGTCGACCTCTTCGGCGCCGGGGCGCACCCCTTCGCCGACTGGTCGCACCAGCAGCTCACCGAGGGCCACCGGTACGCCGAGCTCATCAACCGCACCCAGTGGTGGGGGCGCCAGATGCTCATCTGGGGCGTGCACGTGCACGTCGGGATGCCCGAGCGCGACCGGGTGATGCCGGTGCTGTCGGCGCTCCTCGACAGCTACCCCCACCTGCTCGCGCTGAGCGCCAGCTCGCCGGTGTGGGCCGGGCAGGACACCGGCTACGCGTCCAACCGGGCCCTGATGTTCCAGCAGCTGCCGACGGCCGGGCTGCCCTTCCAGTTCCGCGAGTGGTCCGAGTTCGAGGCGTGCATCGACGACCAGATGACCACCGGCGTCATCGACTCGATGTCCGACGTGCGCTGGGACGTCCGGCCCGCCCCGCACCTGGGCACCATCGAGAACCGCGTCTGCGACGGCATGTCCGACATCGACGAGCTGGCCGCCCTCACCGCGCTGATGCACTGCCTCGTCGTCGATCTCGACGCCCGCGCCGCCGCCGGCGAGACGCTGCCGAGCATGCCGCCGTGGCACGTGCAGGAGAACAAGTGGCGCGCCGCCCGCTACGGCCTCGACGCGATCGTCATCCTCGACGCCGGCTCCCGCGAGCGTCTCGTCACCGACGACCTGCACGACCTGCTGGAGCAGCTCACCCCCGTGGCGCGGCGCCTCGACTGCGAGGAGGAGCTGCGGACGGTGGCCGACATCGTGCACCGTGGGGCGTCGTACCAGCGCCAGCGTGCGGTGGCCAAGGAGGTCGGCGGCGACCTGACCGCCGTCGTGGACTCCGTGGTCGCGGAGCTGCGCGACTCGCTCGCCCGCTGACGCCTGTCGGGGTGGTCCGCGAGGGCAGCGGATCAGCGCGGGGGCGGCAGCGCGTCGGTCGACTCCAGCTGCCCCATCCCGGTGAGCATGAGCAGGTCGGCGACCACGGCCCGCAGCTGGGCCAGCACCACGTCCACCGACAGCGCGTCGCTGCGCTCGACCTCGCCGGTGGCCATGCCGACGGCGAGCAGCGCGGGCTGCGCGGCGACCGCCATCCGGTCGGCCCGCAGCTCGTCGGCCACGGCGTCGACCGCCTCCGCCAGCTCGCGGGTGACCATCGGGTACGACGAGGGGAACGGCCGCCGTCGGTAGGCCGCGACCGCCACCTGGCGCACCAGCACGCGGGTGCTGCGCAGCGCGCGGTCCAACGGGTCGACCAGCTCGACCATCCGTCTCAGCCCGCCCTTGTGCCGCACCCGGAACGGGCTGGAGGCCACCACGTCGAGTCCCTCGTCGGCGGCGGCGCGCAGCTCCTGGATGAGGTACTCGGTGTCGCGGGCGTCGGCGAGCAGCTCCAGGGCGTGCTCGACCTCCCCGTCGACCATCACGTCGGCGGCCGCGCGCAGCAGCGCCGACACCTTGCGCAGCACCTCGGACGCCTGCTCGCGGGGTCGACGCAGCGGCGCCGCCGGCACCACGGTCGCCGCGACCAGCGCCACGCAGCCGCCCACCAGCGCGTCGGTCCAACGGGTGAACGCCGCGCCGGGGTCGGCGATGAGCGTCGTGATGACGATCGACTGCACCGCCGCCTGGGTCACCAGCAGCGGCCCCCCGTCGAGCAGGAAGGCCAGCGACATCGCCAGCGCCACGACCAGCGACACCTGCCACCAGCCCGAGCCGAGCCAGTAGACCAGCAGGTCGCCGAGCAGGACCCCGACCGCGACACCGACCGTCACCTCCGCCACCCGACGCAGCCGCTGCCCGTACGACGTCCCGAGGCTCACCACCGCCGCGATCGGGGCGAAGAACGGGGTCTGGTGCCCCAGCAGGTCGGCGGCGACGAGCCACGCGACGCCGGCGGCGAGGGCGCACTGCGCGATCGCGAACGACTTGGACCGCAGCCGCCCGACGCGGACGCTCATCGACGTACGACCGCGGCTCCACATCGCCTCGAGCGGCCCGTCGGGGGGTGCGGCCTCCATGGCGCCATCCTCGCACCGCTCGACGGCCGGACCGGGTGCGACGGGCCCGCGTGGACACCGCGGGGACGCCACGATCGGGACGAGCACCGGGACGCACCCGTGGACGCTGCTTGTGAACGAGGTGACGACAGGCGAGGATCGCCCAACCCGAGGAGGTCAACGCGTGGTCAACCCCATCGATCCGACATCTGCGGCGTTCCTCTACGCCGAGAGCCGCACCCAGCCCATGCACGTCGGCGGGCTGCAGCTCTTCGAGAAGCCCGAGGGTGCCGGGCGCGGCTACGCGCGCCAGATGTACACCCAGATGAGTGCCCCCGAGGAGATCGCCCCCCTCTTCCTCAAGCGACCGCACCGCTCGCTCGGCACCGCCGGCCAGCTGGTGTGGGTCCCCGACGAGCACTTCGACATCGAGCACCACGTGCGGCACAGCGCCCTGCCCCGCCCGGGCCGGGTCCGCGAGCTCCTCGACCTCTGCTCCCGGCTGCACAGCCAGCGGCTGGCGTGGGAGCGGCCGCTGTGGGAGGCCCACGTCATCGAGGGGCTGCGCGACGGCCGGGTCGCGATGTACACCAAGACCCACCACTCGCTCGTCGACGGCGTCTCGGCGATGCGGCTGCTGGCCAGCGTGCTGACCACCGACCCCGACCGGCGCGACATGCCGGCCCCGTGGGCGGCCCGCCCGGCCAGCGCCAAGGCCCGGCGCACCCGTGAGGCGGCCGAGTCGTCGCTGGCCCAGGTCCCGATGAGCGCCCTGCGTTCGGCGTACGGCCTCACCGCCGAGGCCGCCGGCCTGCCGTCGGCGCTGGTCCGCACGATCACCCGCGGGCTGCGCAACGAGACGTCGGCGGTGTCCCTGTACGCCCCGCGGACGATGTTCAACCAGTCGATCACCGGATCGCGGCGCTTCGCCGCCCAGGACTGGCCGATCGAGCGGATGCGCGCCATCGGGCAGGCCACCGGCTCGACGATCAACGACGTGGTGCTGGCGATGTGCAGCGGCGCGCTGCGCGCCTACCTCATCGACCACGACGCGCTGCCCGACACCGGCCTGGTGGCGATGGTGCCGGTCGGGCTCAACGCCAAGCAGTCGCAGATCGCCTCCGCCGAAGGCGGCAACGCGGTCGGCTCGGTGATGGTCCAGCTGGCCACCGAGCTCGCCGACCCGGCCGCCCGCCTGGCCGCCATCCACCGGTCGATGCGCGACGGCAAGCAGGCGCTGTCGTCGATGACCCCGACCCAGATCCTGGCCATGAGCGCGATCGGGATGGCGCCGTCGATCCTCACCCCGATGCTGCGGATGCAGGGCATCGTCCGGCCGCCGTTCAACGTCATCATCAGCAACGTGCCGGGGCCGCGCACGACGCAGTACCTCAACGGCGCGAAGCTCGTCGGCTCCTACCCGCTGTCCATCCCCATCAACGGGATGGCGCTCAACATCACCTGCACGTCGTACGACGGCAAGCTGGCCTTCGGGCTCACCGGGTGCCGCCGCACGGTCCCGCACCTGCAGCGCATGCTCGGGCACCTCGACGAGGAGCTCACCGCGTTGGAGCGTGCGGCGGGAGCTCGCTGAAGCCACCGCCGATCCTGGCGTCGACGGCGGCCAGCCGGGCCCGGGTGATGGCGGCGACCGTCGGCAGGCCGGCCAGCTGCGCGTTGGAGCCGGGACGCGTCGGCTCCGGTGAGTTGATGCTCAGGCAGTGCCGGGTGCCGCCGTCCTCGGCGTTGGCCAGCGCCACGGCGTGACCGGTGGTGCCGCTCCCGGCGAAGGGGTCGAGCACGGTGGCGTCCGCAGGCATCGTGCCGAGGATCCGGCGCACGAGGCCGGTCGGCTTGGGCGACTCGAAGACGTGGCCGACCAGGTCCTTGAGCTCGGCCACGGCGGTGTCGGTCGACCCGATCTCCTCGCTGAGCCAGATCGTCCGCAGCTTCTTGCGCCGCCCGCCGTCGCGGTGCAGCCAGTCGCGCTGGAAGATGTCGGCGCGCTCGCCGAGCCTGCCCTGGATGGTCCGGCACACGAGGTCGTCGGGGCGCTCGTCGACCAAGGGGGCCGACCAGCGCCACACGGCCGGGCGTCCGTCGCCGAAGACGGGCAGCAGCTCGACCGAGCCCTCGAAGGCAGCGGTGGCTACGCGCCCGCTGGCCGGGTCGCCGTACAGCGGGAAGTGCAGGGTGCGCGCGGTGACGGGGTTGAACTTCTTGTTGGTGTTGCGCAGCGGCAGGTGCCGGAAGCGTCGCCCGTCGGGTGCGGTGAGCGGGAAGTCGGTCTCGTCGACGTGCTCGGCGCTGCTCGCGTCGACCGCACAGGTGCCGGGGTCCCGGGCGTAGACCAGGACGTACTCGTGGCTGGTGGCGAAGCCCCGCCCGAGCTGGCGTCCCTTGGGATTGAGGTTGACCACCACCTGGGCGAGGAAGCGGTCCTCGCCGAAGACCTCGTCCAGCATCAGCCGCAGCCGCGCGGCCTCGTTGTCGTCGATGCTGACGAAGAGTGCGCCCCGGCCCGAGAGGACCTCGCGCATCGCCTCCAGTCGCGGCCGCATCATCTCCGCCCACGCCTCGTGCCGCCCGGCCCGCGCACCGTCCGGGGCGCGGAACCGGTCGGCGTAGGCGAAGTCGTTGCCGGTGTTGTAGGGCGGGTCGGTGTAGACGAGGTCGACGCTGCCCGGCGCCAGCGACCGCAGCACGTCGAGGTTGTCCCCCTCGACGAAGGTGTTGCACGCGCGCCCGGTCACGTCGGCACCCTACGAGCCGCGGGCGCCGCGACGCGTGACCTCGCGGGCCCTGGGCAGTTGTCGGGTCATGAGGAAGCTCGCCGCACTCGCCCTGGTGGTCCCCCTGCTCGCCGTCGCGCCCGCCGCGACCACCCCGTCGTACGCCGCCCCGGCCGCTCCCCCGTCCGGGGTGAAGGTCGTCGACGACTGCGTGAGGTCGGTCCCGGATCCGGGCTCGAGCACGCCGGTCGAGATCTGCTACTCGCTCTTCAAGCCGGCCGGCGCGTCGCGCCGGCACAAGGTCCCGATGATCTGGCACAGCCACGGCTGGGGCGGCTCGCGGACCACCGACCCGGCGGCCTTCGCGACCTACCTCGACGGCGGGTACGGCGTGCTGTCCTTCGACCAGCGCGGCTTCGGCGGGTCCGGTGGTCACGCGTACGTCGAGAACCCGGCCGTCGAGGGCAAGGACGTCGCCCGGCTCATCCGGGTGATGGCCCGGCTGCCGTGGGTCCGCAAGGACGGGCCGGGCGACCCCCGGCTCGGCGCCATCGGCGGCTCCTACGGCGGTGGCTACCAGTTCCTCGCCGCCTTCACGAGTCTCGAGCGCCGCGGCACGCCCGTGCTCGACGCCATGGCGCCCGAGATCACCTGGAACGACCTCAACGAGAGCCTGGCCCCCGAAGGCGTGGTCCGCACCGCGTGGGCGGCGGCCCTGTCGGCCGCGTCGCTGCCCACCGACGCGCTGCCGCCGCGCGTCTACAAGGCGCTGGCCGAGGGGGCCGCGACCGGGACCTGGCCCGACGGCTCGGTCCCGGGGACCGAGGACATGCCGACGTTCTTCGCCCAGAACGGGCCGGCCTTCCACGTCGCGCAGGGCCGTCGCCTGTCGATCCCGGTGCTCCTCGGCCAGGGCACGACCGACAGCCTCTTCCCGCTCCAGCAGGGCCTGGCCAACTGGCAGTCGGCGCTCACCCCCCGGGCCCGCCGGCGCAGCATCTTCGTGGCCTACAACGGCGGGCACGTGCTGCCCGGCGTCCTGCCGCGCGGCATCTCGGTGACCTCGGACCCGTGCTCGCAGCAGCTGGCAGGCGGGACCTTCGAGACGTTGAGCAAGCGCTTCTTCGACGAGCAGCTCAAGGGTCGGCGTACCGGCCTGAAGGGCTACGGCCGGCTGCATCTCGCCACCCCGGCGTCGACGTGCACCACGGTCCGCTCCCCCGCACCCACGGCGGTGCTGCCGATGGGCACCGTGGCCAGCCCGACCGCGGCGGGCGTGCCCCTGGCCCACGAGATCGCCCCCGGACCGCTGCGGCTGGCCGGCACCCCGCACCTGACCGGCACCATGACCGCGCTGGGGGTCCACAGCCGCGCCTTCTACGGCTTGGCCGTCGGGACCAGTCCCGCCGACGCGACCCTGGTGCAGAACAACGTCCTGCCCGTCGACGAACCGGCCCCGGTCCTGGGCGAGCCCCGCCGCATCGACCTGCCCTCCGTGGCCGTCGACGTACCGGCCGGGCAGCGCCTCTACCTGCTCGTGTCCGCGCTCAGCGACACGTTCGTGGGCATGGGGAGCCGCGTCCCGGGCGTGATCACGCTCGAAGAAACTTCAGCCCACCTGCCCCTCCAGTCACCCTGACCCCTTTACTGTGGGGCGCGTGCTTGTCTCGAACCGACTGACCGCGGCCTTCTCGGCCGGTGCCCTGGCGTGTGCCCTCGTGGCGGGCGCCACCCCGAGCAGCGCAGATCCCGGCACCGCCCCGGGGGACACCCCGCAGGCGACCGACGCCCGTCGCGGCGACGGAGCGGGCCTCACGCCCGCCCAGCGCCGCGCCCTCGCCGACCCCGGCACCGTGCTGCGGAGGCCGGGCCAGACGTCCGACGGCGTGCGCGGGGACATCGCGAAGCCCTGGCCGGCCGGCCGCCGGTCCAAGGCCCAGGTGACCAGCGACGTCACCTACGACATCGCTCCCGGCATCCAGATCCGTGAGTGGGACCAGGTCGACGCCCGCGGACCGATCCGCGCCAACCTCCTGACCGTCGACCTCAACGCCGCCAACATCTCCGTGGACCACCTCGGCAGCAAGTACGCCGTACGCCGCAAGACCGTGAGCCACTACGGAGCCCTCGAGGGCGTCATCGGCGCCGTCAACGGGGACTTCTTCGACATCTCCGACACCGGGGCCGCCCTCGGCACGGCCGTCGACCGCGAGCGGGGCCTCATCCACGGTCCGGCGACCGGCTGGATCCCGGAGAACGCCTCGTTCTACCTCGACTCCACCGGCTACCACGTGGGCCCGATGGTGACGAGGACCAAGCTGCGCCAGCGCCCGCGCTGGCCCGTCTCCGGCCTGAACGCCGCGACGATCGCCGACAACAGCCTCGGCCTCTACACCTCCGACTGGGGCTGGACCAAGGGCTACTCGGTCACCGACGGCGACAAGGACGTCCGCGAGGTGATCGTGGTCAACGGCCGGATCAGGTCCAACTCGCGTGTGCTCTCCAAGGGCCGCAAGGTCAAGGGCCAGGTGCTCATCGGTCGCGGCACCGCCGCCAAGCAGCTCAAGCAGCTCAAGGTCGGCCGCAAGGCGACCTTCAAGTACAAGTCCAAGCCGGGCGCCACCATGGCCGTCTCCGGCGACCGGTCCATCCTGCTCAACGGCGTCCGGACCGTCGTCAACGACCGGCTGCTGCACCCCCGGACCGCGGTGGGCATCGACACCGACGGCAACAAGCTGCTGTTCCTCGTCATCGACGGGCGCACCGACTACAGCCGCGGCTACACGATGGTCGAGCTCGCCACCATGATGACCGCGCTCGGCGCGGAGAACGCCCTCAACCTCGACGGCGGCGGCTCCTCCACCATGTACTCGCGGAAGGTGACCGGCGAGATGGGTCTCATCAACGAGCCCTCCGACGGCCGCGAGCGCAAGGTGGCCAACGCGGTCGGCATCTTCTACGACGGTGTCTTCCCGCCGATCACCCCGCCGGTGGTGCCGACCCCGACGCCGGTCCCGACGCCGGTCCCGACCACCCCGGTCCCGACCACCCCGCCGACCACCCCCTGACGGTCCCCGCGCAGCGCCGTCGCCGACTCCGCCCGCTCGACCACGCAGCCGTCGGACCGGCGACGCACACCGAGGAGGTCACCGCCAGCGCTGCCGCGATCCGTTGCCCGGGTCCCACGACGACCAGGCCCTCCGCACCCGGTCGGACCAGCGCCGTGCGAGGTCGTCGGGGCGCGGGGAAGGTATCGAGGATGAGCCGCGTCCCCGCGGGCCCGTCAGCCGCCTTGCCCAACGATGGGGACACCGCTCCCTGGTGATGTCGGCGCTGGCCCGATCTGCGCGTCAGGGGCTCTCGACGAGGAACAGCGCGACCGAGGTGACCGGCACGAGGCACTGCACCCCGGACTTGGGGAGGATGGCGGTCACCTCGTAGCCCTCGAAGTCCTGGGTGAGCTCGATGGCGGTCGGCTTGTCGCAGCCGATCGCCACGACCGCGCCCATCAGGGTCTGTCCGTCCGGGATGTCGGTCTCCCGCACCGCCGCCTTCACCTGGGGGCCGAGGTCGGCACCGAACGGCGCGACGAACTCCCGCACCGCCGCCGCATCCATCAACGGCACGGGCTGCGGTGTCATCTCGCCGTCGGCGTTGGAGGCGCTGACGATGCGCACCGTGGACGTCGAGGCCACCTCCCCGGCCATCAGGACGGCACCGCCCCCCGTCGACGTGTCGCCCTGGGTCGACGTGTCGCCCTCGCCGCCTGTCGCGCTCGACGAGTCGCCGGGACCGGGCGTGCCCTCGGCGCTCGCGCTGCTGCTGGCGCTGGCGGCGGGCTCGGTCGCGCTGTCGGCGGACCCGCTCCCGTCGGACTGGCCGCAGCCCGAGAGGGCGGCGGCAGCGAGTGCTCCGGTGAGGACGAGTCGGGCCGTCGCGGTGCTCAGCATGTGCGTCATGGTGAGTGGGACGGTAGCGACGCCGCAGCCGTTCCCGACACCCGGGCGACCTAGGCTCGCCGCATGCCTCGCTTCAGCCGTGCCGAGCTCGAGTCGTTCCGCGACGCAGAGGTCCCCGACCTGCTCGGTCCGGGCCTGCGGCTGCTCTTCGTCGGGATCAACCCCGGCCTGTGGACCGCGGCGACCAGCACGCACTTCGCGCACCCGGTCAACCGCTTCTACCCGGCCCTGCTGGAGGCCGGCATCCTCGAGCACCGCATCGACCCGTCGGCGGGGATGACCGACGCCGACCGGGACCACCTGCGGACCCGGGGCATCGGCATCACCAACCTCGTGCGGCGGGCCACCGCGCGCGCCGACGAGCTGAGCCGCGCCGAGCTGCGTGACGGTGCGGCCACCCTCGTCGCGCTCGTCGAGGATCGGGCCCCACGAGTCGTCGCCGTCGCCGGGATCACGGCCTACCGCCAGGCCTTCGGCCTGCCGCGCGCCGTGGTCGGGGAGCAGCCCGAGCCGCTCGGCGGCGCCAGGCTCTGGGTCGTGCCCAACCCCAGCGGCCTCAACGCCCACCACACGGTGGCCACCCTGGCGCAGGCCTACTCCGAGCCGGCCCGCGCCGCGGGGGTGCTCGGCTGATCCCTGCCCGGTTGATCCCAGATCCGTGCGGCCCCGCTCGACCGCTCCGGCGCCGCGGACTCACCCGGACCACGGTCCCTGGTCGCGACGGTCGGCCCACCGGCCCGGCCCCGCCTCGATCTCACCCTCGAACACCTCGGACTCCTCGACCATCAGGACGGCCCGGGCCCGCCCGGGCCCGGGCACCTCGACGGTGCCGTCGACGCGGTGGGAGGCCTCGAGGAACTCCGACAGCAGGAACCGCAACCAGCCGCCCGCCTCCACCACGCCCGTCCGGTCGACCAGGTGGAGGCAGCAGCCGTCGGCGCACGGCACCCACGGACACGGACCGGCCGGCCGGCCGGGCCAGATCCGCGCCATCCGGCGCGGGAGGTCGAGACGAGCGCCCGCGTGGTCGTGCACGGGGTGCCGGCCGAAGCCGGCGAGGAAGACGACGTCGTCCGGTGGCAGCGGCGGCCTCACGCGCAGCCGAGCTCGACCGGCACCCCGGCCGGGGTCGCGGTCGGGGTCGCGGTCGGGGTCGCGGTCGCGGTCGGCGGTCGCGGTCGGCGTCGCGGTCGGGTCGCGGTCGGGGTCGCGGTCGGTGGTGTGGGTGGCCATGCCGGGACCATCCCGACGAGCACCGACAACCACGCCTGGGCGCCGTACCACTGTGGAGACGGGGGTCCCCCGCACGACCTGTGGACGCTCGGCGGCCCGGTGCCGGGCACACCACCACCGGGACGGGCCAACCTGTGGGTCGTGCGTGCACGCCCGGGCGCGACAAGGCAGGCTGGGCGCGTGTCCCCGCCCGAGAACGCATCCGCCGACGCTCCCGTCACCACCGGCGCCCCGCACCCCACCGGCCCCGACGGCCCCGACGGCTCTCCCGCGCCCGACGACCAGCCGGTGCGCGAGGCGGTGCGCCAGTACGCCGCCCAGCAGCCCGGGCTGGTGCCGGTCACGGCGCGCTTCGTGGAGCTCATCCGGACCCTGCTCGACGACGCGGGCATCAACTACCTGAGCGTCGACGGCCGCACCAAGAGCGTCGCGTCCTTCGCCGCCAAGGCCGCCCGCACGGTCGAGGGACGCCTCCTCTACCCCGACCCGCTGCACCAGATCACCGACCAGGTCGGGGTCCGGGTCATCACCTACGTGCACGCGGACGTCGCGGCCGTCGCGGGGCTGCTCGACGACGAGCTCCAGATGCTCGACGACCGCGACCTCGGTCAGGAGACCGCCCGCGAGGGGCGGTTCGGCTACGCGAGCCGGCATCTCCTGGTCACCCCCCACGACCCGGCGCCCGCGTCGTACGACGACCTGGCCCGCCGCCGCGCGAGCGTGCAGGTGCGCACCGTGCTGCAGCACGCGTGGGCCGAGTTCGAGCACGACATCCGCTACAAGGGCACCGTCCCGGCCGAGCACGCGCTCGACCTCGACCGGCGCTTCACCCTGGCGGCCGGGTTGCTCGAGCTGGCCGACCACGAGTTCTCCGCGATCCGCGAGCGCCTCCAGGCCGCGGCGCCGCACCAGCCGCACGAGGAGGACCCCAGCGACCCGCGGATCAGCGGTCAGGAGCTGGCCACCTTCCTCGCCGGGCAGTACGCCGACGCCGGCTGGTCGCACACCGACCACTACGGCTGGATCGCCGGGCTGCTGCTCGAGCTGGGGGTCACCTCGCTCGACGAGCTGGGCGGCCTGCTCACGTCGGTCGACCCGGACGCGATCATCCGGCGGATGGGCTACCGCTACCCCGCCGGTGCGGTACGCCGTCTCGACGACGCGCTCCTCGCCATCTTCGGGCGCCAGTACGTCGAGCTGACCGGCAATGCACACCGGGTGCCGCTGCTGACCGCGCGTCTGGAGAAGCTGAGCACGCCCGGGGGCTGACCGGCCGACAAATAGGGTGAGGGCATGCGCGCGCCGAGCTGGACCACGTACACCCCGATCCTGGCCGCGGTCATGCTCGTGCTCACGTGGGGCCGCTACCCCGGGCCGGTCGTCCTGACCCTGGTCGCCGTGCTCCTCATGGGCGCCGTGGTCAGCGCCGTCCACCACGCCGAGGTGGTGGCCCACAAGGTGGGCGAGCCCTTCGGGTCGCTGCTGCTGGCGGTCGCGGTGACGATCATCGAGGTCGGCCTGATCGTCACGCTGATGGTGACCAGCACGGGCGACACCTCCGGGCTCGCGCGGGACACGGTGTTCGCCGCGGTGATGATCACCATCAACGGCATCATGGGCCTGTCGCTGCTGGTGAGCGCGCGGCGGCACCGGATGGCGGTCTTCAACCCCGAGGGCACCGCGTCGGCGCTGACCACCGTGGTCATCCTGGCCACCATCTGCCTGGTGCTGCCGACCTTCACCACCTCCGAGAGCGGCCCGGAGTACTCCGGCGCCCAGCTGGCGTTCGTGGCCGTGGCGTCCCTGGTGCTCTACGGGATGTTCGTGGTGACCCAGACCGGTCAGTACCGCGACTTCTTCCTCCCGGTCGGTCGCGACGGCGTCACCCTCGACCAGGACGGCGACGGACATGCCGACCCGCCGAGCGGTCGCGCCACCGTCACCAGCCTGGTGCTGCTCGTCGTGTCGCTCGTCTCGGTGGTCGGCCTGGCCAAGGTCGAGTCCCCCTCGATCGAGAAGGCCGTCGACGCGGTCGGCTTCCCCAACGCCGTCGTCGGCGTGGTCATCGCGCTCCTGGTGCTGGCGCCCGAGTCCATCGCCGCCGTGCGGGCCGCGGCACGTGAGCGGGTGCAGGTCAGCCTCAACCTGGCGCTCGGCTCGGCGATGGCCTCCATCGGCCTCACCATCCCGGCCCTCGCGGTCGCCTCGATCTGGCTGGACGGGCCGCTGGCCCTGGGCCTGGACAGCGTGCAGATCGTGCTGCTCATCATGACCGTGATCGTCAGCATCCTCACGGTGCTGCCGGGACGCTCGAAGCCGCTGCAGGGCGGCGTACACCTCGTCGTGCTCGCGGCGTTCGTGTTCCTGACGATCGCTCCCTGACGCTCGCGTGCGTGCCGCGCCCCGGGACACCAGGAGCACCGGGACCGGCCTGTCGCGGCGCGCAGGGCACCACCGGTGACCTCGGGCACGTCGACGTGGCCGGTCACCAGGACGTCCGGTGCCGCCGCGGCGACCGCGCTGACCGGCGCCTAGGGGCCACGGGCGATACTCGAGGTGTGACCGAGCCCCAGCAGCCGCGCCGCGCGCGGCACCTGATGGACCCGAACGCGCCCCGCCGCACCCTCGCCGAGCAGCAGCGCGAGCAGAAGTCCCTGTCCCGGGTCCAGCGCTGGGTGATGTCGGTCCTCGCGGTCACCACGATCTTCCACCTCGTCGTGGGCCTGATCGTCGCCGCGTACTTCCTCAGCGACCCCCGCCCGGGGGCGCGGGTGGGCCTGTGCCTCATCGCCGGCGCGTTCGGGGTCATCGCCGTCGCGCTGGCCTTCGTCATCCACGGCAAGCGCCCGCTCACCCCGTGGCTGGTCGTCGGGCTGGTGCCCGCGGCGGTCGGCATCTGGCTGGTCACGCACTGAGCACCGCCCCGCGTCGTACGCACGGTCCGGCACTGCCGGGCCTGCTCATCACCGCGCTCCTGCTCACCGGCATCGTCCTGCTCCACCCCGGCAGCGAGATGGCCCGGGTGCGCGAGCTGTTCGGGCTCGGCGACGACCGGCTGCGCGAGATCCCGGCGTACGCGGTCGGCGAGGGGTCCTTCGCCTTCGCCGAGACCCAGCCCGGCCGCGACGCGCCGGTCGGCTACAGCCCGTGCGAGCCGATCCGCTACGTCGTCAACCCGGAGGGGGCGCCGGAGGACTGGGGTCCGCTGATCCGCGACGCCGTCGAGTCCACCAGTCGCGCCAGCGGCCTCGAGTTCGCCTACGAGGGCGAGAGCGACGTCCGGCCCGCGGCGTACGACGGGGGCTTCCTCGCCGGGGACCCGCCGCCGGTGCTGGTCGCGTGGGCGACGCCCGAGGAGGTGCCGGCCCTCGAGGGCGACGTCATCGGGCTCGGCGGCAGCGCGTCGTACGCCGTGCGTCCGGGGCTGCGGCAGTACGCCACCGGAGTGCTCACCCTGGATCGCGACCAGTTCGACGTGAGCGGCTGGATCCCCGGCGCGCGCGAGCCCCTCGAGGCCGTCGTGCTCCACGAGCTGGGGCACCTGGTGGGGCTGGCCCACGTGGACGACACCGGCGAGCTCATGCACCCGACCAACGCGCGCACCACCTACGGACCGGGCGACCTCGAGGGGCTGGCGCGGCTCGGGGACACGCCCTGCCGCTAGCCCGGGGCCGATAGGTTCACCGCATGTCGTACGACGCCCTCGGCACCCGCGCCCGCCCCACCCTCGGCCTCGACACCTTCGGTGACGTGCCCCTCGACGCGGACGGCCGGGCCGGTGACCACGCCGAGGTGATCCGGCAGGTGGTCGCCGAGGGGGTGCTGGCCGACCGGGTGGGGGTCGACTACCTCGGGCTCGGGGAGCACCACCGCGCCGACTACGCGATCTCGGCGCCCGACGTGGTGCTGGCCGCCATCGCCGGGCAGACGGAGCGGATCCGTCTCGGCACCGGGGTGACGGTGCTCAGCTCCGACGACCCGATCCGCGTCTACCAGCGCTTCGCGACCCTGGACGCCGTCGCTCCGGGGCGCGCGGAGGTGCAGCTCGGTCGCGGCTCGTTCATCGAGTCCTTCGCCCTGTTCGGGCTCTCGCTCGACGACTACGACCGGCTCTTCGCCGAGAAGCTGGACCTGTTCTCGGCGCTGCAGTCCGAGGAGCCGGTGACGTGGGAGGGCAGCATCCGCCCGCCGTTGGAGGGCAAGCAGGTCTACCCGACCACCGCCGCGGGCCGGTTGCCCGCCTGGATCGCGGTCGGCGGCACGCCCGAGTCGGTCGTGCGGGCCGCGCACTACGGCATGCCGCTCGTGCTGGCGGTGATCGGCGGGTCCCCGCGCGGGTTCGTGCAGTTCGCGGACCTCTACCGCCGGGCGCTGGTCGAGTACGGGCGCGAGGAGCTCCCCATCGGGATGCACTCGCCCGGGCACGTGGCGGCCACCGACGAGCTCGCCCGCGAGCAGCTCTACCCCCACCAGGCCGAGGTCTTCACGCGCATCGGACGCGAGCGCGGCTGGGGCCCCTACTCGCAGATCGCCTTCAACCAGGCGGCCGGCCCCGAGGGCGCGTTGTTCGTCGGCTCGCCCGAGACGGTGGCCCGCAAGATCGCGCAGGCGATCACCATGCTGGGCCTGTCCCGCTTCCAGCTGAAGTACTCCGTCGGGTCGCTCCCCCACGACCAGCGACTCGAGTCGGTGCGGCTGTACGGCGAGGAGGTCATCCCGCGGGTCCGGGAGCTCCTGGCCGAGGGCGCGACCGGCTGGAGAGCAGCTGAGCAGGCTGACCGCGTTCGTCGCGCCGACCGGGCACTTCACTGCGCTCACAGGCAGCCCACCGGGCACTTTCTTGCGTCACCAAGCCGCCGACCGGGCGCTTCCGTGCGCTTCGGTACGTCGACCGGGCGCTTCCGTGCGCTTCGGTACGTCGACCGGGCGCTTCCTGGCGTTTCCCGCGCGGCGAGCGGGCACTTCCTAGCGGTTCGGAACGCCCGGGACATCACCAGTGTGATGGTGCAGGACATCGTCGACCGTCATCGTCCAGGATCCCGGCGGTGGTGTCGGAGTCATGGCGCGCGGGCCGTTTGCCGTTGCCGACCCACGTCACTCCTGATGAGGCGGCGTGATGGATGAGCAGCTCGCCTTTGAGGACGGCGTGATCTCGTCGCCGTCAGTGATGACGAGGACTTCCTCGGTCCTCACATACGGATATCCCCAATAGTGGGGATATATTCGAACAGGTGTTCGAGTAAACTAAAGGCAAGGCGGCGCGATCGCTCGCGAGACGCGTGAGGCTGGCATCCACGGGGGGTGGAGATGACGACCGGACACCTGGTCCAGGAGTGTGGCGAGGCGATCTGTGCCGCGCTGGACAAGGTCGGCCAGGTCGAGCTGCTGTACCTCGCGCCGGCCGAGAAGGCCGCCGCGTTGATCGAGCTGGCGCGGCTGGAGTCCCGGGTGACGTCGCTGCGGTTGCGGCTGATGGCGGTCGCCGACGAGGTGGCCGAGGAGTCGGGTGACCGGGACATCGCGGCGTGGTTCGGCCGGACCGTCCGTGCCGACCGGGGTCCGGCCCGCCGGGACATGACGTTGGCGCGGTCTCTCGAGCAGCGGTGGACGCTCCTCGGCCGACGGGCACGCGTCGGGGGACGTGTCGACGGCGCAGGCCGACGTGATCGCCCGGGCGTTGGACGACCTGCCCGACGACACCGCGGCCGACAGACGTGGTGAAGGAGGCGGAGCGGGTGCTGGTCGAGCACGCCGCGACGTTCACCCCGCACGAGCTGCGGGTCCTGGGCGGCCGGATCCTCGACGTCGTCGCCCCGGAGGTCGGGGAGGACCAGGAACGCAAGCGACTCGAGGACGAGGAACGCCGCGCCCGGAAGACCACGTCGCCTGACGACGCGCTCGCACGGGGACGGGACCACCACGATCCGGATCCGGGTCCCCGACGCCACCGCCGGCCGGTTGCTGACCTACCTGCACGCCTGGACCAACCCCCGCAGGAGTGACGGCACGATCCCGACCGGTCGGGATGGCACGGACGAGCACCAAGGTGCCCTACTCGACCCGGCTCGGTCACGCGTTCTGCGCCCTCCTCGAGCACCTCGACCCCGCCAACCTCCCGCGGCACGGCGGCACCGCCACCGCGGTCGTCATCACCATGGACTTCGAGACGCTGGTCAGCGGCCTGGGGGTCGCGACCACCAGCACCGGCCACCGCATCACCGCCTGCGAGGCCCGCCGGCTGGCGTGCACCGCCGGCCTCGTCCCCGCGGTGCTGGGCGGAAAGTCCGAGGTCCTCGACCTGGGCCGCTCCAAGCGGCTCTACGACAGTCCTCAGCGCAAGGCCATGGGCATCCGGGACCAGCACTGCCGCGCCGAGGGATGCGACATCCCCGCCGCCTGGTGCGAAGCACATCACCTCAACCCCTGGAGCAGGGGCGGGAAGACCGACCTCGCCGACGGACTCCTGCTCTGCTCCCACCACCACCACCGGGCCCACGACGACCGCTACCTCCACGACCGACTCCCCAACGGCGACCTCAGGTTCCACCGCCGCAGATAGGCCCGGCCCGATGCCACGAGCCGGGCACACCGACTACAGGCGCGCGCAGGCCTCTTCGAGGCCGCCGATCCACGCAAGAGCGTCCGCGGAACCTTCCTCTTGATGAGCGAAGGACAGAAGCGCCTGGACGCTGGCCGCAGGCAGCGCGTCTCCGAGGCCATGGGCATCGCCGTAGGCGCCCAGGGCCCGATCCCAGTCGTGCGCCTCGACCGACGACATGAGGAACCACGCCACGTCGCAGATCCCAGGACCCGATCCGACGTCCTCCCAGTCGAGGAGGACGACCTCCCCCGCGGGACTCGTGCGCATGTTGGCAGCCGAAGCGTCACCGTGCGTCAGGGTAGGGGGCCCGGCCGCGTCGGCCACGCGCTCCACGGCGCTCACCTCGCCCACCAAGGCGTCGCCGAGACGTCGTACCGCGTCGGTGACGTCGGACCGTCGCCGCAGGGCGGGCCAGCACGCATCGAAGAGCTCGCCCACCAGGTCGGACGCGTCCGCCCGGGGCAGCCATGGCCAGGTGTCCTCGGCCCGACCGACCCACCGACCATGCAGCGATGCCAGCGCTCTCGCCGCCGCCACCGGATCCGCACCCTCGCGCCACGACGACAGGTCCTCAAGCTCCAGGACGGTCGAACCGTCCCGGACCTCTGCCCGGAACACGCTCGGCACCCTCACCCCGACCGTGGGAGCGATCTCGGTGTAGAACCGCACTTCCCGCGTGAACATCTGCAGTCGGTCGGGGATGGACCCCCGCTGGGCGGGCTCCCGGGACTTCATGAAGATGGCGGCCACCACCAGATGATCACACGTGACCGTGGCGTCCCGGCCGCGGCCGGCTGGAACCGGTGCGGCTGTACGGCGAGGAGGTCATCCCGCGGGTGCGGGAGCTCCTCGCCGCCAGCGCGACCGGGGCCGGGCAGGCTCAGGACTTCTTCTTCGCGCCGAACCACTCGGCGTACAGCTCGTCGTATCCACCGTCGGCCTTGAGGTCGGCGATGACGGCGTTGACCACGCGGAGGAGGTCGACGTTGCCGTCCTTCTTGACCGCCATGCCGTACTGCTCACCGGTGTCGAACTCCGCGGCGATCTGGAAGGAGGGGTACTCCTTGATCGCCGAGCCCGCGACGGTGTTGTCGTACACGCCGGCGTCGACGGTGCCGCCGTTGAGGGCGCTGGACATCTCTCCGATGTCGTCGAAGGGGACGACCTGGGCGTTGCGCGGCGCGTTGTCGGTGACGTAGAGCTCACCGGTGGTGCCGGACTGGACGGCGATCCGTCCGCCGCGCAGGTCGTCAAGGTTGCGGATGCCGCTCGAGCCGGTGACGACGAGCGCCTGTGCGGCGTTGAAGAACGGGCTGGAGAAGTCGAGCACGCGGGCCCGGTCGCCGGTGATGGTCAGACCGGCCGCCGCGAGGTCGCAGGCGTTCTCGTTGAGCAGCTGTCCCGACTGCACGGCGTCGAAGTCGTCGTTCTTGAAGTCCGGCTTCACGCCGAGCTCCTCCGCGACGGCCTTGGCCAGGTCCACCTCGAAGCCCACCGTCTCGCCGTTGCGCTCGAACTCGAACGGCTCGTAGGGCAGCGACGTGCAGACGGTCAGGTAGCCCGCCCGGATGACCTGCGGGTCCGGGTCGGTGCTGGCGGCCGAGCTGGTGCCGCCACACCCCGCGGCGGTGAGGACCACCGCGAGGAGGGCGATGCCAGGAGCCGTACGGCGCGGCGACAGGCCGGACGCGCCGCCCGGACGCCGGAGACGAGACGTGATGGACATGTCAGTGGACTCCCACGGACAGCTGGGCGGTCAGCTTCTCCAGCGAGTACTCGGTGATCCGCAGCAGGGCCGTCTTGGCCGACTCGCGATCGCGTGCGTCGATCGCGATGATCGGCACGCTCGGGGGGCAGTGCCAAGGCATTGGCGATCTCGTCGAGCGAGTACTGCTGCACGCCCTCGAACTGGTTGACCGCCACGATGAACGGCAGCCCCTTGTGCTCGAAGTAGTCCAGCGGCGAGAACGACTCGTCCAGGCGGGCGGTGTCGACCAGGACGATCGCCCCGATCGCGCCCAGGCACAGGTCGTCCCACATGAACCAGAAGCGGCGCTGGCCGGGCGTCCCGAAGAGGTAGAGGACGAGGTCCTCGGCAAGGGTGAGGCGTCCGAAGTCCATGGCCACGGTGGTCGTCGACTTGGCGGGTACCGCGGCGAGATCGTCGACACCCTCCGACTCGTTGGTGACGAGGGCCTCGGTACGCAGCGGCTGGATCTCGGAGACGGCGCCCACCAGCGTCGTCTTGCCCACGCCGAAACCACCGGCGATCACGATCTTCGTCGACGCCGCCTTGCGCGAGGCGCTAGTAGGTGCGAAGTCCACGGAGGGTCCTTTCGATGAGCTCAATTCGCTCGTCACGAGACGAGTCGTTGGTGATGGTGGCCTGCACACGGATGTGTCCGTGCTCGACCAGGTCGCTCAGCAGCACCCGGACCACGCCTATCGGCATGTGGAGCCAGAGCGGCTACCTCGGCGACGGAACGGGTGTCGCAGACCTCCAGGACCTTCAGCGCTGCTGCGCTGAGGGCACCGGTGCCGTCCTCCTGCGTGCGGAGGGTGGCTTCCATCGGCAGGTCGACCGAAGCCTCGGTGCGACCTGACGTGATGGTGTACGGGCGGACGAAGCGAGGCTTGGGAGTCGCCTCGTCGTCCATGCCGTTGAGGTCAAGGGGTGCCACGGCCAGTCAGCGTCATCCGGTGGTGACGCGGGCCTCGGCCTGCACCATCCGGCCGACGCGCTCGACCAGCAGGGCCATCTCGTAGCCGACCTGGCCGATGTCGGCGGCCTCCTCGGTGAGGACGGTGAGGTTGGAGCCGTCCCCGACGCTCATGAGCATCAGGTAGCCGTGCTCCATCTCGACGACGGTCTGGAGCACAGCGCCCCCGTCGAAGAGGCGGGCGGCACCGACGGCGAGGCTGGCGAGGCCGGAGGAGACGGCGGCGACCTGCTCGGCGCGCTCGTCCGGGATGCTCTGGCTCATGGCCATGAGGAGCCCGTCGGCGGACACGAGGATGGCGTGCGCCGCGTCGGTGACTTCCTCGACGAAACGCGACACGAGCCAGTCGAGGTTGCGCTCGTCGGGCTGCGCGTAGGCAGCGGAGTCGTATTCGGTCATGGGGACTACTTCCGTTCCTGCTAGTTGGTGCGGTCGTCGGTGGAGTGGTGTGACGTCTGGCGGCCACGGTTCACGCCGGCCGCGTAGGCGGCGTAGCGGGCCCGGATGGCCTCGGGATCACGGGGCGCGACCGTGGTCGGCTTGGTGATGCCACCCGGCACGAGGAGCGTGCCGGGGCGACGGATCGGGAGGCCAGCGCCGGCGGCGGGGGCGTCCTTGGCGGAGTGGGCGACCTGCTCGGCGCGCTGCCAGCCGGCCTCGACCTCGGTGGACTGCCAGCCGGAGCCCCCCTCGGAGGTCAGCCAGCTGGAGCGCATGGTGCCGAAGATCGACCCGTTGTCCTCGCTGTCGGGCTCCACCCGGACGTCGCCGTCCAGCGCCGTGCGCGAGCTCCCCGACAGGTCGGGGCGGGCCTCGGCACCCGGGGTGCGCAGCGGCTGCTGCGGCCCCCCGCCGGACGCCTCGTAGCTGGCGCGGCGGGCGGCCGATGCCGGGCGGAAGCGGGTGAGCGAGGACGCGCGTCCGACCTGCGGTCGGGCCGCTGCGGGCGTCGTACGGGCGACGGGGGCCTCGACGGGCGCAGCCTGGTGGTCGCGCCGCTCGGTGAGCGAGGTGACGTCCGCCGCGCGGGAGCCGAGGCCACCGTCACGGAAGGCGCGGTTGGCGTCGTCCTGGTCGGCGAGGGTGCCGCCACGCTGACGCGTGGGCAGGGAGTCCAGGCCGCCGGACAGTGCATCGACCAGGCCGCCGGACGGGGCACCGGCGTCGCTCCCGACCCCGGTCAGCGCGGCCGGACCCGACGGGGCGATGGGCGCCTCGATGGTGGACTCGCGGAAGGGGCTGGTCGCCGCCTCCTGGTCCGACAGCGTGCCTCCGCGCCGGCGGGTCGGGAGGCCGGTGAGTCCGGCACCGAGTCCGCTGCCTGCACCGTCGACCGGGGCGGCCGGGGTCTCGGGGGTCTCGGGGGTCTCGACCTCGGGAGCCTCGGCAGCGGGAGCCTCGACCTCGGACGTCTCGACCTCGGCGACGTCGGGGGCCTCGACGACCGGCGTCTCGGCGACGGCCGGCTCGATGACCGGCGTCTCGGCGACGGCCGGCTCGAGTCGGTCGGCTCTGCGACGGTCGGCTCGGAGTCGGTCGGCTCTGCGACGGTCGGCTCGGAGTCGGTCGGCTCGGAGTCGCGGAACGGCCTGGTCGCGGCCTCCTGGTCCGACAGGGTGCCGCCACGCTGGCGCGTGGGCAGGCCACCGGCGAGACCGCCACCCGGGGCAGCCGGGGCAGCCGGGGCAGCCGGGGCAGCCGGGGCAGCTGGGGCAGCGTCGCGGAAGGGGCTGGTCGCCGCCTCCTGGTCCGACAGGGTGCCGCCACGTCGGCGGGTCGGGAGGCCACCGGCCAGGCCGCCGCCGAGGGCGGCGGGCGCGGCGGGCGCCTCGGGCTCCGGGTCGCCCCGGTGCTCGTCGGCAGGCTCGTCGGCCAGCTCCTCGGGGAGCGGATCGGTCAGCGGGTCGAAGATCGGGTCGGTGAGGAGCGTCGACACGGGGGCCATCGCCGCGGGGGCGGGCAGCACCGGCTCCGGGGTCGTCTCGGCGACGGGCTCCTCGGCAGGCTCGGCGGTCTCGACCTCGACGGGCGCCTCGTCGTGCGACGTGGTCTCGGCGTCCTCGACCTCGTCCAGAGCGTCTGTCGCAGCAGCGTCCTCGGTCGCGTCCTCGGGCTCGGCGGCGGCCTCGGGCTCGACCTCGGCGGCGACCTCCTCGGCGACCTCCTCGGCCACCGGCTCCTCGGCCACCGGGCTGTCGAGTGCCGGGTCCTCGGTGACGACGTCGTCGTGCAGCGGGGTCACGGACGCGATGGCGGCGGGCACCTCGGCGGCGGGCACGGTCGGCTCGTCGGTGGTGGACGGGGCCTCGGTGAGCGGGGCCCGGCGCGAGCGCAGCGGCATCGCGCCGCGCTTGGGCTTCGGAGCGGCCGTGTTGAGCGCGGAGGGCGTCGTGGCGACACCGTCGCCGGCGCCGGTCGCCAGGCCACGCTGGGCCAGCGTGCCACCCGGCTGGCGGGTGGGCAGGCCGGTGCTCTCGTCGGTCGACGGGAGGCTCGCACCGGAGTCGCGGACCGGGAGGCCGGCGGACTCGCGGTCGGAGATGGACGAGCCGGGCTGGCGTGTCGGCAGGCCGATGACGGTGGCCGATGCGGCGGGCTCGGCGGGCTCGGCGGGCTCGACGTCCGGCTCGGACGTCTCGTCGGCCACGACCTCGGGCACGAAGGGCGCCTGCTCGGGCTCGACGGCCTCCTCGAGGGCCGGCTCCACCCCGGCAGGGGCCTCGGGCATGGGCGGCGCGCCGTCGCGGAGGGCGACCTCGGGGACGAAGACGGTGGCGGTGATGCCCGACGCGGCGTTGGTGGCCAGGGCGACCTCGATGCCGTGGCGCTGGGCGAGACGGCTGACCACGAAGAGACCCATGCGGCGGGCGGTGTCGGGGGTGACGTCGGCGCCGGTGGCGAGGGTGTCGTTGATCTGGCGCAGCGACTCCTCGGGGATGCCGAGACCCGAGTCGCGCACGTCGATGGTCAGGCCGCCGGGAGCCGGGGCGGTGGACAGCGTGACGTCGGTCGACGGCGAGGAGTAGGACAGCGCGTTGTCGACGAGCTCGGTCAGCAGGTGGATCAGGTCGCCGGCCGCGGCCTCGCCGACCCGGCTGTCGAGGGTGGAGTCGATCCGCACCCGCTGGTAGTCCTGCACACCTGCGGTCGCGGCCTGGGCGGCCTCGGTGACCGTGAGGCTCTCCCAGCCGGTGGAGCGGGCGGGAGCGTCGGCGAGGATCAGCAGCGAGTCCGACGTACGACGCATGCGCGACGCGAGGTGGTCGAGACGGAAGAGGCTCTCCAGTCGCTTGGGGTCCTCCTCGTCCTTCTCCAGCGTCTCGATGAGGTTCAGCTGCTGGTTGATGAGGGTGGTGTTGCGACGCGACAGCGTCACGAACATCTCCCCGACCTGGCTTCGCAGCTCGGCCTCACCGGAGGCGAGGGTCACGGCCTGGCGGTGGAGGTCGTCCACGGCGCGGGCCAGCTGGCCGATCTCCTCCTGGGTGTGGACGTCGATGGCCACGAACTCGGCCGGCTCGCCGCCGGAGCGGATCCGGGCGACGGCGTCCGGGAGGTCCTCGTTGGCGACCTGGAGGGCGCCCTCACGGACCTTGCGGATCGGACCGAGCAGCGAGCGGGAGATGACGAGGGCCAGGGCGATGGCCGCGAGCAGCGCGCCGAGGGTGACGGCAGCGTCGAAGAGGGCCCGCTCGCGGGCGTTCGTCGCGGTGGTCGCCAGGCTCTGGTCGACCTCGAGCAGCAGGGTCTCGGAGAGGTTGTCGTACTCGTCGTACGCGTCGGCGCCGCCGAGCTCGGTGCTGGTGCCGGTGCGGACGGCGCGGGTGCGCTCGCCGTTGTTGGTGCGCAGGGTGCGTACGGCGCTCTCGGCGTCGTCGAGGGCACCGGCGAGGCGGTCGATGGCCGCGCTCTCGGCGCCGATCTCGGAGTAGAGGGCCTGCGACACGCTGCGACTGCGGTTCTCGTCGGTGCCGAGGGCCTGCTGCATGGCGAGGGAGAAGCGACCGCCGAGCGCCTGGGCGAGGAGCTCGAGGCGGGGCTCGGGGGTGTTCTGGGCGCTGGTGATCGTGGTGATCAGCTTGGTGACACCGGACTGGAGCTGGCGCAGCTGCGCGATCCAGGTGTCGGGGCTCAGCGTGGCGGTGTTGTCGTCACGGACGGACCGGCTCAGGTCCAGCAGCGTGGCCACCTGCAGGCGCTGTTCGTAGGTGAGGTCCGCGGTGTCGACCGTCGTGGTGAGGTCGTCGGCCGCCGCCTTGATGTCCTCGACGGCCTCGTCGAGCTCGGTCTGGCTGGCACCGGTCGACGACTGGGCCGCGACCATGGCGCGCTCGGCGGCCGTCAGGTACTCCACGGCCGGGCGCAGGACGGTGACCTGCTTCGCACTCGCCGACGCGTTCGACGACTCGTCGAGGTCCGACTTCACCCGCAGACCACCGAGGGTCGCAGCGAGCAGCAGCGGGATCGCCAGGGCGAGCGCCACCTTGCGGCTCAGAGGCCAGCCGGAAATGGCGAGCGTCGAGGCTCGTCCTTCATCGGACGGGCGCTTCTTGCTCATCGTGCCCCCTACTCGAGGTATCAGTCGCCACCGTGGCGACCGGCCCCTCAACAGGGGGCGAGGACGAAGATAGGCAGTGGAAGAGGCGCGTGCAGGCGTTTCACCAATACTGGGGCAGACAAGTTGGAGCTCGCTCCGTGTGTCTGCGTCCGCCCGCTGCCCGGGTGGGGTACGGCGAGGGGTCAGCGGCCGCGGCCGGCGGCCGTGAGCTCCCAGATCCCGGGACGTGGCGTGGCCACCAGGCCCTGCTGGACCAGCTGCTGACGAGCGCGCCGGGCGGCGTACCTCCAGCGCAGCTCGCCCTCGGGCGTGAGCTGACGGTCGCCCTCCAGCAGGTGGTCGTCGAGGCGCTCCCCGACGGCCTCGAGCACGTCGTCGGCGGGGAGCGGCCCACCCGCCTCGTCGAGCACGGCCACGATGACCGGGGCGATCGCCTCGGGCTGGGTCCACCGGCGCGGCGCGCGACGTACCGGGGCGGCGGGCGTCGATTCCTTGGTGGCCCGCGGCGTCGTCTTCCGCACGGTCGCGCGCGGCGTCGCCGCGCGCGCCTCGGGCGGGGGTGCGGGGGGCATCCCGTGCACGCAGTTCGCCCTGGGCAGGTCACACATCTCGCAGTACTCGTCAGCCATCGCAGACGAGCGTATCGGGCGCGTCAGGCGCGCTCCACCTCGCTGCCCAGCTTGAGCACGACGGTCCCGTCCTCCTGCTCGATGACGTAGGCCGGGTCGTCGTCGCTCCCGTTGCGGGTGACCTCGTTGCCCTTGGTCGTGCGGGTGACCTTGTCGTGGTGCACCTCGGTGACGGTGCCCTCGGCCCACGAGGAGCCCCACGCCCACTTCACGGTGGTGCCGGTACGGATGCTCATGCCGGGCAGCATGCCACCACCCGGGGACGGCGGGTCATGCCCCGAGGTCGTCGAGGTAGGCCGCGAAGCCGTGGGGGGCGCGGGCCGACCGGCGTCCCGAGGTCACCGCCGCCAGTCCCCCGGCCGCGATCGAGCGGACCCCCGAGCTGCGCAGGGCACGGACCAGCTCGACGTCCTCGTGCACGGGCAGGTGGGGGAAGCCCCCGACCGCGCGGTAGGCGGCGAGCGAGAAGCCGAGGTTGGCGCCGTGCACGTGCTCGTGGCCGTCCTCCAGCGAGTGCCTGGCCCGCCACAGGGCGTGCTCGTGGTCGCTGAGGTCGCGCGGGTCCGGGAGCACGGTGCCGACCACCAGCGCGTGCCCGTCCGCGGCCAGCGCGACCTGGGCGGTGAGCCAGTGCGGCGGCACGACGGTGTCGGCGTCGGTGCTGGCGATCCAGACCCGGGCCGGATCGGCGGCGGCGGCCCACGCGGCGGCGGCGTCGACGCCGGCCGCCCGGGCGGCCCCCACCTGCCCGGATCTCACGGTCACGGCGACCACGCCGGGACGTCCGGCCAGGACCTCGGCCGTCCCGTCGACGCACGAGTCGAGCACCACGAAGACCCGGCACCCGAGGCCGGGGTGGGCGCGCGACAGCTCGTCGACGGCCCGGGCCAGCGAGTCGAGGCAGCGCGGCAGCAGCTGCTCCTCGTCGCGGGCGGGGACGACGACGGCCAGCGCGACGGGGACGGTCACGGCCCGGCCCCCAGGACGTGCAGGACGAAGTCCGGGTCCTGGTGCTCGGCCAGCACCCGCGCCCCGGTCGCGAGGAAGACGTCGTGGACCAGCGGGCCGGTGAGCGGCCAGCCCACGAGGTCGTGGCGCCAGTGGCACAGCAGCAGGTGCCCGTCGGGACCCAGCGCCCCCAGCGCCCGCGAGACGAGCTCGCCGAGGGCCGCCGGGCTGAGGAAGTAGCCGACCTCGGAGACCGACACGAGGTCGAAGCGTCCCTCCGGCCACTGGGCCGGGAGGTCGGCGCGGCGTACGTCGACGTGGCCGGTCCCGGCGAGCCGCGCGCGCGGGCTGCCTCGACGGCGGCCTCGCTGGCGTCGATGGCCACGAGGGCGTCGCAGCGGGTGGCCAGGTCGACGGCCAGCGCCCCGACCGAGCAGCCCACCTCGAGCACGCGTCGGTAGCGCTCGCGGGGCAGGCTCGCCAGGGTGATGGCGCGCTTGCGCCGCTCGTAGCAGCCGTCCACGTCCCAGGGGTCGTCGCGGTCGCGGTGCACCCGGTCGAGGGCGTCGTCCGGCGCCGCCTCGCCGGCCTCGAGCAGCACCTCCACGTCGCGGTCGAAGTGCTCGAGCAGCGCGGGGCCGAGCAGCACCTCGTCGCCGGGCTCGTCGGAGAGGGGGGCGACCTGGGAGGCGTGCGCGTCGATGGCCGCGCGCTTGCTCGCTCGCGCGGCGTCGTCCAGGCGGAGGATCCGGGCGTCCGGCCAGGGCAGGGTCTCCGCGGTCCCCCAGTGCCACATCCAGACGGGGTACTCCACCAGCCGGGCGTCGGTGCGCCGCGCGGCCACGGCCGCGGCCCGGCCCACCGCCTCGTGGTCGGGGTGGCCGTCGTGGCGCCAGGGAGCGGCCAGCAGCGTGCGCGCCGCCGGCGACCCGATCGCCGCGACCAGCGCGGCGACGAGCGCCTCGTCGCGCGCGGCCAGCGAGCCGTCGGCCAGGCCGAGGCACCACACCCGGATCCCCGGCCGAGCCGGGCGACGGCCCGCCTCGAGCTCGCCGCGACGCCGGTCGGCCAGGGCGGCGGGGTCGTGGGTCGGGGAGGCCGGGTGGGAGCCCTCACCCGCGGTGGCGGAGACGACCAGCGACCTCCCAGCCCGGAACGGGCCGCCGGTGCGACCAGGCCGCCGGCGCCCAGGGTCTCGTCGTCGGGGTGGGCGCCGACCACGACCAGCCGGTCGACGCCGCCGGCAGGTCGACCTCCGGCAGGGGGTGCTCGGCCAGCGCGCGGTCCCAGGTCGGCGGCGGGCGTGCCCGCCTCGTCGTGGCGGAAGGCGCTCACCACGCGGGCTCCGGGGCATCCGAGCAGCAGGCCGCCGAGGGCGGCCTGGTCGCGCTCGGCGTGCCACTGGCGCACGTAGAGCTCGAGGTCGACGACGCGGCGTACGTGGTCCTCGTCGGTGGCCAGCGGGCCGGGACCGAGCCCGTGCGCCGCCCGGGTCAGCACCTCCTCGACCGTCGCGGCCACGACCTGGCGCACCCGCAGGGCGGACCGGGCCGCCGTCGACGCCCAGCAGCCGGCCGGCGTCGATGGCCGCGGCCGCCTCCACCAGCGCGCAACGGGCGGCGTGCAGCAGGGCGTCGACGGCACCGAGGTGCATGAGGGCGACCTGGTCGGGCTCGCGGCCACCGGTGGCGGCGGCCAGCATCCGGCGGGCGACGCCGACGGCTCCGCCGTACCAGACCGCGGCCACGCCGAGGCCGCCCCAGGCGAAGCCGGGACGCTCGAGGTACCAGCCGGCCTCGCCGACCACGCCCGCCGGCACGGCGTCGAGGTCGAGCGGGCCGGAGTCGACGTCCGCCAGGCCCCGGGCCACCCAGGTGCCGGCGACGGCCGCGACGCCGGGGTGGTGCAGGTCGACCTCGAAGAGCCGGCGCTCCTCCCCCACCCAGGCGCTGATGAGGGCACGGTCGAGGTGGCCGGCCAGCGAGCACCAGTGCTTGCGCCCCGAGAGCGTCCACGCCGTCCCGCCGTGGGTGCCCTGCAGCGGGGTGCCCGGACCCTCGGCGGCGTACACGCCCCAGGCGCCGGGAGCCGGGTCGATGCCGGCCTGGCCGAGGATCGCCAGGGCGTCGAGGTGCGGCTCCAGCACCCGCGCGACGGTGAGGTCGGTGGCCCCGAGCGTGGCCAGCGCCGACCAGAGGTGGGACGTCGAGCCCGCCGCGGGCTCCGGCAGCGTCACGCCGACCTCGGAGGCCAGCACGATCGCGGCCGGTACGTCGGCGGCCGCGGCCCGGGCCCGGTCGGCGAGGGACGCCAGCGCGTCGCGGCGGTCGTCGGGCAGGTCGGTGAGCAGCACCGGGCGGGCCGGCTGGTCGGGTCGTCGCGGCTCGGCGGCCATGTCTCTCCTCGGGTGGCGGACCGGGGGCTGGTCCTGGCCCCGACGCTAACGAGCCCCCGGCGGCGACGGACCCTCCCCACGGGTGCCGGGAGTGCGACGTAGGGCACGGTGACGCCGGCCGCGCTGCGGCCGGTCGCGCCTTCGCCCCCGTGACAGCATGACGGGACCGGTCCGGGCAGCGACCGGCACGACGGAGAGGACCGCGCCATGCGCATCGAGGCCAGCGGACCGCGTCCGGTCGACGACAGCTGGGAGCAGTACACCCGCCCGGCCGCCTGGCCGGAGTGGGCGCCGCAGATCCGCAGCGTCCGTGGCGTGACCGGGCACATCGCCGCCGGCGACCGCGGGGTCGTGCACGGACCGTTCCCGGTCCGCGTCCCCTTCACCATCGTGGCCGTCCACCCGGCCGCGCGCCGGTGGACGTGGCGGGTCGGCATCGGGCCGCTCGCCGTCGTGCTGGACCACGGCGTCGACCCCGACGGGTCCGACCCGACCGCCGGCACCACCGCGTGGGCGGACGTCCACGCCCCCCGGTTGCTCGTCCGGGCCTACGCCCCCCTGGCGCGACTGGCCCTGCGCCGGCTGGTGGGCGCATGAGCGAGCAGCCCGGCCCCGGGGCGACGGGGCCGACCGAGCGCAACGTGCTGGGCGGCGAGCTCGAGCCCTGCGGCACCGACCCGATGACCGGCTTCCACCGCGACGGCTCGTGCGTCGTGGGACCCCACGACGCGGGGTTGCACGCCGTGTGCGCGGTGATGACCGACGAGTTCCTGGCCCACCAGGCGGCCGTCGGCAACGACCTCTCGACGCCCCGTCCCGAGTGGGGCTTCCCCGGTCTCGTGCCCGGTGATCGCTGGTGCGTCGTGGCCGCGCGCTGGCTCCAGGCGTACGCCGCCGGCGTACCCGCGCCGGTCGTCCTCGCGTCCACCTCCGAGCGCGCCCTCGAGGTCGTGGAGATCGAGATCCTCCAGGAGCACTCGGTCGACGTGCCTCCCGATCTCAGCGCCCTGGGCTGAGCCGCCTCAGAGCAGTCCCGTGACGTACGCCGCCTGGCCGAGGTGCTGGAGGCAGTCGCCCTGGATGCTGACCAGCCGCACCCCGACGGTGACCGGCGGGTCCCAGTGCGCGTCGACGACCCGGTCCAGCTCGTCCTCGTCGATGCCCGCCAGGTAGTCGGCGGTCGCCCGGGCGACCTCGCGGTGGTAGTCGACGAGGAGCGCCGGATCCTCGATCCGCACCGCGTCGACCTCGGCGCTGGTGTGGCCGTAGCCGATGTCGCGGAGGCCCTGGGGCATCCCGAGGCGCTCCTGCCACCGCTCCCAGACCTGCGGCTCGCCGGACAGCCCGGCCACCTGGAGGTCCTGGCCCCGCGCGACGTGCCACAGCAGCCACCCCACCGGGTTGCCGGTCCCGCCGGGCCGGTGGTGCAGCGCGTGCTCGTCGAGGCCGTCGGCCAGGTCGGCGTACAGCTCGGCGATGCGCTCGAAGCCGTCGGTGAGCAGGGTGCGGACGTCCATGCCCCGACCGTACGCCGACCGCGCCCGCCCCGACGTCGCACACCGGCGCCGGGACCAACGGCGGACGGCGCGGGGCCGGAGGGCCCTGCCGCCTTGTTTCCCCGCCGCCAAGGATGGACGCGACGGCACGTGGAAGGAACCCCCGATGAGCTCGACCCAGCTCGCCCGCCCGAGGCAGGACCGCCGGCCCGGTCCCGCGCGACCCGCCCTCACCCGGGCCCAGGCCATGCTCGCGGCGAGCCTCGTGGTCGGGCTCGGCATCGTGACCGCCTCGGCGTACGGGCTGCTGGCCGCCACCCCCTACCGCTCGCTCCCGGAGGCCACCGTCCTCGGAGCCCACGGGCAGGACGTGGTCAGCCTCGTGGTGGCCGTGCTGCTGGTCGTGCTGGCGCTGCCCGCGCGGCTGACTCCGCCGCGCCTGCTGGTCTGGCTGGGGCTGATGGCGTACGTCGTCTACAGCTACGCGATCTACCTGACCGGCGTGCCGATGAACCGGGTCTTCCTGGTCTACGTGGTCATCGAGGCGGTGGCCGGCGCGGCCCTGTTGGCCGGGCTCTGGCGGGTGGCGCAGATGCGCTGGCCGGCCGTGCCGACGACCCGGCTGCGGCGCGGCACCGGCTGGATGCTGGTCGTCGTCGCCGTGCTGTTCGCCGGGCTCTGGCTGTCCGCCCTCATCCCCGTCGCCCTCGGCGGGGGCCCGCCGGACCCCGAGGGGGTGGGCGGGACGCCGTACCCGGTCTTCGTGCTCGACCTCGTCGTCGTGCTGCCGGCCATCGCGCTGATCGGGGTGCTGCTGCTGCGCCGGCACCGCCTCGGGCCGCCGCTGGCGCTCATCGCCCTGGTCAAGATCGTGACGCTGTTCGTCGCGCTGTGGGCGGGTCCGGCGTACGCCCTGGCCACCGGCGGACCCCTCGACCTCGGACCGGACGCCGGCCCGAGCCTGCTGCTGCTGGCCGCGAGCGGCTGGCTGGTCACCGTCTGGTGGCGCACCCTGGAGGAGAAGACATGAACACGCTGATGGTCTACGAGTCGATGTGGGGCAACACCCGGGCCGTCGCCGAGGCGGTCGCCGACCGGCTCGGCGAGGACGTGACCGTGGTCGAGGTGACCGACGCTCCCCACCGCCTGCCCGCCGACCTCGACCTGCTGGTCCTGGGCGGGCCGACGCACGCCTTCTCGATGAGCCGCGCCAGCACGCGGCGCAACGCGGTCGAGAAGGGGGCCACGGGCGGCGACGTCGAGCACGGCATCCGGGAGTGGCTGGACGAGGTGGAGGCCCCCGACCCGGTCGACGTGGCGACCTTCGACACCCGCGTCGGCGGCACGATGCAGCACCTCCCCGGCTCGGCCGCCAAGGCGGCGGGCCGGCAGGTGCGCCACCACCACCTCGGTCGGCTGGTCGCCACGGAGAGCTTCTACGTCGACGACACCGACGGGCCGCTGTCCGAGGGTGAGCTCGACCGGGCGCGGGCGTGGGGGACGTCGCTGGCCGAGCGCACCTGAGGGCCCCGGAGGGGGTGGTGGGGCCGTGGCGGGCCGTGTGATGCTCGCCGGATGACGAACGACGCCCCCGCTCCCGAGCACCGCCGCCCCGACGGGGTCACCGACGCCACCGTCGAGGCCCTGGGCAAGCTGTCCGCCGCCCTCGACCACGTCGAGGACGCCCGCGGGCACCTGTACGCCTTCCACCGCCTGATGGGCAGCGCCGAGTCGACCATGGAGGAGGCGACAGCGCTGGTCCGCGACGCCGGCCACGACGACATCGCCGACGCCCTCGACACCGCCGTGCTGGGCCGCAATCCCCTCCCGGGCCTGTGGTCCTTCCAGATGGTCGAGGCCTTCGACGACGGCTTCTACGCCGAGGCCAAGGGCATCCAGCAGCGCGCCATCGACGAGCTGATGGACGGGCGGCGCCACGTCTTCGAGGCCGAGATGAAGGAGCTGCGCCGCACCCGCGGCCGGGAGGGCCACGAGGCGACTCCCGACGACGCCGACACCACCATCTGACCGGAGCGGCGCGTCAGGCCGTGACGCGACGCCATCGGGGCGCGAACACGCCGGCCCGCACGTAGACGACCGTGGTGACCACGTTGAGCACCACGAGCGTCACCGCGAACATCGCCAGGTTGAGACCCGGGACCACGTCGACGGGCAGCCAGTAGGCCATCGCCACCCGGGACGCGGCGTCGAGCAGGGTGCCGGCGGCCCACAGGGCGCTCGAGATCCGCCACATCCGCCGGAACCACGACTCGCGCTCCCACAGCCCCTCCCAGTCCCGGGGCCAGCCGAAGCGGCCCTCGGCCATCGGCCGGGCGAACTGGTAGGCCAGCGGCCGGTCCGCCCAGCGCAGGCTGGCGAGGAACCACAGCCCCACCCCGGTGGTGATGACGGCGTCCTTGGCGAGCAGGAACCGCGGGTCACCCGGCACCAGCGCGATCGCGAAGCTCGCGAACAGCAGCACCGTGAAGAACGCCTCCAGCCCGCCCGGCCGGTGTCCGCGTGCGAGGGCGAGGACCGCGGGCGCCAGGGACAGGACGGCGCCGACGACCAGCGCGGCGTACACGCTCACGCCGAGGTGGCGCATCAGGTAGTAGAGGGCGGTGGACCCGGCGATCCCCAGGGCCGGGCGCACGAGGCTCACGGCCCGACCCGCGTGGCCCGGTCGAAGAGGTCGACCAGCTCGACGGCGTACGCCGCGCAGTCCAGGTCGGGCTCGGACTGGAGCTGGAACGGGACGCCCTCGACCGCCCGCTGCACCGTCGCGGCCATGACGCGCACGTCGAAGGGCCGCATCTCCCCGGCCCGCTGCCCGGCGAGCAGCATCTCCTCGAGGTGGCTGGTCACCGGGCCCTCGTCGGGCGTGCCGTCCCACGCCCCCGACAGCACCACCTGGAGGAGGGCGCGCATCTGCGCCCGATGGGTGTCGGCGAACTCCACCGTGCTCGAGATGTAGGCGCGCAGCCGGCCCGATGGCGTCGCCTCCCGCGCCACCCGCTCACCGACGTAGGACCCGATGGCGCCGATGACGTGCTCGACCAGGGCGCCGACGAGCTCGTCCTTGCCGGTGAAGTGGTAGGAGATGAGCCGCGTGCTGGACAGGCCCGCCCGCTCCCCGATCCGGCTGAAGGACGCCCGGGCGAAACCCTCCTCGGCGATCACCGCGATGGTGGCCTCCAGGATCTGGGCGCGGCGCGCCGTGGAGGCGACCGAGCGCTGAGTTACCGACATGAGTAAAAAGTACGTCGGTCGAGTAACGCTGTCGAGGGGTTGGCGTGCGGAGATGCGCCGAGCGCTCTACGTGCGGGTCAACCGGGCGACCAACTGGGTCGTACGCCGCCTCGGCCTGCGGCGCTTCCGGGGCGGCGACCTGCTCTACCTCACGACCACCGGCCGCAAGACCGGGCAGCAGCGGACCACCCCGGCTCTCTACCTGCGCGACGGGGACCGCTGGATCGTGGTGGCGTCCAACGGCGGCGCCGACTGGGAGCCCGGCTGGTGGCTCAACCTCCGGGCCGGCGCTCCCGCCGTCGTCGAGGTCGACGGGGTGAGGACCCCGGTCACCGGTGTCGAGATCGACGGCCCGGAGCGCGAGCGGTGGTGGACGGCGCTCAACGAGGTCGTGGACCACCAGGCCTACCAGGACAAGGTGTCGCGCCGGATCGCGGTCGTGGCCCTCACTCCTGTGGCGTGAGCCGGGTCAGGGCGCCCGGTTGCCGCGCGCGTCCTCCTGCGCGATCAGCCCGTCGAGGTCCGTGAGCCGGTCGAGCCCGGTGACGGCGCGGGCCATCCGGTGGTTGCCGGCGAAGGTGTCGCGGTGCCGGTCCAGGAACCACCAGTAGCCCGCGGTGAACGGGCAGGCGTCGTCCCCGACCCGCACCTTGGGGTCGAAGCGGCACGAGCCGCAGTGGTCGCTCATCGTGTTGATGTAGGCGCCGCCCGAGGTGTAGGGCTTGGTGGCCATCACCCCACCGTCGGCGTGCTGCGACATCCCGACCACGTTGGGCACCATCACCCAGTCGTAGCCGTCGACGAACGCCCGGTGGAACCAGTCGGTCACCTGCGTCGGCGCCCACCCGCGCTGGAGGGCGTAGGAGCCGAGCACCATGAGTCGCGGGATGTGGTGGACCCAGCCGTGCTCGGCGACCTGCTCGAGGGTGTGGGAGAGGCAGCGCGCGTCGGTCGCCGAGCTGTCCAGCTCGGCGAACCACCGCGGGATCCGCTGCCGCGCCCCGAGCGCGTTCTGCCGGCGGTAGTCGTCGCCCTGGTGCCAGTAGAGGTGCCACACGTAGTCGCGCCACCCGATGACCTGCCGGACGAATCCCTCGACGCTGGCGATCGGTGCGGCGCCACTGCGGTACGCCGCCTCCGCGCGCTCGACGACCTCGAGCGGGTCGAGGAGGCCCAGGTTCATCGGGGCGCTGACGAGGCTGTGCGCCATCCACGGGTCGCCTTCCAGGATGGCGTCCTCGTGGGCCCCGAAGTCCGGCAGCCGGTGCTCGACGAAGTGGTCGAGGGCGGCCAGCGCCTCCCGCCTGCTGGCCGCGAAGCGGCGTACGCCGTCGCGGCCGATGAGCTGCACGTCGCCGTCGCGCTCCCAGCGGTCGAGGTCCTCGCGCACCTCGGCGTCGATGTCGTCCTCGGCGGGCCACCACGGCTCGGTGACCCCGAGGGTGGTGGCGCCCCTGGGCGGGGGCCGGCGGTTGTCGTGGTCGAAGTTCCACTGCCCGCCCACCGGCTCGCCGCCGTCCACGAGCACCCCGTGGGCCAGCCGGGCGCGCCGGTAGAAGTCCTCCATCAGCAGCCGCGTGGCCCCTCGGCCGGCGGCCCAGCGCCGGAAGTCCGCGCGCGGGGTCGCGAAGCCCCGCGGCTCGAGGACCGTCGCGCCGAGCCGCTCGACCAGGCCCAGCGCGGCGTACGACGTGGGGTGCACGACCTCGACGTCGTCGTGCTGCCCGACGACCTCGGCGTAGGTCTCCGCCTTGACGTAGGTGAGGCGGTCCCCGAAGTCGGCGGCGCGGTGCCGCATCGCGGAGAGGACGAGGTGCGCCTTGGCCCGGTGGTAGCGGCGGCGTCGGAAGACGGCCCTGGACTCGACCATCAGGAGCGGGCCGCGATGGTCGTCGGTGAAGTGCGGGCCGAGCTGGTCGCCGAAGAGCCAGCGGGTCGTCATGGCGCCACCGTAGTTGTCGGCACGTGATCCCCCGGATCTCCCCGATTCGCCAGCGCACGCGCAACTGGTGAAGCAGGGTTGCGCTTTCACCGAACAAGGAGAACGAACTCGTGGAAGCCGCACCCATCGTTGCCTGGACCTTCGTGTCCGAGATCCCGATCCCCGACGACATCGGTCCCATCCTGGTGTCCGGCGAGAAGCCGGTGGTGGCGTACAAGACCTTCCGCGACAGCGCGGTGTTCACCACCAAGCGGCTCATCGTCCGCGACGCCCAGGGCATCACCGGCAAGAAGGTCGAGATGTACTCGCTCCCCTACTCGGCCATCAACATGTGGTCGTCGGAGAACGCCGGCCGGATGCTCGACCTCAACGCGGAGCTCGAGCTGTGGACCCGCGCTGGACACATCAAGGTCAAGCTCAACAAGGGGGTCGACATCCGCCGACTCGACCACCTCATCTCCTCGGCAGTGCTCGGCGCGCTCTGACGAATCCCCGCGGTCGGGCGCTGACGTCGGGTGTGGCTTCGGTGCCACCTGGTGACACCGAAGCCACACTCACGACGCGAGCGTCGACCACCGACCGATCTCAGTCGGCCGCCGTGGTCGGCAGCACGGCGAGGGACGTGGCACGCGCGAGCCGCGCGTCGAGGGTGAGCACCCGGGTGCCGAGGATGCCGGCCAGCTCGACGTAGAACGCGTCCGCAACCCGGAGTCCCGACGACCTCCTCCATGCACCCGGGACGAGCGCCGGCAGCTCGTGCCGGGTGAGCGGAGCCTCGCCGAAGGCGGTGAGCGCCTTGCGCGCGGCCGCCTTGGAGATGAGGGACGCACGGTGCAACCGGGCGAGGGCGGACGTGACCTCGACATCGACGTGGGCGGGCGCGTGGAGCTGGCGTCCGGCAAGGGCCTCGGCACTGGTCCGCCATGCCTCACCCCGGATGACCAGGTCGACGAGCACCGAGGCGTCGACGACCCAGGTGTCAGCCGACGGCACCGAAGTCATCGCGTACGTCGTCGAGGGCCGCGAGGACGTCGCCTGTCGTCACGGGCTCCGCCGCCCCCCGTCCGAGCGACGCCACCCAGGCATCGGTCTGACCGGCCGCCAACGCCCTGGCGATCGCCTGCTGGGTCAGGGCCGACACGTTGAGCCCTGCCTCCCGGCTGCGCGCGGCCAGCTCGTCCGGGACGTAGACGTTGAGGCGAGCCATACACACAGGCTACACACTTCCGGTCGAGCAGCCATCCCTTCACGCCGCCGCCGCTGCGGCCCGCGCCAGGGCCAGCAACCGGGACCGCCCGGGCTCGGGCACCAGGTCGGCCCACCGCAACCACACGTCCGGCGCGCTGGACGACAGGTGCTTGAGAGCCTCGGTGTGCGCGTGCACGTTGAGGGCGGCCGCCGCCACGAAGGCGGCGTCCTCCTGCCCGGCCGTCCCCGCCGCCGCCCGCACGAGGATCCGGTACGCGGCACGGCCGACCTCGTCGCGCCCCTCGCGCAGCTGCCCCATCACCCGCTCCAGGTCCGGTGGCCTCGTGCCGAAGGCGAGCAGGTCGAGCTCCTGCACGTCGGTGGTCAGCTCGTAGTCCTCGCGCAGGAAGTGACCCGGCAACAGCCGCCCCTCCTCGAGGGCCGAGGTCACCGGGGCCCAGGAGCCCTCGGGCGCCGCCGCCACCTCGGTGGCGATCCGCTCCGACACCGACAGCGGCGGGACATCGAACATCAGGAGGTCGTCCACCCCGTTCGGCACCAGCCGACCCAGCACCCACCCCTCCGGCCCCGCGCTGGACCGTGCGCCCAGGTCGAGCACGTCGACCGACGACAGCGACGCCGCGTCGTACACCCGTAGGCGACTGCCGGGAAGGCTCTCGCCGATGCGGAATCCGCCCAGAGGAGCCGCCGCCCACGTCCGCGCCAGGTCGGCATGCTCGGCGAGTCGGCCGGTCACGAATTCGCCGACGTAGGAGACGAGTCCCCCGAACTCGTGGGTGAAGAGCTGCTGGCCCATCCACGACTCGGCCGCGACGCGTGCCACGACCTTGATGGGGTCCCCACCCTCGTGGAAGCAGTCCTCCAGCAGGTCGACGTGGATCGTCTCGGCGGCGTACTGCAACGCCCGGCGCTGGATCTCGAAGGTCGCCGAGCCGGGGTCCTCGCACCGCTGCGCCTGGTAGACGATCCAGCGCACGCCCACCCAGGGCGGCAGGTCGTCGCCGACGTCGACCAGCCGCTGCAAGAGGATGCGGTGCCGACCCTGCAGGAACATCGGCACGGCCTGGTGCCACTCGAGCGCTGCGGGGGCGTCGCCGCAGCGCTCGGCGGCACTCGACCGATCGACGCAGGCCACCAGGTCGTCGGTCATGTGGTCCGCGATGCGGGGGCCGCGCTGGTAGCCGGGCGAGGGCGTGTTCCGAGACATGCCTCGAGCCAACGCCTCGCGACCGTCCCCTCACAAGACCGCTGATGCGATCTGTGGACAGCGCTGACGGCGATCCGTGCCTGTGGATGACCGTTCGCGTCGGTCGCGATGGCGGGTCACCCTCGACGCCATGACCAAGAAGACCTTTGATCCGACCATCCGCACCCAGTCCGACCTCCGAGACGCCTGGCAGCACCTGATGGGGCCGTGGTCCTACGGCGGCCACTCCGTCTGGATGATGCTCATCCTCGATGAGCATCCGCTCCCCCAGCTCACCCAGATCACCGAGGCGGACGAGCCCCCGCCCATCGAGGACGCCCGCGGGCTCGTCGAGATCCTGAGGATGCTCGACCGCGAGGTCGCGCCCGGCGCCCGGTTCGCGTTCCTCCGGTCCCGACCGGGGGTCGACGTGATCTCCGAGACGGACCGCGCCTGGGCGGCCCACCTGTACGCCGCCTGCCGCACGGCGGACGTGGCCTGCGAGGTGGTCCACCTCGGCACTCGGGGTGCGATCCGTCCGATGCCGCAGGACGACGTCGGGCTCGCGAGCTCGGCCTGAAGGATGTCAGCCGGGAGCCAGGACCGGGATGCCGAGATCGTGCGCAGCCTCGGCCATCCGGCGGTCACAGGTGACCACGAAGTCGACACCGAGACGGATGGCGGAGGCCAGGTGCAACGCGTCGGCGAGAGCAAGCACGTCCGACTCCGACTCCCCCACCAGCAGCCTCATCGCCGCCGACGTGTCGACGTACCAACGACTCACCGACCACCGCGGAGGTCGTCGAGCAGCGCCTCGATGGTCGTGGCGTACCTCCGCCCACCGACAGCCGGCGAGCGGCGTACGACGCTACCTCTGGTCACCACGTCGCCAGAGGTGTAGGCAGGGACCGTGGGGGCGCCAGCCCCCACGGCCGCTCGACACGTCCCACGACGAGGAGATGGATCCATGACGGCACTCGAGAGCACCCAGCTGCTGGCCGAGCTCGAGCCGGTGGTCGAGGAGAATCTCAACCGGCACATGGGCATCGCGGACGAGTGGATGCCCCACGAGTACGTGCCGTGGAGCCTCGGCAGGGACTTCGCCGACCTGGGCGGCGACCCGTGGGAGGTCGCCCAGTCACAGCTGTCGCCCATCGCCCGTACGGCGCTCGAGGTCAACCTGCTGACCGAGGACAACCTGCCCAGCTACCACCGCGAGATCGACCGGGCCTTCGGCCGCGACAGCGCGTGGGGCACGTGGGTCAACCGGTGGACGGCCGAGGAGGGTCGGCACGCGTTCTGCATCCGCGACTACCTCCTCGTCACCCGCGGCGTCGATCCCGTCGAGCTCGAGCGGGCCCGGATGGAGACGATGGAGACCGGCTACGAGGCGCTCGACAAGTCGGTGCTCAACGTCTGCGCCTACGTGTCCTTCCAGGAGCTGGCGACCCGCGTCTCGCACCGCAACACCGGTCGCTACACCGACGAGCCGATCGCCGAGAAGCTGCTGGCCCGCGTCGCCATGGACGAGAACCTGCACATGATCTTCTACCGCAACATCGTCACCGCTGCCCTCGAGCTCGCGCCCAGCCAGACGATGCGGGCGATCACCGAGGAGGTCGTGGGCTTCGAGATGCCCGGCAGCGTCATCCCCGGCTTCTCCCGCAAGGCGGTGCAGATGGCCAAGGCCGGGATCTACGACCTGCGCATCCACCACGACTCGATCGTCACTCCCCTCCTGCGCCAGTGGGGCGTCTGGGACCTCGAGGGTCTCGACGACGACGGGGAGAAGGCGCGCGAGGAGCTCGCCCGGGCCGTGGCCGCGCTCGACGGCGAGGCCACCCGCTTCGTCGAGCGCCGCGAGGAGGCCGCCGCCAAGAAGGCAGCACGCCAGGCCTGAGCATCGTCGGCCGCGTCGTCTCGCAACCGCCGCCACACCTGCCCGCACCGACTTCACGGATTCGGAGCACACGCGGCGTGGCCGTCGCGAACAATCAGGGACGTGTCCGGCCCTCTCTCGCCCCGCGCTCGACGCCGCAACGCCCGCGAGCTGCGCCGCCGCATGGAGGAGCTCGACCGGCTCGACGCGACGGTCGGCCTCGGTGCGATGCCGCGGGTCGCCGCTCGACGCAGGACGGCCCCCGGGGCCCTGGTGGTCGTGGCCTGGACCGTCGTGCTCGTCCTCGCCGTCGTGGTGCTGCATCCGGCCGGTCCGGGGCGGGAGCTGAGGCGGCTGGTCGGCATGGACGACACCCGCGTCCTCGAGGCGCCGGCCGTGGAGGCACGTGGCGGCGTGTTCACGTTCGCCGCGACCCAGGCCGGCACCGAGGAGCCCGTGGGATGGGACCCGTGCCGGCCGATCCGATTCCAGGTCGACGACGACGGTCAGCCCGCCGGCGGTCGCGACCTCGTCGACCGTGCCCTGGCCCGCGCGTCGAGCGCCAGCGGTCTCGCGTTCGAGGACGCCGGTGCGACCGATCGGCGTCCCTTCACCAGTCCGTTCGCCCCCTTCGGCACCGACCGGCCGGTCGTCATCGGCTGGGGCACCGCGGACGAGTTCCCGGACCTGGCCGGTGACGTCGCAGGCATCGGCGGCGGCTCGGCCGAGCAGGGGGCGCTGGGACGGACCTACTTCGTCACCGGTGGTATCGCCTTGGACACCGACGTCTTCACCTCGGAGCGGATCGCGCAGGAGCCGCAGCGGATGGAGGCCATCGTGCTGCACGAGGTCGCCCACGTGCTCGGGCTCGGCCACGTCGGCGAGCCGATGGAGCTGATGGCGGAGGCGAACGCGGGGCAGATCGACTTCGGTCCCGGCGACCTCGAGGGGCTGGCGCGACTGGGCTCGGTGCCCTGCGCCTGACGGAGGCGCAGCTGCGGATGGGCCAGGCCGACGTGCGGGCCCGGACCGACGAGCTGCTGGCCATGCTGGTCGACGACGACCCGTTCGGGGTCGACGCGTTCGCCACCCACCACCTCCCGCTCAGCGAGGCGCCCGACGCCTACGAGCACTTCCAGAAGAAGGAGGAGGGCATGGTCAAGGTGGTCTTCCGCCCCCGACGCCGCCTGCCCCCACCACGGCGCGGGGGCGGCAGCCCGGGGCCTCCCCCTCGCCGGTCGAGGTGCACGAGGGCGTTTACACCCGGCGCGGCCCGGGACTAACGTCCCGAGATCAGCACCTACCCAGGAGGAACAGCATGTCGACAGACGAGTCGGTCGAGCGTCGCACCATCCTGAAGACCGCGGCCGCCGCGTCGCTGGCCGGTCCCTTCGCCGGCCTGGTGGCCGGGCCCGCCTCGGCGGCCACGAACCCCAGGCCGGTGCCCCTGAGTGCGGTGCCCGACGAGCGCGACGGCGTCGTCCGGCTGCACGTGCCCGAGGGGTTCCGCTACCGCTCCTTCCACGACACCGAGTCGACGGTGGTCCTCACCGACGGCACCGTCCTGCCCGGCCGGCACGACGGGATGGGCGCCTTCGACGGTCCCGGCGGCACGGTGGTGCTGGTCCGCAACCACGAGGTCAACAACCCGGTGCCGACGGCGTTCGGCACCGGCACGCCGTACGACTCCCGCGCCGGCGGCGGGACGACGACGATCCAGGTCACGACGAAGGGCGAGGTGGTCCGGTCCTTCACCAGCCTCAACGGCACGATGATGAACTGCTCAGGCGGTCAGATGCCGTGGGGCGCGTGGGTCACCTGCGAGGAGACGGTCAACGGCCCGGACGTCGGCCCCGACTTCACCGGCACGTCCAACGTCCCGCTGACCAAGCCCCACGGCTTCGTCTTCGAGGTGCCGGTCAGCGTGTTTCCGGGCGAGGGGCAGTCGACGCGCCAGCCGATCCGCTCGGCGGGGCGGTTCGCCCACGAGGCGGTGTCGTACGACCCGGGCAGCGGCTACCTCTACCTCACCGAGGACGACTTCGGCTTCGCGTCGGGCTTCTACCGTTACCGGCCGCCCAGCGACCCGATGGTGGTCGGCCGGCTCGAGGACGGCGGCACGCTGGAGATGCTCAAGGTCGTCGGCGTCGACAACGCCCATCTCGAGGCGATGCAGGAGCAGGGCACGACGTACAAGGTCGAGTGGGTGCCGATCGAGGACCCCGCCCCCGACTTCCCGTACACGCCCGGCGAGACCGCGCCCACCAGCAACAACGACGCGATCACGCACGTCGCGCGCCAGGGCTGGGCGCAGGGTGCGGCGTACTTCTCGCGGCTCGAGGGCCAGGTGGCCCGCGACGGTGTCGTCTACTTCACCTCCACCCAGGGTGGTGGTCCGGCCGAGGCGACCAACGAGAACCCGGCAGGGTTCGGACGCGGCTCGGGCCAGGTGTGGGCCTACCGGCCGGCGTCGGGCAAGCTGCGCTGCGTCTTCCAGTCGTCGGGACCGATGGAGCTCGACCTGCCGGACAACATCACGACGTCCAAGCGGGGCACGCTGGTGGTCTGCGAGGACAACGTCAACGACAACTACGTCCGCGGGCTGTCGAAGAACGGCAAGCTCTGGGACATCGCGCTCAACCGGCTGCGCAGCTCCACGGGCGCCGACCGCTCGAACGACGAGTTCGCCGGATCCACCTTCAGTCCCGGCGGGGAGACCCTCTACGTCAACATCCAGGCGAGCCGTGGCATGTCGTTCGCCATCTGGGGACCCTGGCACACGATCGGGGTCTGATCCGGGGACCGGGGAGGTCGGGACCATCGGCGAGGCGGGGGGCCCCAAGGACCCTGCCCGCGAGGGCGGGCCGGGGCGAGGGTGGGTCGGGAGGACGCGCCGGGCACACACCCCACGTCCTCCCGAGGTGCCGACCGTGCGCCGTCCCACCCACCGGGTTCCCAGGAGGAATCATGAAGGCTGCCGTCGTCCCCACCCTCGGAGCATCGCTGGAGATCCGCGACGTCCCCGTGCCGGAGCCCGGCCCCGGCCAGGTGCTCGTCCGCATCGAGACCTGCGGGCTGTGCCACACCGACATCCACGCGGCGCGCGGCGAGTGGCCGGTCAAGCCCAAGGACCTGCTGATCCCGGGTCACGAGGGGGTCGGCATCGTCGAGGCGGTCGGTGAGGGCGCATCGCCCGTCACGGTCGGGCAGCGGGTCGCGCTCCCGTGGCTGGGCCTCGCGTGCGGCCACTGCCGCTACTGCGTCGCCGGCTGGGAGACCTACTGCACCAGCCCGCAGTACATGGGCTACACGATGGACGGCAGCTACGCCGAGTACGCCGTCGCGTGGGCCAGCCACGTCGTCCCCGTGCCCGCGGGGGTCTCCTCCCTCGACGCCGCCCCGCTGACGTGCGCCGGCGTCACGACGTACAAGGCCCTGAAGGTCACCCACCCGCAGCCCGACGAGACCGTCATGGTCGTCGGGATCGGCGGCCTGGGCCACCTCGGCCTGCAGTACGCCCGGATCTTCGGAGCGCGGACCGTCGCGGTCGACGTGCACGACGCGAAGCTCCAGCTCGCCAAGGACCTCGGCGCCGACCACGTCATCGACGGGCGCGGCGACCAGCAGGCGGAGATCGCGGCCCTCGGCGGCGCCGACATCGCCCTGGTGACCGTCCCGTCCCCCGCGGCCATGCAGGCGGCGCACGCCTCCCTCAACCCGAACGGGCGGCTGGTGATCGTCGGGCTGCCGGCCGACAACCGGCTCGAGCTGCCGGTCTTCGAGACGGTCCTCAAGGGGATCTCGGTGATCGGCTCCCTGGTCGGCACCCGCAACGACCTGGCCGCGACCTTCGACCTCCACGCCCGCGGGCTGACCCGGGTGGTGACCGAGCGCCGCCGGCTCGAGGACGTCAACGCGTGCTTCGAGGAGGTGCTCGCCGGCGAGGTGCCGGCGCGTCTGGTCTTCGACATGTCGGAGTCCTGAGGCCGACTCTCCGCCCCCGTGCGTCGCCGGTGGGGCGCCGGCGGCACGATGGCGTCCGCGTGCTCGCCGGCGCGCGGACGCCATCTCGGAGGAGCCAGCATGGACGGCAACGCGCACGACCCGCAGGCGGGGACGCGCTTCCCGACCACGAAGCTGATGGAGGGGTACGACGTGGCCGCCGTCGACGAGCACCTGGCTCGGCTCGTCACCGACCTGACCGCGATCCAGGCCGGCAGATCCTAGATCTCGGCGCTTGCGCCTTCCTCAGCGAGCGCCCTGGGACCGCCAGTACTCGTTGAGCGCCCCGTTGGTCTTGACGAACCAGATGATCAGGCCGACCCCGAAGAACCAGCCGAGCAGGAGCGCCCACAGGCCCGTGACCGCGCTCACCGGGGCGCGCATGCCGCGACGCTCGTAGAGCCCACCCACCTCGCTGGACGAGATGAACGGCATCACGATGCCGACGAAGAATGCGAGCAGGAGGGCGACACCGCCACCGAGGCCCGTGTTCGTGTGGCGCTTCATCTCCTCGTGGGTCTGGTAGTACCAGTAGAGGGAGTAGAACCCGAGCGTCACGATGGTGAGGGCGATGCAGGCGCCGGTGCTGCGCACCGTGCCGATCGACGCGCCGTGCATGGGCGCACCGTACGGAGCCGTCGGTGCGTACGCGCCGTACGGAGCCGGCGGCGCACCCTGGGGCTGCTGCGGGAGCCACTGCTGGCCCTGAGCGGGCTGGGTGTACGGCTCGTTGTTCTCGTTCATGGTGGTTTCCCCGTGTCGCGTGGTGGTGATGGCTGCCGCAACGTACCCGCCGCCCCTCTCCCCCGTCCCCGCTTCGGACAACGTGGGTGCTCGACGCGCCCGGTTGTCCACAGATCGCATCTGACGGGTTCCGCCATACCTCCGCTGCGGGAAGAGTCGACGCCAGTCGTACTCGTCCGGCGTCGCCGGCTGCATCTCGGGAGGCACTGATGAACCTCAGGCTCGACCCTGCCCAGCTGTCGATCGGCGCCGACGCCGTCGAGGCGCGGGCCACCGACATGGCGACCCGTCGCGCTCGGGTCGAGGTGTCCGTCGACGCGCTCCTCGCGTGCTGGCACGGCGCCGCAGCCGACCGGTTCGCCGGTTTGTGGGAGGAGTGGCGCGAGGGTGTGGACGGAGTCATCGCCGGTCTGGCGGGCAGTGCCGTCGCCCTGCGGTCCGCCCGGGACGACGCGTCCCTCGCGGACGCCTCCTCCTCCGACACCCACGCCGACCTGGCGAGGAGGCTCGGATGACCGCGTACGACGTCGACATCGACGAGCTGGCGGCGGTCATCGCGGCGATGGACTCCTGCGGGCGTGACCTGGCTGAGCTCGCCGCGGACGTCGAGACCGCGCAGGGTGCGCTGCACTCGGAGTGGGCGGGCCGGGCGAGCGACGCGCACACGACAGCGCACTCGACGTGGCGGACGTCTTTCGGGGAGATGAGCACTGCGCTCGCCGGCCTGCGCGCGATCGGTGACACCGCTCGGGCCAACTATGCGGCCGCGATCGAGACCAACACGGCGATGTGGGAGCAGGTCCGGTGAGGATCGCCGTCGAGACCGGCGGTTTCACCTCGGCCGGCGACGCCTGCCGCACCGGCAACCAGATCTCCGCGCTGCTGTGCGAGTCCCTGGCCGGCAAGCTCGGGGGGTACGCCGCCATGGCCGGCGACGACGCGACCAGCGCCGACTTCGCGACGTCGTACGACGACGGCGCGCGGCAGGCGCTCGACACCCTGACCGAGCTGACCCACGCCTTCATCGGGTTCGGCCGGCTGCTGACCGCGACCGCCGCCAACCACCGCGATGCGGAGGCGGCGTCGGCCGCGGTGTCCGCCTACAACGGCGGGTCGCTCGACGAGGACGACTACGTCCGGGTCTCGCCAGCCTCACCACCGTCGAGCCTGGGCGCCAACCCGGTAGCGCTCGGCCCCGTCGAGACCTTCATCCTCGACCACGTCGAGGGCTTCGTGTGGCCCGGCGCCGACGTCGACCTGCTGCTCGACGCCGCCACCACCTGGCGCCGCGCCGGTGCCGCCGTCGCCGACCTCGACGCCCACTGCGACATCGCCGCCAGCTTCCTCGAGCACCAGGTCTCCCCCGAGATCCCCCTCGCGCTCTCCGCGCTCACCGAGCTGAAGTCCCTCGTCGGCGACACCGCCGACGCGTTGGTCGCGGTGGGCACGGCGTGCGAGGAGTACGCCGCCGCCGTGCGCGACACCCACGAGCGCACCCGCGCCCTGCTCACCGAGATCGGCACGATGGTCGTCGAGGGCGTCGCGATCTCCGCCATCGTCGGCGGGATCACCGGCGGGCTCGGCGCCGGTGCTGCCGGCTCGGCTGCTCTCGCTCGGATCAGCGCGCAGGCGCCCCGGTTCCACGCGCTGCTCCTCAGCCTGCGGGCGAGCGGGGCTGCGGCCGCCACCCGCGTGCGGACTGCTCGCGAGGGGCTCGGCGTCGTACGCACGCGCGTCGAGCGCTTCGCGCGCGTGCGGGTCCGGGATGAGCGGGGGGAGATGAAGTTGCCGGGTGGTTGGGGTGGCGCTCGGGAGCCAGGCTGGCTCAAAGCGCACGAAGGCGGCCCGCTCGGGGGCACACGATCAGCCGCCATGTCGGGAAATCACTGGACGAGATGCGCGAGCGACTGAAAACCGGAAACGTTCTCAAGACCTCGTCCTTCCCTCGAGGAAGTGGCAGAGCGCTTCATCCCGAGGGTCACAGACCTGAAGGCTCGAGACATCCGCCATTGGTTGGCGGGCACCGACGACCGCCTCCGGCTCAAGTGCGACCTGGGCGAAGCGACCGGAGTCACGATGCACAGGACCGGAGACGCTATTCGACCAACGGGAGTGCGTGTCGTGCTCGACCGGGATCCCACGGCTCCCGGGGGTTGGCGGATCAAGACAGCGTTTCCGGACTGAGAGGATCAAGACGTGGAATCACTCGAACATCTGATGGGCGCCTACTTTCATCAGGACTGGGACATGGACGGTGGAACGATCCGCGACACCGTCGCTGCCTTCGCAGCGGGCTCACCCGACCGAGTCGGCCCAGCCGACGTCGGAGATCGACGAGGTGCTTCGACTACGCTTCCCCGAAGGGTGGGCTGCGCGGCATGTTGAGCGACATGGGCTGCGACTACTACGCGGGTGACTCTGACGACGACTTCCGCGTCTGGCTCCTCCAGGTGCGCCAGTTGCTGATCTCCGCAGTCTCGGACTGACCTGTACCCGCCGCAAGGGCCTCCCTCATGGACAACCTCAAGCACCTCATCAGCGCCTACTTCTACCAACTGTGGGACGAGTGCGAGTACTCGTCCTGGCAGGAGGCGGTTGATGACTTCGTGCGACGGTCCCCAGACCGAGCAAGGGACGTACCACGGGACATCGCCGAGCTCTTGGCTGGAGACCGCAGCGACGAAGAGCTCGCAGAACAACTCGACCAGTGGGGTTTCGACGCTCGGACACCGAACGGTGAACGCGCATGGCTGTTGGGTGTGCGAGATCGGATCACAAGTGACCTGGCGGCCGAGTCGGCCTGAGCCCCAAGCCCCGCGCCACCTCGCCCCCACCGACGCGCCTCACGGTGGCCGGATCCCCGATCACGACCGAGCACGTCGGTGGCTCGCGACATCCCGACCTGCACCGCTCCCGAGCACCATCGCGCGCCGTCCTCGGTGACGCATGGCACGACGGCTCGTCGCCCCTGAGCACTGACCCAACGTGCACATCGTCCAGGTGAGGACTCAACCGCGACGGGCCTCCTCGAACGCCTCGACCAGCCGAGCGGGCACCCGGCCGCGATCCGACACCGCGTGGCCGTTGGCCAGCGCCCACGCTCTGACCTCCCCCGGCGAGGCGGGCGCGGGAGCCAGGGGCGCTGGCTGAACGAGGTCGGCGACCAGTCTCCCGCCGCCGTACTCGGCCTCCTCCGCGACCTGGGCCGCGGCAAGGAAGCGATAGGTCCACTCCTGGGCGAGCTTGCGCGTCTCGCAGAAGACGATCGGCACGGTCGGGAACGCGACCTGGCACTCGGCGATGCCATCCGCCACCACGGCCGGGCGCACGCGGTCGAGCTTGAAGACGGCCGAGTAGCGGTCCTCGACGACCACGGCGGATCGCGGTACGGCGGCCAGGTCGGCGAGCTGGTACTTCAGCTTGCCGGTGGTGAGCGAGGACACCAGGTCGGTGAGGCTCTTTCGCTCCACGGTGGCGAGCAGCGTGCCATGCCGCACGAGGCCGTAGTCCCCCGCTTCGAGCCGAGTCCTCTCGGTGGTGACAGGCCGGTCGGAGAAGGAGTAGCCGTAGCGTTCGCGGGAGTCCACAACGATGTGGAGGTCCGCGACGCCCGAGGCCCGGGCCGTCGGCGTGCGCACGTTGGGCCGTGCCTGCTTGGCCGTGCGCGAGCTCTGCCAGAAGATGACCTGCCGCCCTCGCACCTGCGTCATCACGAACTGCGAGCGGTTCTCCCGTCCGCGCTCCAGGACGAGGTCGATCGCCCCACCGCGGCGTACACAGCTGCGGGTCGCGACCCGTTCGACCACCTCCGCGTCGTCGGGCCACTCCTCGACCCGGTGGCAGTAGACCTTGCTGGTGCGAGGCCACATCTCGCGGCTCTTCAGCACGATGCCGGCGTCCCCCAGCGGCACGCGCACGAGGTAGGGCAGCGTGGAGCCGGCGTCCGGGTTGCGCGCGATCACGAAGTCTTCGAGCACCGGCTCACCGTAGCGAAGGCGGCGCCTCAGCCGTCACGGATACGTTCGTGGACTTGCGGCGCTTCACTGTGACGATGCGGCGCCTCCCCTCTGGGGGTGTGGCATCAGCGGCGGTGCAGGGGGAAGGTGAAGGCATGGCTGTGACGAGCTTCCAGGACCTGCCCCTCGCCGACCGCGACCACGACTGGGACGGCGCCGCCGCCGAGAAGCGGGTGCGCGCGTGGGCCGGCGCCGAGGACGGACCGAACGAGAAGTACCGCGACGCCCACGTCTGGTACGACGCGGACAAGAAGGACAACTTCACCGCCTACAAGCTGCTGATCGCCGACGTCATCGACGGCAAGCTCCGTGCGGTGCCGCGGGGTGTCATGGCCGCCGGCAACGTGATGGTCGGCGGCCGGGGTGGCGTCGACATGCCGTCCAAGGACGTCGACCGTGCGAAGAGCCACCTCGCGAAGTACTACTCGAAGATGGATGACGAGGCGCCCTGGGAGCACGACTGATCACGATGAGGCGCGAACCGCTGTGACGGGGCCAAGGTGCCGAGCGTGCGCATCGGTACGTGGAACCTCGCCGGAGGAACCGCCGGTCAGCTGACGCCGAGCCGCCGCGCCACCTCGTCCCCACCGACCCGCCGGACGATGTCCGAGTCGCCGATCACGACGAGGACGTCGGTGGCTCGCGACATCCCGACGTACAGCCGCTCGCGGGCACGGTCGCGGGCGCCGTCCTCGTTGAGGCACAGCACGACCGCGCGCCGCTCGAGCCCCTTGCACCCCAAGACATGGCCGTAGAAGACGTCGTCGTCCCAGTACGTCCCCCAGTAGCCCTCCTGGTCGTGGAAAGCGGTCCGCTCCACCTGGATCGGATGGCGGTGGCCGGTGGTGAGCAGCGCGATGGTGCGTGGCTCCCAGCCCTCGTCGAGCAGACGATCCACCTCGTCGTCGGCCGCGCCGATCGCGTCGTCGAGGGTCGACGCCACGAAGCGGACAGCCGGCCCGTCGCCACCGCGTGAGTACATCCGGCTGGGCGCCAACGGACCGAAGGACTCGTGGATCTGCCTGGTGTTGCGGAGGTTGTGGTCGAGGACCAGAGGGACCAGCGCCACCGGCGGTCGTCCGAATCGCGCGAAGATCCGCTGGTTCTCGTCGGAGTAGACGAACAGCCCTCCCTCCTCCTCGTCCCGCAGCGACCGAAGGACGGGGGTCCACCACGAGTCGGCGAAGTCCTGGGCCTCGTCCACGATCACCGCGTCGTACTTCTTCCCGTCCGGGAGCGCGGCGGCCAGCTCAGCCATCTCTGCCGGCAGCCGTTCCTCCCAGAACTGGCTGTCGGAGCGATCCCCGTCGGCGGCGCCCCACTGCTGTCCGAACGCGTGGAACGTCCCGACGAACGCCGGCCGGTGGCGGCGGTCCCACGTGGCCACCTGCCGCTTCAGGTGCTCGGCCAGCCCGATCGAGTAGCAGAGCAGCGCGACCCGTTGGGCCGCACGGCCCTGACCGCCGCGGGTGAGCTCCTTGGCCTGCTGTAGTGCCAGCACGGTCTTGCCGCTCCCGGCACCGCCTCGGACCTCGACCCGCGGCAGCAGCCGGGTGACGCGCAGGATCGTGGCCTGCTCCATGGTCAGCCGGTCGAAAGTGGCAGCCCGGTCGTCGGACTCCGCGTTGACGTCGTACGGCGCCGCGAAACGCCCAGTGAGGATGTCGGTGATCGCCTCGACGTCGTCGTGCGTCGGTGGGCGCTGACCGTGCAGCATCCCCCACGCGTTGTCGCGGACCCGTTCCCCGGCGACCGCGAGGTCGTCCCTGTCGTGAAGGGCCCAGCGGGGCAGCTCGGGGACGGTGAAGTCGGACGGGAACGCGGAGTACGGCGTGACGACGCCGTGCCCCCAGCCGACGCGCCTCGCCAGCCCGCCGTCCGGGTGCTGCTCGACGTACCGCTTGAGCGCGTGCTTGGCGATGCGGACCTGGTCGACCGGCTTGATCCTCCGGTGCGCGCCCTGGCGTCGGATCCACCAGGCATGCCCGTCAGCCTCGTCGGGCGTGACGTGGACGCTGCCGCCCTTGACCTCCAGGACCAGGATCCCGACCTCGGGCATGAGCACGACCAGGTCAGCCTCGACGTCCTTCTCCTCGTCGGTCAGGCGCAGGTTGGCGAGCAGCACGTCGTCGGGACCGAGGCTGTCGCGCAGCCGCTCCCACACGAGCTCCTCCGAGGTCGTCTGGAAGGTCGGCGACTCCGGGATCAGGCGCGGCATGCGCACACCCTCACATCCGATCGGGTCGCGTGTGCGCGAATCGGCCCGGTCACCGCCCGGTCCCGCACTCGTCCTCGTCGAAGAGCGCCAGCTGGTCGAGCTGCACCGTGCGGACCGGCGCGTCGACGATCAGGCGCAGCGCGGCGCGCATCCGCGCCGTGAGCTCGCGGAGGTACTCCTGCCGGGCCCGGGCCACCTGCTCGGCGCGACCCCGTCCCTCCTCCCTGGCGGTGCGGGCCTTGGCGCGCATCTCGCGCCGGCGCTGCTCGTTGATGCGCACCGCCTTGAGCAGGAGGCCGGTGTCGTGGTCGAAGATGCGCGCCATCGTGGCCGGCCCGACCGAGCCGCGCTGCCCCCGCTCGAGCTCGACCATCAGGCCGTACGCCGTGGCGAAGCGGCCGTGGGCCGGCGGACGGGTCGTCACGTCCGCGGGCTGACGGGGCGTCTGCTCGTCCATGCACCTGCCGCCGACCCGGGTGACGAGGTCACCGGCCCACCGGTCCACCTGCGTGGTGAGGCGCTCGATCTCCAGGCGCAGCTGCGCCGGCACCAGCGCGGACGCGTCCAGCTCACGGAAGACGGTGATCTGTCCGTCGCGCAGGGAGAAGGACAGCCCGAACTCGCGCTGGTTGAGGAGGTTGATCTCGACCAGGGCGCGCGCCTCGTCGACGACGTCGCCCACGAGAGGCGCGTGCAGCAGGATCCGTGGCAGGTGGGCGCCGATCGTCACCCACACCACGCCGCGGCCCGTGTCGAGCGGCAGGTCGCCGTCCTCGTCCCACTCCGGGCGCTCGTCCTGGAGCCCGCGCACCGCCAGGTCGACCGCCGCCCGCACCTCGTCCGCCCCCTCGGGGTGGACGGCCACCTCGGGCCGCGGTCTCGGCGGCATCACCCGCGGCGGCTCGTCGACGACCTCGTCGAGCAGGCCGTCCGCGGACAGGTAGACCGGGTGCACGACGGCGTACACCTCGCGCAGCGCCCGGACCATCATCACCGCCGCGCGGTCGGCCTCACGCTGGTCGAGGTCGACGAAGTAGTTGGTCTCCCCCGGGCCCGGACCCATCGTGTGGTCCCAGTGCGGGAGGGTGAACCCCAGGGCGACGAGCGCGACGTCCTGCGCGTCGTCGAGCTGGTAGCGCTCCGCGAGGTACTCGTCGCTCGCCGCCTCGACGCGGAGCACGCCCGGGCCGGCCAACGCCTGGCAGTACGGCGCCGCGCCGCCGTCCGTCTCCTCGGCGAGCTCGACGACCAGCGACTCGCCCTCGGCCATCTCGGCCAGCCGATCGGCCAGCCGCTGGCGCAGCTCCCGCCATGCCGCTTCCACCGCGTCGTCCCAGCGACGCTCCAGCGCTCCACTCATCTCGACCCCCGATCCGGGCCGCCCCCGCGACCCGTCGTTGCCGACACTAGGGACGACCACCGACACTGCACGGCGGACGGTCTAGACCGAGGCACGATGCGACGGGGACCGCTCACACACTCCGCAGGCGAGCACCACCACCTTTGCCCGCAGAGGACCGCGCCCGGTCGCGATCGATGACCTCCTCGGCGGGGAGCGGCGGATAGTCGAGGTACCGGGGATCCGCCGGTCGCAGGATCTCCTGGGTGATCGCATTGTCATCCACCCGGATGGCGAACATTTTCTTGTCGTCTCGCCGGCACCCGACCACGAGTCCGTCCAAGCGGTGGTCGAAGGTGAAGTCGTCGAACACTGCCTCGTCCGACGTCGATGCTTCGGCACCCGGCGCCAGGAAGTGCTGGATGAGGTAGTCCAGCCAACGAACGGGGTCGTAGATCTTCTCCTCCCCGTCGAGGGTCAGGCAGCAGCCGTCCCAGCAGGGAACCCACCGACACCACGGACCCGGCTGCCCCGGCGGGGGTGTGCTCAACCGTTTGCCCGTGATGCGCCCGGTGTCGTCGGCGTACGGGTTCGGCGGGACGTGGTAGGGCCCCTTGCCCCTGTCGTAGCGGCGGGTGTGGCCGAAGGCCGACAGGTAGGCGCACTCGGCCTCGTTGAGGCTCGGGCGGATGTCGATGTGTCCGAGGAAGTCCGTCGTGTATCCCATGACAACAGCCAAGGCGTCTCGTCGACCGTCCGCCACCACCGTCGGCGCATCTGTGGACAACGCGGGCCCGACCCGCCCCCTGTGGATGACGAGATGCGGTCTCGGCTCCGCTCTCCCATCCTCGGCCCATGGACATCGACGAATTCTTCGCACGCCACGAGCTGCGGGATCCGCAGGCGCTCCTCGACGAGATCGCGGCCGCCGTACCCCTCACCGAGGGCCGGGTGCTCCTCGCCCTGGTCCACCAGCCCGCCCGTGCGCAGGAGCTGCTCGCGCTCGACGAGCTCACGCCGCTACCGGACGACCTCGACGAGGGGCACCGCGGGCGGTCCGACCTCCTCTACGAGAGGGTCCGGCGCCTCCCCATCCCACCTCGGTCCGACACGTCCGCCTCCATCCTGGTCACGGTGATCGTGCGGGCGGGCACGAACGGGTGGGGCGAGGAGGAGAGGCGGTGGGCGATGGGGTGGCGATACAGCAACCACAACTCGGACGCCTTCGACCGCGACCTGCTCGTCGTCACCCCGCACGGCTGGTGCTCGCTGTGGTCGGAGTCCGGCGGCCACGAACCGGCCATGGTGGCCTCGTGAGCACGAACCGTGGCGGACACGATCCCGGGGGGACCATGGTGGACATGCCCGTCCTTCCGCGACGAGCCGGGCCGCGACGACGCGCCGAGGCCTACACCGACCACGCGGTCGCCTGGCTCCTCGGCGACCAGCCCGGACGCGCCTCGCCGACAGTGCATCGCCACGAGCGACACGAACCACTCCCCGCATGGGTGCATCCACCCATGCGGCGCTCGCGGGAGATGGGCATCGCGCCCGACGCGAGCGGCGTACGCATCGCGCGACCGTGAGCGCATGGACACCACCGACTTCGACACCGACATCGACACCGTGATCATCGGCGCCGGCCAAGCAGGCCTGGCGACCGGCTACTTCCTCCAGCAGCGAGGGACCCCGTTCGTGATCCTCGACGGCGCCACTCGGGTGGGCGACAACTGGCGCCGGCAGTGGGACAGCCTGAAGCTCTACTCCCCCGCGCACGTCGACGGGCTGCCCGGCCTGCCGTTCCCGGCTCCGCGCTGGACGTTCCCCGGCAAGGACGCGGTGGGCGACTACCTCGAGTCCTACGCCCGCACCTTCTCCCTCCCGGTCCGCCTGGAGACCCGCGTCCAGGCCCTCGACGCCGATGGCGACGGGTACGTCGTCACCACCGACCGCGGTCGCTACGCCTGCCGCAACGTCGTGGTGTGCACCGGCACGTTCGGCCGCACGGGTGCGGTGCCGGATATCGCCGACGCGTTCGACCCGGCGATCCTCCAGCTGCACTCCAGCGAGTACCGCCGGCCCAGCCAGGTCAACGACGGACCGGTGCTGGTCGTCGGCGCCAGCCACTCCGGCACCGACATCGCCTACGAGCTGGCCGAGACGCACCCGACGATCCTCGCCGGTCGCGACTGCGGCGAGATCCCGCCCCGGCTCGGGTCCCCGGTGTTCCGGGTCGTCTTCCCCGTCCTGCTCTTCGCGTGGCAGCACGTGCTCACCCGGCGCAGCCCGATGCGCGCCAAGCTGATGGACGAGCTCCGCCACCACGGCGGACCCATGTTGCGGGTGAAGCGGCGGGACCTGCTCGCGCGCGGCGTCGAGCGGACGACCAGCCGGGTCGAGGAGGTCAGCGACGGCCTTCCGGTGGTCGACGGCGCGCCGCGCGAGGTCTCGACCGTCGTGTGGGCGACCGGCTTCCGGCAGGTCTTCGACTGGATCCACCTGCCGGTGCTGGGTGACGACGGCTGGCCTCGGGAGATGCGCGGGGTCTCCCCCGACGCCCCCGGGCTGTTCTTCTGCGGGCTGTGCTTCCAGTACGCCTTCAGCTCGATGGTCCTCCCCGGGGTCGGTCGCGACGCGGCGTACGTCGCGGACCGGATCGCGGCCCGTTCCCGCGCGCTCGGAAAGGCGACGCCGAGCCTGCCCGGGGCCGCCTGACCCGCCGTACCCTCGAAACGTGGACACGGCCGCTGACCACTACGCACGCGGCGACTGGCACGCCGCGTACGACGCCTGGTCGCGCACCGGGCCCGACGGCCTGAGCGCCGCCGAGCTCGACTGCTTCGGCGCGGTCGTCGAGCTCGTCGGGACGCACGACGAGGCAGTCCCTGTCCTCCAGCGCGCCTTCCGCGCGCACCTGGAAGCGGGCGACCTGCACTCCGCCGCAGGGTGCGCGGTCCGTCTCTCGATGGGCCTGGCCGAGCACGGCGACCACGCGCTCGCCGGCGGCTGGGCCGCCCGGGCGGCCGAGCTGGTCGACGAGATCGGCGCGGACTGCGTGGAGCGGGGCTGGATGGCGTTCCTCATGATGTTCCGCGCCCTCGGCGAGGGCGACCCCGTGGAGGCGAAGCGCCTGGCCGACGAGGCCCACGACGCCGGCCACCGCTTCCACGACGCGGACCTCACGGCCATGAGCACGTGCGCGCAGGGGCGGGTGTCGATCATGACCGGGCACTTCGCCGAGGGGCTGGCGCAGCTCGACGACTCCATGGTCCGGGTCGTGGCGGGCGAGCTGTCCCCGGTGATCGCGGGACACGTCTACTGCACCGCCATCGAGGGCGCCCAGGAGGTCAGCGACTTCGGCCGGGTCGCCGAGTGGACCGCGGCCCTCGAGCGGTGGTGCGACGCCCAGCCGGGGCTGCTGGCCTTCACGGGCCAGTGCGCCGTGCACCGCGGGCAGCTGATGCGGCTGCGCGGCGCCTGGGACGACGCGTTGCGGGAGTGGTCGTCGGCCGCCGAGCGGTACGTCACCCTGGGCACGCCCGGCCCCATCGGCCTCACCGCCCTCGAGACCGGCGACGTGCTGCGGCTGCGCGGCGACCTCGCCGCGGCCGACGAGGCCTACCAGCGCGCCGCCGACCTCGGCGTCGACCCGCAGCCCGGACTGGCGCTGCTGTGGCTGGCCCAGGGGCGCTCATCCCCGGCGGTTGCGGCCGTCGACCGGCTGCTCGCCTCGTCGGCCGGACCGCTGGAGCGCTGCCGGATCCTGCCGGGGTCCATCGAGGTCCTGCTGGCGGCCGGTGCGGTCGAGGTCGCGCGGCCCGTCGCCCTCGAGCTGGGGTCCCTGGCGTCGGCGGCCGGGTCGGCGGTCCTGTCCGCGGCCGCCGCCCAGGCCCACGGGGCCGTCGAGCTCGCCGCCGGGGATGCCGCGGGCGGACTGCCCTACCTCCGCAAGGCGCTCCAGCTGTGGACGCAGTCGTCCTCGCCGTACGACGCCGCCGTCACGAGACTGTTCATCGGCCGCTGCCTCCTGGCCCTCGGCGACACGTCCTCCGCCGAGCGCGAGCTGACCGCCGCACGCACCGTCTTCCGGCAGGTCGGTGCGGCGCCGATGGCCGACCTCACCTCGTCGCTGCTGGCCCCGGCCTCCCTTCCCGGTGGCCTGACCGCCCGGGAGGTCGAGGTGCTCCGGCTCGTCGCCTCGGGCCGCAGCAACCCGCAGATCGCGGCCGAGCTCGTGCTGAGCGAGAAGACCGTGGCCCGGCACCTGTCCAACATCTTCGTCAAGCTCGACGTCGCCTCGCGCACCGCCGCCGCGGCGTACGCCTACGAGCACGGGCTGGTCTGAGCGTGGGTGCTCCGTCCCGGGCCGGTCTGCGCTGAGTGCGGGACACGACCAGCCGATCGACGGGGACCACCTGGTCCCGCAGGATGGTCAGTCCCGCCAGTACGACACGCTGATGCCGCCGCCGAGATCCCCGGCGGGCCCGGACCTACAGGTGCTCGAGCTTGGCGTACGGGCTCGTGATGCGCACCGTCTTGGCGCCGAAGTCGACCGACACCGCGTGCGCCTCGACACCGAGGACGCGCCCGAGACCGTAGAGGTCGTGGCAGACCTGGTCGCCGACGGCATACACCTCGATCACTGGCTCGGGCTTGGATTGGAAGGGGCTCGAGGAGAGAGGCTTCCGCGTGGACCAGGGTGATGTCGTCATTGACTCCAGTATGCGCCCCGGACGAAGGAAGTGCGGCCGGACGCCCACACGAGTGATGCGGTGTCAGTGTCCTCACCCCGATCCGTCTCCGGTCGTATCCGCGGAGGACCGCGACGCGTCGCCCTCACCCAGACTGGCGCCGCTGTCGCTCCTGCTGCTTCTTCTCGCGTGTCGTCGGCTGCTCGGTCGGAGCCGGATCGGCCGGGGCAATGTGATTCACCATCTGCTCACCCACCCAGTCGCCGACCTTCTGAAACCCGCCACCAAGCAGAGTTCCGACGAACAGTGCACCGACGAGCAAGGGTGGGACGACACGTCCGAGCCTCGCCCTGCGACGGGACCGCACCGCAGTTCCCGTCCCCTTCGAAGGTGCCGCCCGCCGTCGCGTCGATGCGACGGCCGTCCGCGTTGCACTACGCCGCATGGCGTCGACGCAGCGCTGAACGTCCCCCGGTTCGAGAACCTGCGGCCGAGAAGTCAGCATCTGGACCAGATTGGCGGTCGAGCAGATCATGACGTCACCCGCCCAACCCGTCAGCGGGTCGTCGCGCACGAAGCACAAGACACCCGTGCAGAGGTTCGACACCGGCGCCACCGCCTGCACTGCGATCGCCGCCTCCGCAGCCGACGCGACCGTCGGCTCGCGTCGCCGACCGTTCTGCATCAGCACCTGGTCGCGCACCTCGATCCGCCCCGACCAGTTCTTGGCGTCGACGATGAACAGCCCGCCCGGCCCGACGACGACGTGATCCAGGTTGGCCCGTGACCGTCCCGGCCACGCGAGGTCATGGAGCGCGACCCACCCTTCGGGAAGGGACTCGAGTGCACGCGCTACTTCGACCTCGCCATGGGCGCCGCGTTCCCACATCTCCGCCGACCGCTCGAGTCGAGCCGCCTTCTCCCGCTGCCGTCGCGCAACGTCGTACGCCGAATCCCCCGCTGCCATGTGCGTCACCTCCGGCGGTGAAGGCTAGACAACGACCGTGCGTCCCGGGGTCCAAATCAGATAGCAGACCGACATGAAGCGTTCGTGCACTCAGAGCTCTGAACCGAACCACTGCCCTATCTGAAGGATGCACGTCATCTGGCACATGGGTGTCGAGCCAAAAGCGACATCCATGGGAGCGCCGCCTGGCAAGCTCACGGCATGGATAGCTCGGGGGATCTGCCACTCGGCCTGCGCGAATCACTGGTGACGCGAGGCCTTGGGGCCCAGCTTGAGTCGGTCGTCGGCCCCGTGGCCGAGTTCGGCGCCGTCGACGACGCGGACCTTCCACACGTCCTTGCTCAGCACATCTCGGCGATCGCCCATCGACGTCTGTCGGGGCTGAAGGACCCCCTTGCTCGCATCGCGGCGGCAAACGCCGCGCTTCACGCACTCGAGCAGGAGCCGGACCCGGTCGTGGTGCCGGCAACACAGCTCCGCGCTTTACGCGGGCCGGCGGGTCCGGGCATCGAGAACCGCTGGGGGCGCCGACCGAAAACGCCACTCAATGACGCCGCTCTTCTCACCAACGCTCACGGCGAACCGAGTCTGGCGTCAGAGCTTCGCGCCGAGATCGACTCCGCCGACTCCATCGATCTCTTGTGCGCCTTCGTCATGTGGCACGGCTTGCGTCTCATCGAGGGAGAGTTGGCAGCCGCGCGGCAGGCGGGCATCCCCATCCGAGTGGTCACCACCACGTACATCGGCGGGACCGAGCGTCGCGCTCTTGACCGCCTTGTCCGAGACTTCGGCGCGGAAGTGAAGGTCCAGTACGACGCGAAGCGCACTCGCCTCCACGCCAAGGCCTGGCTCTTCCAACGGCACACAGGGTTCGACACCGCCTACGTCGGCTCCTCGAACTTGACGACGTCCGCCATGCTCGAGGGCGTCGAGTGGAACGTCCGACTGAGCACCGCGGCGACGCCGGCGCTTCTGGACAAGTTCCGTGCGACCTTCGATGCGTACTGGAACAGCCCCGAGTTCGAGTCCTACGACCCGGCCCGGGATCGGGACCGCCTCGACGACGCGCTGCTCGAGGCCAAGGGGACCAAGAGCTCGGACCGAGTCACCATCACGCTGGTGGGCCTCGAGGTCCGGCCCTATCCCTACCAGCAACAAATGCTGGACGCTCTCGAGGCCGAGCGCGTCGAGCATGACCGGCATCGCAATCTGGTGGTGGCCGCGACCGGCACCGGGAAGACGGTGATCGCCGCTCTGGACTATCGCCGGATGTGCCAGCAAGCCGACGGGCAGCAACCTCGCCTGCTCTTCGTCGCACATCGCAAGGAGATCCTCGAGCAGTCCATGCGCACCTACCGCGAGGTCCTGGGTGACGGAAGCTTTGGCGAGCTCTACGTCGGAGGCCAGCGGCCTGAGCGCTGGAGCCATGTGTTCGCCAGCGTTCAATCGCTCACGTCGTACGGCGTCGCCAACATTCCAGTTGACGCGTACGACGTCGTGGTCATCGATGAGTTCCACCACGCCGAGGCACGCACCTATCGGCGCCTCATAGAGCACCTCCGTCCCACCGAGCTGCTGGGGCTCACCGCCACACCGGAGCGGGCCGATGGGACCGACGTGCGCTCGTTCTTCGATGGTCGCACCGCAGCCGAGCTACGCCTGTGGGACGCCCTCGGTCAGGACCTGCTGTGCCCGTTCCACTACTTCGCCATCGCCGACGGCACGGACCTCAGAGCCATCACGTGGACGCGGGGCCGATACGACGAGCGGGAACTCGAGGGGGTCTTCACCGGCAACGACGCCCGAGCACGCATCATCCTCAGGCAGATACGCGAGAAGGTCGCCGATCCCGGGCAGATGCGCGCCCTCGGGTTCTGCGTCTCGGTGGCACACGCGGCCTACATGACTCAGGTCTTCAACGACGCCGGCATTCCGGCTCGGTTAGTCACAGGACAGACCACCGCCGAGGACCGCGCCGCTGCCCTCCGAGGGTTGCGGTCGGCCACGGTCAACGTGCTCTTCACCGTGGACGTGTTCAACGAGGGTCTGGACATTCCGGACGTAGACACCGTCCTGTTCCTGCGCCCAACGGAGAGCTCGACGATCTTCATGCAGCAGCTGGGGCGCGGACTGCGTCGGACGCACAACAAGGCGGTGCTTACGGTCCTCGACTTCGTGGGCTACCACCGCCGGGAGTTCAGCTTCGCCAAGAAGTTCGCGGCACTCACCGGGGTCCACGGCAAGCAACTGCAGAAGGCTGTCCACGATGACTTCCCCTTCCTGCCATCCGGGTGTCAGATCCAGCTCGACCGCCAAGCCCACGAGATCGTGCTGGAGAACCTCCGCTCTCAGATCTCCCCGCGGTGGGCGCAGTTGGTCCGCACGCTTCGCGACATCGGTGACAGCGACCTGGCGACGTTCCTGGCGCGCAGTGGGCTCGAGCTCAGCGACATCAGTCGACGCGGTTCATGGACTCTCCTGCGCCGGGAAGCCGGCTTCGAATCGCTGCCAGGCTCCGATCTCGAGGAGCGCCTACTCCGGCGCGTGCGGGCCTTCGCCCACGTCGACGACGCTCAACGAGCGGCGTCGTACGACGCCTTGTTGCGAGATGACGCTCCGAAGTACGACGAGCTGTCCGCCGGCGAGCAGAAGCTCGCCCGCATGCTCTTCTACTCGTGCTGGTCGGACGGAGGCGGCTTCGACTCGTACGCCGATGGCCTCGAGGCCATCCGCCGCGAGAAGGCCGCACGCGCCGAGATCCGCGCCGTCGTCGACCTGTCGTACGACGCCACTCGACACGTGCCACTGACCCTGGACGGATCGCTCTCCTCCGTGCCCCTCAGAGTGCACGCCCGCTATCAGCGCGAGGAGATACTGGCAGCTCTCGACTTCCCGCGTAGACCCAACAGCTTCCGCGAGGGCGTCCTGTACCTCCCGGACCACAACGTCGATGCCTTCTTCATCACGCTGAAGAAGTCCGAGGCGGACTACTCCCCCACGACCATGTACGCCGACTACCCGATCAGCCGCGACCTGTTCCACTGGGAGTCGCAGTCCACAACCTCGACGCAATCCAAGACTGGTCAGCGCTATCTCTCCGGCACCTCGACAGTCCTGCTGTTCGTCCGGCACGAACCCAAGGACGACTTCGGCACGGCGCCGTACACGTTCTTGGGCCCGGCGACCTATGTCAGCCACACCGGCGAGCGTCCCATCGCGATCACCTGGAAGCTGCGGCATCCGATGCCGATGGAGTTCTTCCAACACGCATCGGCGATCGCTCAATAGGTCTGTTCATCCTGAGCGCCGCCGGCCCAGCCGGCAGGCTCAATGGGGACCAACACAGAACGAGCCCGGCGCCGTCAGGCACCGGGCTCGTTCCATTGCATCAGATCAGCTGCAGCCGCTGGTGCTCCCGCAGCCCTCGCAGACGTAGCACGAACCGGCCGGCCGCATCTTCGTGCCGCAGGTCATGCAGAGCGGCGAGTCGACCGCCGTACCGGTGATCTTCTCGAGCAGCTCGGCGGAGGTGTGGACGCCCTGGGGGGCCTCCTTCACCTCGGCGTCGACGATGGCGTCGGCCTGGTCTCGAGACGATCGCTGCGCGCTCTCCTCGACCGGCGAGGAGTGGTCCTCGACGAGCTCGGCGGCGGAGCCGGTCTCCTCGACGATCGGCTCGTAGGAGCCGGTCTCGAGGTGGCGCTGGCGCTCGTCGGCGGAGTAGATGCCGAGGGCGGAGCGCTCCTCGAAGGACAGGTAGTCCAGGGCCAGGCGACGCCAGACGTAGTCCATGAGCGACTGCGCCATCCGGACGTCCGGGTCGTCGGTGAGGCCGGCGGGCTCGAAGCGCAGGTTGGTGAACTTCGAGACGTAGGTCTCCAGCGGGACGCCGTACTGCAGGCCGATCGAGACGGCGATCGAGAAGGCGTCCATGACACCGGCCAGGGTCGAGCCCTGCTTGCCGAGCTTGAGGAAGACCTCGCCGAGCTGGCCGTCGTCGTGGGCGCCCGAGGTCATGTAGCCCTCGGCACCGCCGACCGTGAAGGACGTCGTACGCGAGACGCGCGACTTGGGCAGGCGCTTGCGGGTCGGGGCGTAGACGACCTTCTCCACGACCTTGGTCGCCGCGGCGTCCTTGGCGTCGGCCGCGTCCTGCGCGTCCTTCTTGGCCTTGCCGCCACCGTCGGAGAGCGGCTGGCCGACCTTGCAGTTGTCGCGGTAGATCGCGGTCGCCTTGAGGCCGAGCTTCCAGGACTGCATGTAGACGTCCTCGATCTCCTCGACCGTGGCGTCCTCGGGGAGGTTGACCGTCTTGGAGATCGCGCCGGACAGGAACGGCTGGGCCGCCGCCATCATCCGCACGTGGCCCATCGGCTTGAGCGAGCGGGCGCCCATCGCGGTGTCGAAGACCTCGTAGTGCTCGGTCTTGAGGCCCGGGGCGTCGATGACGTGGCCGTGCTCGCCGATGTAGGCGACGATCGCCTCGACCTGCTCGGGCTGGTAGCCGAGCTTCTTCAGCGCCCGCGGGATCGTCTGGTTGACGATCTGCATCGAGCCGCCGCCGACGAGCTTCTTGAACTTCACCAGGGAGAAGTCGGGCTCGATGCCGGTGGTGTCGCAGTCCATCATGAAGCCGATGGTGCCGGTCGGCGCGAGCACCGAGGCCTGCGCGTTGCGGAAGCCGTTCTTCTCGACCGGTCGCGATCACGTCGGCCCACGCCTTGGTGGCGAGCTTGAGCACGCGGCCGTCCTCGGTGTGCAGCACGCGCACCTGACGTCGTTGGCCGCCTGGTGCTTGCGCATGACCCGCTTGTGGGCCTCGGCGTTGCGCGGCGTAGCCGGCGTAGGGGCCGACGATGCCGGCCAGCTCGGCCGAGCGCTTGTAGGACTGGCCGGTCATCAGCGACGTGATCGCGGCGGCCATCGAGCGGCCGCCGTCGGAGTCGTAGCCCAGACCCATCGCCATCAGCAGGGCGCCGAGGTTGGCGTAGCCGATGCCGAGCTGGCGGTAGTCGCGGGTGGTGTCGCCGATCGACTCGGTCGGGAAGTCCGCGAAGCAGATCGAGATGTCCATCGCGGTGATGATGAACTCGACGGCCTTGGCGAAGAGCGCGGCGTCGAAGGTGTCGTCGTCCTTGAGGAACTTCAGCAGGTTGAGCGAGGCCAGGTTGCACGAGGAGTTGTCGAGCGACATGTACTCCGAGCACGGGTTGGACGCGGTGATGCGGCCCGTCTCGGGGTTGGTGTGCCAGTCGTTGATCGTGTCGTCGTACTGCAGGCCCGGGTCGGCGCACTCCCACGCGGCGACGCTGATCTTGCGGAACAGGTCGCGGGCGTCGACGGTCTCGATGACCTCGCCGGTGCCGCGGGCACGCAGGCCGAACTCGGTGCCCTCCTCGACCGCGCGCATGAACTCGTCGCTGACGCGGACCGAGTTGTTGGCGTTCTGGTACTGCACGGAGGTGATGTCGGCGCCGCCGAGGTCCATGTCGAAGCCGGCGTCGCGCAGGGCGCGGATCTTGTCCTCCTCGCGCGCCTTGGTCATCACGAACTCCTCGATGTCCGGGTGGTCGACGTCGAGGACGACCATCTTGGCCGCACGACGCGTGGCGCCGCCCGACTTGATGGTGCCCGCGGACGCGTCGGCGCCGCGCATGAAGGAGACCGGACCGGACGCCGTACCACCGGAGGAGAGGAGCTCCTTGGAGGAGCGGATGCGGGAGAGGTTGAGGCCGGCGCCGGAGCCGCCCTTGAAGATGAAGCCCTCTTCCTTGTACCAGTTGAGGATCGAGTCCATCGAGTCGTCGACCGAGAGGATGAAGCAGGCCGAGACCTGCTGCGGCGAGGGGGTGCCGACGTTGAACCACACGGGAGAGTTGAAGGAGAAGTACTGGTTGACCAGCAGCCAGGTGAGCTCGTGCTCGAAGATCTCGGCGTCGCCGTCGGTCTTGAAGTAGCCGTGCTCGATGCCGGCCTTGGTGTAGGTCTTCACGACCCGGTCGATGAGCTGCTTGAGGCTCCACTCGCGTACGTCGGTGCCGACCGCGCCGCGGAAGTACTTGCTCGTGACGATGGTCGAGGCGTTGACCGACCAGAAGTCGGGGAACTCCACGCCGCGCTGCTCGAAGACGGTCTCGCCGGTCTTCCAGTTGGTCTGGACGACGTCGCGACGCTCCCAGGTGATGGCGTCGTAGGGGTGCGTGCCCTCGGTGCTGAACACCCGCTCGAGGGTCAGGCCCTTGCCCTTCGCGGCGCCCTTGGCGCGGCTGCTCACCGTCTCGGTCATGGGTTCTCCTCGTGATCCCTCGTGATGGTTGATCGATTGTCAGCAGGGTTGCCTGCTGTGAGTGGTACGCCCGGCACGCCGCTTCCCCACGACGTGCCGGGCAGTCTGTGTCAGCCCGTGGGGGCTGGGTGCTGCTCCTCGGCGGCCGGCACGGCCGCGTCCGGGGCAGCCTCGTCCGGGACGAGGCGCTCGGCACGGAGCATCGCGATCTCGTCCTCGAAGTCGTCGGCGCTCTGGAAGGCGCGGTAGACGGACGCGAAGCGGAGGTAGGCGACCTCGTCGAGCTCGCGCAGCGGGCTCAGGATGGCCAGGCCCACCTCGTGGGCGGGGATCTCGGCCTGCCCGCTGAGGCGCAGCGCGTCCTCGACGGCCTGGCCCAGGCAGGCGAGCTGGTCCTCGGTGACCGGGCGGCCCTTGCACGCCTTGCGGACGCCGGCGATCGCCTTGTCCCGGGTGAAGGGCTCGGTCGCGCCGGAGCGCTTGAGGACGGTCAGCTGCATCTGCTCGACCGTGGTGAAGCGCTTCGCGCAGTCGTTGCAGGTACGACGCCGGCGGATCGAGCTGCCGTCGTCGGCGACGCGGGAGTCGAGCACACGGGTGTCGGTGTTGCGGCAGTACGGACAGTGCATGTGCGGGCCTCCCTCCTCGCTCGTCCGGCTGGCCTCCGGGCGCGACTCGGACACCCTCTCGGGGTGTCAACGCCTGTGGACCAGCCGGTGATTCCTGTGGACAAGTAGCCTCTGGCTGTGAGGACCGCACCCAGTCCCTGTGGACTAGATGTGGAGAACCACAACGGTGTAACTACTAGATGTAGTGGTAACCGTACGTTGGTGCGAACACGTTGGCAAGTGGCCCGAAGTGATCATCCGGGGTGTCTGCTGGGGCATGGGTAAAACCGCAGGTCAGTGCCTTCACAGCCTCGGAAATTGGTCCCTGGGTGGCCCGATCGGGCGGCGTGTCGAGGGTCTCTTCGGCACCGTTCGGTCACGCCGCTCCTCCCCATCGGACACAATGCTCCCGTGGCATCTTCGGGGAAGCGCGCAGGGGCGAGACGAGGCGCTCGCCAGCGCGGTGGGATCAACACGTCCGCGCTCGCCCTGGCCGCCGGGATCACGCTGTGCGTGGTGGCCTGGGGCTACCTCGTGTACGTCGCCATCGACTTCGGTACGTCGGCGCGCAGCGGGCAGTCCGCCTCCTGGGCGTTCCTCGCACTGGCCTCGATCGGCGCGGTCGCCTGCCTGTTCACCGGGCTGATGCTGATCGCCCGGCTGACTGCGGGCGCTGGGGATCACCTCGGCGCCCGAGGCGCTCTCCGAGCCCACTCCCCCGCGCGTTGTCGGTGGGCGCCGCGCGGCTCGGTGAGGCCTGCTCTTCTCAGCGCGTCTTGAAGAAGCGGATCGTGTACGCCGCCACCTGGTCCGGCACGCCGTCCACGACGATCCCACTGACGGTGACCTCCGCCGTACCGACCGGCCTGCTCGGCCAGGTGCGCGCCGGCATCTCCCACACCAGCGTCGGCTTGCCAGGGTCGACGTCGGGGGTGCGGAGCCTGATGCCGTCGACCGTCTCGCCCTGGTAGGTCACCGTGACTCGCGCCCGGCTGAAGTCGGTGTCGTCCGCGCCCGAGCCGAGCGACCAGCGCCCACGCGGGTCGAGCCGGGACGGGAACCAGCCGGCCGTCGGCCACGACACCCAGGGCGGATTGGCCGCCGTCTCGTCGAACGGCGCGCCGAACAGGTGCGTGACGTTGGCGCGGTCGGTGCCGGCGATGCCGACGGAGCTCAGGTAGGGATGGAGGAGCCAGCGGCGGTGACCGACGCGCTGGTTGCCGCCGCCCCAGTCGTCGAGGTAGGCCTCGATCTTGTCGCTGTTGCTCTGCCGCGGCGTGCCCTCGTAGAGGTTCGACTCGGCCGCTGCGTCGTGACCCTGCCGCGTCCAGCACCGCCACCGCGGCGGAGGGTCGTGGCTGACCGCGTGGTTGGCGGTCATGATCAGTGCCGCCGCCTGGGCGCCGGGCACGACCTTCGTGTCGAGGGTGACCGTCTGGAGACCGGCCATCCGCCGGGCGAAGTTGAGGGCGTCGAGCTGACGCTGCGTTGATCCGTCGGCCAGCCGGCCGGGGCGACACTCGTCGACACTCCCGCCGATCCACCGCGGCCTCGACTGGTCGCCGCGCACCCACAAGCGGCGGTAGGCACCCCGGACGCTGGACCTGCTCGAGGTGTCGATGGCGTTCGGCGCACTCTCGGCCTGCTGCGTCGTCCTGACCGCGGCGTCGGTCCGGCCCGCGGCGTCGACAGGGCGGGCGGCGTCGGTCCGGCCCGCGGCTGGGCCGGTGAGGAGCGGGAGGACGAGCAGCGGCGAGGCGAGGAGGGCAGCGAGCGGGCGGCGTACGCGCATGGTCTGACCTCTCGCCGGTGGGGGTGGCGTGAACGTACTCCCCGCACCCCTCCGCCGTCGTCCACAGCCACCAAAGTGGGGGTCGAACTCCCGGCGCGACTCCCCTAGTTTGGGATTCGTCGGCCGTGCGGGGGCATGGATCCGATGCTCTCGGGAAGAAGGTCTCCATGAATTCTGGTCGTGTACGCCGCTCGCTCGCGGTCGCGTGCGTCCTTCCGTTGCTCCTCGCGGGGTGCTCGGACGCCGAGCCGACGCCGCAGATGCCGGACCCGACCGCCTCCTCGTCGCCGCCGGCGGTCGAGACGGACACCGGGCCGGTGGAGCCGACGCTTCCGCCTGAGGCGGAGGGGGATGGGAACGAGGCCGCGGAGGCGTTTGTTGCGCACTACTTCGCTGCGATCGACTATGCGCAAGCGACCGGTGAAGCCGGTCGCTGATGCGCGAACTGGCAGTGCGGAGACCTGCACCGCATGCTTCGGAGTCGTCGACGCTCATCGGGAAGGTCTACAAGCGCAGGGAGGGACCATCGATGGCGGGATTCACACCGTCCAGCTCCGTCGAGGCGCGACGGAACTGAGCACTGCACCGGAGAGTGATCCAGTCGTACCTGGCACGTGGCATCCGTGAGCACAACCGAGCAAGTCAGTCGCGAGGCTGGCGGAAGGGCCTAGACGGCACGCTACCCTGCCGGCAACGCCTGAAGTACGGTTTCGTACTATCGTCGCGGGACCAGACGGCTGGCACGTCGCGAAGTGGGAGCATCCTGTGAAGCGGCGTCGGTGGCTCTGCGTCCTGCTCGTGTCTGGTCATCGCGCACATGCCTGGGCGGTCACACTGCTGGCCAACCTCCGAGGGCGACGCCTCAGACCTACACAGGCGCCACTGTCGAAGCCCGACGGAGGCTGTGACTCGACGATCGGGCGCGAAGCAAACGCCCGCCGATCCGAAGCGGGCACCGAACCGGCGAGCTCGAGCGCCAGCCGATCCGCTTCCACCTCCAGGCAAGTGGGTCCAGTCGACCTGCCTGCAACACGGTATGCGCCGCTGGCTGCGTCGAGGCGTACACCTGTCCCGACGGCTCGAGCCGTCCGCAAGTGCTGGACCTACCAGCTGGACGCCGGCGGCCTCCTCGGCTCGTACACCCAATGCCCCGAGGACCCTCCGCCGACGGCAGAGACCACCCCGACCGTCGTCGTCGACATCCCCGGTGAAGTTCTCAAGGCCTTCAAGAAGGTCCCCCTCCCCGACTCCACGATCAACGTGCAGCCACCCGGAGGCGAGACCCTGGTCAACCTGCCCACGATCATGTCCACCAGCGCCGAGCGCACCCAGATCCCGGTCCGCCTCGACAAGGTCGACATCGACGTCCTGCTCGAGGTGTGGCCCAGCCAGTTCGTGTGGCACCACGGCGACGGCACCACCCAGACCACCACCACACCCGGCAAGGCGTGGACCGAAGGCGACGACACGGCCGCCCTCATCACCCACACCTATGCCAAGACCTCCCAGGGCCTCGAGCTCAGCGTCGACACGACCTGGTCCGCCCAGTTCAAGGTCGTCGGGCAGCCGGACTGGCGCCCCGTCGACGGGACGGTGACCATCACCGGCACCCCGGTCACCGTCGCGGTGCTCGAGGCCAAGCCTCAGCTCGTCCGCTGATCCGACCCCTCCGACCCGGCGTACGCGAGACAGCGGCCCGACAGGTTCGCCGGGTGGACCGGCCGGGCCGCCATCACCGGCCAAACGTCGGCCTTTGGCTCGGGAGCGGCCGCCTGTGGCACCTGGCGTCCGTGGAACCCAGTTCCCACCGCCTGAACCCAGCGGCCCTTCGACCTGAGTCACGGGGTGACTCAGGTCGTACGCGCCACTGGGCACTCCTCGCGATGGCCTACGAGACGGCGCAGGACGCCGCAAGGGGCGGGCCCGATGGGCCCGCCCCCTGTCTTCCCCGGTCCCGCCAGCCGGGGTCGAGTCGGCTGGCGGAAATCTGGAAGGTCAGTCGTTGCTGACCGGCACGCGGAGCTTCTGCCCCGCGGAGAGCGCGACGGTGTCGAGGGCGTTGAGCCGCTCGATCTCGCGCATCGTGGTGCGGACGTCGCCGCCGGGCGTGAGCTCGGAGGCGATGCTCCACAGGCTCTGCCCGGGCTCGACCATCACGATCTCGGTGGCCGGGGCCTGACCGGCCTCGTCGGTGCCGACGGCGACCGAGCCGAGGAAGAAGCCCGCGAACAGCACGAGGGTCAGCGCCGCGACGAGCACGACGAGGCGTCCTCGGCGCGTGAGCCGCACGGACGACCGCGGGGCGCGGGCGGTGCGAGCGGTGCGGGTCGGGGCAAAGGCGGGAGAGATGGTGGCGGTGCTCATGGTGGCCTCCAGGGGAAGAGTCAGCCGGTAGGTGGTGTCGACCGGATCGGTCAGGATGTGTCTAGAGGGAGCCACCGACAACGGGGGTGAATCGCTCAGACGTTCGATCGAGCACGTGTTCGACAGTAGAGCGTGTGTTCGAACGATGCAAGGGGTTGGGCGAACATTTGTTCGACACCCACGAGGGTCCGGGAACGACGCCGCGGGGGCAGTGGAGGAGACGACACGCGGTTCGAACAAATGTTTGAAGTCTCGTCCGCGACAGGACTACGGTTGGTGCACGCAGCACAGACAGGCCCACGCCTGAGACAGGCCCAGCAGCAGGAGGAACACATGGCCAGCAAGGACCGCAGCGGCAAGGTCGTCGAGATGCCCGACGGCCCGCCGGACGCGACCGGACTCACCCCGCGTCAGCAGCGCGTCCTGGCCACCATCAAGGAGGCCATCGAGACCCGGGGCTACCCGCCCAGCATGCGCGAGATCGGCGCAGCAGTCGGGCTCACCAGCTCCTCGAGCGTCGCCCACCAGCTCAAGGTGCTGGAGGAGAAGGGCTTCCTCAAGCGCGACCCCAACCGGCCGCGCGCGATCGAGGTCTTCCTTCCCGAGGTGATGGCCGCGCGCAGGTCGATCTCCAGCGCCGACGAGACGAGCATCGATGAGACCGACATCGGCAACACGGCTCCCCCGGCGACGTACGTCCCCATGGTCGGGCGCATCGCGGCCGGCGGCCCGATCCTGGCCGAGGAGCAGATCTCCGAGGTCTTCCCGCTCCCCAAGTCGCTGGTCGGCGAGGGCACCCTCTTCCTGCTCGAGGTCTCCGGCGACTCGATGATCGACGCGGCGATCTGCGACGGCGACTACGTCGTGATCCGTCAGGAGCAGACCGCCGCCAACGGCGACATCGTGGCCGCGATGATCGACGGCGAGGCGACGGTCAAGACCTTCCAGCGCAAGGACGGCCAGGTGTGGCTGCTCCCCCACAACGACGCCTACGAGCCCATCGACGGCACGCACGCCACCATCCTCGGCAAGGTCACCGCGGTCCTGCGACGCATGTGACGGCGGACCTCGGGGTTCCCTGATACCCAGGTAAGGGGAGCCACGGGGAATTTCCCGATGCAATTGTTGGCCCGACGACGTTCACTGGACCAGTGACCTTTCTCGATCCCACGCCGGCGACGGCGGCGACCGCCAGCCCCCGGCGTGACGGGCTGCGCGAGCTGGGCGTGCTCGCGCTGGTCTACGTCGGGTACGCCGCCAGCCGGGTGCTCGCCGACGACACCGTGACGCCCGCCGTCACCCGCGCCGTACGCATCCTCGACGTGGAGCGCCTGCTGCGCCTCGACATCGAGGGCGGGCTCAACCGCTGGTTCGTCGCCCATGACGCCCTCGGCGTCGCGGCGTCCTTCTACTACGCCGGCGCCCACTACGTGCTGACCCTGCTCGTCGTGATCTGGCTCTTCCGCCGGCACCGGGACGCCTACGCGCCCGCCCGGCTCGCCCTCGTCGGCGCCACGGGCGTGGCCCTGGTCGCCTATCTGACGATGCCCACCGCGCCGCCGCGCCTGCTGGGCGGGTGGACCGACCTGCTGGCCCTGCACTCCGCCGCAGGGTGGTGGGGTGGTGAGGCCTCCGCACCCCAGGGCATGGGCTGGCTGACCAACCAGCTGGCCGCGTTCCCCAGCATGCACGCCGGCTGGGCACTGTGGGTGGCGCTCGCGGTCACCCACGTCGTACGACGCCGCTGGATCGCCGTCCTCGCCTGGACGCACGCGGTCCTCACCGCGGTCGTCGTGGTCGGCACCGGCAACCACTGGGTGCTCGACGTCGTCGCCGGCTGGGCCGTCGTCCTGATCGCCTGGCGGACCGTGGGGCCACCCAGGGCGGGGGCCGAGCGCACGCTGACGCGAGTCAGCGGCGCCGACAGGCGGGCCTAGGACCTGCGGACTCGTGGCAGCGGTGCGTCAGCCAGCTGCCCGATGATCGCGAGTGTGGCTGGGTGACCGCTCGCCAGCGCGTCGCAGCGGGACACGCCCGGTGGGGGTGCGCCAGCCACCGGGGCTCGCACAGGAATGTGGCTGATTCACCGCCTTCGCGAGAGCTGCGCAGGAATGTGGCTGAGTCACCGCCCGCAAGCGAGCCCGGAGACAACTGTGGCTGACCCACCGCCCCCGGAGCGAGCCGGCACAGACACGTGGCCGAGTCACCGCCCTCGAGTGCAGAGAGCGGGAACCTCAGCCCGCGGCGAGCCGGGCCAGCGCCTTGCGGACCAGCGCGGGGTCCGTGGTGGTCCACATCGGCGGCAGCGAGGCCTTGAGGAAGCCGCCGTAGCGCGCGGTGGCCAGCCGCGGGTCGAGCACGGCCACGACGCCGCGGTCGGTGGTGGTGCGGATCAGCCGGCCCGCGCCCTGGGCCATGAGCAGCGCGGCGTGGGTGGCGGCCACCTGCATGAAGCCGTTGCCGCCCGCCTTGTCCGCCGCCCGCTGCCGCGCCGACATCAGCGGGTCGTCGGGGCGGGGGAAGGGGATCCGGTCGATGAGCACCAGCTGGCAGGTGTCGCCGGGCACGTCGAGGCCCTGCCACAGTGACAGGGTGCCGAACAGGATGGTGTGCGGGTCCTCGACGAACTGCTTGGCCAGCTCCGGGAGCTGGGCGTCACCCTGGGCCAGGGTCGTCAGGTGCGGCAGCTTCTCCCGGACGTGCTCGGCCGCTGCCTCCGCGGCCCGCCGCGACGAGAACAGACCCAGCGTGCGGCCGTCCGCGGCGTCGACCAGCTCGCAGATCTCGTCGAGCTGAGCCTTGACCAGGCCGTCGCGACCGGGCGGCGGGAGGTGGCGGGCGACGTACAGGATCGCCTGCTGGCCGTAGTCGAACGGTGAGCCGACGTCGATCCCCCGCCACGGCAGCACCCCGTCGGGAGTGTCCTCCGGGGACGGGCCCGACGCCTCGACCCGCTCGGTCGGCTTGAGCCCGATCGAGCTGGCCACGGCGTTGAAGTCGCCGCCGAGCATGAGGGTGGCGCTGGTGAAGACCACCGTCTTGTCGGAGAGCAGCTTGTCGCGCATCTGCCCCCACACCTGCAGCGGCGCGACGTGCAGTCGGGCCGGGATCCGGGTGGACGCCTGGGGCGGCGGCTCGCTGAGCCAGAGCACGTCGGACTCGAGGTCGGCGGCCATCCGCTCGGCGTTGGCGAAGACGTCCTGGACCATCCCCTTGGCCTGGGTGCGCCCCGGGTCGCCCTCGCCGTCGCCGGGGGTCTCGCGGGGGTACGACGACAGGCAGGCCCGGGCCGCGTCACGCACCAGCGCCAGCGCCGCGCCGAGCTGGTCGGGCATCCGCTCGATCCTGCCGGCCATGGTGGCCTCGAAGGCGTCCGACAGGGCGTCGGCGGCCTCGGCCAGCGCGTCGGCCGAGTCGTCCTCGACGATCCGCTGGGAGCGGCGGGCCGCGCGCTCGACGTCGCCGACCGCGAGCTCGTCGGTGGCGGCCTGGGTGACCCGGGCGGTGAGCTCGTGGGCCTCGTCGATGACCACCGCGTCGTACTCCGGGATCATCGGCACGCCCTCGATGGCGTCGATGGCCAGCAGCGAGTGGTTGGTGACGATGAGGTGGGAGCGCTGGGCCTTCTCCCGGGCGAGCTCGGCGAAGCACTCCTGCCCGAACGGGCACTTGGCCGCGCCGAGGCACTCGCGGTGGTTGACGCTCACCTGGCGCCACTCGCGGTCGGTGTGGCGCGGGGCGTTGTCGCGCTCGCCGGTGCCGCCGTCCTCGGCCTCCTTCTCCGCCCAGCCGCGCAGCTCGAGGACCGTCTCGGCCATCGAACCCACGGGGACGTCGACCAGGGCGCCCTGGTCGTCGGGGACTCCCTCGCGGATGCGGTGCAGGCAGGCGTAGTTGGAGCGACCCTTGAGCACGGCGTACGACGTGTCGACCTTGCTCTGCCCGCCGGCGACCGCCTCCATGAGCCGCGGGATGTCGCGCTCGACGAGCTGGTGCTGGAGCGCCAGGGTGGCCGTGGCGACGACGACCCGCTGGTCGTGGAGCAGGCTGGGGACCAGGTAGGCCAGCGACTTGCCGGTGCCGGTGCCCGCCTGGACGAGCAGGTGCTCGCCCTCGGTGAAGGCCGTCGCGACCGCCTCGGCCATCTCGACCTGACCCGCCCGCTCCTGCCCTCCGAGCGCCGCCACGGCCTCGTGGAGCAGCGTGGTCACGCGGGCGTCGGAATCAGGCACCGGAGCACCCTATGCGGCGGCACCGACAGGCGCCGACTCCGCTCCACAGGCCGCCGGACGGACCGCCGGGACCGGCGCAGCCGCTCAGATGACGGCCCCGGAGTCGTCGGGCGTGCGGGCGACCTTCTCCTTCTTGACGCGGCCCATCGGCCACTTCTGCTGGAGGTAGGTCAGCAGCGGCGTCGCGGCGAAGACCGAGGAGTAGGTGCCGACGATGAGTCCGACCAGCAGGGCGATCGCGAAGTCGCGCAGCGAGTCGCCACCGAGCACGGCCAGGGCCGCGAGGATGAACATCGCCCCGAGGCCGGTGTTGACCGTGCGCGGCATCGTCTCGACCGACGCCTTGTTGGCCATCTCGATGAAGGAGTCCTCCGGCCGGGAGGTGTACCAACGCTCACGGATGCGGTCGAAGACGACGACCGTGTCGTTGACGGAGAGACCGATGATCGTCAGCGCGGCGGCGAGGAAGATGCCGTCGATCGGCTTGTCCAGCCACGCGAAGAGGCCGACCACGAGCAGCACGTCGTGGGCCATCGCACCCACGGCGGCGACGCCGAAGGTCCACTTGAAGCGGATGGCGAGGTAGATCAGCTGCACCGCGAGCGCCACCCCGAAGGCGATCAGCGCCTTGTCGCGCAGCTCGGTGCCCAGGGACGCGCCGATCGTCTGGTCGTCCTGCTTGGTGACCTGTCCGCCGACGGAGGAGAGCGCGTCCTCGATCCGCTGCTCCTCGTCGTTGTTGATGATGCCGGTGCGGACGGTGAAGTCGGCGGTGTCGGCGCCCTGGACGACGGCGTCGGCGAAGCCGGCGTCGGAGATCGCCGCCCGGGCCTGCGTCGACGGTGATGTCCTTGCTCACCGAGTAGTCGAGCTGGCGGCCGCCGGTGAACTCGACACCCAGGTTGAGTCCCTGGGTGACGATGCCGGACACGGCCAGCACCATGGCGACCCCGGAGACGGCGAGCCACGTCTTGCGCTTGCTCATGATGTCGGGGTTCTTGCGGTCCAGCCACGTGCGGACCCGGCCGATGTTGCCCAGGCCGCTGACGGCGGGACGCCGGGCGACCGCCTTGCTGGACACCGCGAGCTCGGACAGCACGCGGGCGATGATCAGCGCGGAGATCATCGAGGCGATGACACCGATGGAGAGCGTGACGCCGAAGCCCTTGATCGGGACCCGAGCCGAGCGCGAAGAGCAGCCCGGCCGCCAGCAGGGTGGTGACGTTGGAGTCGAGGATCGCGCTCCACGCCTTGTTGAAGCCCACCGCGAGGGCGCGCCGCAGCCCGGCCGAGGGGTAGGCGGCGTACTCCTCCCGCGCTCGCTCGAAGACGAGCACGTTGGCGTCGATCGCCAGGCCGATGGCGAGCACGAAGCCGGCGAGGCCCGGCAGGGTCAGCGTCGCGCCCAGGGCCAGACAGCATGGCGTAGGCGAGCAGGGCGTACGACGCGAGCGCGATCGTCGCCATCGCGCCGACGACGCGATAGATCAGGATGATGAACAGGCCGGTGAGGATGAGCCCGATGACGCCGGCCTCGAGGGACGCACTGATGGCCTCGGCCCCCAGGGTCGGGCCGACGAGGCGGTTGGAGATGAGCTTCGAGCTCGAGGGGCAGCGCACCGCCCTCGATGAGGGCGGCGAGGTCCTGGGCCTCGGTCAGGGAGAAGTCACCGGTGATCTCGGTGCCGCCGCCCTGGATGCCGACGTTGCAGCCCACACCCTCGTTGACCTGCGGGCGAGGTGATGATCTCGTTGTCCAGCACGATGGCGACCCGGCGCTTGGGGTCGCCCACCGGGTTGCAGGCCGCCTTGCCGGTGACGTCGGCCCAGGCGTTGCCGCCCTTGCCGCTGAAGTCGAGCGACACGAGTAGCTCGACGCTGTTCTGCGGCTGCACCGCGGCGGCGCCGGTGATTGTCGGCGCCGGCCAGGACCGCCGGGCCGACCTCCAGCGAGTCGCCCTGGTCGGACGGCAGGATCTGGTTGCCCCGCTCCTTGGCCTTGGCCAGCTGGTCCTTGGTCGGCTCGGCCGGCAGGCTCTTGAGGACGGGGTGGGCCGACAGCTGGGCGGTCCGGCCGATCCGCTCCTCCGCCTGCTTGGACTCCTCGTCGCTGGAGACGCCGGGGAGCTCGACGAGGATCCGGTCCTCGCCCTGGCGCACCAGGGTCGACTCGGCGACCCCGAGGGCGTCCACGCGCCCGCGCAGCACCTCGACGGTCTTGTCGACGTTGGTCGCGGTCGCCTGGACTGATCCGGTGTCCTCGGCCTGGAAGACGAACTGCGCGCCACCGCGCAGGTCGAGGCCGAGGTTGGGCTTGACGCTCAGCGTCAACGCGAGGCACCCGCCCAGGAGACCGAGGACGAGGAGGAAGCGTACGAGGGCACCGCGTGACATGGGCGACATCCTCTCCCACGACCGGTGAGCCCCGTGAATCGCCCTCAGACGGCGTACGGCTCCAGCTCGCCGGCCAGGTCGGCGTTGGCGCGCCCCGCGACCAGCGACCCGTCGGCGGTGTGCTCCAGGGAGGTCATCTCGCCCTCCTGGTGCAGCCGGTTGATCAGGTCGCCGCGCTCGTAGGGCAGCAGCACGGAGAACTGGACGGTCGGGCGCGGCAGGTCGGCCTCGACGGCGGCCAGCACGTCCTCGACGCCCTCGCCCGTGCGCGCCGACACGACGACGCTGTGGGGCTCGCGGGCGCGGAGCCGGGCGAGCACGAGCGGGTCGGCGGCGTCGGCCTTGTTGATGATGACCAGCTCGGGGACCTTGTCGGCGTGGATCTCGGCGAAGACCTCGCGGACGGCGGCGAGCTGGCCCTCGGGGTCGGGGTGCGAGCCGTCGACGACGTGCAGGATCAGGTCCGACTCGGCGACCTCCTCCAGCGTGGAGCGGAACGCCTCGACCAGCTGGTGGGGCAGGTGGCGCACGAAACCGACGGTGTCGGACATCGTGTAGATGCGGCCGTCGCGGGTCGTCGTACGCCGCGTGGTCGGGTCGAGGGTCGCGAACAGCGAGTCCTCGACCAGCACCCCGGCGTCGGTGAGCCGGTTGAGCAGCGAGGACTTGCCGGCGTTGGTGTAGCCGGCGATCGACACGCTCGGGATGTGGTTGCGGGACCGCTCCTGGCGCATGGTCTCGCGGGTGCCCTTGAGGTCCTTCAGCTCGCGGCGGAGCTTGGCGATCTTGGTGTTGATGCGGCGCCGGTCGGTCTCGATCTTGGTCTCACCGGGGCCACGGCCACCGATGCCGCCGCCGTCCGCGCCGACCCGGCCACCGGCCTGGCGGGAGAGGTTGCCGCCCCAGCCGCGCAGGCGCTGCTTCATGTACTGCAGCTGCGCGAGCTCGACCTGGGCCTGGCCCTCCTTGGACTTCGCGTGCTGGGCGAAGATGTCGAGGATCAGGCCGGTGCGGTCGATCGCCTTGACCTTGAGCTTGTCCTCGAGGTTGCGCAGCTGGCTGGGCGCCAGGTCACCGTCGAGGATGACGGTGTCGGCGCCGGTGGCCTGCACGATCTCGCGCAGTCCGTCGACCTTGCCGCGTCCGATGTACGTCGCGGGGTCCGGCGAGGAGCGCCGCTGGTAGATCGCGTCGAGCACCTCGGAGCCGGCCGTCTCGGCGAGCAGCGCGAGCTCGGCCATCGAGTTCTCGGCGTCGGTCACGGTGCCGTCGATCCACACGCCCACCAGGACCACCCGCTCGAGGCGCAGCTGGCGGTACTCGACCTCGGTGATGTCCTCGAGCTCGGTGCGCAGGCCCGCGACCCGGCGCAGGGCGTGACGGGCGACGAGGTCCTGCTCACCCGTGGTGAGGTCGACCCCGTCCTCCTCCGGGTCGGGGCCGTCGGCGGAGACGATGTCCTCGTCCGCGTCGACCCCCGCGTCGGCCTCCGCGTCGGCGTAGCCGCTCTCCCAGTCGGAGTCGTCGGAGTCGTCGTCCCAGGCGCGCGTCGCGTCGAGCTCGGCGTCGAGGCTGAAGTCAGGTGCGTTCGTCATATGCGCTCAAGAGTAGGCCGGGCCTCCCGATACCGCGAGCGATTAGTGCCGCGCCCCACCCCTCAGGCTCGGTGCCGACCGGCGGTCACGGTGCGGGGGCCGCCCAGCAACGCCAGGTCGGTGAACTGCTCGCACAGGCCGCGCACGTCGTCCGGGGTGTCGGTCGCACCGAACGCCAGCACGGCGACTCCGGCGGCGTTGAGCCGCTGGACGAGCGGGTACGCCGAGGTGAGGTCACCGACGACGGCAACCACGTCCACAGCGGCCTCGCGGGACAGGTCGACCGCATCGATGGTCATGGCGACCAGCGACCTGTGGTCGGCCTCCTGCGCGAACTGGTGGCACGGCTGCACGCCGTGCTGGCGCAGCTGCGGCATCCACTCCTGCGCGTCGGGCGCCGTCCAGTCGCCGTAGGCCCGCGAGACGTTGACGGTGCCGTGGTCGGCGAGCACGTCGAACAGGTCGGTCATCCGGTCCGGTGGGATCATCCGGGCGTCGATGAGGACGGCCAGGCGGCGCGCGAGCTGGGGTTGCGTCCGACCCCGTCGCCGGTGCGGCAGCAGGGGGCGCGGGACCGCCACGGGTGGCACGTCGGCACCCTGGGAGTCGGGGGCCGGGTCCCGGTCCACGTCGGGGTACACGGCCACCGACTCCGGGGCGACCCGGGCCGGGTCGGGCACGGGGGCCACGAGCGGCGCGGACGAGACCTCGCCCGGCGACCGGGTCGGTGACGGCTCCTCGTCGCTCGCGTGCCGCTGGCTCTCGACGTCCTGGTACGTGGAGAGCCACCGCCTGACGAGGGCGCCGAGCGACACCTTCGACTCGACCCCCGGCGGCGGCGCATCGTCCGCGCCCGGGCGCGGCTCGGGTGGTGGCGGCGGCCCGTCCTGGTCCCGGCCCCGGCTCGTCTCGACCTGCGGACTGGCCTGCGGAGTGGCCGGCGGCCACCCTGCGGCATTCATCGTGTTCATGGCACATCCCCCCGGACGTCTCTGACAGGACGACCATGACGTGCAGACCGGATCGCTGTCACCCGAACGGGTGGGCCAGGGGCCCTCGCCTAGACCAGTCGTCCCGCCCGGTGGGACGCCCGCTCGCGTGTCACTTCGGAGGCATCCGGATGCCGCCGTCGACGCGGACGGTCTCGCCGTTCATGTAGGAGTTGGTCAGGCACTCCACCACCATGCTCGCCAGCTCCTCGGCGTGGCCGAGGCGCTTGGGGAAGAGCACCGACTCGCCGAGCTTGGCCTTGAAGGCCTCCGGGTCGGGGAACGCGTCGTAGATCGGGGTGTCGACCAGGCCCGGCGCCACCGTGTTGAGGCGGATGCCGGAGGCGGCGAGGTCACGCGCGACCGGCAGCGTCAGGCCGACGACGCCGCCCTTCGACGCGGAGTACGACGCCTGGCCGATCTGGCCGTCGAAGGCCGCCACCGAGGCGAGGTTGACGATCGCGCCGCGCTGGCCGTCGGCGTCGGGCTCGTTGCGCGACATCAGCGTCGCGGCCTGGCGGGTCATGTCGAAGGTGCCGATGAGGTTGATCTCGACGACCTTGCGGAACGCGCCGAGGTCGTGGGCCGAGGCGAGCTCGCCGTCGCGGCCGATGGTGCGCTGGGCCCAGCCGATGCCGGCGGAGTTGACGCACGCCCGCAGCGGGGCGATCTCGGCGGCCGCCTGCACGGCGGACGCGATCTGCTCGGTGTCGGTGACGTCGACGCGAGCGAAGACGCCCTTGATCTCCTCGGCGAGGGCCTCGCCCTTCTCGGCGTTCAGGTCGGCGACCACGACGATCGCGCCACGCGCGGCCAGGGCTCGGGCGACGGCGGCGCCGATGCCCGACGCCCCTCCGGTGACGATGGCGGAAGCTCCGGTGATGTCCATGCGCGCGAGCATAGGACGCCCTGCTCAGAGGTCGCTGACGCCCTCCGCGACCAGCACCGCCGGACCGGTCATCAGCACCCGGTCGTCGTCGGTCCACACGATGTCGAGGCGGCCCCCGGGGACGTCGACGCGGTACGACGTGCCGCGCGGCGCGTCGTCGGCGAGCGCGGTGGCGACCATCACCGCGCAGGCGCCGGTTCCGCAGGACCGGGTCTCGCCCGAGCCCCGCTCGTGCACCCGCATCGCCACGTGCCGTGCGCCGCGGCGTACGACGAACTCGACGTTGACGCCCTCGGGGTAGACCTCGTGGTCGTAGCCGGGCTCGACGAGCAGCGAGCCGGCCTCGGCCAGGTCGTCGACGAACGCCACCGCGTGCGGGTTGCCCGTCGAGACGTGCCGGGCCGCGTGCTCGGCGCCGTCGACGGTGACCGTCGTGGCGTCGTGCACGCGCGGCGTCCCCATGTCGGCGGTGAGCAGGCCGTCGCCGGCGTCGCTGAGCACCTTGACCCCGTCGCGGGTGGCGACGGCCATCGGGAAGGGCTCGCCCTCGTGGTCGTGGAGGTAGCGGGCGAAGACGCGCACGCCGTTGCCGCACATCTCGCTCACCGAGCCGTCGGCGTTGCGGTAGTCCATGAACCACCGGTCGCCGTCCCGCACCGCACGCAGCACCCCGTCGCCGCCGATCCCGGCCCGGCGGTCGCACAGCGCCCGGACGCGCGCGGGGTCGAGGTCACCGTGGACGGTGCCGTCGGGGTCGGGGAGCACGACGAAGTCGTTCTCGGTGCCGTGGCCCTTGAGGAAGCGGTAGCTCACTCCCCCAGTGTCGCAGGGACGCCGGCACCCGTCCGACGACACCGCTGACCGGCGATGCTCAGCGGACGACGCTGTGCCGCAGGCAGGCGAAGTCGTGGTTGCGCTCGACCTCCTCGAGCCGCAGCTCGACGTGGCGCGGCAGCACCGGGGCCCCGCCGCCGAGGGTCACCGGGGCGTACTGGATCCACACCTCGTCGAGGAGGCCGGCGTCGTGGAACTGCCCGACCAGGTCCCCGCCGCCCACCAGCCACACGTCCTTGCCCGCCGCCGCCTCGAGCGCGGCGGCGTGCACCTGCTCCACCGGGTCGGCGCTGAACGTGACCGCCTTGACCGGCTCGAACGTGCGGTGCGTCATCACCCAGGTCGGCAGGTCGCCCCACGGGTCGTCGTCGTGGTCGAGGATCCACTGCCACGTGGTCGCCCCCATGACGCACGACCCGATGCGCTCCCGGAACCCCGAGTAGTGCATCGGCCCGTTCTCGTCGATGTCGCGCGAGGTCAGCCAGTCGAGGGAGTGGTCCGGCGTCGCGATGTAGCCGTCGAGCGAGCAACCCGTGTAGTAGATGGTGGTCATGGCTCGTACCTCTTCCTGTTCCGGGTGATCGCGACGACCCCCGCGGGATCCGCCGGTCGCCTCGCTCGGGCAGGTGGTCGCGTCCGGTCACGGGGCCAGTGCGGACCGGTCGGGTGCCGGAGCACCCGACCGATCACGCTCATCGCCAGGAGCGGTGGGGACTACTTCTTGGTGTCCACGACGCGGGTCGACCCGCCGCCGCGGCGTACCGGCTCGGCCACGGCCGTCATCAGGCCGTCGGGACCGAACTCGATCGCGGTCGCCGCACCGATCTCCGCGGCACTCGTGAACGCGTCGCCCGACGGGGTCAGCTTGTGTCCGTAGACCGTCTGCAGCTCCGTCCCGTAGCGGGTGATGAAGTCCGGCTCGGCGGTGACGCTGGCCGTGTTGCGCTGCGAGGCCCGGGGCGCGGCGAGCGCCTGCTCGATGTCCATGCCCATGTCGATGCGGTTGACCAGGGTCTGCAGCACCGTGGTGATGATGGTCGACCCGCCCGGCGAGCCCAGGGCCAGGAACGGCTCCCCGTGCTTGAGCACGATGGTGGGGCTCATCGAGGAGCGCGGGCGCTTGCCGGGCTGGATGCGGTTGGGGTCGGCCGGGTCGTAGACGGTGGAGAAGTCGGTGAGCTCGTTGTTGAGCAGGAAGCCGTGCCGCGGCACGAGCATGCCCGAGCCGCCGGTCTGCTCGATGGTGAGCGTGTACTCCACGACGTTGCCCCACTTGTCGGCCACGGCGAGGTTGGTGGTCGAGATGTTCTCGGTGTCGTTGTCGGCCGCGCCGCGGGCCGCGGGGGCGGGGCAGTTCCCGTCGTACGACGTGGCGTCACCGGCCGCGGTGGGCTTGGGCATCGCGGCGTTGGGGTTGATCGCGCAGGCCCGCTCGGCGCCGTAGTTGTCGCTGAGCAGGTCAGAGACGGGCACGTCGACGAAGCGGGAGTCGCCGAGGTACTTGGCGCGGTCGGCGAAGGCGAGCGCGCTGGCCTCGAGGTAGTGGTGGAGCACTCGCGGGGCGTCCATCTCCGTGAGGTTGAACGGCTCGAGGATGTTGAGCGCCTCACCGACGGTGGTGCCACCGGAGGAGGAGGGCTTCATGCCGAAGACGTCGTAGCCGCGGTAGCGCATCCGGGTCGGCTTCTGCGTGAGGGCCTGGTAGGACTTCAGGTCCTTGCGCGAGAGGTAGCCGGGCGGGACGGGCAGCGTGGTGTCGGAGGTCGTGCGCGGGTCGCGGACGATCTTGACCATCAGCCCGGCGAGCTTGCCGCGGTAGAACCGGTCCATGCCCCGACGACCCAGCATCGCGTAGGTCCGGGCCAGCGCACGGTTGCGGAACACGGAGCCGACGGCCGGGGCGTCGCCGCCGGGGAGGAAGAGCTTGCGGGTGGCCCGGTAGGCCTCGAACCGCTGCTTGTTGTCGAGGGTCTGCTGACGGAACGTCTCGTCGACCACGAAGCCCCGCCTGGCGACCTTGATCGCCGGCTTGAGGGCCTTGTCCAGCGACATCGTGCCGAAGCGCTCGAGGGCCCGCTCCCAGGTGGCCGGGGTGCCGGGGACGCCGACGCTGACGCCGCTGGTCACCAGCTCCGGCGTGAACCGGTAGGGCTTGCCCGTGGCCGGGTCGATGAACGCGTCGCTGGGCATCTTCGCCGGCGCGGTCTCGCGTCCGTCGATGGTGCGGACCTTGCCCGTCTTGGCGTCGTAGTGCACGAAGTAACCACCGCCGCCGAGGCCGGCGCTGTAGGGCTCGGTCACGCCCAGGGTGGCGGCGGCCGCCACCGCGGCATCGGCCGCGTTGCCGCCGCGCTTGAGGACCTTGAGCGCCGCGGCGCTGGCTTCGGGGTCCACGGTCGTCACTGCGCCGCCGTAGCCGACGGAGGTGGGGATCTTGGCCGTCGGCCGGGCCGAGGTCGGCGGCGAGGACTCCTCGGCCGGTGCCGCTGGCCCGGTGACCAGCAGGCCGGCCACGAGGGCGGACGTGGCGAGGGCGGGTAGGACTGTGCGCATGTGAGCCTCCGAGAGTGAGCACCCAGGGTCGGGGCTCCACCCTGCGCCTCAGACGCCCGGTTGTCGATCCCCTGAGGGGTGGAACGTCTCGATGGCGGCGAGGACGCGCTCGAGCCGGTGCGGGTCGTCGTACGCGATCCAGACCACGCGGGGGTCCTTGCGGAACCACCCGTCCTGGCGCCGCGCGAAGCGCCGGGTCGCGGCCTGGGTACGGGCGATGGCGTCATCGAGGCCCATCTCCCCGCGCAGGTACGCCGCCGCCTCGCTGTAGCCGATCGCCCGGCTGGCGGTGCGTCCCTGCTCGAGCCCCAGGTCGAGCAGCCGCTCCACCTCCTCCACCAGCCCCGCGTCGTACATCTCGCGGACCCGCTGCTCGATGCGGGCGTCCAGGGTGGGTCGGTCGATGTCGACGCCGACCTGGAGGGTGAGCGGGTCGGCGTACTCCAGCTGCGGGAGGCTCGCGGACCACGGGCGACCGGTGAGGGCGATCACCTCCAGCGCCCGGACGACGCGGCGACCGTTGTCGACGAGCATCCGGCCCGCGGCCTCGGGATCGAGTCGGGCCAGCCGCTGGTGCATCGCGGCGGGACCGACGCGCTCCAGCTCGGCCTCGAGCTCGCGGCGCAGCGAGGCGTCGGTGCCGGGGAACTCGAAGCGGTCGAGGACCGCGCGGGTGTAGAGCGCCGACCCTCCGACCAGGACCGGGGTCGCGTCGCGCCGGTGGATCTCGACGATCACGGCCCGCGCCCACTCCTGGAAGTGCGCCACCGTGGCCGTCTCGGTGACGTCGAGCAGGTCGAGCAGGTGGTGGGGGATCCCGCGCCTCTCGGACAGCGGCAGCTTGGCGGTGCCGACGTCCATCCCGCGGTAGAGCTGCATGGCGTCGGTGTTGACCACCTCGCCGCCCAGCCGCTCGGCGAGGTCGAGGCCGAGCCCCGTCTTGCCGGAGGCGGTGGCCCCCACGACGGCGACCGTCACGGGGTGGGGCGCGTCGGTCATGGTCGGTAGTGTCCCAAACCAGTCGCGGCCCGCTCGGGCCGCTCCGGACCACGGAGGACCAGATGGGTTTCCTGGACAGCGCCACGGCCACGACCGAGCCCGCGCCCGACCCCGACGTGGTGCCCTCCCCCGGCCCCGATCCCCTGCCCGGCCCGGCTCCCGTGCCGGCCCCCGACCCGGACACGCCGGGCCTGCCCACCGACCCGGCCAACCCGGCCACCGGCGCGGCACCCCGCCGCTGAGGCACGCACCCCTGAGGGGGTGGGGCGAGCGCCCGGGCGCCGGCGTTAGGTTGGCGGGCGTGACAGAGCGCTTCGTGGTCGTGCCTGCCTCCTACGTCTACCTGCTGCGCGAGGCGCGCGACGGGGGCACCGAGGTGCTGCTCCAGCTGCGCCGGGGCACGCCGTACATGGACGGCCACTGGGCCGCCGCCGCGGCTGGCCACGTCGAGCGCGGCGAGACGGCGTACGACGCCGCCCTGCGCGAGGCCGCCGAGGAGCTCGGGCTGGACGGCATCGACCTCGACTTCGAGTTCACCATGCACCGCACGCGGGGCGGGGAGGCCATCGACGAGCGCGTCGACTGGTTCTTCACCGCACGCTCGTGGGAGGGCGAGCCGCGCGTGATGGAGCCCGACAAGTGCGCCGAGCTGCGCTGGTGCCGCCTCGACGCGCTGCCGTCACCGGTGGTGCCCCACGAGTCGTACGCACTGAGCCGTCTCGGCAGCGGCGAGCGCTACCTCGCCCACGGTTTCGACCACCACCAGGAGGGACAACGATGAACAACCAGGACCCCGGCCCGCAGCCAGAGCCGGTCATCGAGGACGGGGAGCCCAACCCCGGCGGCGTGGACGCGGTGGACGCGGACCCCGCCGACGAGGGGCTGGGACGCGACCTGAACCCCGAGGCCAACCCCGCCGTGGACGACGTGCTCCCCGGCGAGATCGCGCAGCCCGACGACAAGCAACAGGCCCCCGAGGGCGAGGCCGACGACCAGGAGTCCGGCACCCAGAAGGACCCCGACGCCGGCCAGGAGGCCGAGGACGGGTCGGCCGAGCCGCCGGCCTGAGCGCTCCACCGTTCGTCGGAGGTTGGGTGTGGGATCGGTGTCACCCGGTGACACCGATCCCACACCCAGCTCCGCAGGGGTGCGCCCGACCGGCCCAGCCGCGAGCCACGAGCAGGCCGGCGACCTTGCCCGCCGTCCGGCACGGGCGGTCGAAGACCTGGCCCCACCCGAGCCTCACGGTGTCCTTGCCGACCAGCGCCGCGTCGAGGTCCCGCTCCATGTCGAGGTCTCGCTGCCGCGCCGAGTCGTGGACGAGTCGACCGTCGAGCTCGACCACCAGTCCGTCGTCGTGCTCGACGTCGCGGTAGGCCACCCGGTCTGCCCGACCGTCCCGGACCTGACGCTCACCCAGCGGCAGCCCGTGCGGGCGGAGCACCCGCGTGAGGTAGCCGTGCTCGAGGACCGAGCACGACCCGTCCGCGATGTCGCCCAGCACGCCGGTCAGCCAGACCCGTCGCGGCGCGCGTCCACGAGCGGCGAGCTCCGAGGCCAGCCTCGCAGCGGTCGAACGCCGGCCCTGCACCACGTCGGCCAGCACCCGCAGCGCGTCGAAGTCCGACGCCGATCGGCAGGCGACCTCGATGGCGGCGTCGTCGTACCGCAGCCGGGGCGGGCCGACGCTCCACACGACCCGGAGGTCCAGCCGGTCGATCCGCTTGACCTTGACACCGGGTGGCGCGAGGACGGTCCGCGTCCGGGCCACCACCACCTCGATCCTCGCCGGGTCCGGCCGCTTCCCCGGCCCCTCGTGCGCACGCAGTGCCGCCTCGCCCGCCAGCGCGGCCGGCCACGCGTGCAGCACCGCGGCCCACGCCCGCTGGACCCATACCGGCTCGCCGGTGTGGTCGACGTACACGCCGGGATGCACCGTTGCGAGCTCCCGGCGCCGGATCAACCGCCGGATGCTCGCGGGCGTCTCCCCGGCGCCAAGCAGCTGGGCGCGGGACACCACGCCCTGCTGGTCGTCGAGGAAGTCGGCGGCGGACCACTGCGATGGCCAGGCGTGTGCGGACGTCATCTCGTCGGTGTGCCCACGCCGAACCACGGTCAGTCGTGCCGATCAGCTCCTGTGGACAACCGCGCGCGGCACTTCGGTGTGGCTTCGGTGTCACCTGGTGGCACCGAAGCCACACTCAGCCGCAGGCGGGAGCGGGCGGGAGCGGGGCGGGCGCGCCGATGCCCGGCATGCCGAGGCCGACCCCGGCGGAGGCGGCGGCCGGGGCCGAGGTGCGGGCCTCCCACGCGTCGCCGGCGCGGGTGCGACGTACGTCCAGGACCGGGCCGTCGGCCACGAGGTGGTGCGGGGCGGCGTAGGTGACCTCGACGGTGACCATGTCGCCGGGCCGGACCCCGTCGGCGCCCTCGGGGTTGAAGTGCACGAGCCGGCTGTCGCGGCCCCGGCCGGAGAGCCGGTGGGTGGCGGCGTCCTTGCGGCCCTCCCCCTCGGCGACCATCAGCTCGACGTGGGTGCCGACGAGCGCCTGGTTCTCCTCCCACGCGATCTCGGTGACCAGCGCGGACAGGCGCAGGTAGCGGTCCTTGACGACCTCCGGCGGCACCTGGTCCTCCATCGTGGCCGCCGGGGTGCCGGGGCGCGGGGAGTACTGGAAGGTGAAGGCGCCGGAGAAGCGGGACTCGCGGACCACCCGCATCGTCTCGAGGAAGTCCTCCTCGGTCTCGCCGGGGAAGCCCACGATGATGTCGGTGGTGATCGCCGCGTCCGGCATGGCCGCGCGGACCCGCTCGATGATGCCGAGGAACTTGGAGGAGCGGTAGGAGCGGCGCATCGCGCGCAGCACGCGGTCCGAGCCGGACTGCAGCGGCATGTGCAGCTGGTGCATCACGTTGGGCGTCTCGGCCATCGCCTCGATGACGTCGTCGGTGAACTCCGCGGGGTGCGGGGACGTGAAGCGCACCCGCTCGAGTCCCTCGATCCCGCCGCACGCGCGCAGCAGCTTGGAGAAGGCCCTGCGGTCGCCGAACTCCACGCCGTAGGCGTTGACGTTCTGGCCGAGCAGGGTCACCTCGGTGACACCCTCGGCGACCAGCGCCTCGATCTCGGCGAGGATCTCGCCGGGGCGGCGGTCCTTCTCCTTGCCGCGCAGCGCCGGGACGATGCAGAAGGTGCACGTGTTGTTGCAGCCGACCGAGATCGACACCCACGCGGCGTACGCCGAGTCGCGCTTGGTCGGCAGGGTCGAGGGGAAGACCGACAGCGACTCGAGGATCTCGACCTGCGCCTCCTGCTGGGAGCGGGCGCGGTCGAGCAGGGCCGGCAGGGAGCCGATGTTGTGCGTGCCGAAGACGACGTCGACGTACGGCGCCCTGCTGGTGATCGTGGAGCGGTCCTTCTGGGCGAGGCAGCCGCCGACCGCGATCTGCATGTCGGGGTTGGCGGCCTTGATCGGCGCCAGGTGCGACAGGTTGCCGTAGAGCTTGTTGTCGGCGTTCTCGCGCACCGCGCAGGTGTTGAAGACGACGACGTCGGCCTGCTCGCCCGCCGGCGACGCGACGTACCCCGCGTCCTCCAGCAGGCCGGTGAGCCGCTCGGAGTCGTGGACGTTCATCTGGCACCCGTAGGTGCGGACCTCGTAGGTGCGCGGCAGGGTCTCAGGCGTGGCAGTCATGACCGGCCAAGGGTACGGCGGGCGCGTCCGGCGCGGGCAATCGCGTTTCGCCTCCTGCTGGCCGGCGCGTGGCGGTCGAGGCCGGCGACGGGGGCCCGACGCCTACCCTCGGTCCCATGCCGCGCCTCCACGCCTTCGAGCTGCTGCCCGACGACGAGGGGCGCGAGGCCGTGCTCCGCGACTGGCAGGCCCTGCGTGACGCCGGTCTGCCGTCGCAGCTCGACCACAAGGGGATGACCAACACTCCGCACGTCACCGTCCTGACCGCGGAGGCCCTCGGGCCGGAGCACGACGAGGTGGCTCTCGCGCGCCTCGGGGCGGCCGTGCCCGCCGAGGTCCGGGCGTCGGGCCTCGCCCTGCTCGGGGGCTCACGGGTCTCGCTGGTCCGGCTCCTCGACGTCCCCGACACCCTCGTGCGGGCCGTCCTCGACCTGCGCACCGACGTGCCGCACGCCAAGCACCCCGGCTGGCTGCCGCACGTCACCCTCGCCCGCCGCCTCACCCGCTCCGCGATCCCCGCCGCCCTGGGAGCGCTCGGCCACGACGACCTCACCCTGCGCCTCACCCAGCTGCGGCGCTGGGACCCCGACGCCGGGACCGTCCGCACCCTGTGACCCCTCGACGGTGGTGAGGGCTCGACGCGGCCCGCGGCGGAGCGGCCGCGACACCTGCCCGGCCGAGAGGGGTCAGCGGCTACGAGTCCTGACCTCCGCGTGGCGAGGCGCGCGACCGTCCGCTCCTCCCAGGTCCGGCCAGTCGCGACGAGCCGCCCAGACCAGGAACGCGATGGCGGGCACCGACCACACCCACGCCCCGAAGCCGAAGAGCATGAGCAGGAGATGGAACACGACCGTCGCCACCCAGCCCACGCGTGCCGCTCGACCACCCACGAGGAGCAGCACCCCGACGGTGATCTCCGCGGCGGCCAGCAGCAGCGCCCACACCTCCGGGGTGGCCATGAAGACCTCTGCCCAGCCGGTGCGCACGAAGCCGAACAGGGCCTGGTCCGCGAACGTCTCGTAGGTGCTCGGGTCCGCCGCCACGACCCCCACGTGCACCCCGCCCATGCACGTGAAGAACCCGCCGACGGCAGTGGTCAGCGCGGGCGGACGGTGCGCGGCCGACGTCCGCCTCCGGGTGCTCGTCGTCGTGGTCATCGCGTCCTCCTGGTCCCAGCCTGCGGGCGGGCGCCACGGCCCGGACAGGGTCGGGCGACGTGCGTGGCGGGACCTTGGCCCCTGCTCCGACGGCCGCGGACGCGGCGGCCGACACGCCACTCCGGTTCGGCGACCGTGAGGTCGCTCAGGTGAGGTGATCGCGCCCGATCTGCTCCCCGAGGTCGGCGAGCAGCCGGGCCGGCTCGCGCAGGCACGTCGCCACGTCGGGCTCGATGTCGAGCAGGGCGTACGCCGCAGCGATGCCGCCGCTCGCCAGCTCGGCGTCGGAGAGGAGCCGCCGCCCGCAGACCACGGCGACCGGCACCCCGGCGGTGCCGGCCGCGGACGCGACCCCGACGGGTGCCTTGCCACGCAGGCTCTGCGCGTCGAGGGAGCCCTCGCCGGTGACGACGAGGTCGGCCCCGGCCACCCGGTCGGCGAAGCCCAGCAGGTCGAGCGTCAGCGCGATGCCGGGTCGCAGCTCGGCCCCGAGCGCGGACACCAGGGCGAAGCCGACACCTCCCGCGGCGCCGGCACCGGGGACGTCGCGGTGGTCCGCGCCCGCCGAGCGTGCGAGCACGTCGGCCCAGTGGCCGAGCGCGCGGTCCAGAGCGACCACGTCGTCGGGCGCTGCGCCCTTCTGGGGTCCGTAGACGCGAGCGGCCCCGTCGGGACCGGTCAGCGGGTTGTCGACGTCGCAGGCGACCACCACCCGGGCGCCGGCGAGCCCGGGGTGCAGCCCGGACAGGTCCAGGACCGACACGTCCGCCAGGCCCCCGCCCCCGTCGGGCACGGCGGGCGACGTGACGGCCCCCAGGGCGGCCAGCAGCCCCGCCCCGCCGTCGGTGCTGGCGCTGCCGCCGATCCCCACGACCAGCTCGCGGCAGCCCGCGTCGAGCGCCGCGGCCATCGCCTCGCCGAGACCACGGCTGGACGCGGTCAGGGGGGCGAGCACCCCGCCGGGCAGGCGCTCGAGCCCGCACGCGTCGGCCATCTCGACCACGGCGGTGGTCCCCCGCCGGGCGTACGCCGTCCCCACCGGCTCCCCGGTCGGGCCGGTGACCGTGACCGGCACCCGCACGAAGCCGGCCGAGACCACGGCGTCCAGGGTGCCGTCGCCCCCGTCGGCCACCGGCAGGCACTCGACGTCGACGTCGGGACGCGCCCGCCGCAGGCCGAGGGCGACGGCCCGTGCGACGTCGTACGCGGGGAGCGTCCCCTTGAACGTGCCGGGAGCGACCAGGACGCGCGTCATGCCGGCCTCCTCATGTCCGGCATCATCCCCTGCCCGCGACACGCCGAGACGCCCAGGCCCGCCTCCCCCAATGGGGGCACCGGCCAGCACGAACACCCTCCGGCGGCGCCGGGCGGCGCACGCCCGTCGACACGTCCGGTCCGGCACCGCCCCCGAGGGGGTGGGCATCCTGGTCGCGCTCCCACCGGTCGTCCAGCCCGGCCGGTCGTCCGCTGGGCCACCGGCATCCGGACAGCTGGTGGCCTCCTTCCGACCGGCACGGCCGGGCCGCACGGTGCTCCTGCAGCGGGACACCCGACGGGGATGGCGCACCGTCGGGTCCGCCCGGCAGGACCGGGCGGGATCCGCGGCCTTCGACGCCGGGCCGGGGATCTACCGGGCCAGGGTGGAGGGCACCGCCCGAGCGACCGCGGCGACGACCCGTCGCGTGCGGACGCGGCCGTGGCGGACGACCTTCGAGGACACGTTCGACGGCGCGGCCCTCGACGGGTCGGTGTGGAACGACCAGGTGCGCCAGCACGAGAGCGTGTGGACGCCTCGCACCTGCGGCCGCTCGGACCCCGCGGCGAGATGGGTGACGGGCTGGATGCTGCCGCGCGATCGCAGGTTCGTGCCCGGCGACCCGTCGGCGGGCACCGAGATCGACGTCATGGAGTACTTCGGCGAGCGCGACTCCGGCCGCGACACCATCAGCTCGTTCATCCAGTACTACAACTCGGACTGGACGCTGACAGACCGGGGCGACGCTGGGTGCGGGTGTACGACGCGACCTCGGCCACCTCGCGCTCGCGCCCTCGCTGACCGGCCTCGTTCCGGTCACGATTGCACGCCATGACCAGAGAGTGATGGCCCGGAAGGGTCATGGGCCGATAGGTTGCGCCCATGACGACGATGGAGCACGGGTCCGTCAGCCCCGGCCGTGGAGAACCGCTGGTCGTGCTGGACGGGGTGCAGAAGTACTTCGGCCAGATGCAGGCCCTCAAGGACATCGACCTCACCGTCAGCCGCGGTGAGGTCGTCGTGGTCATCGGCCCCTCGGGCTCGGGCAAGTCCACCCTGTGTCGCGCCATCAACCGGCTCGAGACGATCGACGGTGGCACCATCACCCTCGACGGCCAGCCGCTCCCCCAGGAGGGCAAGGCGCTCGCGGCCCTGCGGGCCGAGGTCGGCATGGTCTTCCAGAGCTTCAACCTCTTCGCCCACAAGACGATCCTCGAGAACGTCACCCTCGGGCCCATCAAGGTGCGGGGCATGGACAAGAGCGAGGCCGAGACCAAGGCGCGCGAGCTGCTGGACCGGGTCGGCGTGGGCCACCAGGCCGAGAAGTACCCCGCCCAGCTCTCCGGCGGCCAGCAGCAGCGCGTCGCGATCGCTCGCGCGCTGGCCATGGAGCCCAAGGTGATGCTCTTCGACGAGCCGACCTCGGCGCTCGACCCGGAGATGATCAAGGAGGTCCTCGACGTCATGGTCGACCTCGCACAGCGGGGCATGACGATGGTCGTGGTGACCCACGAGATGGGCTTCGCGCGCACCGCGGCGCACCGGGTCGTCTTCATGGCCGACGGCGCCATCCTCGAGGAGAACACGCCCGAGGAGTTCTTCACCCACCCCAGCTCGGACCGCGCCAAGGACTTCCTCGGCAAGATCCTCAAGCACTGACCCACCCACCTCACACAAGGGAGATGCAGATGCGATTCATCAGAACCAAGGCCGTGGTGGCCGGCCTCGGGCTGGCCCTGAGCCTGGCCGCCTGCGGCGACGCCGGTGACGACAACGCCAGCGAGACCGAGGTCGAGGTGACGGAGAACGCCGCCGACAACTTCGACGACGGCACCGCGATGAAGGAGTTCGCCGACGCCGGCGACATCACCATCGGCGTCAAGTACGACCAGCCCGGCATCGGCTTCAAGGGCGCCACCGACGACATGCCCCAGGGCTTCGACCCCGAGATCGGCAAGATCCTCGCCGCCTCGCTGGGCATCGCCGCCGAGGACATCACGTGGAAGGAGACGATCTCCGACAACCGTGAGCCCTTCCTCCAGGAGGGCGAGGTCGACCTCGTCATCGCGTCGTACTCCATCACCGACGAGCGTCGCCAGGTCGTCGGCCAGGCCGGCCCCTACTACGTGACCGGCCAGCAGCTGCTCGTCGGGTCCGACAGCGACATCGAGAGCCTCGACGACGTCAAGGGCAAGGAGGTGTGCTCGGTGACGGGCTCCACCTCGCTGGACAACATCAAGGCCGAGGGCGCCAAGCCGCGCGGCTTCGACACCTACTCCGAGTGCGTGGACCAGGTCCTCAGCGGAACGGTCGACGCCATGACCACCGACGGCGCGATCCTGCTCGGCTACGCCGCCGAGCACCCGGACGACCTCAAGGTCGTCGTCGACCCGTTCTCCGAGGAGCGGTACGGCGTGGGCTACAGCAAGGACAAGCCCGAGATGTGCCAGTGGATCACCGACACGCTCACGCAGGCCGAGGACGACGGCGACTGGGGCACGGCCTTCGAGGCCACCCTGGGCCAGTCGGGCGTCGACACCCCCGAGCCGCCGGCCATGGACGAGTGCCCGGCCGCCTGACGCCGTACACGCGGTCCACCTGATCGTGATGCCGGCGGGCGGCGACGCCCGCCGGCATCACGCCCGCCGGAATCACGCCCGCCGGAATCACGCAGAGAGGAGCCGCCGCACATGGATGCGGTGTTCTCGAACTTCGACGACTACCTCACGGCCTTCGGCCTGACGATCGGCCTGTTCGTCGTCTCCGGCATCGGAGCGCTCGTGTGGGGCACGATCCTGGCCGTCTTCAGGGTCGGACCGGTCAGCATCCTCAACAAGGCGGCCGTCGTCTACGTCACCCTGTTCCGCAACACGCCGCTGCTGATGATCTTCGTCTTCATGGCCATCGCGATGCCGGTGCTCGGCTACAACTTCAAGTTCGTCGAGGACGTCGAGATCGCCGGCTGGAACGTCTCCGCCTTCTTCTTCCGCTCCTGCATCGCGCTCACCCTCTACACGTCCGCCTTCGTCTGCGAGGCCCTGCGCTCCGGCGTCAACGCCGTGCCCCTCGGGCAGGCCGAGGCCGGACGCGCCATCGGCCTCACCTTCGGCCAGTCGATGCGACAGATCGTCCTCCCCCAGGCCACGCGGGCCGTCATCCCCCCGATGACGAGCGTCCTGATCGCGCTGCTCAAGAACACCTCGGTCGCCGCGGCGTTCGGCATGGCCGAGGCGACCGCGACGATGCGGGCGCTGACCAACAACAACGCCGACCAGCGCATCGGCATCTTCCTCACCTTCGCGATCGGCTACATCATCCTGGTCGAGCTCATCTCCCTGTCGTCCTACCTCGTCGAGCGGAAGGTCAAGGTGGCCCGATGAGCGCATCCGTCCTCTTCGACGCCCCGGGCCCCAAGACCGTCGCCCGGCACCGGATCTACACCCTCGTCAGCCTCGTCGCCCTGGCCGCGCTGGTCGCCTTCATGATCTGGACGATGTACGACAACGGTCAGCTCGAGTACGCCCTGTGGGAGCCCTTCCTCACCCCCGACTACGTCAGGTACATCCTGGTCGACGGCCTGATCGAGACCCTCAAGATGGCGTTCTTCTCGATCATCTTCGCCGTCGTCTTCGGCCTGGTCTTCGGCGTCGCCAAGCTCTCCGACCATGCCTGGGTCCGCGGTCCGGCGTGGTTGGTCGTGGAGTTCTTCCGCGCGGTGCCCGTCCTGCTGCTGATGGTCTTCGCCTTCTACCTGCTGTCCATCGGCGACGGCCCGCTCAGCTCCTTCTGGTGCGTGGTCATCGCGCTGACGCTCTACAACGGCGCGGTGCTGGCCGAGGTCTTCCGGGCCGGCATCAACGCCGTGCCGGCCGGCCAGGGCGAGGCGGCGTACGCCATCGGCATGCGCAAGTCGCAGGTGATGACCTCGGTGCTGCTGCCGCAGGGGGTCAAGATCATGCTGCCGACGATCATCAGCCAGATGGTCGTGGCGCTGAAGGACACCAGCCTCGGGTACTACATCCTGGCGCCCGGCCTCACGGCCGTCGGCAAGCCGATCTACCTCGAGTTCAACAACCAGGTCCCCACGCGCCATCGTGATCACCTCGCTCTACGTGATGGTCAACCTGATCCTGACCTGGATCGCGACGATCGTGCAGAAGCGGCTGGTCGGCGAGAAGAACCCCATCGAGCTGACCGGCGTGGGCAACATGGACGGCGGCCGCGCGGTCTGAGCGCGCTCGCAGGTTCGGACGCAGTGAGGACGTCGAAACGCGTCGCTACGCTCCGCGCTTCTCGGTCACGTGGAGCCGGATCACGCCCTCGATCACCACGGTGCCGTCGCGTCGTAGGCCGCGCACCCGCACGCCCACGTCGGGGTCGTCACCGGTCCACTGCTCAGGGTCGGTCTCGGCGATGCAGGTGACGTCGGAGTCGGCCTTGGCCGTGTAGGCGACCTCCATCCCCTGGGGGATCCATCGCTTGTGCGCCGGGATGCTCACCTCGGCGAGCGCACCCATCGCGGCCTCGAGGCCGTTGCACAGCGCGATGGCGTGCACGGTGCCGATGTGGTTGGTCACCGACCGGCGCCTGCGGATGACCAGCTCGGCGTGGTGGGGCTCCAGGACGGTGAAGCGCGGGTGGATCGAGGCGAAGTACGGCGCCTTCCGCGCGAAGAGCGTCGAGAAGATCCGCCGCCCCTGGGGCAGCCTCGTCGTGGTGTTCCAGAGGTCGAGGACGCGAGGCATGCGCCCACCCTACCGACCGGTAACTTCCGTGGGGAGCAGGATCCCCGCTCAGCGGGCCTGCAGGAGCTCCACCCGGTTGCCGTGCCCGTCCCGGCAGTGGCAGCGCACGTGTCCGGGGAAGCTGTCGCGCTGGGCGTGGTCGACGTCGAACCCCAGCGCCTCGAGCCGGGCGGCCGCGGCGTCCAGGTCGTCGACCAGCAGGGCGGGGTGCGCCTTGCGCGCGGCCACGAAGGGATCCTCGACGCCCACGTGGATCTCGGCGGTGACCGCCCCGGAGTCGTCGTACGCCCGGAACCAGGCGCCGCCGCGGGCCTTCAGGTCATCGGGCTTCTCGACCTCGGTCAGACCCATGCCCTCGGCCCAGAAGCGGCGGGCGACACCCTCGCCGCCGACGGGGCAGGCGACCTGCACGTGGTGGAGCCTCATGACGACACCCTCTCGCCCACCCGGGCGACGCAGAAGACCCGGCGGAACGGCAGCAGGACCCCGTGGCCGTCGTCGGGGTAGGCGCGACGCAGCCGCGCCCCGAGCTCGTCCGCGAACTCCGTGCGCAGCGCCTCCGGGAGCGCGTCCAGCACCGGTCGTGCGCTCGTGCCGGAGACCCAGGCCAGCACGGGGTCCGGCCCGTGGAGGACGTGCAGGTACGTCGTCTCCCAGGCGTCGACCTCACAGCCGAGGGACTGCAGGGCACGCAGGTAGACGCCGGGGTCGTGCGAGGAGGGCGTCGCGACGTCCCGCACGTGCTCGCCGTACGGCGCCTCGGCCGCCAGCTCGGCACGGATCGTGTGGCTGGGCTCGTCGACGTTGCCCGGCACCTGGAAGGCGAACCACCCACCGGGGACGACGTGGCCGACGAGCCGGGGCAGCAGCTCCAGGTGGCCCGGCACCCACTGGAGCGTCGCGTTGCAGACCAGGACGTCGACCGGCTCGTCGGGCGCCCAGACCCGCAGGTCCGCGACCTCGAACGAGACTCCGGGTGCTCGCGCGGCGGCGATCATCTCGGGGCTGGCGTCGATCCCGCGGACGTCGGCTCCCGGCCAGCGCGCGGCGAGCATCGCGGTGAGGTTGCCCGGCCCGCACCCGAGGTCCACCACCCGCCGCGGCTCGGCGGCGGCGACGCGCGCCACCAGGTCGACGAAGGGGCGGCCGCGCTCGTCGGCGTACGCCAGGTACTGCTGGGGGTCCCACCGGTGGGTCATGCCCGCTCCTCCGCGATTGTCTTGATATCAAGATATAGTGCCGTTCTCATTGTCTTGATGTCAAGATTCTCGACGGATCTGGCAGACTGCCACCATGCGCGACGAGGTGGACGCCCTGGTGGAGGCATGGGCGCGCGAGCGCAGCGACCTCGACCTCGGCCCCGTGGAGGTCTTCAGCCGGATCAGCCGGCTGTCGCGGCACCTCGACCTGGCCCGCCGCGCCGCCTTCACCACGCACGACATCGAGTCGTGGGAGTTCGACGTGCTGGCCGCGCTGCGACGGGCCGGAGCGCCGTACGAGCTCTCGCCGGGCCGCCTGCTCCGCGAGACCCTGGTGACCAGCGGCACCATGACCAACCGCGTCGACCGCCTCGCCGCCCGTGGGTTCGTCGAGCGACTGCCCGACCCGCACGACCGACGCGGCGTGCTGGTGCGACTCACGGCGGAGGGCAAGGCGACCGTGGACGGCGCCTTCGGGGCGTTGCTCGGCGCCGAGGCCGCCCTGCTCGAGGGGCTGCCGCCCCGCGAGCGGGCCACCCTGGCCCGACTGCTGCGCACGCTGCTGGCGCCGTTCAACCCCGACGACGTGTAGGCCCGCCTACTCGAGCGCCTCGGACGCCTCGAGCCACTCCATCTCGAGCTCGTCCTTCTCGGCCTGGAGGGCACTGAGCTCGCCGCCGACCCGCGCGAGCAGGTCGTAGTCGGTCAGGTGCGCCGCCATCTCGGCGTGCAGGGCCCGCTCCTGCTCGGCGATCCGCTCCAGCCGCTTGTCGATCCGGGCCACGGCCTTGCGGGCCGCGCGCTCCTCGGCGCTGCCGGAGCGCGACTTCGGTGCGGCGCCCGGGACGGCCGACGCGGGGGCGGGCGACGACGCCGACGCAGCAGCCGCCCGCGCAGCGGCAGCGTCCGACGTACGCCGGGCCGAGCGCCGTTCGAGGTACTCGTCGACCCCGCGGGGCAGCATCGAGATCTTGCCGTCGCCCAGCAGCGCCCAGACCGAGTCGGTGACCCGCTCGAGGAAGTAGCGGTCGTGCGAGACGACGACCAGGGTGCCCGGCCAGCCGTCGAGGAAGTCCTCGAGGACGTTGAGGGTCTCGATGTCGAGGTCGTTGGTCGGCTCGTCGAGGAGCAGCACGTTGGGCTCGGTCAGCAGCAGCTTGAGCAGCTGGAAGCGTCGGCGCTCGCCACCGGACAGGTCGCCGAGCCGGGCGGTCAGCCGGTCGCCGGTGAAGCCGAAGCGCTCCAGCAGAGAGGTGGCCGTCAGCTCCTGCCCGTCGGCGGTCCGGGTGACCCGGCGGATGGACTCCACCGTCGGCAGCACCCGTCCGGCGGGGTCGATGTCGTCGAGGGCCTGGGTGAGGTGCTGCATCGAGATCGTGCGGCCGTGCTTGACCGTGCCGACCCGCGGCTCCAGGTCGCCGGACAGCAGGGACAGCACCGAGGTCTTGCCGGCGCCGTTGACGCCCACGATCCCCACCCGGTCGCCGGGGCCCAGCCGCCAGGTGGCGTGGTCGAGGAGCTGACGCTCGCCGCGGTAGAGGTCGACGTCCTCGACGTCGATGACGTCCTTGCCGAGGCGCTGGGCGGCGAAACGCTGCAGCTCCATCCGGTCGCGCGGCGGGGGGACGTCCTCGATGAGCTGGTTGGCCGCGTCGATGCGGAACTTCGGCTTCGCGGTGCGGGCCGGGGCGCCGCGACGCAGCCAGGCGAGCTCCTTCTTCACCAGCTGCTGGCGACGCTGCTCGGAGGCGCTCGCCTGCCGCTGGCGCTCGGCCTTGGCCAGGACGAACGACGCGTAGCCGCCCTCGTAGGAGTCGACGGAGCCGTCGTGCACCTCCCACGTCGTCTGGCAGACCTCGTCGAGGAACCAGCGGTCGTGGGTGACCACGATGAGCGCGCTGGTGCGACCCACGAGGTGCTCGGCCAGCCAGGCGACCGCCTCGACGTCGAGGTGGTTGGTGGGCTCGTCGAGCACGATCAGGTCGTGGCGTCCGAGCAGCAGCGCGGCCAGCGAGCAGCGGCGGCGCTCACCGCCGGAGAGCCCGAGCACGGCGCGGTCCAGCGAGATGCCGGCCAGCAGCTCCTCGACGACGCCGCGCATGGTGGCGTCGGCGGCCCACTCGTGGTCGGAGCGGCCGCCGAGCACCGCCTCCCGCACCGTGTGGGTGTCGACCAGCTCGTCGCCCTGGTGGAGGTAGCCGATCTCGACGCCGCGGGTCATCGACACCCGGCCCGAGTCGGGCTCCTCGAGGCCGGTCATCACCTCGAGGAGGGTGGTCTTGCCGTCGCCGTTGCGGCCCACGATGCCGATCCGCTCCCCCGCCGCGACGCCGAGGGAGACCTCGTCGAGCAGGGGGCGCACGCCGTACGACTTGGAGACGCGCTCCAGGTTGATCAGGTTCGCCGGTGCCGCGCTCACTCGGCCTCCACCACCTGGGCGCCGGGCACCGGCCCGGCCGCGACGAGCACCACCGCGTGCCCGGACCCGCGCAGGGCCCCCGCCACCGCGTGGGCGGCCGTGGGCGACTCGGCCAGGAAGAGGCAGGTCGGGCCGGAGCCGGAGACGAGGCCGCGGATCGCGCCCTCCGACTCCCCGCGGTCGAGGAGCTCGCCGAGGTCGGGACGCAGGTCGATCGCAGGCTCCTGGAGGTCGTTGTGCATCGCGGCACCGAGCCGGTGCGGGTCGGAGGTGGCCAGGGCCGCGAGCAGCACGTCGGCGGACGCCGGCTCGGCGTCGGCCCCGGGGAACATCTCGTCGAAGCGACGGTAGACCGCCGGGGTGGACAGCCCACCGGCCGCGGACGGTACGACGACCCACCACCACGGCCCGCTGTCGGCGACCGGCATGACCAGCTCGCCGCGCCCGGTGCCCAGCGCGGTCCCGCCGATGAGGGCGAAGGGCACGTCGCTGCCGAGCTCGGCGGCCAGCGCGAGGAGCTCGTCGTCGGGGGTCCGGGCGTCCCAGAGCCGGTCGAGGGCCAGCAGGGCAGCGGCGGCGTCGGCGGACCCGCCGGCCATCCCGCCGGCGACCGGGATCTCCTTGTGGACCAGGAAGTCGGCGACCGGCTCCCGGTCGACCCGCGCCGCCATCAGTGCGGTGGCCCGGGCCACGATGTTGTCGCGGCCGACCGGGACGTCGGCCACGTCGACGTACGCCGCACCGTGGGTGACGACGCGGAACCTCTCGTCCTCGGTGGCGACGAGCTCGTCGTGCAGGCCGATCGCCTGGTAGACGGTCTCGAGGGGGTGGAAGCCGTCCACGCGCGCGGCGCCGACCCCGAGGTGGAGGTTGATCTTGGCGGAGGCGCGGACGTCGACGCTGCGGGGCAGTCGGCGCTCGGGGGTCACCATCCGCGGCCGTCGCTGTCGCGGCGCGTCTCGTCCCACGGCATGCCCTCGGCGATCCGGGCGAACTCCTGCACGCCGATGACCTCGCCCCGCGTCGTGGGGTCGACGCCGGCCTGCACCAGGGCGGCCTCGGCGGCCTCGCCCGAGCCGGCCAGCGGGCGCAGGGCGGCGCGCAGCTGCTTGCGACGCTGGGCGAAGGCCGCGTCCACCACGGCGAAGACCTGCTGGCGCGACGCGGTGGTCGCCGGGGGTTCGCGGCGGGTCCAGGCCACCAGACCCGAGTCGACGTTGGGGGCGGGCCAGAAGACGTTGCGCCCGATGGTGCCGGCACGGCGGACGTCGGCGAACCAGGCGGCCTTGACGCTCGGCACGCCGTAGGTCTTGGAGCCGGGCGGCGCGGCCAGCCGGTCCGCGACCTCGGCCTGCACCATCACCAGGCCGCGCTCGAGGGAGGGCAGCAGGGCCAGCATGTGGAGCAGCACCGGCACCGACACGTTGTAGGGCAGGTTGGCGACCAGCGCGGTGGGCGGCGGCCCGGGCACGGACTCGACGCGCATCGCGTCGCCCAGCACGACCTCGAAGCGATCGACCCGGTCCGGGGCGTGCGCGGCGATGGTCTCGGGCAGCAGTCCGGCCAGCGCCTCGTCGAGCTCGATGGCGACCACGCGGCCGGCGACCTCGAGGAGCGCGAGCGTCAGGGAGCCGAGCCCGGGCCCGATCTCGACCACCACGTCGTCGCCCCCGACGTGCGACTCGCGCACGATCCGGCGCACGGTGTTGGGGTCGATCACGAAGTTCTGGCCACGCTGCTTGGTGGGCCGCAGGTCGAGCCGGGCGGCCAGCTGACGCACCTCCGCCGGACCGAGCAGGCTCGGTCCGGCGGAGGGGGTGGTCATGCGCCTCAGGCTAGTGCCCGAGGGGTTGTGCTCAGCGGGGCAGGCCCAGCTTGGACGCGCAGGCCGGCCAGGCGCCGTAGCCGCCGGACGCGTCGCGCACCTTGGTCGCGATCGCGATCTGGGTCTCGCGGGAGGCGTTGCTCGGGAGGCCGGAGCCGCCGTACGACTGCCACGTGCCGACGTTGAACTGCAGGCCGCCGTAGTAGCCGTTGCCGGTGTTGATGGCCCAGTTGCCGCCCGACTCGCACTGCGCGAGGGAGTCCCACACGGTGCCGCCGGATGCGAAGTTGGGCTCGGCCGGGGCCGGGGCCGGGGCCTGCTTGGTGCCGACCTTGACGATGGCGTCCACGGGGGCGCGCCGGACGTCGGAGGAGAGCACGTTGCGGGCGACGAGCTCGTCGTTGCGGAAGCGGAGCTCGTAGGTCACGTCGCGCAGCCCGGCGCGGCCGGCGCGGACGGTCTCCTGCTTGCCCTCGAGCATCGAGTCGTCCTCGCGGGTGATGGTGCCGAAGTCGATCGACTGACCCTTCTCGCGGCGGGTGACCACCCGGATGTCGGTGACCACGATCTTGTCGCCGTCGGAGATCTCCTTGCCGAGGGCCGGGGTGACCTTGTCGCGCTTGCCGACCTTGACCTTCATCGTGTCGAGGACGTCCTCGACGGTGAGGACGGTGAGCTTCTTGCGCTTCAGCCGGCCATCGCCCACCTTGACGTCGAGCACCTTGGGCGTGACCACGTCGAGGGTCATGCCGGTGCGACCGAGGGGGGCGCTGCGGCTGGTGGACAGGTCGGCGCCCTCGAAGCGGCGGCCGATCTCGCCCAGGGCGCTGGCGACGTTGGTGGAGTTGACCCAGTAGGTCCGCTCCTCGCCGTCGACGCTGAGGGAGAGGGGGCGACCGAACTGCACCGAGATGCGGGTGCCGTCCTCGACGGGCTCGTCGACCGCGGGGGCGACGAGGTCCTTGTCGCTGACCTCGACACCCTGGGCGGCCAGCACGTCGCCGACGGTGCCACCCGTGGCGCTGACGGTCTGGGCCTGTCCGTCGAGGGACAGGGTCACCGACTTGGTGAGGGCGGCGTAGCCGAGAGTGGTCCCACCGACCGCGGCGACGATGACGGCGACGAGGGTCACCAGGAGGGCCTTGCTGTGGGGGAGGGACTTGCTGAGATGGGCGATGCGTGAGCGCACGATGCTCCGAACGTCGAGCCTTCCGGGCCTCGGGCGACAGCGCGTCCGCGTGCCGCCGTGGTCATCTCGGGAACGACCACGTGAGGCGAGCGGGGGGTCTCGCGGAGGGGGCTGGCTACCACCTCCCGGCGCTGGCGGATCATCCCGATCCCGGCCAACAGTCACAAGACGATAACGGTGACGAGACCCCTGTCAAACTCCTCGGGAACGGTCTGCACCGTGTCGTGGCGGGCTCGTCGGGGTCCTCTTCCGGCCCCTGAGCGTGGAAGTCGCCACTCCCGTCACACCTGTCACATCACCAGGTGCCGCCGAAAGCCTTCTCGGTGTTGGTGTCGATGGCGTGGCAGAGGGCCTCGAGGTCGTCCCCACGCACCTCGGCCATCGCCCGGACCGTGAGTGGGACGAGGTAGGACGCGTTGGGGCGCCCGCGGTACGGCGTGGGCGTCAGGTACGGCGCGTCCGTCTCCACGAGCACCCGGTCCAGCGGCGTCACGGCGAGGGCGTTGCGCAGCGGTGCGGCGTTCTTGAAGGTGACGGTGCCGGCGAAGCTCAGGTGCGCCCCGCGGTCCAGGCACCGACGGGCGAAGGCGTCGTCACCGGAGAAGCAGTGCATGATCCAGCGCTCGGGCGCTCCCTCCTCGTCGATCACGCGCAGCACGTCGTCGTGGGCGTCGCGGTCGTGGATGACGAGGGTCTTGTCCAGGCGCTTGGCCAGGTCGATGTGGCGCCGGAAGCTCTCCTCCTGCACGGCCCGCCCCTCCTCGCCGGTGCGGAAGTGGTCCAGGCCCGTCTCCCCGACGGCGCGGACCTTGTCGTGGGCGCCGGCCAGCCGCTCGATCTCCGCCATCGCCTCGTCGAGGTCGTCGACACGGGGCGCCTCGTTGGGGTGCAGCGCGACCCCGGCGATGAGCTCGGCGTGCCGTGCGGCCGCCTCGACCGCCCAGCGGGCGCCCGGCAGGTCGCAGCCGATCTGCACGATGCGGGCGACGTTGACGGCCCCGGCCCGCGCGATGGCCTCCGCCGTCTCCACCCAGTCACCGTCGGCGATGTCGAGGTGGCAGTGGTTGTCGACCACCGGCAGGGGCAACGCGTCGGGGACGGGGGGACGCTCCCGGTCGCGCCGGGATCCCGACGTCTCCTCGGTGGCGGCCCGGCTGCGGGTCGGCTGGTCGATCGGCTGCTCGGTCGGCTGGTCGGGCATGGACCGAGGCTAGCGAGCGCGTCAGGTGAGGTGGACAGCGGCGTAGACCTCGCGCTTGGGCAGACCGGCGCGTCGGGCGACGTCGGCGATGGCCTCCTTGCGGGTGGCGCCGGCGGCCTCCTCGTCGGCCACCGCCGCCCGCAGGGAGTCGGGGTCGCCGCCCACCTCGGCCGCGGGAGCCGCGCCCTCGACGACGATGGTCACCTCGCCGCGCACGCCGTCCGCGGCCCAGGACACGAGGTCGGCGAGCGGTCCGCGGCGTACCTCCTCGTGGGTCTTGGTCAGCTCGCGGCACACCGCGGCCGGCCGGTCCCCGCCGAGGACCTCCGCCATCGCCGCCAGCGCCGCCTCGGTGCGGTGGGGGGCCTCGAAGAAGACCATCGTGCGCTCCTCGCGGGCCAGGGCCGCCAGGCGGCGCGACCGCTCGCCCGCCTTGCGCGGCAGGAAGCCCTCGAAGCAGAACCGGTCGACCGGCAGTCCGCTCACCGCCAGTGCGGTCAGCACGGCACTCGGCCCCGGGACCGCGGTGACGCGGACGTCGTGCTCGACCGCGGCCGCGACCAGCCGGTAGCCGGGGTCGCTGACGCTGGGCATCCCGGCGTCGGTGACCAGCACGACCCGCTCGCCGGCGAGCAGGGCCTCGAGCAGGAGCGGCGTCCGGGCCGCCTCGTTGCCCTCGAAGTACGACACCACCCGACCGCCGAGGGTGATGCCGAGGTCGCTGCGAGAGCCGCTTGAGCCGCCGGGTGTCCTCCGCGGCCACCACGTCGGCCCCGGTGAGCTCCTCGGCCAGCCGCGGCGGCGCGTCGGCGTACTGCCCGATGGGCGTCGCGGCGAGCACGAGCACCCCGGCAGCAGTCATGGGGCGAGGGTATCGGTGCGCCGTCCCGGTCGTGCCGGCGAACTAGAGTGCCCGGGTGACCGCCCCGCCCACCGTCAGCCTGTCGCGGACGGCCGCCGGCAGCGAGGTGCCGCCCGCCGTCGAGCGGGCCCGGCCCCGCTGGCGCGGCGAGGACCCGGTGGTGGGGTGGACCGGCGCGCTGCTGGTGGCCGGGCTGGCGTTCTTCCTGCGCTGGTGGCACCTCGGCACGCCGCACCAGTTCTCCTTCGACGAGACGTACTACGCCAAGGACGCCTGGTCCATGCTCGGCAACGGCTACGTCCGCGAGTACGTCGAGGACGCCGACACGTCGATCCTCAACGGCCAGCTCGGCGGGCTGTGGGAGGTCGGGCCCCTCGATGATCGTCCACCCCGAGGTGGGCAAGTGGCTGATCGCGCTCGGCGAGAAGGCCTTCGGGATGGACCCCTTCGGCTGGCGGATCGCCGCCGCCGTCGTGGGCTCGCTGATGGTGCTGGTGATGTGCCGCTTCGTGCGGCGGGTGACCGGCTCGACCGCGCTGGGACTGGTGGGCGGGCTCCTGCTGTCCCTCGACGGACTGCACCTGGTGCTGTCCCGACTGGCACTGCTCGACATCTTCCTCGCCTTCTTCATCCTCTGCGGGGTGCACTGTGTCGTGGCGGACCGACAGTGGTTCCGCGAGCGGCTGGCGCAGGGGGCGACCCGGCGGCTGTTCCGTCCCTGGCTGCTGGCCGGCGGGATCGCCTTCGGGCTGGCGTTCGGCACCAAGTGGACGGCGCTCTTCCCGCTGGCCGCGTTCGGGCTGATGGCCTTCGCGTGGAGCTGGCGGGGCCCGACGGTCCTTCGGCCACCGTCGGGCGCTGGTGCGGGCGGTGCTCCTCGACGGGCTGCCGGCCTTCGGCCACCTCGTGCTCGTCGCCCTGGTCGTCTACGTCGCGACGTGGACCGGCTGGCTGGTGCACGCCGGGGAGTACGAGGAGGCGCTCAGCAACACGCAGTACACGACGTACGCCGGCGGGACGCAGTGGCCGACGGCCACCGAGCCCGATGCGCAGGGCGCGGGCGAGGTGGTCCAGTCGCTGCGCTCGCTCTGGTACTACCACCAGGACGTCTACACGTTCCACGCCCACTTCCTCAACGACAGCGAGCACGTCTACGCCTCCAAGCCCGCCGGCTGGCTGCTCATGAGCCGACCCGTCGGCGTCGACGCGCAGCTCGACATCAAGCCCGGGTCGCAGGGGTGCGACGCCCCGAAGGGATCCGACTGCCTGCGCCAGGTGCTGCTCCTCGGCAACCCGCTCATCTGGTGGGGCGGCGCGCTGGCGCTGCTGCTCGCGCTGGTGCGCTGGGTCGGCGCGCGGGACTGGCGCTTCGGCGTGGCGGTCGTCGGCACGGCGTCGACGTGGCTGCCGTGGCTGATGTACGACGACCGGCCGATCTTCATCTTCTACGCCATCGCCTGCCTGCCCTTCGTCGTGCTGGCGCTCTCCCTGGCGCTCGGCACCCTGGTGGGGACCTCCGACGAGCCCAGCCCCCGGCGCACGGCGGGCGTGGTGGTCGCCGGGTCGTACGTCGTCCTGGTGCTGCTCGCCTTCGCGTGGTTCTGGCCGATCTGGACCGACCAGCTCATCACGCACTCGGAGTGGCTCGACCGGGTGTGGTTCACCCGCTGGATCTGACCATCGGCGCTGCGGTCGGGTCCCGGCCACGCGCCCGCAGCTCGGCGGCGTACGACGGTCTGGCGGGCCCTCCGACCACGCGCCCGCAACTGGCGGCGTACGACACTCCGACGGCCGACGACCCTGTCCCGCGCCGCCAGTTGCGCGCGGGAGCCGTCGCCCGCCGCCAGTTGATGCCGGGGTGACGGGGTGACGGTCCGGCGCCCGCCGAGACCGCAGGAAATGACGAACGGCCCGCCGATCGGCGGGCCGTTGGTGCCGGGTGGAGGTGAGGGGACTCGAACCCCTGGCCTTCTCGATGCGAACGAGACGCGCTACCAGCTGCGCCACACCCCCAGACGAGACGAAAAGATACACCGGCCCCGGAGCGAGTCCCAATCAGGCCCCGGGTGAGCCGTTCCCCGTCAGCGCAGCAGGACGGACTCGACCTCCTCGAGCACCTGTCGGGCGTAGCCGCGCCACATCCGGGCGAAGACCGGCATCACCAGCCGCCCCGCCCCGGTCGGGGTCACGTCCCACGCCCAGGTGATGCGCGTGCCGGTGCCGGCCGCCTCGAAGGACCAGCGCCCCTCGACCCGCGAGACCAGCGGCTTCATCGGTCCGTGCACGTCACCGAGCGCGTAGCCGAAGTGGTGCGGACGCTCCAGGGAGGTCAGCGTCTCGCGCAGGGTGCCGCCGTCGGCCAGCACGATCATGCGGGTCTGGCCCACCTCGCCCCACGGACCCACCTGGTCGCGCACCTCGCGGATCGGCGCGATCGCGAGCATCCGGCGGCCGAAGAGCTCCGGCAGGGGGTGGACGAGCACCCGGTCGAAGGCCTCGGCGACCGGGACAGGGACGGCGCGTGACTGCGACAGGTGCAGCGTCATGCTCGCCACGGTACGCCGGGCGTCCCGGCCCGGGACGGGCTCAGGAACCGGTGGCGCGACGCTCCGCGGCGGCGCGCTCGGCCTTCGCGGACGCCTCGTGCTGCTCGGCCTCACGGGCCAGCGCGGAGTCGCTCTCGCTGCGTCCCGACGACCAGACCCCGGTGGACTCGAGGTCGATCGTCTGGACGGTACGCCGCGTGGCGGCGGGCTTGGTGACATAGGTCGGCAGCGTCGTGGGCACCATGTCCCAGGACCCGGGGGCCCGCAGGACGGGCGCCTCGACGCTCACCTCGACGGGCGTCTCGAGCGGCTCGACGACCGACTCGACGACGACGTCCTGCTCCGCCTCCGTGGGGCCGACCTCCGTGGGGCCGACCTCCGTACGGCCGACCTCCGGGGAAGGGTGCTCGGACACGGTGGCGGTGACGGTGGCGGCACGGGGCGCGACGGCGGAGGGCGCCCGGCCGGCGGCGGCCCGCTCCGCGGTGACCATCAGGCGGCAGGCGACCAGCCAGGCGACGAGCAGCGTGACCGGGGCGGCGACCCACGGCCAGGCCAGCACCGAGGTGACGGCGAGGCCGATGACCACGGTGTTGACGAGCAGGACTCCTCCGAGCACCCGGCGGCGTCGACGGGCGGCCTGCTGGGCGGCGGCACGGCGCACCGCGAGCGGGGTCGTGGACAACGGCGTCGACGCGAGCGGCGTGCCGGAGGAGGAGCGTGTGGAGGCCTTGGTCGAGACAGTGGGACCCGACGCGGCACGGCCCGGGGTCACCACCAGGCGCGCCTCGCGGCGGCCGATCGGCTCGCGACGGGCCAGCACCCGCATGGTGTGCGAGAAGCGCTCCACCGAACGGCTGCGCACCGCCTCGTCATGGTGCTGGAGCGCCTTGGGGATCAGGTAGACGGCCCAGGCCACCGCCAGGGCGACGAAGATGAGTGCGCTCGGGTCCACACGTGGAGGTTAGGTTCGCCAGCACAGCATGGGGCGGATGTCTACAGGTGTGTCGCGAAACAACTGGTGTGACTCGTGTGAAAAGGCCTCACGAGAGCCGTCCGAGCACCGGGCTCGGGCACTCCTCGACCGTGATCGCGAAGATCCGGTGGTCGCGCCAGTCGCCGTCGATGTGCAGGAACAGGGGCGCGTAGCCGATCTCCCGGATGCCCAGCTTCTCCACCACGCGCAGCGAGTTGGAGTTCTCCGGACGGATGCAGATCTCGATGCGGTGCAGCCCGACCTCGCCCAGGCAGTGGTCCACCACCATGGCCACCGCGGCAGGCATGATGCCGCGACCGGCGAACTCCCGGCCCAGCCAGTAGCCGATCGAGGCGAACTGCGCCGAGCCGCGCACGATGTTGTTGACCGTCACCTGTCCGGCGAAGGTCCCGTCGACCTCGATGGCGAACGGCATCGCCTGGCCCTGGCGCGCGAGCCGCAGCAGCCGGCGAGCCACCTGGCGGTAGCTGCCCGCACGCCTGCCGGTGCCCGGAGGCATGGTGGCGTCCCACGGCCGCAGCCACTCGGCGTTGCGGCTGCGCAGCTCGCTCCACGCGGCGCTGTCGCCGGTCTCGAGCGGCCGGACCAGGACGTCCTCGTGGACGAGCCGCACCGGCCAGCCCGGGGTCACGGGTGGTCGCTCCCGACGACCTGCTCGACGGCGTGCCGCAGCACCGGCTCCAGCACGGCGAGGGCATCGTGGACGCCGCCGCGCGAGCCGGGCAGGTTGACGACCAGGCAGCGCCCGGCCACGCCCGCCAGCCCCCGGGAGAGCATCGCGGTCGGCACGCCGGCCTGCAGGCCGTAGGCGCGGATCGCCTCGGCGATGCCCGGGACCTCGCGGTCGAGCAGCGGGCGGGTCGCCTCGGGGGTGCGGTCGGTCGGGGTCAGTCCGGTGCCGCCGGTGGTGAGGACCACCCGCGCGCCGGCGTCGATCGCCGCGCGGATCGCCTCGCCGACGGGGTCGCCGTCGGGCACCACGGACGGAGCCTCGCAGGTGAAGCCCTGCTCGACGAGCCAGTCGACGATCACCGGGCCGGTGGCGTCGTCGTACACGCCGGCGGCGGCGCGGTTGGACGCGACCACGACGGCCGCGGGGAGCTGGCCGCTCATCGGACCCAGTCCCCGGACCGGCCACCGGACTTGGTCTCGACGCGCACGTCGGTGATGACGGCGCCCTTGTCGACGGCCTTGACCATGTCGATGACGGTGAGCGCGGCCACCGACACCGCGGTGAGCGCCTCCATCTCCACGCCGGTGCGATCGGTGGTCGTCACGAGGCTGCGGATCTCCACGGCGTCGTCGGCCACGACGAGGTCGACGGTCACCGACGACAGGGCGAGGGGATGGCACAGCGGGATGAGCGTGGGCGTCTGCTTGGCGCCCATGATCCCGGCGAGGCGGGCCACGGCGAGGGTGTCACCCTTCGGCATCCCCGCCCCGCGCAGCAGCTCGACGACAGCGGGCGAGACGAGCACGCGGCCGGACGCGGACGCCGTACGCGCGGTGACGTCCTTGGCGGACACGTCGACCATGCGGGCGGCGCCGTGCTCGTCGACGTGGGTCAAGCGGTCCCCGGTGGCCATCAGAACTCCTCGTCGAGCTTGAGCACCTGCACCATGTCGCCGGCGCTGAGGCCGGTGACCTCGGGCGGCACCACGATGAGGGCGTTGGACGTCGCCAGGTCGCCGATCAGGTGCGAGCCGTGGCCGCCGACCGGGGCGACGAACGGCCCGCCGCGGTCGGTGTCGAAGGTACCGCGCACCATCTGCTGCTTGCCCTCCGGCGAGCTGATCGGGTGGGTCAGCCGGGCGCGGGCCAGCGGGCGCGAGTAGGGCGTCTTGCCCATCATCCGGCGGATCGCGGGCAGCACGAAGGTCTCGAAGGAGACGTACGCCGAGACCGGGTTGCCGGGCAGCGTGAAGATCGGCGTGTCGTCCTCGCCGACGGTGCCGAACCCCTGCGGCTTGCCGGGCTGCATCGCGACGCCCCCGAACCACACCGTGCCGAGCCTGCCCAGCGCCTCCTTGACGACGTCGAAGTCGCCCTGGCTCACTCCCCCGCTGGTCACCACGAGGTCGGCGCGCACGAGCTGGTCGGCCAGCGCGTCGGTGAAGGTGCGCGGGTCGTCGGGGACGATGCCCACGCGGTAGGCGATGGCCCCGGCGGTGCGCGCGGCGGCGGCCAGCAGGTAGGAGTTCCCGTCGTAGATCGAGTCGTGCCCCAGCGGGGCTCCCGGCTCGCGCAGCTCGGAGCCGGTCGAGATCACCACGACCCGCGGACGGGGGCGGCAGCGGACGGAGGCCCGGCCCACGGCCGCGAGCAGCCCGAGGTGGCGCGGGCCCAGCACGGTGCCGTGCTCGATGAGGAGGTCGCCCTCCTCGACGTCGTCGCCGCGGGTGCGGATGTGCTGGCCGGCGGCGGGCACCCGGGTGATCCGCACCTGGGCCACGCCCCGGTCGGTCCACTCGTAGGGCACCACGGCGTCACAGCCCCGCGGGACGGGCGCACCCGTCATGATCTTGACCGCCGTGCCGGGCGACAGCGCCACCAGGTCGGCCCGGCCGGCACCGATCTCCCCCACCACCGGCAGGTGCACCGGCTGGTCGGGCGAGGCGGTGAGGACGTCGGCGCGCACGACGGCGTACCCGTCCATGGAGGAGTTGTCGAAGCTCGGCAGCGAGATCGGCGCGTGCACGTCCTCGGCCACCGCGAGCCCCAGCGCGTCCATCAACGGCTGCGGGTAGTCCGGGAGGGGAGAGACCGACGCCACGATCCGCTCGACGAGGTCGGGGACCGGCAGCAGGTCACCCATCGGCACGTCCGTCGCCGTGCAGCACCGTGCCGGCGGCGACCCGCTGGGCCGAGGGCGACGTGAGCGCGACCTCGCCCACCACGCGCACCCCCTTGGCGAAGGTGAAGTCGCCGTCGACGGTGAGCGAGTCGGCCTCGCGCAGCGACGGGGCTCCCTCGGGGAAGCGCTTGTCGAAGTCGCCGACGAGCTTGTAGAAGTCGCCGTCGAGCTCGACGTAGGGGATCGCGTCGGACGCCTGGTCGAGCACGAAGTCGCGACCCAGGTCGTAGATGTCCGAGCGCAGCACCAGCAGGTCATTGGTCGTCTTGACCGGCACGAAGCGGTCGCGGCCGACCTCGATGGTCCGGGCACCGGCGAAGACCTCGATCGCCGCACCCATGGCGGTCTCGATCTGGATCACCTCGGGGGTGGCGGGATCGCCGGGGTCGAGGTGCTTGACGTTGCGGATCAGCGGCAGGCCCAGCACGCCCTTGCGGACGTCGAGCGCGTCGCTCATCGCCTGCAGGTCGAACCACAGGTTGTTGGTGGAGGTGAAGCGGTGCACCTCGAGGTCGGCGAGCGCCTCGAGATCCTGGGGCAGCGTCTGCGCCGACTCCCGCAGCACGATGCGGCCGTCCTCCTTGCGCTTGGCGAAGTGGCCGCCCTTGCGGTCCGACGGCGTACGGCGCACGGCCTCGATCGCGAACGGCGCACCGCTCGACGCGAACCAGCCCGCCACCCGGGCGTCCGGCACGGCACCGAGGTTGTCGGAGTTGGAGACGAAGGCGTAGCGGTAGCCCGCCTCGATCAGCTGGCCCAGCACGCCGGAGCCGCGCAGCGCGGTGTAGAGGTCGCCGTGGCCGGGCGGGCACCACTCGAGGTCGGGGTCCTTGGGGTAGGAGGCCGGCAGCAGGCCCTGGGCCAGCAGCTTGGGCTCCTTGTTCTGGAGGAACTCCAGCGGCAGGCCGTCGACGGGGAGGTCGTCGTAGCGGGCCAGCGCGGCCATCGTGTCGGCGGAGGTGCGGAACGAGTTCATGAACAGCAGCGGCAGCGTCGCGTCGTACTGCGTCCGCAGGTGCAGCACCTGGCGGGCGATGATGTCGAGGAAGCTCAGCCCGCGCCGCACGCACAGCAGCGACTTGGCGCGGTCCATGCCCATCGACGTGCCGAGGCCGCCGTTGAGCTTGACGACCGCGGTGTGCCGGATCGCCTCCGTGGCGACGTCGTCGCCCACCTCCACGTCCGCGAGCGACTCCATCCCGTGGGGCTCGATCGTCGACTCGGGGATCATCCCCGTCTCGCCGTGCTCCAGCAGGCGGTAGTAGTGCGCGAACGTGTCGATCGCGACCGGATCGACACCCGCCTGCTGCATCTTGGCGCGTGCGAGCTCGAGGCCTTTGCTACCCATACCTCGATCGTAGGCTCATCTCGTGCCGACACCAGCCGAGCCCCCGCCCGAGCCCCCCGCGGACGCCAAGGCGACACTGCGGCGACGGCTGCTCGCGCAGCGCCGGGCGCGTCCGGTGGTCGCGCTCGGCGAGGACGCGCAGGCGATCGCGACGCACGCCCTGGCGTGGGATCCCGTACGCCGCGCGCGCACCGTCGCGGCGTACGTCTCGGTGGGCGCCGAGCCCGGCACCGGACCGCTCATCGAGGGCCTGCGCGCGGCGGGGTGTCGGGTGCTGCTCCCCGTGCTGCTGCCGGACCTCGACCTGGACTGGGCGGAGTACACCGGCCCGGGCTCGCTGGCCCCCGCCCGGCTCGGCCTGCTGGAGCCGCAGGGCCCGCTGCTCGGCACGGACGCGGTGCTGGGCGCCGACGTGCTGGTCGTGCCGGGGCTGGCCACCTCGCCGGGCGGGGCCAGGCTGGGCCGGGGCGGCGGGTCCTACGACCGGGTGCTCGCGCGCACCGCCGGGCGACCGACGGTCGTGCTGCTGCACGACGACGAGGTGGGCCTCGACGTGCCCACTGAGGCCCACGACCGGCCCGTGACCCACGCGATCACCCCGAGCGGGGTCCGCGCGCTGGGCTGACCGCGTCGGTCGCGACGACGGTCAGTCGTCCTCCGGGGCCGGCACGAGGGTCATGGTGTCCTCGGCCGCCGCCTCGACCGCGGCACGGGAGAAGGCCCAGGGGAGGTACTCCCCGTCGACCCACAGCCGGGTCTGGTCGGCGTAGTGCGACGAGGCGGGGTGCCCGGAGACCCCGGTGAGGTTGATCCAGCGGGACCGGTCCAGGTCGGCCAGCGAGACGACCATCCGCATCGAGGGCGCGGAGGTGACCTCGTAGCCCTCGGTGGCGTCCCACGAGGTCGCGTCGACGATGCTCGAGCCGCCGCCGACCTCGTAGCCGTCGCGGTTGAGCAGGCGCTCGACCGGCGCGATGCCGGACTCCCCCAGCGTCGAGCCGTGCAGGTCGAGCCGGTGCAGGTGGCCCCACGTCCACGCCGTCCGGGTCGAGGGCCTGGCGGCGCGTCATCTCGTCGCGGGCGTCCATCAGCGCCTGACGCAGCAGGTCGTCGCGCGACTCGATCCCGTCGGTCTCGACGTCGTCCCACCACGGCCCGGCCGGGTCGCCCAGCAGCTGCTCGACGACCCCGAACCAGCGGTCACCGCCGTCGGGCCAGGCCTTCTCGGGCAGCTCGTCGTGGAAGGTGAGCCGCAGGAGGTTGCTCCACACCACGTTGTAGTAGGCGGCCGCCGCGCTGTCGGCGGGCTGGGTGAAGTCCCAGTCGGCCAGCAGCTCCTGGCCGTCGCGGTAGTAGTCGCTGGGCAGGTCCTGCACGTCGAGCAGGTAGGGCACCAGGGTCGCGGCCATCGGATTGGTGGTGTCGAGCTGGAGCCGGGCCATCTCGTCGATCGACAGCTCCCCCTCCTGCTCGAGCACCTGACGGATCCGGGTCGACCGGTAGCCGCGGTCCCAGTCGTCGGTGAGGAAGTAGGGGTAGTCCGGCCCCACCACGGCCTGGTTGGCCGTGACGATGAAGCCCTCCTCCGGGTCGAGCACGCTCGGCAGGCCGTCGAAGGGGACGTGGTCGCCGGTCCAGTCGTTGGCCGAGACCCAGCCCTCGGCCGGCATCCGGCCGTCGTTGCCGGACTTGCGGATGGGGATCACGGCCCGGGCGCCTGGTAGCCGATGTGGCCCTCGCGGTCGGCGTACACGAGGTTCTGCGCCGGTACGGCGAAGTCGGCGGCGGCCGCCCGGAACTCGTCCCAGTCGCCGGCCCGGTCGAGGGCGAGGATCGCGTCGGCGGTGGTGCCGGGCTCGAGGGCGGTCCACGCCAGCGCGACGGCGTACCCGTTGCCGCGACCGGTCAGGTCCGGCTCGTCGGTCGGCGCGTTGGCCCCCACCGAGGCTGAGCTCCTGCGACACGTCGCTGATGAGGGGGCCGTGCGCGGTCTCGCGGATCTGCAGCTCGAAGTCGTCCTCGCCGCGGACCTCGATCGTCTCGGTGCGGACCTCGAGCGGCCGACGCTCGCCGTCCTGGATCCAGCTCTCCCCCTCGACCTTCTCGAGGTAGAGGTCGGTGACGTCCGGTCCGAGGTTGGTGAATCCCCAGGCGATGTCGGCGTTGTGGCCGATGATCACGCCGGGCACCCCGGAGAAGGTGAAGCCCGACGTGTCCAGGGTGCAGTCGGGCGACACGGTCCGGCAGTGCAGGCCCATCTGCAGCCAGATGCCGGGCATGCTCACGCCGAGGTGCGGGTCGTTGGCCAGCAGCGGCGAGCCGGTCGCGCTGTGCTCGCCGTCGACGACCCACGAGTTGGAGCCGATGCCGTCGCCGCGCCCCATCAGGTCGGGGATGCCCGCGACCGTGTCGCGGACCCCCTCGAGGGCGTCCACCATCTCGGACGAGTACGCCGGGCGGCGCGGGTTGCGGGTCGCGTTGCCGGAGGCGTTCTGCTCGAAGACACCGTCGACCACGCCCCCGCTGCCGACGATGGGCGGGTGCGCGTCGAAGGGGTAGTCGGGGTAGAGCTGGGCGACCTCGTCGGGGGTGTGGTCGAGGCTGGCCACGACCCGGTCGACCTCGTCGGTCATGTTGCCGCGCAGGTCCCACGCCATCGCCTTGAGCCAGGCCAGCGAGTCGACCGGCGTCCACGGCTCGGGCTCGTAGGAGAGCCCGGTGGCGGCGAGCAGGGTGTACTCGACGGCGATCTCGGTCGTGCCGTGCGTCTCGAGGTAGGCGTTGACCCCCGCGGCGTAGGCCGTGAGCGCCTCGCGGGTCTCGGTGTCCAGGATCGCCAGCTCCTGCTCGGCGACCCGGCGCCAGCCCATCGTGCGGATAACCTTGTCGGTCTCGAGGCCGTCGGGGCCGAAGAGCTCGGAGAGCCGGCCACCGGTGACGTGGCGGCGCACGTCCATCTCGAAGAAGCGCTCCTGGGCGTGGACGTAGCCCTGGGCGCGCAGCAGGTCGGCGTCGGTGTCGGCGTAGACCTGCGCGATGCCCTGGGCGTCGCGGACCACCTCCACCTCGCCGGCCAGGCCGGGGACCTCGACCTCGCCCTCGGTGTGCGGGGAGCGGTCGCAGCACGAAGCCGACCGTGACCACGAGGAGCAGCACGAGCAGCGCCGCAAGAGCGACCACGGCGTACGCCGTCCAGCGCAGGCCGCGGGGTGCGGAGGTGAACATCTGCCACCAGGTGCGGTCGGTGTCGGGGGCTGCAGGCTGCTCGCTCATCGTGCAGGCATTGTGCCGTACGCTGGGGACACCACTGGCAGTCGACGGCGGCGAGTGCCAGCGTGTCGAGCCAGCAGTCCCGAATCACCGCACCCCCTGAGTCACGAAGGTCCCCGATGCCCACCTACCAGTACCTCTGCACCGAGTGCGGTCACGCGTTCGAGCAGGTCCAGAGCTTCAGCGACGACGCCCTGACGCACTGCCCCGTGTGCGAGGGCCGGCTGCGCAAGGTCTTCAACGCCGTCGGCGTCGTCTTCAAGGGCTCCGGCTTCTACCGCACCGACAGCCGGGCCGGCTCCGCGTCCGGCTCGACCTCGTCGCACGTCCACCACCGGGTCGTCCTCGGACTCGGGCTCGGGCTCCTCGTCGTCCTCGCCCGCCTCCTCCGGCTCGTCGACCTCGGGCTCCTCGTCGTCGGGGTCGTCCGGCTCGGGCCAGTCCTCGTCCACAGGCTCCTCCTCGAGCTGACCCTCCCCAGGGTCGCCGCCGGACCGCTCGCGGGGTCGGCGCCGCCGCCTAGCGTCGACGCATGGCAACCGTGGACGACGTACGCCGCCGCTGGCGCACCCTGCGCCGGCGGGTGCTGGCCCGCCGGCGACCGCTCGCCGCACTCTGCGCGGCGGTGGCCGTGCTCGTCGGGCTGCGGGTCGGTGCCGCTCCCGCTCCCCCGAGCGTCGAGGTGGCGGTGGCGTCGCACGACCTGGCCGCAGGCTCGGTGGTGCAGCCCGGCGACCTGACCACGGCGGCGTTCGCGGTGGGGACCGCGCCGCACCGTCCGGCCACCGACCCGGTCGGTCGGGTCCTGGCCGCCCCGGTGGCCTCCGGCGAGCCGGTCACCGACGTCCGCCTGGTGGGTGCCGGCCTGGCCGCCGCCCACCCCGACCTCACGGTGATGCCGGTGCGCCTGCCCGACGCGGCCGTCGTCGAGCTGCTCCGACCGGGCGACCGGATCGACCTGACGGCCGCCGACCCGGGCTCGGGCGGATCCACGCCGCTCGCCTACGACGTGCTCGTGCTGGCCGTGCCGCACCCCGCCGAGGCCACCGGACCCGGCGGCGACGCGGCTCCGCCGGGGCGGTTGGTGGTGCTCGGGATCAGTCCGTCGGCCGCACCCGACGTGGGTCTTGCCGCAGTGACGCAGTTCCTCGTGGTGAGCTATGCACGCTAGCGTCGGGCGCGTCCTGACATCCACCGACTCCAGCCCCGGGGTCGCAAGGAGACCCCTGTGAGCGGATTCAAGAACTTCCTCCTGCGCGGCAACCTCGTCGAGCTCGCCGTCGCCTTCGTCATGGCGGCAGCGTTCGCCGCGGTCGTCACGGCCACCGTCGGCATGATGATGGACCTGATCGGCAAGGCCGGCAACACTCCCGACTTCTCCCACTGGGAGCCGGGCGGGGTCTCGGTGGGGGTGTGGCTCACGGCCCTCATCACGTTCGTCGTCATCTCGGCGGTGGTCTACTTCCTGATCGTGCTGCCCTACACCAAGGCCAAGGAGCGCTACTTCCCCGCCGAGGCGACGGGCACCCCGGCCGACGTGGCCGTGCTCGAGGAGATCCGCGACCTGCTGATCGCACGCAACGGCCAGGTCTGACCTCTCGCACGACGACGACCGGTCCCTCACCGACCGGCACCGGACGGCTCGCCCCACGGGGCCGGCCGATCGTGCGTCCCGGGCGGCTCGCCCGCCCCGGCCACACGCCGTTCAGGCGCGGCGGGTGCGGCGGGTCAGCCGTGGTGCGGGGGCACCTGGTCCCGGTACCACCGGTCGCCGAGCGCCTGGCCGTGCGCGCCGTCGCCGAAGACGGCGTCGAGGCGCCGACGGCGTACCCACTCGGGTTCGGCGTCCTCGTCCTCGACCTCGGGCGGCGCGGCGGCCTCGTTTTTTTGCCTCCTCGGTCCCGGTCGCCTCCGCGACCTCGGCGTCCGCCCCCTCGGCACCGTTCGCCGCGCGTGGTGCCGCAGCCCCCTGCACGTCCGAACCGGACTGACCGGGATCGGGCCGCTCGTGCTGGTCCGACCCTTCGCCGGCGCTCACGCGCAGAGGCCGTTCGCCGCCGCCTCTTCCTGCGTCTGCTCGGTCTCCTCCGGAGTGGCGGTCCCGGTCTCCGCCGGCGTCTCGGACGGGGACCCGGTCGTCTCGCCGGGCGTCTCGGACGGGCTCTCGCTCGGGGACTCAGTGGGCGAGCTGGACGGCGACTCGGGGCCCGGCGCGGCGTCGGCCTTGACGGCATCCTCGGAGAGACGGGAGGACAGCGGCTCGTCGGCGCGGATCCTCTTCCAGAGCTGGTCGGCCTCGGGGAGCCACAACACGTCGTACTCGGGACGCTTGTACTCCCACGGGACGGTGACGAACTCGACCTTGTCCAGGCCGATGTCACGCAGCTGGAGTCCCAGGCCGGCCAGGTCGCCGACGCTCATGCTCGCCTGGAGGGACTTGGTGGCCTCGTTGAGGAACTTCACCAGCCGGTCGGGGCGGGCCAGCGTCTCGGCCGAGGACACCTTCTTGATCATCGCGGCCATGAACGTCTGCTGCCGCTTGATCCGTCCGAGGTCCGACATGCTCGTGCCCTCCGCGGAGCGGATGCGGACGTAGTTCAGCGCCTCGTCGCCCTCGATCTCGCGCTCGCCGGCCTTGATCAGGATGTGGTGCTTGGGGTCCGAGAGGTCGGTAGGGACACAGACAGGCACGCCGCCGACGGCATCGACCATGCCCTTGAAGCCGCCGAAGTCGACGACCACGTAGTCGTCGATGAAGATCCCGGTCAGGGCCTCCACCTGGCGGATGGTGCAGGCCGGCCCGCCGACGGCGAATGCGGCGTTCCACTTCTCCATCTCTCCGCCGGAGATCTCGTCGTCCTCGCCGCAGTCGGGACGGGTGACGAGTGAGTCGCGCGGGATCGAGATGCCGTAGGCGCGCTCGCGGTCGGCCGAGAGGTGCAGGATGACGGTGGTGTCGGAGCGGGCGCCGTTGGCCGGGTCCTCGCTGTCGATGGCGTTGTCCGCGCCCTCGCGGGTGTCCGAGCCCATGATCAGGATGTTGAGCGCCCCGGTGGGACCGGTCCGCTCCGGGCGCTCCTCACCGAGGGCCTCGGTGAGGTCGACCTGGTCGATGTTGCCGTTGAGGTGGCGGTAGAAGAAGACGACGCTGAGGGCCGTGACCAGGGCCAGCACCAGGGCGCTGACCGCGACGACCCGACCGACGGTGTGCTTGCGCTTGACCTTGCCCTTGCGCTTGGGCGCGTGGGACTCGGCCTCGGCGCCGTGGGCTCCTGACACTGTCTGCTTCCACACCTTCGTCGGTGGGGCTCCTCCGCGGGACCCCGGGTCAAGATCGCAACGTACGCGACACCGGCAAGTGTCACGGTAGCCGTTGGCTCGACAAATTCGTCGTCGGCGGCCCGTGACAGGATGACGCCCGTCCACCAGTCCTCGGCCCCAGGGACATCCCGTCGTGCTGCACCACCTCCTTCGCCGCCTCCGCCTGCCGCTCGCTCTCCTCGTCGCGGTGGTCGGGCTTGCCCTGATGGCGCCGGTCGCCAGCCCGTTCGCGATCCCCGGCACCGGTGGTGGCGCGGATGGGGAGCCCGGCCGGGAGCCCGGCGCGGCGGCGCGCGCGACGACCACCGGTGCCGGCGCCCCCCTCCCGGGCACGACCACGAACGCGGGTCGCGGCCGCGCTCGCGCCGAGGACCGGCCCAACGTGGTCATGGTGCTGACCGACGACATGCGCGCCGACGACCTGCGTCACCTCCCGCACGTGCGCAGGCTCCTCGTGGACCAGGGCATGACGTTCCGCCAGGCGCAGTCGCCGCACCCGCTGTGCTGCCCGGCGCGCGCCGAGATCCTGTCGGGGCAGTACGCCCAGAACAACGGCGTGCACCACAACTCCGGCCCGTACGGCGGCTGGCAGGCCTTCGACCCCGCTCGACGATCGCCACGTGGGCCCAGGACCAGGGCTACCGGACCGCGCTGCACGGCAAGCACCTCAACCACTTCGACCCGGACGCGCCCGCCGACCCCGGCTGGACCAACTTCGACATCCTTCTCGAGCCAGCCACCGACTACGCCAACTTCGACTTCTTCAACGGCACCTCCTACCGCGACGACTACGTCACGACGCGTCTCGACCAGCGCACCGTGTCCGACCTCGAGCGCTGGGCCGGCCCCACGCCGTACATGGTGCTGGCCAACCACGTAGCCCCCCACATCTGGATGCCGCGCTCGGCGCGGGGTGACGGCGACGGCGACCGCGGTGGTCGTCCGCCCAAGGTGGCGCGCGAGTACAAGCGCGCCCTGGCAGGACTCAAGCCGGCGTCGTTCAGGGCCCCGAGCTTCGACGAGGCCGACATGCGGGACAAGGAGATGATCGTCCGCGGCCGCGCCAAGCTCTCACGCCGGGACATGACGACCCTCAACCTCGCCCGCATCCGGTCGCTGCTGTCGGTGGACGACGCGGTCAAGCACCTCGTGGACACCCTGCGCGAGACCGGCGAGCTCGACAGCACCTACATCGTCTTCACCAGTGACAACGGCTACGCCCTGGGCGAGCACCGCTACACCGGCAAGGACCGGCTCTCCGACGAGATCCTCGACGTGCCGCTGGTCATCCGGGGGCCGGGGGTGCCGGCGGGCCGGAAGTCCGACCGGCTCGTCTCCCTGGTCGACCTCACCGCCACGCTCTCCTCGCTCATGGACCTCTCCCCCGACCTGACGATCGACGGCGAGGACTTCTCCGACACGCTCCTCGGCGGCAGGGCCACGCACCACCGCGACACGATGCTCATCCAGACCGGCGGCAAGGCCAGCGAGGTGCGCGACCCCGGCTGGACCTACCGCGGCGTCCTGACCGAGCGCTACGCCTACGGACGTCGGGTCAACAACGGCATGCGGGACGGCTTCCTCTACGACCACGAGCGCGACCCCTACGAGCTGCGCAACCTGATCCGCTCGCAGCGCTACGCACCCGTGCGCCGCGAGCTCGAGCGCCGCCTCCGGGCCCTCGGGGACTGCGCGGGCCGCGAGTGCAACCGGCACTTCGGCGCGGTCCCGAAACCCCGGGGCTGAGGACCGCACGGTCCTGGCCCAGGGGCCGTAGGACAAGGCCCAGAGGTCCCTTGTCGCCTTGTGGTGCCGCTGCTACCTTCGACGCCAGCACCGAGCTCCCGATCATCCGGGAGCCCCACCCAGACCCCGGTGGCACGTAAGTACCGACCTGGAGGGTGGCTCATGCCTCAGCCCCAGCGCACTTCTGCGCGCCTGCTCAACCGTCCTGAGACCGCATCGGATCGCGCCGTCGTGGAGCAGGCGAAGGGAGCGATCATGCTCCGGTACGGCGTCGGCTCCTACGAGTCGCTCGCCGCCATGGCCCGGTGGGCGCGCGAGGCACACGTCACGCTCCCCGACGTGGCCCACGTCCTGGTCACGGGCATCTGCCAGGGCCGCGTCACCCCGGAGACCCGGGGAATGGTGCGCTGGCTCGAGCAGCGCCTCCGCGCCGGCATCGGCGAGGCACCGGACGACATCCCCGAGGTCCGCAGGGCCACCGAGTCGACGCACCGTGACACGGCGGCCCGGCACGCGTCGCCGCCTGCCCCTCGATCGCCGGCAACGGGCGCGGGCACGGGCCGGCAGTGGCGCTACACCTCGGCCGTGCACGCGGCCCTGGCGCTCAGCACCGCCAGGCCGGGCCAGCCCGGCCAGGCGGTGCGCTGACACGCCATGAGCCGACGGCGCATCCCGAAGGCCACGGCCTTTCGGCCCTGACGGCGCCGGCCCGGGATGGGCACGATGGGGGCATGGCACGTGACGACCCCATCAGCCCTGCGGAGCAGCTCGAGTCCCTCGGGCAGGCAGTGATCACCACCGATCCCGACGGAGTGATCGTCTACTGGAACCCGGCCGCCGAACAGCTCTACGGCTGGACGACGCAGGAGGCGGTCGGTCGCAACATCGCGGCGCTCGCGATACCCGAAGTGGCCCTGGAGATAGGCGCCGACATCATGACTGCCCTGCGGGACGGGGTCCCGTGGTCCGGCGGCTTCCCCGTACGCCGCAAGGACGGCAGCATGTTCCCGGCCCTGGTGACCGACGCGGGCATCTACCGGGACGATGACCTGGTCGGGATCATCGGCGTCTCCACCAACCTCGGCTCCGCGCTGCGCCCCCTCCTCGAGCGCTCGACCGATGCGGCACTGGTCCTGCGCAGTGACGCGGTCATCACCTACACGAGCCCGGCCGTGGAGCTGCTGTTCGGCTGGGAGGAGGACTCCCTCCTCGGCACGTCGATCGTCCCGTTGCTGCACGAGGACGACCGTCCCGCGCTGGCGACCCTGCTCCAGGACGTCGTCGCTCACCCGGGTGTGCACGCTCCCGTCGAGGTCCGGGTGCAGGCGTGGCGTGACTGGAGGTGGGCCGAGGCCGCCTTCACCAACCTGCTCGACGACCCGATGGTGCGCGGTGTCGTCTGCAACCTGCGCCCCAGTCCCACCCGGATGGCCATGGAGCAGGCCGAGCTGCGGTCCCGACAGCTCGAGACCGCAGTCCAGTCTCGGCTCGTGATCGAGCTGGCCAAGGGCTACCTCGTCGGCCGCGACGGGGTCACCCCGGACGAAGCCTTCACGTCGCTGCGCTCCTACGCGCGATCCCACCACCTCACGGTCCACGAGGTGTCGCGGCGCGTGGTCGACGGCGAGCCGCTCATCGTGCCGCCGACGGTCACGTAGTAGGTCGAACGGCGCGACCGGGAGGCTGGTTGGCCTTGGCCATCGCGCACCGCAGCGCTGCGTCGATCCCTGGCAGCGACGCCTCGTGCTCCATGGTCCGCGACAGCTCAGGGCCGATGAGGTCATCGGGCAGGACGCGATAGCCGAGGCGCAGGTAGTAGGGGCCGTTCCAAGGCACCTCCCGGAAGGTGGTCAGTGTGGTGGCAGGGAGCTCGGCGGCTCGACCCCACTGCTCGACGTACTCGATCATCGAGCGCCCGATGGCGCGACCCGCGTGGTCCGGCGCCACCGAGACCTGCGCGATGTGGGCGTTCCCGTCGAGAACCTCCGCACAGATGTAGCCAGCGATCTCCGCGCCGACGTCCGCGACCCAGATGCGCTCCGCAGCGACCGCCTCACGCAGGTCGGAGTCCCGGGGGACGTCCTCGGCGACCTGCGCCATGCCGATCGTCCGGAACAGGTTCCCGGCCTCGACCTCCACGACAACGAGGCGCTGCACGTCGGCCTCGCGGGCCGGCCGGATGACAGGGGGACGCACGGGGCCACCATTCCATCTCGGGGGCCGCATTCGTCACGTCGGGCGAGTCCTGACAAAATGGGCACCGCCGGTGGGAGTTGTCTACGCTGCCCCTTGGCCCGCCCCAGTAGCTCAGTGGATAGAGCAGCCGCCTCCTAAGCGAAAGGTCGCAAGTTCGACTCTTGCCTGGGGCACCATCCATCCGATCCCCTCAGGGACCGGCGACAGACCGGACCTCCTGGGTCCGGTCTTCGTCGTCTCGGGCCCCACGCTCCGGGTACTCGGCGGCAGCCTGCCCCACACCGACCCGGCCGTGCGCCGCAAGGCGATGCAGGGATATCCCCGATAGAGGGGATATTGTCGAACACGTGTTCGAGTAAACTGGTGAGGCAAGGCGGCGCGACGACCCGCGAGACGCGCGAGGCTCGCATCCACGGGGGGTGGAGATGACGACCGGACACCTGGTCCAGGAGTGTGGCGAGGCGATCTGTGCCGCGCTGGACAAGGTCGGCCAGGTCGAGCTCCTGTACCTCGCGCCGGCCGAGAAGGCCGAGGCGCTGGTCGAGCTGGCGCGGCTGGAGTCCCGGGTGACGTCGCGTGCGGTTGCGGCTGATGGCGGTCGCCGACGAGGTGGCCGAGGAGTCGGGTGACCGGGACATCGCGGCGTGGTTCGGCCGGACCGTCCGTGCCGACCGGGGTCCGGCCCGCCGCGACATGGTTCTGGCGCGCTCCCTCGAGCAGCGGTGGACGCTCCTCGGCCGAGGGACACGCGACCGGGGACGTGTCGACGGCGCAGGCCGACGTGATCGCCCGGGCGTTGGACGACCTCCCCGACGACACCCCCGCAGACGTGGTGAAGGAGGCGGAGCGGGTGCTGGTCGAGCACGCCGCGACGTTCACCCCGCACGAGCTGCGGGTCCTGGGCAGCCGGATCCTCGACGTCGTCGCCCCCGAGGTCGGGGAGGACCAGGAACGCAAGCGACTCGAGGACGAGGAACGCCGCGCCCGGAAGACGACGTCGCTCACCACCCGCTCGCACGGGGACGGGACCACCACCATCCGGATCCGGGTCCCCGACGCCACCGCGGGCCGGCTGCTGACCTACCTGCACGCGTGGACCAACCCCCGCAAGCACGCTGACGGAGCCACGGGCGACGACCCCGGCGACCATGCCGGCAACACCAGCGGCGGCGACGCGAGCGCCGTGCCCTACAGCACCCGGCTCGGCCACGCGTTCTGCGACCTCCTCGAGCACCTCGACCCCGCCCGGCTCCCGCGGCACGGCGGCACCGCCACCGCGGTGGTGATCACCATGGACTTCGACACCCTGATCGGCGGCCTGGGGGTCGCGACCACCAGCACCGGCCACCGCATCACCGCCGGCGAGGCCCGCCGACTGGCGTGCACCGCCGGGCTCGTCCCCGCCGTCCTCGGCGGCACGTCCGAGGTCCTCGACCTCGGCCGCTCCAAGCGGCTCTACGAGAACGGCTCCCGCCGGGCCATGGACCTCCGCGACCAGCACTGCCGCGCCGAGGGATGCGACATCCCCGCCGCCTGGTGCGAGGCCCATCACCTCATCCCCTGGAGCAGGGGCGGGAAGACCGACCTCGCCGACGGACTCCTGCTCTGCTCCCATCACCACCACCGAGCCCACGACGACCGCTACCTCCACGACCGACTCCCCAACGGCGACCTCAGGTTCCACCGCCGCAGATAGGACACGGATCGCGCGCGCCATCCAACCTCGGCGCACTCGATGCCGAGACGGACATCCGATTCCTCCGTCAGGCTCGCCACCTCCGGCCCGCTGCCCTCACGACGGCAGTAGGAGCCATGCCCCCGCCGCCCGTCCTTCTGACGACCAGACGTCCCTACTCCGAACGTTCCGAGCGCGTCCATGCCGCCGCCGAGGCCGGCCAGGAAGCCGGTACCGGCTGCGCCAACCCGGATCCGCCCGCTCCTTGGTTACCTTGACGGGTACGTACCAGTGCGGGTACACACACGGCATGGAAGCCGTCCTGAGGGCCCTCGCCGACGACAGCCGACGGACGATGCTGGAGACCCTGGCGAGCGGCCCGGCGACCGCCGGCGAGCTGGCCGCGCTGCTCCCGATCGCCCGCCCCGGCGTCTCCCGGCACCTGCGAGTGCTGCGGGAGGCAGGCCTGGTCGAGGTCCGCCAGGAGGCACAGCGGCGGATCTACAGCCTGCGCCCACAGCCGCTCGCGGAGGTCGACGAGTGGCTGGACCGGAACCTGGCGCGGTGGGACCAGCGGTTGGATGCCCTGCACACCGAGATAGCTCGCGGCAAGCGCGATCGAAGGAGACCCCGATGACCACCAGCACTCCCGGCAGCGTGCGTGCCCTGCGAGCAGAGGACGGCACGGGCGTCGTGCACCTCGAGGAACGCTTCGACACCGACGTCGACGACCTGTGGTCGGCCCTCACCGATCCCGATCGGCTCGCCCGGTGGCTCGGCGAGGTCGAGGGCGACCTCCGCCTGGGCGGCGAGTTCCGCGCGCACTGGTTCGCCAGCGGCTGGGAGGGCACCTGCCGCGTGGACACGTGCGAGCCTCCCCACCGACTGAGGATCCTGACCGAGAGCCCCGACGCCCCGGACGGCGTCGTCGAGATCACCCTGACGGCCGACGGCGACCACACCGTCCTGGTCATCGAGGACCGCGGGGTGCCCCTGGAGCAGATCGCCGCCTACGGAGCGGGCGACCAGGTCCACGTCGAGGACCTCGCCGCCCACCTCGCCGGCCGTGACCGGTGCGACTCGCGGGCCCGCTGGCAGGAGCTCCACCCGACCTTCCAGGAGCTGGCCGCCGATCTCACCTAGAGCGTCTCGAAGGTCAGCCCGCCGGCCTGCACGCGGGTCAGGAGGTTCTCCCCCATCGCCTGCGCGGTGGTGACCTGCCCGGCGGTCGGCGGGTTGTCGTCGAGCGCGAGGCACAGGGCCGCCTCGGCAAGCATCTTCGACGTCTCGGTGTAGCCGGGGTCGCCGCCGGAGACGCGGGTGTGCACCGTCCGACCGCCACCCTCACCGACGAAGTCGACGGTGAACCACGACTTCTCGCGACGTGCCTCGTCGGGTCCCTGGCCCTGCGCCACCTTGCCGAGCACGAACCTGCGCAGCGGACCGACCTGGGCGGCCAGGGCCAGCGCGCCGACGCCGAACGCGCCGCCGGCGGCGTACCGGATCGTCTTGGTGCCGGCGTAGTGGGAGTAGCGGAAGTCGGGGCCGTACGCCGCGAGCGCGGCGCCGCTGCGGGCCACGACGATCGGGTCGATGGTCGGCAGCGGGAGCAGCCAGTAGCCGAGCACCGAGTCCTTGTGCGGCTTGCCGGTGACCGGGCGCGACCTGCGACCGTCCGCGGGCCTGCCCTCGGCGCGGCGGCGCGCGCCGTACGCCTCCTTCATCTGCCGGGCGCGGGCGAACTGCTCGAGCGCGGAGTGGAAGGTGCCGCCCGAGGCCGTGCCGCCGGAGCGGACGACGCCGCGCAGCGTGATCGGGGCGTCGGACGGCAGCTGCTGGACGGTGCACAGCGCACCGAGGTCGTGCGGGATCGAGTCGAAGCCGCAGGCGTGCACGAGGCGCGCGCCGCTGCGGACCGCGGTCTGCGTGGTGCGCGCAGGTACATCCGGTCGACGAACTCCGGCTCCCCGGTGAGGTCGACGTAGTCGGTGCCGGCCTCGGCGCAGGCGGCGACCAGCGGCTCGCCGTACTGCCAGGTAGGGGCCGACCGTGGTGATCGACGACCCGGGCGCGCGCCGCGACGTCGGCGAGGCTGGTCGGGTCGGTGACGTCGGCGTGCAGCAGCTCGAGCTCGCCGAGCGCCGGGGTCGACGGTGACCAGGCGGGCCCGGACCTCCTCGAGCTTGTCGCGGTTGCGCCCGGCGAGCGCCCAGCGCAGCCCGTCGGGGGCGTGCCGCGCGAGGTAGTCCGCGGTCAGCCGCCCGGTGAAGCCGGTCGCCCCGAAGAGCACGATGTCGAAGTCACGGTCACGTGCGCGCGTCAGTCATGCCGCCATCCGAACAGGTGCCGGAACCCCTTGCCGCGTCGGCGGCGTCCCACACCCATGACGAAGTGCGATCTCGGTCGCGCTGGGGCTCATCGCCCTGGTCGCCGTGCACCGTCCTCGCCACCCTGGCGGCGGCGGGCCGCGCGGACGACCCGCGGACCGACGACCCGCACCGGCCCCACGACCGACCTCAGCCTGGCCGCACGCGAGCCTGCGCACCGACAGCGTCGTGCGACGACCTGCTCGCGCAGTACGTCGAGCGCGGCGCTGGGCCAGGTCGGCCCCTACGGCTGGGACTCGGGACCGATCGTCATGTTCGACGCACTGGGCAGCGCCCGCTCCGAGCGCGCCGCCGGCGCCTCGCTGCCCGCGACCCTCGCCACGACGACCGGGGCGTCCAGCAGCGCGTCCGGCACCAACGTCCAGGAGGCCGGCGTCGACGAGCCCGACGTCGTCAAGGTGGCGGGCGACCTGCTGCTCCGCGTCCGGGGCGACGTGCTCACCGTCCACGACGTCTCGGGCGCCGTGCCCCGGCTGCTCTCCTCGCTCGCCCTCACCGGCCTGCGCGACGGCGAGCTGCCTGGTCGCCGGCGACCGCATCGTCGTCCTCGGCACCGGCACCGGCACCGGCGACGAGGCCCGGCGCCGGCACGGGCTCGTACGACGCACCGTCGCGCACCCGGGTCGTCGTGCTGGACGTCGGCGACCCCGGCGCCCCGCGGGTGCTGACCACCACCGACTACGACGCCGAGCTCACCGCCGCGCGACTGCACGACAGCGACGGCGACGTGGTGCGGCTCGTCCTGCGCACCTACCTGCCCGCGCTCGACTTCGTGCAGCCCGACCCGGGGCAGGGCCGGCAGGCGGCCCTCGCGCACAACCGCCGGCGTCGTGCGCGAGACCACCCTCGCGGACTGGCTGCCGACCGTCGACGGCGAGCCGGTCGTCGACTGCGCCGACGTGGCCGTCCCGACCGACGAGGACGCGGCGCTGGGCACCACGACGGTGGTCGGCTTCCGCCCCAGCGATCCGGACCCGCTCGCCTCCCCGGTGACGAGCGCCGTGGCCACCGACGCTGCGACGTCGTACTTCTCCCCCGACCGCTTCTACCTCGCGACGGCCGCGGCGCCGGGCTGGTGGGCCACGGGCGCACCGGGCTGCATCGACCGTTGCGTGCCCGGCTCGACGGTCACCGGCGCCGGCGGCGCCCTCGGCGACGGCACGACCGACCTCTACGCCTTCGCCCTCGACGGCGCGGCGACGACCTACGTCGCCGCGCGGCGAGGTGGAGGGCACGATCCGCGACCGGTGGGCGATGGACGTCGTCGACGGCACGCTGCGGGTGGCCGTGGGCACGACCGCGGTCCGGGCAGCCGAGCGCTGCACCCCGAGCACCGCAACTTCAACTCCGTGGTCACGCTGCGCGAGGACGGCATCCGGGCTCGTCGAGGTGGGGCGGGTCGACGGGCTCGGCGATCGGCGAGGACATCAAGGCGGTGCGGTGGTTCGACGACCTCGCGATCGTGGTGACCTTCCGCCAGGTCGACCCGTTGTACGCCGTCGACCTCACCGACCCGGCCGCACCGCGGCTCGCTGGGCGAGCTGAAGATCCCCGGCTACTGCGAGTACCTCCATCCCCTCGGCGGGCAGCGGCTGCTCGGGCATCGGCCAGGACGCCTCGGTCGGACGGGATGGTCCGCGGAGCTCAGGCGGCGCTCTTCGACGTCACCGACCTGACCGCTCCCGCGACGTCTCGACGCCGTCACCTTCCCGAGGCTGCTCGGTGGCCGGGGCGGGCACCGACCCGCGCCAGTTCACCTGGCTGCCGGACCAGCGGATCGCCCTCACCGTCGTCTCGCAGGGGTGGTCCGCAGGCACCACCTGGGTGTCGGTCTGCGCCTGGGCGGCGGCCGGATCCGCAGCGGATGGTCGAGGTGGAGCCCGGAGCAGGGACGGGGCCCGGCCGTGGAGAGGCCCGGGGCCGACGCCGCCGGGGTGCGTCTCGTCCCGCTGCCCGACGGCCGGGTGGTGCTGGTCACCGGCGACGACGTGTCCTTCTTCCCCCTGTGAGCCGTCACCGGGCGCGCCTACTCTGGGGGCATGTGCCGCAACATCCGCCCCCTCAACAACTTCGAGCCGCCGGCCACGCGCGACGAGGTCACCGCCGCCGCGCTGCAGTACGTCCGCAAGGTGGCCGGCACCACCAAGCCGTCGCAGGCCAACGAGGCCGCCTTCCACGCGGCGGTGCGCGAGATCGCCCACATCACCCAGCACCTGCTGGACGACCTGGTGACGACGGCGCCGCCGAAGGACCGCGAGGTCGAGGCCGCCAAGGCGCGGGCCCGGTCCCAGGCGCGCTACGCGTGAGCCTGCGCACCGACCGTCAGGTCGAGACCGCACCGACCATCGGTCGGGGGCCGCACCGACCGTCAGGTCGCAGACCGCCCCGACCGTCAGGTAGCAGACCGCCCCGACCGTCAGGTCGCAGACCGCACCGAGGAGGTGCTCGACTTCCTCGCCGCGCGCCCGCTCGTCGTGCTGACCGGCGCCGGGCTCTCCACCGACTCCGGGATCCCCGACTACCGCGGACCCGGCGCACCGGTGCGGATGCCGATGACCTACCAGGAGTTCGTGGCCGGGGACGTCCCCCAGCAGCGCTACTGGGCGCGCAGCCACCTCGGCTGGGCGCGGATGGGGCACGCCGAGCCCAACGCCGGTCACCGGGCGATGGCCCGCCTCGACCCCGACCTGCTCATCACGCAGAACGTCGACGGCCTCCACGAGGCCGCCGGCTCGCGCCGCGTCGTCGCACTCCACGGCCGGGTCTCCGAGGTCCTGTGCCTCGACTGCCGACAGGTCACCCGCCGTACGGCCCTGCAGGAGCGCCTCGCCGAGCTCAACGCCGGGTGGCTGGCCGAGCACGCGGCGGCGGCGATGCGACCCGACGGGGACGTCGAGCTCGAGGAGACCGACGGCTTCGTCGTGCCCGGCTGCGCCGAGTGCGACGGACCGCTCAAGCCGCACGTGGTCTTCTTCGGCGAGAACGTGCCCGCCGAGCGGGTCGCCCGGTGCTACGCGGCCGTGGACGCTCTCGGCGAGGAGGGGGCGCTGCTCGTGGCCGGCTCGTCGTTGACCGTGATGAGCGGGCTGCGCTTCGTCAAGCGGGCCGCCCGCGAGGGCACGCCGGTGGTGATCGTCAACCGGGGTACGACGCGCGGCGACGAGCACGCGACGTACACGCTCGGCGTCGGGTGCAGCGAGTTCCTCACCGCGCTGGCCGACCGCCGCGAGCGCTAGCCTCGCGTCAGAGGCGGCGGACGAAGATGTGCTCGGCCGCCTCGAGCACGACCTCGGCGGTCTCGCCACCGGAGCCGACCAGGATGCCCTCGGCGGTGGCGGCCACGACGACGGTCTTGTCGGGCAGGGCGCCCACGCGGCGCAGGGTGCCCATCAGGTCCTCGTCCTTCTGCATCTCCTCGGAGATGCGGCGCACGAGCACCCGCGCGTCCTCGGGACCGGCGACCGCGGACAGCGGCTCGACGCCCTCCATGAAGCCTTCGCCCACCTCCATCTCGCCGAGCTCGTCGAGGCCCGGGATCGGGTTGCCGTACGGCGACTCCGTGGGGTGGTCGAGCAGCTCGACGAGGCGGCGCTCGACCGTCTCGGACATCACGTGCTCCCAGCGGCAGGCCTCGGCGTGCACGAGCTCCCAGTCGAGGCCGATGACGTCGGTGAGCAGCCGCTCGGCGAGGCGGTGCTTGCGCATCACCCGGGTCGCGAGGCGCAGTCCCTCCTCGGTCAGCTCGAGGTGGCGGTCGCCCTCCACGGTCAGCAGGCCGTCGCGCTCCATCCGGGCGACCGTCTGGGAGACCGTGGGCCCGCTCTGGTGGAGCCGCTCGGCGATCCGGGCGCGCAGCGGGACGATGCCCTCCTCCACGAGCTCGTAGATCGTGCGGAGGTACATCTCGGTGGTGTCGATCAGGTCGCTCACGCACCTCATTGTGTCCCATGGCCGGTGCGGCGCCCCCAGATGGCCGCAGCTCGGGTGGCCACAGCTCACACGGCCCACCACACATGGCCCACCACACATGGCCGGCCACAAGTGGCACAGTGGGCGCGTGACCGAGCTGATCATCCCGCGACGCTTCTGCGGACCGCCCGACTCGGGCAACGGCGGCTGGACCGCCGGTGCCCTCGCCACCACCCTGGCCTGCGAGCCGGGCGACCACGTCGACCGGTGGCCGACCATCGAGGTCTCGCTGCGGCAGCCGCCGCCCCTGGACACCGCGATGCACGTCGTCGTCGGGGACGACGACACGTCGACGGCCAGCTTCGGCGGCGCCGTCATCGCCACCGCGCGGTGCGCGCCCGACACCGCACTCGTCCCGGTCGAGCCGGTGCGGCCCGACGTGGCGCGCGCGGCCGGCGCGGCGTACCCGGGCCATGCCTTCCACCCGTTCCCGACCTGCTTCGCGTGCGGCACCGGGCGTGAGGAGGGTGACGGGCTGCGGATCTTCCCCGGCCCGGTCGACCCCCACGGGGACGACGACCAGCGGGTGGCCGCCTCGTGGACTCCGCACCGCAGCGTCATCGAGGACTTCCACACCTACGCCGACGCGGCCCCGCGCGCGTCGGTGGCCGCGACGTGGGCCGCGCTCGACTGCATCGGCGGCTGGGCGGGCGACCTCACCGAGCGACTGATGGTGCTGGGGCGGATGACCACCCGCATCGACACCCTGCCGGCGATCGACGAGGAGCACGTGGTCGTGGGGGCCAAGCGCGGCCAGGAGGGTCGCAAGACCTTCACCGCCGCCACGCTCCACGACAGCGACGGCCGGGTGGTCGCGACGGCCGAGCACATCTGGATCGCCGTGGACCCCGCCCTCTTCGGCGGGCAACGGCCCTCGGATTGACCCCGGCCCGGACGGCTCGCCACAATAGAGCGCATGGCTGATTTGAACGATCCAATGCTGGACTCCGCGTGGTGGCGCCACGCCGTCGTCTACCAGGTCTACGTCCGCAGCTTCGCCGACAGCGACGGCGACGGCGTGGGCGACCTGCCGGGCATCACCTCGCGCCTGCCCTACCTGCGCGACCTCGGTGTCGACGCCCTGTGGATCACGCCGTTCTACACCTCCCCCCAGAACGACCACGGGTACGACGTCACCGACTACACCGACGTCGACCCGCTGTTCGGCTCGCTCGCCGACGCCGACGACCTCGTCGCCCGGGCCCACGAGCTGGACCTGCGCGTCATCGTCGACCTGGTGCCCAACCACACCTCCGACGAGCACGTGTGGTTCCGCGCGGCACTCGCCGCCGCCCCGGGCAGCCCGGAGCGGGCGCGCTACATGTTCCGCGAGGGCTCGGGCCCCGACGGCAGCCTCCCGCCCAACAACTGGGAGTCCGTCTTCGGCGGGCCGGCCTGGACGCGCGTCGAGGACGGCCAGTGGTACCTCCACCTCTTCGACTCCACCCAGCCCGACCTCGACTGGCGCAACGCCGAGATCGGCGACATGTTCGAGGAGGTGCTCCGCTTCTGGCTGGACAAGGGCGTGGACGGCTTCCGCGTCGACGTCGCCCACGGCCTCTACAAGGAGGAGTCGTTGCGCGACCAGGTGGTCAAGGACGGCGAGCGGCCGACCTCCGGCGCGGTCAACTCCGACTCCTCGATGGTGTCGCGCGAGCTCAAGGACGAGCCGATGTGGGACCAGCCCGACGTCCACGACGTCTACCGGCGCTGGCACGACATCCTCGACAGCGTGGGTGCCGACCGGATGGCCGTCGCCGAGGCGTGGACGCAGACCCCCGAGTCGATGGCGGCCTTCGTGCGCCCCGACGAGCTCGACCAGGCCTTCAACTTCGCGTGGCTGCTGGCCGACTGGTCGGCGGAGTCCTTCCGCGAGGTCGTCGCCGACACGCTCGCTGCGGTCGCCCCCGTGGGCGCCTCCCCGACGTGGGTGCTGAGCAACCACGACGTCGTGCGCCACCCCACGCGCTACGGCGGCGGCGAGCAGGGCCTGGCCCGCGCCCGGGCCGCCACCCTGGCGATGCTGGCGCTGCCCGGCTCCTCCTACCTCTACCAGGGCGAGGAGCTCGGCCTCGAGCAGGTCGACGTCGCCCCGCAGGACCGTCAGGACCCGTCCTGGTTCCGCACCGGCGAGGTCGGCCGCGACGGCTGCCGGGTGCCGATCCCCTGGGGCGGCGACTCGGCTCCGTTCGGCTTCGGCCCGGGCCACGACCAGCCGTGGATCCCGCAGCCCGACGAGTTCAAGGGACTCACCGTCGAGGCGCAGACCGGCGTGGAGGGCTCGACCCTGGAGTTCTACCGCGCCGCCCTGGCCGCACGGCGGGCCCACGCCCTCCCGGCGGGCGACGAGGTCACCCTCGTCGAGGCGACCGGCGACCTGCTCGAGCTGCACCGCGGCGACCTGCGCGTGCTGCTCAACTGCGGCACCACCGACGTCCCGCTCCCGGCGGGCCGCGTCCTGGCCAGCAGCGGCCCGGTCACCGACGTGCTGCCGGGCGACACCTGCGTCTGGCTGGGCTGAGCCCCGGCACGAGCCCCGTACGACGAACGCAGGACGGCCCGCCCCCGAGGGGGCGGGCCGTTCGCGCGTGCTGGTGCCCGTCGATCAGTGCCGGTCGAGCGTCTGGTTGTAGCGGGCGAACCGGGTGACCAGCTCCTCGAGGTCCTCCGAGGTCCACTCGGCCAGCCGGGCGTCGAGCTCGACGATCCGGCGCCGGCTCACCGCCTCCAGCCGCTCCTCGGCCTCGGGCGTGGCCGTCAGGATGGTCGCGCGCCCGTCGTCGGGGTCCGGCGCCCGCTCGACGAGACCGAGGTCCACGAGGTGCTGCACCTGGCGGGACACCGCTCCCTTGTCGAGGTCGAACTTCTCGGCGATGTCGGCCGAGCGGCGCGGGCCCGCCTCGATGAGGTGGGCGAGCATGACGTAGGAGGAGGGTTGCAGGGACGGGTGGACCAGTGCGGCGCGCTCGGTGAGCGCACGGCGTACCCGCCGCATCAGGATCCCGACCTCCTGCTCGAGGGCGTGCAACGTGCGGATCCGGTCGTTCATCGCTCGAGCGCCACGGTGGCCTCGGGGGCGACCGCCTGCTCGCTGTCCAGGGTGGTCCGCAGCGGCACCTCCTTGATGAGCAGCACCGCCACCAGGGCACCGACCGCGAACGGAAGCGCCACCAGGAAGATGTGGCCGGTCGCGTCGCCGAAGGCGCTCTCGAAGATCGCGCGGATCGGCTCGGGCAGGGTCGACAGCTCGGGGACGCCGCCCTTCTGGTCGGCGAACTGGGCCGCCAGCTCCGGGTTGGCCCTCAGGATCGGGGCGACACCGGCGGCCACCGCGTCGGCGACCTGGTGGGCCAACACGGCGCCCAGCACCGCGATACCCGTGGAGCCACCGAGGGACCGGAAGAACGCCACGACCGAGGAGGCGGCACCCATGTCGGCCATCGCCGTGTTGTTCTGCACGGCCAGGACCAGGTTCTGCATGGTGGCGCCGAGGCCGAGGCCCAGGACCGCCATGAAGGCGCCCGTGTGGGTCAGCGGGGTGTCGGCGTCGATGGTCGACAGCAGGCCGATGCCGGCGATGACGAAGACCATCCCGCCGACCAGCCAGCGCTTCCACACGCCGGTCCGCGTGATGATGCGGCCGCTCAGGATGCTGGAGACCAGCAGGCCGCCGACCATGCACACCGACATGAGGCCGGCCTCGGTCGGGCTCATCGCCTTGGCACGCTGGAAGTACAGGCTGAGGTAGACCGTCGAGCCGAACATCGCCACACCGATCAGCACCGACGCGATGGTGGCCAGGGTCAGGGTGCGGTCCTTGAACAACCGCAGCGGGACGACGGGGTCCTTGGCGACGGCCGCCTCGACGTACACCGCGGCAGCGACGACCAGGACCGAGGCCGCGACGAGGAGACCGCTGGTGAGGGAGGTCCAGCCGAACTGCTGGCCACCGAGGGAGACCCAGACGAGCAGCAGGGAGACGCCGCCGACGAGCAGGAAGGCCCCGAGGTAGTCGATGGACACGTCGTCGCGCTTGACCACGGGCAGGTGCAGCGTCTTCTGGAGCACCACGAAGGCGAGGACGGCCACGGGCAGACCGGCGAAGAAGCACCACTCCCAGCCGACGGTGTCGACCAGCAGGCCGCCGATGAGCGGGCCGCTCACGGTCGCCAGGGCGAAGACGGCGCCGATGTAGCCGGAGTAGCGACCGCGCTCGCGCGGGGAGACCATCGAGGCGATGACGACCTGCACCAGTGCGGTGAGACCGCCCACGCCCAGGCCCTGCACCACGCGGGCGCCGATGAGGACCTCCATGCTGGGGGCGAAGCCGGCGATGAGCGAGCCGATCGAGAAGATCACCAGCGCGGACTGGACGAGCACCTTCTTGTTGAAGAGGTCGGCCAGCTTGCCCCAGATCGGGGTGGTGGCGGTCATGGCGAGCATCGTCGCCACCACGATCCAGGTGTAGCCGGTCTGGCTGCCCTCGAGGTCGGCCACGATGGTGGGCAGGGCGTTCGAGACGATCGTGCTCGACAGCATGGCGACGAACATCGCGAGCAGGAGGCCGCTGAGCGCTTCCAGCACCTCGCGGTGGCTCATCTGGCCGGACTGCGCGGCCGCCGGCGGGGGCACGGTGGCGGACTCGGGGTGGGACACGGAAGCTCGATTCATGAGGACTAGAAGGTTGCCAGCGGCAACTATATTCCTCTGCTCCCCGCCTGCCACCATCGCGAGCGCGGTGAGACGGGCCACATCCCTCGCGCGTACGACACCACTCTCCGGACACGCAGCGTGGCTCCGGACATGCAGCGACCCGCAGGCCTGCTGCCCCTCGTGGTGTCTCCACCGGGAGGGGCCCCGGGGGATGACGTCCGGGGGCCTGCGGGTCGGGTGGCTGCAGTGGATTCGCCGGCAGCTCGTCGGCGACTAGGGCTGGTGCTGCCTAGCGGGCAGCCACCTCACTCATCCGAAAAGAACTCATTCTTCGGACCACCTCCTTTCCGTGTGCACCCACCGTAGGTCGCGATCGCCCGGTGGCCAAGAGGTTTTCCCCAGCGGCCTCAGGCGGCCTCGAACTGCGAGCGGTAGAGCGCGGCGTACGCACCGTCGCGGGCCAGCAGCTGGTCGTGGCTCCCCTGCTCGACGATGTCCCCGTCGCGCATCACCAGGATCAGGTCGGCGTCGCGGATCGTGGAGAGCCGGTGCGCGATGACGAACGACGTCCGGTCGGTGCGCAGCGCCGCCATCGCGTGCTGGAGCAGCAGCTCGGTGCGGGTGTCGACCGACGAGGTCGCCTCGTCGAGGATCAACAGGTCGGGTGCCGCGAGGAACGCCCGGGCGATCGTCACCAGCTGCCGCTCTCCGGCGGAGAGGTTGGACCCCTCCTCGTCGATGAGCGTGTCGTAGCCCTCGGGCAGCGAGTGCACGAAGCGGTCGACGAAGGTCGCCTCGGCGGCCCGGTGGATGTCGGCCTCGCTCGCGTCCGGGCGGCCGTAGGCGATGTTGTCGCGGATGGTCCCGGCGAAGAGCCAGGTGTCCTGGAGGACCATCCCGATCTGCCGGCGCAGGGCGCTGCGCGGCATCGAGGTGATGTCGACGCCGTCCAGACGTGATCCGCCCGCCCGAGATCTCGTAGAACCGCTCGACGAGGTTGACCAGCGTCGTCTTGCCCGCGCCCGTGGGACCGACGATGGCGACCGTCTGGCCCGGTCGGGCGACCAGCGAGAGCCCCCGGATGAGCGGCTGCTCGGGGTCGTAGGAGAAGGACACGTCCTCGAAGCGGACCTCGCCGTGGCGCGAGGCGGCCGGGGCTCCGTGCGCCTCGGGCTCCTGCTCCTCGGCGTCGAGCAGCTCGAAGACGCGCTCGGCCGACGCCACGCCCGACTGGAGCAGGTTGACCATGGAGGCGACCTGCGTGAGGGGCTGGGTGAACTGCCGGGAGTACTGGATGAACGCCTGCACGTCGCCGAGCGACATCGTGCCGCTGGCCACCCGCAGGCCCCCGAGGACCGCGATGACGACGTAGTTGAGGTTGCCGACGAACATCATGATCGGCATGATCAGCCCGCTCACGAACTGGGCGCCGAACGACGCCTTCCACAGCTCGTCGTTCTCCTCGGCGAAGACCCGCTCGACCTCGCCCTGCCGGCCGAAGACCTTGACCAGCGCGTGGCCGGAGAAGGTCTCCTCGATGTGGCCGTTGAGCCGTCCGGTACGTCGCCACTGCTGGACGAACATCCCCTGCGAGCGCTTCATCACCGTGCTGGCCACCAGCATCGAGACCGGCACCGAGACGAGCGCGACCACGGCGAGCACGGGCGAGATCCAGAACATCATCACCAGCACCGCGACCACGGTCAGCAGCGAGGTGAGCAGCTGGCTGAGGGTCTGCTGGAGGGTCGTGCTGACGTTGTCGATGTCGTTGGAGACCCGGCTCAGCAGCTCGCCGCGCGGCTGCCGGTCGATGTAGGCCAGCGGCAGCCGGTGCACCTTGTCCTCGACGTCGGAGCGCATCCGCCGCACGGTGCCCTGCACCACGTCGTTGAGGATCCAGCCGGCCAGCCAGCCGAGCGCCGCGGCGCCGACGTAGATGGCCAGGACGAGCAGGAGCACGTGCCCCACGGCGGTGAAGTCGACGCCCCGCCCGGGGACGACGTCCATGCCGCTGACCATGGCGGCGACCTGGTCGTCGCCGCGCTGCCGGAGCAGCTCGACGGCCTGGTCCTTGGTGAGCCCGTCGGGCAGCTGTGCGCCGATCACCCCGGAGAAGATGAGGTCGGTGGCGCGGCCCAGCACGCGCGGACCGAAGGCCATCGCCACGACGCTGACGACGGTCAGGCCGATGACCGCGAGCGTCTTGGTCCGGTACGGCGACATCCGCCCGACGAGCCGTCGGGCCGACGGACCGAAGGCGCTGGCCTTCTGCCCGACCATGCCGCCCCCCATGGGGCCGCGGCCGGGGCCCGGGCCGGCCTCGATGCGCTCGGTCTCCTTGAGGGTGCCGGGCGCCTGCTTCTCGGTGTCGGTCATGCGACCTCTCCCACCGTGAGCTGGGACTGGACGATCTCGCGGTAGGTGCCGCACGTCGCGAGGAGCTCGTCGTGGCGGCCGCGCCCCACCACCGCGCCGTCCTCGAGGACGACGATGACGTCCGCCTCGCGGATCGTGGAGACCCGCTGCGCGACGATGACGACGGTGCTGTCGCGGGTGACGGGCACCAGGGCGGCCCGCAGCCGCGCGTCGGTGGTCAGGTCCAGCGCGGAGAACGAGTCGTCGAAGAGGTAGATCTCCGGACGGCGGATCACCGCGCGCGCGATGGCCAGCCGTTGTCGCTGGCCGCCGGAGAAGTTGGTGCCGCCCTGCGACACCGTCGACTCGAGGCCCTGGGGCATCGCCGCCACGAAGTCCGTGGCCTGGGCGATCTCGAGCGCGTGCCACATGTCCTCCTCGGTCGCGTCCGCCTTGCCGTGACGCAGGTTGTCGGCGATGGTGCCGGAGAAGAGGAAGGCCTTCTGCGGGACCAGCCCCAGCCGGGACCAGAGCACCTCGGGAGCCAGCGCCCGCACGTCGACCCCGTCGACGGACACCGTGCCGGAGGTGACGTCGAAGAGCCGGGGCACCAGGTTGACCAGGGTGGACTTGCCGGCGCCCGTCGAGCCGACGATGGCGATCGTCTGGCCGGGGCGGGCCTCGAGGTCGACGCCCCGGAGCACGGGCTCCTCGGCGCCGGGGTAGGCGAAGGTGACGCCGTCGAGGACGAGGGTGCCGCGCTCGGGGAGCTCGGTGACGGGGTCGGTGGCGACGACCACGCTGCTCTCGGTGTCGAGCACCTCGACGATCCGGTCGGCGCACACGGCGGCGCGCGGGATCATCATCATCATGAAGGTCCCCATCATCACGCTCATGATGATCTGCATGAGATAGGTGAGGTACGCCGTCAGGGCCCCCACCTCCATGGCCCCGGACTCGACCCGGTGCCCGCCGAACCACAGCACGGCGACGGAGGCGACGTTGGCCACCAGCATGACCACCGGGAAGAGCCCGGCCTGCCAGCGGCCGGCCCGGACCGCCACCACGGTGAGCTGGTCGTTGGCCTCGGCGAAGCGCCGGGTCTCGTGCTCCTCCCGGACGAAGGCCCGCACGACGCGGACCCCGGTCACCTGCTCGCGCAGCACGCGGTTGACCTCGTCGATGCGCACCTGCATCAGCCGGAAGTTGGGCACCATCTGCCGCACGATCAGCCCCACGAGGATGGACAGCACGGGGACCACGGCCACGATCAGCCACGAGAGGCCGACGTCCTCACGCATGGCCATCACCACGGCGCCGACCATCATGATCGGCGCCGACACGAACATGGTGAAGCCCATCAGGACCAGCATCTGCACCTGCTGGACGTCGTTGGTGTCGCGGGTGATGAGCGACGGGGCGCCGAAGTGCTGCACCTCGCGGGCCGAGAACGTGCCGACCCGGCGGAAGATCGCGGTCCGCAGGTCGCGCCCGAAGGACATCGCGGTGCGCGCCGCGAACCACACCGCCGCGATCGCGCACAGCACCTGGGCGATCGAGACGGCGAGCATCACCGTGCCGCGCTGGACGATGTAGCCGGTGTCGCCGCGGACCACCCCGTTGTCGATGATCTGGGCGTTGAGGCTCGGCAGGTAGAGCATCGCCAGGGTGCCGACGAACTGGAGCGCCACGATCGCGGCGATCGGACGCTTGTACGGCGCGAGGTGGGAGCGGACGAGTCGGAGCAGCATCAGGACACCTTTGCGAGCAGACCGTCGAGGACGGTGGTGACGATCTCGTCGGTCGACAGGATCCGACCGTCGGAGAGATGGGGATGGCTGCCGGAGAAGGTCAGCAGCCGGATGACGTGCACCAGCTGCGCCACCGGCACGCGGAGCTCGTCGGCGTGCGGGGCGAGCAGGTCGGCCATGATCGCCGCGGCCTCCTCGCGGGGGTGCCTCGTGTGGGTCGAGGCGGCCGGGGGGCCGACCATGCCCATCGCCGTCATCAGCATGAAGATCCCGCGGAACCGGACCTGGAGCAGCGTGACCAGGTCGGAGACGAGGTCCCGCAGCGGCTGGTCGGGCTCGACCCGGCGCAGGTCCCCGAGGAAGGGCTCGATGTCGAAGGCGTGGTCGAGGGCGGCCTGCACGAGGTCGTCCTTGGACTCGAAGACACGGAAGATCGTGCCCTCCGCGACCCCCGCGGCCTCGGCGATCTGGCGGGTGGTGACGGCTCGGCCGTGCTCGAGGAGCAGCGGCAGCGTCACGTCGACGAGCGCGCTGCGGCGATCGGCGGCGGACATGGCGGTGGCACGTGGGGACACCGCACCAGACTAGGTGAGTGAGCACTCACTCACAATGGTCGAGGGGCGCTGGTCGGGACGGACGGTCAGGGGGCCAGCCGCTCGACGTACCAGGAGCCGTCGTCCCCCCGGCGGTAGACCAGGCGGTCGTGCATCCGGCTGGTGCGTCCCTGCCAGAACTCGACCACCTCGTGCCGCACCCGGTAGCCGCCCCAGTGCTCGGGCAGGTCGACCCCGCCCGGAAAGCGCTCCTGGACCCGCGCGTAGTCGGCGGCCAGCGCTGCCCGACTGGCCACCACCGAGGACTGCCGCGACGCCCAGGCGCCGAGCTGCGCCCCGCGCGGCCGGGAGTGGAAGTAGGCCGCCACCTCGTCGCGCGGCAGCGGTGTCGCGGTGCCCTCGACCCGGACCTGCCGCTCCACCGGGTGCCAGGGGAAGAGCAGCGCGCAGCGTGGGTTGGCGGCCAGCTCGTCGCCCTTGCGGGAGCCCAGGTTGGTGAAGAACACGAAACCGTCGGCGCCGACGCCCTTGAGGAGCACCATCCGCGAGGACGGAGCACCGTCGTTGGTGGCGGTCGCGACCACCATGGCGTTGGGCTCGTGCAGCCGGGCCTCGACCGCCTCGCGCAACCAGCGGGTGAACATGTCCACGGGGTCGGGATCGAGGTCGGGGAGGTCGAGCCCCCCGCGGGAGTACTCCTCACGCAGCGAGGCCAGGTCGACGGTGGGGTCGACGGTGAGGTCGACGGCGGGGTCGGCGGGCTCCATGCCTGCGACCCTAGCCCGGCGTGCGGGGACGATCCGGACGTGTGGCGGGTGCACAATGAGGCGCCCGCCCTTCGCGGGCCATCCCGCCCGCCCGCCCCCCGCGGGCCCATCCCATCCGCACGACGGCCCCCAGAGGAGCGCACACCCATGACGCAGGTGCACCACGGACTCGAGGGAGTCGTCGCGTTCGAGACCGAGATCGCCGAGCCCGACAAGGAGGGCTCCGCGCTGCGCTACCGCGGCGTCGACATCGAGGAGATCGTCGGCCGGGTCCCGTTCGAGAACATCTGGGGCCTGCTCATCGACGGCACCTACACCCCCGGCCTGCCCGCGGCCGAGCCCTTCAACCTGCCCGTCCACACCGGCGACGTCCGCGTCGACGTGCAGGCCGCGGTCGCGATGCTCGCGCCCGCCTTCGGCTTCGGCCAGACCTACGACATCAGCGACGAGCAGGCCCGCGAGGACCTCGCCCGCGTGGCCGTCATGGTCCTGTCGTACGCCGCCCAGTCCGCGCGCGGCCTGCACCTCCCGGTCGTCTCCCAGAAGGAGGTCGACCAGGGCGGGACGTTGGCCGAGCGGTTCCTGATCCGCTGGAAGGGCGAGGCCGACCCCAAGCACGTGAAGGCCATCGACGCCTACTGGTCGTCCGCGGCCGAGCACGGCATGAACGCCTCCACCTTCACCGCCCGGGTCATCACCTCGACCGGCGCCGACGTCGCCGCCGCCTTCTCCGGGGCGATCGGCGCGATGAGCGGTCCGCTGCACGGCGGCGCCCCGTCGCGGGTCCTGGGGATGATCGAGGAGGTCGAGCGGCGCGACGGCGACGCCGCGTCGTACGTCAAGGAGCTGCTCGACAACGGCGAGCGGCTGATGGGCTTCGGGCACCGCGTCTACCGCGCCGAGGACCCCCGGGCCCGCGTCCTGCGCCGCACCGCCAAGGAGCTCGACGCCCCGCGCTACGCCGTCGCCGAGGCCCTCGAGAAGGCGGCCCTGGCCGAGCTGCGCGAGCGCCGCCCCGACCGGGTGCTCGAGACCAACGTGGAGTTCTGGGCCGCGATCGTCCTCGACTTCGCCGAGGTGCCGCCGACCATGTTCACCTCGATGTTCACCTGCGCGCGCACCGGCGGCTGGTCGGCGCACATCCTGGAGCAGAAGCGCACCGGACGGCTCATCCGGCCCTCCGCGATCTACACGGGTCCGTCCTCGCGGTCGGCGTCCGACGTCGACGGCTGGAACGAGGGCTGGGACGCCTGACCCCGGCGCCTGCCGGTCGGCCGGCGCCGCTCGGCGGCTCAGCCGGCCGGTGGTGCGAGCGCCTGCTCGACGTACCAGCTGGTGCGACCCTTGGCGCCGGCCCTGCTCAGCGAGACGTGCAGGTGGTCGCGGTGCCGCAGGGTGACCGAGCAGGACTTCCGGGTGCGGCACCCGGAGCTGAGGTACTTCTTCGGCTCGAAGCCGTCCCACGCGGCGTACATCCGGTCGTTCCAGATGACGTACATGACGCCCATCCGGCGGGCCAGCGCGTCGGTGTCGCCGACCTCGTCGTCGGCGAAGGCCTCGATGAGGAACGCCTCGGCGAGCGCGCGGTCGTCGGCGTTCCTGACGTCGAGCATCCAGTCGAACGCGCGGCCGTCCTTGTGCTCGGACTGTCCGCCGCTCGAGCAGGAGCGCAGGGTGCCGCCGTACACGCCGCCCCGGGCGACCAGCCACCGGCCGAGGGCGACGGTGCCGGGCTTGTCCTTGCGGGCGCACCGCTTCTGCGGCTGGTACGGCGCGTAGGACTCGACGGGCATCGCGTACATGGCCTGCGCCGGCACCACGACCAGCCCGGTGGAGACCACGAGGCTCGCGAGGACGGCGAGCAGCAGCGCCACCCTCGTGCGCATGGTCCCCTCCTCGTCACCGGACGGCGGCCCGGAGTCACCGGACGGCGGCCCGGACGGCGGGCCGGACGACGGGCCGTCCGACACGGACGCAGGCTAGGCGAGCGACGCGGGGCGCGTGGGGCGAACGGTGAGGAACGCGACCCCGGTACGGCGTGTCGGCTGGACACGCCGCGCCGTCACCCGTGGAGGGGCTTGCCGAAGCAGCGGCTCAGCGGGGAGTCGCGGTAGTAGCCGAACCCGTCGATGCGGTCGTAGCCCGCCGAGGTGTAGAGCTCGATCGCCTCGGGCTGCTTCTCCCCCGTCTCCATCACGACCGCCTCGATGCCGGCCGCACGGGCGGTCTGCTCGAGGTGGGCCAGCATCCGGCGGGCCAGGCCGAGGCCGCGCGCCGCGGGGGCGACGTACATCCGCTTGACCTCGGCGGTCAGCGTCGTGCCGGCCACCGACACGTCCGTACGACGCCGCCACGCGCCCGAGACGACCGGGGTCGCGTCCAGGCGACCCACGAAGAACATGCCCGTCGGGTCCTCGAACTCGCTGGCGTCGATCGGGGACTCGTCGCGACCGCCGTAGCGCACGACGTACTCCTCCTGCACCTGCTCGACGAGCAGGACCGCGTCGGGGGCGGTGATGGGGACCCGCTCGATCTCGAGCCGGCGGGCCGGTCGAGGAGCCTCGACGGGTGGACCCGCCGCCACGACCGGGTCGTCGGATGAGAGGCTGTGCACGCTGACAGCGTAGTCAGGGACCTCTCACCACTGACTCCCCGGAAGGCCTTCTCCCGTGTCCGACGCGATCCAGATCCCCACCGACCTCCTGCCCGCCGACGGCCGCTTCGGCGCCGGCCCGTCGAAGATCCAGACCAGCCACCTCGACGCGCTCGCCGCGACCGGCAGCACGCTGATGGGCACCTCCCACCGCCAGGCCCCGGTGAAGAACACCGTCGGTCGGGTGCGCGAGGGCCTCGCGTCGCTCTTCGACCTGCCGGACGGCTACGAGGTCGTGCTCGGCAACGGCGGCGCGACCGCGTTCTGGGACATCGCGACCTACGGCCTGATCCGTCGCAAGAGCCAGCACCTGACCTTCGGGGAGTTCTCCTCCAAGTTCGCCAAGGCCGCCCAGCAGGCGCCCTGGCTCGACGACCCGACGGTCATCGCCAGCGAGCCGGGCTCGCGGCCCGACGCGGTGGCCGAGGAGGGGGTGGACGCCTACGCGTGGGCCCACAACGAGACCTCCACGGCCGTGATGGCCCCGGTCGTGCGCCCCGTGGACGACGACTCGGTGGTGCTCGTGGACGCGACCTCCGGTGCCGGCGGGCTGCCCGTCGACCTCACCCAGGTCGACGCCTACTACTTCGCCCCGCAGAAGTGCTTCGCCTCCGACGGCGGGCTGTGGATCGCGCTGATGTCGCCCCGGGCGCTGGAGCGGGCCGCGGAGATCGCCGCCACCGACCGGCACGTCCCGGCGTTCTTCGACCTGCCGACGGCCATCGACAACTCCAGCAAGAACCAGACCTACAACACCCCCTCGGTCGCCACGCTCTTCCTGATGGCCGAGCAGCTGGACTGGATGAATGCCCAGGGCGGGCTCGCGGGCATGGTCGAGCGCACCACGGCCAGCTCCGACGCGCTCTACGGCTGGGCCGAGAAGACGTCGTACACCACGCCGTACGTCACCGACCCGAGCCACCGCTCGCTGGTGATCGGCACCGTCGACTTCGACGACGCCATCGACGCCGCCGAGATCGCCCAGGTGCTGCGCGCCAACGGCATCGTCGACACCGAGCCCTACCGCAAGCTCGGTCGCAACCAGCTGCGCGTCGCGATGTATCCCGCCGTCGACCCGAGCGACGTCGAGCGGCTCACCGCCTGCATCGACCACGTGGTCGAGCGGCTCTGACCAGACGCAGGGGCGTCAGGCGTCCTTGAGCAGGCGCAGCACGGCCCGCTCGAGGGCGGCCTGGCGCGCGTCGGCGGTGTCGTAGGACGAGCGCACCGTGATCGTCCTGCCGCGCTCGTAGGCCTCGACGACCCGCGGGTCGACGTACGCCGTCCGGGCCAGCGACGGGGTGTTGCCGAGGAAGTCCGAGACCTCCTTCATCGTCGCGGCGACCGCACGCTTGCGCGACGCCTTGGTCTGCCCCGGCTCGTCGCTGCTCGCCAGCGCGGCGGCCGCGATCACCGTGGCGTGCCAGGTCCGGAAGTCCTTGGCCGTGGCCTCGATCCCGGTCGCCTCGCGCACGTAGGTGTTGACCTGGCCGGAGTCGAGGCCGCGCCACTGCCGGCCGTCCTTCCACGCCAGCAGCCGGTCGCCGCCGCCGCGACGGGCCCGCATCACGTCGAGGGCGGCGATGGTCGGCCTCGTCGTCGATCTCGATGCAGTGCTCGACCCCGGACTTGCCCACGAAGCAGAACGTCAGCCTGCCGCCGCGCTTGGTGACGTGCTCGCGCAGCAGCGTGGTGAGCCCGAAGGAGCCGTTGGTGTCGGTGTAGACGTCGTTGCCGATCCGGAAGTAGCCGAGGTCGAGCAGGCGTACGGCGACCGCGCAGGCGCGCTCCTGGGTCATCCCCTCGGTGCCGAGGTCGGTCAGCACCCGCTCGCGGGCCTTGGACATCGCCTTGCCGAAGTCGATGATCCGCTCGAACTTCGCCGCGTCCCGGCTGGCGCGCCACTGCGGGTGGTAGAGGTACTGGCGCCGGCCGGCGTCGTCGGTGCCGACCGCCTGGAGGTGGCCGTGGGCGTACGGCGTGATCCACACGTCCTGCCAGGCCGGGGGGATGACCAGGTCCTTGCAGCGCTGGACGTCCTCGGGAACGAGCCGGTCGCCGCGCTCGTCGAGGTAGGTGAAGCCCTTCCCGGCCCTGCGTCGGGTCCAGCCCGGCTGGTCGGGGGCGGTACGACGCAGGCGAGGCATGACGGTGAGGCTAGTGGGGCCTCAGGCTGCGCCACAGCACCCCTAGGGCGATCACCCCGACCACGCCCCACACCAACCACGGCCAGGCGTAGCGGTCCACGGGCGCGTCGACCACGTCCTGGGCGACCGTGCCGCCGGGCGGCGCCGAGGTGGGGGTGGCCGAGGGCGAGACGGTCGGGGTCGGCTCCGCCATCGCCCGCTCGATCCTCGGCGGCACCCGCACCGCCAGCACCTCGGCACCCTGGCCCTCGCTGCTGAGGAGGACCTCGCCGGCGGGGGTGACCGCGATGCCCTCGCCCTGCGGCTGGGCGGGCAGGTCCCAGGACCCGACCGACTCCAGCTCGGGGAACGTGTAGACGGCTGCGCGCGAGTAGGTCCGCAGCACGACGTGGCGACCGTCGGGGAAGAACGCACCGTCGGTGACCAGCCCCACCACCTGGCCGAGGCGCCCCAGCTGATTGGGGGCGTCGTCGGCGAGCTCGGGCGGGGCGGCGTAGACCTCGCCGCCGAAGACACCCTTGGTGACGACGAGGATGCGGCCCGTGGCGGGCTCGACGAGCAGCGCCTCGGCGTCGCGCGGACCGTCGGGGTAGACGAGGTCGATCGTCTCCTCGTCGACGGTGCGGTCGCCGTCGCCGACCGGCACCCGGGTGACCTCGATCGAGTCGCGCGACGCCGTGTTGTCGCCGATGTCGCCGACCCAGACCCGGCCGGGGCCGGCGGGGGCCAGGGCCTCGACGTCGCGGGGGCCGTCGGCCCAGTAGGTGGTGCCGACCGTCTCACCGGTGGTCGCGTCCACGGTGAAGACCCGCCCGATGTCGCCGGAGTCGTTGGTCGTCCACACCCGGTCGCCGGCGGCCACCAGACCGCTCGACTCGACGATCTCCGGGTCGGCGAAGGAGAAGACCACCCGGCCGTCGTCGGGCTCGGCCCCGGCCGCCAGGCCGATGGCGAACGGCGCCAGCACGGCCGCTCCTGCGAGCACGGTCAGCAACCGGCGTCGCAGGTCAGCCACGCGGGGCGTCCAGCAGCTCGGCGAGGTGGGGCCGCACGCCCCACGTGGTCACCAGGTCGTCGTACTCCTGGCGGACCCGGCCGCCGGTGACGGGTGTGCCGGTGCGGGTGGCGCGCAGCAGGGTGTTGCGCGGCGTGTGCTCGCTCTCCACGAACTCCACGACGTCCACGCGGTAGCCCTGCAGCCGCAGGATGGCCGCGCGCAGCGCGTCGGTGAGGGTGTCGGCGAAGCGCTCGCGCAGGATGCCGTGCCGGGTCAGCATGGCGTACGGCGCGGGCGTGGGCGCCTTGCGCAGCTGGGCGGCGACGTCGTGGTGGCAGCACGGGGCGGCCAGGACCAGCGCGGAGTCCCAGGTGATCGCCCGGGCCAGCGCGTCGTCGGTGGCGGTGTCGCAGGCGTGCAGGGCCAGCACCACGTCCGGGGGCTGGGGCAGCTCGGCCTCGCCGATGGTGCCGACCACGAAGTCCGCGTCGATCCCCAGCGACGCGGCGACGGTGGTGTTGTGGTCGGCCGACTGCTGCTTGACGTCGACCCCGGTGACCCGGACCGGCAGGCCCCGCACCGCGGACAGGTAGCGGTGGGCGGCGAAGGTCAGGTAGGCGTTGCCGCACCCGAGGTCGACGACCCGCAGCGGGTCGGCCTCGGTGGGAGTGCGCAGCCGACCCTTGGACTGCGCGTCGCCGATGGCCGCGTCGAGAAGTCGCAGGAACTCCTCGACCTGGCGGTACTTCGCCTGCCGGGTCGGCTTGATCCGCCCCTGCGCGTCGGAGATCCCGAGGGCCTTCAGCACCGGGTCGTCCTCGGCGAGGAGGCGCTGCTTGGCCTTGTCGTGGCCCCGCTCGGCCTCGACGGGGGTCGCGCGGTCCTGGGTGTGGGTGAGCGCCTCGAGCTTCTTGGTGGCGCGCACCTGGTGGGTCTGGGTGGTGGTGTCGACGTGCCAGTTGCCGAAGGGCTCGTCGAGCAGGTCGTCGACCGCGCCCTTGGCCTCGTCACCGGCCGCCACGTTGACGGTGTGCGCCTGGGTGTCGTCGTACGACGTGACCTGCAGGTGGCGCCCGGCCTTGAGGTCGACGTAGCGCAGCTCCACGCGGCGTACGGGTCGACCGGCGACCGTCGGGACCCGGCCGCCGCGCTGGGCGCCGGACGCGACGGCGCGCACCAGCGTCTCGGGGTCGAGCAGGTGCCCGCGCATCCGCGCGAGGGCCCGCAGGAGGGGCTCGGTGGCCATGTCAGGCGACTCCGCTCACAGCAAGGCCGCTCACAGGAAGGACGCGACGAGGACGACGAGGAGCAGCGCCCCCAGCGCGACCGGGATGACGAGTCGACGCTGGCGGGGGTTCATGGGCCCATCGTAGGTGGGCCCCCGTGCGCGGACCCACTCCGCGCGGGCGCCAGCGACAGGGCGTGCGTCACCACGTCGAGCACCGGGACGGCCCCCGAGGAGATGTCGGCCACGTCGACCCACGCGACGTCGTCGGTGGTGCCGCCGACCTCGACGACCCGGGGCTCGGCACCCTCGGCGACGCGGGCGGCGAAGAGCAGGTGGACCCCGTGGTAGTCCTCCCACCGCCCGCTGGGGGCGGCACCGGAGAAGTGCGTGTCGTGCACCCCCAGCAGGTCCCCGACCTCGCACGCGACGCCGCACTCCTCGACCACCTCCCGGACGAGGGCCGCCGCGGGCCGCTCCCCGTGGTCGATGCCACCACCGGGCAGCGTCCACATCCCCGTGTGGGCGGCCCGCTCGGAGAGCCGGGTCAGCAGCACCCGGTCCTCGCGCCGGATCGACCGCGTAGGCCGCCACCCGCTGCAGCCGCATCGGCCGGTGGTCCGCGAGCGCCTCGGTCACCGTGGCCACCACCGGCACCTCGCCGGCCTCGACGGCAGCCACCGGGTGCCACCGCGCCTCGATGGTGGAGCCGTCGACCTCGACGACGCGTGGCGCGGGCGCGTCGGCGCGCACCCACGCGTCGTACACGATGCGCAGGGCGTGGAAGTCGGTCATCACCCCGTCGCGCGACGCCCGCGGCAGGTGCGCGCTGTAGACGCGGGCCGCGTCGCCCACCGCCGCCTCGAGGCCGGTCTCCTCGACGATCTCGCGCCGCAGGGCGTCGCGCGGGTCCTCGCCGTGGTCGAGACCGCCGCCGGGCAGCGTCCAGAGCTCCGTGCGGCTGATCCGGGGGGCCAGACGGCACAGGAGGATCTCCACTCCCCCGTGGTCGTCGTGGGTGGCGGTGCCGCCCGGGCAGGTGGCCGGGGTCCGCAGGATGACGGCGTACGCCGCCACGCGCTGTCGTCTGGGTAGAGAGGCCATGTCTCCAACCTGCCATGGAAGGGGTGACTGACGTAGCCTCATCGGGTGGCCCCCACGCAACGAGATCCGTGGCTCGACAACTCCAAGATGGTGCTCGTCGTCTTCGTGGTGATCGGGCACTCCTGGGGTCTGCTCGAGAAGACCCAGGGGAGCCACTGGGCCTACGACTTCCTCTACCTGTGGCACATCCCGGCGTTCGTGTTCGTGAGCGGCTACCTGTCGAAGTCCTTCGTGTGGGACCACCGGCACATGAAGAGCCTGCTCTACACCCTGCTGGTGCCCTACCTGCTCTTCGAGCCGGCGCTCTACTACTACCGCGTCGGTGTGGTCGGCGAGACCGAGCCCGGGACGCTGTGGCTGGAGCCGCACTGGACCATGTGGTACCTCGTCGTGCTGCTGATGTGGCGCCTCGTGACGCCGATCCTCAAGCTGCACTGGCTCTTCCTGCCGCTGTCCGTGGCGGTCAGCGTCGTGGGCGGCTTCTGGAACACCGACCTGTTGATGCTGCCCCGCTTCCTGGGGCTGCTGCCGTTCTTCGTGCTGGGCCTGTACCTCAAGCCGCGCCACCTCAAGCACCTCGACGACGTGTGGGTCCGGATCGCCGCCGTGCCGGCGCTGGTCGGGATGGCCGTCGCCGCGCTCTACACCGACGCGTGGGCGCAGACCGCGTTCCTCTGGTACGACGCCGGCTACGAGGACGTGGGCATCGACCCGGTCATCGCGTTCCAGACCCGCCTCACCGTGATGGCCCTGGGGCTGGTCGGCGCGTTCTCGGTGCTGGCCCTGGTCCCCCGACGCTCCCTCGGCTGGTTCACCGTGATGGGCGGGGCGACCATGGTCGTCTACCTCTTCCACGGCTTCGTCATCAAGACGGTCAAGGCGCTCGGCTGGCCGGGCTGGGCCGAGGAGCACACCACCGCCGGCTTCGTGCTCACCACCCTCGGGGCCGTCGCCCTCGCGCTGCTGCTGGCCAGTCCGCCCGTACGCCGCGTGCTCGAGCCGTTCACCAACCCGCTGGGCTGGTGGGAGTCCCGCCGTGCGTCGTCCTCCCCCGCGCGGAGCGGTCCCACCGGTACTGCGGCGCAGGCACCTGCCGAGGCTCCGGCGCCGGCAGAGGCCCCCAGGTCGGCGGCACCGCCGAGCGGGGCACCGACTCCAGCGCGTGGGCCTCTCGCCTCGTCGGGGCAGTCCCGCCCAGGTGCGCGGGGTGCCATGGAGCGGACTCCCCCGGACCGGGCCGGTGGTGCGGCAGGTCCTGCAACCCCTCCAGCAGCGACGTCATCCGACGACCGAGGTCCTGCGTCCACGAGGTGAGGTCGTCGCCGGGCGCCACGGTGACCGGCTCGCCCAGCGCCACGTCGACCCTGCGGCCGCGGGTGAGGTCGGGTCGCGGCCCGCGACCGCGCGCGTCGCACCGTCCGACGGTCCAGATCCGCTGGCTGCCCCACAGGGCCACCGGGACCACGGGCACGCCGGTCTCCCGCGACAGCGCGGCGACCCCGCGCATCAGCGAGCGCACCGTGAAGGAGTGGGACACCCCCGCCTCGGGGAAGGCGCAGACGGCCTCGCCCTCGCCCAGCAGGCGCCGCGCGTGGAGGTACGCCGCCGCAGGTGCCTGGCGGTCGACGGGCACGTGCTGCATGCGGTCCATCGCGACCCGGACGCCCGGCACCCGCCACACGTCGTGGCGGCACAGGAACCTGAGGTAGCGCCGGCGCGAGGACGCGGCCTGCTCGAGGAAGAGGAAGTCGGGGTAGCTCACGTGGGTGGCGGCCAGCAGCACCGGGCCGCTCGTGGGCAGGTGCTCCTCCCCGGTCCAGCGGGTGTCGACCCCCAGCAGCCGCAGCGCCCCGCGCCCCAGCGCGTTGGTGGTGCGGTACCAGGCCTCGCTCATGTCTCCTCTTCGGAGCGGTCCCCCGTCACGGATCGCGTCAGCGGGAGGCTATCCGCGCCGGTGCGCGGCGTCAGGCGAACGGGGGTCGCGCGTCGAGCGCGATCGAGCGGCGACCCGCCCAGCGCCACACCCGGGCGGCGCGGTCGCGGTCGGCCTCGTCGACCAGGTTGCCCATCCAGCGCAGCGCGAGCGTCATCAGCCAGTCCGACCGCATCCCCGCGGGACCGAGGGCGGCGACGACCTTCGGCTGGGTGGCCACGCCGGCGAGCCGGCGGGCGATGGAGAACGACTCGCCGTAGTGCTCGCGCAGGATGGCCGGCCACACGGAGCCCAGGTGCTCGCCGGCGGCCATCGCCTCGGCCACGAACCGCCCGGTCTCGAGGCCGTAGTCGATGCCTTCGCCGTTGAGCGGGTTGACGCAGCCGGCCGCGTCGCCGACCAGCGCCCAGTTGTCGCCGGCGACGTGGGAGACGGCGCCACCCATCGGCAGCAGCGCCGAGGTGGCCGCGCGCAGCTCGCCGGAGAGGCGGAACTCCTCGCGCCGCTGGTCGGCGTAGTAGGACATCAGCGGCTTGACGGCGATGTTGGCGGGACGCTTCGACGTCGCGAGGGTGCCGACGCCGACGTTCACCTCACCCGTGCCGAGGGGGAAGATCCAGCCGTAGCCGCTGAGGATCTCCCCGTCCTGGCCCCGGAGCTCGAGGTGCGAGCTGATCCACGGGTCGTCGGCCATCTCGGAGTCGACGTACGACCGGCCGGCGACGCCGTAGACGGTGTCGCGGTGCCACTCGCGGCCCAGCAGCTTGCCGAGCGGCGACCGGACCCCGTCGGCCACGACGAGGCGCTGGCAGGCGATCTCGAAGCTCTCCTCGCCCCGCCGGAACACGACGGCGGCCACCCGCGACCCCTCCCTGCGCACGTCGACCGCGCGGGCACCGTCGAGGGCCAGCGCGCCGCTCTTGATGGCGACCGTGCGCAGGTGGTCGTCGAGCTCGGTGCGGGCGACCGCGGAGCCCCACGACGGGAGGCTGCTGCCCGGCAGGGACGGCCACGGCAGGTGGAGCACCTGGCCGAAGCCGTGGGCGCGCAGCCCGTGGTTGACCGTGTGGGCGCGCAGCCAGTCCTCCAGGCCCAGGCGCCGCATCTCGCCGATGGCGCGCGGGGTGAGCCCGTCGCCGCACGTCTTGTCGCGCGGGAAGACCTGCGCGTCCACCAGCACCGTGTCGAGGCCCGCCCGGGCGCTCCACGCGGCGGCCGCGGAGCCGGCGGGGCCGGCGCCGACGACGAGGACGTCGGTGGCAGTGGGGGTGGTCACCCGGCGATTCTCCCCTGTCGCACCAACCGGCACGAAAACGCCGGACGCCCCGGGGAAAGCGCCGGGCCCCGGCCTCCCGTGAGGGAGACCGGGGCCCGGTCGTGACGACGGGTGACTCGGTGTCACCGGACGTGGGCCTCGCTCAGTTCTGGTAGGAACCGAAGTCGAAGTCGTCCAGCGCGACGGCCTGGCCGCCGTTGCCGAAGTCGTAGTCGTAGCTGTCGTAGCCGGTCACGGAGTACGCCGCGGCGCGGGCCTCCTCGGTCGGCTCGACCCGGATGTTCCGGTACCGCTCCAGGCCGGTGCCGGCCGGGATCAGCTTGCCGATGATCACGTTCTCCTTCAGGCCGCGCAGGCTGTCGGAGCGACCGTTGATCGCGGCGTCCGTGAGCACCCGGGTGGTCTCCTGGAAGGAGGCCGCCGAGAGCCACGACTCGGTCGCGAGCGAGGCCTTGGTGATGCCCATGAGCACCGGGCGACCCGAGGCGGGCTTGGTGCTCTCGGAGACCGCACGGCGGTTCTCCTCCTCGAAGCGCACCCGGTCGACCAGGTCGGACGGCAGCAGGTTGGTGTCGCCGGACTCGATGACCGTGATCCGGCGCAGCATCTGCCGCACGATGATCTCGATGTGCTTGTCGTGGATCGACACGCCCTGCGAGCGGTAGACGTTCTGCACCTCGTCGACCAGGTGCTCCTGGGCCTTGCGGACACCCAGGATGCGCAGGACGTCCTGCGGGTCCTCGGTACCGACGGTGAGCTTCTGGCCGACCTCGATGTGGTCGCCGTCGGCCACCAGCAGGCGCGAGCGCTTGCTGACCGGGTACTCCTGGACCTCCGAGCCGTCGTCCGGGGTGACCAGGACCTTGCGGGCCTTGTCGGTCTCCTCGATCTCGACGCGACCGGCCGCCTCGGCGATCGGCGAACGACCCTTGGGCGAGCGGGCCTCGAAGAGCTCGACCACGCGGGGCAGACCCTGCGTGATGTCGTCGGCCGAGGCCACACCACCGGTGTGGAAGGTACGCATCGTCAGCTGCGTGCCGGGCTCACCGATCGACTGGGCGGCGATGATGCCGACGGCCTCGCCGATGTCGACGAGCTTGCCGGTCGCCAGCGAGCGGCCGTAGCACTTCGCGCAGGTGCCGGTACGAGCGTCGCAGGTCAGCACGGAGCGGACCTTGACCTCCTCGATGCCGGCCGCGATGAGCTCGCCGATCTTGACGTCGCCGAGGTCGTCCCCGGCGCCGGCGAGGACCTCGCCGGACTCCGGGTGGGTGATCTCGACGGCCGACGAGCGGGCGTACGCCGCGGTCTCGGCGTTCTCGTGCTTGCGCACCACGCCGTCCTCGCCCCGCTCACCGATCCGCTTGGGCAGGCCGCGCTCGGTGCCGCAGTCGTCCTCACGGATGATGACGTCCTGCGACACGTCCACCAGACGGCGGGTCAGGTAGCCCGAGTCGGCGGTACGCAGCGCGGTGTCGGCCAGACCCTTGCGGGCACCGTGGGTGGAGATGAAGTACTCCAGCACCGAGAGGCCCTCACGGAAGTTGGCCTTGATGGGCCGCGGGATGATGTCGCCCTTCGGGTTGGCCACCAGACCACGCATGGCCGCCACCTGACGGATCTGCATCATGTTTCCGGAGGCGCCCGAGTCGACCATCATGTAGATCGGGTTGGTCCGGTCGAAGTTGGCCTCCATCGCCTTGGCGACGTCGTTGGATGCCTGGGTCCAGATCTCGATGAGCTCCTGGCGACGCTCGTCGTCGGTCACGAGACCGCGCTCGAACTGCTTCTGGACCTTCTCCGCCTGCGACTCGTAGTCGGCGAGGATCACGGCCTTGTTGCCCGGGGTGGTGACGTCGTCGATGGAGACGGTCACACCGGAGCGGGTGGCCCAGTGGAAGCCGGCGTCCTTGAGGGCGTCGAGCGAGGCCGCGACCTCGACCTTGGTGTAGCGCTCGGCGAGGTCGTTGACGATCGCGCCGAGGGCCTTCTTGCCCACCTCGTAGTTCACGAAGGGGTAGTCGGCGGGCAGGGTGTCGTTGAACAGCACCCGGCCCAGCGTGGTCTCGAGCAGCACCGAGCGGCCCTGCTCCCAGTCCGCGCCGGCCTCGTCCTCGAGCGGCGGGACGATGTCGGCGAGCCGGATCCGCACCTTGCTCTGCAGGGTGATCTCGTCCCGGTCGAAGGCCATGATCGCCTCGGACGGGGTGGAGAAGACCCGGCCGTCGCCGACCTGGTCGTCGCGGTCGGTCGTCAGCCAGAAGAGCCCGATGATCATGTCCTGCGACGGCATCGTCACCGGACGGCCGTCGGACGGCTTGAGGATGTTGTTGGTCGACAGCATCAGGATCCGGGCCTCGGCCTGGGCCTCGGCCGACAGCGGCAGGTGCACCGCCATCTGGTCACCGTCGAAGTCGGCGTTGAACGCGCCGCACACGAGCGGGTGGATCTGGATGGCCTTGCCCTCGATCAGCTGGGGCTCGAAGGCCTGGATGCCGAGTCGGTGCAGCGTGGGCGCACGGTTGAGCAGCACGGGGTGCTCGGTGATGACCTCTTCGAGGACGTCCCACACGACCGGGCGGGCGCGCTCGACCATCCGCTTGGCGGACTTGATGTTCTGCGCGTGCGACAGGTCGACGAGGCGCTTCATCACGAACGGCTTGAACAGCTCGAGCGCCATCTGCTTGGGCAGACCGCACTGGTGCAGCTTGAGCTGCGGACCCGACACGATGACCGAGCGGCCCGAGTAGTCCACGCGCTTGCCGAGGAGGTTCTGGCGGAAGCGCCCCTGCTTGCCCTTGAGCATGTCGGAGAGCGACTTGAGCGGCCGGTTGCCCGGGCCGGTCACGGGACGACCACGACGACCGTTGTCGAAGAGGCTGTCGACGGCCTCCTGCAGCATCCGCTTCTCGTTGTTCACGATGATCTCGGGAGCGCCGAGGTCGAGCAGGCGCTTGAGGCGGTTGTTGCGGTTGATCACGCGGCGGTACAGGTCGTTGAGGTCGGAGGTCGCGAAGCGGCCACCGTCGAGCTGCACCATCGGACGCAGGTCCGGCGGGATGACCGGTACGGCGTCGAGCACCATGCCGATGGGCTGGTTGCCGGTCTTGCGGAAGGCGTCGACGACCTTGAGGCGCTTGAGGGCGCGGACCTTGCGCTGGCCCTTGCCGTTGGCGATGGTGTCGCGCAGCGACTCCACCTCGGCCTCGATGTCGAAGTCCTGGAGGCGCTTCTGGATCGCCGTGGCGCCCATGAAGCCCTCGAAGTACTTGCCGAACCACGTCTTCATCTCGCGGTAGAGGAGCTCGTCGCCGAGCAGGTCCTGCACCTTGAGGGACTTGAACGTGTTCCAGACCTCGTCGAGGCGGTCGATCTCGCGCTGCGCGCGGTCGCGCAGCTGCTTCATCTCCCGCTCGGCGCCGTCCTTGACCTTGCGGCGCTGGTCGGCCTTGGCACCCTCGGCCTCGAGGGCCGCGAGGTCCTCCTCGAGCTTCTTGGTGCGGTCGTCGATGGAGGTGTCGCGCCGCTTCTCGAGGCGCTCGCGCTCCAGGCCGACCTTGCCCTCGAGCGAGGACAGGTCGCGGTGACGCGCGTCCTCGTCGACGGAGGTGATCATGTACGCCGCGAAGTAGATGACCTTCTCGAGGTCCTTCGGGGCGAGGTCGAGCAGGTAGCCCAGGCGCGAGGGGACGCCCTTGAAGTACCAGATGTGGGTCACGGGGGCGGCGAGCTCGATGTGGCCCATCCGCTCGCGACGGACCTTCGAGCGGGTGACCTCGACGCCGCAGCGCTCACAGATGATGCCCTTGAAGCGCACGCGCTTGTACTTGCCGCAGTAGCACTCCCAGTCCCGGGTGGGACCGAAGATCTTCTCGCAGAAGAGGCCGTCACGCTCGGGCTTGAGCGTGCGGTAGTTGATGGTCTCCGGCTTCTTGACCTCACCGTGGCTCCAACCGCGGATGTCCTCCGCGGTGGCCAGGCCGATCTGAAGCTGGTCGAAGAAGTTCACGTCGAGCACGATGGCTGCAACCCTTCAGTTGGTACGAAATTCAGTGGGTGAGGGACTGACGGAGGGGACGGGCGGAGCCCGGCGCTTGGCCTGTTCCGGAGGACAGGGGCTTCGCCCGTCCTCCGGTCAGACTTCTTCGACCGAGCTCGGCTCGCGACGCGACAGGTCGATGCCCAGCTCCTCGGCAGCCCGGAAGACGTCTTCCTCGGCGTCCTTGAGCTCGATGGCCGACCCGTCGTGCGACAGCACCTCGACGTTCAGGCACAGCGACTGCATCTCCTTGACGAGCACCTTGAACGACTCGGGGATGCCCGAGTCGGGGATGTTCTCGCCCTTGACGATCGCCTCGTAGACCTTGACGCGACCGGGCACGTCGTCGGACTTGATCGTGAGCAGCTCCTGGAGGGCGTAGGCGGCGCCGTACGCCTCCATCGCCCAGACCTCCATCTCACCGAAGCGCTGGCCACCGAACTGGGCCTTACCGCCCAGCGGCTGCTGCGTGATCATCGAGTAGGGGCCGGTGCTGCGCGCGTGGATCTTGTCGTCCACGAGGTGGTGCAGCTTGAGGATGTACATGTAGCCGACCGCGACGGGCGCCGGGAACGGCTCGCCGGAGCGGCCGTCGAAGAGCGACGCCTTGCCGGTCTCGTCGATCATCCGGACGCCGTCACGCGTGGGGTACGTCGCACCGAGCAGGCCGGTGATCTCGTCCTCGCGCGCACCGTCGAAGACGGGCGTGGCGACCTTGGTGCCGGGCTCGGACTTGTCGGCGTGGATCGACATCAGCCGGTCCTTCCACTCCGCGGAGCCCTTGTCGTCGTGCAGGTCGAGGTCCCAGCCCTGCTTGGCGAGCCAGCCGAGGTGGAGCTCGAGGATCTGGCCGATGTTCATACGACGCGGCACACCCAGCGGGTTGAGCACGACGTCGACCGGGGTGCCGTCCTCCATGAACGGCATGTCCTCGATCGGCAGGATCTTGGCGATGACGCCCTTGTTGCCGTGACGACCGGCGAGCTTGTCACCCACGGAGATCTTGCGCTTCTGGGCGACGTAGACGCGGACCAGCTGGTTGACGCCCGGGGGCAGCTCGTCGCCGTCCTCGCGGTCGAAGACGCGCACGCCGATGACCGTGCCGGACTCGCCGTGCGGCACCTTCATCGAGGTGTCGCGCACCTCGCGGGCCTTCTCACCGAAGATCGCGCGCAGCAGCCGCTCCTCGGGGGTCAGCTCGGTCTCGCCCTTGGGCGTGACCTTGCCGACGAGGATGTCACCGGTGGTGACCTCGGCGCCGATGCGGATGATGCCGCGGTCGTCGAGGTCGGCCAGGCCCTCCTCGGAGACGTTCGGGATGTCCCGGGTGATCTCCTCGGGGCCGAGCTTGGTGTCGCGGGCGTCGACCTCGTGCTCCTCGATGTGGATCGAGGTGAGGACGTCCTCCTGCACCAGGCGCTGGCTGAGGATGATCGCGTCCTCGTAGTTGTGGCCCTGCCACGGCATGAAGGCCACGAGCAGGTTGGTGCCGAGCGCCATCTCCGCCTGGTCGGTGCACGGACCGTCGGCGATCGGCGAGCCGACCTCGAGGCGGTCGCCCTCCACCACCAGCGGGCGCTGGTTGATGCAGGTGCCCTGGTTGGAGCGGCGGAACTTGGCCATCTTGTAGGTCTGGTAGGAGCCGTCGTCGTTCATCGTCTCGATGAAGTCGGCGGACACCTCCTTGACCACACCGGCCTTCTCGGCCACGACGACGTCACCGGCGTCGACGGCGGCGCGGTACTCCATGCCGGTGCCGACCAGCGGCGAGTCGCTCGTGATGAGCGGCACGGCCTGGCGCTGCATGTTGGCCCCCATGAGGGCGCGGTTGGCGTCGTCGTGCTCGAGGAACGGGATCAGGGCCGTCGCGACCGACACCATCTGGCGCGGCGAGACGTCCATGTAGTCGACCTCCTCGGCCAGGATCGCGTCGACCTCACCGTGCTTCTGGCGCACGAGCACGCGCTCCTCGGCGAACTTGTTGTTCGGGTCGAGGGGGGCGTTGGCCTGGGCGATGACGTAGCGGTCCTCGTCGTCGGCGGTCAGGTAGTCGACCTTGTCGGTGACGACACCCTTCTCGACCCGACGGTACGGCGTCTCCACGAAGCCGAACGGGTTGATCCGTCCGTACGACGCGAGCGAGCCGATCAGGCCGATGTTCGGGCCTTCCGGGGTCTCGATCGGGCACATGCGGCCGTAGTGCGAGGGGTGGACGTCACGGACCTCCATGCCGGCGCGGTCGCGGGACAGACCACCCGGGCCGAGCGCGGAGAGACGACGCTTGTGCGTCAGGCCCGCGATGGGGTTGGTCTGGTCCATGAACTGCGAGAGCTGGGAGGTGCCGAAGAACTCCTTCAGCGCCGCGACCACGGGACGGATGTTGATCAGGGACTGCGGCGTGATGGCCTCGACGTCCTGGGTCGTCATCCGCTCGCGGACCACGCGCTCCATGCGGGCCAGGCCCGTGCGGAGCTGGTTCTGGATCAGCTCGCCGACCGTGCGCATGCGGCGGTTGCCGAAGTGGTCGATGTCGTCGGCCTGGACCTTGACGGGCTTGTCGTCGGGACCCATCACCACGGTGCCGGCGGCGTCGACGAAGTCGGGCGCCTCGACCGGGGTGCCGGCCGCGTGCAGCTCGACGATGTAGCGGATCGCGGCGACGATGTCGTCGACGGTCAGCGTCTGCTGGTCGAAGGCCTCGGCCTGGCCGAGCTTCTTGTTGATCTTGTACCGGCCGACCTTGGCGAGGTCGTAGCGCTTGTTGTTGAAGTAGTAGTTGTTCAACAGCGTCTGCGCGGCCTCACGCGTGGGCGGCTCGCCCGGGCGCAGCTTGCGGTAGATGTCGAGGAGGGCCTCGTCCTGGGTCTGCGGGGTGTCCTTCTCCAGCGTGAGCATCATCGACTCGTACTGGCCGAACTCCTCGCGGATCTGCTCGGTGGTCCAGCCGAGGGCCTTGAGCAGGACGGTGACGTTCTGCTTGCGCTTGCGGTCGAGGCGCACACCGACGAGGTCGCGCTTGTCGATCTCGAACTCGAGCCAGGCGCCGCGGCTCGGGATGAGCTTGGCGGTGTAGATGTCCTTGTCGGACGTCTTGTCCGCGGAGCGCTCGAAGTAGACGCCGGGCGAGCGCACGAGCTGGGAGACCACGACACGCTCGGTGCCGTTGATGATGAAGGTGCCCTTGCGGGTCATCATGGGGAAGTCGCCCATGAAGACCGTCTGGCCCTTGATCTCACCGGTCTCGTGGTTCATGAACTCGGCCGAGACGTAGAGGGGGCGGGAGTAGGTGAAGTCCTTCTCCTTGCACTCCTCCTCGGTGTACTTCGGGTCGACGAACACGGGGTTGTCGAACGAGAGCATCATCGTCTCGGAGAAGTCCTCGATCGGGGAGATCTCCTCGAAGATCTCCTGAAGACCTGACTTCTCCGACACGTCCTCACCCGCGGCCCGACGGGCCGCGACCATCTCTTCCCACTTGTCGCCGCCGACGAGCCACTCGAAGCTGTCGGTCTGGAGCGAGAGGAGAGCGGGAACCTCGAGAGGTTCGGTGATCTTCGCGAACGAGGTGCGGTTGGACTTGAGCAGGGAGTTACCAGCGGAGCTGCGCGCGGCCAAGAGGGTGTCCTTCGAAGGATCGTGATCCACAAGATCGCCGGCCGACCACCACGTCACCCGTCCGGGCAGGGTGAGGGGCATCTGAGGGCAGGCGCAAAGTCACAGGCTACCCCACCACAGGGCTCGCTTCAAAGGCGGGGTCGATGGCGTTCCACTGGTCGTGCTCGCCGTTCTCTCACGCGTTGCCGACGATGATGACCGGCGGCCGGGAGGAGGTCAAGCACCGACCCCCGGCGGGGCGTCGCGCGTCCGGCGTCCGACGCGGCCGGAGGACGGGTCAGCCCTGGGCCGGGGAGGTCACCAGGTTGTCGACGAGCCACGCGTCGCCGACCTTCTGCATGGTGACCGTGACCTGGTCGCGGTAGGTCTCCGGGTCGGGGGTCAGCTTGTTGGTGGTGGGCCGGTCGACGAAGACGAGCACGTCGACGCGGTCCTGGCCCGAGCGCACGATCCCCGACGCCACCACCGTCGCCTCGACGGTCGTCTGCGTCTGCGGCGCGTTGTCGGAGATGACCGCGAAGAGCTTGTCGTAGTCGGCGCGGTAGTCGGAGGTGAGGTAGCCCTGCGCCCGCGCCTGGTCCTCCTCCAGCGACCGGTAGGCGTAGGACAGCACCGGCACGATCGCTCGCTCCGCGGCGGCCTGGGCCGCGCGGGTCGCCTCCTCGGTGGTCTCCCCCGAGGTGGCCTGCCACGCCCACGCGCAGGCGGCGACCAGCCCGGCCAGCAGCAGGCCGACCAGGGCCAGCAGCCACGCGGGGACGGAGCGGGAGGGCTCGCCGGGGGTGTCGGGACTGTCCGTGAGAGGCGCCTCCTCGACCAGCGGCGAGGGCGGGTCGGGCTCGGCCGGCAGCGAGGCGTCGTACGCCGCCCGCCGCGCGGGGTCGAGGAGCACCTCGGCGGCCGCGTTGAGGGATGCGAAGCGGCGCGAGCCGGGCTCGAGGTCGGCGATGCCGGCGCGCCACGCGGCGCGGACCTCGTCGGGCGAGGCGGTGCGGTCGACGTCGAGGACGTCGTACCAGCTGGGGCTCTGGGTGGCGGACTCGCTCACGGCTGGGCTCCCGGGTCGGGCTGGGTCGGGGCGGCCTCGGCGGGCGAGACCGGGTCGAAGTCGTCGACGAGCCACTCGCCGTCGACCTCGACGAGGCTGACCTCGATGCGGAAGGGGATGGGCTCCTGGTCGACCGTCCGGCCCTTGACCGCGTAGGAGTCGGCGAAGGTGCCGGCGACCAGGGTGCGGGCGGAGTCCTGGTCGATGCTGGACACCCCGGTGGCGAAGACGTCGGCGACCCGGGTGACCCCGGCCTGGGCGACGAGCTGCTCGGCGGTGCCCGCCTCCTTCTCGAAGGACGCGGCGAACTTGTCGGTGATGACGCCGGTGACCCGCTCGCGGTACTCCGGCATCGCACCCTTCTCGTCGAGCAGGTCCGGCCCGTAGGTGCCCATCCGCAGCATGAACTGCTCGGTCTGCGCCATCACCTCCTCGCGGGAGGCCTGGACGTCGTCGACGTCGTCGCCACGGGCCAGGAGCAGCCACGCCAGGAGGCCGGCCGCGGCGAGCGTGAGCACGACCAGGACCGCGAGCAGCACCGCGCGGAACCGGGTGGACCGGATGCCGCCCGCGGTGGCGGGACTCGTCACTCCTGAGTCAGCAGGGGCTGGAGGAACAACCACTTCCACGACTCCTCTCCCAGGGTCCGGGGCGCGAGGCTACCGCGCGACTCGAGGCGACCGGCCTCCGCCTCGCCCCACACCAGCTCGCCGGTGTCGGGGTCGTAGGCGGCGACCGGAGGGGCGTACGACGCGGCCGGGCGGGGCGCGTGCTGACCGCCGCGGGCGTTGGACTGCGAGGCGGGCTCGGTGCAGCGGGCGGAGGTGTTCATGGGCCGGTTCTCACCGTCCTGGGGCGGGCGGGTGTCGGTGCCCTGGTAGCCGGCGTGGCACACCGCCGGGTCCTGGGTCAGCACCATGCCGAAGTGGGCGTCGTAGTTGCCGGTGGCCGGCGTCCTGGACACGACGGTGAAGCCGCCCTCGACGACGTACGGGTAGATGACGAGCAGCTGCTCGACGCCCTTGATGTTCTTCACCACCACCTCACCGGTGGTGACGAGGTTGTTGAGGAGCTCGCCGAGCTCCACCTCGTTGTCCTCGATGAAGGTGCGCAGCTGGGTGGCGGTCGCGCTGCCGTTGTCGATGACCGAGCGGAGGTCCTTGTCGGAGCCGGCCAGCGAGGTGGAGAAGGTGCTGAGGTCGCGGGCGAAGGAGCGCAGCGCGCTCTCGGAGCCGATCTGGCCGTTGAGGACCACGTTGCCGTCGCGGATCAGCGTGGTGGTGACCTCGAAGTTGGCGTCGGCGGCGTCGATGAAGGCCGTGCCGGAGTCGATGATCGTCTGGAGGTCCTCGCCCGCCCCGGCGAAGGCCGCGCCGAACTCGGTGGTGACGGTCTGGAGGTCCCGCTCGTCGACGCTGCGCACGGTCTCGGACAGGTGCGTCAGCAGGGTGTCGGTCTGGATCGGGGTGCGGGTCCGGTCCACGGCGATCTGCGACTGGTCCTCGAGGTAGGGGCCGTCGTCGACCTGCGGCTGCAGCTCGACGTACTGCTCCCCCACCGCCGAGCGGTTGCCGACCAGCGCCAGGCTGTCGGCGGGGATCGTGTCCTGCTCCTTGTCGATGTCGAGGTGGATGTCGACCCCCTCGTCGGTGAGCACCATCTCCGACACCTCGCCGATGCGGACGCCGCGGTAGGACACCTCGGCGCCGGCGAACGCGCCGCCGGAGTCGGCGAAGTGCGCGACCACGGTGTAGGTGTCGTCGACGAAGACGCGGTCGAGGCGGGCGTAGCGCGCCCCGACGTAGCTGACGCCGAGCAGCGTGATGATGGCGAAGACCACGAGCTGCAGCCGGGTACGGGCGGTGATCATCGCAGCACCATCCCGGGGACGAGCAGGCTCACGAGGGCGGGGTCGTAGGAGTCCATCAGCTGTCCGTACGTCGGTCCCCGCGGCGTCCGCTCCTGGGTGCCGGCACGGCCGACACCCGGCAGGGTCGGCACGCCCGGGATGCTCGGCACGCTGGGGACCGGGACCGGGACCGGGACGGGGACGGGGGCGGTGGTCGTCTCGGTGGGCACGGGCAGGTTGGGCAGCCCCAGCCGGTTGAGCTCGCGGCACACGTCCTTGTCCTTGTTGGCGTCCTTGCGGCACTCCTGCTGGAGCGTGAGCAGGTCGGTGGGCGTGGCGAGGACCTTCTGGCAGGCGGCGCTGTCGAGGTCGCCGCTGGCCAGGCACTCCAGGACGTTGTCGACGATGACGGTCGGGTCGATCTGGGTGGGCAGGTTGGTGGGCAGCGTGGGCAGCCCGGGAACGCCCTGGGAGAGGTCGACCTCGAGGGTGATCGAGAGGTTGGTGTAGTCGCCCATGTGCAGGTTGCGGGCGACCTGCGGGTCCCGGCCGACGACCTCGTCGACGAACGGGTAGGTGAGGAAGACGTGGAAGGCGTCGGTGAAGTCGTCCCCCGACGCCGCGAGCTGGGTCAGCACCGGGTCGAGCGCCTCCAGCGAGTCGATGGTGGCCTCCTTGGACGCGCGGACGACCTTGACGCCGACCGCGCTCAGGTCCTCCAGCGCGCGCAGCATCGCGACCAGGTCCTTGCGCTGGCGGTCGATGGAGTCGAGCGCGCTGGGCAGCTCCTCGAGGGCCGCGTCGAGGGTCGGCTGCTCCTTGCGGATCCCCAGGGCCAGTCGGTTGAGCTTCTCGATGGCGTCGACGATGTCGCCCTTGTTGTCGTCGAGCTGGGCCGTGAAGTCCCGGATCTGGCGCAGCACCGACCGGGCGGCGCCCTCCCTGCCCTCGAGGGCGAGGTTGAGCTCCTGGGTGATGGTCTTGAGCTGGGCGACGCCGCCGCCGTTGAGCAGCAGGCTCAGCGCGCCGAGCACCTCCTCGACCTCGGGGTTGCGGCCGGTGCGCTCGAGCGGGATCTCGTCGCCGCTCTGCAGCGGGTTGCTGCTGGCGCCGTCGTCGGGGGCCTTGAGCGAGACGAACTTCTCGCCGAGCAGGCTGGTCTGGCGGATCTCGGCCACGGCGTTGTCGGGCAGGGCGACGTCGCGGCGCATCTCGAGCTCGACCACGGCGGCGTACCCGTCGAGGGACACGTCGGTCACCTGCCCGACGGTGACGTCGTTGACCTTGACGGTCGAGCGGGGCACCAGGTCGAGCACGTCGGCGAAGTGCACGGTCACCGTCATCGGGTCCGACCCGACGTCCGGGCCCCCGGGCAGCGGCAGCTTGTAGACGTCGAAGTCGCACGCCGAGAGGGTCAGGACGCTGACACAGAGCAGCACGAGGGCCTTGACGACGCGGGTCATCGCGACACCTCCACGAGACCACCGAGGGTCGGGTCGAAGCGCTGGCCCGGTCGGGCCGGCAGCGGGCCCTTCGGGAGCGCCCCGGCCCGGGGCAGCACCTGCTTGATGGTGTCGCACACGCTGTCGGCGCCCTTGACCTGGTTGGTGAGGCCGCACAGGTACGTCGCCGGGTCGGCGCTGACCTGGTTGAGGAGCTCACCGATGTTGGCCCGCGTGTCGAGGGTGCCGGCCTGCGGGTTGTAGGTCAGCGCCAGGTTGTTGAGCGCGAGCGGACCCACCCCGAGGATCTCGTCGAGCGCGTCGCGCTGCTTGACCAGGACCTTGGAGACCCGGTTGAGCCCGGAGATGTTGCGACCCAGGACCTCCCGGTTGTCCTTGACGAAGGACGACACCTCGGTCAGCGCCACCGACAGGTTGCGCAGCGAGGCCGCGAGCTCCTCCTTCTCCCCCTCGAGGAGGCCGGACACGTCGGCGAGCGACTGGTTGAAGCTGCGGACGGTCCGGTCGTTCTCCGCCAGGGTGCTGACGAACCTGCCGAGCTGCTCGGCGCTGCCGAACAGCTCCTCCTTGTTGTTGTCCAGGGTGGCCGTCAGCCGGGCGACGTTGCCCAGGGTGGAGCGCAGGTTGGCGCCCTGTCCGTCGAAGTTGTCGGCCGTGACCGCGAGCAGGTCGGACAGCGCGCCGTCGCGGTTGGCGCCGTGGGGACCGAGCGCCACGTTGAGGGTGTCGAGGCTCTCGTAGATCTGGTCGAGCTCGATCGGCACCGCGGCCTGCTCGACCGGCAGCTCCACGCCGTCGGCCATCACCTCCCCGCCCGTGTAGACGGGCGTGACCTGGATGAAGCGGTCACCGACGATCGAGGGCGCCACGATGGCCGCCCTGGCGTCGGCCGGCAGCTCCACGTCGCTGTCGTAGGTCATGGTGACGACCACGTCGGTGCCCGAGGGGACCACCGACTCCACGTTGCCGATGGGCACCCCCAGGACCCGCACCTCGCTGCCCTCGTAGATCGAGATGGTGCGCGGGAAGTGGGCGACCAGGCGCTTGGAGTCGGTGCCGGTGAACATGGTGATCGCGGCCGCGGTCACCAGGGCGATGACCACGAGCGGGACGGCGAGCCTGCGCAGGGTGTCCACGTCAGCCCACCTGCGGTGCCGGAGGCAGGTTCTGGATGTAGGTGTCGAACCACGGGCCGGTGCCGAGCGTGCTGGCGAAGACCCGGTAGAAGGGCGCCATCAGTCGCAGGCTGTTGTCGAGGTTGTCCTCGTTCTTGTTGAGCACGGCGACGACGTTCTCCAGGTTCGTCAGGGCGGGCTTGAGGTCGTCGCGGCTCTGCCGGACCAGCAGGGTCAGCTCGCGCGACAGGGTCGAGGTCGACTCCAGCAGGTTGTGGATCGCCTCCCGGCGTCCGACGAGTGCGCGGAACAGGACGTCGGCGTCGCGCATCAGCGCGACGATGTCCTCGTCGCGCTCGTCGAGGACGGTGGCCACCTTGTCGAGGTTGACCAGCAGCTCGTTGATCTGCTGGTCCTTGGCCGCGACGTTGGCCGAGAGCCGGGTGACGCCGTCCAGCGCGGAGCGGAACTCCTCGGGGGTGTTGCGGGTCAGGTCGGCCAGCGTCGTCAGGGCGCCCGCCAGCTGGTCGGTGTCGATCTTGTCGCTGGTGTCGGCCAGGCCCTCGAACGCCTCCACGACGTCGTACGGCGAGGACGTGCGCTCGACCGGGATGGTCGAGCCCTCCTCGAGCTGGCCCTCCCCGACCGGCTCGAGGGACAAGAACATGGCGCCGAGCAGCGTCTTGACCTTGATCGCGGCCCGGGTGCCGGGACCGAAGGACTCGTTGCTGTCGACCTTGAACGTCGCCACCACGTGGCCGTCGTCGAGGGCCACCTCGTCGACCTTGCCGACGCGGACGCCGGCGATGCGGACCTCGTCGCCCTTCTTGAGCCCGCCGGACTCGGTGAAGGCGGCGCGGTAGGTGTCGCCGCCGCCGATCAGCGGCAGGTCGTCGGCGCGCAGCGCCGCGGTGAGCAGCAGGCCGAGGGCGACGAGGCTGACGAACCCGATGACGACGGGGTTGCGCTCGCGGAAGGGAGTCATCTCGGGGTCCCCTCGGCGTCGCCTGCGCACGGAGCGCGGCGGGGGGAGCGGAGGATGTCGTGGGGTGAGGTCATCCGAGATCACACCGATCGGAGCCGGGCTGGTAGGAGACCGGGACGTCGAGGTTGCCGGGGAGCTTGACGCGACCCTGGAACTCGCAGAGGTAGAAGTTGAACCACGAGCCGTAGATCGCGGTGCGGCCCACCTTCTCCAGCTTGATCGGCAGCACCTGCAGCGCCCGGTCGAGCTCGGCCTTGTTCGCATCGATGTTGCCGGCGACGGTGCGCAGCTCCTTGATGTCCTTGACGAAGGGCCGGCGGATGCCGGACAGGAGGCTGGAGGTCTCCACCGACAGGGCGGAGATCTCGTCGAGGGAGCCGAGGATGGCCTGCCGGTCGTCCTTGAGCCCGCCGACGAGGGTCCGGAAGGAGCCGATCAGGCGGGAGAGCTGCTCGTCGCGGTCACCGACGTGGTCGAGCACCTGGTTGAGGTTCTCGATGAGGTCGCTGATGACCTCGTCGCGGTCCGCGAGGGTGGAGGTCACCGAGGCGGTGTGCTGCAACAACCCCTCGAGGGTGCCGCTCTCGCCCTGGAAGACCTGGACGATCTCGTAGGACAGCTGGTTGACGTCCGTCGGTGACAGCGCCTCGAAGAGCGGCTTGAAGCCGTTGAAGAGCACCGTGAGGTCGAGGGCCGGCGCGGTGCGGTCGAGGGGGATGGTGGCGTGGTCGGGCAGCCGCCCGGTGTCGCCGATCTCCTGGGTCAGCGCGACGTAGCGCTGGCCGACGAGGTTGCGGTACTTGATGGTGGCGAACGTGGCGCCGGTGACCGCGGTGTCCTCGTCGACGGTGAAGCTCACCAGCGCGCGGGTGCGGTCCACGATCTCGATCTCCTCGACCACCCCGACCTTGACGCCGGCCACCCGGATGTCGTCGCCGGTGACCACTCCGGTGGCGTTGACGAACACCGCGCTGTAGCTGCGGGTGGCGCCGAAGGTGAGGTTGCCGATGGTGACGACGAGGACGGCGGTGGCCAGCGTCGTCACCAGGATGAAGACCATCAGCTTGGTGAGGTCGACCGAGGTCCTGACGTCGAGCAACGGCATGTCAGCGAGCCTCCCCCAGCGTCACGGTGGCGCCGCGCGCCATGGGTCCGACGAGCAGCACGCCGAGGTCGGGCACGTCCTCCGCAGGAGCGCCGATCGAGGTCCCCAGCAGCCCCTTGAGCAGCGCCGCCTCGTCCCGGCCACCGGTCCAGCCGTCACCGCCGGCCCAGCCGGTGGGCACGCGCGAGAGGCCCTTGCCGGTGGGCTCGTCGATGCCGTCGACGAAGTCCGGCTGGCCGTTGAAGGGGCTGGCCTGGTCCCCCGGCGGGTTGGGCAGCGAGCCGCAGTGGGGGCCGCTGGTCTCGCCGTACACGGGGGCGTCCTGCGGCCCGTAGCCGCGCGGCTGGTTGGGCAGGGTCTCCAGGACGATGTGCAGGGTGAACCCCCGGAACGCCTCGGCCTGGAGGTCGCCGGCCTTCACGATCCCCTCGAGCAGGCAGGGGTACTCGGGGGCGTACTTCGCGAGCAGGCGCAGCTGGGTGCGTCCCAGGTCGCCGAGCCGGATCAGGTTGTCGCCGTTGGCGTCGAGGAAGCGCTCGGTGGTCGCGGAGAAGCGGCCGATGTCCTGGAACAGCGCGTTGAGCTTGTCCTCGCGGCCCTCGAGCGTGGTGGTGGTGGTGATGGTGTTGCGCAGGATCGTGGCCACCTCGGGCAGCACGTCGGCGTAGATGTCGGAGACCTTCGCGGTCAGCCGCAGGTCCTCGATGAGCGCCGGGATCTCGGGGTTGAAGCGCCGCAGGTAGCCGTCGAGGACCTCGAGGTTCTCGCCGAGCTGGTCGCCGCGGCCCTCGAGCGCGGTCGCGATGGCGTTGAGGGTCATGTTGATCTCGGCCGGCTGGACGGCGCGCAGCAGCGGGTAGAGGTCGGAGAGCACCTGCTCGACCTCGGTGGAGACGTCCGTGCGGGCGATCGTGGCGCCGACGGGGAGGCTCTCGTCGGAGGCCTGCTCGGGCACGACGAGCGAGACGTACTTCTCGCCGAACAACGTCTTGGGGACGATCGAGCCGGTCACGTCGGCCGGGATCTGGCCACGCTCGTCGGGGTAGAGGCCCAGCGTCAACCGGGCGCCCTCGGCGTCCGCGTCGATGTCGATGACCTCGCCGACCTGGACGCCGCGGATCTTGACGTCGGCGCGCATCGGCAGCTGGAGCCCGATCTTGGACGTCCGGAGGGTCACCTCGTCGTAGTCGGTGAACCTCTTGGTGAAGACGCCGTACGCCGCCCAGACACCGGTGAGGATCAGGCAGAGGAAGACGACACCGAGCACGGTGTGGTTGCGCGTGATCCAGCGCAGCGGGTTCACGGCCGCCTCACCCCGCCAGTCTCACGGTCGTGGTGGTGCCCCAGATGGCCATCGACAGGAACAGGTCGATGACGTTGACGGCCACGATGCTGGTGCGGACCGCGCGCCCCACGGCCACGCCCACGCCGGCGGGACCGCCCGACGCGGTGTAGCCGTGGTAGCAGTGGATGAGGATCACGGTGACGGCGAAGACGAGGACCTTGCCGAAGGACCACAGCACGTCGCCGGGCGGCAGGAACGCGTTGAAGTAGTGGTCGTAGGTGCCGGTCGACTGGCCGTAGAACATGGTGACCACGAGCCGGCTGGCGAAGTACGACGACAGCAGGCCCACGACGTACAGCGGGACGATGGCGATGAGGCCGCCGATGACCCGGGTGGCGACGAGGAACGGCATGGACGGGATCGCCATCACCTCGAGGGCGTCGACCTCCTCGGAGATGCGCATCGCGCCGAGCTGGGCGGTGAAGCCGCAGCCGACGGTCGCGGCCAGCGCGATGCCGGCCACCAACGGAGCGATCTCGCGGGTGTTGAAGTAGGCGGACACGAAGCCGGAGAAGGCTGCGGTGCCGAGCTGGTTGAGGGCGGCGTACCCGGAGAGCCCGACCTGGGCGCCGGTGAAGAACGTCATCCCGAGGATGACCCCGACGGTGCCGCCGATGACGGCCAGGGCCCCCGAGCCGAGGGTGACCTCGGCCAGGATCCGCAGGATCTCCTTGGGGTAGCGGGTGACCGACCGGGGCACGGCCTTGAGCACGCCGATGTGGAAGGCGAGCTGCCCCCCGAGGTCGTCGAGCGACCTGAGCGGTGTGCGGTAGATGCTCCTGAGATCGGCCATCGTCATCCCGTCTTCGGAGGCACGATCTGGAGGTAGATCAGGCTCAGGACGAAGTTGGCCACGAAGAGCAGCAGGAACGTGATGACCACGGACTCGTTGACCGCGTCGCCCACGCCCTTGGGACCACCGCCGGCGTTCATGCCCTTGTACGACGCCACGATCGCGGCGATGAGGCCGAAGACCAGGGCCTTGAAGAGGCCGATCCACAGGTCGGGGAGCTGGGCGAGCGCGGTGAAGCTGGCGACGTACGCGCCGGGGGTGCCGTCCTGGAGGACGACGTTGAAGACGTAGCCGCCGGCCACTCCCACGACGCTGACCATGCCGTTGAGGAAGAAGGCGACGAGCATGCAGGCCAGCACCCGGGGCACGACGAGGCGGTGGATCGGGTCGATGCCCAGCACCATCATGGCGTCGAGCTCCTCGCGGATCTTGCGGGCACCGAGGTCGGCCGCGATCGCCGACCCGCCCGCCCCGGCGATCAGCAGCGCGGTGCCGATGGGCGCGGCCTGCTGGATGACGGCGAGCACCGACGCGGAGCCGGTGAAGGACTGGGCGCCGAACTGCTTGATGAGGCTGCCGACCTGGAGCGCGATGACCGCGCCGAAGGGGATGGCCACCAGCGCCGTCGGCACGATGGTGACCGAGGCGATGAACCACGCCTGCTGGATGAACTCGCGCAGCTGGAAGGGACGCCGGACGGCCGCTCGGCCCACGTCGAGGGCGAAGGCGAAGAGCTTGCCTGCGGCGCCGACCGGGGCGAGGGCCCGGGATGCGGTGAGGGACGACACGATGCGATCAGGCCCCCGGGGCCAGGCCGGCGTTGGAGCTCTCGAACGAGCCGGGCGGCGGCGTCACGCCGTGGGCCTCGCACCACTCCCCCGGCGGACGCTGGCTGCGCCGCGGGACGCCGTTGGAGGGGTCCAGCTGCCGGGGGATGGGAGGCAGGGGCGGCAGCTCCTGGTCCTTCTCGGCGGCCAGCTCGTCGGCGTCCTTCTCCTCCGACATGCCGATCGGGCCGACCTTCTGGGCGTTGAGGAACTGGCGCACCACCGGCTCCTCCGAGCTCAGCAGCATCTCGCGCGGGCCGAACATCGCCAGGTGCCGGTGGTAGAGCAGGCCGATGTTGTCGGGCACCGTGCGGGCGGTGTTGATGTCGTGGGTGACGATGAGGAAGGTCGCGTCGATCTGCGCGTTGAGGTCGACGATCAGCTGGTTGAGGAACGCCGTGCGCACCGGGTCGAGGCCCGAGTCCGGCTCGTCGAAGAGCACGATCTCGGGGTCGAGGACCAGGGCACGGGCGAGGCCGGCGCGCTTGCGCATGCCGCCGGAGATCTCACCGGGGAGCTTGTCCTCGGAGCCGACGAGCCCGACGAGGTCCATCTTCTCCATGACCACGTCGCGGACCTCGGACTCGGACTTCTTGGTGTGCTCGCGCAGCGGGAAGGCGACGTTGTCGTAGAGGTTCATCGAGCCGAACATCGCGCCGTCCTGGAACAGCACGCCGAAGAGCTTGCGGATCTCGTAGAGGTCCTTCTCCGAGCAGCTGGCGATGTCGGTGCCCTCGATGACGATCGAGCCCCTGTCGGGCTTGATCAGGCCGATGAGGGTCTTGAGGAAGACCGACTTGCCGGTGCCCGAGGGGCCGAGCATCACGCAGATCTCGCCGGCCGGGATGGTCAGGCTGACGTCGCCCCAGATGAGCTGTTTGCCGAACGACTTGGTGAGGTCGTCGACCTCGATCTCCACACCCATGCCGCAGCCTCCCTCCGGGTCGAGCGTCGTACGGCGGGGGCCGTACAGAGCGACTCCGCATCGCTCCCGACGGGGGGACCAACGCGGATGTCGCCGCGAGGTTACGCGGGAATCGCCTCCGCGTCAGGAGACGTACGCAAAGTGTCACTGCGAGTGACACGCGGACTCCTACCCGGAGGGGGCCGGGCCGCGCGGGGCCGGCAGCCGTTGCGCGGACACCAGACGGCCTCAGGGCGGCCACCCGGAGGTGACCGCCCTGAGGACGGGTGCGGCCAGGGGCCGCGAGGTGGTGCCGATCAGGCCGACACCGGGTGCGTCACTTGACGGTGACCGTGGCGCCGGCGGCCTCGAGGGCCTCCTTCGCCTTGTCGGCCGCAGCCTTGTCGACCTTCTCGAGGATCGCCTTGGGGGCGGCCTCGACGAGGTCCTTGGCCTCCTTCAGGCCGAGGCTCGTGAGGGCGCGCACCTCCTTGATGACGTTGATCTTCTTGTCGCCGGCGGCCTCGAGGACCACGTCGAACTCGTCCTGCGCAGCGGCCTCGTCGCCACCGGCAGCGGCGCCGCCCGCGGCGGCGGGGGCAGCAGCGGCGACGGGAGCGGCGGCGGTGACGCCGAAGGTCTCCTCGAACTGCTTCACGAACTCGGAGAGCTCGATGAGGGTCATCTCCTTGAACGCGTCAAGCAGCTCGTCGGTGGTGAGCTTCGCCATGGTGGCGTTTCCTTCCGTTGGATGGGCGGCAGCGTGGCGCGAGCGACACGCTGGCCCGATGGGTGCTGTAGGTGGTGTACGTCGGCCCGGTCAGGCGTCGGTGGACTCGGACGCCTCGTCGGCAGCCTCGACCTCGGGGGCGTCGGCAGCAGCCTCGGCCTCCTCGGCGGGGGCGGCGTCCTCAGCGGCCGGGGTCTCCTCGGCAGCGGCCGGCGTGCCGGCACCACCTGCGAGGATCGAGGGGTCCTCGGTCGCCTTCGCCTCCAGGGCGCCGGCGAGCCGGGCAGCCTGGGCGAGCGGGGCGTTGAGGAGGTAGACGGCCTGGGACAGCGACGCGAGCAGACCGCCCGCGAGCTTGCCCAGCAGCACCTCACGCGACTCGAGGTCAGCCAGCTTGGCGACCTCCGCAGCGTCGAGGGACTTGCCGTCCAGGACACCGCCCTTGATGACGAGGGCGGGGTTTGCCTTGGCAAAGTCACGCAGACCCTTGGCTGCCTCGACCACGTCTCCATTGATGAAGGCGATGGCCGTGGGGCCCTTGAGCAGGTCGTCGAAGCCGTCGATGCCCACCTCGGTGGCGGCGATCTTGGCAAGCGTGTTCTTGACCACGGCGTAGCTGGCGTTCTCGCCGAGGGAGCGCCGCAGGTCCTGCAGCTGCTTCACGGTGAGACCGCGGTACTCGGTCAGCACAGCACCGGCGGAGTCGTTGAAGGAATCAACGATCTCCGCAACGGCGGCAGTCTTTTCTGGCCGCGCCATGGGTCTCCTTCCGATGTGACCACCGGTGAAGGGCCCGTACGACGACGAACGCCCCGAGCACAGGCTCGGGGCGTGGACCCGCATGTACGCGGATCGGGCTCCACCTGCGCTGGTCGCCCGCTGTGTGCGGAACCTTCGATCTCGGGGCTGATGCCCCTCGACTACCGGCGGTCTCTGGTTTCAGGGGGCAACACTAGGCGGTACGTCGGAGCCGGACAAATCGGCGATCTCCCACGCGCGGGCCCCCCACTTGGTTCCATGGTCTCGTGGACGACGAGCTCAGCACCATCGGCACGACCCTGGCACACACCGACGCACGCATGCGTGGCGGGCGACGCGCGGCCGAGCGCCTGTGGCCGACCGGCTTCGGGGGCCTCGACCCCGTCATCGGCGGCGGCCTGCGCGCCGGCTCGCTGGTGCTCCTGGCCGGTGCCCAGGGACTCGGCAAGACGACCTGGGCCGTCCAGGCCTGTCGCACCGTCGCCCGCACCGGGCGGCCGGTCGTCTACTTCTCCTTCGAGCACGACGCCGAGGACCTCCTCCTCAAGCTGATGGCCCTCGAGGCCGGCGAGAAGGACGACTCACACCAGGTCCGACTGACCGCCATGCGAGAGGCGTTCGACGCCACCGCCGCCGGGCCGCTGGAGGAGCGGCTCGAGGGTGTCCCCGGTGCCGTGCGGGCGCTCGCGGAGGTGCGCGCCTACGCCGAGATGCTCTTCGTGCACCGCTCGACGGGCAGTCGTACGGACCTCGTCGCGATCCGCCGGCGTGTCGAGGAGGTCCGCGCCGCCACCGGAACGACACCGATGGTGGTGGTCGACTACCTGCAGAAGGTGCTGGTCCCCGGCGCTTCGGGCGACGAGGTCGAGCGCAGCACCGCCGTGGTCGAGGGGCTCAAGGACCTGGCCATCGACATCGCCGCCCCGGTCGTCGCCGTCGTCGCCGCCGACAAGCAGGCGCTGCGCAGCGGGATGCGGGTCCGCACCCACCACCTGCGCGGCTCCTCCGCCCTCGCCTACGAGGCCGACGTGATCCTCGTGCTCAGCAACAAGTTCGACGTCGTCGCCCGGCACCACCTCACCTACGACCTCGGCAACGCCGAGCGCTTCCGCCAGTGGGCGGTGCTCAGTGTCGAGAAGAACCGGTTCGGCCGCGACGACGTCGACCTGGAGTACCGGATGCGGTTCGACCAGGGGCGCTTCGAGCCCGAGGGTCGTCAGGTCACCGAGCAGCTCATCGACGACCGGATCTTCACCGAGTAGCCCGCGCCGACCGGCCCCGGCGACCGCTCACATGCCGGGGATCTTGTCGGCGACCTCGGAGGCCGGCGGGGCCTCGATGCTCACGTCGCTGCCGTAGTCGCTGTAGGTGCCGTCCGTGGTGGTGGTGCTGCCGCTGGTCTGCCCGGCCAGCGACGTCGGGATCTCGAGCTCCTGGTGGAACCGGCGCGGCAGGTTGTCGGCGTCGACCCACATCTCGACCCCCACGTCGTCGGGCATCGAGGTGGCGAGTCCCTCGGGCATCCCCATCGTCCTCATGTACGCGGCGGTGTCCACGACGACCTTGTAGTGGTTGGTCTCGACGCCGTCGATCTCCTCGGTGCCGAGCAGCTCGAGCTCCTGGGGCGCCTCCATGGCCTTGAACATCGTCTCGGGGTCCGTGGACTTGCCGAGCATCCCGAACAGGCTGTCGGGGTCGCCCAGGTCGACCTTGAACCACTCCTTGTCACCGAGGTCCATGTCCGTGCCGGACAGGTACAGGACCTTGTCCACCATGATCATCTCGAGGTTCTCGTCGCCCTCGCCCGTGCTGGTGGCCCGCATGTCGAGGCCGCCGTCGTCGTACCGCATGACGCCCTGCATCTCCATGGCCCCGGCGTCGGTGCCCTCGGTGCTCGTGCTCATCGTGAAGGCGAAGGTCCCGGCGTCCTCGAGCGCGCCCATCACGGCCGGGTAGAACTCCGCGGCGTCGAGCTCCTCGAGGTCACCGGACGCCTCCGGCGACTCCTCGCTCGACGAGTCGCCGGACTCGCTGGTGTCGGTGCCGGTGGACGCCTCGGAGCCGCTGTCGCTGCCGCACGCGGCGGTCGACAGGGCCAGCGTCGTCAGCAGGGTGGCGGCGCCGAGGCGACGGGCGAGGGTGGGGCGGGCCATGAGGGCTCCTTCGTCGTGGTGGTGGCGACGAGGTGTCAACCGGCCTCCCCGTGACACCAGCCCGGCGTGCACACCCGCGCACCCCGCCATCCTCCCACTCGGTCCCAGCAGACGACGACGCCCCGGCCATCACGAGGATGGCCGGGGCGTCGGTGGAGCGGTAGGGCTGGATCAGGCCTGGGCCTCGTCCTCGACCGCGACGTTCTTGGTGCGGTTGGGGTCGACCTGGACGCCGGGGCCCATGGTCGTGGAGACGGTGACCTTCTTGATGTAGCGGCCCTTGGAGCTGGCCGGCTTGAGACGCAGCACCTCCTCGAGGGCGGCGGCGTAGTTCTCCGCGAGCTGCGCCTCGCCGAAGGACGCCTTGCCGATGATGAAGTGCAGGTTGGCGTGACGGTCGACGCGGAACTCGATCTTGCCGCCCTTGATGTCCGTGACGGCCTTGGCGACGTCGGGGGTCACCGTGCCGGTCTTGGGGTTCGGCATCAGGGAGCGGGGGCCGAGGACGCGGCCGAGACGACCGACCTTGCCCATCATGTCGGGCGTCGCGACGACGGCGTCGAAGTCGAGCCAGCCGCCGTTGACCTTCTCGATGAGCTCGTCGCCACCGACGAAGTCGGCGCCGGCCTCACGGGCGGCCTCGGCCTTGTCGCCGTTGGCGAACACCAGGACGCGGGCGGTCTTGCCGGTGCCGTGCGGGAGGTTGACGGTGCCGCGGACCATCTGGTCGGCCTTGCGCGGGTCGACACCCAGGCGCATGACGACGTCGACGGTCTCGTCGAACTTCTTCTTGGAGCCGCCCTTGGCGATCTTGATGGCGGTCAGCGGGGCGTGGAGCTCGTCCTTGTCGAACTGCTCGGCCGCCGCGCGGTAGGTCTTGCTGCGCTGCATGTCTGTCTCTTTTCGTCAGTTGTGGTCAGTGGACCAGCGCGGTCCTGCCACGGGGTGTCGGCTGGGGAGCCGGGATGTCCGTCGGTGCCGCAGGGCGCGGCGCCTCGGGGGGTGATCAGTCGGTGGTGACGCCCATGGAACGAGCGGTGCCCTCGACGATCTTCATCGCGGCGTCGATGTCGGTGGCGTTGAGGTCGGGGAGCTTGGTCGTCGCGATCTCGCGGATCTGCTCCTTGCTCAGCTTGCCGACCTTCTCCTTGTGCGGGACGCCCGAGCCCTTCGACAGGCCGGCGGCCTTCTTGATGAGCTCGGCGGCCGGAGGGGTCTTGGTGATGAACTCGAACGAGCGGTCCTCGTAGATCGTGATCTCGACGGGGATCACGTTGCCGCGCATCGACTCGGTCTGCGCGTTGTAGGCCTTGCAGAACTCCATGATGTTGACACCGTGCGGGCCGAGCGCGGTACCGACCGGCGGGGCCGGGGTCGCGGCACCGGCCTGGAGCTGCACCTTGACGAGCGCAGCGATCTTCTTCTTGGGAGGCATGTTCTCTTCCTGTTCTCTGTGGTCCTGACGAGGGCGGGTGCCCCCTGCCACGGGTGTTGCGGGTGAGCGTCAGACCTTCTGGATCTGGCTGAAGCTCAGCTCGACCGGGGTCTCCCGGCCGAAGATCTCGACGAGGGCCTTGACCCTCTGGGACTCGGCGTTGATCTCGGTGATCGTCGCGTGCAGCGTGGCGAACGGACCGTCGACGACCATGACCGAGTCGGACACGTCGAAGTCGGCGACCTCGACGGGCTTCTTGGCCGCGGCGGCCGCGGCCGGCCGGTCACCGGCGGCGGCAGCGGCCTCGGCCTCGGCGACGGCGACCACGGCGGGGGCGAGCATGTCCTCGACCTCGGTCATGCTCAGCGGGACGGGCTGGTGGCTGTGCCCGACGAACCCGGTGACCGAGGGCGTGTGGCGCACGGCCGACCACGACTCGTCGGTGAGGTCCATGCGGACCAGCACGTAGCCGGGCAGGACGGTGCGGGTGACCATCTTGCGCTGACCGTTCTTGATCTCGGCGACCTCTTCGGTGGGGACCACGATCTCGTGGATGTAGTCCTCCATGTTGAGGGAGATGATGCGGTTCTCGAGGTTCTGCTTGACCCGCTTCTCCATGCCGGAGTAGGTGTGCACGACGAACCAGTCGCCGGGCTTGGCCCACAGCTCGCGGCGGAAGGCCTCGAGAGGGTCGTTCTCCTCGGGCTCGGCGACGTCGTCGGTCTGCTCGGCCTCGGCGTCGACGTCGACGTCGTCGGACTCGGACGTCTCGGCGTCGGTGAGCGCCTCGGTGGTGAGGGACGCGTCGACGGTCTGGACGCCGGAGGGAACCGACTCGTCGGTCACCAGGTCGTCTCCGGCGGTGTCGTCGCCGGGGGTGGCGTCCTGCGACGCGGCCTCGGGGGTCTCGTCGGTGGACGCCTCGGCGTCGTACTGGTCCGGGGAGTCGCTCTGGTCGGACACGTCTAGCTCCGTCACGTCGATGTACTGGGGTCCCGGCCGGGTGGGATGCCGGCCGGCTGGGGACTGGTGCGCCGGACGAACCGGCGCCGGGTCACTGGTCGGAGTTGCCCGTGAACATCGCGAAGACGAGCTTGCCGAAGGCCAGGTCCAGCACCGACACGAAGGCCATCATCACGATCACGAACACCATCACGACGAGGAAGTAGGTGGTCAGCTGCTCCTGCGTCGGCCACACGACCTTGCGGAGCTCGGCGACCACCTGACGGTAGAAGGTGACCGGACCCGTGCGCTGGCGATCGTCGCCGCGCGATTCCTCACGCGGCTCGTGCACAGCCGGGGTGTCCGACACGCCTGCCACCTCTCACTCGTTGATGCGTTGTCCTTGCACTGTTGTTTCGCAGGGCACGAGGGACTTGAACCCCCAACCTTCGGTTTTGGAGACCGATGCTCTGCCAGTTGAGCTAGTGCCCTCCGACGGACCTCCCGCGGCTGCCGCACCCGGTGACGGGCATGGCGAAGCATGCGGGGAATCCACCAAACGGGAAGCATACGGGGCCTCCCCCAGTCGCGTCGAACCGGCGCCCCTCCCCCTACGATCGCCGGCATGGCTCACGGCGGGGACGACGGGGACGACGCGGCGCGGGTGCGCCGGGACGTGCGGGCGCTGCCCAAGGCGCACCTCCACCTCCACTTCACCGGATCGATGCGGCACGGCACCCTGCTCGAGCTCGCCGAGCGGGACGGGATCGCCCTGCCGGACTCGCTGGTCGAGGACTGGCCGCCGCAGCTCTCCGCGGCCGACGAGAAGGGCTGGTTCCGCTTCCAGCGCCTCTACGACGTGGCGCGTTCGGTGCTGCGCACGCCCGACGACGTACGACGCCTGGTCCTGGAGGCCGCCGAGGACGACGTCGCCGACGGGGGCCGCTGGCTGGAGATCCAGGTCGACCCCAGCGGGTACGCCGCGCGCTTCGGCGGCATCACCGCCTTCACCGACCTGGTGCTCGACTGCGTCCGGGACGCCTCGCAGCGCACCGGCCTGGCCATCGCCGTGGTCATCGCCGCCAACCGCACCCGCCACCCCCTCGACGCCCGCACCCTGGCCCGGCTCGCCGCGCAGTACGCCGACCGCGGAGTGGTGGGCTTCGGGCTCTCCAACGACGAGCGCCGCGGGATGACGGGCGACTTCGCGCCGGCCTTCGCGATCGCCGAGCGGGCCGGGCTGCTGCTGACCCCGCACGGGGGCGAGCTGCGTGGTCCCGACCACATCCGGCTGTGCCTCGACGAGCTGCACGCCGACCGGCTCGGCCACGGCGTGCGCGCCGCCGAGGACCCGGCCCTGCTGGACCGCATCGTCGCCGCCGGGGTGGCGCTCGAGGTGTGTCCGGTCTCCAACGTCGCCCTCGGCGTCTACTCCGACCTCACCTCGGTGCCGCTCCCCCAGCTCATGGCCGCCGGGGCCAGCATCGCCCTGGGTGCCGACGACCCGCTGCTCTTCGGCTCCCGGCTCGCCGGCCAGTACGCCACCATGCGGGCCGCCCACGACCTCACCGACGGCGACCTCGCGTCGCTGGCCCGCTCGTCGTTCGAGGCCTCCCGCGCCCCCGACGACGTACGCCGCCGGGCCCTGGCCGAGGTCGACGCCTGGCTCGCCGGTCCCGACCACCTGCGCGACGCGGCTCCGGCTGGGAGGATGTCCTCGTGAGCAACCAGGACCAGCCCGGCCAGCCGCCGGACCCCGAGCACCGTCCCGACGACTACCTCCACACCAACCCGGACGGGTCGGTGACACCGCAGTACCCCGGCCAGGGGTCCGAGCCGGCCAACCCCTACGGCAACGCGGACACGTCGTCGTACGGCACCCCGCCCACGCACACGCCGTACGGCGAGCCGCCCACCCAGCCGTACGCCACCCAGCCGGCCTACGGGCAGGACCCCTACGCCCAGCCCGGCGCCTACGCGCCGCCCGGCCAGTACGGCGGCTACGCCGCGCCGGCGCACCCCTCGTCCACCACCGCCCTGGTGCTGGGCCTGGTGTCGCTGATCGGGTTCTTCGTCTGCCTCCTCCCGGTCCTGGCGGCGCCCTTCGCGTGGCGGACCGGCAGCCGGGTCGTGAAGGAGATCGACGCCCAGCCGGGGCGCTGGAGCGGCCGCGAGCAGGCCCAGGCCGGCCGGATCATGGGCATGATCGGCACCGGCCTGCTGGTGCTGGGGATCCTGGCGATCCTGGGGCTGGTCGTGGTGCTGTTCGTGGCGGCCGGGGACTACACCCAGGTGGACACGTCGTCGCCCGGGGGCGCGAACCTCTAGAGCTGGCAGCCGACGAGCACCGGCTCGTTGACCAGCCGCACGCCGTACGCCGCCTCGACCCCGTCGCGGACCTCGCGGGCCAGCGCCAGCAGGTCGTCGGTGCGCGCGCCGCCGCGGTTGGTGAGCGCCAGCGTGTGCTTGGTGGACAGGCTGGCGCGCCCGCCGCGCAGGTCGAGGCCGTGGCCCTTGCCGAAGCCGGCGTGCTCGATGAGCCACGCCGCGCTGGACTTGGTGCGACCGTCCGGCTGCTCCCAGCGCGGGGCGTCGTCGGGCAGCCCGGCCGCCTCCTCGGGAGTGAGGAACGGGTTGGTGAAGAAGGAGCCGGCGCTCCACGTGTCGTGGTCGGCGTCGTCGAGGACCATCCCCTTGCCGGCCCGCAGGCCCAGCACGGCCTCGCGCACGGCGGCCAGCGGCGCCCGGTCGTGGAGCTCGACGCCCAGGGTGCGGGCGAGCTCGGCGTAGGTCACCGGGGCGCCCAGCGAGCCGGCCGGGAGCTGGAGGTCGACGGAGAGCACCACGTGCCTGCCGGGGTCGGCCTTGAAGCGGGAGTGCCGGTAGCCGAAGTCGCAGTCGGCGGCCGCGAAGGTGCGGACTCCCCGCAGGGTCCGGTCCCAGACGCGCACCGACGCGATGGTCTGGCTGACCTCCTGGCCGTAGGCGCCGACGTTCTGGATCGGGGTCGCCCCCACGCTCCCGGGGATCCCGGAGAGCGCCTCGACGCCGACCCACCCGCGGTCGACCGCGGTGGCCACCAGGTCGTCCCAGCCCTCGCCGGCGGCGACCCGGACCACGACACCGCCGCAGGTCGCCCCCTGGTCGTCGTCCTCGACGTCGGGGCTGATGCCGCGGGTCGCGACCTCGACGACCCGGCCGTCGAAGCCGGCGTCGGCGACCACGAGGTTGGAGCCCCCGCCGAGGACGAGCACCGGCGTGCCGGCCTCGTCGGCCTCGGTGACGGCCGCGACGACCTCCTCCTCGGTCGTCGCGCGCACCCACTCGCGCGCGGGCCCGCCCAGGCGCAGGGTGGTGTGGTCGCGGAACAGGGTCGGGTCCTCAGCCACGGACGACGGCCTTGGGCATGCCCAGCACCTTGGTGCCGCCGCTGGTGACCTCGAGGGCCAGGGTCACCAGGCCGTCGGCGACGCTCTTGACGGTGCCGGCGACCACGACCTGCGCCGCCCCCTCGGCGGGGACCACGACGGGCTGGGTGAACTTGCAGCCGAGCTCGACGACCTCGGCCCCGCCGGTCCACTCCTCGACGGCGCGGCCGACCAGCCCGAGGGTGAGCATCCCGTGGGCGATGACGCCGGGCAGCCCGACGCTGCGGGCGACCTCCTCGTCCTGGTGGATCGGGTTGGGGTCGCCGGCCGCCTCGGCGTAGGCGACGAGGTCGGCGCGGGTGATCGCGAAGGTGCGCGGGGTGAGGCGGTCGCCGGGGTTCATGCCGTCTCCTGCTCGTGCGACTGGTCGTCGGACTCGTCGGCGCCGGAGTGGACCAGCGTGGCCCGACCGGTGCACACGAGAGCGCCGTCGGCGTCGGTGATGGCGCTGCTGGTGCCGATGATGTCGGCACCTCCGATCTGGCGGAGGCTGACGACGCTCAGCGTCGCGGTCAGCACGTCACCGAGCCGGACCGGTCGCTCGTAGGCGAAGCGCTGCTCCCCGTGCACGATGCGGAACAGGTCGATCCGCTCGGAGGCCAGGAAGGCCTGCATGGCGTCGAAGGCCAGCACGATCGGGTACGTCGGGGGCACCGCGGGCGCGGTGCCGGCGTCGTCGTACGACGTGCCCAGCGACCGGGCGAACGCGGCGACGCGCTCCCCGGTCACCTCGAGCGGGGCGGTCGGGGGGAACTCGCGTCCCACGAGGGACTGGTCGACAGGCATGGGACGAGGGTAAATGACACCGACCCGTCGAGGATCTCGACGGGTCGGTGGTGACGAGGGGGGCCGCTCAGCGGGTCTCGCGGTGCGCGGTGTGGCAGCGGCAACGCGGGCAGAACTTCTTCAGCTCGATGCGGTCGGGGTCGTTGCGGCGGTTCTTCTTGGTGATGTAGTTCCGCTCCTTGCAATCGACGCACGCGAGCGTGATCTTGGGGCGAACGTCAGAGCTCTTGCTGGCCACGGGAAGTCCTTCGTCGGTGTGCGTGATGCGGGCTGCGCCTGAGTGGTGCTGGTCTTGGTGGTAGCGGGGGCGGGACTCGAACCCGCGACACCACGATTATGAGCCGTGTGCTCTAACCACCTGAGCTACCCCGCCGCCGGGAGGGGCGACCGCCGAAGTCTACGACGGTGCTCCAACCAGAGCCCCTTTACGGAATCGAACCGTAGACCTTCTCCTTACCATGGAGACGCTCTGCCGACTGAGCTAAAGGGGCAACAGCGGAAGAGAATACACAGGGCTCGGGGATACGAGAAATCGCCTCCCCGGGCGTGGTTCCGGGGTCATCGCGGCTGGGCCAGGAGGGCGTCCACGGCCCGCGGCGAGAGCACCGAGTCGAGGACCAGCCGGACGCAGCCGACGAGTCCGGCGCGCTCGCCGTACGTCGCCGGGAGGACCTGGAGATCGCGTCCCGCCAGCGCCGTGGTGCCGGGGAAGAGCGTGTCGCGCAGCCCCGCGGCGAAGGTGTCGAAGGCCCCGGCCATGTCGCCGCCGACGACCACGGCGCGGGGGTTGAGGACGGTGACGGTGGCCGCCAGCGCCTCCCCGACCCGGCGCCCGGACTCGCGCACGATCGCCCGCGCCTCCCCGTGGCCCAGCACCGCCTGGGCGACCAGGTCGCGGACGTGGTGGACCTCCCGGCCGCCCTCGCGCAGCCGCTCGACGAGCGCCCATCCCCCGGCGACCGCCTCGAGGCAGCCGGTGTCGCCGCAACGGCACAGCAGCCCGGCCGCGGCCGGGACCTTCACGTGCCCGAGCTCGCCGGCCGCCCCGCGGTGCCCGCGCACGAGGTGTCCCCCGGCCACGATGCCGAGGCCCAGCCCGGTGGACGCCTTGAGGACCAGGACGTCGTCGTGGTCGAGCAGGTGGCCGTCACGCTCGGACGCGGCCATCACGTTGCAGTCGTTGTCGACCACCAGCGGCGCCGCGGTCACCTCGCGGAGGTACGCCGCCAGGGGGACGCCGTCCCAGCCCGACAGGGCCGGCGAGTCCACACTCACGCCCCGGTCCCGGTCGACCGTGCCGGCCAGGGAGAGCCCGACGCCGCGCACCTCGCCGCCCGAGCGGCCCAGGTCGGCGAGCATCCCCGCGAGGTGCCCGGCCACGACGGGCATCAGCACGTCCGGGCCCAGCCCGACCTCCTGGTCGTGGCTGATCGAGGCCAGCTCGGTGCCGTCGAGGGAGCAGACGGACATCTGGGAGCGGCTGCGACCGATCGCCGCCGCGAGCACGAGGCCGGCGTCCCGGTCGAGCACCAGGGTCGAGGCCGGGCGGCCGCCGGTGGCGGACTCCTCCTCGCCCTCGAGGACCAGCCCGGCGGCGGCCAGCGCGGACAGCCGCGCGCTCACCGCGGTGCGCGACAGCCCGGTGACGCGACCCAGCTCGCCGCGGGTCGTGGCCCTCCCGGAGCGGATCAGCTCGAGGAGGTCCCCGGCGGTGGCGCCGGGCAGCGGCGGGGCGGGAGGCGCACTCTCGGGCAGGGACATGGTGCTCGGCATTCAAGCACTGCCTGAGTTAAGTCCTCAAAAAACCGATCTTAGGTTGCCGAGGTCCCTAATGCTCCGTACCGTGGTCTCCCATGAACGGACCAACGGCGGCCACCCCCGTGGAGCCCTGTGACTTCACCGTCTTCGGCGGCACCGGCGACCTCGCCCTGCGCAAGCTGCTCCCCGCCCTCTACCTCCGCGACCGCGACGCCCAGCTGCCCGACGGCTTCCGGATCATCGGCGTCTCCCGGGCCGAGGTCGACGACGACGGCTACCGGGCGATGGTCGAGGGCGCGCTGGCCGAGCACGTCCCCGCCGAGGAGCTCACCGGCGACGTCGTACGACGCCTGCTCGGCCGGCTGCACCACGTCACCCTCGACGTCGAGGACGTCAGTGACTGGCACCGACTGCACGACCGGCTCAAGGACGGAGCCGCGAGCGAGGACGTCATCCGCGTCTTCTACCTCGCCGTCGCCCCGGCGCTGTTCGGACCGATCTGCGAGCACCTCGACCAGGTGGGCCTGGCCACCGACCGCTCCCGCGTGGTGCTCGAGAAGCCCATCGGCACCGACCTCGCCACCGCGCAGACGGTCAACGAGGCCGTGGGCCGGGTCTTCGACGAGTCGCACATCTTCCGCATCGACCACTACCTCGGCAAGGAGAGCGTCCAGAACCTCCTCGTCACCCGCTTCGCCAACACGTTCCTCGAGCCGCTGTGGAACAGCCACTGGGTCGACCACGTGCAGATCACGGTCTCGGAGTCGCTCGGGGTCGGCGACCGCGGCTCCTACTACGACCGCTCGGGCGCGCTGCGCGACATGGTGCAGAACCACCTGCTCCAGCTGGTCTGCCTGGTCGCCATGGAGCCCCCGACCTACGTCGACCGCGAGACCGTCCGCGACGAGAAGCTCAAGGTCCTCCAGGCCCTGCGTCCGCTGACCCCCGAGCTGGTGGACCGCGACATCGTCGCCGGCCAGTACGCCGCCGGGCTCTGCGACGGTGCGCCCGCCCCGTCGTACGCCACCGAGGTCGGCCACGAGAGCAGCACCGAGACCTTCGTCGCGATGCGCACCGAGGTGCAGAACTGGCGCTGGGCCGGGGTCCCGTTCTACCTGCGCACCGGCAAACGGATGGCCGAGCGGGTCTCGGAGATCGTGGTGGTCTTCAAGGAGCCGCCGCACCCGATGTTCCCGCACAGCGAGGGCCCCACCGAGCCCAACCGGCTGCACATCCGCGTCCAGCCCGACGACGGCATGCGGCTGCACATGACCGCCAAGGAGCCCGGTCCCGGCGGCATCCGGCTGCGCCCGGTCTCGCTCGACCTGAGCTATGCCACCGCCTTCGGCGGCCGCTCCCCCGACGCCTACGAGCGCCTGCTCATGGACGTCGTGCGCGGCAACACCACCCTGTTCATGCGCCGCGACGAGGTCGAGGCGGCGTGGGCGTGGGTGGCGCCGATCCTCGACCGCTGGTCGCGCCCCTCGCACCGCCCCCGGCGCTACCCCGCCGGCACGCACGGACCCGTTGCCGCCGCCACGCTCCTCGAGCGCGACGGCCGATCCTGGCAGGAGACCGAATGAGCACCTCACCGAAGCACCCCGCCGTCCATCCCGTCGTCGCGGAGGTGACCGCGCGGATCACCGCGCGCAGCGCCGCGACCCGCACCGCCTACCTCGCCCGCATCGACGCGGCCGCCGACAAGGGCCCGGCCCGCGGCCGGCTGGCCTGCGCCAACCTCGCCCACGGCTTCGCCGCCGCCGAGGAGCCGGTCAAGGCCGGCCTCCGTGCGGGCCGCAAGCCCAACGTGGCCATCGTGTCGTCGTACAACGACATGCTCTCGGCGCACCAGCCCTTCCGCGACGTCCCGGAGGTGCTCAAGAAGTCGATCATCCGGGCCGGCGGCCTGGCTCAGTTCGCCGGCGGGGTCCCCGCCATGTGCGACGGCATCACCCAGGGCCGGGCCGGCATGGAGCTCTCGCTCTTCAGCCGCGACCTGATCGCCATGTCGACCGCGGTCGCGCTCTCGCACGACATGTTCGACGCGACGATCATGCTGGGCGTCTGCGACAAGATCGTGCCCGGGCTGCTCATCGGGGCGCTGTCCTTCGGCCACCTGCCCACGATCTTCGTGCCGGCCGGGCCGATGACGTCGGGCCTGCCGAACGGCGAGAAGGCGCGCGTGCGCCAGCTGTACGCCGAGGGCAAGGTCGGTCGCGAGGAGCTGCTCGAGGCCGAGTCGCAGTCGTACCACTCGAAGGGCACCTGCACCTTCTACGGCACCGCCAACAGCAACCAGATGCTGATGGAGGTCATGGGCCTGCACCTGCCCGACGCGACCTTCGTCAACCCGGGCACGCCGCTGCGCGCGGCCCTGGACCGCGCGGCCGGCGAGCGCGCCGTGGCGATCACCCACGCGGGCGGTGAGCCCACGCCGGTCGGCCACCTGGTCGACGAGAAGGCGATCGTCAACGCCTGCGTGGCGCTGCTGGCGACCGGCGGGTCGACCAACCACACGATGCACCTGGTGGCCATGGCGGCGGCCGCGGGCATCACGCTCACGTGGGACGACCTGTCGGACCTGTCGGCCGCCGTGCCGCTGCTGACCCGGATCTACCCCAACGGCACCGCGGACATCAACCACTTCGCGGCCGCCGGCGGGACGCCGTTCCTCGTCCACACCCTGCTCAAGCACGGCTACCTGCACGACGACGTGCTGACCGTCTCGGGCCGTGGCCTGTGGCGGCACACCCGCGAGGCCCGGCTCGACGGCGACACGGTGGTCTGGGAGGAGGGCCCGAAGTCCTCGCTGGACACCTCGGTGCTGCGCCCGGCCGACGCTCCCTTCGCCCCCGACGGCGGCCTGCGGATGCTCTCGGGCCGCCTGGGCCGCGCGGTCGTCAAGACCTCCGCGGTCCAGCCCGAGCACCGCGTCGTCACCGCCCCCGCGATGGTCTTCGACGACCAGGCCGACTTCCTCGCGGCCTTCGCCGAGGGCCTGCTCGACGGTCGCGACCTCGTCGCCGTGGTGCGCTACCAGGGGCCGGCCGCCAACGGCATGCCCGAGCTGCACAAGCTGATGCCCGCCCTCGGCGTCCTCCAGGACCGCGGCCAGCGGGTCGCGATCGTCACCGACGGCCGGATGTCGGGTGCGTCCGGCAAGGTGCCGGCCGCCATCCACGTGACCCCGGAGGCCGCCCTCGGTGGTCCGCTGGCGCGGGTGCGCGACGGCGACCTGGTCACCGTCGACGCCGAGACGGGTCTGCTCGAGGTCGGCGTCCCGGACGCCGACTTCGACCGCCGCGAGGCCACCGGTCGGGCCCCGCACGACGTCGAGTGGGCCGGGACCGGCCGCGAGCTGTTCTCCGGCTTCCGCGCCATCGTCGGCACCGCCGAGACCGGCGCCAGCGTCATCCGCCCCCTGCCCGCCCCCACCGAGGAGGCCCCCCTTGTCCAGCACGCCTGAGTCCTTGCTCTCTGTCGTCCCGGTGGTGCCGGTCGTCGTCGTCGACGACCTCGCCCACGCGGTCCCGGTGGCGCGGGCGCTCGTCGCCGGCGGCCTGCCGGTGATCGAGCTGACGCTGCGTACGCCGGTCGCGCTCGACGCGATCCACGCGATCGCCACCGAGGTGCCCGAGATCCTCGTCGGCGCCGGCACGATCGTGACGCCCGGCCAGGTGAAGCGGGCGGGCGACGCGGGCGCGCAGTTCCTGGTCTCCCCCGGCTCGACGCCGACGCTGCTCGCGGCGATGGCCGACTCGGGCCTGCCGTTCCTGCCCGGCACGGCGACGGTCTCGGAGGCCCTCGCGGTCCTCGAGGCGGGCTTCACCGAGATGAAGTTCTTCCCGGCCGAGGCGTCGGGGGGCGCGGCCTACCTGACGTCGATCGCCTCGCCGCTGCCCGCCGCCCGCTTCTGCCCCACCGGCGGCATCACTGCCGCCACCGCGCCGTCGTACCTCGCGCTGCCCAACGTCGGCTGCGTCGGCGGCTCGTGGCTCACCCCGGCCGACGCGCTCGCGGCCGGCGACTGGGACCGGGTCCGCGCGCTCGCCGCGGCGGCCGCGGCACTGGGCTGAGCCACGCCCGACCGGCCGGGCCGGCGAGCAGGCTCCGGCGAGCCCGGCTCCGCCCGGCTGGGCCGGCTCAGGCCCAGACGCCGCTGGCGCCGCGCCGGTGGCAGCCGACGAGGTGGTCGTCGACCAGCCCGATCGCCTCCATGAGGGCATACATCGTGGTCGGTCCGACGTGGGCGAAGCCGGCCTTCTTGAGCGCCTTGCTCAGCGCGAGCGACTCGGGCGAGGTGGTCATCATCTCCCCGGTGTGCGCGGGCTCCGGGGTCGTCGGGGGCCGGAACGACCAGACGAAGGCCTCGAGACCGCCCTGCTCGCGCAGCGTCACGGTCGCCCGAGCGTTGGCGATCGCCGCCTCGATCTTGCGGCGGTTGCGGACGATCCTCGGCTCGGCCATCAGCCGCTCCACGTCGGAGCCGTCGTACGCCGCGACGACGTCGGCGTCGAAGCCGGCGAAGACCTCGCGGAACGCCTCGCGCTTGTTGAGGATGGTCAGCCACGACAGCCCGGACTGGAACGCCTCGAGGGTGAGCCGCTCGAGGTGCGCCGCCTCGCCGCGGACCCGCAGCCCCCACTCGGTGTCGTGGTAGTCCCGGTTGACGGGGTCGCCCGCCGCCCAGGGACAGCGCGCGAGTCCGTCGTCGCCGATCACGGGTGCGCCCATGGCGTCATCCTCGCGCACGGCACCGACATCCGCGCGGTGCGACCTGAGTCAGCCGGTGACTCAGGTCCCAGCGGACCGCCGGGACCGCGCGCCCGCGCGCGATCGGACCTGAGTCAGCCCGTGACTCAGGTCCCAGCGGACCTCAGGCCCGGTACTCGGGGTTCTCGAAGTCGAAGCGTGCGCCGGCGTCCCAGGCCGTGCTGCTGTTGCCGCCGGACGGGAAGCCGCCGCCGAGGAGGCGCGCAGCGTGCATGAGGTTCCAGGTCATGAAGGTGGTGTTGCGGTTGGTGAAGTCGTTCTCGGGACCGCCGCTGCCCTCGTCGAGGTACGACGGACCGGGGCCGGCCTCGCCGATCCAGCCGGCGTCGGCGTTGGGCGGGATGGTGCAGCCGAGGTGCTGGAGGCTGTAGAGGAGGTTGCTCGCGCAGTGCTTGATGCCGTCCTCGTTGCCGGTGATGAGGCAGCCGCCGACCTTGCCGTAGTAGCCGTACTGGCCACGGTCGTTGAGCTCGCCGGACATCGCGTAGAGCCGCTCCACCACCCGCTTGGTGACGCTGGAGTTGTCGCCGAGCCAGATCGGTCCGGCCAGCACGATGATGTCGGCGGCCTTCACGGTCTGCCACAGCCGCGGCCAGTCGTCCTTCGCGGCCCCGTGCTCGGTCATGTCCGGGTAGACGCCGGGGGCGATGTCGTGGTCGACCGCGCGGACCACGTCGACGTGCACGCCGTGCTTGCGCATGATGGCGGCGCTCGCCTCGATCAGGCCGTCGGTGTTGCTGGGGTCGGGGCTCGGCTTGAGGGTCCCGTTGAGGTAGACCGCCCGGAGGCCGCTGAAGTCCTGGTCGCCCTGCTGGTCGCCCTGCTGGTCACTCTGCTCGTCGCTCATGAGCCGAGAGTAGTTTCGTCCCCAAGTGCGGTGACCACCACCGCCGACCGGGAGGACGCGACGTGATCGAGCTGACCGAGGGCCAGGAGATGGCGCTCGCCGCCGAGCAGGGCGCTCCCCTGGGGCGGCTGCGGATGGCCGTCGGCTGGGAGCACGTCCACACGGCAGGGTTCGCGGGCTCCGGGTCGGCGCCGGTCGACCTGGACGCCTCGGCGGTCCAGTTCGCGGGCGGCGCCCTGTTCGACCTGGCGTTCTTCAACCACCTCGCCACCCGCGACGGGTCGGTCGTGCACCTCGGGGACAACACCACCGGCAAGGGCGAGGGCGACGACGAGATCCTCACCGTCGACCTGACCAAGGTCTACGGCAAGGTCGACTCGATCGTCTTCCTGGTCAGCAGCTACCAGGGCCACAGCCTCGAGTTCATCCGCAACGCCTACTGCCGCCTGGTGGACGACGCGGGCACCGAGCTCGCCCGCTTCACCCTCACCCTCGGGGTGCGCGAGACCGGGCTCGTCATGGCCGCGCTGCGCCGCGACGGCGAGGGCTGGAAGCTCCAGGCGATCGGTGCGGGGATCGAGCTCAAGACGCCCACCGACGACATCGCCGCGCTGCTGCCCTACGCCTGACGACGGCCTGACGGCCTGACGCCTCAGCGACGCTCGCGCAGCCGTGCGTTGGGCAGCGTCGGAGCGGGGATCGGGGCCAGGTGGTCGCCCACGACCACGCCGTACCGCCCGGGTCGGACGTCCTGGCTGTCGGTGACGCCGTCGACCTGGGCCTGCCACTCCTCGCGGAACGCGACGACCTCCTCGTGGGTGCGACCCACGAAGTTCCACCACATGACGATGGACTCGCCGAACGGCGGGCCGCCCAGCAGCAGGCCCCGCACGTCCTCGTGGGCCTCGACGGTCAGCGTGTCGCGGTCGGGCGCCGCGTAGACGAGCTCCCCGGGCCTGCCCTCCTGGCCGTCGACGGTGGCGACGCCGCGGTCCAGCAGCAGGCCGTGCTCGAAGCCGGGGTCCACGTCGAGGACCAGCGTGGTCCCGGCCGCGACCAGCAGCTCGACGCCGAGCAGCGGGGTGTACGTCGACACCGGCGAGGTGACGCCGAGCAGGGAGCCGAGGAAGACCCGGGCCTCCCACCCGTCCCCCGCCACCGGGTCGGGCGCGTGGTGCTCGAAGGCCGGTCCGACGTCGCGGGAGTCCCCCGGCAGCGCCACCCACAGCTGGGCGCCGTGCAGCTCGGAGGTGCCGGGCGTGGACACCTCCGAGTGACTGATGCCGCGGCCGGCCGTCATCAGGTTGACCTCGCCGGGACGGACCATCGCCTGGTGGCCGGCGGAGTCCCGGTGCTCGATCTCCCCGGTGAAGAGCCAGCTGACCGTCTGGAGGCCGGTGTGCGGGTGCGGCGCGACCGTCATCCCGCCGGTCTCCGAGACCCGGTCGGGGCCGTAGTGGTCCACGAAGCACCACGCGCCGATCAGCGAGCGGCCCCGCTGCGGCAGCGTGCGACGTACGGTCATCGCCCGCGGCCCGCCCAGCGGGACCTCCCGCGGGGCCAGCACCTCGACGCCGCACGAGGTGTCGCCGGCGGCCAGGGCCACCTCGTGGGGGTCACGCTCCGGGTTGGTCATCGTGGGCTCAGGCCAGGTGGTGCGGCTCGTCGGTGCGCTGGGAGCCGGTGCCCTGGTCGGCGGAGCCGTGCGTGGCCGCCTGGCCCTCGCGCCGGCCGTCACCCTCGGCGCCCGCGGCCGCGGCGGCACGCTCGAGCCGGACCACGATGGACTTGTAGACCGGCTGGTTGCTCTTCTCGGCGGTCGAGTCGAGCGGCACCAGCGGGTTGGCCTCCGGGTAGTAGGCCGCCACGCAGCCGCGCGGCTGGTCGTAGGACACGACGCGGAAGGACCGCGCCATCCGCTCCACCCCGTCCTTCCACTCGCTCACCAGGTCGACGTGGTCACCGTCGGCCATGCCCAGGTCGCGGAGGTCGTCGGGGTTGACGAACACGACCCGGCGGCCACCCTTGACCCCGCGGTAGCGGTCGTCGAGGCCGTAGATCGTGGTGTTGAACTGGTCGTGCGACCGCATCGTCTGCAGCAGGAAGCGGCCCTCGGGCACGTCCAGCACCTCGACGGGGGTGGAGGTGATGACGGCCTTGCCGCTCTCGGTCTCGAAGATCCGGTTGTCGCGGGGCGGGTGCGGGAGCACGAAGCCACCGGGCTGGTCGACCTTCTCGTCGTACGACGCACAGCCGGGCACGACGCGCGCGATGCGGCGGCGGATCTCGGTGTAGTCGTCGCGGAACGCGGCCCACGGGACCGGCGAGTCCTCGCCGAGGGTGGCCAGCGCCAGCGAGCACACGATGTCGACCTCGGAGCGCAGGTGCTCGGAGGCCGGCTCGAGCGGGCCCTTGGAGGCGTGCACGGCCGACATGGAGTCCTCGACGGTGACCCGCTGGACGCGGCCGCCGGTGAGGTCCTTCTCGCTGCGGCCCAGGACGGGGAGGATGAGGGCCTCGCCCCCGTGCACGACGTGCGAGCGGTTGAGCTTGGTCGAGACGTGCACCGTCAGGGCGGCGTTGCGCATCGCCGCCTCGGTGGCCTCGGTGTCGGGGGCGGCCCCGACGAAGTTGCCGCCCATCCCCATGAAGACGCGCGCCTTGCCGTCACGCAGGGCCTGGATGGCGGCGACGGTGTCGTAGCCGTGCTCGCGCGGCGGCTCGAAGCCGAACTCGTCGCGGATGGCGTCGAGGAAGTGGTCGGGGACGCGCTCCCAGATGCCCATCGTCCGGTCGCCCTGGACGTTGGAGTGGCCGCGGACCGGGCACACGCCGGCGCCGGGCTTGCCGATGTCGCCGCGCAGCAGGGCGACGTTGACGATCTCCTTGATGGTGGCCACCGCGTTGTGGTGCTGGGTGATGCCCATCGCCCAGCAGGTGATGGTGGCCGGGGAGTCGGCGAACATCCGGGCGGCCTCGGTGATCTGCTCGCGGGTGAGGCCGGTGGAGGCCTCCACCTTGGCCCAGTCGAGGCCGGCGACGTGGGCGGCGTACTCGGTGTAGCCGGTGGTGTACTCGGCGAGGAAGTCGTGGTCGACCGCGCCCCACTCGACGAGCAGCGAGCCGATGGCCTGGAAGAGCGCCAGGTCGCCGTTGAGCCGGACCGGCAGGTGCAGGTCCGCCATCCCGGTGCCGACGGTGAGGCCCTTGGCGTTCTGCGGGTTCTTGAAGCGGACCAGCCCCGCCTCCTGCAGCGGGTTGATGGCGATGATCTTCGCGCCCCGTCCCTTGGCCTCCTCGAGCGCGGAGAGCATCCGCGGGTGGTTGGTGCCGGGGTTCTGGCCCACGACCACGATGAGCTTGGCCTGGTGGATGTCCTCGAGGCTGACCGATCCCTTGCCGATGCCGATGGTCTCGCTGAGCGCCGACCCGGACGACTCGTGGCACATGTTGGAGCAGTCGGGGAGGTTGTTGGTGCCCAGCGCGCGCACGAAGAGCTGGTAGACGAACGCGGCCTCGTTGGAGGTCTTGCCCGAGGTGTAGAAGACCGCCTGGTCGGGGTCGTCGAGACGACGCAGGTGCCCGGCCATCGTGCTGAACGCGTCGTCCCACGAGATCGGCGTGTAGTGCGTGGCGCCGGGGCGCAGCACCATCGGCTCGGTGATCCGCCCCTGCTTGCCCAACCAGTACTCGGTGCGCTCGGCGAGGTCGGCCACCGAGTGGGTGGCGAAGAACTCGCGGTCGAGCTTCTGGCGGGTGGCCTCCTCGGCCACGGCCTTCGCGCCGTTCTCGCAGAACTCCGCCGCATGGCGGTGCCCCGCGTCCGGGTCCGGCCACGCGCAGCCCTGGCAGTCGAAGCCGTCGACCTGGTTGAGCCGGGTCAGCGTCGACGCCGTGCGGCGCACACCCATCTGACCGAGGGCGCGGCGCATGGCCACCGCGACCGCGGTGGCGCCGGCAGCGGCGTGGGAGGTCGAGTCGACCTCGACCTCCGACTCGTCGATGTCGCGGGTGGGAACCTGGCGGGACTCGTTGCGGATCCGGGCAGGCACGTCTCGCAGCTGGGAGAGGAGGGTCACGCGGCCCATCCTGCCTCGCCGGGTCCAGCCGCACACCGCCCGGAGGGGTCACTGCCCGGCGTGACGGACCCCGCGCCCGGGAATGCCGGCCCGGTGGCGCCCGTTGGCCTCCTCGTGACCGATCTCTTCTCGTCCCTGGACCTCGGTGCCGTCACGGCCCGCAACCGCGTCTTCATGGCCCCACTCACCCGGCAGCGGGCCGAGCAGCCCGGCGACCTGCCGTCGCGGCACGCGATCGACTACTACCGCCAGCGCGCCGGCGCCGGCCTCGTGATCACCGAGGGCGTCCAGATCTCGCCCGAGGGCAAGGGGTACGCCGACACCCCCGGCATCCACAGCACCGAGCAGGTCGAGGGGTGGCGCGAGGTCACCGACGCCGTGCACGCGGAGGGTGGCCTCATCGCCGCCCAGCTCTGGCACACCGGCCGCGTCGACCACGAGTCGCTGCACGACGGCGCCCTGCCCGTGTCCGCCACCGACCAACCGTTCCGGTCCCGCACCAGCCTGGTCGACCCCGACGGCGTCGTCTTCCGCGCCGACTGCCCCACCCCGCGGGCGCTCGACACCGCCGAGCTGCCGCGGCTGGTCGAGGACTACGCGCAGGCGACCCGCAACGCCCGCGACGCCGGCTTCGACCTCGTCGAGATCCACGGCGCGCACGGCTACCTGCTCCACCAGTTCCTGAGCTCGACGGTCAACACCCGCACCGACGGCTGGGGCGGCGACCTCGCCGGCCGGCTCCGGCTGCCGCTGGCCGTCGTGGACGCGGTCGCCGAGGCGTGGTCGCCGGACCGGGTCGGGATCCGCATCTCCCCGATCGGCGCGTTCAACGGCCTCGAGGACCCGGACGGCGACGTGACCGGGCTCGCCCTGGCCCGCGAGCTCTCCTCCCGCGGGCTGGCCTTCCTGCACCTCTCCGAGCCCGACTGGGCCGGGGGCGAGCCGCTCACCGACACGTTCCGCGAGGAGCTGCGGGCGGCGTACGACGGCGTCATCGTCGGCGCCGGCGCCTACGACAAGGACAAGGCCGAGCAGATGCTCGGGCGTGGCTGGATCGACGCCGCGGCCTTCGGCCGGACCTTCATCGCCAACCCCGACCTGCCGCGCCGGCTCGAGGAGTCGCTGCCGCTCAACGAGCAGGACCGCTCGACCTTCTACGGCGGCGGTGCGGCCGGCTACGTCGACTACCCGGCACACGCCTGATCAGCTGTTGCTGAAGACCGCCGGGCCGCCGTCCGTGCCGTCCGCGTCGGGACCCCGTCCCGCCCACGTCCAGGCGTAGGCGGGGTCCTCGACGGCGCGGCCGCCCTCCCCCAGGTCGAGCGGCGCGAAGGTGTCGACCATGACGGCCGACTCGTCGAAGTAGTCGGCGCCGAGCGAGGCCTCGATCGCCGACGGCTGCGGGCCGTGGGCGTAGCCGCCCGGGTGCAGCGAGATCGAGCCGAGGTTGATCCCCGAGCCCTTGCGCGCCTCGTAGTCACCGCCGACGTAGAACATGACCTCGTCGCTGTCGACGTTGGAGTGGTAGTAGGGCACCGGCACCGCGAGCTCGTGGTAGTCGACCTTGCGGGGCAGGAAGTTGCAGATCACGAAGTTCTGGCCCTCGAAGACCTGGTGCACCGGCGGTGGCTGGTGGATCTTGCCGGTGATGGGCATGAAGTCGTCGATGTTGAACGTGTAGGGGTAGAGGCATCCGTCCCAGCCGACGACGTCGAACGGGTGGGTCGCACACGTCATCCGGGTGCCGACGATCCCGTCGCTGGTGCGGTGCTTGACCAGCACGTCGACGGCGGTCTCCTCCCGGTTGCGCGCGACGAGGGCGTCGAGGTCGACCGGCCCGTGCAGGTCCCGCTCGCAGTACGGCGCGTGCTCGAGGAGCTGCCCGAAGCGCGACAGGTAGCGCTTGGGCGGGTGGATGTGGCTGTTGGCCTCGATCGCGTAGAGGCGGCTCGGCTCGGCCGGCACCCACCGGTGGGTGGTCGCCCGCGGGATGATCACGTAGTCACCGGTCCGGTAGGCCACCACGCCGAAGACGGTCTCGACCGTGCCGGTGCCGTGCTCGACGTACACGCACTCGTCGCCGACGGCGTTGCGGTAGAGCGGCGACGGCTCGGTGCCGGTGAGCACGTAGGCGATGCGGACGTCGTTGTTGCCCAGCACCAGCCGGCGGCCCTCGACCGGGCAGCTGCCGGTCTCGAGGTCGTGCAGCCGCAGGTGCCGCGCCTTGAGCGGGTGGTTGGGCACCCGCGACTGGTCGGAGAGCTCCCACACCCGGCTGTCGACCAGCGCCGACGGGACCCCGCGGTGGTAGAGCAGCGCCGAGTCGGAGGAGAAGCCCTCCTCCCCCATCAGCTCCTCGTAGTAGAGCCGACCGTCGGCGTCACGGTGCTGCGTGTGCCGCTTGGGGGGGATCGTCCCCGCGCTCCGGTAGTGCGTCATTGTCGTCCGCCTGTCGTCCGTTAATCGGACATGTTCGTCCGCTATCTGGTTCATGGCTACAGTAGCGCCGTGCCCGACTCCCTGTCAGCCTCCATCTCCCCGACCTGGTCCGGCCTGCTCGACGACGCCGCGATCTTCCCGCCCGGCGACGTGCCGCTCCCCGAGGCCACCGCCGCGCACGGCCGGCACCGCGACGCGTCGTACGGCGACCTGCTGGGCTCGTTCGTCCTCAAGGACACCGACCTCCCGCTGGTCCGCGGCATGGCCCACCCGCTGTCGGTGGTCGTCACCGGAGGGGCCGGCCAGGTCGCCGGGCCGCTCGGTGCCGCGTCCCGCCTCGGCCTGCCGGTGGCCGGCCTGGAGATCGCGCTGCGCGACCCGGACGACCTGGCCGGCAACGCCCGCCGGGTGGTCGCCGCGCTCGACCACGCCCGCGCCGAGGGCGTGCTCGACGACGACGTCGCGGTGTACGTCGAGCTGCCGCAGGGCGAGGTGTCCTACGGGTGGGAGGCGGCGGCCGACGAGGTCGCGGCCGCCGAGCTGCGGCTCAAGCTGCGCACCGGTGGCCTCGAGGCCCACCTCTTCCCCACCGCCGGCCGGCTGGCCGCCTGGATCGACGCCGCGCTGGACCGGGAGCTGCCCTTCAAGTGCACCGCGGGACTGCACCACGCCGTGCGCCACACCTCGGCCGAGGGCTTCGAGCAGCACGGCTTCCTCAACGTCCTGCTCGCCACCGTCGCCGCCTTCGACGGCGCCGCGCGCGACGAGACCGTCGCTGTGCTCGAGGAGCGCGATGCCGAGCGGCTCGAGGTCACCGAGGAGGCCGTCACACGTGCCCGGCGCTGGTTCGCCTCGTTCGGCACCTGCTCGATCGACGAGCCGGTCGCCGACCTGCGCTCGCTCGGCCTCCTCCCGCCCGACTCCCACTCCCCCGACACGACGGAGCAGCCCTCATGACCGACTCGACCACCACCTGGGTGGAGGACGCCGCCGGCTCGCTCTTCGACCTCGACAACCTGCCGTACGGCGTCTTCTCGCTCGAGGGCGACAGCCCGCGGGTGGGGGTGCGCATCGGCGACCACGTGCTCGACCTCGCCCCGGTCGCGGAGATCGGCGACCGCGCCTCCGCACTGGCGGCGGCGTGGCGGACGCCGAGCCTCAACGCCTTCATGGCGATGGGCGCCGAGCAGTGGGCCGTCGCCCGGGAGTGGATCACCGAGGTCCTCGGCAACGACGTGCACGAGGCCCGCACCGCCCCGCACGTGCACCCGTTGTCGGCCGTCGAGCTGCACCTGCCGGTCGAGGTGGGCGACTACGTCGACTTCTACGCATCACGGCACCACGCCTCCAACGTCGGCCGGATCTTCCGGCCCGACCAGGAGCCGCTGCTGCCCAACTGGAAGCACCTGCCGGTCGGCTACCACGGCCGCGCGGGCACCGTCGTGCCGTCCGGGACCGACATCGTCCGCCCCTGCGGCCAGCGCAAGGCGCCCACCGAGGACGCTCCGACCTACGGGCCGAGCCGGCGTCTCGACATCGAGGCCGAGCTGGGCTTCGTGGTCGGCACCCCGACGCAGCTCGGCGAGCGGGTGTCGACCGCCGACTTCGCCGCGCACACGTTCGGGGTCGTGGGCCTCAACGACTGGTCGGCGCGCGACGTGCAGGCGTGGGAGTACGTCCCCCTCGGCCCCTTCCTCGGCAAGTCGTTCGCCACCTCGATCAGCCACTGGGTGACCCCGCTCGCCGCGCTGGACGCCGCGTGGACCGACCTGCCGGGCCAGGACCCCGAGCCCCTCGACTACCTGCGCGTCGACGGCCCGGCGGGGCTGGACATCGCGGTCGAGGTGGTGCTGGACGGCGAGGTCGTCTCACGACCGCCGTACGCCTCGATGTACTGGTCCCCGGCCCAGATGCTCGCCCACACCACCGTCAACGGCGCCACCGTGCGCACCGGCGACCTGTGGGCCTCGGGCACCATCTCGGGCCCCGGCGTCGACGAGCGCGGCTCGCTGCTCGAGCTGAGCTGGGGCGGCCAGGAGCCGTTCACCGTCGCCGGACGCGAGCGCACCTTCCTCGAGGACGGCGACGTGGTCACGCTGCGCTACACCGCCCCCGGCACGGCGGGCGGTCGGATCGCGCTCGGCGAGGTGACGGGGCGGGTCGTGCCTGCCCGCTGAGCCCGGCGACCGCTCCGGCGCCAGCCGGTATCGAGTGGCCGCTCAGGACGGCTGAGGGTTGCGGGCCGGGGCTCAGTCGTGTGCGGTGCCGGCGTAGGAGACCCGCCACCCGTAGTCGGTGTCGGCGGGCTCCACGATCGCGTAGTGGGTCGCCTCCGGCGCGGCCTCGAAGGCGATCTCGCAGTCCCGGGTGCCCTCGCCGTTGTCACGGCAGCCGGCGACCTCGCCCCCACGGCCGTCGGCGAAGCCGACCAGCAGGTCCCACTCCGCGTCGTCGACGACCGCGGGGTCCAGCAGGCTGCCCCGGTCGCGGGCGGCGGCGGCCGCGAGAAGGGCGTCCAGCGTCGACCCCGGCGAGTAGGCCCGCACCTCGGCCCCGGGGAGTGCCAGGGCGCGGCACTCCGCGAGGGTCACGTCGCACCGCACCGGCAGCGGGGGCAGGTCGCCGTCGGGCAGCAGCACCGCGACCAGCGTCCGGTCGTCCTCCCACGCCCAGGTCCCCACCGCGAAGCCTGCGCCCCCGGGTGCGCGCAGCACGACCTCGTCGCCGCCCGCGACCGGCAGGGTGGTGAGCGTGTCGACCGCGGAGACCTCGCCGCCGAGGGTGCCGGGCGGCGAGAACAGCAGCCAGGTGCCTCCCGGGCTGATCCCCAGGTCGTCGTACCTCGGGATCGCGGCGGTGCGCTCGAGACGGCCGTCGGTCGAGAGGTCGGCGAGGTAGGGCTCGACGCTCTGCGGGTCGGAGTCCATGCCGTCGACGACGAGCAGGCCGGCGGGCGTTGCGGCCAGGACCTGCTGGTCGGGCGCCGTCTCGGCGAGGTCGATGACCGTGCGCTGGTCGCCGACCTGCGCGCGCCACACCAGGCTGGTGCGGCGGCCCTGCACGACGATGTCGCCGTCGTCGGTCACCGCGCGGACCCGGATCGGGACGCCGTCCTCGGTGCGCGGCAGGTCGATCGGTGCCTGCCCGAAGCCCTCGCCGGCCGGCTGGGTGTCGAAGCCGCTCAGTCGCGCCTTCCCGTCGCTCACGTCGACGAGGGCCACGAACCCGCCTCCGGGGGAGATCACCGGGGGCTGCTCGAGCTCGGCGCCGATGGGGCCGGGATCGAGGCCGGGGCCGCCCGACCACCACGAGCCGTCCCGCGCGTGCGCGATCCAGACGTCGTCGCGGAACTCCACGGAGTCGAACTCGCCCGGCACCCGCTCCCCGTCGACGGTGAGCCGGCCGTCGATGACGAAGGGCACGGTCGGCGGGGCCTCGGAGACGGAGTCGTCGTCCGCCGGCGCGGTCGTGGTCGGCGTGCCGGTCGAGCGCGCCGCCGTCTCCGGCTCGTCGTCGCCATGCTGGCTGACCACCAGTACCGGGATGCCGACCGCCAGCGCGGCCGCGACCGCCACCAGCAGCGCAGCGCGCAGCCGTGAGGAGGGTCGTGGGCGGTCGGCGTGCTCGTCGTACGGGTCCATCCGAGATCTCCCCTCGTGTGCCTTCACCCGTACGACGCACCGGGGGCGCGATGCGTTGCCGCGGCCGCGGCCGGCATTCTGGGCGTCCACACGTCCAGGGAAGGACCGTGACGCCCACGCGGGTGGCGAGCGGCTGGACGCCGTGTCACCGACGTCCCTGCCGAGTACGGCTAGCGTGGGGACGTGAAGCAGCTCGGCCAGCACCCACCGCCCCGGCACACCGTCGCGCACCTGTCCGACCCGCACCTGCTGGCGCAGGGCCGCCTGCAGTACGGCGCCGTGGACACCGAGGCCGGGCTGGTCCGGGCCCTGGAGCGGCTCGCGGCCGTGGACCCGGTCCCCCGGGCGCTGGTCCTCACCGGGGACCTCGCCGACAAGGCGGAGCCCGCGGCGTACGCACGCCTGCGGGAGCTCGTCGAGCCGGCCGCCGAGGCGATGGGCGCGACCGTGGTCTGGACGATGGGCAACCACGACGAGCGGGCGCCGTACGCCCGGGGGCTGTTCGGCTCCGACGACGACGGTCCGCAGGACCGGGTGCACGAGGTGGACGGGCTGCGGATCGTGGCGTTGGACACGAGCGTCCCCGGCTACCACCACGGCGACCTGACCGACGCGCAGCTGGCCTGGCTGGCCGACGTGCTGGCGACGCCGGCCCCGCACGGCACCCTGCTCGCCATGCACCACCCGCCGCTCCCGCTGCCGATGCTCCGCGGGGCCGAGCTCATCGAGCTGCGCGACCAGCACCGGCTCGCGAGCGTGGTGGAGGGCACCGACGTGCGCGGCATCCTGGCCGGGCACCTGCACTTCTCGACGTGGTCGACCTTCGCCGGCGTGCCCGTCTCGGTGGCCTCCGCGTCCTGCTACACCTCCGACCCGGCCCCGGTGGACCGCTTCATCTCCGGGGTCGACGGCTCGCAGTCCCTCACGATGGTCCACGTGTACGACGACCGGCTGGTGCACACGATCGTGCCCCTGGCGCCGGGGCCGGAGGTCAACGGCCTGGGCCTCGACATCCGCGACGCCCTGGAGTCCCTCGACCTCGGGGAGGCCGTGGAGCTCGCCTCCAGCAAGTCGTCGGCGTTCAACACGGGCGGCGAGGCGTAGACCCCCGGCCACGCCCCACCACCCGTGGGCCTCAGGAGCGGTCGCTCGAGTCGCCGGTCACCACGACGTAGAACCGCTTGCGGTTCTCAGCGGTGGTGACGCTGCCGTCGCTCAGCCGCGGGCTGACGACGAGGTGGCTGGTGTTGCCGGTCCCGGGAGGCGCGCAGTTGACGACACCGGGCTGGCACATGGCCGCCGAGACCTCGCCCGAGAACTCCGGGTTGGAGTCCGCACCGGCGGCGCGACCGTTCGTGACGGCGTCGCCGTTCTGGTCGACGGTGTTCTGCAGGGCCACCACGGCCAGGACGCCGTTGTCGGCGAGGTCCTCCCCGGCGTTGATGTAGACGTTGCCGTTGGCGCGCAGGCCGGCTGTGTCGGCACCCATCGGGGCGAGCGTCGGGTAGGCCGCGGTCACGGTGAAGCCACCGGACTGGGCGACGATCGTGCCCGCTGCGTCGACGAGCGCCCAGCGACCTGCACCGGCGGGGCCGGCGGGGCCGGCGGCACCGGCCGGGAGCTGGCCGTCGGCGAAGTCGCGCGCCTTGAGCGACCGGTCCCGGATGTCCATGGAACCCAGCGAGCCGTTCTTGACGTCGCGGCCCTTCAGGTTGTTGTCCTTGACGTCCACGGACTTGACCGAGTCGTTGCGGATGTCGCCGGAGCCGATCAGCCCGGCGGCGTACGACGTGCCGGTCGAGGCGACGACGAGCGCCATGACGGAGACGGCCATCGACGGCGAGGGACGGCGCAGGGAGGGGAGACTCATGGTGGGAACCCTTCTTCGACGGACACCGTCGCTCGACGGTTGCGCCTGCTTCGGAGTGACCTGCATCACTGGATTGGTCGGGTCCCCCGCCGATCCTCAGACGCCCTCGGTCCCGATCCCGGGGTGCACGAACGGTCGCCCCGCCTTCATCTGCTCGGTGGCACCCGGGTGCACGCGCTCGAGGTGGGCCAGCCCCCGGCGCCGGTAGCGGAGGATCTGCACGACCCCGAACCCCCAGAACAGGTACTGCACCGACAGCGCGAGCCGGTAGTCGTCGAGGGTGTAGGCGTCCATGCCGCCGGGCTCCACCAGGTCGAGGACGACGCCGATCAGCGCCATCGTCAGCAGGGCCGCGGTGAAGCCCCCCACGTTGACCAGGCCGTTGGCGCGGCCGATGGCCTGCACGGGAGTGAAGGTGCGGGCCAGGTCGAAGCCGACCATCGCGGCGGGGCCGCCGGTCGCGGTCGTGCACGCCATCACGACCACGATCCACGCCGGGGCCGGCCCGGGCCAGAGCAGCACGGCCGTCCACGGCACGACCATGCCCGCGACGATCGAGATGACGATCCACGAGCGCCAGTAGGGCAGCCGGCCGACCAGGCGGGCGAGCACCAGCCCGCTCACCACCGCCCACGCGGTCATCGCCATGAGCAGGGTGCTCGCGGCGGCCTCGGACCAGCCGAGTCCCTGCACGAGGAACGGGTAGCCCCACAGCAGCGTGAAGACGGTGGCACCGAACTGCGAGGTGAAGTGCGACCACATGCCCAGCCGCGTGCCGGGATTGCCCCACAGGATCCGCACCGACCGGGCCAGGGCGCGCAGCTTGACCTGCACCACCTCGTCACGACGGTACGGCGAGTCCTTGACGAGGAGGGCCACCGCCACGAGGAGCACGATCCCCAGGCTCGAGACGAGGCCGAAGGCGCCCGTCCAGCCCGCACGGTCCAGCAGGTAGGCCAGTGGGGCGGCCGCGACGATCGCGCCCATCTGGCCGACGAGCCCGGTGAGCTGGGTGACCATCGGCGCCTGGCGGACGAGGAACCACACCGTGACGAGCCGGATCACGCTCACGAAGACCATGGCGTCGCCCGCGCCGAGCACGGCGCGTGCGAGGACGGCTCCGCCGAAGGACGTGGTGAAGGCGAAGACCAGCTGCCCGACCGTCATCATCGTCAGGCCGACGAGCAGCATCGCCCGGGACCCGAAGCGGTCCAGCATGACGCCCACGGGCACCTGCATGGCGGCGTACACGACGAGCTGGAGGACGGTGAAGGCCGCCAGGCTCGTCGCGTTGATGTGGAAGCGCTCCGCGGCCAGCAGGCCCGCGACGCCCAGCGAGCTGCGGTGGAGGACCGCGAGCACGTAGACCGACAGCGCGACCAGCCAGATGGACCACGCCCGGCGACGGCCGATGTCGTGGATCTGGAGGCTGCTCACGGGGCGCCATTCTCCCCGGCGTGCCCGCCCACCCCGACAGCGGGCACCAGGGCCCACAGCACCCCGGACGCACTGAACGGCCGGACCCGTGGGGTCCGGCCGTTCGTGTGTGGCAGATGAAGGATTCGAACCTTCGAAGGCGTAAGCCGACGGATTTACAGTCCGCTCCCATTGGCCGCTCGGGCAATCTGCCAGTGCGTCACCCCTGTGGGGATCGACAGCACGAGAGGATAGCGTCTGTCCGACCTACAGGAGAAACCGGAGGGACCCATGGCCGACTCGAGCTTCGACATCGTGAGCAAGCTGGACCGTCAGGAGGTCGACAACGCGCTGGGGCAGGCGGCGCGGGAGATCGCGACCCGCTTCGACTTCAAGGGCACCGGCGCCACCATCGAGTGGCAGGGCGAGCAGGCGATCGAGATCACGGCCTCGGCCGACGACCGCGCGACCGCGGTGCTCGACGTGTTCAAGGACAAGCTCGTCAAGCGCAACCAGAGCCTGAAGATCCTCGATGCCTCGGAGCCACGCGCCTCCGGTCAGCAGTCCAAGATCTCGATCGCGCTCAAGGAGGGCATCACCTCCGAGGACGCGAAGAAGATCGGCAAGCTGATCCGCGACGAGGGCCCCAAGGGTGTCAAGGCGCAGGTCCAGGGCGACGAGCTGCGGGTGTCGTCGAAGAAGCGCGACGACCTGCAGGCCGTGCAGGCGCTGGTGAAGGCGCAGGACTACGACTTCGCGGTGCAGTTCACCAACTACCGCTGAGTCACGCTCGGCAACCGGCCAGGGTCCGCACAGAGCCGCAGAATCGGCCGTGGCCGCCCAGCGGCGGCGACCTCATCGAGCCAACGGTGCGCAGTGGCCCTCTTGACGAAGTGCCGGGCGTGCTCCTTGCCTGTCTCGTCACGGTAGCGGGCGCGATGGCGCTCGACCGTTGCCGTCGTCTGCCAGCCCGGACCTCTCGTCAACGACGACGCGCGTAGAGATGCGCTTGCTGATGCTGGCCATGCCTCTTCATGCGCGCGTCCACCGACGCGTCACAGGGCGACGACTGCCTCCAGGGTCGGCCACGACCGACAGTCGCTCCGGCGGCGCGGCCGGGGCCACTCCATGGGGAGGTGCGCCATGAGCGCGCTGCTTGTCGGGTACGCCCGGTGCTCCACCGATCAACAGGACCTCACCGCCCAACGCGACGGACTGGTCGCGCTCGGGGTAGAGGCCGAGCGGATCCACGTCGACGACGGCCTGACCCGTCGCTGCGACCTCGACCTCCGGCGCATGGGCTCGCCGTTGCCCCCGGTCGACCTTCGAGGGACGCGAATCGTCCGGAACCGGCTCTAGGGTGAGTGGCATGGATGCCGAGACGTCGTACACGATCGCCCCGCTCAGCAGCGAGACCTGGCCGGCGTTCGATGCGATGGTCCAGCGGCACAACGGCATCTTCGGGGGCTGCTGGTGCATCTGGTTCCATCCGGACGGCCCCGAACGGGGCCAGGGCGCCGAGGCCAACCGGGCGCTGAAGAAGGCCTACGTCGAGCAGGGCAGGGCGCACGCCGCGCTGGTGATGGACGGCGACGAGGCCATCGCGTGGGCGGAGTACGGCACCCCCGTCGAGCTGCCGACCCTCCATCACCGCAAGGAGTACGACGCCACCAAGTCCGCGGACCCCGACTACCGGATCACCTGCGTGTTCGTCGACAAGCGCCACCGGCGGCAGGGCGTGACCGAGCTGGCGATCACCGGAGCGCTCGACCTGATCGCGCAGGCGGGCGGCGGGCGCGTCGAGAGCTATCCGCACGACCTGACCGACCAGACCAAGAAGATGTCGTCGTCGTTCCTCTACAACGGCACCCGTCGCCTCTACGAGCGGCTGGGCTTCACCTACGACCGGCCCAAGGGACTCAAGAACTGCGTCATGGTCACAACGGTCGAGCCCGCCTGAAGCCGTGGGCGTGGGTCCTGCGCACCGAGGACTGGCGCCGCGCCGACCACGCACACCCACGCGGGGTCGGTTCCTGGGCTACCGCTGAGCGGCTGCCCTCGGGCCGAGGTGGTCCAGGGCCGTCACCAGGTCGGCCGGCAGCAGCCGGGCACCCACGACCCGGGCCACCTCCTCGTCGGCCCCACGTCCGGCGATGAAGACCGGGTGGTCGGCCGCGAGCGTGGCCACCGAGGTGCTGTGGGCGGTGAGCGCGGTCGGGCGGGTGGCCGCGAGGACCACCGCGTCCGCGTCGACCGCACGGGCGGCGCTGACCAGCGCCGTGACCGGGGTGTCGGCGCCGAGGAAGAGCGTGCGCCATCCCTGCTCGCTGAGCATGAGCGAGAAGCACAGGAGCATCAGGTCGTGCCGCTCCCCCGGCGGGCAGGCCAGCAGCACCCGGGGACGTCTCCGCCCGTCCGGGGCGGGCAGGGCCTCGTGCTGGTGGGCCAGCGCGGAGAGCCGGCGGCGCAGCAGGTTGCTCGCGAAGTGCTCGTGGGCCACCGAGATGGAGCCGTCCTCCCAGCGGGTGCCCAGCTGGGAGAGGAAGGGGACCACGACCCGGGTCAGCGCCTCGCTGAGGGGGACGTCCCAGAGCAGTCCGACGAGGGCACGGTCGGCGGCCTCCTCGTCGAAGGCCTCGATGCCCTCCCACAGATCGTCCAGCGGATTCATGACCCTCACCACGGCACGATAAGCCCGGCGCTCCCCGTAGTGGGCCCGAGAACCGGGCTCACCACGGGGATTCACCTGTATAGGTGAGTCCGCCCTCCTGACGGCGGCCTCAGCCGGCCAGGGACGGACGCAGCACGGGACGCATGGACGGTACGACGGTCGCCCCGGACGCGATGGTCAGCCAGACGGTGCCGCCCTCCTCGATGCCGAGGGAGCGGGCGTGCGTGCGGGTCATGACGACCGAGACGTCCTCGCCGGCCACGGTCAGCACGTGGAGCCGCACCTCGAAGCCGACCCGCAGCATCCGGGCCACGGTCCCCTCCACCGCGCCGGCCAGCTGCGGCGAGACGGAGACGTCGACGTCGTGGGGTCGCACCGCGATGCCGGACAGGCGGGTGACCTCGCCGAGGAAGGACATCACGAAGTCGTTGGCCGGGTCGTCGTACAGCTGGTCGGGGCTGCCGACCTGCTCGACGCGGCCCTCGTTGATGACCACGATCTCGTCGGCGACCTCGAGAGCCTCCTCCTGGTCGTGGGTCACGAAGACCGTCGTGACCGCCACCTCGTCGTGCAGGCGACGCAGCCACTCGCGCAGCTCCTTGCGGACCTTGGCGTCGAGCGCGCCGAAGGGCTCGTCGAGCAGCAGCACGCTCGGCTCGACCGCGAGCGCGCGGGCCAGGGCCATGCGCTGGCGCTGGCCGCCGGAGAGCTGCGACGGCAGTCGGTGCGCGAACTGCGAGAGGTGGACGAGCCTGAGGAGCTCGTCGACCCGCTCGGCGATCTCGGCCTTGGGACGCTTGCGGATCTCCAGGCCGAAGGCCACGTTCTTGGCCACCGTCATGTGCTTGAAGACGGCGTAGTGCTGGAAGACGAAGCCGACGTTGCGCTTCTGCGGAGGCAGGCGGGTGGCGTCGGTGCCCTCGATGGACACCGTGCCGGCGTCGGCGGTGTCGAGGCCGGCGATGATGCGCAGCAGGGTGCTCTTGCCCCCACCCGACGGCCCCAGGAGGGCGGTCAGCTGGCCGGTGGGCAGGGAGACGGAGACGTCGTCGAGGGCGACGAAGTCCCCGAAGGTCTTGGTGAGTCCGGACACGTCGATGCTCATGGGGTTGCCTCAGGTCTCTCGAGATCAGTGGGTCTGCTGGGGGCGGAGGAAGGCCACCACCACCAGGCAGGCGATGCTCACGAAGATGAGCAGGAAGGACGTCGCGTACGCCGTCGACTGCTGGAAGTTCTGGTACTTGGCCTCCACCACCAACGTGGCGGTCTGGGTGCGTCCCGTGATGTTGCCGGAGACGATCTTGACGGCACCGAACTCGCCGAGCGAGCGCGCGAGGGAGAGGACGACGCCGTACACGACCGCCCACTTGATGGAGGGCAGGGTGATCCGCCAGAAGGTCTGCGGGGCGTTGGCCCCCAGGCTGCGGGCCGCCTGCTCCTGGTCGTCGCCGATCTCGTGGAGCACCGGGACGACCTCACGGATGACCAGCGGCAGGGCCACGAAGCAGGTCGCCATGATCATGCCGGGGGTGTCGAAGATGACCTGCCACCCGGCCTCCTCGATCGTCGGGCCGAACCAGCCCGAGCGGCCGTTGTAGACGAGCAGCAGGGCGAGGCCGACCACCACGGGTGAGACCGCGAGCGGCAGGTCGATCAGTGCCGACAACACCCTCTTGCCGGGGAACTCGAAGCGCACCAGCAGCAGTGAGATGCCGACGCCGAAGACGGTGTTGATGACGACCGCCCACAGGGCCACCATCAGGGTCAGCTGCAGCGCGCCGGTGACCTGGGTGTCGGTCAGCGCCTCGGCGAGGGTGTCGAGGCCGCCGGCGAAGGTCTCCTTGACGACCAGGGCCACCGGCCACGCGACGAGGAAGAAGACGTAGCCGACCGCGAGCAGGCGCAGCAGCCACTTGGTGGGGGTGGAGACGTCAACCACGGAGGGCCACCCGCCTCTGCACGATGTCGAGGGCGCCGATGACGACCAGGGCGACGACGAGCATCACCGAGGCGAGCGCCGCGGCCGAGGCCGTGTTGCCGTTCTCGATGAAGGTCAGCACCCGCACCGACACCACCTCGGTCTCGTAGGGGCGGTTGCCCGAGAGCAGGACCAGGGAGCCGTACTCGGAGATGGCCCGGGCGAACGACAGCGCCGCACCGGCCATCACGGCCGGCACGAGGCTGGGCAGGATGATGCGCCGGAAGACGGTGAGCCGCTTCGCGCCCAGCGACGCGGCAGCCTCCTCGACGTCCGCCTCGAGCTCCTCGAGCACCGGCTGGACCGTGCGCACCACGAAGGGCAGGGTCACGAAGGCGAGCGCCAGGGTCACCGCCCGTTCCGTGAAGGCCCAGTGCAGGCCCAACGGGCTGTGGGGCCCGTAGAGCGACAGCAGCACCAGTCCGGCGACGATGGTCGGCAGTGCGAACGGCACGTCGATGATCACGTTGAGCAGCGACTGGCCCCAGAAGCGGTCCCGGACCAGCACCCAGGCGATCACGGTGCCCATGACGACGTCGACCGCCGTCACCAGCAGCGCCTGGGTGACCGTGAGCGACACCGCCGCCCAGGTCTGGGAGTTGGTGAGGACCGAGAAGTAGCGGTCCCATCCACCCTCAGCGGCGGCGGCGACCACTGCCGTGAGGGGGATGAGCACCAGCAGGCTGAACCACATCATCGTCACGCCCAGACCCAGCGCGGCTCCGCGGGTCAGCGTGTTGCGGGGGGAGACACGACGCGCGCGCCGGCGCCGGGGTCCATCGGTGGACCCCGGTCCGGCGGCCGTGCGCGCCCCGTCGAGCAGGGCGGTGGTCACTGCTCCTCGCCGACCTTGCCCGTGTCCTGCTGCAGCTGGGTGATGATGCCGAGCGGGTTGTCCTCCTCGCCGTCGCCGAAGAACCTGTCGGCGGCCTCGCCCCAGCCGTTGAAGTCACCGTCGATGGTGAAGAGCTTCTCGGGGGCAGGGAACGGGTCGGACGGATCGTTGGCACCCTCGACGTCCTCGATCTCGACACCGTCCACGACCGGACGGAAGCCGGACTGGGCGTAGTCGGCCTGGGCCTCGGGGCTGGTGACGAAGTCCAGGAACGCCTGCGCCGTCGTGTCGGCGTCGACGGTGACCGCCGCCGGGTTCTCGATCAGCAGGGTGTCCGGCGGGATGACGTAGTCGACGTCGGCGCCGCTCTGCCTGGCCAGGATCGCCTCGTTCTCGTAGGAGAGGAGGACGTCGCCGCTGCCGTCGGTGAAGGCGGTGGTGGCCTCGCGACCGCTGCCCGGCAGGGCGATGGTGTTGTCGAGCATGTCGGTGAGGAACGTGGCGGCCTCGTCCTCGGTGCCGCCGTTGCCGACGACGTGCGCCCAGGCGGCGAGGATGTTCCACCGGGCCGAGCCCGAGGAGCCCGGGTTGGGCGTGATGACCTCCACACCTCGCTTCACCAGGTCGTCCCAGGTCTCGATGCCCTCGGGGTTGCCCTTGCGGACCACGAAGACCACGACCGACGACGTGGCGATGCCCCTGGTCGGGGTGTCCTTCCAGTCCTCGGCGACCAGGCCCTCGTCGACCAGGCGGGTGATGTCGGTCTCGAGGGAGTAGTGGACGACGTCGGCGTCCGCACCGGAGACGACCGCGCGGCTCTGGTCGCCGGAGGCGCCGTACGACGTGGCGAACTCGACCCCCTCGCCCTCGGAGGTGCCCTGGAAGTCCTCGAAGACGGGCTCGTTGGCGGCCTCCATGACGGAGAACGCGTTGACGTCGATCGTCTCGGCGCCGGCCTCGGCCGCGGTGCTGGAGTTCGTCGAGCATGCGGACAGGGCCAGCATCCCCATGAGTGAAGCGGCGACCAGCCGCCGGGAGGCCGTGCGGGGGATGGACATGTGAGCTCTCTTTCGGAGGTCCCGGGATGGACAGTTACTAACTAATGTCGCGCAGACTACATGACTTAAGAGAGTTTCCCGCCACCCCGCCACACGTGTCGCGTGTCACCCGCCGGGCCGGTCCACGCCCCGGCATCGGGGCCGTCGTACGAGGGGCCCCTACTACAGTGGTCAGCCGGACCACAGGCAGTGAGGCATAGAGGTGACAAGGCCGTGACCAAGCAGGTCAAGCAGCTCGATCGCGTGATCATCCGGTTCGCCGGCGACTCCGGCGACGGCATGCAGCTGACGGGGGACCGCTTCACCCAGGAGTCAGCCGTCTTCGGCAACGACCTGGTGACGCTGCCCAACTTCCCCGCCGAGATCCGGGCCCCCCAGGGCACGCTCCCGGGAGTGTCGTCGTTCCAGGTGCACTTCGCCGACCACGACATCCTGACGGCCGGCGATGCGCCCGACGTGCTGGTCGCGATGAACCCGGCCGCCCTGCGCGCCAACCTCGGGGACCTCCCCATGGGGGCGACGATCATCGTGGACACCCACGACTTCACCGCCCGCAACCTGGCCAAGGCCGGGTACGACGCCAACCCGCTCGACGGCAACGACCTCGCGGAGTTCGCGGTGCACGCCGTCGACCTCACCGGCATGACGGTCGCGGCGGTCAAGGAGTTCGGCCTGTCCCGCAAGGACGCCGCCCGGGCCAAGAACATGTTCGCCCTCGGCCTGCTGTCGTGGATGTACGGCCGCCCCGTCGAGTCGACGATCTCGTTCCTGGAGCGCCGCTTCGCCAAGGTCCCCGACATCCGCGACGCCAACGTGACGGCCTTCAAGGCGGGCTGGAACTTCGGCGAGACCACCGAGACGTTCATCGTCCGCTACGAGGTCAAGCCGGCCCCGATGGCCGCGGGCACCTACCGCAACATCACTGGCAACCTCGCGCTCGCCTACGGCCTCGTGGCCGGCGGCGTGCAGTCCGGGCTGCAGGTGTTCCTCGGCTCCTACCCGATCACCCCGGCCTCCGACATCCTCCACGAGCTGAGCAAGCACAAGTCGTTCGGCGTGACCACCTTCCAGGCCGAGGACGAGATCGCCGGCGTCGGCGCCGCCATCGGCGCGTCCTTCGCCGGCCAGCTCGGCGTCACCACCACCTCGGGTCCGGGTGTCGCGCTCAAGTCCGAGGCGATCGGCCTGGCCGTGATGACCGAGCTGCCGCTGCTCGTCGTGGACGTGCAGCGCGGCGGCCCCTCCACCGGCCTGCCGACCAAGACCGAGCAGGCCGACCTGCTGCAGGCGATGTTCGGCCGCAACGGCGAGGCCCCGGTCCCGATCGTGGCGCCGCGCTCCCCCGGCGACTGCTTCGACGCCGCCCTCGAGGCCGCGCGCATCGCGATCACCTACCGCACCCCGGTGATGTTGCTCTCCGACGGCTACCTGGCCAACGGCTCCGAGCCGTGGCGCATCCCGGAGGTCTCCGAGCTGCCGACGATCGATCCCGCCTTCGCCACCACGACCAACCACGGGGAGGGGGACGACGCCGAGTTCTGGCCCTACGAGCGCGACGCCGAGACCCTGGCCCGCCCGTGGGCGATCCCCGGCACCCCCGGCCTCGAGCACCGCATCGGCGGACTGGAGAAGGGCGACGGGCACGGCAACATCTCCTACGACCCGGCCAACCACGACTTCATGGTCCGCACCCGTCAGGCCAAGGTCGACCGGATCGCCGCGTCGCTGCCCCCGCTGGAGGTCGACGACCCCGGCGGCGCCGCCAAGGTCCTGGTGCTCGGTTGGGGCTCGACGTACGGCCCCATCGGTGCCGGCGTACGCCGCGTGCGCAAGGCCGGCTACCAGGTCGCGCAGACCCACCTGCGCCACCTCAACCCCTTCCCGCAGGACCTCGGTGAGGTGCTGCGGCGCTACGACAAGGTGCTGGTCCCCGAGATGAACCTCGGGCAGCTCTCCCTGCTGCTGCGGGCCACGTACCTCGTCGACGTCGTCGGCTACAACGAGGTCCGCGGCCTGCCCCTCAAGGCGGCCGTGCTGGCCGACGTGATCGGCGGCCTCGTCGCCGAGGCCGAGGGCATCGAGGTCGACCTCGTGCCCGCGGGGACCCCCGACGGAGAGGACGACAAGGCATGAGCACCGACAGCGCCACCGATCTGGGCCTGCCCGGGCTGCGGTCCGGCACCGAGGGCGTCCCGACGACCGACGAGTCGCAGACGGGCAAGGACTTCACCTCCGACCAGGAGGTCCGCTGGTGCCCCGGCTGCGGCGACTACGCGGTCCTCAAGGCCGTCCAGTCGTTCCTGCCCGACCTCGGCCTGCGTCGCGAGAACATCGTGTTCATCTCCGGCATCGGCTGCTCGTCGCGGTTCCCCTACTACCTCGACACCTACGGCATGCACTCGATCCACGGCCGGGCGCCGACGATCGCGACCGGCATCGCCACCGCCCGCGAGGACCTCTCGGTCTGGGTCGTCACCGGTGACGGCGACGCGCTGTCCATCGGCGGCAACCACCTGATCCACGCCCTGCGCCGCAACGTCAACATGACGATCCTGCTCTTCAACAACCGGATCTACGGCCTCACCAAGGGTCAGTACTCCCCCACCTCGGAGACCGGCAAGGTCACCAAGTCGACCCCGATGGGGTCGGTCGACCACCCGTTCAACCCGGTCTCGCTGGCGCTCGGCGCCGAGGCGTCCTTCGTGGCCCGCACCATCGACTCGGACCGCAAGCACCTCACCTCGGTGCTCGCCGCCGCCGCCGCGCACCGCGGCACGTCGCTGGTCGAGATCTACCAGAACTGCCCGATCTTCAACGACGGCGCGTTCGACGCGATCAAGAACCCCGACACCAAGGCCGACGCGATCATCCCGCTGGTCCACGGCGAGCCGATCCGCTTCGGCACCCCGCTGGAGTCGGGCCTCGGGTCCAAGGCCCTGGTCCGCGACCCCGCCGGCAGCGGGATCCTCGTCGTGGACTCGGCCAGCGTCGACGAGGCCGACATCCTGGTCCACGACGCGCACCACGACGACCCGTCGACCGCGTTCGCGATCAGCCGGCTCACCGACTCCGGCTACCTCAACCAGTCGCCGATCGGCATCTTCCGCCAGGTCGAACGCCCGACGTACGACGACCAGGCCCGCGCGCAGATCACCACCGCCCGCGGCGGCGCCGTCGACGACGACCCGCAGGCGCGGCTCGCCTCGCTCATCGGCGGCGGCGACACCTGGACGATCGTCTGACAGACGTCGGTGATCCGCGCGGGGAACCGGATGGTTCTTCCCGGGCCCGCACACGTACGTCTCGTTCCCCACCCGGAGTGGTGGGGAACGAGACTGTCTCGGATCAGCGGCACGAGAACGATCTCGTTCCCCACCGCACGCCTGAGGACATGCGACGACGACCCGGCGCGAGGCGCCGGGTCGTCGTGTGCGTGGTGCGTGGTGCGCGCCGACCGTGAGGTCGGCGGCGGTGGGGGTCAGCGGAAGAAGAGCGTCCACTTCTCGCCGTAGGTCGTGGCGTAGGTCGAGTTGCCCTTGGCCTTGATGCGCCACTTCCAGCGGCCCCGGTCGGGCACGGTGAGGCGAGCCTTGAAGACGCCCTTGTCGTTGACCTTGACCTTGCGGACGGTCTTGAACCTGCAGGTCTTGCAGGCCTTCTTGGTCAGCAGGACCTTGCCGTGGAAGGGCCGCAGCGTGCCGTCGACCTGCGGGTTCTCGACCGTGCCCTTGAGGCGGAAGGCGTTGTAGGCGACCTGCTTGGGCGACTTCTCGGTGATGACGCGCTTGGCCTTCGACTGCTCGGCGTTGCTCGCGACGGTCGGGCCGGCGACGACGGCCGTCAGGCCCACGAGAGTGGCCAGCACGCCGGCTGCCGCGGTGCGGAAGTTCCGCATGGTGTGTCCCCCTAGAACGGATCGGATGAGGTCGGGCGGCGTGCGAGGCACCACCGCTTTCGAGACCAACCGAATCCTAGGTCATGACGCCACTAGGGTCAGATCCGTGCAGGAATCTCGTCGCGGCTTCCTCCTCGGCGTGGCGGCGTACTCGCTGTGGGGGCTCTTCCCGCTCTACTGGCCGCTGCTGGAGCCGGCCGGTGCCGTCGAGATCCTCGCGCACCGCGTGCTCTGGTCCGCGATCACGATGGCCCTCGTCATGGTCGCCCTGCGGCAGACGTCCGCCGTCATGGCCGTCGTCCGCGACCGGCGGGCCTTCCGCCTGCTGGCGTTCGCCGCGGTCGTGATCTCGTTCAACTGGGCGGCCTACATCTGGGGCGTCAACAACGGCCGGGTGGTCGAGACGTCGCTGGGCTACTTCATCAACCCGCTCGTGACGGTGCTGATGGGCGTGCTCGTCCTGGGCGAGCGACTGCGGCGGCTGCAGTGGCTGGCCGTCGGCATCGGCGCGCTGGCGGTCGTCGTGCTCACCCTCGACTACGGGCGCCTGCCGTACGTCGCGCTGGTGCTGGCGTTCTCGTTCGGCTCCTACGGGCTGGCCAAGAAGAAGGCCGGCGTGGACGCGGTCGTCAGCCTGACCGTCGAGACCGCGGTGATCGCCCCGGTCGCGGGCGCGTACGTCGCGTGGCTGGTGCTCACCGGGAGCTCAAGCATGGGCTCGGAGGGTCTGGGGCACGCGCTGCTCTTCACGACGACCGGAGTGGTCACCGCGATCCCGCTGCTCTGCTTCGGGGCCGCGGCCATCCGGGTGCCGCTGGTCGTCCTCGGGCTGCTGCAGTACCTCGCGCCGGTCATCCAGTTCGCGCTCGGCGTGCTGGTCTTCCACGAGGCCATGCCGCCCGGGCGCTGGGTGGGCTTCGGCCTGGTGTGGATCGCGCTGATGATCTTCACCGTCGAGGCGATCAACCACCGCCGCCGCCAGCTGCAGCTGGTGACCGAGGCCTCCGCCTGTTGAGCTCCCTGCCAGGCGGGTCCGGCGGACTGGATGCGTCGCTCGTCGACGGGGTCGTGCGGTAGCTCGCGTCCGGTGCCGTGTCGCGCTCTCCTAGGGTGGCTTGCGTGCGCACGATGTTCATCGGGGACAGCCACCTGGCCAGGCTGCGCCGGGAGCGCCCGAGACTCTCTGGCGACGTTCTCAATGCGGCCGAGGGTGGCGCATCCTCGCGCGACCTGCGGAGGCAGGCAGGTGCGATCGGCCCGCGCGACTCGGACACCGTGGTCCTGTCGGTGGGGACGAACGACGCTGCTCCGTGGAAGCGCGTCCCCGTCTCCGAGTTCGTGCAGACCCTGTCGACGTTCGTGGCATCCCAGTCGCCGCGGCGCTGGGTGCTTGTCGCTCCACCCGGGGTGGTCGAAGGTCGTCTGAGACGAGCACGTGACCGCACGAACGCAGTGATCGATGAGTATCGGCTGGCAGCCATCGAGGTGTGGGAAGAAGTCGGCGGCCGCGTCGTGCGCACGGACCTCATCCTCGAGTCGTCCGGCGCGAAGGCGTTCGCGGAGGACGGGCTCCATCTCAACGGGACCGGCTATCGCGTCCTGGTCCCCGCCATCACGTCAGCCTGCAGAGCACTTCAGTAGCGTCGGGCCGTAGCGGGCGCGCATCACCGACGGCACGTGCGCGCTGTCTGTGGCTGGCCGCGAAGCGGGGGCTGCAGCCTCGCCGCCCTTGCCGGTCGGATGGAGGTTCACGGAGCTCCGAAGCCAGCTCGTCGGCAGGCGACCGGTGAAGCACCGAACGTCCGCGGCAGTGGTCGAGGGACCTGACCGCACAGTGGTTGCCATCGCCCCCGACGGCGTCGCGGCCCTCCAGGCGATCGCCTCGGCCGTGCCCGGCCAGTTGCGACGTCCCTCCAGTGGGCGCCGCCACCGATCCTGCCGAGCAGCCAGGACTTTCGCGAGCCGTGGGCGCCCATGACCCAGCCACCCGAGGAGGAAGCGGCGCGCAGCGACCATGGAGCTTCTCCCCGAGGGGGCAGTGCTGTCGCCGGCCGACTGGGAGCGTTTCGGCCGGCTGACGATCGCGGGGGTGATCGCGCACATGCCGGACCAGACCGGGATCGCGGGCTTCGGACTTGATCCGACGTCAGCGTCCTCCGCACTCGCCGCGCGCGTGCGAGGAGAGCTGCATGTCACTGACGGGTGGTTCCCCGAGACCTAGTTCGGACCGGCGGGCCGGGGTGGATCGCCCGTGAGAGGACGGCCGCGACGCGCGCTACCTGCGGCAGATGGGTGCGTTCTCCCGAGTCCCGAAACCTCACCAGACGTCTAGTGACACCACTAGTCCAATCGCTAGAACACCGACAATTGCGGCCAGGGTGAGCAGTGTCGCGCCATTGGCGGTCGCGGAGTTGGAGCCCTTCGCCACTTGCGCCCTGCCAGTCAAGACCAGTACGAGAAACACAACGACGAGGGAGTAGGCGAGCAATGAGATGTCCACGGCGTGAAAGTCTCACGGGCCATCGGATGTGGTGGATCCGACGCGCCCCTGATCTCGGCACCTTTCGCACCGTCAGCGGCGGATGCGGACGTTGAGCCTCACCCGCCTGCAGGTGCCCGATGCGCGTCGGTACTAGCGGCACTCAGTTCGTCGCGCCAACTTCTTCTCAAGGCACGCCCCATCGATCAACTCGCGCCCGTCGACAGGCCAGTCGAGCAGCACGTCATGTTCATAAGTGACACCCACGTCACTGCACGACCTCGCGTGAACTGTTTCTTGAACCGTGAGGACGATTCGCTCGGCATCCTCCTCCACGTCCACGGACGCACCATCGCGGCACTGGCTGCCCAGGTACGTCACATGTACGACAGTGCCGTCCACCTCGGCGGGTTTGTTCCACGGGACCGGTCCGGTGTCCCCGGCTCGAATGACTACCCAGGCCACGAGCAATGCTCCGATGACGAGCGCACCGAAGACCCCCGCCCACCCAAAGTGCTGCACGCGTCTCCCAACGCACGGCCCGTCTGGTCATGGTGCTCATGGCGAGAGTGTGCCGCAGGATCGTCTGGCGGCGTCCGCTCATCGGCTGAGCGGAACGCCTCTGGACGAACTCCAGGCTGATGCAGCAGCATCCTGACGATGACAGAGAGCCGAACCGCTCGAGTTGAGCAGCCAGGAGATGGGGACGAGCGCAGCATCATCCTTGGTTGGCTAGCTTTCCATCGAGACGCCTTGCGGGCCAAGTGTGACGGCCTGACGCCGCAACAACTTGTGGACCGTTCCGCTGCTTCTCACCTGTCCCTGCTGGGCCTATTGCGACACATGGCGGAGATGGAGCGCGCCTATGGCTCGTGGCCACTGGGAGACGACCCTGACTTCCAATGGGTGTGGGGCGCATACGAGGACAACGCGGAAGACATCGACTGCACCCCAGACGACGTGGACGTCTCCTTCTCGACATGGTGCGACGAACGTTCGAAGACGGACGCAGATCTCGTTGGATGGCCCGACCTGGCTGCCGCGAGCAGTACGAACAACCGCAGCATCCGCTGGAACCTTGCGAAACTGGTCGGGGAGTACGCACGTCACAACGGCCACGCCGACATCATCCGCGAGAGGATCGATGGCCAGACCGGGGCGTGACCGCTCATCGGACGTCCGGATGCGCGCGTTGCGGCAGATCTGGACGGTTCGGCCACAGGGCACCTAGCCTGACTACGGTGTGGGTCGTCCCGCTTCTGACGCTCGGTGTCGTCAGCGTGATCACATTCAGCCAGGGCGCCTTGCTAGCCCTGGTCGCTTGGACCGAGCCCGGTCTCGCCTTCCCTGACGTCTGGTTCCCGGTCCTTCTCATGCTCCTTGGTGCCGCTGGCATGTGGTGGACCGTCAGGCTCACACCCGTGGGGTAAGCCGCCCGCGTCCTCGGGAGCTCCGCGCTCATCACGGCAGATGCGGATGCTTCTCGGCCGGGGCGTCAGTCCTGCACGTCGTCCCAGTCGGCGAAGCGGTCAATGACCTTTCCGGCGCGGTCAGTCACCACCCACTCGCCTGGCCCGGGCAGAAGGTCGTCCTGGGGCGGCTCAGGCGTGTGGGACGGCCACCAGTCGTAGGTGTCGTAGACCAGGTAGCGCACCTCGACAGGCGTTGCGAGGACCTTGTCCTTGAACGGCGTCACGCGAGGATCTGCCGTGCCCCAGATGACGCTGAGGTAGGTGTCCCAGTCGTCTGGCGTGACCACGACCTCGACGGTCCGGAGCACACCCGGGGACTGCTCGAACGTGACCTCGATGCCGCCGGGCACCTCCCGGGCGCTGGCCCACTGGTTGATGTACTCCAGGACACGAGCCCAATCGTGGCGGTACCTCACGTCATGATGATGCACCCGTTCAGACCACCGGGGTGCAGAGTGCCCGCTCCCCTGGCACATACGCATCTCGGCTGATCCGCGCACTCATCGCGGCACGTGCGGACAATGGCGCGTCGCGGCCTGCGAGTGGGAACCTGAACGCATGGACGCGCCTTTCCCGTCGCCCCCGAGCCTCGATCGCTCCACCGCGCAGGCTCTCGTGACGTGGCTGGATGCCACGGCCGACTGGCTGTCGGCTGAGCACGCGACTGCTGGTTCGCATGGCCACGAGGTCTCCGGTCAGAGCCTGATGAACCTGGACTTGTACTCGAACGCTGCTTCGCTCTTCCGCGAGGCATACGACCTGGGGTAAGCCATGTCCTTGCCGCAGGCCGAGAGTGCTCACCTGCCAGCGGCTACCAGCCCCGAGTCTGCTGCCATGCAGCCGAACCCGGTAGCCCTCATTAGTGCGTCACGCTTGGTGTAGTCGTCCTGGGGCCGTGTCCCCCGTGACAACATGCAGCCGTGGACGGAGCACAGGCGCCGGCGCGTCGCGGAGTAGAGGCAGAACCTTCATGAGGGACTGGGAGCACATCGCGCTGGGCGACGCGGTGATCACCGGAGTCGAACGCGGACACTATGACACCGTGGTGGTGTACGGCCATCTCTCCCGGGGGCCCTTCGCGGCGGTGGTCGATCCTGCGCGCGGGGTTGAGATCCTCGACGTGCCTGGCTCGGACCCCGTCTCCTTCGCCGCCGTCTCGGAGCAGATTGAGCTGGCTACCGCCGGTGTGCCGCCGCTCCACCTGATCGAGGACCGTCTCCCCGGCTCGCCGGGCAGCTCTCACGGGCCGTTCAAGGTCGACGGCGACGTGGACAGCAGCGACCTCGTCCGTTTGTGGCCGGTCTGCGGCGACGAGGACGCTCAAGTCGTCGCCCTCGGCAAAGACGGCCGGCTGCGGGTCATCGACCTCGTGGGCGGAGACCCGCCCGATGGCCCGGGTTTGTGGGTGGTGGCGGCGGACCCGAGGTCGACGCCGATCCTCGTCGGCCAGGCCGCCGTGGCGGCGTGCGTAGCCGGCCCACTCAGAGGCGGCGGGCAGGAGCCGGGCCAGCAGCTCTGGGCCAGCGACCCCTACGACGGCTGGACGCGCCGCAATCTCGAACCGGCCCCTGACGCTTTCACCGACATCTACTCGGGCTTCTCCGCCGCTGTCGCGGGCCACCGCGCCGGTCATCCGCTCCTCTTCAACGAGTACGGCACCCGCTTAGAAGCCCCGGCGGTGCCCCTGCAGCCCGACCACCCGATGGTCTGCGTCCTACGTGTCTCGGACACGGAGGTCGAGCTGGCCCTCCAGAGCGCCGAGGCCGGACCCCAGCTGTGGGTCGGCGGGGCAGTTCGCCCGTGGACGGTGGACCCTCTCCCACCGGGACGGCTCGAGGCTGCCCGCGGCCAAGGCAAGAACCTGTGGGTCCTGGTCGGCGGACAGCTCTGGCGCAGCCCCCGCTGATACGTCGGTCGCTGCAGCCACACGCTCGCGCTCATCGGCATGTCCGCGCATCATCAGCGGCATGTGCGGGCGCGCGTGTGGCGCCTGGATCGGACGTTGGTCAGTCGTCGCGCAGGGCTCGGTGCTGGTCCACGTTCCGCCCCGCGTGGGGGTCCGGCACCGGCTCGGCATCGACGCTGGCGATGGTCTCGTCAAGCCGCACATTGGGCGGAAGGCCGCTGTAGTCCTTCGTGACCTTCGCTCCGCTCGGGCGGTTGTCGTCTGCCTGCATCCTCCGACCCTAGTCCTGCAGTCCGGTCTAGAATCGCATGGTCGGCACACTCGTTCATCCGCAGTTCCACGGGCTGTCAGCGGCACGCTTCACCGCTCGAGACGGTCCCGCCGTGCCCCCCCGGTCCATCGACACGGCAGCCAATGTCGGGCATGGCTGTCGACGTCGTGGTGCTGAACGGTGGGTCCAGCGCGGGCAAGACGAGCATCGGGCGGTGTCTGCAGGACCTGCTGCCTCGACCGTGGCTCCTGCTGGGCGTGGATGATCTCATCGACGTCGCCCCGTGGTCGTTGGTCTCCTACGGGCGACAAGGGGAGGTGGTCCTCGGTGACCAGTGGCGTGCGCTGGAGGCCGCGTGGTCGCGGGGAGTCGCGGCGACGGCACGAGCCGGATCCGGGCACCTGGCGTCGTCAGCAGGCGCACCCACCCAGGCGGGGCGGACTGCGTCAGGAGGTGCGACTGGCGACGATGTCGGCGAAGGACTCGAGCGCGGTGCGGACCGGCCCGTGCTCCAGGACGCCGAGCAGGGCCTTGGCGCGCTCGGACTCGGCGAGGACGTAGTTGCGGGCCTGGTCGAGCGCCGGGTGCTTGCGCAGCAGGTCGAGGGCCTCGGCGTGCAGGTCGTCGTCGGTCAGGTCGGCGTCGAGGAGCTCGAGGAGGCGTGCGTCCGCCGGGTCGGTGGAGGTCCGCGCCATCAGGACGGGCAGGGTCGGCACGCCCTCGCGCAGGTCGGTACCGGGCGTCTTGCCCGACTCCACCGACTCCGAGGCGATGTCCAGGATGTCGTCGGAGAGCTGGAAGGCCGCGCCCACGATCTCGCCGTACCCCCGCAGCGCGGCGCGCACCTCCTCGGACGCGCCGCCGAACATCGCGCCGTACTCCGCGGCGGTGGCGATGAGGGAGCCGGTCTTGCCGGCGACGACCTCGAGGTAGTGGGCGAGCGGGTCCTCGTCGGGGCCCGCCTCGACGGTCTCGAGGATCTGTCCCTCGACGAGCTCGGTGAAGGTGCGCGACTGGATGAGCACGGCCTCCGGGCCGAGCTGCGCGGTGACCTCGGAGGACTTGCCGAAGAGGAAGTCGCCGGTGAGGATCGCGACGTGGTTGTCCCAGCGGGCGTTCGCCGTGTTGACCCCGCGCCGCATGGACGCCTCGTCCATCACGTCGTCGTGGTAGAGCGAGGCGACGTGGGTCAGCTCGACCACGCACGCCGCCGCCAGCACCTCGTCCGCGTCGGGGGTGTCCCCCGCCTCGGCGGCCAGCAGCACCAGCAGCGGACGGAAGCGCTTGCCGCCCGAGCGCATCAGGTGGCCGGCTGCCTCCGAGACGTACGCCGTCCGCGCGCGGGTGTGCCCGATGAGCATCTCCTCGACGACCTCGAGCCGCGCGGAGAGACGAGCCGCCAGGGCCTCGTCGACGACGGGGAGCGCCAGCGCCGGCGCGGAAGGGGTGGTCACCTGATGAATTCTCCCGCAAGGCCCGCGAGGTCGAGCAGCGGGCCCGGCAGGATGCCCAGCATCAGCGTCGCGGCGGCGCCCAGCGCGATGGTCGTGGCCGTCAGCACGCTCGGGTAGGCGACGGTGGGACCGTCACCGATGGGCTCGTCGAAGTACATCGCCTTGATGACCCGCACGTAGAAGTAGGCGGCGATGATGCTGGCCAGCACGGCGACGACCACGACCGGCCAGGCCCCGGCCGCCAGGGCCACCGAGAAGACGGCGATCTTGCCGACGAAGCCCGAGGTGAGCGGGATGCCGGCCATGGCCAGCAGGAAGAAGGCGAAGACGCCCGCCACGACAGGCGACTCCTTGCCCAGGCCGGCCCAGCGCGCCAGGGCGGTGGCCTCGCCACCGGAGTCGCGGACCAGGCTGATGACCGCGAAGGCGCCCAGCACCGAGAAGCCGTACGTCGCGAGGTAGAACAGCACCGCCTGCAGGGCGGTCAGCTCGCCGTCGGCCAGGACCGAGGACTGCTGCACCCCGAGGACCCCGGTGAGCAGGAAGCCCGTGTGGGCGACCGAGGAGTAGGCAAGCATCCGCTTCATGTCGGTCTGCGTGACGGCCAGCACCGCGCCGAGCAGCATCGTGAGGATCGCGATGATCCACAGCATCGGCTGCCACGACCAGCGGTCCGCACCGAAGGCGACGTAGAAGAGCCGCAGGATCGCCCCGAACGCCGCGACCTTGGTGCCCGCGGCCATGAAGGCCGTGACGGGGGTCGGAGCGCCCTGGTAGACGTCCGGGGTCCAGGCCTGGAAGGGCGCCGCACCGACCTTGAAGAAGAGGCCGACCGACAGCATGCCGATGCCGATGAGCAGCAGGGTGCTGTTGCCGGTGTCGTTGCGGACCGCCTCGTTGATCGCGGAGAACTGCATCGAGCCGGCGTAGCCGTAGACGAGGGCCACGCCGTACAGGAAGAAGCCGCTGGAGAAGGCGCCCAGCAGGAAGTACTTGAGCGCGGCCTCCTGGCTCAGCAGCCGCCGGCGACGGGCCAGGCCGCAGAGCAGGTAGAGCGGGAGGGAGAGGATCTCGAGGCCGACGAACATGGTCAGCAGGTCGTTGGCCGCCGGGAAGAGCATCATCCCGAAGACCGCGAACATCAGCAGGGGGTAGACCTCGGTGTGGTCCAGGCCCTGCGTCGAGGCCTCGCGCTCGGCCTCGGAGCCCGGCAGCGCGGCCGCCTGGCCGGCGAACGCGGAGACGCCGCCGTCGAGCTGCCGCTCGGCGAACAGGAGCGTGCCGCCGAGGGCCAGGACCAGGACCAGGCCCCAGATGAACAGTGTCGGACCGTCGACCGCGATGGTGCCGGCGACGGCGAGCACGCCGCGCGCGACGCCGTCCCCGTACACCTCGGCGTCACGGGCGATCAGCACCACACCCACGAGCGCGGCGACGAGGCCGGCCAGGGTGAGCAGGACCTGCGCCAGGTAGCGGGCCGAGCGGGGTGCGAACGCCTCCACGACCACGCCGAGGCAGGCGACGCCGAAGACGACGAGCAGCGGCCAGAGCTCGAAGTACTCGATCGTCGGCTTGATGAACTCGTTCACTCGGTGCCTCCCTGCGAGCCGGCCGTGCCGTCGGCCGCCTCGTCGATTGCGTCCTCGGCCGCCGGGACGGTCGGGGGTTCGTCGGTGACACCGACCTGGGTGAGGGTGTCCTCGACATAGGGGTTGATCGCGTCGAGCAGTGGCATGGGGACGAACCCGAAGAGCACCATGGCCAGCAGCAGCGGAGCCAGGGTGCCGACCTCACGCCGGTCGAGGTCGCGGACCTCCACCTGGTCGGGGCCGGTCATGGTCCGCTGGTAGAGCCACAGGGCGTAGATCGCGGCGAGCACGATCGCGGTCACCGCGACCGCGCCGGCCCACCAGGCGTGCTGGAAGGCCGCGATGATCACGAGGATCTCGGAGACGAAGGTCGACAGGCCGGGCAGGCCGCAGGCGGCCAGGCCGGAGATGAGGAAGATCCCGGCCAGGACCGGCGCGCCCTTCTCGATGCCGCCACCCATCTCCCGGATGGAGGCCGTGCCCCGCCGCTGGATGAGGTAGCCCGCGACCAGGAAGAGCGCGGCGGTCGCGATGCCGTGGTTGACCATGTAGAGGACCGCGCCCGAGCCGCCCTGGGTGTTGAACACGAAGATGCCGAGCACGATGAAGCCGAAGTGGCTCAGCGAGGTGAGACCGATCAGGCGCAGGATGTCGTCCTGCCCGATGGCCACGAGCGCGCCGTACACGATGGAGATCAGGGCCAGGACGACCACCACCGGCGTCGCCCACTGCGAGGCGTCGGGCAGCAGCCCGAGACAGAAGCGCAGCATGCCGTAGGTGCCGATCTTGTCGAGGACGCACACCAGCAGCACCGAGGTGCTCGGTGGTCGCGTGCTCGGTCGTGTCGGCCAGCCACGTGTGCACCGGGAAGAGCGGGGCCTTGATCGCGAAGGCGGTGAAGAAGCCCAGGAAGATCCAGCGCTGCGTCACCGGGTCGATGTCCAGGGCCGCGAGGTCGCTGATCAGGAAGCTCGGGTTGCCGGCGTCGGCGGAGACGACGTACAGCCCGATCACCGACGCGAGCATCACCAGGCCGCCGGCGAGCTGGTAGATGAGGAACTTGGTGGCCGCGGCTCCCCGTCCCGCGCGGCCGAAGCCGCCGATGAGGAAGTAGGCCGGGATCAGCGTGGCCTCGAAGACGACGTAGAACAGGAACACGTCGGTGGCGGTGAAGACGGCCAGCGCCATCGCCTCGAGCGCCAGCATCCAGGCCAAGAACGCCCGGCTCCCGCCGTTGCCGGCGTCGTCGGCCTCGTGCCACGAGGCCACCAGCACGATCGGCACCAGCAGGGCGGTGAGCAGGACCATGACCAGCCCGAGGCCGTCGACGCCGAGGGCGTAGTGCACGCCCAGCGCCTCGATCCACGTGTGGGTCTCGGTCAGCTGCATGCCGCCGTCGAGGGTGTACGACGTCAACGCGGCCACCACGGACCACACCAGCGCGGCGCCGGCGAAGCCGAGGCCGGCCAGGCGTGCGGTGGCGGGAGGGAGGAAGGCCGTCACGAGCGCGCCCACGAGGGGCAGCGCGATCAGGATGGTCAGCACGGGAAGGTCGCTCATGCCAGGTTCACCGCCAGGAGGGCCAGGACGACGAGCAGCACGCCGCCGAGCAGGGACAGGGCATAGGAGCGGACGAAGCCGTTCTGGACGCGGCGCAGCACCCCGGAGATGCCGCCGACGGCCGCCGAGCCGCCCTCGACCGTGCCGTCGACGCCGACCCGGTCGAAGGTGGTCAGGCCGTGCACGAGGTCCAGCCCGGGCCGGACGACGACCGCGTCGTTGATGGCGTCGCCGTACAGGTCGGCGCGCGCGGCGCGGGTGGCGAAGGAGACGTCCTGAGGGGCCTCGCGCGGGCACGGGCCGCCGACCGACGAGGAACCACGCGGCGCCGACGCCGACCGCGACCACCAGCACCGCGAGGATCGTGATGGCGAGGGCGCGGCAGCGGCGGCTCGGCGTGCTCGGCGACGCCGGTCACGGGGGCGAGGAAGTCGACGATGAAGTCGCCGAGGAGCAGCACGCCGCCGAGGACGGACAGCGCCGCCAGCACCACGAGCGGCACGGTCATCAGCTTGGGCGACTCGTGCGGGTGCACGCCGTCCTGCCAGCGCTTCTCACCGAAGAACGTCATCAGCATCAGCCGGGTCATGTAGAAGCCGGTGATGCCGGCGCCCAGCAGGGCGCACAGGCCGACCACGAGGTTCTCGGCGAGCGCGGTCTCGATGATCTTGTCCTTGGACCAGAAGCCGGAGAACCCGGGGAAGCCGATGATCGCGAGATAGCCCATCGCAAAGGTCAGGAACGTGACCGGCATGTACTTCGAGAGCCCGCCGTAGTGGCGCATGTCCACGTCGTCGTCCATCCCGTGCATCACCGAGCCGGCGCCGAGGAACATGTTGGCCTTGAAGAAGCCGTGGGTGAGCAGGTGGAAGATCGCGAACGGGTAGCCGGCGGCGCCGAGCCCGGCGGCCAGCATCATGTAGCCGATCTGGCTCATCGTCGAGCCGGCGAGCGCCTTCTTGATGTCGTCCTTGGCGCAGCCGAGGATCGCGCCCCACAGCAGGGTGACGGTGGCCACGATGACCACCACGGTCTGCGCGGTCGGGGCCAGCTCGTAGATGAAGTTGGAGCGGACGACGAGGTAGACGCCGGCGGTGACCATGGTCGCGGCGTGGATGAGGGCCGAGACCGGGGTCGGGCCCTCCATCGCGTCGAGCAGCCACGCCTGGAGCGGGACCTGCGCGGACTTGCCGCAGGCGGCGAGCAGGAGCAGCAGGCCGAGCGCGTTGAGGGTGCCCTGGCCGGCCTCGCCCGCCACGGCGCTGATCGCCGCGAAGTCGGTGGTGCCGAAGGTGGCGAACATCAGGGCGATGGCCAGCGACAGGCCGATGTCACCGACGCGGTTGATGACGAACGCCTTCTTGGCGGCCGCGGCGGCGGAGCGCTTGTGCTGCCAGAACCCGATGAGGAGGTACGACGCGAGGCCGACGCCCTCCCAGCCGAGGAACAGGCCGACGTAGTTGGCCGAGAGGATCAGCACCAGCATCGCGGCGACGAAGAGGTTGAGGTAGCCGAAGAACCGGCGCCGGCGGGGGTCGTGCTCCATGTAGCCGATCGAGTAGACGTGGATCAGCGAGCCGACCCCGGTGATGAGCAGCAGGAACAGCGCCGACAGCGGGTCGTAGAGCAGGTCCATGCCCACGTCGAGCCCGCCGATCTGGAACCAGGTGTAGAGCTGCTGGCCGACCTGGCGCTCCTCCTCGGAGCGATCGAGCAGGGAGACGAACAGGGCCACGCTCAGCGCGAAGGAGCCGGCGACGGTCGCGGTGCCGAGCCAGTGTCCGGGCCGGTCGACGGGCACCGCGGGCCATGGCCCCGCCGAGCAGCAGCACACCGCGCCGAGCAGGGGCAGCGCGATGACCAGCCACACCAGGTAGAACACCCCGTCGGCGGCACCGGGGTGCACCACGGGGACGGCGCCGCCCTCGGAGGCGAGCACGAGGGCGCCCGCGTTCACAGTCAGGTTCACAGTCAGGTCCTCAGTACTTCAGCAGGCTGGCGTCGTCGACCGAGGCCGAGCGTCGCGTGCGGAAGATGGTCATGATGATCGCCAGGCCGATGACGACCTCGGCAGCAGCCACCACCATCACGAAGAAGGCGGCGATCTGTCCGTCGAGGTTGCCGTGCTGCTTGGCGAAGGCCACCAGGGCGAGGTTGCAGGCGTTGAGCATCAGCTCCACGCACATGAAGATCACGATGGCGTTGCGGCGGGTCAGCACACCCACGCAGCCGATGGTGAACAGGATCGCGGAGAGCACGACGTACTCGTTGGTCATGCGGGGTCCCCTGGGCGTTGTTCGGCGGAGGAGCGAGGCAAAGGAGCGGACGAGCGTCCCGGGGTGCTCCGGACGTCCTCCTCGGTGTGCGCCGGGGCGCCGGCCTTGCCGGACTGCTCCGGCATCGCCGTGGGGTCCGTGCCCAGGGCGTCCTCGTCGGCGCGACCGCCGCCGAGCTGACGGCGTACCTCGTCGATGTCGTCGGCGAACGCCGGCGCGGAGCGGACCGTGCCGCGCGCGGCCAGCACGCGGGAGATCGACGCCTCCGACGCGGTGCCGTCGGGCAGCAGGGCCGGGGTGTCGACAGCGTTGTGGCGGGCGTAGACGCCCGGCGAGGGCAGCGGTCCGAGGTGCTTGCCGGACTCGGCGTAGTCACGCATCCGCTGCGCGGCCAGCGAGGCCTGGGTCGGCTTCGGGGTGAGGCGCTCGCGGTGGGCGAGCACCATCGCGCCGATGGCCGCGGTGATGAGCAGCGCGCTGGTCGCCTCGAAGGCGAAGACGTAGCGGCTGAAGAGGATGTTGGCGAGCTGCTGGACGTTGCCGCCGGCGTTGGCCTCGTCGAGGCCCACGGTGGTGCCGAGGGCCAGCTGGGAGAAGGCGGTGACGAGCACGAGGCCCAGCACCAGGCCCAGCACGGTGGCCATCGCGCGCTGGCCGCGGATCGTCTCCACGACCGAGTCGGCGGCGTCGACCCCGATGAGCATCATCACGAAGAGGAACAGCATCAGGATCGCGCCGGTGTAGACGATGATCTGCACCGCGAAGAGGAACGGCGCGTCCAGGACGGCGTACAGCACGCCAGGCTGATCATCACGACGGCGAGCAGCAGGGCGGCGTGCACGGCCTTGCGGACGAACAGGATGCCGAGCGCGGCGACCACCATGATCGGGGCGAGGATCCAGAAGGCCATCAGTGGCTCGCCTCCCCCGCGGTCGTCGTGTCGGTCACCAGGTCGGCAGGGGCGGCGAACGCACCGCGGTAGTAGTCGCCCTCGTCGTTGCCCAGGCGCATCGGGTGCGGCGGCTGCTCCATGCCGGGCAGCAGCGGGGCGAGCAGGTCGGACTTCTCGTAGATGAGGTCGGCCCGGTTGTTGTCGGCCAGCTCGTACTCGTTGGTCATCGTCAGCGCCCGGGTCGGGCAGGCCTCGATGCACAGCCCGCACAGGATGCAGCGCAGGTAGTTGATCTGGTAGACGCGGCCGTAACGCTCGCCGGGGCTGAAGCGCTCCCCGTCGGGTCCGTCGGTGTTGGAGCCACCCTCGACGTAGATCGCGTCGGCCGGGCACGCCCAGGCGCACAGCTCGCAGCCGATGCACTTCTCGAGGCCGTCGGGCCAGCGGTTGAGCTGGTGGCGGCCGTGGAAGCGGGGCGCCGTCGGCATCTTCTCGAAGGGGTACTGCTCGGTGACGACCTTCTTGAACATGGTCCGGAACGTGACGCCGAAGCCGGCGACCGGGTCCCAGAACTGCTCCTTGAAGCCCTTGGACTCACTCATGACTTCTCCTCCTGCGACGCGGACCCGATGAGGGACGCGTCGGCGGACGTGCTCGAGGTGCCCGGCACCGTCGTACGACGGTCGGTGAAGCTCAGCGGGGCGGCCGCACCGCGGACCGCGCCGCCGGACGGCATCGGCGGCACCGGGAAGCCCCCGGCGAACGCGTCGACGGGCTCGTGGTCGACCGGGGCCTGCGCCTCGTCGTCCTCGGAGCCGCTGTCGCCGACGAAGAACAGCACCAGGAAGAGCACCAGCAGGACGCCGGCGGCGCCGATCAGGTAGTCGCGGTTGATGCCACCGTCGAGGGTCAGCACCCGGATGCTCGCGACGGCGATGATCCACAGCAGCGAGATCGGGATGAGCCGCTTCCAGCCGAACGCCATGAACTGGTCGTAGCGCAGCCGGGGCAGCGAGCCGCGCAGCCAGATGAACATGAAGATGAACAGCAGCATCTTGCCGAAGAACCACAGCAGCGGCCAGTAGCCGGAGTCGGCGCCCTCCCACAGCTGGATGATCGGCCACGGCGCGTGCCAGCCGCCGAGGAACAGCGTCGTCGCCAGGGCCGAGACCGTCGCCATGTTGATGTACTCGGCGAGGAAGAACAGCGCGAACTTGAGGCTGGAGTACTCGGTGTGGAAGCCGCCGACCAGCTCGCCCTCGGCCTCGGGGAGGTCGAAGGGCGCCCGGTTGGTCTCGCCGACCATCGCGATCACGTAGATGACGAACGACGGCAGCAGGATCAGCGCGTACCAGGTGGGGATCGGGATGACGCCCAGCCAGTACTGCGGGTCGGGGTTCTGCGCCGCGACGATCTCCGAGGTCGACATGGAGCCGGCGTAGAGGAACACCGCGACGAGCGCGAGGCCCATGGCGACCTCGTAGGAGATCATCTGGGCGCTCGAGCGCAGCCCGCCGAGCAGGGAGTACGTCGACCCGGAGGACCAGCCGCCGAGCACGATGCCGTAGATGCCGATCGAGGCGATCGCCATCACGAAGAGCACCGCGACCGGCATGTCCGTCAGCTGGAGCGGGGTGGAGATGTCGCTGAACGGCAGCTCCACCACGGGGCCGAACGGGATGACCGAGAAGGTCACGAAGGCCGGGATCACGGCCAGGACGGGCGCCAGCAGGAAGACCACCTTGTCGGCGGCCTTGGGGATGATGTCCTCCTTGAGCGCCAGCTTGACGCCGTCGGCCAGGGACTGCAGCAGGCCGAAGGGCCCGTTGACGTTGGGGCCGATGCGGTGCTGCATCCGGGCCACGACCCGGCGCTCCCACCAGATGTTGAAGAGCGTCAGCACCACCAGGACGACGAAGACCAGCACGGCCTTGACGAGGACGAGCCACCACGGGTCCTGCCCGAAGGCGTCGAGCCCGTCGCCCTGCGGCGTCTCGGCCGCCCACGTGAGCGCCTGGGAGATGATCACTGGTCGGCTCCCTTCACGGTGACCGTGCTGCCGGGCGAGGCCAGCTCGGCGAGGACGCCGCGACCCGCACTGTTGGCCGGCACCCAGACCACGCCGTCGGCCATGTCCTCGCAGACCTGGACCGGCAGGGTCAGCGAGCCGCGGTCGCCGGTGAGGACGACGTGACCGCCGCCCGGACCGTCGATCCCGGCGAGGGTCCCCCGGCTGACCATGGCGACCGCCGGGCGCCGGGTCGCGGCCAGGTGGAGGTCGCCGTCCTGCATCGAGCCCCGGTCGAGGAGCTGCTTCCAGGTGGAGAGCACCAGGTCGCCGGCCTCTGCACGCGGCGCGGCCGGCGCGCCCGGCGCAGGGGCGAGAACGGGACGTGCGCCGTCCCACGGGCCCATGGCCTCCATCTCGGCCCGCGCCTCGGGCACGGTGCGGAAGCCCAGCGGGCGACCCCGCCCGAGCGCGGCCAGCTCGTCGGAGATCCCCGACAGCACCCGCAGGTCGGGCAGCGATCCGGGGTTGCTGAAGACCGCCTCGAAGGGACGCGGCCGGCCCTCCCAGGTGACGAAGGTGCCGGCCTTGTCGGTGACCGGGGCCACCGGGAGCACGACGTCGGCGCGGCGGGTCACCTCGGTCTCACGCAGCTCGAGGCTGACCACGAACGACGCCGCGTCCAGGGCGGCGAGGGTGGCAACGGGGTCGGCGGTGTCGTCGGGGTCCACGCCGCCGACGACGACGCCGCCGATCGTGCCGTCGCTGAGCGCGGCGATGATCGCGTCGGCGTCGCGGCCGACGGTCTCGGGCAGGTGCTCGACGCCCCAGGCGGTGGCGGCGTCGACGCGGGCGGAGGCATCCGCGGCGGGACGACCGCCGGGCAGCAGGGTCGGCAGGCAGCCGGCCTCGACGGCACCGCGATCACCGGCGCGACGCGGCACCCAGGCCAGCCGGGCCCCGGTGGTGCGGGCCAGGTCGGCGGCCGCGGTCAGGGCGCCGGGGTGCTGGGCGAGCCGCTCGCCGACCAGGATGACGCCGCCGGCGTCCAGCGCGGTGACGGCGTCCTCGGCCAGCGCCCGCAGCGCCTCGGCCTCCTGGCCGGGGGCGGTCGGGACGAGCCGGCCCTTCATCTTGCCCAGGCCGCGGGTGGCGTGCGGCGCGAGGGCGACGACCTTGGTCGTCCCCTTCGAGGCCTTGCGCAGCCGCAGGAAGATCGTGGCCGCCTCGTCCTCGGGCTCCAGGCCCGCCAGGACGACGACCGACGCGCGCTCGAGGTCGTCGTACGTCACGTCCATCGACAGCGCGACGTGGGCGGCCAGGAAGTCGGCCTCCTCGGCGGAGTGCGGGCGGGCGCGGAAGTCGACGTCGTTGGTGCCCAGCGAGACGCGGGCGAGCTTGGCGTAGGCGTAGGCGTCCTCGGCGGTCACCCGACCGCCGGTGAGGACGGCCGCGCTCCCGGCGGCGTGCAGGCCGCGGGCCGCGACGGCGAAGGCCTCGGGCCACGACGCCGGGCGGAGCACGCCGTCCTCGCGCACCATCGGGTGGGTCAGCCGGTCGTCCTGGCGGGCGTAGTGGAACGCGAAGCGGTCCTTGTCGCTGATCCACTCCTCGTTGACCTCGGGGTCGTTGCCGGCGAGACGCCGCATGACCTTGCCGCGGCGGTGGTCGACGCGGATGGCCGCGCCGCACGCGTCGTGCTCGGCCACGCTGGGCGTCGAGACGAGGTCGAAGGGACGCGAGCGGAAGCGGTACTCGGCGCTGGTGAGCGCCCCCACCGGACAGATCTGGATGGTGTTGCCGGCGAAGTAGGACAGGAACGGCGCGTCGTCGGCGATGCCGATCTGCTGCTGGGCGCCCCGCTCGATCAGCGCGATGAACGGGTCACCCGCGATCTCGTCGGCGAAGCGGGTGCAGCGCTGGCACACGATGCAACGCTCGCGGTCGAGCAGCACCTGGGCCGAGAGGTTGATCGGCTTGGGGAAGGTGCGCTTGACCCCGTCGAAGCGGGTCTCGCCGCGGCCGTTGGACATGGCCTGGTTCTGCAGGGGGCACTCGCCGCCCTTGTCGCACACGGGGCAGTCCAGCGGGTGGTTGACGAGCAGGAACTCCATGATGCCCTGCTGGGCCTTGTCGGCCACCGGGCTGGTCGCCTGGGTGCTGACGACCATGCCCTCCGCGACCGTGATCGTGCAGGAGGCCTGCGGCTTGGGGATCGGCTTGCCGTTGCCGGCGTCGGGGATGTCGACGAGGCACTGGCGGCAGGCACCGACGGGCGCCAGCAGCGGGTGGTCGCAGAACCGCGGGATCTGGACGCCGACCTGCTCGGCGGCGCGGATGACCAGCGTGCCCGCGGGGACGCTGACCTCGACGCCGTCGATCGTCAGGGTGACCAGGTCGGTCTTGGCCGGGGTGGTCGTCATGCGGTGGCTCCGGTCTGGGCGAACGTCGTCGAGGCGCTCGGGTCGAACGGGCACCCACCGTGGGTGAGGTGCGCGAGGTACTCGTCGCGGAAGTACTTGATCGAGCTCGAGATCGGGCTGGTCGCGCCGTCGGCGAGGGCACAGAACGAGCGGCCCAGGATGTTGTCGCACTGGTCCAGCAGCAGGTCGAGGTCGGACTCGGCCCCCTCTCCCCGCTCGAGGCGGGCCAGGGTCTGCACCAGCCACCACGTGCCCTCGCGGCACGGGGTGCACTTGCCGCACGACTCGTGCTTGTAGAACTCGGTCCAGCGCAGCACCGCACGCACCACGCAGGTCGTCTCGTCGAAGAGCTGCAGCGCGCGCGTGCCCAGCATCGACCCGGCGGCGCCCACCGCCTCGAAGTCGAGGGGGACGTCGAGGTGCTCGGCGGTCAGCAACGGCGTGCTGGAGCCGCCGGGGGTCCAGAACTTGAGCTCGTGGCCCTCACGGATGCCGCCGGCCAGGTCGATCAGCTCGCGCAGCGTGATGCCGAGCGGCGCCTCGTACTGGCCCGGGCGCTCGACGTGCCCGGAGAGGCTGAAGATGCCGAAGCCCTTGGACTTCTCGGTGCCCATCGAGGCGAACCACTCCGCCCCGCGACCGACGATGCTCGGCACGGACGCGATCGACTCGACGTTGTTGATGACCGTCGGGCTGGCGTAGAGGCCGGCGACCGCGGGGAACGGCGGGCGCAGGCGCGGCTGGCCGCGGCGTCCCTCGAGCCCCTCGAGCAGCGCGGTCTCCTCGCCACAGATGTAGGCGCCGGCCCCGGCGTGGACGACGACGTCGAGGTCGTAGCCCGAGCCGTGGATGTCCTTGCCGAGGTGGCCGGCGAGGTAGGCCTCCTGCACGGCCCGCTGGAGGCGGCGTACGACGTGGAGGACCTCGCCGCGCACGTAGATGAACGCGTGGTTGGCGCGGATGGCGAACGAGCTGATGATGACGCCCTCGACGAGGGTGTGCGGGCTGGCCATCATGAGCGGGATGTCCTTGCAGGTCCCGGGCTCGGACTCGTCGGCGTTGACCACGAGGTACTTGGGCTTGGGGTTGTCCTGCGGGATGAAGCCCCACTTCATGCCGGTGGGGAAGCCCGCGCCGCCACGACCACGCAGCCCGGAGTCCTTGACGGCGGTGATGATGGCGTCGGGGTCCAACGACAGCGCCGTGCGCATCGCCTCGTAGCCGCCGCCCTGCTCGTACGACGCCAGCGTCCAGGAGCGCTCGGCGTCCCAGTTGTCGGTGAGGACCGGGGTCAGGGTGTCGGTGTTCACTTCGCCTCCTCGGTTCCCTGGGCGTCGTCCTCGTGCTTGAGGTCGGCGCCGGAGCGCTCGACCTCGCCCTCGGCCTCCTGTCGGTCGGCCTCGTGGCTGCCGTCCGTACCGGTGGCGGCCTCGGCCGGCTCGTCGGCGGTGCGGCCCGGGGCGTCGCCGCCCGGGGCGGTCCAGCCGTTGGCGCGGGCGATGCCCAGGCCCACCAGCGACGAGGGACCGGCCGACGGCCCCTCGTCGGCGAGGTCGTCGGGGAAGCCGGCGAGCACACGCTCGGCCTGCTTCCAGGTGCACAGCCGCGGCCCGCGGGTGGAGTGGACCTCCGCGCCGGCGCGCAGGTCGTCGACGACCCGGAGCGCCGACTCGGGCGTCTGGTTGTCCATGAACTCCCAGTTGACCATCATCACCGGCGCGTAGTCGCAGGCCGCGTTGCACTCGATGTGCTCGAGGGTGATCGAGCCGTCGGCGGTCGTCTCGTCGTTGCCGACGTCGAGGTGCTCCTTGAGCCGCTCGAAGATCAGGTCCCCGCCCATGACGGCGCACAGCGTGTTGGTGCACACCCCGACGAGGTAGTCGCCGACCGGCTTGCGCTTGTACATCGTGTAGAAGGTCGCGACCCCGCTGACCTCGGCCGCGGAGATGCCGAGGATCTCGGCGCACGCCTCGATGCCCTCCGGCGTCACCCGGCCCTCCACCGACTGCACGAGGTGCAGCATCGGCAGCAGGCCGGAGCGGGCCTCGGGGTAGCGCGCCGCGATCTGGCGCAGCTCGCTCCACGTCTCGGGGCTCAGCGCCTGCTCGTTCTCGGTGAACCGGTCCGGGCTGGGCGCCGCGTAGGCGGCCGTGCTGACGGTCATGCCGGGATCGACGGCGGGCACGGCGGTGGGCTCGTTGGCGGTCATCGGTCGACGCCTCCCATGACGGGGTCGATCGAGGCGATGGCCACGATGACGTCGGCGACCATGCCGCCCTCGCTCATCACGCTCGTCGCCTGGAGGTTGGTGAAGGACGGGTCGCGGAAGTGGACGCGGAAGGGCCGGGTGCCGCCGTCGGAGACGACGTGGGCACCGAGCTCGCCGCGCGGCGACTCGATCGGGACGTAGGCCTGGCCGGCCGGCACCCGGAAGCCCTCGGTGACCAGCTTGAAGTGGTGGATCAGTGCCTCCATCGACTCGCCCATGATGTGGCGGATGTGGTCCATGGAGTTGCCCATGCCGTCGGAGCCGATCGCGAGCTGGCTGGGCCAGGCGATCTTCTTGTCGGCGACCATGACCGGCGCGCCCTCGAGGTCGGCGAGGCGGCGGGCCGCCTGCTCGACGATCCGCAGCGACTCGTCCATCTCGGCGAGCCGCACCCGGAACCGGCCGTAGGCGTCGGCGGTGTCCCACGTCTGGACGTCGAAGTCGTAGTCCTCGTAGCCGCAGTAGGGCTGCGTCTTGCGCAGGTCCCAGGCGTAGCCGGTGGAGCGCAGCGGCGGGCCGGTGAGCCCGAGAGCCAGGCAGCCGGCGAGGTCGAGGTGGCCGACGCCCTCGAGACGGGCCTTGAAGATGGGGTTGGCGTTGCACAGCGCGGCGTACTCGGTGAGGCGCTTCCTCATCAGGGCGATGAAGTCGCGGATCTCGTCGAGGGCTCCGGGCGGCAGGTCCTGGGCCACGCCGCCGGGGCGGATGAACGCGTGGTTCATGCGCAGCCCGGTGATCAGCTCGAAGAGGTCGAGCACCAGCTCGCGCTCGCGGAACCCGATCGTCATGACCGTCAGGGCGCCGATCTCCATGCCGCCGGTCGCGATGCAGACCAGGTGGGAGGAGATGCGGTTGAGCTCCATGAGCAGGACCCGCATGACCTGGGCCTTCTCGGGGATGTCGTCCTCGATGTCGAGCAGGCGCTCCACGCCCATGACGTACGTCGCCTCGTTGAAGAACGGGGAGAGGTAGTCCATCCGGGTGACGAAGGTCGTGCCCTGGACCCAGGAGCGGTACTCCATGTTCTTCTCGATGCCGGTGTGGAGGTAGCCGATGCCGCAGCGGGCCTCGGTGACCGTCTCGCCCTCGAGCTCGAGGATCAGGCGCAGCACGCCGTGCGTCGAGGGGTGCTGCGGACCCATGTTGACGACGACCCGCTCGTCGGCCGCGTCTCCCAGGCCCTGGGTGATGGAGTCCCAGTCCTGGCCGGTGACCGTGAAGACCTTGCCCTGCGTGGTGTCGCTGGGGTCGGCGTACATGTCCTGCTCGGTAGCCATCAGTTGTAGCTCCTCCGCTGGTCGGGCGGCGGGACGGACCCGCCCTTGTACTCCACGGGGATGCCGCCCAGGGGGTAGTCCTTGCGCTGCGGGTGGCCCGGCCAGTCGTCGGGCATCAGGATCCGGGTCATGGCCGGGTGACCGTCGAAGACGATCCCGTACATGTCCCAGGTCTCCCGCTCGTGCCAGTCGTTGGTGGGGTAGATGCTCACCAGGCTGGGCACGTGCGGGTCCGCGTCGGGGCACGAGACCTCGAGGCGGATCCGCCGGTTGTGGGTCATCGAGAGCAGGTGGTAGACCGCGTGCAGCTCGCGTCCGACGTCGTCGGGGTAGTGCACACCGCTCACGCCCGAGCAGAGCTCGAAGCGCAGCGCCTCGTCGTCGCGCAGCATCTGCGCCACGAACGGCAGGTCCTCGCGGCGGACGTGGAAGGTGATCTCCCCGCGGTGGACGACGACCGACTCGACGGCGCCGGTGAGGTCGGTGCGGTCGAGCCGGACCTCGAGGGCGTCGGCGACCTCGTCGAACCACCCGCCGTACGGGCGCTGCGAGGCGCCGGGGAAGACGATCGGGGCGACCATCTCGCCGTAGCCCGAGGTGTCGCCGGTGCCGGAGACACCGAACATGCCGCGACGCTGGCCCGCCGAGCGGACCTCGGTGCCCTCGCCGCGCGGGGCGGGGAGGTTCTCCGGCGACTGCTCGACGGCCGGCTGGTCGACGTGCGCCGTCGCTGCCTTGTCGGACGGGTTGTCGGACGGGTTGCTCATCGCAGGAGTCCCCGCATCTGGCTGGTCGGCAGGGCCTGGAGGGCGGCCGTCTCCCGCTCCTCGATCTCGGCGACGCGGTTGGCACCGAGCTTGGTGGCCTGCACCTGGTCGTGGAGCTTGAGGATCGCGTCGATCAGCATCTCGGGCCGCGGCGGGCAGCCGGGGAGGTACATGTCGACGGGGACGACGTGGTCGACACCCTGCACGATCGCGTAGTTGTTGAACATGCCGCCCGAGCTGGCGCAGACACCCATCGCGAGGACGTACTTGGGCTCGGCCATCTGGTCGTAGATCTGGCGCAGGACCGGGGCCATCTTCTGGCTGACGCGTCCGGCCACGATCATCAGGTCGGCCTGGCGCGGGCTGGCGCGGAAGACCTCCATGCCGAAGCGGGCCAGGTCGTACTTGGGGCCGCCCGAGGTCATCATCTCGATGGCGCAGCACGCCAGCCCGAACGTCGCCGGCCAGAAGGACGCCTTGCGCATGTAGCCCGCGACACCCTCCACCGTGGTGAGCAGGACGCCGCTCGGCAGCTTCTCTTCCAGTCCCATGGTCAGTCCCAATCCAGTCCGCCGCGACGCCATACGTACGCGTAGGCCACGAAGACCGTGGCGATGAAGACGACCATCTCGATGAGCCCGAACACCTTCATGGCGTCGAAGTGCACGGCCCAGGGGTAGAGGAAGATGATCTCGATGTCGAAGACGATGAAGAGCATCGCGGTGATGTAGTACTTCACCGGGAACCGGCCGCCGCCGACCGGCTGCGGGGTGGGCTCGATGCCGCACTCGTAGGAGTCGAGCTTGGCGCGGTTGTAGCGCTTGGGCCCGACGAGGGCGCTCATCACGACCGAGCCGACCGCGAAGGCCGCGGCGAGAGCCGCGAGCACGAGCACCGGTGTGTAGAGCTCCATGGAGCCTGTCCCCTCCTCGTCCCTGTGCAGCGAAGCAGTCGCGGCACCAGCCCTGCGACCGTGGTCGCATGTGACTTTGTGAACTACTTCACTAGTGGCGCAGACCACAGTGTAGGACGCCGTGTGCGCCGCGTCACGCAGGGGGGCGGTGGCCGTACGACCTGCCGGTGCTGCTGCTCACCCGGGCGTCCGTCACCCGCCGGTCGTCCCCCTCATGACTCCGTCGTGGGGCGCCGGTCGCAGGCCGGCCGGCCGCGGAGCCCTCAGGCGGTCGCGCGGTGCAGCGCGACGATCCCGCCCGAGAGGTTGCGCCACTGCGGGGCCTGCCACCCGGCGGCGCCGATCATCGTGGCCAGGCCCTGCTGGTCGGGCCAGGCGCGGATCGACTCGGCGAGGTAGACGTAGGCGTCCGGGGAGGACGAGACGGCCCGCGAGATCGCCGGCAGCGCCTTCATCAGGTACTCCATGTAGACGGTGCGGAACGGCTGCAAGGTCGGGCTGCTGAACTCGCACACGACGAGGCGGCCTCCGGGACGGGTGACCCGGCGCATCTCCCGCAGCCCCGCCTCCGGGTCGACGATGTTGCGCAGGCCGAAGGAGATGGTGACCGCGTCGAAGGTGTCGTCGGCGAACGGCAGCCGGGTGCCGTCACCCGCGGTGAAGGCCAGGTGCGGTCGCGCCCGCTTGCCGACACGGAGCATCCCGAGGGAGAAGTCGCAGGGGACGACGGTGGCGCCGGCGTCCGCGAACGGCTGGCTGGACGTGCCCGTGCCCGCCGCGAGGTCCAGCACGCGATCGCCGTACGACGGAGCGACGGCGTCGATGACCTGGCGCCGCCAGCGCCGGTCCTGGCCCAGGGAGAGCACGTCGTTGGTGACGTCGTAGCGCTTCGCGACCGCGTCGAACATGCGTCGGACGTCGGTCGGCTGCTTGTCGAGCTCTGCACGGGCCACGCCGCGAGCGTAGTGCGGACGCAACCACATGATGTCGGTGGGCGTCCTTACGATGTCGACACTCGTCTACCTCGGAGATCCCATGCCTTTAACCCGGACGCCTCTCACCCGGACGCCCCTCGCCACCGCCGCCCGCCTCCTGCTGGCGCTCGTGCTCACCCTCGGGCTGGCCGGCGTCGGCGCCACCGCCCTCACCGCGCCCGCCGGGGCCGCGGACGCCACCGGGACGTCGTCGCGGGCCTTCTCCCCGCTGCGCTTCGGTGACACCGGCTGGCGGGTGCGCGCGCTGCAGAGCCGGCTCCACCAGCTCGGCCTGCACTCCGAGGTCGTGACCAGCCGCTTCGACGCCCAGACGCGCGACGGCGTGCGCACCTTCCAGGCCCGCCGGCACCGCGAGACGACCGGCCGCGTCGACGCGCGCACGTGGAAGAGGCTGGTCGCGGCCACCACCGCCCCCACCCGCGAGGCGCTGCACAACATCTACACACCCGGCCGGGCCCTGCTCACCGCCGGGGACCAGGGGGTCGCGGTCCGTCGCCTCCAGGCGCGCCTCGCGCAGCTGCGGTGGTGGACCGGTGACGTCACCGGGGTCTACGACCCCCGCACCACCACGGCCGTGCGGGGCTTCCAGCAGAAGCGCCGCATCCCGGTGACCGGGAAGGTCGACCGGCGGACCCTCGACCGGCTGGTCGCGATGACCCGCCGGCCCACCAGGGCCGAGCTGTTCAACATCGAGCCGCAGGGCCCGACGCTGGACCCGCGCTGCATGACCGGGCGCGCCATGTGTGTCGACAAGACGTCGCGGTCGCTGCGCTGGGTGATCGACGGGGTGGTCAAGACCCGCTTCGACGTGCGCTTCGGCTCCGACGAGCTGCCCACGCGCGAGGGCGCCTTCGCGGTGTTCCGCAAGAGCCGTGACCACGTCTCGAGCCTCTACAACACCTCGATGCCCTTCGCCATGTTCTTCTCCGGCGGGCAGGCGGTGCACTACTCCCCCGACTTCGCCGCCACGGGCTACAACGGCGCGTCCCACGGCTGCGTCAACGTCCGCGACTACGACGGGGTCCGGTGGTTGTTCGACCAGGTGCGCCTCGGCGACAAGGTGATCGTCTACCGGTCGTGACCCACCCACTGCGTGACGGCCGCCACGACCCCGGTTTCCGGCCCGGATCCGGGATCGGGACCGTGGGGGCCGTCCCAGTAGGCTCCACAGCGTGACGAGTGCGGCGACGACCCCCGCGACGACCGCACCCAGCCCCCTGGTGGTGCGGACGACAGCGGTCGACCTCGGGGACCCGGACTCGACCCGTCTCCTGGACCTGCTGCCCGCCGAGGCGCCGGTCACCTGGCTGCGCAACGGCGAGGGCCTCGTCGGCTGGGGCGTGGCCGCCCAGGTGCGCACGCGCGGCACCGCACGCTTCAGCGACGCCGACAAGTGGTGGAAGGAGACGACCGCCCGGGCCGAGGTCACCGACGAGGTCGCCGAGCCCGGCACCGGACTGGTGGCCTTCGGCTCCTTCGGCTTCGCCGACGACCCCGGCGACTCGGTCCTCGTCGTGCCCCGCGTCGTGCTCGGCCGTCGCGGGGACCGCGCGTGGGTGACCACGGTCGGCGGGTCACCCCTGGCGGAGACCTCCCGCCTGGCGCGGGCCGACGTGCCGCGCGCGCCGGTGGGCCTGAGCTTCGCCGACGGGGCCCTCAACGGCGAGGCCTGGATGTCTGTCGTCGCCGATGCCGTCGCCCGCATCAACGCCGGCGCCCTCGAGAAGGTCGTGCTCGCCCGGGACCTCATCGCCACGTGCGAGGAGCCCGTCGACGTGCGGTGGGCGCTGCACCGGCTGGCCACCGACTACGCGATGTGCTGGACCTTCCACGTCGACGGTCTCTTCGGCGCGACGCCCGAGATGCTGGTGCGGCGCGAGCGCGGCCTGGTCACCTCGCGGGTGCTCGCCGGCACCATCCGGCGTACCGGCGACGACGAGCGAGACCTGGCGCTCGCCGCGACGCTGGCACGGAGCTCGAAGGACCTCGAGGAGCACGAGTACGCCGTCCGCTCGGTCGCCGACGCCCTCGAGCCGCACTGCTCGTCGATGAACGTGCCCGAGGCACCCTTCGTCCTGCACCTGCCCAACGTCATGCACCTGGCCACCGACGTGGCCGGGGTCGTGCACGACGCGGCCACCGTCTCCTCGCTGCAGCTCGCCGAGGCGCTGCACCCCTCGGCCGCGGTCGGCGGGACGCCCACCCCCGAGGCCGTCGCCCTGATCGACGAGATCGAGGGCATGGCCCGCGACCGCTACGCCGGCCCCGTGGGCTGGATCGACGCCACCGGCGACGGCGAGTGGGGCATCGCCCTGCGCTCCGCGCTGGTCCAGGGCTCGACCGTGCGACTCTTCGCCGGTTGCGGCGTGGTCGGCAGCTCCGACCCCGAGGCGGAGCTGGCCGAGTCCCAGGCGAAGTTCGTCCCGGTGCGCGACGCGCTGGCCGGCGAGATCTGACCCAGGGGACCTAGAGGTCCTCGCCGGACTGCCGGCGCACGTACTCCTGGCCCTCCGGCAGCAGGTTGGCCATGTGCGAGGCGACCATGTCGAGCCCGATGTCGCTGTAGACCCGGTCGTGGATGCCCAAGGACCGGGGCGCCCCGACCTCGCGGACGAAGTCGATCGCCTCGCTGACCTTGAGCCACGGCGCGCTCACGGGCGCGAGGAGCAGGTCGATCGGGCGGCCGGGCGCGGTCAGCGCGTCGCCGGGGTGGTAGACCGTCTCCCCGCCCACGGTCAGGACGTAGCCGGAGTTGTCGAAGCGGTCGTAGTCGGGATGGATGACCGCGTGCTTCTCCCCCACCACCTCGACGGCCAGCCCGGACACCTCGAGATGCTCCCCCGGGCGTACGACGCGCACCCGCTCGGCGACGTCGGGCGCCTGCTCGCGCAGCAGCCGGGCCACCGCCTCGATCGTCCAGATCGGGGCGTCGGAGCCGCGGAGCAGGTCGGGGTGGACGTGGTCGGCGTGCTCGTGGGTGATGAGCACGCCGGTGGCGCCGTCGAGCGCCTCGGGCTCGCTGAAGACCCCGGGATCCAGGACCACGACGGCCCCGTCGTGCTCGATGCGGACGCAGGCGTGACCGAACTTGGTGAGGCGCATCCCCCCACAGTAGGCACGATCTCCGCATTCCGACCGTCTCCGTCCGGACATCGCGTTCGATGCCGGACTTCAGGCGATGGAAGTTAAGGTGAGGTCGCCCTCGAGTGCAGTGGGGGAATGACAACCGCACCCGACCCGATTGAGAGAACCCATGTCTGGACGCCGCGCCCTTGCAGGATCCCTGCTCGCGCTGCTGATGCCCGCGTCGATGATCCTGGTCACGCAGACCAGCTCGTCGAGCGCTGGCACCAATGACTCCATCTCGACCTCCGTCAGCGAGCGTCGGGCCAAGACCCGCGTGAAGCTGGTGGCGCTGCCCCAGATCGTCGCTCAGGGCAAGAAGCCCGCGTCGGCCAACGCGGCCAAGGCCGGCCTGACCGCCACCGTCCGCCCCGCCAAGGTGGGTCGCCCCGTCGCCCTGCAGGTGCAGAAGGGCAAGAAGTGGAAGACGGTCAAGAAGGCCAAGCTGAACAAGAAGGGTCGCGTCGACTTCGCCGCTCCGATCTCCAAGCGCGGCGTCGCGCTGTCCTACCGCGCCACCGCGCTGCCCTTCAAGGGCTCCAAGGGCGGCACCAGCAAGTCCGTCAGCACCGGTCGTTGGCTGACGCCGACGTGGACCGACGAGTTCTCGGGCCGCAGCCTGGGCCCCGTCTGGAACCAGCGTGGCGGCTCCTACGAGCCCGAGAGCCTGCGCGCCTGCTCCAAGGGTGACGCCCGCGCCGTCTCCGTCGGCGGTGGCACCGCTCGCCTGAGCGTCATCAAGGACCCGACCCGCTCCGACAAGTGCGTGGCCAAGAAGGACGGCAAGTCCACCGGCAAGTTCGCCTACCGCCTCAACGGCCACATCGGCACCCAGGGCGGCTTCTCGTTCAAGTACGGCTTCGCCGCCGCGCGCATCAAGTTCCAGAAGAGCCGCGGCCAGCACGGCGCGTTCTGGATGCAGCCGGCCGTGAGCGTCGACAGCGCCAACGACCCCCGCCTGACCGGCGCCGAGATCGACGTCATCGAGTACTTCGGCGACAAGCACCCGGAGGGTGGCCTGACCTCGTTCGTCTACTCGAAGAACAGCAGGGGCCAGGGCGTCAAGACCGGCTCATGGCTCAAGGACTCCAAGTCCTTCCTCGCCAACAAGCGTGACGGCTGGTCGAAGAACTACCACGTGTTCTCGGTCGAGTGGACCCCCAAGGTCTACATCTTCCGCATCGACGGCCAGGAGACCTACCGCACCAAGGTCGGCGTCTCGGGCCAGCCGCAGTACCCGATCCTGAGCATGCTCGCCTCGGACTACGAGATCTACAAGATCGGCAACGACAAGAAGCTCCCCCAGTCGATGAACGTCGACTGGATCCGGGTCTGGCAGGCCTGACCCGTCGGCCTCCGGGCCACTCCGCACGACGTTCGACGCGTCGTCCCGCTCCGGCGGGACGGCGCGTCGTCGCATTTCGCGCAGGCGACGCGCGGCGGCGTACGACGGGTGGCTCAGCCGGTGAGGTGGTGCACGTAGCAGAAGCGCCAGTCCTCGCCGGGCTGGGCCGACTGCATGACCGGGTGCGTCGTCTCGTGGAAGTGCTCGGTGGCGTGCCGGAGGGGCGAGGAGTCGCAGCAGGCGACGTTGGCGCAGGTCAGGCAGCGACGCAGGGAGACCCAGTGGACCCCCGCCGCCACGCACTGCGCACAGGCCAGGTCGTCGCCGACCGAGGTCGGCGGCTGGGCCGGGGCCTCGTCCAGGTGGTCGCAGGTGGCGCCGCGCACCAGCCGGGCGTTGCGGCCCTCCTCACGCTCCTCCTCGTCGCCCGTGACCACGTCCAGCATCGACTCCTCGACGTCGAGGACCGCGAGCACGTCGCGGATGACGTCGCTGGCCACCGTGCCGGTGCTGCGGATCTCGAGCACCCGCTGGCGCTCGGCGTTGATCATGGCCAGCCGGACCCGGGCGTAGAGGTCGCTGGGCGACTCCTGGCCGGCCGTGGTGGACAGCCGCTCCCACGCTGCGAAGTTGCGCTGCTCCACCCGCTGCCGGACCTGGTCCAGGACGCCGTGCGGGTCCTCGGTCTCCAGCTCGTCGAGCTCCTTGAAGCCCGCCTTGGAGGCCTGCTGCAGCACCGAGGCGCGCGCCAGGGCGTCGTCGAGCGGGTCGGGCGAGGGCACCCGCAGGGTGCGGGCCACCCAGGGCAGGGTGAGGCCCTGCAGGAACAGCGTGCCGGCGACCACGGTGAACGCGATGAGCAGCAGCACCTCGCGTTGGGGCGCGTCCACCGGGATCACGAACGCCGCGGCCAGGGTCACCACGCCGCGCATGCCCGCCCAGCCGAGGACGAAGGTGTACTGCCACGGCGGCAGCTGCCCGGTGTCGGGGTCCGGGCCGGGCCGGACGAGCAGGTAGCGGGTGGAGAAGACCCAGACCATCCGCAGGACCACGGTGGTCAGCAGCGCCGCCCCGCACACCAGCGCGATGCGACCGGGCGACAGGTCGCTCCCGGCGACCCCCTCGAGGATCCAGCGGGCCTGGAGGCCGATCAGCAGGAAGACGGTGTTCTCCAGCAGGAACGCGATGGTGCGCCAGTTGATGCGCTCCGCGATCCGCGACTGGGCGGTCTGGATGACCGGAGCCTTGTGCCCCAGCAGCAGGCCCGTCACCACCACCGAGATCACTCCCGAGGAGTGCAGCTCCTCGGCCAGGAGGTACGCCGCGAACGGGGTCACCAGCGAGATGGCGGTGTCCATGAGCGGGTCGGTGACGAGGCGGCGCAGCTTGGCGACCACGACGAAGACCCCGAAGCCGAGCAGCGCACCGCCCAGCGAGGCCCACAGGAACTCCAGCCCGACGTCGACGAACTCCACGCCCACCGAGGTGGCGGCCAGGGCGGTCCGGAGGGAGACCAGGGCGGTCGCGTCGTTGAGCAGCGACTCGCCCTCGAGGATCGTGACGATCCGCCGGGGCAGCCCGATCCGCCGCCCGATGGCGGTGGCCGCGACCGCGTCCGGCGGCGCCACGACCGCACCGATCGCGATCGACAGGGGCCACGAGATGGCCGGCACCAGCCAGTGCACCACGGCACCGACGCCCAGGGCGGTGAAGAGCACCAGTCCGACCGAGAGCAGCAGGATCGGGCGCCGGTTGGCGTTGAAGTCGACCAGCGACGTCTGCAGCGCGGCGGCGTACAGCAGCGGCGGCAGGAAGCCGAGGAGCACCACCTCGGGCTCGAGGCGCACCTCGGGCACGAACGGCAGGAAGGTCCCGACGACGCCGACGAGGATCAGCAGCAGGGGGGCGGGCACGTCGAAGCGTTCGGCCAGTGCAGTGCCGGCGAGGACCACGATCACGAGGGCGACGAGGAACAGGGCGATCTCCACCCGCAGAGTCTGGCAGCACCGTGTCACTGGGATGATTCCGGCGTGCGTCGACTCGGGAGGATCGTGGTGGCCCTCCTCGGGCTCGCGCTCCTCCTCGTGGGGGCGGGCGCCGCGGCGTACGTCGGCTCCGACGACACCGTCCTCACCGCTCCGTCCGACCTCGGCGACGACGGCCGCCCGGTGCTCACCGCCCCCGGCCTGCTGGCCTGGGACGGCGTCACCGTCACCCTGCGCGCGCAGGCGCCGGACGGCGTCTTCGTCGGGACCGCCCACCCGGTCGACGTGGCGGACTTCGTCGGCGCCTCGCCGCACGTGCGCCTCGAGGGCGTCACCCGCGACGGCGTCGTCGCCGAGGAGGTGGGCCGGGGCGCGCCCGAGCACCCCGAGGACGTCGCCTTCTGGACCCGGTCGATGCGCGGCCCCGGGCCGCAGGAGCTCACCCTGGACCGCAGCACCTCCGCCGTGCAGTGGGTCATCGCCCCGCTGGGCGGCGTCGGTCCGACGACGGTGTCCTTCGGCGTCACCCTCGACGGTGTGTACGTCGCGGCGCTGGCCGTCGCGGGCGCCGGGCTGCTGCTCCTGGTGCTGGCCGTCGAGCTGCTGCGGCCGCGACGGTCCCGGCGCTCTCGGCCGCTCGACGACGGGCCCGGGCCCGCACCCACACCCACCCGTGCCGGCGGGGCCCGTCGGGCCGAGCGACCCGGGCGCCGCGGTCGGCCCACCCGGGCCGCCCGGGCCACCCGGGCCACCGCCCTGTCGGTCGTCGCCGTCCTGCTGGCCGGCGGCTGCCAGCTCCCGCGGGAGTCCACCGCCCAGGTGCGCACCCTCGCGCGGACCAAGGTCTCGCTCACCGTCGCCGAGCTGCCCGACCTCTACGCCTCCTACGACCGGCGGCGGGGACGGGCGGTCGCGGCGGCCGGCCCCCCGGCCTACCGGGACGACCGATGGCGCAGCGTCGACCGGGGTCTGGCGCTGGCGGTGGACCGCCACGAGACGGCCGCCCGGCGGGTCCTGCGGCTCGGCCCCGGGTCGGCCCCGGACCACACGGGCCTGCGGGTCTACGCCGCCCGCTTCGACGCCTACCCGATGTGGGCCATGGTCGCCGCCCGCACCCCCGGTGCCGATCCGGAGGTGCACGTGCTGGTGCGGGACGCGGTGACGTCGCCGTGGCTGCTGGAGGCGCGGGCCGACGTCACCGGCCAGCTGCCGGCGGCGGGTCGGCCCACCACCCTGCCCCCGGGCCGGGTGCGCGCGGCGGCCACCCGCGCGCGTGACGCGTGGCGCGGCTATCTCACCGACGGGAGCGAGGACGGGCTGGAGGTCGACGCCGCCTCCCGCGCGTGGCGCAGCGCCATGTCCGACCTGGGCTCGCGGGCGATCTTCGGTGGCTGGGAGGTCCGGGCGAGCGCCGCGGACGCCCCGGTCCGGGTGGTCGCGGTCGGGGACGGCCACCTCGCCGTCGTGGCGCTGCGGGTCACCACCCGGCTGCAGGGCCGCCCGGGCCTCGCGGTGCGGTGGAACCCGCCGTACACCCGCCTGCGCGCCGGCCGGGACGGCGTCCTGGTCGTCGACGAGCTCGCCGTCGGGCTGGTCCACCTGCCCGACCGCGGTCGGCCCGCGCTGCTCGGGACGACCTTCAGCGAGGTCCCGGCCGGAGTGCGCTGATCCGGGCGTCCAGGTCACGCCGGTTGTCGCGGCGTACGACCGCCTCGACCACCTCGATGCCTCCGTTGGGTGAGGCCAGCGCCTGCTCGAGCTCGGGCAGGCTGGCGACCCGCAGGTGCGGGGTGCGGGTGGCGGCGCACAGGCTGGCCAGGTCCACGTCGTGCGGCGTGCCGAAGAGCGTCTCGAAGGAGTCGCGGTGCTCCTCGGCGCCCTGCTCGAGCATGCTGAAGATGGAGCCGCCGTTGTCGTTGACGACCACGATCGTCAGGTCCGGTCGCTCCTCGCGGGGGCCGAGCACCAGTCCGGTGGCGTCGTGCAGGAAGGTCACGTCCCCCACCAGCGCCAGTGCCCGGGTGCTGCGCGGGCGGCCCAGGGCGGCGCCGATGGCGGTCGAGACCGTGCCGTCGATGCCCGCCAGGCCCCGGTTGGCGATGACCTTGCGCCGGTCGCCCACGGCGTAGCGGGCGACCATGAGGTCCAGGTCGCGGATCGGGCTCGAGGCGCCCACGTGGAGCAGTCCGCCGGCCGGCAGCGCCCGGCTCACCGCACCCGCCACCTCGTACGGCGTGAGGTCCGGCTCGGCGGCCAGCAGCCGGTCGAGCTGGCGGCCCACCGACCGGTCGGCCTCGCGCCACTCCTCGAGCCAGCCCGGGTCTCCGGCCCCGGCCACGAAGCGGTCGGCCTCGAGGTCGACCTCGAAGGGGCGCGTCGACCAGAAGCCTCGCGTGCGCAGGGAGACGACCTCGAGGTCCTCGCGGCCGAGCAGCCGGGCGACCGGACGGGACAGGGTCGGGTGGCCGGCCACGACCACCCGCTCGATGCGGTCGCCGAGCTCGCTGCCGAGCAGCAGGCGGTAGGTACGGATCGCGTGGTCGCCGGTGCGGGAGCCGCTGGTCGGCTCGGCCAGCAGCGGCCACCCCGCGGCCTGGGCCAGCACCCGGGCCGGCGGGCCGGCGTCGTCGCCGGCCACCACGACGGTCCGGGGTCCGGGCGGGAGCTCGACGGCCTCCACGTGCTCGTCGCGCCACGTCATCTCCCACGCGTCGGCGGCCGCGTCGGTCCAGGCGCCGTCGGGGAGCAGCGGCTCGTCGAGGTGGACGTTGAGGTGGACGGGGCCGCCGGGGCGGCCGATCTCGACGGCACCGGACCCGACGCCGGACCCGACGCCGGCCGCGACGACCGTCGTGGCCGCGAAGGCGCCGAAGACACCGACCTGGTCGGTCGTCTGGTTGGCGCTGGTGCCCCGCATCCGTGCCGGCCGGTCGGCGGTCACGACGACGAGGTCCAGGCCGGCGTGCGCGGCCTCCATGACGGCGGGCAGCAGGTTGGCGACCGCCGTACCGCTCGTGCACAGCACCGCGGCCCGGGCCCCGACCTTGGTGAGGCCCAGGGCCAGGAAGCCGGCCGTCCGCTCGTCGATGCGGGTGTGCAGCCGCAGCAGCCCGGCGCGGGAGGCGTCGTGCACGGCGAAGGACAGCGGCGCGTTGCGCGAGCCCGGGCAGAGCACCACCTCGCGCACCCCGGCCTCCATCAGCGCGGAGACGACGTCACGGGCCAGGCGGGTCGACGGGGTGGTGGAGGGGGTCACGACGACCGATCCTGCCGCACCGTCGCCAGCCGCCGCTCCCACCAGGCCACCCGTTCGGGGTCGGCGGCCAGCCGGTCCAGCGCGGCGGGGTCGACCACCGGCACGCGGACGGGCAGCATCCCGTCCACCGGGAGCAGCGGCTCGGTCACGACGTCGTCGGTGAGCAGCTGGACGGTGGCCAGGCCGCACGCGTGCGGCAGCTCCGGGAGGGCCGCGGCCAGCGCGACCCCGGCCGCGATGCCGACGCTCGACTCGACCGCGCTGGAGACCACGACGGGCAGGCCGATGTCCTCGGCGATCCGCAGGCAGGCGCGCACGCCGCCCAGCGGCTGCACCTTGAGCACCGCGACGTCCGCGGCCTCGAGGTCGCGCACCCGGTAGGGGTCCTCGGCCCGGCGGATCGACTCGTCGGCGGCGATGGCCACGTCGACGACGCGGCGTACGTCGGCCAGCTCCTCGACGCTCGCGCAGGGCTGCTCGACGTACTCGAGGCCGCCCGCGGCCCGCTCCAGCAGCCGGATGGCGCTCACCGCCCCGTCGACGTCCCAGCCGCCGTTGGCGTCGACGCGGATGAGGCCGCCGGGGCCGAGCGCGTCGCGCACCGCCTCGAGCCGGGCCTCGTCGTCGCCCAGGGTCTGGCCGACCTCGGCGACCTTGACCTTGGCGGTGGTGCACCCGCCGGCGCTGACGATCCGGTGGGCGCGCTCGGGGCTGCAGGCGGGCACCGTGACGTTGACGGGGACGGCGTCGCGCAGCGGGGCGGGCCAGTCACCGGCCGCGGCCTCCTCGGCGGCGCGCAGCCACGGGCGCGTGGTCGGGGCGTCGTACTCGGTGAACGGGCTCCACTCCCCCCACCCGGCGGGGCCCTCGACCAGCACGCCCTCGCGGAGCGTGATCCCGCGGAAACGGGTGCGGAGACCGATGCTGAAGACCCTCATCGCTCCCCCTGCCCCGCCCGGGCGACGAGCGCCTGCCGGTCGACCTTGCCGTTGTCGAGCAGCGGCAGCGCGTCGAGCGCGACCACCTGGCGTGGGGCCCAGGAGCGCGGGTGGACCGCGCCGACCCAGTCGCGGACCTCCTCGAGGAGCACGGCGCCGACGGTGTCCCCGGCCAGGAAGGCCACCACCCGGTGTCCCCACTCCTCGTCCTCGACGCCCAGCACCTCGACGACCTCGACCGCGGGGTGCTCGCGCAGGCGCCGGGCGACGGCGGGCAGGGGCACGTTGACCCCGCCGCTCACCACCACGTCGTCGAGGCGGCCGAGCACCTGCAGCCGGCCGTCCTCGTCGAGCCGGCCCGCGTCGGCGGTGAGGTACCAGCCGTCGACGAGGGTGCTCGCCGTGAGCCCGGGGTCGTCGACGTAGCCCTCGAAGAGCGTCGGTCCGCCGATCCGGATCCGCCCGTCGGTGCCGATCGCCAGGGCGACGCCGTCGAGCGGGTGGCCGTCGTAGACGCAACCGCCGGCGGTCTCGCTGGCGCCGTACGTCGCGACGAGGTGCAGCCCGGCGGCCTCGGCCCGGCGGCGCAGGGCGGGGTCGATCGGGCCGCCGCCGAGCAGGATGGTGTGCACGGTGCCCAGCGCCGCGACCTCGCGCGGGTCGTCGAGCAGCCGGTGCAGCTGGGTGGGGACCAGCGAGGTGAAGAGCGGCACGTCCCGGTGGTGCGGCAGGCCGGCCAGCGTGTCGGCGAAGGAGCCCTCGACGACGAGCGGCTCGTGGCCCGCGACCAGGGACCGGCAGATGACCTGCACGCCCGCGACGTACGCCGCCGGCAGCGCCAGCAGCCACTGACCCGTGGCGCCCAGGCGGTGCGCGGACGCGTGCACCGAGGCGAGGACCGCATGCCGGGCGATCTCCACCCGCTTGGGGGCGCCCGTCGAGCCGGACGTCTCCACCACGAGCGGGGTCGGCTCGGCCATCACGGCCAACCAGTCGCGCAGCGCGGGGACCACCTCACGGGCTTCGCCCCGCACCGGCCGCAAGGAATTCACGAGACGCACGCTAGTCCCGGGGTGAGAATGGTCGGCAGCGGCCACCCAGCGCGCCGAGTACCACCAACCCACCACCATCGGTCACAATGCCGGGTCGCCGGTCACGACGACCGCACGCGTACGACGTCCCGCTCCGCCGAGGGGGACCCGAGAGGACCCCAGCACCCGATGAGCATCCTGACGACCGTCAAGCAGCAGGCGACCCCTCCGTCGCCGCTCGCCGGTCGACTGGCGGCCCAGTCGCTGCTCTTCGCCCTCGGCGAGGGCACGTTCATGGCCGGGTCGGCCGTCTTCTTCATCCAGGTCGTGGGGCTCACCAAGGCCCAGGTGGGCATCGGCCTGACGCTGGCGGGCCTGGCGGCCTTCGTCGCGTCGTACCCGATGGGCCGCGTCGTCGACCGGCTCGGCGCCAAGCGGTGCTGGGCCATCAGCTCGGCCGGGCAGGCGGCGATGTTCGCGGTCTGGCCCTTCATCGACAGCTTCACCGGCTACCTCGCGATGGCCGTGGTGATGGAGGTGATCGGGGCCCTCGGCGGCGTCGCCCACGGCGCCTACACCATCGATGTCCTGCCCCCCGGCGAGCGGGTGAAGTCGCGGGCGTACATGTACTCCGCGCTCAACATCGGCTTCACCCTCGGCGCCCTGCTCGCCATGATCGCGCTGGTCCCGGAGTCGCTGACGCTGCTCACGCTGGTGCCGGTCTTCACCGCCGGGGTGTTCCTCCTCAACGCCGTCAACATCACCCGACTGCCCGACGCCTTCCACGACCTGCGGTCCGCGGAGGACCGGAAGGTCAAGATCCCCGGCGCGGGCCCCCTGCGCAACGTCGGCTGGCTCGCCACCATGTTCTTCACCGGGGTGCTGTGGACCAACCAGGTGGTCCTCAACCTCGTCATCCCGCTGTGGCTGGTCACCGAGACCGACGCGCCGCGGGTGGTGCTGGCCCTGTTGTTCAGCACCAACACGGTGATGTGCATCGTGCTGCCGATGGCCGCGGCCCGCGGGGTCAAGGACGTCCGGACGGCGCTGCGCGCGATCCGGATCTCGACGGCCTTCTTCGTGGTCTCGTGCGTCATCACGCTGTCCACCCACGAGTCGATCGGGTGGGTGACGATCGGCCTGTTCTTCCTCGGCCACATCACCCTGACCGGTGCCGAGCTCTTCCTCTCCGCCGCGAGCTGGACCTTCGAGGCCGAGCTGATGGACCCCCGGCGCCGCGGTGAGTACCAGGGCGCCGCCGAGCTCAGTGGGACGCTGGGCCGGGTCTGGGCACCCGCGGCCTTCACCGTCCTGGTGACCTGGGGCGCGACGGGCTGGTTGATCATCGCCGGCATCATCACCGTCGCCGCGGCCGCGCTGCACCCGTCCACCACCGTGGCCCGCCGCTTCCTGGAGAAGCACGTGCCCGCCGACGTGCTGGCCGACGCGGCCGTGGGCGAGTCCGACTCCGCCCCGCACGGTGGGGGCGACGTCGTGCCGCCCGTCGGGCCCCCGACGCTCGAGCAGCCCGCCAGCCCGGGGCTCCCGGGCTCGCCCTCCGGGGCCGTGGGCCCGGGTGCTTGAATCCTCCGGTGGCATCACCGTCTGACTGGCTCGCCGGAGCACGCCCCCGCACCCTGCCCGCCGCCGTCGCCCCCGTGCTCGCCGGCACCGGCGTCGCGGCGTACGTCGACGGCGCGGTCTGGTGGAAGGCCCTGCTGGCCCTCGTGGTCTCGCTCGCGCTGCAGGTGGGTGTCAACTACGCCAACGACTACTCCGACGGCATCCGCGGGACCGACGCCGACCGGGTCGGTCCGATGCGCCTCGTCGGCTCGGGCGCGGCGTCGCCGGCGTCGGTCAGGGCGGCCGCCTTCGCGGCCTTCGGGGTCGCGGCCGCGGCCGGCCTGGTGCTGGCCGCCACCACCGCGTGGTGGCTGGTCGCCGTGGGCGTGGTCTGCGTGCTGGCCGCCTGGTTCTACACCGGCGGCTCGCGTCCCTACGGCTACCTCGGCCTCGGCGAGGTGATGGTCTTCGTGTTCTTCGGGCTGGTGGCGGTGGTCGGGACGACGTACGTCCAGACCGAGACCTTCGAGTGGGCCGCGCTGTACGCCGCCGTCGGCGTCGGCGCGCTGGCCTGCGCGATCCTCGTGGCCAACAACCTGCGCGACATCCCCACCGACGTCGAGGCCGGCAAGCGCACCCTGGCGGTCAAGCTCGGCGCGGAGCGCACCCGCGGCCTCTACGCCCTGCTCGTGCTCGCCGCCGCGCTGTCCGTCGTCGCGGTCGCCGCGGCCACGACGTGGTGGGTCCTGGTCGGCCTGGGTTTCCTGCTGCGGATGGCCCCGCCGGTGCGCACCGTCCTCGGCGGCGCCGCCGGGCCGGCGCTCGTCCCGGTGCTCCAGCAGACCGGGGTCGGTCAGCTGCTGTGGTCGGTGCTGGTCGCCGTGCCCCTCCTCCTTCGCTGACCGGGCACTTCCTTGCGCTTCGCCGGTGCCGACCGGGCACTTCCCTGCGCATCACCGGTGCCGACCGGGCACTTCCCTGCGCATCACCGGTGGTGACCGGGCACTTCCCTGCGCCTCTCCGGTGCCGACCGGGCCCGAGCGCGCGCAGACCCTTGACAACGTACAACTGATCGGTTGTATGTTGTTCCCGTGACCAGCGACGAGGAGGACCGGGCGGACGCCTTCTTCCACGCCCTGGCCGACCGCACCCGACGCGACATCCTGCGCCGCGTGCTGGCCGGCGAGCACTCCGTCTCCGCGCTGGCCCAGCACTACCCGATGAGCTTCGCGGCCGTGCAGAAGCACGTCGCGGTGCTCGAGCGCGCCGGCCTCGTGTCCAAGCGACGCAGCGGTCGCGAGCAGCTGGCGAGCGGCGAGGTGGAGGCCGTCCGGTCGATCACCGCGCTGCTCGCCGACTTCGAGGAGGTCTGGCGCGGACGTATCGGCCGCATCGACGACCTCTTGGACGAGACCGGCGAGAAGACCCCACCCACACCCACATCACAGGAGAACTGACATGCCCGTGCTCGACGTAGCCAAGGACCTCGACCGCCGCACCATCACCGTGACCTCCGAGTTCGCCGCCCCGGTGGACCGCGTCTGGCAGATCTGGGAGGACCCGCGCCAGCTCGAGCGCTGGTGGGGTCCGCCGTCGCACCCCGCCACCTTCACCGAGCACGACCTCACGCCGGGAGCCCGGGTGAAGTACCACATGACCGGCCCCGACGGCGAGGTCTACCCGGGCTACTGGGACATCACCGAGGTCGAGAAGCCCACCCGCCTCGCGTACGACGACGGCTTCGCGGACGCCGACGGCGAGCCGCAGGACTCCGCCCCGGTCGGCTCCAGCACGGTCGACCTGGTCACGACCGGCACCGGGACCCGGATGGTGATGGTGGCGACGTACCCCTCCGTCGAGGACCTCCAGAAGGTGCTCGACATGGGGATGGAGGAGGGCATCACCTCCGCCGTCAACCAGGTCGACGCCCTCCTCGCTGCCTGAGCGGCGTACGTCAGCGCACACAACCGCCCGGTCGGCACGATCCAAACGCACACAACCGCCCGGTCGGCACGATCCAAACGCACACAACCGCCCGGTCGGCACGATCCAAGCGCACACAAGCGCCCGGTCGCGCGGAAATCGAGTTGCCGGGATGACTAGCGTGAGGACCGTGGAGTACGAGCACCGGACCCTGGACCCGCACGACGACAGCGACGAGTCGACGGCCGCGGTCGACGCCTGGATGGGTGCGGTGTCCCGCGGCTTCCACGACAGCCGGCCCTCGGACAGCTCGCGGGAGGTCTGGCGCGAGACGATGCGGGCGGACTCGATGCGGCTCGCCGGCGCCTGGCTCCCCGAGGGCAGGTTCGGGGCCGGCCCGCTGCCGGTCGCGACGTTCAGCTCGTGGGACATGACCCTCAACGCCGGGGCCGCGATGGTCCCGGTCCACATGATCAGCGACGTCACGGTGAGCCCCGCCCACCGCCGCCGCGGGCTGCTCCGCACGATGATGGTCGAGGACCTCGCCCGGACCGCGGCCCCGGTGGCCGCCCTCACCGTGTCCGAGGCCTCGATCTACGGCCGCTTCGGCTTCGGCCCCGCCTCGTTCCGCCGCCGCATCGAGGTCGACACCACGGCGACGTTCGCGCTGCGCGCCTTCGAGGACCCCGGCCGCGTCGAGCTCGTCGAGCCGGCCGACCTGTGGGACACCGCCAGCGACCTCTTCGCCCGGTTCCACGCCACCTCGCGCGGCTCGATCGAGCGCCCGCACTTCTACCGCGCGTGGCAGACCGGGCGCTACGACCCGGCCACCGGCGGCACCGACGACAAGCTGCGCGGGGCGGTCCACCTCGACGCCGACGAGCGCCCCGACGGGTACGTGCTGTGGAAGCACGCGCAGGGCGAGGGCGACAAGCCCGCCACGGTGACCGCCGAGCTGCTGACGCTCGACACGTCCGCCCACCTGGGCCTGTGGCGGTTCCTGGCCGACATCGACCTCTCCTCCCGGGTCGCGGTGCGCAACAGCCACCCGGACGACCCGCTCTACTGGGCGCTGGTCAACAGCGACGTCGTCGGCGTCCGGAGCGTCTACGACCACCTGTGGATCCGGGTGCTCGACGTGGCCACGGCGCTGGAGGCGCGACCGTGGTACGCCGACGACTCGATCGTCCTGGCCGTCACCGACCCGCTCGGGCACGCGGAGGGCACGTGGCGCATCGAGGCCTCGGGCGGGCGCGCGAAGGTCGTCCCCGTGGACGACGCTGCCGAGGTGACCATCAGCGCCGAGACGCTGGGGTCGCTCTACCTCGGTGGGGTCCGGGTCGCGTCGCTGGCCACCGCCGGTCGCCTGTCCGGCGACCCCGCGCAGCTCGAGCGGCTGGGACGGCTGCTGGACGGCGGCCCCGCGCCGTACTCGCTGACGAGCTTCTGACGCGTCAGTCCTGGTCCTCGCGGGCGCGGCGCTCGTCGAAGGCCGCCGTCGCCCGTGCGGCCCGCTCCTCGACCTTGCGGGCGAACGCGTCGCGCTGACGGTTGAGCAGGAAGTACGACGCGACGCCCGAGAGCGCGAACGCGATGACGACGGGCCACAGCAGGTTGACCTCGCCGTCGCCGTCGAGCAGGGTCCAGACGCCGACGACGAGGCCGACCATGCCGATGAACAGCAGGATGCGCAGGGCGGTGTAGACGAGGAACTCCTTCACGGGACCAGCCTAGGCGCTGGCCGGGAGCCGTCCGCCGGAGGGCGGTTGCGTGGCCGCCTACATTGGGGGGGTGAAGTTCCTGGTGTTCCTCGTGCTGCTGGCACTGGTCGTCTACGCCCTGGTGCGGGTGGCCCAGCAGCGTGGCCTGCGCCCCCCACCGCGACGCCCCTCGGCGCCCCCTCCGCGTCCGCAAGGACCCGACGATGACCCCGACTTCCTGCGTGACCTCGACCGCAAGCGCCGTCAGGAGGACGGCGGCACGGGCGGACCCGGCACCGGCGGCACCTGAGCCGGCGCAGCACCGGCATGCGCCGGCCCCGGCTCGACGAGCGCGGGCGCGGCGTACGAGTGCTGCGAGCTGGTGCTGAAGAAGTTGATCCCGATGAAGTTGAACCACAGCGTCGCCAGGCCCACGAGGGCGACGTACGCCGCGTTGCGCCCCTTCCAGCCGACCGTGGCCCGGGCGTGCAGGTACGCCGCGTAGACGACCCAGGTGATGAACGCCCAGACCTCCTTGGGGTCCCAGTTCCAGTACGACGACCACGCCTGGTGCGCCCAGATCGGCCCGGTGATGAGCACCGCGAACGTCCACACCGGGAAGGCGAAGGAGTGCATCCGGTAGGAGAGCCGGTCCAGTGACCGCAGCTCGGGGACCCGGGCGAGGTAGCCGCGCTCCCTCGTCGAGCGCTCCTTGAGCAGGTAGAGCACCGAGCAGATGCCGCCGAGGGTGAAGGCGCCGGTGGCGATCACGGCGGAGACGACGTGGATGACCAGCCACGGGCTGTAGAGCGCCTCGGTGAGCGGCGCCACCGGGGAGTAGAGCCAGATGACGGCGACCATCATCAGGGTCAGCACGAAGGCCACGACGAGCGGGCCCATCCACTCCAGGCCGAAGCGGCGGAGCAGGACGAGGTAGAGCAGGGCGACCACGAAGGTGCCCGACAGCGTGAACTCGTACATGTTGCCCCACGGCACCCGGTTGGGGTCGGCGGCCATGCCCCGCGAGGCGAGCGCCACGGCGTGCACCAGCACGGCCACGCCGGTGAGCAGCAGCGCGAGGCGTCCGGCCATCGCGGTGCGCCCGCCGGTGACCACCTCGTCGGCCGGCAGCTTGCGCAGCGAGGCCCACTGGACCAGGTGCGCCATCAGGGCGAGGAAGTAGACCAGCCCGGCGGCCGCGACCGCCTGGTTGCTGAGGGTCTCCCACGATGCGTCGGTCACGAGTTCTCCTTGGTCGTGCCTGCGGCGCCGGAGCCGGCCCGCAGGGTGTCCATGATCGCCTCGAGCTCGGCCGCGCCCCGCTCGGGGTCACCGCCGTTCGAGCGGTCGAGGCCGGCGACGTCCACGGTGGTGGTGCCGTCCTCCTCGCGGGCCCGCACCCACATCCGGCGGGGCCGGATGAAGAGCGAGCCGAGCAGGCCCACGAGGGCCAGCACGACGCCGGCGAGGGCGACGAGCTTGCCGGGGGTCTCGCTGACCTGCAGCTTGTTCCAGCGCTGGACGCCGTCGAAGCTCACGGTGCCGAGACCGTCGGGGAGCTCGACGGTGTCGCCGGGACGCATGTCGAGGCGCAGCGGCTGCCCGTCGTCCTTCGTCAGCTGGGTGGCGTCGGCCTTGTCGAGCACGTAGACGGACTGGCTGCCGCCCTCGTCGAGGCCGAGGTCGCCGGTGTAGACGAACAGCGACATCAGCGGGTTGACCGCGTCACCGAAGACCGAGCGGGGTGCGCCGTCGCCGAGCGCGAACGTCGGGTAGAACGTGCCCTCCAGCGCGATCTGACCGGGTCGTGCGTCGGGCGCCTTGATGACGCCGAAGCTCTCGAACGTCGGGCCGGTGGGCAGGAAGATGGTGGGCCCGCTGTAGGCGACGTCGCCGTTGCCGTCCCTGACGGTGACGACCGGCGCGTAGCCGTGCCCGATGAGGAACACCTCGGTGTCGTCGATGGACAGCGGGTGGTTGACCCGCAGGTCGTAGGTGCCGGTGTCGCCGTCGGCGGTGGTGTAGTCGAGGTGGGAGACGAACTTGCGCGCCTGCCCCTTGGCCGGGCCGTCGGTGAGCCACGTGATGTCGAAGTCGTCCACGTTGACGGAGAAGCCGTCCAGGTCGTCGGCGCCGAACAGGCTGCCGGGGACGAACTCGTCGTACTGCGTGGGGTTGTTGGACCAGCCGTTGCCGACCGTCACGATGACGCCGGCCTTGAAGCCGAAGAGCCCGCCGACGGCGAACCCGACGAGCACCACCAGCACCGAGAGGTGGAACAGCAGGTTGCCGGCCTCACGCAGGTAGCCCTTCTCGGCCGAGACCGCCCCCTCGCGCACCTCGACGCGGTAGCGCCGCCGCTTCAGCTCGGTGGCCGCCGCGGCCAGGACGACGTCGGCGCCCGCCTCCGTCGTGTACGACGCGTGCTCCGGCAGGCGGGCCAGGTTGCGGGGGGCCCGCGGCGGCCGCGCCCGCAGCGCACGCCAGTAGACGGCCGAGCGGGGCAGGATGCAGCCGACCAGCGAGATCATCAGCAGGATGTAGATCGCGGAGAACCACGCCGAGTCGTAGACCGAGAACAGCCCGAGCCGCTCGTAGATCGGCGCCAGGTCGGGGTGGGCGTCCTTCCACCGACCCACGGCCAGGGCGTCCACGTCGTCCTGCGGGACGACCGAGCCGGGGATGGCGGCCAGGGCGAGCAGGAGCAGCAGCACCAGCGCGGTGCGCATCGAGGTGAGCTGGCGCCACGACCAGCGCACCAGCTCGCGCGCGCTCATGTCGGTGGGCATGGGCTGGGCCTGCCGGTCGTCGCCGGACGAGGTCGACTGCGGGTCGGAGGGAAGGCGCGTGCTCACCTCACACCGCCGTCTCGAACGAGGTGACCATGCGGACCTGGAGCCACTGGACCATCTGGTCCCACAGCCCGGTCACCAGCAGCACGCCGACGAGCACGAGCATGAGCCCGCCCACGCGCATCACCCAGACCTGGTGGCGGCGGACCACCCCGAAGACGGCGAGCGCCCGGCGGTAGGCCAGGGCCGCGAGGATGAAGGGCAGCCCGAGACCGAGGGCGTAGACGCCGCTGAGCAGCGCTCCACGCGACGCGGTGCCCTCGTTGAGCGAGAGGTTGAAGATCACGCCCAGCGTCGGGCCCACGCAGGGCGTCCAGCCCAGGCCGAAGAGGAAGCCGAGCAGCGGCGCGGCGGCCAGCCCCACGGCCGGCACCGCGTGGACGCGCCAGTCGCGCTGCAGCCCGGGCAGCAGCCCGGCGAACATCAGTCCGAGGACGATGGTGACCACCCCCAGCACGACGGTGATCTCGCGCTTGTAGTCCACCAGCCACCCGCCCAGGGAGCCGGCCGCCGTACCGATGGCCACGAAGACCACCGCGAAGCCCAGCACGAAGAGCAGCGCCCCGGCCAGCATCCGGCCGCGGCGGGCGTTCTCCAGGTCGGCCCCCGACAGCCCGGTGGCGTAGGAGAGGTAGCCCGGCAGCAGCGGGATCACGCACGGGGAGAAGAAGGAGACCAGCCCGGCGAGCAGGGCCACGGGCACGGCGAGGGCGAGCGACCCGGACGCGGCCTGGTCGGTGAACCAGTCGGTCACGTCGTGCCCTCGGCGGCCGTGTCGGCCACGACGTCGAGCAGGGTCTGCTTCGACGGGAGCTGGCCCAGGATCGAGGCCGCGATCCGGCCGTCGGCGTCGAGGACGACCGTCGCCGGCACGGTGTAGGCGGTCAGGGTGCCGTAGAAGGGCACCAGCGCCTTGCCGTCGGCGGAGAAGACGGAGGGGTAGGGCACCTCGAAGGACCGGACGTAGGCCTTGGCCTGGTCGACCGACGCGTCGCGGATGTTGAGCCCGACGAACGCGGCCTCACCCTCGAGCTCGGTGGCGGCCTCGGTGAGCTCGGGCTGCTCGACCCGGCACGGCGGGCACGCCGACCACCAGACGTTGACGACGACCGGCTTGCCCCGCAGGTCCGCCAGCGAGACCGACGCGCCGTCGAGGTCCTCGCCCTCCAGGTCGATGGGCTCGCCACGGTCGGCGGCGGCCACGAGCTCGAGCTGGCCGTCGCTGGTGACGTAGCCCTTGTCCCCCGAGCCCTCCAGGGACGAGCAGCCCGTGAGGGCCACCGTGCCGAGCAGGAGGCAGGCGAGCAGGGTGACGAGGGCGCCGCGGGGGCGCGAGGAGGGAGGACGCACGATCAGGGCCGGTCCTCCGCGGGGGCTCCCCCGGCCGAGAACGGGGCCGACCGGTCGGCGGCGGGGATCAGGTCGCCGGCGGGCTCGGAGTAGGTCACCCGCACCAGCCGGTCGTCGTAGAAGTGCAGCGACGTGAGCGAGCACAGGGTGCACTGCCGCTTCTTGGGGTGGTGCAGGTAGGACTTGCGCTCCGCGAAGAGACGGGTGGTCCAGATGGGCAGCTGGTGGGAGACCACGACGGCCTCGTGCCCGCGCGCGGCGTCGCGCGCGTCGTGGACGGCGGCCATCATCCGCGCCGCGATCTCGTCGTACGGCTCACCCCAGGACGGCGCCAGGGGGTTGTACATGTGACGCAGCAGCGACGGGTGCTTGACGAAGGTCATGCCGCCGTCGCGGAAGCTGATCCCCTCGAACTTGTTGGCCGACTCGATGACGCGCGGGTCGAGCACCGGGTCGAGGCCGCGCACGGCCGCGAGCGGCGCACCGGTCTCGCGGGCGCGCTCGAGCGGCGAGGAGACCATGTGGACGATGTCGCGCTCGCCGATGGTCTCGGCGATGCGGCGGGCCATCCGGTTGCCGAGCTCGGAGAGGTGGAACCCGTCGCGGCGGCCGTAGAGCACACCCTCGGGGTTGTGCACCTCGCCGTGGCGGAGCAGGTGGACGATCGTCTCCATCAGGAGCGCTTCCCTTCGGGGGTGGTGGAGGCGGCGGCAGCCGCTCGGGCGGCGGCGGGCAGGGCGTCGAGGACGGTCTGCACGGCGCGGTCGTCGTGGGCGGTGGACACGAACCACGACTCGTAGGCCGACGGGGGCAGGTAGACCCCGCCGTCGAGCATGGCATGGAAGAACGCGGCGTACGCCGTGGTGTCCTGGCGGCTGGCACCCGCGAAGTCGCGGACCTCGCCGTCGGCGAAGAAGATGGAGAACATCGTGCCCGCGGACTGCAGGCGGTGGGGCACACCGGCGTTGACGAGCGCGTCCGCCGCGGCCGAGCCGATGGTCGCGGCGGTCTCGTCGAGCCGGGCGTAGACCTCCTCGGTCGCGAGCCGCAGCGTGGCCAGGCCCGCCGTGGTGGCGACGGGATTCCCCGAGAGGGTGCCGGCCTGGTAGACGGGACCGTCGGGCGCGAGCCGCGCCATCACGTCGGCCCGGCCACCGAAGGCCGCGGCCGGGAAGCCGCCGCCCATCACCTTGCCGAAGGTCATCAGGTCGGGGGTCCAGCCCTCCACGGCCCCGTCGAGGCCCCAGCCGCCGAGGCGGGTGGCGCGGAAGCCGGTCATCACCTCGTCGCTGACGAACAGTGCCCCGTGCCGGCGGCAGGTGTCGGCGAGGAAGGCGTTGAAGCCCGCCTCGGGCGGCACGATCCCCATGTTGCCGGGGGTCGCCTCGGTGATGAGGCACGCGATCCGGTCGCCGTGCTCGGCGAAGGCCTCCTCGACGGCGGCCCGGTCGTTGTAGGGCAGCACGATCGTCTCGCCGGCCGCGGAGGCGGGCACGCCGGGCGTGCCGGGGACGGCGAGGGTGGCCAGGCCGGAGCCCGCGGAGGCGAGCAGCGCGTCGACGTGGCCGTGGTAGCAGCCGGCGAACTTCACGACGAGGTCGCGGCCGGTGAAGCCGCGCGCCAGCCGGATCGCCGACATGGTGGCCTCGGTGCCGCTGGAGACGAACCGCACCGCCTCGACGGGCGTGCGGGACACGATCTCCTCGGCCAGCTCGACCTCGGGCTCGGTGGGCGTGCCGTACGACGTCCCGCGCGCCAGGGCCGCGGCGACGGCGGCCTGCACCTCGGGGTGGGCGTGACCGAGCAGCATGGGCCCCCACGAGCAGATGAGGTCGACGTACTCGTTGCCGTCGACGTCGGTGAGCCACGCGCCGGAGGCCGAGCGGATGAAGCGGGGCGTGCCGCCCACGGCGTTGAAGGCGCGCACCGGAGAGTTGACGCCACCGGGGGTCACCGCACGCGCCCGCTCGAAGAGCGCGCTGCTGCCAGCGGTCGGGACGGTGGCCCGGGGGTCGACGAGCGGGGACTGGGTCACCCCGTCATTGTCGCCCAGCACCCAAGCGCACGCTCATTCGGGAGGGCCCGGCAGCCGGCGCAGCGACGTGGGCCGACGGGGTGTTGCGACGTAACTCACTGTGACACCATTCGTTGGGACCACACGCGGCCCGGAGCGGACCGCGGTGATCGGCGTTCGACCACGGGGAGATCTGCAGATGTCAGCATTCGGCCGCATGCACCAGGCCACGGCGCTCGTGCCGCTGGCCGTGCTGTCCGCTGCCTGGACGATCAGCCTGGCCGGTGCCGGCGTCGGCGCCGGGACCGCGGCCGCCGGGGACGACTCCCCGGGCGGGCTGCCCGACGGGACCTCGGTCCCCGTCGAGGCCATCGAGGTCCCCGCCAGCGTCTCGGCCCCGGGCGTCGTCGCGCCCGGCGTGCCCCGCGGCCGGTCCGCCCAGGTCGTCCGTGCCGCCTCCACCAGCGGCATCCCCTCGGCGGCCCTGGCCGCCTACCAGCGCGCCGAGGCGGTCATCAACGCCGCCGACTCCTCCTGCCGGCTGCCCTGGCAGCTGATCGCGGCCATCGGTCGCGTGGAGTCCGACCACGGGCGCTTCGGCGGCAACGTCCTCGGTGACGACGGGGTCGCCCAGCCGGGCATCTACGGCATCGCGCTCAACGGCAGGAACGACACCCAGCGGATCACCGACACCGACGCCGGGCAGTACGACGCGGACGAGAAGTTCGACCGCGCCGTGGGACCGATGCAGTTCATCCCCTCGACCTGGTCGGTGGTCGGTGTGGACGGCGACAACGACGGCCGGCGCAACCCCCAGGACATCGACGACGCCTCGCTCGCCACCGCGGTCTACCTGTGCTCGGGCGACGACGACCTGTCCGGCGAGCAGGGCCAGCGTGCCAGCGTCTACCGCTACAACCACTCCCGCCAGTACGTCGACCTGGTGCTGTCGATCATGCAGGCCTACATGGACGGCGACTTCCTCTCCGTGCCGACCCGCACCACCTCCTCGGGCATCTTCGCCCCGGCCCCGATCCGCCCGGCCACCCCGGCCCGCGGTCAGGGTGGCGGCGGCAAGGGCGGGCAGGGCGGCCAGAAGGGCACCCCGGTGGTGAAGGCCGGCACCCCCACCACCACGCCGACCAAGCAGCCCACCCAGACGCCGACCCAGCAGCCCACCCAGCAGCCGACCCAGGCGCCCACCACCCAGACGCCGACCCAGCAGCCCACCAAGGACCCGACCAAGGTCCCGACCACGGTGCCGACATTGCCGGCACCCACGACGGTGCCGCCGCTCCCGACGACCAGCGTCCCGCCCCTCGACCAGACGCTGACCTACGTCCAGGCCGTGGCCCAGTGCACCACCCAGGGCGTGATCGACAACCCGCTCACCGCCACCAACGAGCTCGCGAACTGCGCGAACGCCCTGCTGGCGCCCTGACCCCTCAGCCGTCGAGCAGGCGCACCAGGTGGCGCGCCTGCGCCTCCGTGGTGCCGGCCGGGTTGCGCCGCCAGCCGGCGTTGCCGGGCAGCAGCATGGCCAGCCAGAAGGCCGCCCACAACGGCCGGTAGGCGGTCATCCGGTCCCGCGCGGCACCCTCGAGGCCCACGGCCTCGACGAGAGCGTCCGCGTCGTACACCGCGGTCAGCCGGCTCCCGAGGTGCTCGACGTGGTCCGCGAGCTCGTACGCCGGGTCGCTGAGGCCGCCGTCCTCGAAGTCGACGAGTCGGCACCGCTCGCCGTCCCACAGGACGTTGGCCGGGTTGAGGTCGGCGATGCCGAGCACCCGCACCTCCGGCTCGGGGCGGACGTCCGGGGCGGCCAGCCACGTGAGCGCCCGGTCGACCGCACCCGCGACCAGCACCGGGTCCTGGCAGGCCGCCAGGTCGTAGGAGTCCCCCAGCCACTGCGCCACGGTGGCGGCATGCGTGGAGATGCCGTAGGACCGTTCCTCGATCCCCGCCGCGCGGATCGCCGTGAGCGGGACGTCGTACAGGCGGCGCAGCACCTCGCCGAGCGAGGCGGTCTGGGCGGGCGTCAGCGGCGCGTCGCCGAGCGGGGCGCCGGGCAGCCGCTCCATCACGACGACCGGGGCGCCGTCGACGATCTCGCGGCGCAGCGGACGCGGCGCGACCCCCGGGGCGTGCTCGGCGAGCAGGCGCAGGCAGGCCCACTCGCGCTCGGCCTCGCCGCGGTCCCAGGACACGAAGCGCTTGCGCACCTCGGTGTCGGTGAAGGTCAGGTCGTGGGTCTGGGTCTGCACGTCCCGCACCCTAGGCGCCGACCGGCACCGGGTCAGGGACCCCGCAGGTCAGGGACCCCGCAGGTCAAGGACGCAGCAGCCGTGCGGCCTCGGCCGCCCAGTAGGTGAGGATGACGTCCGCGCCGGCGCGCCGGATCGAGGTGAGGGTCTCGAGGATCGCCGCCTCCCGGTCGATCCAGCCGTGCGCGGCGGCCGCCTCGACCATCGCGTACTCGCCGGAGATGTTGTAGGCCGCGACCGGCACGTCCACGGCGTCGCGCACCCGGCGGATGACGTCGAGGTAGGCCAGGGCCGGCTTGACCATGACGATGTCCGCGCCCTCGGCGATGTCGAGCAGGGCCTCCCGGACGCCCTCGCGGGCGTTGGGCGAGTCCTGCTGGTAGGTGCGCCGGTCGCCCTCGAGCGAGGAGTCGACGGCCTCGCGGAACGGGCCGTAGAACGCCGAGGCGTACTTCGCGGAGTAGGCCAGGATGGAGACGCCCTGGTGCTCGGAGGCGTCGAGCGCCTCGCGGATCACCCGCACCTGGCCGTCCATCATCCCGCTGGGACCGACCATGTCGACGCCGGCCTCGGCCTGCGCGCGCGCCATGTCGGCGTACGCCGCGAGCGTCTTGTCGTTGTCGACCTCGCCGTCGTTGGTCAGCAGGCCGCAGTGGCCGTGGTCGGTGAACTCGTCGAGGCACAGGTCGCTCATCACGGTGAGCCCCTCGCCGACCTCGGCGACGACGTCGTTGATGGCCAGGTTGAGGATGCCGGCGGGGTCGGTCGCACCGGACCCGGTCGCGTCCTTCGTGGTGGGGATGCCGAAGAGCATCACCCCGCCGAGGCCGAGCTCTGCCGCCTCGACGGCGGCGCGGCGCAGGGAGTCGAGGGTGTGCTGGACGACGCCCGGCATCGAGCCGATGGGCTGCGGCTCGTCGATGCCCTCACGCACGAACATCGGCAGCACCAGCTGCCGGGGGTCCACGGAGGTCTCGGCGACCATCCGTCGCAGCGCAGGGGTGCGGCGCAGGCGCCGGGGCCGGATGACCGGCCCGACGACGTCCGGCTGCTCCCCCGCGCCGGTGGTCACTTGGCCTGGGCCTTGCGACGCGCGGCGGGCTTGCGCTCGCTCGGGCGGGTGACGGGGTCGCCGGCCTCCAGCATCGCGAGGCGGCGGGCCGCCCCGAAGTCCGCCAGCGCGTCGACCAGCACCTCCACGTCGGGCCGCGGCGACAGCACGTCGACCCGCAGGCCGTGCTCCTCGGCGGTCTTGGCCGTGGCGGGACCGATGACCGCGATGATCGTCGAGGGGTGCGGCTTGCCGGCGATGCCCACGAGGTTGCGCACCGTGGAGGACGAGGTGAAGACGACGGCGTCGAACTTGCCGGTCTTGATCGCGTCGCGGGTCGGAGCCGGCGGCGGGGTGGCGCGCACCGTCCGGTAGGCGGTGACGTCGTCGCACTCCCAGCCCAGGTCGACGAGGCCGGCCACGAGGTTCTCGGTGGCGATGTCGGCGCGGGGCAGGAAGACCCGGTTGATCGGGTCCAGCACCTCGTCGTACGGCGGCCAGTCCTCGAGCAGGCCGGCGGCGGACTGCTCGCCGGACGGCACCAGGTCGGCGCGCAGGCCCCAGGCGGCGATCGCCTGGGCGGTCTTGTCGCCGACCGCGGCGATCTTCAGGCCCGAGAAGGCGCGGGCGTCGAGACCGTACTCCTCGAACTTCTCCCGGACCGCCTTGACGGCATTGACCGAGGTGAAGGCGATCCACTCGTAGCGGCCCTCGACGAGGCCGCGCACGGCCTTGTCCATCTGCAGCGGGTTGCGGGGCGGCTCCACCGAGATGGTGGGCACCTCCTCGGGCACGGCGCCGTACTCGCGCACGCGGCGCGAGAGCGAGCCGGCCTGCTCCTTGGTGCGCGGGACGAGCACGCGCCAGCCGAAGAGCGGCTTGGTCTCGAACCAGGACAGCGTCTGGCGCAGGTCGACGACGTCACCGATGACGATGATGGCGGGCGGGGCGACCCGCGCGGCCCGGACGTCGGCGGCCACGTCCGCGAGCGTGGAGATGAGGGTGGCCTGCTCGGTGGTGGTGCCGACGCGGGTCACCGCGACCGGGGTCGTCGCCGCGCGACCGGCCTCGATCAGGGCCGCGGCGGTCTCGCCGAGGGAGCCGACACCGGAGAGCAGCACCAGGGTGCGGTCGTCGGCGTACTGGCTCCAGTCGACCTTGTCGCCACAGGTGACGACGGCCATCTCCTTGTGGTTCTTGGTGGTCAGCGGGATGCCGGCGTAGGCGGGCACCGCGGAGACCGACGAGACGCCGGGCACGATCTCGAAGCCGACCCCGGCCTTGACGCAGGCCTGCGCCTCCTCGGGACCGGAGGCGTAGAGGAACGGGTCACCCGTCATGAGGCGTACGACGCGCTGCTTCTTGCCGTGCTTGACCACGACCTTGGCGCGAGCGGCGTGGGTCAGCGGCTGGCCGTCCTCGCCGAAGCCGCCGTCGACGAGGAGCGGGCCGACCTGCTCCTGGTCCTCCAGCGGCTCCGGGAGGCCGAGCAGCGTGCGGACCATGCCCACGTGCTCGGGCGACTCGGTGACGACCACGTCGGCGTCGCGGAGGAGCTCCACCGCGCGCACGGTCAACAGGCCGGGGTCGCCCGGACCACTGCCGACGAAGGACACCCATCCACGGGGCGCGGCGCCCGACGTGCTGGACTCGGACTGGCTCTGGCTACGAGTCATGCCTGCTGCTTCCTCACTGGTGCTTCCATCAGGTCTGCTGCGCCGTCCGCGAGCATGTCGCTCGCGAGGCGATGGCCGACGCCGGCGGCGTCGGCAACGGGTCCGGTGGCGCTCCTCCGGACCGAGAGGCCACCGTCGTGGGAGAGCGCCACCGCGCGCACCCACAGCTCGTCGCCGTCCTCCCCCTCCACGACCTCGGCGAGTGCGCCGAGGGGTGCGGAGCAGCCGGCCTCGAGCGTGGCCAGCACGGCCCGCTCGGCCGTGACGGCCGCGCGGGTGGCGGGGTCGTCGAGGGCGGCGAGGCCGGTCACGAGGTCGGAGTCGTCGGTGCGGCACTCGATCGCGAGCGCTCCCTGCCCGGGGGCGGGGAGCATCTGCAGCGGGTCGAGCACCTCGGTGGCGTCGTCGAGGCGGCCCAGGCGGGCGAGACCGGCGCGGGCCAGCAGCACCGCGTCGTACTCGCCCCTGGCGACCTTGCCGATGCGGGTGTCCACGTTGCCGCGGACGCCGGAGACGTCCAGACCCAGGCCGAGGGCCTCGAGCTGGGCGGCGCGGCGCGGGGAGCCGGTGCCGACGCGGCTGCCGTGCGGCAGCTCGCCGAGGGTCAGGCCGTCGCGGGCGACGACCACGTCGCGGGGGTCCTCGCGGACGGGTACGGCGGCCAGCGCGATGCCGTCGGCGGGTGCGGTGGGCAGGTCCTTGAGCGAGTGGACCGCCACGTCGACCTCACCACGCAGGAGCGCGTCGCGCAGCGCGCTGACGAACACCCCGGTGCCCCCGAGGGTCGCGAGGGGGGCGGCGTTGACGTCGCCCTCGGTGGTGATGGTCACGAGCTCCACTTCACGCCCCAGCCGCTGCCGAATCAAATCGGCGACGAGGCCCGACTGGGTGGTCGCGAGTGCGGAGGCGCGGGTGCCGAGGCGCAGGGGGGTCGAGGCGGCCGTCATGACGAGCCCTCCCGCGTGATCCCGTCGGCGCGGGTGACCGCGTCGACGGCCTCGGGGTCGAGGGCGAAGAGCTCGGCGAGCGCGGCGGCGTAGGACACCGCACCGTCCTCGTTCGCGAGCTCCTTGACCCGGACGGTGGGCTCGTGGAGCAGCTTGTCGGCCACCCGGCGCACGGTGTGCAGCACCTCGGCGCGGGTGGCGTCGTCCAGGCCGGGCAGGCGGGCGGCGAGGCGCTCCATCTCGCTGTCGACGACCGAGGTGGCCATCGAGCGCAGTGCGACCACGGTCGGCGTGACGCTGGCCTGGCGGCGGGCGGCGAGGAAGGCGGCGATCTCCTGGGAGACGATGGTGCGCACGTCGTCGACGCCGCGGGCGGAGTCGGAGCCCTTGAGGTCCTCGGCCAGCTCGGCCAGCCCCAGGACGGTCACCCCGGGGAGCTCGGCGACGGCGGGGTCCACGTCGTGGGGCAGGGCCAGGTCGACGACGGCCAGCGGTGCGCTGCTGTGCGCCCGGGCCTCCTCGACCGCACCGCGGCCGATCAGGACGCCGGTCGCGCCGGTGCAGGAGATGAGGACGTCGGCGCGACCGATCTCCACGTCGAGGTCGACCAGCGACACCGGCCGGGCGGCGTACTCGGTGGCGAGGCGCTCGGCACGGGCGGGCGTGCGGTTGACGACCGCCAGGTCGCTGGCTCCCATCCGGTGCACGGTCGCGGCGGCCAGGGAGGCCATCGACCCGGCACCGACGACGACGACGCGGCGACCGGCCACCTGGCCGGGGATGCGCTCGAGGGCGGCGGTGACCAGCGACGGGGCGGCCCGGTCGATGTCGGTCTCGGCGCGCGAGCGCTTGCCGACGCGCAGCGCCTGCTGGAAGAGCACGTTGAGCGCGGGGCCGACGGTGCCGAGCTCCTGGCCGACCCGCAGCGCGTCGCGCGTCTGGCCGAGGATCTGGCCCTCGCCGACGACCATCGAGTCGAGGCCGGCCGCGACGTTGAAGAGGTGGGAGACGGCGCCGTCGTCGTAGTGGACGTACAGGTGCGGCACCAGCGCCTCGGGGGCCTCGCCGGCCCGGTCGACGAGCAGCCGCGAGACCTCCTCGATGCTGCCGTGGAAGCGGTCGACGTCGGCGTAGATCTCCAGGCGGTTGCACGTGGAGATCACGGTCGCCTCGGTGACGTGCTCGCCGGCGACGACGTCGCTGATCAGCTTGGTCACCCCGCCGGCGTCCAGGGCGAGGCGCTCGAGCAGGGGCACGGGAGCGGAGCGGTGGGAGATCCCCACGACGAGGACGCTCATGCGGTCACCTCCGTCTCGTGCAGTCGGTCGCCGAGGTCGTCGGCCACGGTCGCGCCCGCCTTGCGCTGCACGTGGTAGGCGAGGATCTGCAGCTCGATGGACAGGTCGACCTTGCGGACGTCGACGCCGTCGGGCACCGACAGCACGGTCGGCGCGAAGTTGAGGATGCTGCCGACACCGGCGGCGACCATCCGGTCGGCCACGTCCTGGGCGGCGATGGCCGGGGTGGCGATGACGCCGATGGCGACGCCCTGGTCGGCGACGATCTCCTCGAGGTCGTCGAAGGGCCGCACCTCGAGACCAGCGACCAGCTCGTCGTGGCGATCGGGCGCGGCGTCGAGCAGGGCCACCACCCGGAAGCCGCGGCTGCGGAAGCCGGAGTAGTTGGCCAGCGCGTGGCCGAGGTTGCCGATGCCGACGATGACGACCGGCCAGTCCTGGGTCACCCCGATCTCGCGGGCGATCTGGTAGCGCAGGTACTCCACGTCGTAGCCCACCCCCCGGGTGCCGTAGCTGCCCAGGTGGGAGAGGTCCTTGCGGAGCTTGGCGGAGTTGACGCCGGTGGCCGCCGCGAGCTCCTCGCTGGAGCACGTCGCGGTCCCCGCCTCGGCGAGACCGGTGAGGGCCCGGAGGTAGACGGGCAGCCGCGCGACGGTGGCCTCGGGGATGTCCCGGGCGCTGTCGGTGGAAATCCGTGCGGTCACTGCTCTTCTCTCCAGCCGGCTCGATCCCGGGTAGCTGGGAGACCCGGTCAAGGTCGAGCGGCTTGGCCACTGTAGGAGTTTGTGAACGGGAGAACAAACTTGACAGGAGCCGCGGCTAGCACATGTGAGCATCCCCACCTCGACCGGGGTGCGTCGCGGGTCAGCGAGCGAGCAGTGCGGCCCGCAGCCGGTCGGCGTCGACGCGCCAGAAGTCGTGCTGGCGACCGTCGACGAGGGTCACCGGGATCTCCTCGGCGTAGCGGTCGGCCAACGCCGGCTCGTCGTCGATGTCCACCTCGGTGAACGTCTCCCCCAGCTCGGCGCAGACCGCCTCGATGACGGCCCGGGCGTCGTCGCACAGGTGGCAGCCGACCCGGCCGTAGAGGGTGACGCGCGGGGTGGTCGGGGGCAGCGTGCCGGGCTCGGTCACTCGAGCAGCCCCAGCGCGCGGCGGCGCTCGAGGCCGCGCAGGCGGCCCTTCTGCACCTTGCCGGTGACGGTCAGGGGCAGCTCGTCGACGACCTCGATGCGCGTGGGCTGCTTGAAGCGCGCCAGGCGGACGGCGGCGTGCTCGGCCACCGCGGTCTCGGTGGCCGCCGCGTCGGCGCCCGGCGCCACGACGTACGCGACCACCGCCTCGCCGGTCATGGCGTCCTCGACGCCGATGACGGCCGCGTCGAGGACGCCCGGCACCTCGCGCAGCACCTCCTCGACCTCGGTCGGGTAGACGTTGAAGCCGCTGACGATCACCAGCTCCTTGACCCGGTCGACGAGGAACAGGTCGCCGGTCGGGTCCAGGAAGCCCACGTCGCCCGTCGCCCACCAGCCGTCGTCGTCCGGGCCGCCGGTGCCGTCGGGCCAGTAGCCGCTGAACAGGTTGGCGCCCCGGAGCTGGATCTCGCCCGGGTCCTCCCCGCCGAGCACCCGGCCGGTCTCGTCGACGAGCCGGATCTCGATGCCGGGCAGGGCCGCGCCGACGGAGCCGGACTGCTGCGACCGGCTGCACAGGGTGCTGGTCACCACGGGAGAGGCCTCGGTCAGGCCGTAGCCCTGGTGGACGGGGATGCCGGTGGCGGCGGTGAAGGCGTCGACGACCTCGGGGGCCAGCGGCGCCGACCCGGACAGCACCAGGCGCACCGACCCGAGGTGCTCGGCGAGGTCCTCCAGAGGCAGCCAGTGCGCGAAGACCGGCGGCGCGACCGGCAGGACGCTGCACGCCTCGTCCTCGATCAGGTCGAGCACCGCGATCGGGTCCCACGTCTCGACGAGCAGCAGCTTGGCGCGCTCGCGGAGCACGACGCCGAGCACGGCGTTGAGGCCGTACACGTGGAAGAGCGGCAGCACGCCGAGCACCACGTCGTCGCCGTGGATCATCGGCGGCTCGACCGCGGCGACCTGCTCGATGTTGGCGATCAGCGCGCGGTGGGTGAGCATCGCGGCGCGGGGGCGGCCCGACGTACCACTGGTGTAGAGCAGGGCGGCGAGCTTGTCCGGGTCCTGCAGCGGGGGGACGGGTCGGGCCTCGCCGGACACGAGGTCGTCGTAGCCGATCTCACCGGCGCCGCGCTCGGACCCCACGGCGACGACGCGGGGGTGCACCGCCCGGGAGCGCAGGTCGGCGTCGAGCAGGGACGCGTCGCCGTCGAGCGCTGCCTCGACGGCCGCCACGGCGGTGCGTACGGCGGGCAGCGCCTCGGCGTCCGCGATCACCAGCCGCGACCCGGAGTCGGCGATCATCCGGGCCAGCTCGTCGGGGCTGGACCGCGGGTTGACCGGGACCGAGACGGCCTGGGCCCGCAGCACCCCGAGGTGGCTGGCGACGAACTCCAGCCGGTTGCCCACCGCGATCATCACCCGGTGCCCGGCCAGCACGCCGAGGCGACCCAGTCCGGTGGCACAGCGGGCCACGTCGGTCTCGAGCTCGCCCCCACGTGACCGCACGCCCACCGGACTCGACGACGGCGAGCCGGTCGGGAGAGGCCTCGGCGGCCTCGGTGACCAGGTCCGCAAGGTCCGTCAACGACATGGATCGATACTTCCACATCGGGGAGGACACCCGGCCCGTGCGGACCCTCCGACGTGCCCCGCCGGGACTACCCTGAGCGACGTGACGCCCCCCGACCGCTCCCGCCGCCCCAACCTGCAGCAGCGCTCGACCATGGCGGGAGAGGCCGCGGCTGCGGCCGCGGAGGTGGAGACGGCCCTCCACACCCCCGTCGACCCGACGGCCGCGGCGTTCTTCGACGTGGACAACACGATCATGCAGGGCGCCAGCATCTTCCACCTCGCCCGCGGGCTGCACCGCCGCGAGTTCTTCACCACCCGCGAGATCCTCGGCGCCGCGTGGAAGCAGGCCTACTTCCGGATGGTGGGCGTCGAGGACCCCGAGCACGTGGCCGACGCGCGCAGCTCCGCCCTGGGCTTCATCGCCGGCCACACCGTCACCGAGCTCGAGTCGCTCGTGGAGGAGATCTTCGACGAGGGCATGGCGCACCGCATCTGGCCCGGCACCCGGGCCCTGGCCCAGATGCACCTCGACCAGGGGCAGCGGGTGTGGCTGGTCACGGCCGCCCCGATCGAGATCGCCCGGATCATCGCCCGCCGCCTCGGCCTCACCGGCGCGATGGGCACGATCGCCGAGCACGAGGACGGCGTCTACACCGGCCGCCTGGTCGGCGACATGCTGCACGGCCCGGCCAAGGCCGAGGCGATCAAGGCCCTGGCCGTCCGCGAGGGCCTCGACCTGGCCCGCTGCTCGGCGTACTCCGACTCGGCCAACGACCTGCCGATGCTGTCGCTGGTGGGGGACGCCTGCGCCGTCAACCCCGACGCCCGCCTGCGGGCCCACGCCCGCCAGCAGGGCTGGCGGGTCCGCGACTACCGCACCGGACGCAAGGCGGCCCGCGCCGGGTTCGTCCTCGCCGCGACCGCCGGCGCGGTGGGCGGCGCCGTCGCGGCCGGTGCCACGGTCCGCAGTCGGCGTCACCGCTGAGCGCCCGGGACGCCCGGCCGGGTCCCGCGGGAGCGGTTCCCAACAACCCCCGCTCCACCTACCCTGTCGTAGGTCCCGGCAGGGACCGACTGGGGAGGGTCGTCAAGGACGTCATGTGGGGTGACACCGACATCGAGCGGGGACTCGACGCGCTGCGGCGTGCCGTGCTCCTCGTCCTCGTGGCGCCCGCACCGTCGAGGGCCACGGGCGGGGCACTGCTCTCCGAGGCCCACACGTCCGTGGGCGGTCCTCACGACGCGTGGGGACCCGGACGCGAACCGCACCGCGACACCGGCCGTGACCCGTACGGCGACGCCGACCAGGCCACCTCCTCGGAGGAGGACGAGGCCGAGCGCAGCCGCCTGATCGCCCTGGTCGAGCTGGCCCGTGCGGGCGACACGGACGCGTTCGGTCTCCTCTACGACCACTACCAGCCGGCGGTCTACCGGTTCCTCTACTACCGCACCCGCTCGGTGACCCTGGCCGAGGACCTCACCTCGGAGACCTTCTTCCGGGCGCTGCGCAGCATGAACAGCTTCCGCTGGCAGGGGCGTGACCTGGGCGCCTGGCTGATGACCATCGCCCGCAACCTCACCACCGACCACTTCAAGGCCGGACGCACCCGCCTCGAGCTCACCACGGAGGACATGAGCCTCCACGACGACGCGACGGACGGCCCCGAGGACGCCGTGCTGGAGGGCATCACCAACGAGATCCTGCTCCGGGCCCTCACCGAGCTGCCGACCGAGCAGCGCGAGTGCATCATCATGCGGTTCCTCCAGGGCATGAGCATCGCGGAGACGGCGCTGGCCCTCGAGCGCAGCGAGGGTGCCGTCAAGCAGCTGCAGCTGCGCGGCGTACGCAACCTCGCCAAGCTCCTGCCCGAGGGGATGCGGGACCGATGGTGACCTCCGTGCGGCCCCGCTCGCTCCCGACCCCGTTCCGTGCCCCACACGGCGTAACCTCCCGCGCCGACGCGTCGTTCTGCGGTGTGGAGGGGCACCGCACGGCCGCATCGGGCGGCACAGAGCAGGAGACGCGAGGACTCACGAGATGACTGCGCCTTTCTCGGCACGACGCCGTGCGGAGGAGTTCGACGCCCTGCTGGAGCGGCAGGGCGCCGGAGCGTCCGCGACCCGACCACCCCTCACCGAGCGCGACGCGGAGCGCTTCGCCGACCTGCTTGCCGTGGTCGACGACCTCCGGGCCGTCCCCGGTGCCACCCCGCGACCCGAGTTCACCGCCGCCCTCCGCGAGCGCCTGATGGCCGAGGCCGAGACCGTCCTGGTGGCGGCGCCCGCCCGGGTCCGCGAGGACGAGGCCCGCCTCGTGCTGCCGACGCGGCCCCGGGCGCGTGATCGCCGCCTGGCGGCGTTGCTGGGCGGGGCCGCCCTCATCGGCGCCACCTCCTCGATGGCCGTCGCTGCGCAGACCGCGCTGCCCGGCGACTCGCTCTACCCGGTCAAGCGGGCCATCGAGGACGCCCGCACCGGGCTCTCCTCCGGTGACGCCGACAAGGGCGCCCTGCTGCTGGCCAGTGCCCGCGACCGGCTCACCGAGGTCGACGAGCTCACCCGCACCGACTCCCCCACCCGCGACGCCGCGGTGGCCGACACCCTGGTCGCCTTCGACGAGCAGGCGACCTCGGCCTCGCAGCTGCTCCTCGACGCGTACGCCGCGTCCGGCGACGAGCAGGTCATCACCTCGTTGCGCACCTTCACCGCCACCAGCCTCGAGGAGCTCGCCGTCCTCGAGCAGGGGGTCCCGGAGTCGGCCCGCGACGAGCTCGTCACCGCCGGCAACCACCTCGCCGCGATCGACGCCCGGGCCGCGAACGCCTGCCCGGCCTGCGGCGGAGGGGTCGCCACCCTGCCGCCCTTCCTCCTCTCCGCCGCGGTGCCCGGCCAGGACGTCGGGACGGTGCTCAGCGCCTCGGCGGCCTCGATCATCGACCGGGGACGCACCGGTCAGCCCGCCATCCCGGCCACCATCTCCGGCCAGGACGTGGGCGGCATCGTCGTCCCCGAGCTCGACACCAGCCTGCCCGGCGGCACGCAGGGCGGCACCACCGGCGGCACCACCACCGGCGGCACCGGAGCTCCCGGCGGGGTGCCGGGCACCGGGACGGACACCGGCGACACGGTCGGGGGGACCGTCAAGGAACACCGGTCACGGGGACCGTCGACGACACCGTGCAGGGCACGGTCGACGACGTCACCAAGCTGCTCACCGGTGACGTGCCCACCCTGGTCGACGAGGTGCCGGTCGTGGGACCGGTCGTCGACGGCACCGTGGGTGGGGTCGTCGACGGCGTCGGCGGGGTCGTGGGAGGCGCGGGCGACAGCCTCGACCAGACCACCGACTCGCTGCTCGACTGAGCAGCCGCCCGGGCCCCGGCGCCCCCTTCAGGGGCCGACGCGCCTGTTCAGCGGAAGACGCTCTCGCGCTCGCGCAGCAGCGTGTAGAGCGTCTGCTGGATCGTCTCGCGCACCTGGTCGGTGACGTCGAAGACCAGCATCGGGTCCTCGGCCTCCACCGCGTCGTACTCGTCGGTGCGGATCGGCTCCCCGAACTCCAGCAGCCACTTGGACGGCAGCGGCACCATGCCCAGCGGGCCGAGGAGCGGGAAGAACGGCGTGATCGGGATGTAGGGCACGCCGAGCAGGCGGGCCAGGTTGGGCAGGTTGCCCACCATCGGGTAGATCTCCTCGGCCCCCACCACCGACAGGGGGACGATGGGTACGCCGGTGCGCAGTGCGGCGGACACGAAGCCGCCACGGCCGAAGCGCTGCAGCTTGTAGCGCTCGCCGAACGGCTTGCCGATGCCCTTGAAGCCCTCGGGCCACACCCCCACCAGCTCGCCGCCGGAGAGCATCCGCTCGGCGTCCTCGGTGCAGGCCAGCGTGGCGCCGCCCTTGCGGGCCAGCGAGCTGACCACCGGCATCTTGAAGACCAGGTCGGCGCCGAGGGGACGCAGGAACCGGCCCGTCGTGTCGTGGATCGCGACCATCGTCATCAGGCCGTCGACGGGCACGGTGCCGGAGTGGTTGGAGACGACCAGCGCACCGCCGGTGGCGGGGATGTTGTCGGCGCCGCGCACCTCGACCCGGAACCACTTCTGGGCGAGGGGACGCAGGGCCGCCATGAAGAAGCGCTCGGTCACCTCGGCGTCGAAGCCGTACTCGTCGACGACGTACTCACCGGAGAGCCGGCGCCGCAGGAAGGCCATCAGCTCGGCCAGCCGGCGCTCCCACTGGTCGCCGAAGAGCTCCACCGCCGCGTGCTGGAAGGCGTGCAGCCAGTCCCCCACCGGGATGCCGGCCAGCGGGTGGCTCTCCTCGGTGGTGGTGGCGGGACGAGGGGCCGGGGCGACCTCCTCGGCCTCGGCGTCCCGCGGGGCCGGAGCCGGAGCCGGTCGGGCCGCCTTCACCGGGGTCGGCCGGGCCGCCTTGCGCGGGGTCGGGGCGAGGTTGCGGGCGGCCGCGGAGGGGCGCTCCTTGCCGGTCCCGCGACCGGGACGACCCGACGTACCGATGGGGACCACGTCGGCACCCTCGGGGCGGGGACGCTCGGGCTCAGCCACGAGGACCCCCGGCCGTCGCCGGCGCCGGGAGCGGCTCGGCCGGGCCCCGCAGCGGCACCCCGAGCGAGACGCCGAAGTCGGCGAAGGCCGAGGCGGTGGTGAAGCGCGGCTCGAAGCCGAGCTCGGAGCGCATCCGGGACGTGTCCACTCCTCGACCGTAGGTCAGGAAGCCCAGCTGCTCGGGCGAGAAGTCCGCCACCCGGGCCTGCCGCAGCGTGGACCCGAGCCGCCCGACCGCGACGGCCGGGAGGGCGACGGACGGCTTGCCGAGCCGGCGGACCGCCTGGGACAGCATCAACATGCCGTCGCCGGCGACGTTGAAGGTGCCCGGGATGCCGGCCACCACGGCGTGCTTGAGCACGTCGAGGAGGTCGTCCTCGTGGAGGAACTGCAGGCGCGGGTCGAAGCCCAGCACCCGCGGGATCACCGGCAGCCGGAAGTAGCTGGTGATCGGGCTGGTCACGTGCGGACCGATCACGTTGGCGGCGCGGATCATCGTCACCGCAGCGTCGGGCCGGCGCCGGGCGAAACCGCGGACGTAGCCCTCGACCTCGTAGACGTCCTTGGCGTAGCCCGAGCTCGGGAGCCGCTTGGGGCCCATCTCCTCGGTGAACATCGCAGGGTCGCGCGCGCTCGCGCCGTAGACCGTGGTGGTGGACTTGACGACCACGCGCTCGACGCCGGGGGACTTCTGGCATGCAGCGAGCAGCTGCATGGTGCCCATGACGTTGAGCTCCTTCATGGTGTTGCGTCCCCCGGCCGAGCCAGGGGTCGCGATGACACTCATGTGCACGACGGTGTCGACGTCCTCCTTGGCGAGGACCTTGGCGATGACCGGCGTGCGGATGTCGGCGCGCACGAAGGAGACGTCGCCGATGTCACCGCGAGGTGGGACGACGTCGACGCCGATGACCCGGCCGATGGACGGGTCGCTGGCGGCCGAGCGCGCGAAGCGCCGACCGATGTCGCGGGAGACCCCCGTGACCAGCACGACCCGTCCCATGACCGAGCCCCCGGCTCGAGACCTACTTGCCGAGCTTGCGACGCTGGACGCGCGTCTTCTTGAGCAGCTTGCGGTGCTTCTTCTTGGCCATGCGCTTGCGCCGCTTCTTGATGACAGAACCCACAGGGAAACCTTTCACGTGCGTCGCACGAGCACTCCTGCGCACGTGCGGCGCGCAGGCAGGTGCCCGCGCGACCTGTCACAGCCTACTGGCCGGACCGGACGGTGGAGAATCGTGTTGCCGGGCGTGGGCCCGGCCGGGATCCCGACCACGGTCGGACGGGACGTGCCGACAGGCTCAGCCGGCGTTGTAGAAGCTCTTGCGCAGGTAGTCGTTGACGTCGTCCTCGGTCACCCGGAAGGAGCGACCGACGCGTACGGCGGGCAGCTCACCGCCGTGGACGAGCCGGTAGACGGTCATCTTCGAGACGCGCATCCTGGCAGCGACCTCGGCGATCGTGAGGAACACGACGTCCGACATGTCGCCGCTTGAGTTGGGGGCCATGGTGCACCGATCTTTCTGTGCGACACGGCACCGGCTTCCCCACCGGTGTCACAGTCGTGGCGCTCTTGCCGACTGTAGGGCCTTGTGTGACCCGTGGGGAAGGGGTTGCTCCTGAAACTTGTGGGGCGAGCGGCGTGTCGGGTTGATTTTGCCTCACCTGTGGGAGCCGCGGGGTCCCGTCCTACGGGTAGGGGTCCAGCCCGTGGAGGGGGAACACCTCGGTCCGCGTGGCCATGATCGCGCGGTCCAGCCAGGTCTCCGGGTCGTAGCCGTCGGCCCAGTCCCGATAGGCCGGGGTGCGCCCGTCGGTCATCCGGTACGGCGGGGTGCGGTCCAGCAGCTCGGTGACGTAGGCGCGCCAGCCGGGCGGGGTGGGCGTCTCGGGCGGCAGGGGGTGGCCGCCGACGATGGCGAGCAGGTGCGTCCACGCGCGCGGGACGACGTCGACCAACGCGTAGCCGCCACCGCCGGTCGCGACCCACCGCCCCTCGGTGACCTCGTGGGCCAGCTCGTGCAGCGCGACGTACGCCGCCCGCTGGCCGTCGACGCTGAGCATGAGGTGCGCGAGCGGGTCCTCCATGTGGGAGTCGCAGCCGTGCTGGGTCACCAGGATCTCGGGCGCCCAGGCACGCAGCACCGGGGGCACCACGGCGTGGAAGGCGCGCAACCAGCCGGCGTCGGCCGTGCCCGGAGGCAGCGCGACGTTGACCGCGGTCCCCTCGGCCCCGGGGCCGCCGGAGTCGTGGGGGAACCCCGTCCCGGGGAAGAGCATCTGGCCGGTCTCGTGCAGGGAGATCGTCAGCACGCGCGGGTCGTCGTAGAAGATGCGCTCCACGCCGTCGCCGTGGTGGACGTCGACGTCGACGTAGGCCACGCGCTCATGGCCCTGGTCGAGCAGGCTCCGGATGCCCACGGCGACGTCGTTGTAGATGCAGAAGCCGGACGCGCGGTCGGCCATCGCGTGGTGGAGGCCACCGGCGATGCTCGCGCTGTGCAGCGACTCGCCGCTCGCCACCTGCCGGCAGGCCTCGACGGTCGCGCCGACCACGTGCGCCGCCGCCGTGTGCATCTCACGGAAGACCGGGTCGTCGTCGGTGCCCAGACCGTGGCCGAGGTCCTCGCCACCCTCGGTGCCGCAGCGCGTGACGGCCGCGATGAGGCTGCGGTCGTGGACGGTGGCGATCAGGTCCTCGTCGGCGATCGGGGCCTCCACCAGGCGCACGTGCTCGAGCACGCCGAGCTCCTCGGCGAGGCGCATGGTCAGGTCCACCCGCACCGGGGACATCGGGTGCCCGGGTCCGAAGTCGTACTGCGTGAGGCTCTTGTCGAAGACGACGGACGCGGGGCCGGGGCACTCCATGTGACGGACGCTACCCGCAACCCACCCGGGTGACCCGCGACACCCGCGGCGTGGTCGTCGCGCACCGGGTCGACCGGCCCGCCCCGGAGTCGCCGCCGTGGCGGTGGCCCACCGACCTCGGTCTGCTGTCACGGGCCCCGGTCGTGCCGGAGTGCAAGACTCGTGACATGGACACCACCGGCACCCGCACCACCGGCCTCGCGCTGGCCTACCCGCAGTCCCTGGCCGTCTACGCCACCTACGAGGAGGCGCAGCGCGCTGTCGACCACCTCTCCGACGAGGAGTTCCCGGTCGAGAACCTCCTGATCGTCGGCACCGACCTCAAGCGGATCGAGCGGGTCACCGGTCGCCTCACCTGGGGTCGCGTCGCCCTGGCCGGCGCGGGCTCCGGGCTGTGGTTCGGCGTCTTCGTCGGCCTCATCATCGCCCTGTGGGTCGACGGCAGCCTGCTCGGCATCCTGCTCTCGACCGCCCTGTTCGGGTTGCTCTTCGGCCTCGTCTGGGGCCTGATCGGGTACGCCGCCACACGCGGACGTCGCGACTTCAGCTCCGTGACCGCGGTGGTCGCCACCCGCTACGAGGTGCTCGTCGAGCACAAGCACCGCGAGGCGGCACACGCCATCCTGGCCGCGACGCCGGGCCTGCTGCCCGACCCGCACGCGGCGGGCTGACACCGCCTGCCGGTGGCGCGGGTCAGGAGCCCTCGGCGAGCGCGCGGGAGCGGTCCCGCGCAGCCTCCATGGCGGCGAGGAACGCGGCCCGCACCCGGTGGACCTCGAGCTCGCGCAGCGCCGACGCCGTCGTACCGCCCGGGGAGGTGACCTGCTCGCGCAGGACGACCGGGTGCGTCCCGGTCTCGCGCAGCATCGTCGCGGAGCCGTAGAGCGTCTGGATGACCAGCTCGGTCGAGGTGGCCCGCGGCAGGCCGAGGTGCACGCCCGCCTCGATCATCGACTCGACGACGAAGAAGATGTAGGCGGGGCCGGAGCCGCTGATGGCGGTGACCGCGTCCATCTGCCGCTCCGGGATGCGCAGCACCTTGCCCGTGGAGGCCATCAGCGACTCCGCCTCGGCCAGGTGCCCGTCGTCGCAGTGCGAGCCGGGCGAGATGGCGGCCATCCCCTCGTCCACCAGGGCCGGGGTGTTGGGCATGACCCGGACGACCGCGACGCCCTCGGGCACGCGGGACTCGATGAAGGCGGTGGTGATGCCGGCCGCGAGGCTGACGAGCAGCTGCCCGGGCCGCAGCTCCGCGGCGATCTCGTCCAGGACCGCCGCCATGTCCTGCGGCTTGACGACGAGGGCCACCGTGTCGGCCTTGCGGGCCGCCTCGGCGTTGGAGACGACCGCGACGCCGTACTGCTCCTCGAGCTCGCGGGCACGGTCGGACCGCTTCTCCCCGACGAGCAGGTTGTCCACCCGGCGCCCGGCGCGGACCAGCCCGGAGAGCAGGGTCTCGCCCATCACGCCGGCGCCGATGATCGCGGTCTGGGGCATCGCGGGGCCTACTTCTTGGAGATCAGCGAGCGGGCGAAGAAGGAGAGGTTCTGCGGGCGCTCGGCGAGGCGGCGCATGAGGTAGCCGTACCACTCCTGGCCGTAGGGGATGTAGACGCGCACGGTCTCGCCGGTGGCGGCGAGGCGCTTCTGCTCCTCGGGGCGGATGCCGTACAGCATCTGGAACTCGTAGGTGCCCGGGTGGCGGCCGTAGCGGCTGGCCAGCGACGACGCGATCTGCACCATCCGGGGGTCGTGGCTGGCGATCATCGGGTAGCCCTGGCCGGCCAGCAGCACCTTGAGGCAGCGGACGTAGGACTTGTCGATGTCGAGCTTCTCCTGGAAGGCCACCGACTCCGGCTCGTGGTAGGCGCCCTTGCACAGCCGCACGCGCGAGCCCTCGTAGGCGAGCGCCCGGCAGTCGGCCTCCGTGCGGTGCAGCATCGCCTGCAGGACCGCCCCGGTCTCGGGGAAGTCCTTGCGCAGCTCGCGCAGGATCCCCAGCGTCGAGTCGGTGGTGGTGTGGTCCTCCATGTCGAGGGTGACCGTGGTGCCGGCGTTGCGGGCGGCGCGGCAGATCTCGCGGGCGTTCTCCAGCGCGACCTTCTCGCCGTTCACCGGCAGCGCCTGACCGACGGCGCTGAGCTTGACGCTGACCTCGGCCTTCGACGCGAGCCCGCGGCGGGCGAGCTCGGCCAGCACCTCCTTGTAGGCCGCCACCGTGGCCTCGGCCTGGGCGGCGTCGAGGGTGTCCTCACCCAGGAAGTCCAGGGTCACCTGGAGGCCGTCGGCGACCAGTCCGTCCGTGGCCGTGACGGCGGAGTCGGTGGACTCTCCCGGGACGTAGCTGGTGACGATGCCCGACGAGACGGGCATGGTGCTGACGAGCTTCTTGACCTGCTCGCTCTTGGCGAGGAGCAGGATCGGCTGGCGGAGCAGAGACATGCCGCACAGGCTACGCCGACCGACCCCGCGGGGCCTCCTCCGGACGGGGCGTCGGCCGGCGCGCTCGCGGCGCAACTGGCGGCGGACGACGTCGTACCGGACCCTCGGAATGTCACGCGCCGCCAGTTGCCGAAGCCGGCTGTCACGCGCCGCCAGTTGAGGGAACCGCGCGTACGCCGCAGCCCCCGCCCGCGCAACTGGCGGCGGACGACGTCGTACCGGACCCTCGCAGTGTCACGCGCCGCCAGTTGCCGAAGCCGGCTGTCACGCGCCGCCAGTTGAGGGCACCACGCGTACGCCGGGACTCAGGCCGTACGCCGCCGCAGCGTCGCCGCACCGAGGGCCAGGCCCGCCAGGGCGAAGGCGAGCACGACCGAGACGTCGGCCCAGACGCTGGCCTGGTCGCCGGCGCCGACGAGCTCCTGCATGGCGTCGACGGCGTACGAGAGCGGGAGGACGTCGCTGAGGGCGCCGAGCACCGCCGGCAGCTCGTCGCGGGCGACGAAGAGCCCGCAGAGCAGCAGCTGCGGGATCACGAAGGCCGGCATGAACTGCACCGCCTGGAACTCGGTGTCGGCGAAGGCGCTGACCAGCAGCCCCAGCGCGGTGCCCAGGACGGCGTCGACGACCGCGACCACCCCCAGCAGCCACACCGGACCGTTCACGTCGAGGCCCAGCAGCCCCACGCTCACCGCGACCGCCAGCGCCGACTGGACGGCGGCGAGGACCCCGAACGCCAGGGCGTAGCCGAGCAGGAAGTCGAGCTTGCCCATCGGCATGGACAGCAGCCGCTCGAGGGTGCCGCTGCCGCGCTCGCGCAGCGTGGTCACGCTGGTCACGAGGAACATCACCGTGAACGGGAAGATGGCCAGCAGCGCGGGGCCGAACCCGTCGAAGGCGTTGCCCGGCATGTCCACGAACATCCACCACAGCAGGCTCATCAGGAGGCAGGGCAGCACCAGCAGCATGGCCAGGGTGCGGTGGTCGCGGCGTACCTGGGTGAGCACCCGGCCGGCGACGGCGAGCGTGACCCGGGCGCTCATGCCGCGGACTCGACGATCTGGAGGAAGGCCGCCTCGATGTCCGGGGCGCCCCCGCGGATCTCGTCGGGGGTGCCGTCAGCGATGATCCGGCCCTCGCGCATCAGGAGCAGCCGGTCACACCGGTCCGCCTCGTCCATCACGTGGCTGGAGACCAGCACGGCCTTGCCCCGGTCGGCCAGCCGGTGGAAGAGGCGCCACAGGTCCCGGCGCAGCACCGGGTCGAGCCCGACCGTGGGCTCGTCGAGGACCAGCACGTCGGGGTCGCCCAGCAGCGCGACGGCGAGGCTGGCACGACTGCGCTGGCCGCCACTCAGGTTGCCCACCACCTGGTCCCGCTGCCCGCCGAGGTCGACGGCGGCGACGGCGGCGTCCACCTCGTCGCGCGCGACGCCGAGCACCCGGGCGAAGAAGCGGAGGTTCTCGGCGACGGTGAGGTCGTCGTACACGCTGGCGGCCTGGGTGACGTAGCCGACCCGGTCGCGCAACCCCCGGGCCCCGGCCGGCAGGCCCAGGACCTCGACGTCGCCGGACCGGACACGCTGCACGCCGACCACGGCCCGCAGCAGCGTGGACTTGCCGCACCCGCTGGGCCCCAGCAGCCCGGTGACGCCGGCGGCGACACCCAGCGTGAGGCCCGGGATCACGGTGCGGTCGCCCCGGACGACGACGAGGTCGCGCAGGTCAATGACGTTATTCATCATGCGTTGAATTGTGCTCCCGGGAGCGACGCAGCGTCAAGGGCCCGGCGCCCGAGGCGGGGCCGCCCGCTCCCGGGACGGAGTTCCCCGAGGGATCCTCATCACCGCGCCCGTGGGCTCCGGAGGAGACGCCGACGGGGGGCCCGGGGCGGTCTGGACCACCCCGAGCGCCTCAGGCCGGGGGGAGGTCCCCGGTCAGGTAGCGCTGGAGCGTGGGGGCGTACGTCGCCACGACCTGCTCGCTGCTCAGCGACGCGACCGGCTCGACGCGCAGGACGTAGCGCACCAGGATCAGCCCGACGACCTGGCTGGCGACCAGGGCCATCCGGTGCTCGGGCCGGTCGATCCCCAGCGCGAGCCCGACCGGCTGGATGACCACCGGCAGGAACCCCTCGCTCAGCAGCCGGTGCGCCGTCGGGTCCATCACGCCCCGCGCCGCGGCGAGCAGGGCCGGCTGCACGTCCGGGTCGTCCCAGACCGACAGGAAGGCCCGCAGGAAGCGCTCGGCGACCTCCTCGACGGGACCGGCCACGACGCCGCCGATCACCTCGCGCGGGTCGATCGGCAGCTGCATCGCGGCCATGAACAGGTCGTCCTTGGTGCCGAAGTAGTGGTGCACCAGCGCCGGGTCGACGCCGGCGTCGGCGGCGACCGAGCGGATCGTCGTCCCCCCGAACCCCTTGGCCGCGAACGCCGCGCGGGCCGCGGCGAGCACGGCGGCCCGTGTGTCGGGGGCGCCCGGGCGGCGGCCGCGGGAGGGGCGGGTCATGCGAGGGAGGGTACGGCGCGTCAGCGCGCCGGGACCGCGAAGTGCTCGCGGGCGAACTCCAGCGACTCGCGCAGGTCGGCCTCGCGCTCGGCGCGGGTCGAGCAGCGGCGGGTGTTGATCTCGAGCACGATGTGGCCCTCGAAGTCGCGGTCCGCGAGGTGGGCCAGGAAGTCCGCGGCGCCCATCGCCCCGCGGCCGGGCACCAGGTGCTCGTCCTTGGCCGAGCCGCTGCCGTCGGTGAGGTGGATGTGGCGCAGCCGGCCCCCGAGGCGCTCGGCCATCGGGATGACGTCGCTGCGGGCGATGGCCGCGTGCGACAGGTCGATGGTGGTGTTGGCGTACTCGTGGTCGCTGGGGTCCCAGCTCGGGAGGTACATCTCCATGCCGCGACGCGAGGAGGCCCGCCAGGGATACATGTTCTCGACGGCGAAGGCGATGCCCGTCGACTCCTCCAGCGCGGCGATCCCGTCGACGAAGCCCGCGGCGTACTCCTTCTGCCAGCGGAACGGCGGGTGCACGACGACGACGTCGGCGCCCACCGCGGACGCCAGCTCGGCGGAGCGCTCGAGCTTGCCCCACGGCTCGGTGCCCCAGACCCGCTGGGTCCACAGCAGGCACGGCGAGTGGATCGCGCAGATCGGCATCTCGTGGTGCGCGGAGAGCTGCTGGAGCGCGGAGGTCTGCTGGGACAGCGCGTCGATGCCGACCATCACCTCGACGGCGTCGTAGCCCACCTGGGCGGCCCACGCGAAGGCGTGCGCCGTGGACTCGGGGTAGACCGAGGCGGTGGAGAGCGCGACGAGGGTCACGACGATCCGCGACGTACGGCCGGGCGGGTCACCACGGACAGCTGGTCGAGGCGCTCGAGGATGACGCCCTCGCGCAGCGCCCACGGGCAGATCTCGAGGGCCTCGAGGTCGAAGATGTCCATGCACGCCTCGGCCACCAGCGCACCCGGGACGATCTGGTGGGTGCGGCTCGGCGAGACGCCCGGCAGGGACGCCAGCTCGTCGCGGTCGAGCGAGACCAGCTTGGGGATCCACTGCGCGAGGGTCTCGAGCTCGAGGACCCGCGGGACGAGGGGGCCGTCGCCGCTGGGCGCCGCGCCGCAGATCCGGGCCAACGAGCGGAAGGTCTTGGACGTCGCGGCCGCGCGGTCGGGGGCGCCGGGGCGCAGCAGGTTGCCCGCGTCGCGGGCGATGTCGGCGCGGATCCGGCGCCGCAGCTTGCGCAGGGCCTCGTCGTCGGGGCGGGCGTCGCCGAACCACTCACGGGCCAGGCGGGCCGCGCCGAGCGGCATCGACCACGCCACGTCGGGGGCCTCGTCGGCGCCGCCGGCGATCTCCAGCGACCCGCCGCCGATGTCGAAGACCGCCAGCCGGCCGGCCGACCACCCGAACCAGCGGCGTACGGCGAGGAAGGTGAGGCGGGCCTCGTCCTCCCCCGACAGCACGGACAGGTCGACCTCGGTCACGTCGTTGACGTGGGACAGGACGGCGTCGGAGTTGACCGCGTCGCGCACCGCCGAGGTGGCGAAGCCGAGCATGTCCTCGCAGCCCTTGTCCTCCGCGACCCTCACGGCCTCGCGGCAGAACTCGGTGAGGGCCTCGATGCCGGCGTCGGTGACCGCGCCGTCCTTGTCGAGGTGCTCGGCGAGGCGCAGCGGTTGCTTGTGGGAGAAGGCCGGCAGGGGGGCCGCGCCACCGTGCGCGTCCACCACGAGCAGGTGGCCCGTGTTGGATCCGATGTCGAGGACGCCGAGACGCATGTGGCCAAACTACTAGGCTTGGCCAGTGCCCGAAGTCGACCTCGTCTTTCCCCGTGCCTTCGTCGAGTTCGTGGACCCCGCCGACGAGGAGCAGGTGTTCCGCTGCGACCTCACCTGGCTGACCTCGTCCTACACCTGCATCTTCGGCCAGGGCTGCCAGGGCATCTACGCGGATTCCCCCGACGTGGGGTGCTGCACCCTCGGCGCGCACTTCAGCGACGCCGACGACGAGCAGCGCGTCGCGTCGTACGTCGCGCAGCTCACCCCCGAGCAGTGGCAGTTCCACCCGCAGCGACCGGTCGAGGTCGACGACTGGGTCGAGGCCGACGAGGACGGCGAGCGCAAGACGATCGCCGTGGAGTACGACGGCCAGTCCGCGTGCGTCTTCCACAACCGGGCCGACTTCGCCCCCTCGAACGGAGGCGGTGGGGCCGGCTGCGCCCTGCACGGCCTGGCGCTGGAGCAGGGCCGCAACCCGCTCGAGACCAAGCCGGACGTCTGCTGGCAGCTGCCCATCCGGCGCACGTTCCGTGACGTCGAGCGGCAGGACGGGACGGCGTACACCGAGGTGTCGATCGGCGAGTACGACCGGCGCGGCTGGGGGCCGGGCGGGCACGACCTCGACTGGTACTGCTCGGGCAACACCGAGGCGCACGTCGCCCCGGAGCCGGTCTACGTGACCAACGAGGCCGAGCTGACCGAGCTGATGGGCGAGGCGGGCTACCGCGAGCTGGTGGGGCACTGCGACGCGCACGTGCGGTCCCGCTCGGCGCTGGCGCTGCACCCCGCCGACCCCCGCTGACGGGGTCGACTGCCGACGGAAAATCGCTCGACGTCAAGACAACTTGACCCCGGCGTGACGGCGTCCCACCCCTGAGCACAGAATGCAGCCATGCGCCTGGACCATCTCTCGTTCGCAGCCGGACCGGATGGACTTGCCAGCACAGCCCAGCGCATCGGGGGCCAGCTCGGCAAGGACTTCATCGACGGCGGTGTGCATCCCCGTTTCGGGACCCGCAACATGATCATGCCGCTGGACGGCCGCACCTACATCGAGATCGTCGAGGTGCTGGACCACCCTGCGAGCGACAAGGCCCCCTTCGGCCAAGCCGTCCGTGCCCGCTCCGCCCTCGGTGGCGGCTGGCTCGGCTGGGTGGTGGCCGTCGACGACATCGCCGTCGTCGAGCAGCGGCTCGGCCGCGAGTCGGTCAAGGGCAACCGCCACCTGCCCAGCGGCGAGGAGCTGCTCTGGCGACAGATCGGCGTCCACGGCCTGCTGTCGGACCCGCAGCTCCCCTTCTTCATCCAGTGGGAGTCGCCGGCCGAGATGCACCCCAGCAACGCGGCCGACAGCCAGTTCTCGCTGGTCGCGCTCGAGATCGCCGGTGACCCGCAGCGGGTCAGCGAGTGGCTCGGCGAGACCGTCGAGGCGCCGCTGGAGGACATCAAGGTCGAGTGGGTCGCCCCCAACGGCACGCCGGGCGTCATCGCCGTCCAGGTCCAGACGCCCTCCGGGCTCGTCCGGCTCTGACCCGCCCACCGCGCCGGGACGGCGCCACGCCGAGTCCCAACATCTGGCACCACCCGGAGACCTACGAGCTCGAGAACCGCGCCGCCGACCCCGGCGGCCGGATCGAGGCCGCCATGCGCGACGTGGCGTCGTGGGACGAGCGGGTGCTGCTCGACGTGGGGTGCGGGACCGGCTTCCACCTCCCCCGGTGGGCCGAGCACGCCCGGCGGGTGGTCGGCGTGGAGCCGCACTCCTCGCTGGCGGCGCTGGCCCGGCGTCGTACCCGTCGGCTCGCCAACGTCGAGGTGCTGACCGGCACCGCGCAGGCCCTGCCCCTGCCGGACGCGTCGGTCGACGTCGTCCACGCGCGGTGGGCCTACTTCTTCGGTCCCGGCTGCGAGCCGGGCCTGGCCGAGCTGGACCGCGTCGTACGTCGTGGGGGCACCGCCTTCGTCATCGACAACGACGGCACGCGGTCGACGTTCGGGGCGTGGTTCCGCCTCGGCTATCCCGAGGTGGACCCGGTCGAGGTGGAGCGGTTCTGGTCGCAGCGCGGCTGGACGCGGGTGCCGGTCGACATGGGCTGGTCGTTCGACCGGCGCGAGGACCTCGAGGCGGTGGTGCGGATCGAGCTCGCCCCCGAGGTGGCCGACCGGGTGCTGGCGACGCACGAGGGCACCGAGGTCGACTACGCGGTCAACGTGTGGTGGCGGGCGTACTGACGCCTGCGGCCCTCAGGACGACTCGCGGACGACGAGGGTCGGCGTGAGCAGCACCCCGTCCTCGGCGGGCGGCTGGTGGGACAGCAGCGCGTGCAGCGCGGTGACGATCTGGACCGCGACGTCCTCGAGCGGCTGGCGCACCGACGTCAGGCCGACCGGGTAGACCTGGGCGACCTGGGAGTCGTCGAAGCCGACCACCGCGATGTCGCGGCCCGGGGCGAGCTGGCGCAGCCACAACGTGTGGAGCACACCCATCGCCAGGGTGTCGGAGGCGCAGACGAACGCGGTGGGGGCCGACTCGTCGAGCAGCACCGCGGCGGCCTCGCCACCGGACTGGACGGTGTCCTCGACCCGGCTGGCCAGCCCGGTGGTGGCCAGGCCGTGCTCGTGCATCGTCGTCACCCAGCCGGCGCGCCGGTCCTCGCCGATCGGCGAGTCCTTGCGCCAGCCGATCCAGGCGATGCGGGTGTGGCCCTTGGCGATCAGGTGCTCGGTGGCGAGCCGGGTGCCGGCCGCTCCGTCGACGTCGACCCACGGGTGCCGCGCGTCGGCGCGGTCCCAGGGACGCCCGAACGCGACGAAGGGGGCCCGCTGCTCGGCGAGCCAGGCGGCCTGCGGGTTGCCCAGGTAGGTGTCGGTGACCACGAAGGCGTCGACCGCGGTCGAGCGCAGCAGGTTGTCGTAGCCGGCCACCGGATCCTCGTCCTCACCGGTGAAGAGCAGGACGTGGTGCCCGGCGAGCGCGGAGGTCTCGACCAGCGTGTGGACGAAGCGGTCCATCATCGCGTTGGCGGTGCCCTCCTGGACCGGCGAGACGCGCAGGCCGATCAGCTGGGAGGTGCGGGTGCGCAGGTTGCGGGCGGCGCGGTTGGGCGAGTAGCCCATCTCCTCGATCGCCTCGCGGACCCGCTCCAACGTGCCCGGACGCAGCAGGTCGGGGTTGTTGACGGCGTTGGAGACGGTCTGCCGGCTGACGCCCGCGCGCTCCGCGACGTCGGCGAGCGTGGGTGGCGACACCGGCAGGTGCGTGCCCAGCCGTGACTCCGATCGCGACATGTCCGTCCCCCTTGATCGTTCCAAGCAAGGGCAGCATAACTGCGCTGTCGGTCCCGTCGCCTAGCGTGCCGCCCATGAGCAGACAGCGCGCCGCCTACAAGTGCTCCGAGTGCGGCTGGGAGACCGGCAAGTGGGTGGGACGGTGCGGCGAGTGCCAGGCCTGGGGCTCCGTCGCCGAGGCCGCCGCCCCGACCATGCGGACCACCGCGTCCCCGGTGACGCGGCCCGCGGTGCCGATCGGCCAGGTCTCGGTCGAGGACTCCACCTCCCGCTCCTCCGGGGTCCCCGAGCTGGACCGGGTGCTGGGCGGGGGCCTGGTGCCCGGCGCCGCGATCCTGCTGGCCGGCGAGCCCGGGGTCGGCAAGAGCACCCTGCTCCTCGAGGTGGCCGCCCAGACCGCCCGGGTCCGCACCCGCACGCTCTACGTCACCGGTGAGGAGTCCGCCTCCCAGGTGCGGCTGCGCGCCGATCGCACCGGCGGGGTCCACGACGAGCTCTACCTGGCGGCCGAGACCGATCTCGGGGCCGTGCTGAGCCACATCGAGCAGGTGCGCCCCACCCTGCTGGTCATCGACTCGATCCAGACCATCGGCGCGTCGGGCGTCGAGGGGGTCCCGGGCGGGGTCACCCAGGTCAAGGAGGTCGCGGCCGCGCTGGTGCGGGTGGCCAAGACCCGCAACATCACCACCGTCATCGTCGGCCACGTCACCAAGGACGGTTCGATCGCCGGGCCGCGGGTCCTCGAGCACCTCGTGGACGTGGTGCTCAACTTCGAGGGCGACCGCAACTCCCGCTTCCGCATGGTCCGGGCGATGAAGAACCGTTTCGGCCCCGTGGACGAGGTCGGCTGCTTCGACCTCTCCGCCGGCGGCATCACCGCGGTCACCGACCCGACCGGACTCTTCGTCGAGCACCACACCCAGCAGGTCCCGGGCACCTGCGTCGCCGTCACCATGGAGGGGCGTCGCCCCCTGCTCGCCGAGGTCCAGGCGTTGGTGACGCCCTCCCCGCTCGAGCGCCCGCGGCGCACGACGTCGGGCATCGACTCCTCCCGGGTGGCGATGATCCTGGCGGTCCTCCAGCAGCACGCCCACATCAAGCTGCACTCCCACGACGTCTTCGCCTCGACCGTCGGCGGGGCCAAGCTCACCGAGCCGGCCACCGACCTGGCCATCGCGGTGGCCGTCGCCAGCGCGACCCACGGCATCGCCCCGCCGAAGGGGGTCGTGGCCATGGGCGAGATCGGCCTGGCGGGCGAGCTGCGCCGGGTGCGCGACCTGCCCCAGCGGCTCGCCGAGGCCGCCCGGCTCGGTTTCAAGGTGGCCGTCGTGCCTCGAGGGGCCGGCGCGTCCGACAACGGCGGCGACCGGCGCGTCGACGGGATGCGGGTGATCTCCGAGAGCACCGTGTGGGACGCGCTGTGCACCCTGCGGGTCACCCGGGCCGACCGGATCCCCCTGCCCCCGCTCGACTGAGAAAGGGCGGTGCGGCGCCCCGTGTCCCCTACACTGAGCGCCTCGACGCCCGGCGTCGTACCCGTACGAGAGGACCACCGTGCCCGAGCGTTCGACGACGTGCTCCGCCTGCGCGCCACCCTGGCGATGATCGCACCCGGCACCGCACTGCGCGACGGCCTCGAGCGCATCCTGCGTGGTCGCACCGGCGCCCTCATCGTGCTGGGCCAGGACAAGATGGTGGAGTCCATGGCCACCGGTGGCTTCACCCTCGACGTGCCCTTCACCGCCACCGGCCTGCGCGAGCTGGCCAAGATGGACGGCGCGATCATCGTCGACCGGGACATCACCCGCATCTCGCGCGCCGCCGTCCACCTGATGCCCGACCACTCGATCCCCTCCGAGGAGACCGGCACCCGGCACCGCACCGCGGAGCGGGTGGCCAAGCAGACCGGCCACCCCGTCATCTCGGTGTCGCAGTCGATGCAGATCATCGCCGCCTACGTCGGCGACATCCGGCACGTCCTCGAGGACTCGGGCAAGATCCTGTCCCGCGCCAACCAGGCCCTGGCCACCCTGGAGCGCTACAAGATGCGCCTCGACGAGGTGTCGGCGACGCTCTCGGCCCTGGAGATCGAGGACCTGGTGACCGTGCGCGACGTCGCGGTCGTGGCCCAGCGCCTCGAGATGGTCATCCGGATCGCCCGCGAGATCGACGACTACGTGCTCGAGCTCGGCACCGACGGCCGGCTGCTGTCGCTGCAGCTCGAGGAGCTCATCACCGGCGTGGACGCCGAGCGCGAGCTGGTCGTGCGCGACTACCTCCCGGCCGGCAAGCGCCGCAAGGTCGAGGCATCGGTCATCCTCGGCGACCTGTCGACCCTCTCCCCCACCGAGCTGGTCGACCCCGGTGCGGTCGCCGCGGTGCTCGGCCTGGGCACCGCCGAGAACCTCGACGGTGCGGTCGCTCCGCGCGGCTACCGGCTGCTGGCCAAGGTGCCGCGCCTGCCCGGCTCGGTCGTCGACCGCCTCGTCGAGCACTTCGGCGGGCTCCAGCAGCTGCTCTCGGCCGGGATCGACGACCTCCAGGCCGTCGAGGGCGTCGGCGAGCTCCGGGCCCGCAGCGTCCGCGAGGGGCTCTCGCGGCTCGCCGAGTCCAGCATCACCGAGCGCTACATCTGAGCCGGTCAGCCGGCTGAGTTGCCCGCGCCGTCCTCGCCGGGCTGGTGGGTGCTGTCCTGCTGCTTCTTCGACCCCTTCTGGGGCTTCGGCGTCACCGTCTTGGTGATCACCGCGCTCGCGGGAGCCACCAGCTCGAACTGCACCTCGGTCGGCTCGCCGGCCAGCGCCGCGGTCTCCACGTGGTAGAAGCCGGGGAACGCCCACTCCGTGAACGACGAGCAGTCCTCGTCGGAGCGCTTCGCGTTCCAGGTGACCACGATCGGGGCGTCCACGGCCTGCCGGACGACCACCTCCTGCGGCACGATCGCCGCCGGGCACTCGCGGCTCGACCAGATGGCGTCGCGGCCCGAGGTGATGCTGACCGTCAGGGTCTCCGGGGAGACCGTCCAGGTGCAGGCCGCGGTGACGCGGGTGCGCAGGTTGATGGTGATCGGGACGTCGCTGCCGCCGGGCGCCTCGGTGAGCGTCGGGGTGGCGAGGATGTCGCCGTTCTCGCAGGGACCGCTCGGCTCCGCCAGCGGCGGCTCGGTGGGCGTCTGCTTCTTCTTGCGGCGCCGGGGCTGCTCGACGGGCGTCGTCGGGGCCTCGGTGGCGGCCGGGTCCGTCGGGTCCACGCTCGTGCTCGTGGTGGCGCCGGCGGTGGTCGCCCGGGCCTCCTCGTCGGAGGAGGCGTCGCTCGACCCGCCCAGCAGCCGGGCCAGCCCGGCGACGAGCAGCACGGCCACGCCGAGCACCACCAGGCGTCGGAACCAGTAGACGCGGGCGGGCAGCGGACCACGCGGTGCCATCGGGGGGGCGGGGCGCGAGGACGGCATGACCCCGACCCTAGGAGTCGCGTGGACGCCCGGGGCGGAGCCACTCCGGGGTGCCCCCGGATCCGTGCGTACGATCGCCGCGATGAGCGACCTGCACGCGCCGATCCTGGGTTGGTACGACGCCCACGCGCGCGACCTGCCCTGGCGCCGACCCGAGGCCTCGGCGTGGTCGGTGCTGGTCTCCGAGCTGATGCTCCAGCAGACCCCGGTGGCGCGGGTCCTCCCCGTCCACGACGCGTGGCTCGAGCGGTGGCCGACGCCGGCCGACCTCGCCGCCGAGCCCACCGGTGAGGCCGTGCGGATGTGGGGACGGCTCGGCTACCCGCGGCGCGCGCTGCGCCTGCACGCGGCCGCCGTCGCCCTCGTCGAGCGCCACGACGGCCAGGTGCCCACGTCGTACGACGAGCTGATCGCACTGCCCGGGGTCGGTGACTACACCGCTGCGGCGGTGGCGAGCTTCGCCCACGGCCGGCGCCACGTCGTGCTGGACACCAACGTGCGGCGGGTCTTCGCCCGCGTCGTCTCGGGGACCGAGTTCCCGCCGACCTCGGTGACCCGCGCCGAGCGGGACCTGGCCACCGGCCTGCTGCCCGACGACGACGCCACGGCGGCCACCTGGGCCGTCGCCGTGATGGAGCTGGGCGCGCTGGTCTGCACGGCCCGCGACCCGCGCTGCGAGGCCTGCCCGGTCGCCGACCGGTGCGCGTGGCTGGCGGCCGGCCGTCCGGCGTACGACGGGCCCCCGCGCCGGGGCCAGGCGTGGGCCGGGACCGACCGCCAGTGCCGCGGCCGGATCATGGCCGTGCTCCGCGAGGCCGAGGGCACCGTGCGCCCGGCGGCCATCGAGGCGGTCTGGCCCGGAGCGGAGCAGCGGGAGCGGTGCCTGGCCGGGCTCGTCGCGGACGGGCTCGTCGCGGTCGTCGACGGGACCGGCTACCGCCTGCCGGGGTAGTCCGCGACGAAGGGACCCCGGATCCGCCCGAAATCGGGTCCGATCGTCGCGGACTACCCCGAGAAGGCGCACTTCACCCGGACGCACGGGAGCCCCCGGCGCGGGTGCGCCGGGGGCTCCTGTGGTGGTGACTCAGCTGGTCGTCACTCCGGGGAGGTGGATCGCGGGATGTCCGTCGGACCGTCGGAGTCGTCGGGACCCTCGCCCTCGACCGGGACCGCGATGTCGAGCGACTCGGCCGTCACGTCGGCGGTCTCGAACGGGGGCAGGTCCGGCAGCGCCGAGACCTTCTGGCCCTCGAAGGTGAAGGTCGCGGTCGGACCCTCGCCCTCCACGTCGACCAGCACGATCTGACCGGGGCCGATCTCGCCGAAGAGCATCTTCTCGGCCATCACGTCCTCGATCTCGCGCTGCACCGTGCGACGCAGCGGTCGCGCGCCCAGCACCGGGTCGAAGCCCCGCTCGGCCAGGAGGTTCTTGGCCGCCTGGGTGAGCTCGAGCTGCATGTCGCGGTCCTTGAGCCGCAGCTCGACGGACGCGATCATGTTGTCGACCATGGTGACGATCTGCCCGCGCGACAGCGGCGGGAACACGATGATCTCGTCGACACGGTTGAGGAACTCGGGACGGAAGTGCTGCTTGAGCTCCTCCGACACCTTGCTCTTCATCCGGTCGTAGGACCCGGCCTCGCCCGACTGCTGGAAGCCGAGGTTGACGCCCTTGGCGATGTCGCGGGTGCCGAGGTTGGTGGTCATGATGATGACGGTGTTCTTGAAGTCGACCACCCGGCCCTGCGAGTCGGTCAGGCGACCCTCCTCGAGGATCTGCAGCAGGCTGTTGAAGATGTCCGGGTGGGCCTTCTCGACCTCGTCGAACAGCACCACGGAGAACGGCTTGCGGCGGACCTTCTCGGTCAGCTGGCCGCCCTCCTCGTAGCCCACGTAGCCGGGGGGCGAGCCGAAGAGGCGCGAGACGGTGTGCTTCTCGCCGAACTCGCTCATGTCGAGCTGGATCAGCGAGTCCTCGTCGCCGAAGAGGAACTCCGCGAGCGTCTTGGACAGCCACGTCTTGCCGACGCCCGAGGGCCCCGCGAAGATGAACGACCCGCCGGGACGCTTGGGGTCCTTGAGCCCGGCACGCGTACGACGGATGGCGCGGGAGAGTGCCTTGACGGCCTCGTCCTGGCCGATGACGCGCTTGTGGAGCTCGTCCTCCATCTTGAGCAGCCGGGTCGACTCCTCCTCGGAGAGCTTGACGATCGGGATGCCGGTCGCCACGGCGAGCACCTCGGCGATCAGCTCCTCGTCGACCTCGGCGACCTCGTCCATGTCACCCGAGCGCCACTGCGACTCCCGCTCGGACTTGCGGGCGATGAGCTGCTTCTCCTCGTCGCGCAGGCGCGCGGCGGCCTCGAAGTCCTGGCCGTCGATGGCGGCCTCCTTGCGCTGGCGCACGTCGGCGATCTTGTCGTCGTACTCGCGCAGGTCGGCCGGGGCCGTCATGCGGCGGATGCGCAGGCGCGAGCCGGCCTCGTCGATGAGGTCGATGGCCTTGTCCGGCAGGAACCGGTCGGAGATGTAGCGGTCGGCCAGGGTGGCGGCCGAGACCAGCGCCTCGTCGGTGATGGTCACCCGGTGGTGCGCCTCGTAGCGGTCGCGCAGGCCCTTGAGCATCTCGATGGTGTGCGCGATCGAGGGCTCCTGCACCTGGATGGGCTGGAAGCGGCGCTCGAGGGCGGCGTCCTTCTCGAGGTACTTGCGGTACTCGTCGAGGGTGGTGGCACCGATGGTCTGGAGCTCACCGCGGGCCAGCATCGGCTTGAGGATCGAGGCCGCGTCGATGGCGCCCTCGGCCGCACCGGCACCGACGAGGGTGTGGATCTCGTCGATGAACAGCACGATGTCGCCGCGGGTGCGGATCTCCTTGAGGACCTTCTTGAGCCGCTCCTCGAAGTCACCGCGGTAGCGCGAGCCGGCGACCAGCGCACCGAGGTCGAGGGTGTAGATCTGCTTGTCCTTGAGCGTCTCGGGCACGTTGCCCTTGACGATGTCCTGGGCGAGGCCCTCGACGATGGTCGTCTTGCCGACGCCGGGCTCGCCGATGAGGACGGGGTTGTTCTTCGTACGGCGCGACAGGATCTGCATGACGCGCTCGATCTCCTGCTCGCGCCCGATGACCGGGTCGAGCTTGCCCTCGCGGGCCGCCTGGGTCAGGTTGCGGCCGAACTGGTCGAGGACCAGCGAGCTCGACGGCGCCTCGGAGGACGAGCCGCCGGGGGCGGCGCCGGACGCGGCCGACTCCTTGCCCTGGAACCCGCTGAGCAGCTGGATGACCTGCTGGCGGACCCGGTTGAGGTCGGCGCCGAGCTTCTGCAGGACCTGTGCGGCCACACCCTCGCCCTCACGGATGAGGCCGAGCAGGATGTGCTCGGTGCCGATGTAGGAGTGGCCGAGCTGCAGCGCCTCGCGCAGGGACAGCTCGAGCACCTTCTTGGCGCGCGGCGTGAAGGGAATGTGACCGGACGGGGCCTGCTGGCCCTGGCCGATGATCTCCTCGACCTGGGCGCGCACTGCTTCCAGGGAGATGTCGAGGGACTCCAGCGCCTTGGCCGCGACGCCTTCGCCCTCGTGGATCAGCCCGAGCAGGATGTGCTCGGTACCGATGTAGTTGTGCGAGAGCATGCGGGCCTCTTCCTGGGCCAGCACGACAACTCGTCGGGCTCGGTCGGTGAACCGCTCGAACATGTGCGCTCCTCGCTTGCGTCTGTGCGTCCGCATAGCCACGGTGGGACGGTGGGCGGACAGTGGGCTCAACGCCCGACTCCACCCTACGTGTTCCCAGTCGCACGACGGAGGCGTCCGCTCTCAGCGAACACCCGCCGACAGGGGCGCGCAAGGGACGACCCCCGTACCGCGACCGGACTGTGACCGACCGCGACCCGCGGTGACCGCAATGGGGACGACGCCACACCCCTCGCGGGGTGCGGCGTCGCCGTGGAAGTGCGTGTCAGTGCGCGGCGTCGTACGCCTGCTGGACGTCGGCGGAGATGCGGCCGCGCTCGGAGACGTCCATGCCCTGGGACTTGGCCCACTCCCGGACGTCCTTGGTGTGCGACGAGGACGAGGCGGCGGCCGCGCCCGTACGCCGACCGCGGCGGGCACCGCCGGTGGCCTTGCGCGCGTGCCCGACGTAGCCGCTCAGGGCCTCGCGCAGGGCGGCGGCGTTGTGGTCGTTGAGGTCGATCTCGTACGACGACCCGTCGAGGCCGAACGACACCGTCTCGGTGGCCTCGGAGCCGTCGAGATCGTCGACCAGGATGATGTTCACCTTTTGTGCCACGTCATTCCTTCTTCCGCAGAAGTGGGCCCATTTCGAGCCCTGGGGGTAATGGCAAGATACCCGTCTTCAATTCGTGGCGGCAAATACCGTGAGAATTGGTCGCCCATTTCTGGGACAAATGATCCGAATTGATCAGGAATTGCGCTCGAAGACGAGGCGCAGACCCTGCAGGGTGAGCCACGGAGCATGCTCGGTGAAGCAGTCGCACTCGTCGAGCAGCAGCGTCGCGAGGTGCCCGGTGGCGATCACGGTGACGTCACCGACGGCGACCCCGAGCTCGGCGATCATCCGGTCGACGATGCCCTCGACCTGCGCGGCGACCCCGAAGATCATCCCGCTCTGGAGGGCCTCGACGGTGTTCTTGGCGATCACCGAGCGCGGCCGGGCCAGCTCCACCTTGCGCAGCTGGGCGCCCCGGCGACCCAGGGCCTCCAGCGAGATCTCGATGCCGGGGGCGATGGCGCCGCCGATGTACTGCCCGGCGCCGCTCACCACGTCGAAGGTGGTGGCGGTGCCGAAGTCCACGACGATGGCCGGGCCGCCGTACAGGGTCGCGGCGGCCAGGGCGTTGATGATGCGGTCGGCCCCGACCTCGCGCGGGTTGTCCATCAGCACCGGGACGCCGGTGCGGACGCCGGGCTCGACCACGACGCTGTGCGCCTGCGGGAAGTGGCGAGCCATCATGTCGCGCCACTCGTGCAGCACCGCCGGCACGGTCGCGCACACCGAGATGCCGGTGATGTCGGTGGCGCCCACGTCGGCGAGCAGGCCGCGCACGAGGACGGCCCACTCGTCGGACGTGCGCCGCTCGTCGGTCGCGACCCGCCAGTGGTGGGCCACCTCGTCGCCCCCCGACGGCTCGAAGAGGCCGAGGAAGGTGTGGCTGTTGCCGACGTCGGCCGCGAGGAGGGTCATCAGTCGTCGACCAGGTCCATGCCGAGGTCGAGGACCACCACGCTGTGGGTCAGGGCGCCGACCGAGATGTAGTCGACCCCGGTCTCGGCCACCGAGCGGGCCCGCTCGAGGGTCAGCCCGCCGGACGCCTCGAGCACGGCCCGGCCGGCGGTGACGCGCACGGCCTCGGCCATCGTCGCGTCGTCCATGTTGTCCAGCAGGATCCACTCCGCGCCCACGTCGAGGAGCGCCCGCAGCTGGTCGAGGTCGGTGACCTCGCTGATGATCGGCAGGCCCGGGTACGCCGCGCGCACGGCCTCGATGGCCGGGACCACGCCGCCGGCGGCGATCACGTGGTTGTCCTTGATCATCGCCTTGTCGGCCAGGCTGAACCGGTGGTTGACCCCGCCGCCGCAGCGGACGGCGTACTTCTGCAGCGCGCGCCAGCCGGGCAGCGTCTTGCGGGTGTCCAGCACCCGGGCGTGGGTGCCCTCGAGGGCGGCCACCCAGCGGCTGGTGGCGGTCGCGACCCCGGAGAGGTGGCTGGCGACGTTGAGCGCGGTGCGCTCGGCGGTGAGCAGCCCGCGGGTGGGGCCGGCGACGTGGAGGACCACGTCGCCCTTCTCCACGTGCGTGCCGTCGGCGACCCGGTCGGTGATCGTCACCGCGTCCCCCATCACGTAGTGGAAGACCAGGGCGGCGAGCGCGAGTCCGGCGACGACCCCGGGCTCGCGGGCCGCCCAGTCGGCGCCGCCGGTGGCGTCCGCGGGGATGGTGGCGACGCTGGTCGCGTCGTCGGCACCGTCGGGCAGGTCCTCGGCCAGCGCCCGGGCGATGTCGGCGTAGACCTGCTCGGGGTCGAGCCCGGCGTCGCGGACCTCGCCGAGCAGGTCGGGCGGCAGGGCGTCGTACGGCGTGGGTGTCATCGGGGCTCCACGGTCGGGGTGGACGGGTCGGTCGAGGGGGCGGCGACGAAGTCCTGGCGCAGCTCGCCGGCCACGAGGCGGCTGTCGACGTGGCCGGCCCAGGCGAGGTCGTCGCGCTCGGGGAAGTCCTCGCGCCAGTGGGAGCCGCGGGTCTCCTCGCGCTCCAGGGCGGCGCGGGCCAGGGCGGTGCTGAGGGAGAGCAGGTTGGTGGTCTCCCAGCCGTCGACGCCCGGGACCTCGTCGCTGTCGGCGCCGAGTCCCGCCAGCCGGTCCAGCGCGTCGGCGATGCCGTCGGCCGAGCGGAGCACGCCGACCCGCGACGTCATCACCTCCTGCAGCCCACGCCGCTGGTCCCCGCCGGTGAGGCCGTCGGGGCGGGGATCCTCGGCGACGGGGTCCGCCCACGGCCGGAGCTCGCCGGGCAGCACCGCGGCGATCCGGCGGGAGAAGACGAGCCCCTCGAGCAGGGAGTTGGAGGCGAGGCGGTTGGCGCCGTGGACGCCGGAGCAGGCGACCTCACCGGTGGCGTAGAGGCCGGGCACGTCGGAGCGGCCGTGCAGGTCGGTGGCCACGCCACCCGACGCGTAGTGCTGGGCGGGCGCGACCGGGATGAGGTCGGTCGCGGGGTCGACGCCGTGCTCGCGGCACACGGCCAGGATCGTGGGGAAGCGACGGGCCCAGAAGTCGGCGCCGAGGTGGCGGGCGTCGAGCCACATGTGCGGGTGGCCGGACTCCATCATCCGGCGGGTGATCGCCTTGGCGACCACGTCGCGCGGCGCCAGGTCGGCGAGCTCGTGCTGGTCCTGCATGAACCGGTGGCACTCCCAGTCGACGAGGAAGGCGCCCTCACCGCGGACCGCCTCGGAGATCAGCGGCTGCTGGCCCTGGGAGTCGGGTCCGAGGTACATCACGGTGGGGTGGAACTGGACGAACTCGAGGTCGCGCAGGGTCGCGCCGGCGCGCAGTGCCAGGGCCATGCCGTCGCCGGTGGAGACGCTGGGGTTGGTCGACTGGGAGAACACCTGGCCCAGTCCTCCGGAGGCCAGGACCACGGCCCGGCACAGGACCGCGCCGACGCCGTCGCGCTGGCCCTCGCCCAGCACGTGGAGGGTGACCCCGGCGACGCCGCCGTCCGCGGAGCGGAGCAGGTCGAGGGCCAGCGCGTGCTGGATGACCTCGATGGCCGGGGCCCGCTCGACGGCCGCGATCAGCGCGCGCTGGATCTCGGCGCCGGTGGCGTCGCCGCCCGCGTGGGCGATGCGGTCGCGGTGGTGGCCGCCCTCGCGGGTCAGCGAGAGCTCGCCGTCGGGGTGGTGGTCGAAGACGGTGCCGAGCGCGATCAGCTCGCGCACGGCGTCCGGGCCCTCCGTCACCAGCACCCGTACGGCGTCCTCGTCGCACGCCCCGGCGCCGGCGACCAGGGTGTCGTGGAGGTGCTGCTCGGGGGTGTCCCCGGGGCCGAGCGCGGCGGCGATGCCGCCCTGGGCCCACTGGGTGGAGCCGGCGTTGAGGACGTCCTTGGTGACGACCAGCAGGGACAGCCCCGGGTCCTCGGCATGGATGCGCAGCGCCGCCGTCAGCCCGGCGATGCCGGAGCCGATCACCACGACGTCGGCGCGGGTGGTCCAGCCGGGATCGGGGGCCCGGAGGCGCTGTGGGAGGCGCCGCGGGAGGTGGTGCGGGGAGCCCGGTGCGGGCGACGACTGCATCCGGGCAGGCTAGCGGGACACGGTGTCGCCGCGGGTCAGCGACGGATCGCCGAAGGTCTCGGCCGGGTCGTAGCCGGTGGCCATCACCTTGTTGTCGGCGTCCACGAAGACCACCGAGGGCGTCAGCTCCCGGGCCTCGGCGTCGTCCACCTGCGCGTAGGCGATGAGGATGACGGTGTCGCCGGGGTGCACGAGCCGGGCGGCGGCGCCGTTGATGCCGATCACGCCCGAGCCGCGCTCGCCGGCGATCGTGTAGGTCTCGAGCCGGGCGCCGTTGGTGACGTCGACGATGTGGACGAGCTCGCCGGCGAGGAGGTCGGCCGCGTCGAGGAGGTCCTCGTCCACGGTCACCGACCCGACGTAGTGGAGGTCCGCCTGGGTCACGGTCGCCCGGTGGATCTTGGACTTCATCATCGTGCGCAGCATCAGCTGCTCCTCTCGTGGTGGGTCGAGCCCCCGGTCGGGGTGCCCGCCTGGGGAAGGACGTCGAAGACGATCGGCGCGTTGTCGATGAGCCGGGTGGTGCCGACCCGCGCGGCGACCAGGATGCGCCCCTCCCCCGTCTCCGGCGCCTCGCCGAGGTCGGTGGAGGTGAGCGCGAGGTAGTCCAGCTCGACCGCGGGCTCCGCCTCGAGGACGCTCATCGCGGCCCGGCGCGCCGCCGCGACGCCGTACGACGCCTGCTCCTGCGCGGCCCGCAGCGCCCGGCTCAGCGCCACCGCGGCCGCCCGCTGGTCGGTGTCGAGGTAGCGGTTGCGGCTGGACAGCGCGAGGCCGTCGTCCTCCCGGACCGTCTCGGCGCCCACCACCTCGACCGGCAGGCACAGGTCGCCGGCCATCCGGGTGATCAGGGCCAGCTGCTGGTAGTCCTTCTGGCCGAAGACCGCGACGTCGGGCTGGACCAGCCCGAAGAGCTTGGCGACGACGGTGAGGACACCGGTGAAGTGCCCGGGGCGACTCTCGCCGTCGAGGACCTCGCCGAGGCGGCCGGGGTCGACGGTCACGGCCGCCTCGCTGCGCACGCCGTGCGGGTAGACCTCCTCGACGGACGGGGCGAAGACCACGTCGACACCCTCCGCGGCGCACACCTCGAGGTCGGCGTCGAGGGTCCGCGGGTAGCGGTCGAGGTCCTCTCCCTCGCCGAACTGGAGCGGGTTGACGAAGATGCTGACCACCACCGTGTCGGCGTGCCGGCGCGCGGTGCGCATCAGGCTCGCGTGGCCCTCGTGGAGGGCCCCCATGGTCGGCACCAGGGCGACGCGGCCGGGACGCCGGGCGCGCCAGGACCTCAGCTCCTCGCGGGTGGACGCGAGGACGGGCGTGGTCGTCATCGAGCCTGGCGCTCCGGGGTCGTTCCGGCCGACGGGGTGGCCGCCTGCTCGGCGGCGTCGAGGACCGAGGCCAGCTTGGCCGCCCGGATGGGCAGCACCCGACCGTCGGTGACCACCCGGTCGAGCGTGTCGCGGCCCAGCGCGACGTACGACGGGAGGGTGTGGGGCGCGGTGGCGGCGATCTCGGCCAGGTGCGCCCGGACGGTCTCCACGTCGCCGCGCACGATCGGCCCGGTGAGGGCGGAGTCGCCCCGGGCCAGCGCGTTGTCGAGGGCGGCGGACAGCAGCGGGCGCAGGGTGTCGGCGGGGCTGACGGCGTCGTCGCCGGTGGCGTCCATCGCCTGCGAGAGCAGCTCCACCGCCTGGGTGACCAGGGTGACGAGGTGGTTGCCGCCGTGCGCCAGGCCGGCGTGGTAGAGCGTGCGGCGGTCCTCGGGGACCCACATGGTGCGCCCGCCGAGGTCGGCCACGAGGCGCTCGGCGAGCTCCCGCTCCCCCTCCTCCGCGGTCACGCCGAAGACGCAGCCCCGGAGCCGGGGCAGGTCCACCTCGGTGCCGGTGAAGGTCATCGCCGGGTGCAGGGCGATGACGCGGGCGCCGACCGCGGCGGCCGGCTCGAGGACGGCGAGCCCGTGGCGACCGGAGGTGTGCGCGACGTACTGCCCCTCGCGGATGGCGCCGGACGCGCTCAGCATGGCCACCACGTTGGGGAGCATGTCGTCGGGGACGGTGAGCAGCAGGAGGTCGCACGCCCGCGCGACGTCGGACGGCTTGGCGAGCGGTACGCCGGGCAGCAGCGCCTCGCTGCGACCACGGGAGGCGTCGGACTCGCCGGCCACGGCCACGATCTCGTGGCCCGCGCGGCCGAGGGCGGCGGACAGGGTCGCGCCGACGCGACCGGCGCCGACGGCGCCGACCCGCAGGCCCGTGCTGGGCTGGGTCATCTGGTGCGAACCTCTCGTTTCAGTCCCTCTGCCTCGTGGGGAGGCAGGTCGGGTACCGCTCGATGTGCTCGATCACGGTGAGGGTACGCCCGAGGAAACGCCCCTGTGAACAGGGCGTGAACGTGACGTACCCGACACGAGCCGGACGTCGTACCCGGCCGCGGGCCGTTCCCCGAGCGACGTCCGCCGCGAGGGGCGGCGGCCTCAGGCGCGCAGGTGCAGCTTGGCGTGGTCCGGGTCGTCCACGGCGAACGGCCGCGGGGCGCGCGGCAGCCACGCATGGGTGACGTGGTCGACCACGTGGACGCCGGCGGGCGCCACGATCTCGGTGACGCCCTCGGGGACCTCGCCCGAGTTCAGGGCGTTGAAGACGGTCCACTCGCGGCGCTTGCGCCGGTTGCGGATGCTCGTCGCGAACGACGCCGGGTCCGTCCAGTGCGCGAACTCGTCCCCGTCGAGGTACTTGAGCTCGACGACGAGGCCCTGCGGCAGCGCGAACATCCGGAACGTCTCGGGCGTCGTACGGATCTCCCACTCGGGCGCCTTGGAGTAGACGAAGTCCGGGCTCATCGGGAAGCCCCACTCCTCGATGTTGCGCAGGCCGAGGTCGAGGTACGCCGTGGTGTCGTCCTTGATGTAGAGGCCGTGGCGCGGGATGCGGACCACGGCGTCGGTCATCCCGACCTGCCAGGACAGGTCGGCCAGCGAGACCTCGCCCTCGGTCGTCAGCACCATGTCGCCGTCCCACTTCCACGAGTAGCGGGTCCGCACGTGGCTGAAGCACCAGTTGTAGAAGTAGGCCAGCGAGTGCACCGACCGCTCGTTGACGGCCAGGTGCTCGGCGCCGGCACGCGCGACGGAGAAGGGGTACTCCGCGAGCATGAGCCGGTCGAGCAGTCCGGCCTCGGCCGCCGCGGCCCGGGCCGCCTCACCGGTGCCGTCGTCGGAGCCGTTGTCGACGACCAGCACCTGGTCGCAGGCGCGCAGCAGCGGCGGGAGGACGAAGCGCATCGAGGGCGCCTCGTTCTTCACCCGCAGCACGGCGGTCGCGCCGCGCCGCAGGCCGCCCTCGCGGTTCCAGGGCCAGACGATGTCGAAGTCGGTGTGCCCCTCGATGTTGCTCAGGCCGTGGCCCGAGCCGATCGGGATGCTCATCCCTGCGACCGCTCCCGGCCGAGGGCCCTGCGCACGCCGCGGCGCACCGACGGCGGGATCTTGGCCCGTACGTCGTGGGGGATCCGCTCCGCGAGGCCGCCGGACTGCGCGGGCGCGTCGTCGGCGGCGGCCGCCTGGGCGCCGGCGATGCGGGCCGCGACGACCGACGACCTGCTGATGGCCGCCGCCTCCTCGTAGAGGTCCGTGTAGGCGTCCGCGGAGCTCGTCGAGGGTCGCGTGCACCTCGGCGGTGTCGCCGTCGGGCTCGGCGAGCTTGTTGAGCTCCTCCCACGTGGTGGCGGTGAGCTCGTGCAGGCGCGGCGGCAGGCCGAGGTCGTCGAGGGACTGGGTGACGCGGCGCAGGTTGGGGTCGATGAAGCGGTGCACCTCGCGGATCTGGTCGCTGCGGGTGTGGATGATCGTCTGGAGGTCCAGCGACCGGCCGACGTGCATCGTGGTCTTCACCCAGTCGGTGAGCAGGTCGTCGTACCGCACGAACACGCGGGCGCCGCCGGCGCTCTCGCGGGTGGCGCGCTCGGTGTGCAGCAGCATGTTGAGCCAGCTGGCCGCGAGGTGGGAGGCGCCGAGCTTGTTGGCGTAGTACTTCTGCTTGCTGCCCACGACCTCCGCGGGCGGGCGCAGCATCGTCGCGAAGACCGGGGTCGCACCGGTGCGGATGGCCGCCACCCGCCACAGCCCGAGGAACCAGCTCAGCCGCGGGTCCTTGACCACGAGCTCGGGGTGGACGTCGAAGTGCGGCTCGAGCCACTCGGTGACCCGGATCCGCGCCGGCTCGCGCGTCGAGATCCGGCCCGTCTCGAACCAGGCGCTGGGCCGGCTGTCGCTCACCTGGACGCCCGCCTCCTTGAGGAGCCGGTCGTGCAGGTCGACGACCCACTGCGGCTCGCTGAAGCCGCGCGGGTTGGAGGCGTCCGCCGGGACCTCGGGCAGCGGGACGTGCATGCCGAGCAGGCTGGCGACGCCGGCCATCGTCGAGGTGCCGCTGCGACCGGCCCCGGCGACGAAGAGGACCTTGCGCGGCACGCCGTCGGGGTTCATCTCGTCGATGGCCCGGGCCTGCCGCTGTGTCGTCGATCCAGCCGTCGTCCCGCTGGTCACACCGGTGGTCCCGCTCGCCTCAGTCACGGTCGGTGAGCCTACAACTCGCTACTGTCCCCACCTGTGAAGTGGTTTGGTCGGCGACAGCCCCTCGTCAGCGTCGTCGTGCCCGTGTACGCCGTCGAGGAGTGGCTGCCCGACTGCCTCGCCTCCCTGGTGGCCCAGACGCACACCCGCTGGGAGGCCGTGGTCGTCGACGACGGCACCCCCGACCGGTCCGGGGAGATCGCCGACGAGTGGGCCGCCGAGGACCCCCGGATCCGCGTCGTGCACACCCCCAACGGCGGCCTGGGCGCGGCCCGCAACGAGGGACGGCGCCACGTGCGCGGCGACTACCTGGCCTTCCTCGACTCCGACGACGTGCTGCCGCCGACCGCGCTGGCCTCGCTCGTGGCGTCGCTGGAGTCCTCCGGCTCGGACTTCGCCACCGGCTCGGTGCTGCGGTGGGAGGACGGGACGCTGACCGAGCCGCCGTGGATGCGCCGCCTGCACCGGCCGTCGCTGGCCGGCGTGCGGGTCCATGACCACCCCGAGATCCTGGGCGACGTCTTTGCGTGGAACAAGCTCTTCCGGCGCTCGTTCTGGGAGGCTGCCGGGCTGTCGTGGCCCGAGCGGATCCGCTACGAGGACCAGCCGACCACGACGCGGGCCTACCTCGCCGGGACCTTCGACGTGCTCGACGAGCCGGTCTACCACTGGCGGATCCGCACCGACGGCACCTCCATCACCCAGCAGCGGGCCTCGGTGCCGGACCTCCTCGACCGGTGGGAGACCAAGCGGATGACGCTCGCCTCCGTCACCGCGCACGGGGACCCGGTGGTCACGGCGTACGTCGTCGACCGGGTGCTGGCCGGGGACCTGTGGCGCTACTTCCTGCTCATCCCCGGGGCGAGCGACGAGTGGTGGCGGCTGCTGCGCGCCGGGGTCCTGGAGCTGTGGGGGCAGCGATCGCTGGTGCACAGCGGCCTGCCGCCCGTGCACCGGCTCTGCGGCTGGCTGGTCGAGCAGGGCCGTCGCACCGACGCCGCGGCGCTGATGACGTGGGTGGCCGGGCTCGACGGGCCGGCGGACCGGGTGCAGGACGTCGCCGGCGGCGCGTGGCGCCTCGCCGTACCGCACGACGTGCTGGACACGTCCACGGTCGACCCCGCCGCGCTGGCCCTGCGCCCGCACGAGGCCTGACCGGGCACTTCCTGGCCCTCACAGACCCCCGACCGGGCACTTCCTGGCCGTACACAACCCCTGTCGCCCCGTCACCGGGCCACCCACCAAGAGCCAGGAAGCGCCCGGTCGGCACCCACCAAGAGCCAGGAAACGCCCGCTCGGCACCCACCAAGAGCCAGGAAGCGCCCGCTCGGCGGGAGAGCGAGAAGGGCCCCCGCCGAGGCGGGGGCCCTTCTCTCACGCAGGCGGGACCGGGATCAGAGCAGGCCCTGCTCGGTGAGGAAGTCGGCGGCGACGTCCTCGGGCTTCTCCCGGTCGACGGCCATCCGGCCGTTGAGCTCGGTGAGCCCCTCGGTGGTCAGCGCCGCCATCAGCGGGTTGAGGATGTCGGCCAGGTCCGGGTTGTCGGCCAGGAAGTCGGCGGACACGGCCGGGACGAGGTTCTGTGCCGGCTGGATCTGCTTGTCGTCCTCGAGGATGACGAGGCCCTGGGAGTCCAGGGTGCCGTCGGTGGTCGAGGTCTCACCGAGCTCGGACTCGCCGTCGAGCACCGACTGGTAGGTCTGGTCCGAGGCGTAGCCCAGGGGCAGCACCTTGGTGATGTCGATGCCGTACTCGTCGGAGAGACCGCCCTCGCAGTCGAGGCGACCCTCGCAGTCGGGCGCCGCCGCGAGGGTGACGGACTGGCCCTCGAGGTCGGAGAGCGTGGTGACGCCCTCGGCGTCGCTGAACTCCTGGGTCACGAAGAACGCGTTGGTGTCGGTCGCGGGCGAGACGTCGAGGAGCTCGATCCCGGCGTCCTCGAGGAGGGACGCACCGTCGGAGGCGAGCTGCTCGCCGTCGCCGGCCTCGAAGGGCTTGGCGTCGGCGCCGTTGGCCTGGGTGTTGAGGAAGTTGACGATGCCGCCGACGTACTCCGGGACGATGTCGACGTCACCGGGGAAGGTCGGCATGTAGGCGTCGCGGGAGTCGACGAGCTTGGTCTCGACGGTGTAGCCGGCGTCCTCGAGGAGCTGCTCGTACATCGAGGCGACGAGGGTGGCCTCGGGGAAGTTCTGGCCGGCCAGGGTGATCGAGCCCTTGTCGGCGGAGGAGGACCCGGTGTCGGACGCCGAGTCGTCGGAGAGGTCGTCGCCGGCACAGCCGGAGAGGGTGAGGGCGCCGGCGGCGAGGACCGCGGCGAGCGTGCGAGCGAGGTGCATGGTGTTCCTTCTGTGTCCCGCACCCCACCGGGGGTGCGCGTGTCCGGATGCTGCTGTCAGCCGACGGGTTCGGTTGAGGACTCAACGGTAGACCCGGTCGCAGACAACGCGTCGTCGTGCCCACCTGCCGGGGTGGCCGGCGCGCTGGTGTGCCGCGCGGGGTCGACCGCCCGCTGCGCCGCCGCCGCCGCCAGCTCGAGCACCAGCGCCACCGCGGCCACCACGACCGCACCGGCGATGCCCTTGCCGTAGTTGGAGCGGAAGAACCCGTCGGTGATGATCTGGCCCAGCCCGGGCCCGGCCACCAGGGCCGCGATCGTGGCCGTCGCCCACACCTGCACCAGCGCCAGCCGCAGGCCCGAGACCACCAGCGGCAGGCCGAGCGGGAGCTCGACGCGCCAGAACTGCTGACGTCCGGTCATGCCCATCCCCCGTGCCGCCTCGCGCACGTCGGGCGCGACCTCGCGCATCGCGACGTACGCGTTGGTGATGATCGGCGGCAGCGCGAAGAGGGTGAGCGCGATGAGGGTCGCCAGCCCGGCCCGGCCGTAGGGGCCGAAGGAGTCGGTGCCCGGCCACGGCGCCACCACCAGCAGCGCCAGCAGCGCGAAGGTCGGGACGGCACGGCCGATGTTGGAGATGTTGATCGCCAGGAAGCCGCCGCGGCCCAGGTGACCCAGCCACAGCGCCAGCGGCAGTCCCAGGGCCATCGCCATGAGCAGGGCGGTCACGGTCAGCAGCAGCTGCTGGGCGAGCAGGGCGGCGATCCCGCCGCTGCCCGACCAGTTGCCCGGGTCGCTGAGGTAGGCCCACATGTCGCCGAAGACGGTCATGCCCGCACTCCCCTCGTCCACGGGGTGAGCGCGCGCTGGGCGAGGACGAGCAGCAGGTCGAGGACGACGGCGAGCAGCACGCAGAGCACCGAGGCGGTGAAGAGCTCGGCGCGGAAGTTGGTGAGCACGCCGTCCTTGATGAGGTTGCCGAGGCCGCCGTACGCCACCAGCGACCCCACCGTGGTCAGGGCGACGGTGGAGACGGTCGCGACCCGCAGGCCCGCCATCAGCACCGGCAGCGCCAGCGGCAGCTCGACCTTCATCAGGAGCGCGCCGCGGCCGTAGCCCAGCCCGATCGCCGACTCGCGCACCTCGTCGGGCACCGAGCGCAATCCCTCCAGCATGCTGCGCACCAGGATGGTCAGGGCGTAGAGCGCCAGCCCGATCACCACCGTCGTCGCGGACAGCCCGGTGAAGGGCACCAGCAGCGGGAAGAGCGCCAGCGAGGGGATCGTGTAGATGCCGGTGGTCACCCCCAGGATCGCGGACTCGAGTCGCGGCAACCGGCGGGCCAGCAGCGCGAGCGGGAACGCGATGAGGAGCCCGAGGACCACCGCCACCACGGTGATCCAGATGTGCTCGATCGTCGCGTCGACGATCTGCTGCCGCCGGTCCACGAGGTAGTCGCCACACACCCAGTCGTTGACCAGGCGGCTGTAGCAGCTCGGCTCGTCGGCGCTCGCCAGCCGGACCTGCGCGGCCTGCACCAGTAGGGTCACCGCATGGACGCTACCGCCTCCGACCACGGATCCCCCTCAGCCGAGGCGAGACGAGACCCGAGCACCGAGACGCGCCAGGATCCGGGCGAGGAGTCGGGCAAGGAGTCGGGCAGCGACACGATGATCCGGCTGGCGGGGGTCGGCAAGACCTACCCCGACGGCACGGTCGCGGTCCACGAGCTCGATCTCGACGTACGCCGCGGCGAGATGGTCTGCCTCGTCGGGCCGTCGGGTTGCGGCAAGTCCACGACGCTGAAGATGATCAACCGGCTGATCGAGCCCACCACGGGCCGCATCTGGCTCGACGGCACCGACGTCACCGACGTCGACCCGGTGCAGCTGCGCCGGGGCATCGGCTACGTCATCCAGCAGATCGGCCTGTTCCCGCACCAGAAGATCATCACCAACGTGATGACCGTCCCGCTCCTGTACGGCGAGTCGAAGTCGACCGCCCGCGAGCGGGCCCGCGAGCTGATGGACACCGTCGGGCTCGACCCCGACCAGTACGCCGACCGCTACCCGCACCAGCTCTCGGGCGGCCAGCGCCAGCGCGTCGGCGTCGCCCGCGCCCTGGCCGCCAACCCGCCGGTGCTGCTCATGGACGAGCCCTTCGGTGCCGTCGACCCGGTGGTGCGCCACCGGCTGCAGGACGAGTTCCTCCGCCTCCAGAGGGATCTGGGCAAGACCGTCGTCCTGGTCACCCACGACATCGACGAGGCCGTGCGGATGGGCGACCGGGTCGCGGTCTTCGCGACCGGCGGCCGGCTGGCCCAGTTCGCCACCCCGATGGAGCTGCTCGCCCGCCCGGCCGACGACTTCGTGGCCGACTTCGTGGGCTCGACCCGCGGTCTGCGTCGCCTCGCCGTGACGCCGCTGCGCGAGGAGCACCTCGAGCCGCTCGACGGCGTCCAGGGCGGTCAGCTCGGTGCGGCCATCGATCTCGACTCGACGCTGGAGGAGGCCCTGGCGGCCCTGCTGCGCGACGACCGGCCGATGATCGGGGTCAAGCGGGGTGCGGCGTTCGTGGGAGTGCTGACGCCCGCGGGCGTGCACCGCGCCCTGCGCGAGTCGCTGCGCTGAGCCGGGGGCCGCTCTGCTGCGGCGCAGTGGCCGCCCGGGCCGGGACGGCGTCGGCGTGGTCGCTCAGGCGACCGGTACGTCGCGGTGCCAGGACTGCGTGACGTAGCGCGTCGACCAGCCCATGGCGACGTACAGGCCGTCGGCGCCGGTCGGCGAGTCGGCGTCCACCTCGAGGCCGACGCGGTCCCGGCCACGTGCTGCGGCGTCGGCGATGATCGTGCGCAGCAGCCCGGTGGCGACACCGCGCCCGCGCGCGGACTCCAGGACGCCGAGGTAGGACACGTACGAGCCGTCGGGGTCCTCGCCGCCCTCGGAGACGGTCCCGACCAGGGCGCCGACCGGCTCGGGGGCGTCGGGGTCGTCGAGGAGCTCGGCGAGCCACCAGTGGTCCCACCGGTGGCCGGGGTCCTCCCGCAGCCGGCGGATGAACTCGTCGAAGGTCTCCTCGGCCGAGTTGAAGTGGTCGGTGAACGCACCCTCGAGGACGTCGTGCACGGCCCGCAGGCACGACTCGTCGGGCATCCCGTCGTCCTCGCGGCCGATCAGGCGGAACCGCACGCCCCGCCGCTCCCACGCCTCCGGCGCCGGCACCAGGGTCGCCTCGTCGGCGCTCACGGCCCGGCTCATCTGCCACCAGGTGCGGACCTTGGTGAAGCCGGCGCCCTCGAGGAACCGGTGCTGGCGCTCGTCGCCCTCGAAGGCGCCGGTGTCGATCTGCTGGACGGCCAGACCGCGTCCCTCGCCCACGGAGCGCGCCTGCGCCTGCGCCCACTCGACGAGCACGTCGGAGCAGGCCAGCGCCGCGTCGTCGTCCAGGTCGCGGTCGACGACGTGGACGAAGAGCATCCTCCCCTCGGCCCGGTCGTGGACACTGCCCCAGGCCCGGATCGTGCCCTCGCCGTCGCGGACCACGACGTTCTCGCGGGTGGCCAGGCCGTGCTCGGACACCTCGACGCGCACGTCGTCCGGCGACGCGCTCGCCCAGCCGCGCCCGGCCTCCTCGTGGGCCCGCAGCAGCTCGGTCAGGCGGGCCACCGTGGCCGCGTCCTCGCCGTCCACCGGTCCCGGCTCCCATCCCTCGGGCAACGGATGGTCGCGGGGGATGACGCTGGCGGGATCACTCTCGAACCGGTTGTCCTCAGGCATCACACCGGTTGATTGTGCCGTACGCCGCCGCGGGTCGCCCGGGCCGTCTCCGCCGGGCCGGCCCGACACGCGAACGGCCGGCCACTCGGGCGAGTGGCCGGCCGTCCGGGTGGACGAGGTGCTCAGGCGGACTCGGCACGCCGCGCGGCCGCGGCGGCCTTCCAGGAGACCAGCTCGGAGCGCAGCACGTCGAGCTCGGCCTCGAGCTCGGCGACCAGGACGATGGCCTCGGCGGCACGGTCCTCGGAGGAGTCGAGGAGGCGGGCGGACTCGGCGACCTCGCGCTCGGCGACGTCCGCGCGACGCGCCTCGGCGTTGAGCTTGCGGGTCTGGTCGGCGGCGTGGCGCTGGGCCTTGCTCAGCGCCACCTCGAGGCCGCCGATGACCTCTTCGCGGTCGGCGATCTTGCGGCGCATGTCGGTGGCGAAGGCGGCGTTCTCGGCCGTGCGCTCGGCGGTCAGCGCGGCGTACTCGGCCGCCTGCTCGGCCCGGTCGCGGGCGGCGTCGCGTCGCGCCTGCATGACCTCGGTGTGCGTGATGCGGGTGGCCGCGGCCCCGAGGACCAGCGCGGCGACGGCGACCAGCGAGGTGAGCCAGCCGATGCCGGCGACCAGGGCCCAGCCGACCAGGAGGGTCGCCACGGCGAGCAGGGCGACGGCCACGGTCAGTCGCGTGCTGCGCTGACGACGACGGGCGGCGCTGCGCGCGGTGGGCGCGGGACTCGTCCCGGTCGGCGCAGCCGGGACGGACGGCTGTGACTGCTGGGGCTGGAGGGAAGGCATACCAGCAGGTTAGGGCCCCTTCTCGCGCGAGGGCAGCCGACACGCACGCTCGAGCAGCAGCGAGGAGATGACGATCGCCACGCCCCCCAGGGCCGCGACCCCCGAGCGCAGGATCCGCTGGCCGGCCAGCTCGGACGGATCACCGATCCAGGCCACGGCGTACGCCGCGTAGCCGGCGGCCACCAGGGCACCCACCAGGGCGCAGGCACGGGCCAGGACGAGGCGGTTGACCGCCCGGTGCGGCTCGAGCCGCTGGTGCCGCACGTGCAGGGTCCGCCAGGTGTCCCAGGCCAGGGCCCCGACGAAGCAGGCCACGAAGACCAGGGACAGCGCCTGGATCCAGGTGACGATCGGCGCGGTGCCGCCCAGCGCGACGACGACGGGGCGCAGCAGCCCTCCGATGACCAGCCCGATCGCGGCCGCGACCGCCAGGGAGGTGGGCGAGGTGGGCCGCAGCCGCCCCTCCGGCTCCTCGTCGGGCTCCCGGCCGGCCGGGTCCTCGTCCGGAGGGCCTGCGGTCACTGGACCTCGAGGGCCAGGTCGTCGCGGCGCGCGACCCCGGAGGCGTCGGCCCGGCCGAGCAGGTCGGCGATCGGACCATGGTCGGGGAGCTCGGCGTCGGGCTCCAGGTCGTGCCACGGCTGGAGCACGAAGGCCCGCTCGTGGGCCCGCGGGTGCGGGAGGCGCAGGAAGTCGTCGTCGGCGCGGCGGTCGCCCACCACGATCAGGTCGACGTCGAGGGTGCGGGGCGCGTTGCGCAGCTCGCTGCGCTCGCGGTCGAACGCGTCCTCGATGGCCAGCGCGCGCTCCATCAGCCGGGCCGCGGGCAGCGTGGTGTCGGCCAGCACGACCGCGTTGAGGAACATCGGCGCGTCCTCGACCGGGGCGTCCACCGGCTCCGACTCGTAGACCGGCGAGACGCCGGTGAGGAACAGGTCAGGGGTGTCGGCGAGGGCGTCGACCGCCCCCTGCAGGGTCGCCATGCGCTCTCCGAGGTTGGAGCCCAGCGCGACCACGATGCGACGGATGGGGTGCATCTCCCCGGTCAGGGAGTCTGCGTCCACGATGTGGGGGTTGGGGGTCTCGGTCATCGATTGGCCTCAGTCCTGGTGATCGTCAACGCGACATCCCGAAAGGTCGCGTGAATGGGTGCATCGGGCTTGTGGATCGTGACGCGCGCCCATTCAACACGACGCTCGGTCAGGCACACGTCGGCGATGCGTTGGGCCACGGTCTCGATCAGGTCCACCGGGTCGGACTCGACTGCCGCCGTGACCCGGTCCACGAGAGTTCCGTAGTGGACGGTCTCCTGCAAGTCGTCGGAGGCGGCCGCCGACCGGGTGTCGATGCCCAGCGTCAGGTCGATCACGAAGGTCTGTCCCTCGCGTCGCTCGAAGTCGAAGACGCCGTGGTGCGCGAAGCACTCGAGGCCGCTGATCGTCAGCTCGTCGGTCACGGCGTCACTCCTGGTGGGTGGTGGTCGAACGGAAGGCCTGCCAGGCCGCGAGGGCGTCCTCGGTCGCGCGGACGTCGTGCACGCGCAGGCACCACACGCCCTGGTCGGCCAGCAGCGGCACCAGGGCCGCGTGCGCGTGCTCGCGCTCGCCGGGCGGGCGTGCGGTGCCGTCGGGGCCGGCCAGGAGGGTGCCGAGGAAGCTCTTGCGGCTGGCCCCGACGAGCAGTGGCCGGCCCAGCGCCGCCACGGCGTCGAGGCGGGCCAGCAGCTGCCAGTTGTGCTCGCCGCGCTTGGCGAACCCCAGCCCGGGGTCGAGCACGACCCGGTCGGCGTCGATGCCGGCGGCCAGCGCCGCGTCGAGCCGCTCCCCGAGCTCGGCCACGACGGCACCGACGACGCCGCCGGGACCGTCGTACGTCGCGAAGTCGGCCATCCGGTCGCTGTGCGCACGCCAGTGCATGGCGACGTACGTCGCGTCGGTGCCGGCGACCACGTCGAGGACGGCGGGGTCGGCCAGGCCGCCCGACACGTCGTTGACGATCCGGGCGCCGGCGCCGAGCGCGGCCGCCGCCACCTCCGAGCGCATGGTGTCGACCGAGACCCTCGCGCCGAGGGCGGCGAGGCCGGAGATGACCGGCACGACCCGGTCGAGCTCCTCGGCGACCACCGGCCGGGTGGCCCCCGGGCGGGTCGACTCCCCGCCGACGTCGAGGATGTCGGCGCCCTGGTCCAGCAGCGCCCGCCCGTGGGCGAGGGCGGACTCCGTGTCGGCGTACAGGCCGCCGTCGCTGAAGGAGTCGGGGGTGACGTTCACGATCCCCATCACCAGGGGTCGCGGCGGGTGGCTCATCGGCGGGAGTTGATCAACGCCATCGCCTCGGAGCGCGTGGCGGCGTTGTGCATGATGCCCCGCACCGCCGACGTGATGGTGCGGGCGCCGGCCTTGCGCACGCCACGCATGGTCATGCACAGGTGCTCGGCCTCGATCACCACGATGACCCCGCGCGCCTCGAGGATGTCCATCAGGGCGTCGGCCACCTGCGTGGTGAGCCGCTCCTGGACCTGCGGGCGCTTGGCGTAGACGTCGACGAGGCGGGCCAGCTTGGACAACCCGGTGATCTTGCCGGTCTCGGCCGGGATGTAGCCGACGTGGGCGACCCCGGTGAAGGGCACCAGGTGGTGCTCGCACATCGACCACAGCTCGATGTCGCGCACCAGCACCATCTCGTCGTGACCGATGTCGAAGGTGGTGGTGAGCACGTCCTCGGGACGCTGGTGCAGGCCGGCGGTCAGCTCGGCGTACGCCCGGGCCACCCGGGCCGGCGTGTCGATGAGCCCCTCGCGTTCGGGGTCCTCGCCGATGGCGCGCAGGAGCTCGCGGACGGCCGCCTCGGCGCGGGCGTGGTCGAACGCGGGCAGCTCGCGCTCGTCGTCGAGGCTGATGGGGTCGGTCATGGCGTGGGCCGTTCAGCTCGTGGGCGGGGTGGGGGGCCTGGGAATCTCCGTGCCCCCGCCCAGGGAGTCGCCGTGGGTGTCGCCGCCGGCGCCGGGCGGGGTGAGGACGATGCCGCCCTCCTCCTGCTCGGGTGCGGTGCCGTTGACGCCGTTGATGTCGTGGACGCGGTCGCGGATCTCCTGGGGGATCTCGACCGGCGGGATCGCCGACGGGTTGCGGTCCGGCGACCCGGTCCACGCCGGACGCGACGGGTGCAGGCGCAACGGCTCGAAGATCCGGGCGATCTGGGCCTTGTCCAGGGTCTCCTTGTCCAGCAGCTCGAGCACCAGCGCGTCGAGCACGTCGCGGTTGAGCTCGAGGAGCTCGAAGGCCTCCTGGTGGGCGGTGCCGAGCAGCTTCTTGGTCTCCGCGTCGACGACCGCGGCGACCTCCTCGGAGTAGTTGCGCTGGTGGCCCATGTCGCGGCCGAGGAACGGCTCGGACGTGCTGTCGCCGAGCTTGATCGCGCCGAGGCGCTCGCTCATGCCGTACTGGGTGACCATCGCCCGGGCGAGGTTGGTCGCCTTCTCGATGTCGTTGCCGGCGCCGCTGGTGACGTCGTGGAAGATCAGCGCCTCGGCGGCCATGCCGCCGAGCATGTAGGCGAGGCTGTCGAGCATCTCGGAGCGGGTCTGGCTGTACTTGTCCGAGTCGGGCAGCACCATCGTGTAGCCCAGCGCCCGCCCGCGCGGCAGGATCGTGACCTTGTGGACCGGGTCGGTGCCCGGCAGCGCCGCGGCGACGAGGGCGTGGCCGCCCTCGTGGTAGGCGGTGATGAGCTTCTCCTTCTCGCTCATCAGGCGCGTACGACGCTGCGGCCCGGCGATCACCCGGTCGATGGCCTCGTCGAGGGACGCGTCGGTGATCAGCTTGGAGTTGCCGCGCGCGGTGAGCAGCGCGGCCTCGTTGAGGACGTTCGCCAGGTCCGCGCCGGTGAAGCCCGGCGTACGGCGCGCCACGGACAGCAGGTCGATCTCGGGAGCCATCGGCTTGCCCCGGGAGTGGACCTTGAGGATCTGGTGGCGACCGTTGAGGTCGGGGGCGTCGACCTGGATCTGGCGGTCGAAGCGGCCCGGGCGCAGCAGCGCCGGGTCGAGCACGTCGGGACGGTTGGTCGCCGCGATCAGGATGACCCCGCCGCGCACGTCGAAGCCGTCCATCTCGACGAGGAGCTGGTTGAGGGTCTGCTCGCGCTCGTCGTGGCCACCGCCCATGCCGGCGCCGCGGTGGCGACCGACCGCGTCGATCTCGTCGATGAACACGATCGCGGGCGCGTTCTCCTTGGCCTGCTCGAAGAGGTCGCGGACGCGGCTGGCACCCACACCGACGAACATCTCGACGAAGTCGGAGCCGGAGATGGAGAAGAACGGCACCCCGGCCTCGCCGGCGACGGCGCGGGCGAGCAGCGTCTTGCCGGTGCCGGGCGGGCCGTAGAGCAGCACGCCCTTGGGGATCTTGGCCCCGACGGCCTGGAACTTGGCGGGCTCCTGGAGGAACTCCTTGATCTCGCCGAGCTCCTCGACGGCCTCCTCGGACCCGGCGACGTCGGAGAACGTCGTCTTCGGCATGTCCTTGGTGATGAGCTTGGCCTTGCTCTTGGCGAACTGCATGACGCCGCGGCCACCGCCCTGGGCCTGGTTCATCAAGAAGATGAACAGCAGCACGATCAGCGCGAAGGGCAGCAGGGTCACCAGCAGCGACCCGATGACGCTCGGCTTGGGCACCTCGGACGTGTACTCGTCGATGGTGCCCTTGTCGGCCTGCTCCTGGACGGCCGCGAGGATCGGCTCCTGCTGGCCCTGGATGTAGTAGGTGACCACCTTGTCGCTGCCGTCGCGCACGCCCTTGTCGAGGGTGGCGCGGATCTCCTGGTCACCCTCGATGAAGGTGATGTCCTTGACGCTGCCGTCGGCGATCCACGCGTTGAGCTCGGAGGTCTTCACCTCGTCGTACCCGCCGTTGGGGATGAGGAACTGGATGGCGAAGAGGGCGGCGACACCCGCCACGAGTGCCACCAGCCAGGGGCCCTTGAAAATACGCTTCACAAGCATCTTTCGCGACGAGGAGTTCGGGGGTTGTGACCGTACAGCGTCACGTCCACCCGCGGGTGTGGCCCATTCTTTCAGGCGGGGTGAAGTCGGGGGGTCCTCAGGAGTAGACGTGCGGGGCCAGGGTGCCGATGTCGCGCAGGTTGCGGTAGCGCTCCTGGTAGTCGAGTCCGTAGCCCACGACGAACTCGTTGGGGATGTCCCAGCCGATGTACTTGGGCTTCACCGGCATGCTCAGCGCCTCCGGCTTGCGCAGCAGGGTGGCGATCTCCACGCTGGCCGGACCGCGGCTGCCGAGGCTGTTGACCAGCCAGCTCAGCGTGAGCCCGGTGTCGATGATCTCGTCGACGATGAGCACGTGGCGACCGGTGATGTCGGTGTCGAGGTCCTTGAGGATCCGCACCACGCCGCTGGACTTGGTGCCCGAGCCGTAGGAGCTGATCGCCATCCAGTCCATCTCGACGTGGCGGCCCAGCGCGCGGGACAGGTCGGCCATCACCATCACCGCACCCCGCAGCACGCCGACCATCAGCAGGTCGTGGCCCTCGTAGTCCGCGGTGATCTGCTCGCCCATCTCCCGCAACCGGGTCTGGATCTGCTCCTCGGTGAAGAGCACGTTGACGAGGTCAGACTCCACGTGGGACGCGTCCATGACGAGCAGCCTAGGCGCACCCGGCTCCGGGGTCCGCGAGTGGTCGCGGAACGGAGCCCAGCCCGGTCGGTCGGCGCGGGACCCGGTGCGCACCTCGACGCGGGTGCGTGGAGGGACGAGGCGGACCTCAGGCCCCGGGGGCGGAGGGGGCGCGCTCGAGGACGATCAGGCCGTCGCGGCGCACGGCGCGCAGGTGGCCGGGGAGGTCGATCCACTTCTGGCCGCGCCAGTCGGTGAGGAGCGCGTCGACGGCCAGGACGTGCTCGTGGTGCACCTCGGAGGCGGGGGCGCCGGCGGCCAGGACGGCGTTGCGGAGCACCCGGCGGCGCAGCGAGGGGTGCTGGCCGGCGAGGGCCTCGACGGCGAGACCGCCCTCGGTGGTGACGGCGGCGGTGACCTCCGCGGCGAACTCGTCGAGCAGGCCCATGTCGTCGCGCAGCTGGTCGGCGGTGCGGGCCAGGGTGGGGGCGACGCCGGGGCCGAGCTCGTCCTCCAGCAGCGGCAGGACGCGGCGGCGTACCCGCACCCGGGTGTACGCCGGGTCGATGTTGTGCGGGTCCTCCCACATCCGCAGGCCCTCGACCTGGCAGGCGGTGACGGTGTCGTCGCGGCGTACGTCGAGCAGCGGGCGCGCGAAGACGTCGAAGCGTCGCCGCATCCCCGCCAGGGAACGCCCGCCGGAGCCACGGGTCAGGCCGAGCAGCACCGTCTCGGCCTGGTCGTCGAGGGTGTGGCCGAGCAGCACCACCGCGGCCGAGGTGCGCGCGGCGACCTCCTCGAGGACGGCGTACCGGGCCTCCCGGGCGGCGGCCTCCGGACCCAGGCCCTGGGCGTCGACGACCACCGTGGCGGTCATCGTCTCGTCGGCCCCGAGCCCGGCCATCTGCTCGACGACCCGGGCCGCCTGGTCGCCCGAGCCCTCCTGGAGCCCGTGGTCGACGGTCACGCCGATGACCCGCTGGGCGCGCTTGTGGCCCTCGAAGACGGCGGCACCGAGCAGGGCCAGCGAGTCGGCGCCCCCGCTGCACGCCACCACGACCGTGGCCCCGGCGGGCAGCTCGGCGAGGACGCCGCGCACGCCGCGGCGGACGGCGGCGATCGCGGGGTGCAGGCTCACGGCACCCCTCAGAGGACCCGGGTGATCCAGGCGTCCGGGTCAGCGATCTCGGACTTGCTGGGCAGGTGGGCGGGCTCGGCCCAGACGGCGTTGAAGTCGTCCATGCCGACCTTGTCGACGACGTGTCGCGTGAAGGCGGCACCGTCGCGGTACTGCGCCATCTTGGCGTCGAGCCCGAGCAGCCGCCTCAGGATGCGGTCGAGGGTGCCGACGCCCTTGCGGCGCTCGTCGAAGCGGGCGCGGATCCGGTCGACGCTGGGGATCACGCTGGGGCCGACGCCGTCCATCACCACGTCGGCGTGCCCCTCGAGCAGCGACATGACGCCGGTGATCCGGTCGAGGATCTCCTTCTGCTCCGGGGTGCCCATCACGTCGAGGAGGCTGCCGCCGCCGCCGCGGACGGCCTCGGACACGCGGCGTACGACGTCGTCCATCATGCCCGTGGGCTCGACGGTGCTGGTGAGGGCGAGCATCTCGGAGTAGAGGTGGTCGCGCATCCAGGGCACCGCGGTGAACTGCACCCGATGGGTCTCCTCGTGGAGGCAGACCCAGAGCCGGAAGTCGGTCGGGTCGACGCCGAGCTCGCGCTCGACGTGGACGATGTTGGGGGCGACGAGCAGCAGCCGCCCGGTGTCGGTCGCACCGGCGGGGTCGCCGTCGTCGGCCAGCCCGTGGAAGGGGTCGAACTGGCCGAGCACCTTGGTGCCGAGGAACCCGAGCATCAGGCCCACCTCGGCGCCGGTGACCCGCGACCCGATGGCCAGGGACAGTCCGTTTGGCGTGCCCTTCTTCTCGGTCAGCCGGGTGACGAGCGGGTCGAGGATGCGGGCGAAGCCGTCGGCGTTGGCCTGCACCCACCCGCGGCGGTCGACGACGAGCACCGGCGCGGAGTAGCCCTGCGCCACCAGGCCGGTGAAGTCGCGCACCAGCGCGGTGGAGCGGTGGGCGTCGTCGCGCAGCTCGGTGACTGCGGCGGCCGCCTGCTCGGGCGTCACCTCGGGGCCGTCGCCGGCCACCTTGGCGCCGAGGTTCACCGCGAAGTCCCAGTCGACCATTGACGTCATGGGGCGACCCTAGCCGGGCGGCCCATCCGGGTCCGTCGGCTCAGCCGGCGCTGCAGCGGCAGGCGGCGAGGTCCCCCGCGAGCCGGTCGACGGCCTGCTGGGCGTCGAGCCTGTCCTCGTCCTTGGCCCGGTCCACCGCCACCACGAAGGCCATCGCGTTGCCCTCGCGATCGGTGGTCACCCCGGCGAGCGAGTGCACGTTGGTCAGCGTGCCGGTCTTGGCGCGGACGTGACCGGGCCCCTCGGGGGAGCCGGTGTCGAAGCGGTAGGCGAGCGAGCCGGTGAACCCGGCGACCGGGAGGCCGGACAGCACCGACCTCAGCTCCGGGTGGGCCGGCGCTGCGGCCGTCTGGAGGACACCGAGGAGCGTCGCGGGCGACACCCGGTTGAGGCGCGAGAGCCCCGAGCCGTCGTGGATGACGTCGGAGCCGGTGTCGATGCCCAGGCCCCGCAGCGTCGCGAGCACGGCGGCCGAGCCGCCCTCGAAGGACCCGAGCCCGCTCACCGCGAGACCGACGTGGCGGGCGAGCACCTCCGCGCCCTCGTTGTCGCTGACCTCCAGGACGTGCTCGACGACGTCGGCCAGCGGGGCGCTCGACACCGCGGCGATCTCGGTCGCGCCGGCCGGGGCCGTGGTGGGGGCAGGGCTGCCGACCACGCGCACCCCGGCGTCGCGCAGGGCGGCGGCGAACGTCTCCGCGGCGGTGGCACTCGGGTCGTCGGAGTAGCCGTAGCCCGTCGGTGACGCCCCGCGGTCGACCCACAGCGCCGTGATCGGGCTGACGATGTCGTCGGGCACGTAGTCGGCACGCCACCGCGGGTTGTTGCTCGGGCCGGTGAAGAGGCCGTCGTCGTACTGCACCCGCACCCGCTGCTTCGGCCCGAGCGTCGCGGCGACGGCGCGGGCCAGGGTGACGACGTCGGCCCGCTCGGGGTAGGCGGCGGCCGCCTCCTCGGGGGTCAGCGGCCGGCTGGCCAGGTAGGGGTCGCCCCCGCCGACGAGCACCACGTCGCGGGGCGTGGCCCCGGTGACCACGCGGGTCTCGAAGCGGGCGTCGGGGCCCAGCGCCTCGAGTGCGGCGGTGCTGGTCAGCAGCTTGGTCGTCGACGCGGGGATGACCGCGCCCTCGCCGTACGTCCAGACCGGCCCGTCGCCGTTGAGGTCGCCGACCGCGGCGACCACGTGCCGGCCGAGGTCCTTGTCACGCAGCCCCGGCGCGAGCGCGGCGCCGACGGCGGCGGGGTCGACGTGGCCGCGCCGGGCCGGCGGGACGACGGCCGAGACCGGCGCCGGCGCGGTCCACTCCGGCAGCGCGACACCGGCCGGCGGGGCGACCGCGGCAGGCTCGGCCTGCGGGTCGACGGAGAGCCAGGGCAGGTAGCGGGGGCCCAGGTCGAGGCGGTACGACGCGAACGCGGCGGCCACCAGGGCCAGCACCAGGACGGTGGGGACCCAGTGCGCGAGCCGGCCGGGACCGGTCGGCGACGAGGAGTGGCGTCGATCACCTCGCACGCGAATTCACCCCTCCCGTTGACCTCCGGGGGACATTGTGCGCGACACTTGCCGCCGACCACCCCACGCCCCAGGAGAACACTGTGCCCGACGAGCAGGTAGCCGACGACGTCCGCGACGAGATCACCGAGAGCGACGTCCGTCCGCCGGAGGACCAGTTGCTCTTCGACGTGCTGATCGAGATCCCCAAGGGCTCGCGCAACAAGTACGAGGTCGACCACCACACCGGACGCCTGCGGCTGGACCGCATGCTGTTCACCTCGACGGCCTACCCCGAGGACTACGGCTTCATCGAGGACACCCTCGGCCAGGACGGCGACCCGCTGGACGCGCTGGTGCTGCTCCAGGCCCCGACCTTCCCGGGCTGCCTCATCGAGTGCCGTGCCATCGGCATGTTCCGGATGACCGACGAGGCCGGCGGCGACGACAAGGTCCTGTGCGTCCCCTCGCACGACCCGCGCCTGCAGCACCTCCAGGACATCGGCGACGTCTCCAAGTTCGACCGGCTCGAGATCCAGCACTTCTTCGAGGTCTACAAGGACCTCGAGCCCGGCAAGTCCGTCGAGGGCGCCAACTGGGTCGGCCGCGCCGAGGCCGAGGCCGAGGTGCGCGCGTCGTTCGAGCGGGCCAAGACCGAGGGTCACTGACCCACGGCTCGCCCGTCCGCGGCCCTCGCCCTCACCGGGCGAGGGTGACCGGCTGCGTCACCGCGCCCAGCTTGTCGGGGTTGCGGACCAGGTAGAGCCGGGTGACGGCGCCGTCCTCGACGAGCATCGTGCCCACGCCGTCGCGGTGTCCCCCGACGACGAACCGGATCGCCGGCGACCCGTTGAGCCACACGGGCTCCAGCTCGAGCGCCTCGGGGGCGATCCCGGCGAGGAAGCGCAGCACCTTGTCGCGCCCCAGGATCGGCTTGAGCGCCGCCCGGACCTTGCCGCCACCGTCGGTCATCAGCACCACGTCCGGCGCGAGCACGTCCATCAGGGCCTGGAGGTCGCCGGTCTCGGTCGCCTCCCGGAAGCGCGTGATGACCGCGTCCCGGTCCGCGGGAGTCACCGTCGCGCGCGGCCGGCGGGCGTGCACGTGGGAGCGCGCCCGGTGCGCCACCTGGCGCACCGCCGCCTCGGACTTGTCCACGGCGGCCGCGATCTCGTCGTACGGCACGTCGAAGACCTCGCGCAGCACGAACACCGCCCGCTCGGTCGGCGGCAGGGTCTCCAGGACGAGGAGCATCGCGGTCGAGACGCTCTCGGCGAGCTCGACGTCCAGGGCGACGTCGGGGGTGGTGAGCAACGGCTCGGGCAGCCACGGGCCGACGTACTCCTCGCGTCGGCGCGCACGGGCGCGCAGGTGGTTGAGCGCGAGCCGGGTCGTGATCCGCACGAGGTAGGCCCGCGGCTCGCGGACGTCGTCGGCCTCGACGCCGGACCACCGCAGCCAGACCTCCTGCAGGACGTCCTCGGCGTCGGCCGCCGACCCGAGCATCTCGTAGGCGACCGTGAAGAGCAGGGCGCGGTGGTCGACGAACGCCTCGGTGTCCGACCCGCTCATGCGGTCGCTCATGCGGTGGAGCGTACGGCGAGCGGCGCCAGCTCGCAGCGGTCCGCGTAGCCCTGGCTGGCCAGGCCGAAGGCGGCGTTGAAGCGCGACCGCTCGTTCTCGATCGCCACCACCATGGTGAGCTCGACCATCGCCGCGTGGCCGAGCTCGGCGTCGAGGGCGGTGACCATCTCGTCGGTGACCGTCGGCGGGGTCGTGGTCATCGCCTCGGCGTAGGCCATCACGTCGCGCTCGAGGTCGGTGAAGACGTCCGACTCGCGCCAGCGGGGCACCTCGCGCACCTTCTCGAGCGTGAGGCCCTCCTCGTGGGCGAGGAAGTAGCCGAAGTCCGTGCACCACGAGCAGCCGATCTGCGCGGCGCCGGCCAGCTGCGCGTAGGTCTTGAGGTGGGGGTCGAGGGCCTTCCACCGGGCCACCTTCTGCTCGAAGGAGAAGACCGCGCGGGTCACCGGCCGGTGGTGGAACAGGACGTGGGCGTTGTCGGGGACCTCGCCCCACATGCGGGTGGCGACCCTGGTCATGATGCGGCCGTAGACGCCGTCGATGCGGGCCTTCGGGATGCGGAACGTGCTGGGCATGGGTGCCTCCGGGTCTCGGAACTCTGACGGGTACGTCATCCAGACACCGGTCGGGGCACGGCTGTGACACCCGGCCCGGACCGGTCAGCCGGCGACCGCGCGGAAGTAGCCGAGCCCGCCGCTGAGGTGCAGGTCGACGTCGCGGCAGCCGGCCTCGCCCAGCCAGTCCACCGCCTCGCGGGTGGTGCACATCGGCCCGAGGATCCCGGTCAGGGCGCCCATCCGCCGGACCGGCTCGAGGGCGCGCCCGGTGTCGAGGAAGATCGCGCTGCCGGTGATCACGCCGCCGGGGCGCAGCACCCGCACCATCTCCACCACCGCCCGGTGCGGGTCGGGGAAGCAGTGCAGCCCGGTGAAGGTCGCCACCAGGTCGATCGAGTCGTCGTCGAGGGGCAGGTCGCCCACGTCCGCGACCAGCGGCGTCACCTGGTCGGCGACCCCGAGACGGCGGGCGGTGGCCAGCGCTCGCTCGAGCATGGTGGCCGCGATGTCGGCGGCGACGTAGTCGAGCCCCTGGCCAGGAGTGATGCCCCGCATCGCGATCCCGTTGCCGGTGGGGACGTCGAGCACCCGGGAGCCGGCGGGCAGGCGGCCGACCTCGCGCACGGCGTCGTACAGGAGGCCGAGGTCGCTGCCGAGCCCGACCCGCCAGGCGACGCCGCCGACGCGGCGGTGCTCGACCAGCCAGCCGTAGACGCTGGCCCACAGCGGGTCCTCGTGCCAGCCCCCGAGGAGCCTCATGCGCCGAGGATCTCCTCGGACCGCAGCATCTCCCGGGGGACTCCGAAGGCGTCCACGAGGTCGACGGCCAGCGGGCGGATCTTGCGGCACAGGTCGTTGACCTCCCGGCTGATGGCCTTGGAGCGGGCGGCGGTGAGCCGGCCGTGCTCCATGAACCAGGCGCGGTCGGCCTCGATGGTGGCCAGGGCGTGCAGGTCGCAGAGCAGGTTGAGCGCGACCTTGGTGTCACCGGCGGGCAGGGCGCGCGCCTTGGCCACGAACGCGTCCAGCACGAGGCGCTCGACGTGGGCGCGGGCGGCGGCGATGACGTGGTCCTGGACGCTGGAGAAGACCTCGCCGGGGTTCATCCCGTCGTCGATGCCGCGCTTGAGCCGGCGGGCGACACCGCCGAGCATGTGCTCCTCGCGGAAGCGCAGCATCGCCTGCTGGTACGACGGGTCGAGCAGGCCGGCCTCCTGGTCCCACTCGTCGCCGCCGGGCAGCACGTCCTTGATCGCCGAGAGCAGCTTGCGCGCGCTGGTCCGCTCCAGGACGGTCTCGACCGCCAGCCCGGCGACGAAGCGGACCAGGCCGAACTGGTCCATGTCCTCGAACTCGCTGGAGTAGTCGGTGAGCAGGCCCTTGGCGACCAGCTGGAGGAGGACGTGGTTGTCGCCCTCGAAGGTGGTGAAGACGTCCGTGTCGGCCCGCAGCGCGTCGAAGCGGTTGGCGCTGAGGTAGCCCGCCCCGCCGCACGCCTCGCGGCACTCCTGGATGGTGCGGGAGGCGTGCCAGGTGCCGAGCGCCTTGAGGCCGGCGGCCTCGGACTCGAGCCGGCGGCGGTGCTGCTCACCCTCCTCGCCCGCGGTCGGCGGCGGCCCGGAGAAGACGTCGTGCAGCTGCTGGGCGACGGACTCCTGGGCGAAGTGCAGCGCGTAGGTCCGGGCGAGCAGCGGGAAGAGCCGGCGCTGGTGCATGCCGTAGTCGAGGATCAGGTCCTCCGCGGGCGGGTTGCTGGCCTCGAACTGCCGCCGCCGGACGGCGTACCGCACGGCGATCGTCAGCGCGACCTTGGACGCGTTGATGCCGGCGCCGCCGACGCACACCCGGCCCTGGACGAGGGTGCCGAGCATGGTGAAGAAGCGCCGGTTGGGGTTCTCGATGGGCTGGAGTAGACACCGTCCGCGGACACGGACGCGAACTGGTCGAGGAGGTTGCCGCGCGGGATGCGGACGCCGTCGAACCAGATCCGCCCGTTGTCGACGCCGTTGAGGCCGATCTTGGGGCCGCAGTCCTCGATGCGGACGCCGGGCAGCACGTCGCCGTCCTCGCGCAGCGGCACGACGAACGCGTGGACGCCGTGGGACTCCCCGCCGATGTCGAGCTGGGCGAAGACCACCGCCACGTCGGCGTGCGCGGCGGCGTTGCCGATGTAGTCCTTGCGGCTCGCGTCGTCGGGCGTGGTGATGACGAACTCGCCGGCGTCCACGTCGTACGTCGCGGTGGTGCCGAGGGCCTGGACGTTGGAGCCGTGGCCGGTCTCGGTCATCGCGAAGCAGCCCATCAGCTCGCCGGTGATGAGCCGGGCGAGGTAGGCCTCGTGGTGGCGCTCGGTGCCGAGCTGCAGGATCGCGCCGCCGAAGAGGCCGAACTGGACGCCCACCTTGACGAGCACGCTGAGGTCGCCGAGTGCGAGGGTCTCGAAGGCCGCGATGGAGGCACCGATGTCGCCGCCCCCGCCGTACTCCTCGGGGAAGCCCATGCCCGTCTGGCCGGTGGCGGCCATCTCGACCACGACCTCCTTGACCCGCTCGCGGAACGCGGCGGTGTCGAGCGTCTCGGCCTCGACGAGGATGTCGGCCTGCTCGACCAGGTTGGCGCGCACCAGGTCGCGGACCTCGGCGTACCGGCCGTCGAGCAGCGCGGTCATGGCGGACACGTCGACCTCGGGCTGCACGTAGCCCCGGGTGGACGGTCCAGCGGTCTCCTCGGTGGCCTGCTCGGTGGTCATGGCCACAAGGTAGCGTCGCGCGCGTGAACCGTCCCGAGCCCGACGTCGATCTCGGGCGGATGCCGTACAACTTCTCCATCGTGGGCGTCCAGAAGAGCGGCACCTCCACGCTGTCGGGGACGATCAGCCAGCACCGGCTGGTGTGCCGCCCGCCTCGCAAGGAGGCGCACTTCTTCAACGACGAGACCTACGACTGGGAGCACCCCGACTACGAGCGCGACTACACCGCGCCGCGTCGGGCCACGGTGCACCGCATGGTCGGGGACTCCACGCCCGTCTACCTGTTCTGGCCGCAACGCGCTGGAGCGGATGCGCGACTACATGCCGGACATGCCGCTGATCGCGGTCTTCCGCGACCCGCTCGAGCGGCTCTTCTCGCACTGGACGATGCTGCGGACGCGGCACCCCGACTGGCCGGACTGGCCGGGCTTCCTCACCGAGTTCCGTCCCACGTCGCTGCCCGACACGGTGCCGACCGACGTCAAGCCGATGCGCTACAAGCACATGTCCGGGATCGCGCGGGGCTTCTACGGCGCGCAGCTCCAGCGAGGGTTCGCGGTCTTCCCACGCGAGCAGTGGCTGCTGCTGGAGTTCCGCTCGATGCTGGCGTCCTTCGACGCGTCCGTGGACGCGGCGACCGACTACCTCGACCTGCCGCGCTTCGGGGAGCACCCGCCGCTGCGCAACCGGTACGCCGGCGCCGAGCTGGTCACCGGGACCCCGCCGACCGCTGAGGACCTGCAGTCGCTCGCCGAGCTGTACGCCGCCGACCTCACCGTCTTCGACCGGCTCTCGGGTCTCGACACCTCCGGCTGGCCGACCACGCGGATCCTCGCCGGGACGCTCGACCCCGGTGAGCTGGCCGCGCGCTTCGCCACCAAGGTCGCGCCGACCGCCTGATCCGCCCTGGGCGCCACCTCGGTGGGCGAGGAGGGCGCTCCGGCGCCACCTCGGTGGTCGAGGAGGGCGCTCAGGCGCCGCCTCGGTGGTCGAGGAGGGCGCCCCGGCGCCCGTCTCGCACCCCTCAGGGGCGGGCGAAGAAGTTCGGCGTGGTCCAGGAGTAGATCGACTCCTGGACGACCGGTCGGCCGGTGCGCGGGGCGTGGACCATCTGGCCCCCGCCCACGTAGAGGCCCACGTGGTAGATCGAGCCCGGGTTGCTGGTCGACCCCCAGAACACCAGGTCCCCCGGAGCCAGCTGGGCCGCGGTGATGCGCGTCGACCCGGTGAACTGAGCCACCGAGTAGTGCGGCAGCGCCTTGCCGCCCTTGGCCCAGGCGCCCGCGGTGAGTCCCGAGCAGTCCCACGCGTCGGGGCCGGCGGCACCCCACTGGTACGGGTCGCCGATCTGCGCCGTGGCGAACGCGATCGCCGCGGCTGCGCCGCTGCTGGCCGGCGGGGGTGTCGGCGCCGGCGCGGGGGGCGTCGGCGCAGGAGTCGTGGGGGCGGGGGTCGTGGGGGCGGGCGTGCTGGGGGCCGGCGCCGGGGTCGTGGGGGCCGGCGTGCTCGGTGCCGGCGCGCTCGGCGTCGTCGGCGCGGGCTCCGGGGAGGGTGTCGGGGTGGGCGTCGGCGTCGGGGTGGGCGTCCTGGTCGGGCTCTTGGTCGGCGTGGGCGTCGGCGTCTTCGTCGGCGTCGGCTGCTGGGCCTTCGTCGCTGCCTTCGTGGCCTCCTCCTGAGCGGCCTCCTGCGCCGCGGCAGCGGCCTCGGCGGCCTCCTGGTCCGCTGCCTCCTGGGCGGCCTGCTGGGCTGCCTGCTGGGCTGCCTCCTGGGCTGCGGCCTGCTCGGCTGCCTGCTGAGCCGCCGTGGCGGCGGCCTCGGCCGCAGCCTGCTCGAGCGCCGACTGGCGCTTCTCGGCGAGGCGGACGCTGATCCCCTGCAGGTCGGCGAGCTCGGTGATCAGGGCGGTCTTGGAGACCGCGATCGACTCGGCCGTGGCGCCGGCGGAGGCCTCGGCCGCCGCGGCGTCCGCGCGGGCCCGCTCGGCCTGCTCCTCGAGCCGCTCGGCGTCGGCGAGCGCGTCCTCGGCCTGCCGGCTGGCGACGTCGGCCAGGGTGGCGGAGGCCCGGAACGCGTCGTACTGACCGTCCAGGGCGTCCTCGGCGTTCTGCATCGTGGTGGTGCGGTCGATCATCGTCTCGATGCCGTTCGACCCGACGACGGCGGCGAAGCCCTGCAGGCCCGGGGAGACCTCGTAGCTGCGGACCAGGGCGTCGCTGTAGTCCTCCTGCTGGCGCTGCACGTCGGCCGCGGCCGCCCGCGCCGCGGTCTCGGCGGCGCGCGCCGCCGTCCGGGCCTCGTCGGCCTGCCAGCGCGCCCCGTTGTAGGCCTCGGCGGCCTGGGCGGCGGTGACCGCGGTCTGCCGGAGGCGCTCGTTGGCGAGGACCAGGTCCGCCTGCACGGCGGCCACGTCACGGGCCTTGTCGCTTGCGTTGCGCTCGGCGACGGCCACGTCCTCCTCGCTGGGCACCTCGTCGTCGGCCACCGAGGCGGTGGTGACGCCGGCGGCGAGCACCAGGCTCAGGGCGGCGGCAGCCGACCAGCGCAGTCGCCGGGTGCGGTCCGGCGTACGACGCGGTGCGGGTGCAGGCAGGGCTGACACAGGTGGTTCCCCTCGGCTCTCGCGGCCACGGGTGACTTCCCTTTCACCCGTGACACTCGCGGCACGCTAGTGCTCACCAGTCCCAAAGGGAACAACTTTCCCAACCTTTTCACAAACCCCGGGCGTGTCGGCTTGACGAACTACAAGGTTGTCATTCACCTGCGCGCAACGCTCGGCCGCGCCGACACGCCGTACGACGGCAGTCTTCGTCGGCGAGTCGCGCACTTTGTGACGGTTGCAACGGTCACGAAGTGGCAAAGTCCCCGGCCGGGCGGGGACTTCTCCACGGGGGGTCGAACAGAGAGGTACGCCGCTCAGTCGGCGTCGACGGGCACCTGGGAGGTGGTCGTCGTCGGGTGCGAGGAGCGCCCACCGCGGTCGAACTTCTGGCCGCTGGCCAGGCCGCCGAGCCAGAAGGAGAACAGCGCGATCGCGACGCCGGCGATGTCGTCGGCGACGTAGTGCCAGCCGAAGTAGAGGGTGGCGACCACGGTGATGGCGAAGTTGATCCAGAAGACCCAGTGGATGACCCGGTTGCGCAGGGTGTACTGCACCATCAGCGCCACGAGGAGCGTGATGGCGACGTGCAGGCTCGCGAAGCCCGCCACGGACTGCACCGCTCCCTCGATGCCGTCGCGCAGCACCCCTTTTCGGGCGTAGAACAGCGACTCCATCAACGCGGAGGCCCCGGTGTCGGGCAGGTCGTTGTAGAGCCACGAGTAGCGGAAGCCGGGGCCGAGGGTGGGCAGCGCGTAGTAGGACGCGGTGCCCAGGGCCCAGGCCAGGCACTGGGAGGTGGCGAACCAGTAGCCGAAGGAGATGTTGCGCGACCACACCAGCCAGGCGGCCAGCGCGAGCGGGACGAGGGGCAGGAACCACAGGTAGACCGACGAGAGCAGGTGCGCGGTCCAGCCGGTGCCGAACATCGTGTGCAGGATGGTGGCCGGCTCGTGCCCGAAGAACAGGGCTCGGTCGACGAGGTGGAGCTCGCGGTCGTACTTCTCCTCGCCCATCACGAAGGGCAGGAACGACTTGAGGTTCCGGTAGCTGACGTAGGTGACGTAGAAGCAGACCAGGCCCATCACGACGAGCGTGAGGCGCTCGCGCGTCCAGTGGGTGCGGATCCGTTCCTTGACGATGCCGGGCATCAGCGAGGGGTTGAGCCGCGAGAACCACAGCGTCCTGGGCAGCATGTCGAGCAGGACCGCGCCCAGCACCAGCAGCGGCAGCCGCAGCCAGGACGGACCCAGGAACGAGCCTTCGGGGTCGACCAGGGGACGGTCCAGGCTCACCGAGGCGACCACGGCGAGCAGACCCATGACAGCGGCGGTCCCGAGGAGGAGCGCGTAGGCGGGTCGATACACGCACGCCAGTGTAGGGATGCCCGGTGACGAGGGCTCGATCGCGACTCAGGTGATGGTGGCCACCCGGGTCGGGTCGACGGCGAGACGTACCGGCGCACCCGGTACGACGTCGCTGCCGAGGGGCGCGACCGCGTCCAGCTCGCCCAGCCCGTCGACCACCACGACGAGCCGCACCAGCTCGGGGGTCGCCCGGGCGGACACGACGGTCCCGGCCACCGGCCCCTCCCCCGCGACGAGCGCGGAGCGCCGCAGGGCGACGCTCGGGGCGTCGGGCAGTCCGGAGGCGGCCAGCAGGCGACCGGCCGCGGCACCGGTCAGCACCCGGGCGTAGCCGAGGAACAGCGCGGTCGCCTCGTCGACGGGCGCGGCCCACACCGCGCCGATCGGCCCCGCCTGCACCACCTCGCCGGCGCGCATCACGGCGAGCCGGTCGGCGACGGTGAAGGCCTCCTCGTGGTCGTGGGTGACCATCAGCGCGGTGGTGCCCGCGGCGCGCAGGATCTCGCGGAGGTCGACCGCCAGCCGCTCGCGCAGCGTCGCGTCCAGCGCCGACAGCGGCTCGTCGAGCAGCAGCAGCCGTGGCTCCACGGCCAGCGCCCGGGCCAGCGCGACCCGTTGCCGCTCACCCCCGGACAGGGTGGCCGGGAGGCGGTCGTCGTACCCCTCGAGGCCGACGAGGGCGAGCAGCTCGCGGACCCGGTCGGTCGAGGGCCGGCGCCGCAGCCGCAGGGCGTAGCCGACGTTGCGGGCCACCGTCATGTGCCCGAAGAGCTGCCCGTCCTGGAACATCAGCGCGAAACCGCGCTTGTGGGTCGGCAGGTGGTCGACCGGCTCCCCGTCGAAGGCGATCCGCCCGCCGGCCAGCGGCTCGAGCCCGGCCACCGCCCGCAGCAGGGTGGACTTGCCGCACCCCGACGGCCCGAGCACGGCCAGCACCTCGCCGTCGGGGAGGTCGAGGCTGACCCGGCGTACGGCGGGGACGTCGTCGTAGGCGACGCAGACGTCGGTGAGGCTCAGCATCAGAGGGCCCCCACGCTGGGGACGCGCAGGCGCTCGATGGCCAGGACGACGGTCGCGGTGGCCACGGCCAGCACGACCGAGGCGGCCAGTGCCATGCCGTAGTTGTGCTCCCCCGGGTGGCCGAGGAGCCGGAAGATCACCACCGGCACCGTGGGGCGCTCGTCGCGGGCCAGGAACGCGGTCGCGCCGAACTCCCCCAGCGACACCGCGAAGGCGAAGCCGCCGGCCGCGAGCAGCGGCTTCCACACCACGGGCAGGTCGACGGTGAGCAGCGCCCGCCACGGCGGCGCCCCGAGGGAGGCGGCGGCCTGGCGCTGCCGGTCGTCGATCCCCGCCAGCACCGGCGCGACGGTGCGTACGACGAGCGGCAGCGCGACGAGCGCCTGGGCGATCGGCACGAGGAGGGGCGAGTCGCGCAGGTCCAGCGGCGGCCGGTCCAGGCTGATGAGGAAGCCGAAGCCGATCGTCACCGCGCTCACCCCCAGCGGCAGCATGAAGAACACGTCCAGTCCGCCGCGGACGCGCCGCTCGCCACGTGTCCGCGAGCGCCGGGTCACCAGCAGCGCCACCGACAGGCCCATCAGCAGCGCCATCCAGGTCGCGTCGACCGCGGTCCGCAGCGACGTCACGAGGGCCTCGGTGACCGGCACCAGCAGGGCCTGGTCGTCGCCGGAGGTGGTGAGGCGGCGGTAGTTGTCCAGGCTCCAGGCGCCGTCGGAGTGCAGCGACCCGGCGACCAGGGTCACGACCGGCAGCGCCACCGCGGCGAGCAGCAGGGTGGTGACCAGCAGCACGGGTACGTCGCGGCGTCGGGGCCGCTGCGGGCGTGGCGTGCTCCGGGCGGTCGCCGGGTCCGGGGTGGCCCGCAGCCGGGCGGCGACCCCGAGCAGGACCACCACCACGACGAGCTGCACCAGCGACAGCGCCGCGGCGGCGCGCAGGTCGAAGAGCGTGGTGGTGAGCAGGTAGATCTCCGTCTCGACCGTCGCGTGCTGCACCCCGCCCAGGGTCAGCACGATCCCGAAGGCGGTGGCGCAGAAGAGGAACACGACGCTCGCCGCGCTCACGATCGACGGCCGCAGCGCCGGCAGGGTGACGGTGCGGAAGACCTGCCAGGGCGTGGCGCCCAGGGCGGCCGCCGCCTCACCGGGTCGTACGTCGAGCGACTCCCAGGCGGCGCCCACCGCCCGGATCACCACGGCCACGTTGAAGAACACCATCCCGGCGACGATCGCGGCCGGGGTCCGGTCGAGCCCGAGGCCACCGAGCGGACCGGACTCGCCGAGCAGCTGGCGGAACGCCACCCCGACCACCACCGTGGGCAGCACGAACGGCACCAGCAGCGCGGCCCGGACCAGGCGTCGACCGGGCAGCGCCAGCCGGTGCAGCGCGTAGGCGGCCGGCATCCCGAGCAGCACGGCCACCAGCGTCGCCGCCGTCGAGGACCACACCGTGAACCAGGCGACCCGCAGCACCCGCGGCCGGGCCAGCACGTCGAGCACGCCCGCGACGTCCAGGCGCCCGTCGACCAGGAGGCCGCGCGAGACCATCGCGGTCACCGGGAGCACGAAGAAGACGCCCAGCACCAGCACCGGACCGAGGGCCAGCGCTGCGAGGGCAGCGAGCCGCCTCACCGGCTGATGACGTCCGTCCACTCGGTCAGCCAGCGCTCGCGGTTGGCGGCGACGTCGGCGGGCGCGACCTCGTAGGGGTCGGTCGGCTGCTCGGCGTACCGCGCCCAGTCGTCCGGCACCTCGACGGCGTCGCTGACGGGGAAGACGTACATGCTCTCCGGAAGCGCGGCCTGCACCTCGTCGGAGAGCATCCAGTCGACGACCGCCTCGGCACCGGCCGGGTTGGCCGCCCCCTCGAGGACGCCGACGTACTCCACCTGCCGGAAGCAGGTGTCGAGGAGCGCGGCGGTCGTCGAGCGGTCGCCCCGGACGGTGAAGGCCGGCGAGGAGTCGTAGGACAGCACGATCGGCCGGTCACCCTCGCCGCCGCCCTGGGTGAAGTCGGCGTAGTAGGCGTCCTCCCACCCGTCGACCACCTCGGCGCCGTTGGCGAGCAGGTCGGTCCAGTAGTCCTGCCAGCCGTCCTCGCCGTACTCGGCGATCGTGCTCAGCAGGAAGGCCATGCCGGGCGAGCTCGTCGAGGCGCCGGGGGTGACGAAGAGGTCGCGGTACGTCGGGTCCGTCAGGTCGTCGAGCGTCCGCGGCGGCTCGATGCCCTCGCGCTCGAACCAGGTCGTGTCGACGTTGACGCACACGTGGCCCACGTCGACCGGGGTGAGCCGGTCCGCGCCCTCGTCGAGGGCGTACTGCTCGGCGCCCGGCGGCAGGCTCGCGGCGTACGGCGCGAACACGCCCTCGTCCAGCGGGCGCGAGGCGAAGGTGTTGTCGACGCCGAACGCGACGTCTCCGGTCGGGTCGTCCTTGGTCAGCGACAGCTTGGCGGTGAGCGTGCCGCCGTCGCCGGCCGAACGGGTCTGCAGGTCGATGCCGGTCTCGGACTCGAAGGAGCGGACGAGCCTCTTGGGCAGCGCGAAGGACGAGTGGGTGACCAGGACGACGGTGCCGCCGACCTCCCCGCCGTCGCTCGTGCTCGACGGGCCGGCCGGCTCGCTGGCCGAGTCGCCGCCCATGGTGCTGCAGCCGGTGACGGCGAGCAGCAGGGCCGCCGTGCCGACGCCGGCCGTGGTGAGGGCGCGTGCGCGCGTGATCTTCATGGTGGACTCCCTATCGCCGGTGCTAACCGGATCAGGTTCGGAGGGTCTGCGGTCTCCCGCACTCTCAGCACGCTGGCGTGCTCCCCTGTCTGTGTGCTTCGCACTCTACGCTGGCCGCCATGCCGAGCCGATGCCTGACGTGGATCGAGGAGCCGTTCCTGTCCGGGTCCCGCCGCGGCTTCCGCCCGTGCGGGGAGCCCTGCTCGTGAGGATCTCGGTGCTGGCCTCCGACCAGCTCGACACCCGGACGGCGTACACGCTGTGGCGGCTGCGGCAGCAGGTCTTCGTGGTCGAGCAGGCCTCGCCCTACCCCGACCTCGACGGCCGCGACCTGGAGTCCGCGACGCGGCACGTGCTGGCCCACGACGGCGACGAGCTGGTCGGCTGCCTGCGCCTGCTCGACGACGGCTCGCACGCACGGATCGGGCGGGTCGTGGTCGCCCCGTCAGCGCGCGGTCGCGGCCTGGCGCGCGAGCTGATGGACACCGCGATGGCCCTCGTCGGGGCCCGCGAGGTGCGGCTCGACGCGCAGACCCAGCTGGGCGCGTTCTACGCGTCGTACGGCTTCGAGGTGAGCGGTCCGGAGTTCGTCGAGGACGGCGTCGCTCACGTGCCGATGGTGCGCCGGTAGACCACGACCCCGTCCTGCTCGGCGTGGGCGAGGCTGCCGCGGGCGACCAGCAGCTCGAGGTGCGCGCGCGTCTCCAGGGTGGCGAGGGCCGCGTTGAACACGTCCAGCGAGCCCAGGGTCCGCTCGTGGCGCGTCCACGGCAGGACACCCGCGACGTCGTACGACGACACCGCGCCGGCGCCGACGGCCTCGAGGCACCGCGCGAGCCGCCCCTCGTGGTGGGCGAGCAGCTCGTCGACCCGGGTGTGCGAGGACGGCGCGACCGGACCGTGGGCCGGGAGCAGGGTGAGGTCGGGCAGGCCGCGGACCCGGGTGAGCGACGCCATGAAGTCGCCCAGCGGCTGTGCCGCGACCGCCGGCTCGAAGCCGATCGACGGCGTGATCGTCGGGAGCACGTGGTCGCCCGCGAAGAGCAGTGCGGCGTGGCGGTCGGCGAAGACGTAGTGGCCCCGGGTGTGGCCGGGCGTGTGGACCGCGTCGAGGTCGCGGTCGCCGACCCGGAGGCTCAGGTCGCCGTCGAGCCAGGTGTCGGGGTAGTCCCACTGGGACAGGTCGGGCGTGTGGTTGCGCGTGAACTCGCCCCACGCGCGGGCGATGTCGGGGGCGCCGGCGCGCTGGAGCAGCACGACGTGGGGGTCGGCGCCGTCCCGGTCCCGGTCGTGGATGAGGTCGAGGGTCGCCTTGTCGCCCAGGCCCAGGCTCACGTGCGACCCGACCTCGCGCCGGATGGTGACCGCCTGCGTGTAGTGGTCGCGGTGCACGTGGGTGACGAGGAAGCGTCGGATGTCGCCGACGTGGCGGTCGATCTCCTTGAGGGACTGCTCGAGCTGGGTGCGGGAGACCTCGATGGCCCAGCCGCCGTCGATGAGCGTGAGCCCGTCGTCGGTCTCGAGGACGTAGACGTTGACGGCCCGCAGCCCGTCCATCGGGAGCGGCAGCGGGATCCGGTGCACCCCCGGCGCGACGGCCCAGGCCCCCGGCTCGGTCCAGTGGGTGCCGGAGTCGGGTGAGATCGCGCGTGCGGTCGAGGTCACCGGGCCGACTCTAGGCGCGTACGCCGCGCGGTCCGGGCGTGGGGAACGTGATCGCGCTCCGAGGCGCCGGCAGCGACCGGCTCGTTCCCCGATCTCACGCGCGCCGACCGGAGCCGGAGAGCGGGCCGGCGTCAGCCCAGCCAGGCGCGGTAGGCGGCCACGTCGGGGGTGACCACGCCGTCCGCGCCGACGTCCGCGAGGGTGCGCCACTCGGCGCGGGTGAGCGCGTAGCCGCCGAGCACCACATCCCCCCGGCGGTGCAGGCGACGGACGCGCTGCTCGGTGAGCAGCCGCGCGGGGACGTTGTAGCCGCCGACCAGGCCCGAGGTCTGCCGGACCTTGCGCCAGCCGCTGACGATCAGCTGGTTGCCCATGCGCGGCGAGAGGCGGCGTACCCGCTCCAGGACGGTCGGACGCAGCGACGACAGGGCGGTGAGCTCGACCAGCCCGGCGTCCTTGACCAGGGTGGCCACCCGCCGGACCTGGGTCGTCGACCAGTTGCTGCCCTTGAGCTCGAGCATCAGCGAGAACGGCCTGCCCCGCGCGGCCCGGGCCTCGGCGAACGCCAGCAGCTCCTCCAGGTGCGGGATCGGCCTGCGGCCGGTGCGCTCGAGGCACTGACGGTCCAGCTGGCGCCGCGTCCAGGCCCCGATCGGGCCCGTGCAGGTGGTGGTGCGGCCCAGGCCGCTGTCGTGGAGGACCACGAGCTCGTCGTCCCGGGTGCGTCGTACGTCGGTCTCGATCGCGGTCGCGCCGGCGCGCAGCGAGTGCCTGAACGCCGCCAGGGTGTTCTCGCCGAGGGTCCGGGTCGGGCCGCCGCGGTGGGCGGTGACCGAGAAGTCCCGTCCCTGGGCCGGGCCGTCGGCGGCCGTGGCGGACACCGTGGACCACGGGAGGGCGAGCGCCAGCGCGAGGGCCGGCGTCAGGAGCAGGGCGAGGGCGCGGGACACGGCCGTCATCATGCCTGCCGCCGCCGCGGACCCCGCGCGGACCCGGCGCGGACCCGGCGCCGCCCGGCTCGGCCCGGTTCGGCCCGGCCTGGGACGAACGTCCCTTGTCCCCGCTGTGGCCGAGGCGCAGACTCGTCTGAGGGCTGGGCGCCCCCCGCCCCGGCCGAGTCGGGAGTCGACGATGGACACGCTCGTGAGGGGTCTGCGGGTCACCCACCAGATGCTCGTCGAGCGCCTCGACCTCGCCGCCGTGGCCCGTCCGACGAGCGATCCCGACCACCCGCGCGACCAGTACCCCGCCATCGACACCTTCCTGGCCAGCGCCAGCCGGCACAACGCGGCCGCCCTGGCCGTCCTGGTGCCCGCCGTCCGCAGTCACGTCCCGGAGGGCACCGAGCGCACCCACGAGTACGTCACCCAGAGCCGTCGCTTCGAGATCGCGCTGGCGCAGGTCAAGGCCAAGCTCTACGGGTCGACCTACGCCGTGCGTCGGCCGTGGGCGTCGATCTGGAGCGACGTACGACGCGAGCTCGTCGAGACGTGCGAGATGGAGAGCGCCCTGGCCGCCGACCTCGCCGCCAGCTGGCACGACGGCGACCCGGACTGGGGCGAGCGCCTCTTCCGGGCCGAGCTCGCGGCCCCCACCCGTCCACACCCCTACATCCCCCACCAGGGGGTCCCCGGCCGGCTGGCCCGCACCCTCGCGCGCCGGCTCGACAGCTTCTGGGACGTCGCCGAGGGGCGCATGGTGCCCGAGCCGTTGCACCACCACGAGCGCAACGACGACGGCGCGCTCACGCAGTACCTCCTCGGCGACCCGCACCTGCCCGACGAGGACGACGAGGAGGAGGACGGGGCCCCCACGGACGACCTGGCCCGGGACGAGGGCGACGACGAGGGCTGAGCGGCAGTGGTCGGGACCCGGTCAGAGCGAGTCGGGCACCTGCAGCGTGTCGGGGTCGCTGCGCGGCGGCAGCCCGGCCAACGCGGCGCGGAGCAGGGCCACCCGGGCGGCGACCACGACCTTGCGGCGCATCCGCCCGCCCGCGACGTCGCCCAGCGTGTCCTCCACCGCGGCGGTGACCTGCGCGTCCGTGAACTCCGGCCGGGCACCGGTCGCGACCTCGACGTCCGGCAGGGCGACCAGTGCGGGCAGCAGCTGGCCGCCGAGGGCGTCGAGCACCTGGTAGCGCTCGTAGCCGGTCAGCTCCGTCCACACCGCGTCCGGGTCCTGGCGGCCCTTGCGCAGGCCGCGCCGCTGGGCCACGGCGACCGGCTTGGCCGCGGCGGTGAGGGCGAGGGTCAGCTCGTGCTCGGTGAAGCGCATGCCCCCAGCATGCCGCCCGACCCCGTCGAGCGGCCCACCGGCTCGGGCGTCACCAGTCGAGCTCGTGGCACTCCCGCGACGCCGTCGACTCGACCTGGAGGGTCGCGTGGGAGATCTCGTGCTCGCGGCGCAGCACGCCCCGCGCGTCGTCGAGCACCCGTTGCGCCCGCCCCTCCTCGGCGACGAGGTGGGCGGTGGCGACGTGCATGCCCGACGTCAGCGTCCACACGTGCACGTCGTGGACGTCCGCCACCCCCTCGAGGGCGGCGAGGTCGGCGGCGATGACGTCGACCTCCATCCCGGCGGGGACGTGCTGGCCGAGGACGGCGAGGACCTGACGCCCGAGGGCGACCGCGCGGACGGCGACGAAGATCCCGATGGCCAGCGCGACCACGGTGTCCCACACGCCGTTCCCCGTGGTGGCGACCAGCCAGCCCGCCACCAGCACCCCGACCGAGCCGAGGGTGTCGGCGACGACCTCGAGGTAGGCGCCCTTGACGTTGAGCGACTCGTCGGCACCGCCGCGCAGCAGGAGCAGGGCGACCAGGTTGACGACGAGGCCCAGCGCACCCACGACCAACATGGGCGTCGACGCCACGGCCACGTTGCTGTCGCGGCGCCCGAGGGCCTCGACGACGACGTACGCCGACACGCCCAGCATGAGGAGCACCGCGAGGCCGGAGGCGAAGACCTCCGCGCGGTAGGAGCCATAGGTACGACGACCGGTGGTGTCGGGCCGCGACGCGATCCGGGTGGCCACCAGGGCGGCACCGAGCGCCACGACGTCGGCGGCCATGTGGCCGGCGTCGGAGAGCAGGGCCAACGAGCCCGAGGTCAGCCCGACGACCAGCTCCACGGCGAAGAACGCGGCGACCAGCCCGAAGGAGACCGCGAGCCGCCACCGGTGTCGCCCACCGGCGTGACCGTGACCGTGCCCGTGACCTGCCCCCACTGTCCGCCTCCGCTCATCCGGTGTCCGGGGTCATGCCGTCCTGTCCCCTCGAGCCACCGTAGCCATCCGGCCGGTCGGGTCCCACCCGGGCTCCACCCCGCGCCGGCGACGTCATCGGCGAGAGGATCGCGCCGACCTCGTCACACGCCGAGCCTCGGGGGTGTCCGCGCCACGGTCCGCTGCGGGACCGGGGCGCCGACCGCCCGTCCGGTCACTCCACGCTGTTCACTCCACGCGGCTCACTCCACGCGGCTCACTCCACGCCGGGCACGACCCTCATGTCCCGCACCGCGGCCCCGTCCAGCGCGGCCAGCGCGTCCTGGTAGGCGGGGCTGTCGTGGGCGGCGCGGGCCGCGTCCACCGACTCGAAGAGGATGACCACCGTGCGCGTGGCCTCGCCGGCCTCGTAGGTCTGCTCCGGCACCCCGCGGGCCACGAAGGTTCCGCCCGCCTCACGCAGGGCCGGCCCGGCCAGCTCGGCGTACGCCGCGACCTTGTCCTCGTCGGTGATCTCCCGGTAGGTGCTGATCCAGTAGGCGCTCATGGCTCCATCCTGTCGGCTCCCGGGTGACAGGATGGGACCGTGGACGAGGCGCGGACACGGCTGGAGGCCGAGCGGACGACGGTGCTCGCCCGGCTCGCAGCACTCATGGGTGACCACGACGCGATCGTGGCGGCGTCGCTGGACACCAACGCCGACGACGAGCACGACCCCGAGGGCGCGACCATCGCCTTCGAGCGCTCCCAGGTGGGGGCGCTGGCCAGCCAGGCCCGCGAGCACCTCGCCGAGATCGACCGGGCCGTCGCGCGCCTCGACGACGCGACGTACGGCACGTGCGAGCGCTGCGGCGACCCGATCCCCGCCGGGCGCCTCGAGGCCCGGCCCACCGCACGCCGCTGCGTCGCCTGCGCCTCACTGCCCTGACGGGCGCCGGACCGCCCTGACCAGCGCCGGCCCGCCCCGGACCGGGGTCAGCGCCGGACGAGGGCCTCGAGCAGTCGCGCGGCCAGGCGCGGGTCGATCCGACCGTCCCCGAGCCCGAGCGCGACGAGGGTGTCGAAGGTGCGCCGGTCCCGCCCGGCGGCGCGGATGCCGGCGTCCACGATCGCCGGTGACCGGGCCAGCCGCGCGGCGAGCCAGGTGTGGCGCAGGTGCCACCCGAGGAGGCGGCGCACGTCGTGGCGGTGCGCCGCGCCGGCGTCGCCGGGACGCCCGGCGGCCAGGGTCCGGGCGGCGGTGCGGCCCGCGATGATCCCGGTCGCCACCGCGTAGTAGATGCCTTCGCCGGTCATCGGGTTGACCAGTCCCGCGGCGTCGCCCGCCAGCAGGACGGGGCCGTCGGGCTGCCGCCAGAGCCAGCTGCTCAACGGCAGGTGGTGGCCACGCCACCCGCTGCCGGTGGCGGCGACGCCGGGGATCAGCACCTCGAGCTGCTCGAGCAGCAGGGCCCGGTTGGGCGGCTCGCGCCGGTCCCCGTCACCGGGGAGCAGCTCGCCGTACCCGACGTTGACCAGACCGTCGCCGCGGTCGAAGGCCCAGGCGTACGACGGCTGGCGGCGGTCGCCGTACCGGATGACCTGTCGTCCACGCAGCTCGGGGGTGGTGGGTGCATAGCCACGGATCGCGAGGGCGCGGGACTCGCGGGGGCGGGCCAGGGGCGGCGGACCGAGCAGGGTCCTGCGGACGAGGGAGTGCGCGCCGTCGGCGCCGACGACCACCCCCGCGGCGATCTCGCCCGAGACGAGGAGGGGCGCGGTGGGGGTGCCGGTGGTGACCGAGGTGACCCGGTGCCGGCGCAGCGTCGCCCCGGCTGCGACGGCGCGCTCCACGAGGCGCGCGTCGAAGACCTCGCGCGGGACGACGAAGGCGGGCCGGTCCATCGGCCCCGCGACGCGGACGTCGCCGTGGGACAGCTCGAGGTCGCGCAGCGGGGTCCAGTCGTCCACCACGTCGCCCGCGCCCACCGTGGACAGGGCGTCCAGCGCCTGGGGCGCGATGCCGTCCCCGCACGACTTGTCGCGCGGGAAGTCGCTGCGATCGAGGAGCAGGACCCGCAACGACGGATCCTCCGCGAGGGCGCCCAGCGCGGTCGCCGATCCCGCCGGGCCTGCCCCCACCACCACGACGTCCCACGGCTCGCGTCCGACGGAGGTGCGCGTGCCCTGATCGGTCATGGTGGCCTCTTCCCCGGTGGCGGTGCGGGCACGACAGCCACCCGCTGGCGTCCTTCCTACCTCCTCGACCACGACGACGTGCCGGTCCGGGGCCCGTCGACGCCCTCGACCCGGTCACGCTCGGTGCACCGCTCCGCCACGGAATGGATGTTCGCCGCCGCGCGGCGGCTCGGGGTGCGACGATGCCCGGGTGGGCCTCGGGATGACGCAGTGACGGACGCCGTACGCACGCAGCTCCCCCGGCCGACCTGGCAGCTGTCGTGGCCCTTCGCCGCGGTGGCCCTCATCGGTGCGATCAGCTTCGCCGCGGCGCCCACCACCGGGGGGACGGTGGAGCCCTGGGTCGCCCTCGCGCTCCTGGCGGGGGTCATCGTCCTGCTGCTGCTCGGGCTGCGCCGGGGGCACCGCTCGTGGCTGGACTCCGCGCCGGCGTACCTCTTCTTCGTCGTCTTCGCCCTGGCCCGCGACGCCAGCGGGGGCTCCACCTCGGGACTGGCCCCGCTCGTCGTGCTGCCCATCCTGTGGCTGGCCCTCACCGGCACCCGCCGCGACCTCCTGGTCGGCGCCGTCCTGACCGCGGCGGCGTTCGCGGTCCCGCTCGTCCTGATCGGCGCTCCGGCCTACCCCGACGGCGACTGGCGCCGGGTGCTGCTGTGGACCGCGATCGCGGCCCTCGTGGCGCCGGTCGTCCACCGGCTGATGCGCCGGCTCGCCACCGAGACCGAGCGGGTCGCCCAGGCGGCCGCCCAGATGGACGACATCCTGCGCGGGGCGCGCCTGACCAGCATCGTCTCGACCGACATCGACGGGACGATCCGCTCGTTCAGCCCCGGGGCCGAGCAGCTGCTCGGGTGGTCGGCCCCCGACCTCGTCGGTCGGGCCACGCCGGCGGCCTTCCACGACGCCGACGAGGTCGCGCACGTCGCCGCCGAGCTCGGGGTCGAGCCGGGCTTCGACGTCTTCGTGGCGCTCGCCGGGGCGCCGAGCCGCGTCTGGACCTACGTGCGTGCCGACGGCGACCGGCGTCACGTCCGCCTCGCGCTGACCGCGCTGCACGGTGCCGACGGCGACATCACCGGCTACCTCGCCGTCGCCGTCGACACCACCGCCGCCGTCGAGGCCGAGCAGGCCCTGGCGCTGGCCGAGACGCAGTGGCGGGTCCTGGTGGAGCACCTTCCCGACACGACCGTGCTCCTCGTCGACGAGGAGCAGCGCATCCGGCTCGTCGCCGGCGGCGGCGCCATGCGCCAGGGCCTGCGGAGCTCGGAGGGCCGCAGGTTGGCGGAGGTGTCCAACGCCGACAACATGCGCACCCTGCACCCACTCGTCGAGGGCGCACTGGTCGGCGTGTCCGGGACGGCCGAGATGTCGTCCGCCGCCACCGGCGCCCACCACGAGGTCTTCGTCACCGCCCTCCCGGGCCCCGGTGACGACCGCCGGGCCATGATCCTGGCCCGGGACGTGAGCGCCGACCGCGACCGGCAGACGGCGCTGGTCCTGGCCACCGAACGCGCCGAGCGGCTGATCGCCGACGCACCGCACGGGGTGCTCGCCCTGGACCGCAGCGGCCGGGTGGTGCGGGCCAACGAGGCCGTGGCGCGGCTGCTCGGCCGCAGCACCGACCGCCTGGTGGGGTCCGTCCTGCCGGACCTCGCCACCGTCGGGGAGGCGCACGCCGTCGAGCACTACTTCTCCCGGGTGCTCGACGCGGCCGGCGAGGCCGTGGCGGCCGACCTCGACGTCCTGGACCCCTCCGGCGACGTCGTGCACGTCGCCCTGAGCGGCCGGCTGCTGTCCCACCCCGAGCCGGACGACGAGCTGGTCCTGGTCAACGTCCTCGACATGTCCGAGCGCCGTCGCTACGAGGCCGACCTCGCCCACCTGGCCCACCACGACGCGCTCACCGGGCTGCCCAACCGACGCGCCTTCGACGAGGCCCTGCAGCGGCACGTCGAGCTGTGCCGGCGCTACGGCCAGCGCGGCGCCCTGCTCCTCCTCGACCTCGACCACTTCAAGCAGGTCAACGACACCGTGGGCCACGCGGCCGGCGACGACCTGCTCGTGGGCGTCGCCGCCGTGCTGCGGCACGGGCTGCGGGCCAGCGACACCGTGGCCCGGCTGGGCGGCGACGAGTTCGCGATCCTGCTCCCCGAGGCCGACGGCGCCGAGGCCGACCTGGTCGCCGGGGCTGTCGTGGCCCGGATCCGCGAGCACGCCTCGGCGCTCGAGGGGGCACGTCGCCGGGTCACCGCGAGCGTAGGCGTCGTGACCTTCGCCGCCGCGGCCGAGCACGAGCTCGACGCCCTCGCGCTGGCCGACCTGGTGATGTACGACGCCAAGGAGGCCGGCCGCAACCAGTCGGCCGCGCTCGCGGAGGGCGGGGAGCACCAGCCCCTGTCGGGCGCCCGGCTGGAGTGGCAGGCCCGGATCGAGGACGCGCTCGCCCACGACGGCTTCGAGCTCCACCTCCAGCCCATCGTCGAGCTGTCGACGGGCGAGGTCGCCGCCGCCGAGGTGCTCATCCGGATGCGCCTGGACGGCGAGATCGTGCCTCCCGTGCACTTCCTCCCGGTGGCCGAGCGGGTGGGCCTCATGCCGGAGGTCGACGCGTGGGTCGTGCGGCACTCCGTGGAGATGCTGGCGCGGCTGCGTCGTACCCGTCCCGACCTGCGCCTCGAGGTCAACCTCTCCGGCCACTCGATCGGCCGTCCGGACATCGAGGACACCATCCGACAGGCGCTGGAGCACCACGCGGTGGATCCCGACGCCCTCATCCTCGAGGTCACCGAGACGGCCGCCGTCGCCGACCTCGTGGCGGCCCGCGAGTTCGCGGAGCGGATGTCGGCACTGGGCTGCAAGTTCGCCCTCGACGACTTCGGGGCCGGCTTCGGGTCCTTCTCCTACCTCAAGCACCTGCTCTTCGACTACGTGAAGATCGACGGGCAGTTCATCTCGCACTGCCACGAGTCGGACGTCGACCGCACGATCCTGCGCTCGATCGTGGGCATCGCCCGCGACCTGGGCAAGCGGACCGTGGCGGAGTTCGTCTCCGACGAGCAGATCCTCCGGGTGGTCACGGTGGAGGGCGTCGACTTCGCGCAGGGCTACCTGCCGGGGGCGCCGATGCCCGAGGAGCGCTTCGTCGCGCTGCTCACCGGGCAGCTCGCCTGAGGGCTGGGGTCACCCCTCCACGAGCACGACGTGCAGCGTGCGGGGGCCGTGGACGCCCTCGACCCGGTCGAGCTCGATGTCGCTGGTGGCGCTGGGCCCGCTGATCCAGGTGAGCGGTCGCGCCGGGTCCAGCACCGCCACGGCGTCCGGCACGTCGGCGACCACCTGGTCGGCGCGCACCACGCACACGTGCAGGTCGGGCACCAGGCTGATGGCGCGCCGTCCCTGGTCGGGCGCATGGTCCAGGACGATGGTGCCGGTCTCGGCGATGCCGACCCGGGCGGCGGTCACCACCGCGTCGATCGCGTCCAGCTCGGCCGCGGACAGGTCGTCGTCGACCACCGAGCCGGGGACGTCGAGCCCCAGCCCGGGCGGTACGACGGCGCTGCCGCCGGCCAGCGCCGCAGCCACGGTGGCCGCCGCCTCGTCGGCACGACAGCGCGTCACCACGGCCCGGTAGTCCTCGACCCGCTCGACGAACAGGCCGACCAGGTCGTCGACCGGGCGCACCGTCGGGGCGACCGGCAGCGGGCCGGCGGGCTCGACGCCGTCGAGGGCGGCGCGGACCGCGGCCAGGATCTCGTCGCGGGCGCTGGTCATCGTCGTCCTCCGTCGGTGCGTCGCCACCAGGCCCGGAAGGACTCCGCGGGTGGCGCGGGCAGGTCTCGCGCGGACGTCCACGCCGCGCCGGGGCCGGGCAGCCTCCCGGCCGCGCGGCGACCGCCGGGGAGCGTCGTACGGCCGATGCGGCCCAGCACCCGGCCGGCGAGCCCGGAGGCCTTCTCGGCCCACCCGAGCCGGCGTGCGTCGCTGAAGGCCCACGCGGTGGCCCGCATCGCCACGGCCTCGGGCTTGGGCACGGCGTCGCCGCGGTGGCTGTCGACGACCCGCGCGCGCTGGTCGACGAGCACCGACGGGATGTCGATGCGCACCGGGCAGACCTCGAAGCAGGCCCCGCACAGCGACGACGCGTAGGGCAGCGACGCCGTCTGCGGGTCGCTGACGCCGTGCAGGAGCGGGTTGAGGATCGCACCGATCGGACCCGGGTAGACCGAGCCGTAGGCGTGCCCGCCCACCCGCTCGTAGACCGGGCACACGTTGAGGCAGGCCGAGCAGCGGATGCAGCGCAGCGCCTGCCGGCCGACGTCGTCGGCGAGCGCCCGGGTGCGACCGTTGTCGAGCAGCACCACGTGCACCTCCTGCGGGCCGTCGCCGGGCGTGACGCCGCTCCACGTCGAGGTGTAGGGGTTCATCCGCTCACCGGTCGAGGAGCGCGGCAGCAGCCGCAGCAGCGGGTCGAGGTCGCGCCAGGTGGGCACGACCTTCTCGATCCCGACGACGCTGATGAGCACCTCGGGCAGGGTCAGGCACATCCGGCCGTTGCCCTCGGACTCGACGACCACGAGGGTGCCGGTCTCGGCGACGGCGAAGTTGGCGCCCGAGACGGCGACCCTGGCCCGCAGGAACTTCTCGCGCAGGTGGGCCCGCGCCGCGGCCGCGAGGACCGCCGGCTCGTCGGTCAGGTCGTCGGGGGCCGGGCGTCCGACGTCGGCCATCCGGCGGCGGAAGATCTCCCGGATCTCGGCGCGGTTGCGGTGGATGGCCGGGACCAGGATGTGCGAGGGCAGGTCGTCGCCGAGCTGCACGATGAGCTCGGCCAGGTCGGTCTCCCACGCGGCGATGCCCTCGGCCTCGAGCGCCTCGTTGAGGCCGATCTCCTGGGTGGCCATCGACTTGACCTTGACCACCTCGTCGGCCCCGTGCGCGTGGGTGACCCGCGCGACGACGGCGTTGGCCTCGGCGGCGTCACGGGCCCAGTGGACCGTCGCGCCCCGCGCGGTCAGGGCCGCCTCGAGCTCCTCGAGGTGGGTGGCCAGGTCGCGCAGCGCGGCCTCCTTGACCGCGGCGCCCGCGACCCGCAGCTCCTCCCAGTCCTCGACCTCGGCGACCACCCGGGCCCGCTTGTCGCGGATCGTGGCGGTGGCGTGGGCGAGGTTGTGGCGCAGCTGCGTGTCGGCGAGCGCGGCGCGCGCGGCCTCGGGGAACGCCGGCATCCCGACGAAGGTGCCGGTCACGATCGCTCCCCCGCCCGGGCGCCGACGGCCGGGCCGTCGCTGCGTCCCTCCGACTCCTCGGTCGCCGCCAGGATCTCGGCGAGGTGCACGGGGCGTACGCCGGACCGCTCCCGCGACAGCAGACCGCCGATGTGCATGAGGCAGGAGTTGTCGCCGGCCACCACCATCTCGGCGCCGGAGTCGCGGACGTGGCGGGCCTTGTCGGAGCCCATCGCGATCGACGTGTCGGAGTTCTTGACCGCGAAGGTGCCGCCGAAGCCGCAGCACTCGTCGGCCCGGGGCAGGTCGACGAGGGTGAGCCCCCGCACCCGCTCGAGCAGCTGCCGGGGCCGGTCACCGACCCCGAGCATCCGCAGCGAGTGACAGGTCGGGTGATAGGTCACGGTGTGCGGGAAGTAGGCCCCCACGTCGGTCACCCCGAGCACGTCGACGAGGAACTCGCTGAGCTCGTGGGTCCGTGGTCCGGTCCGCGCGACCGCCGCCTCCAGGGCCGGGTCGCCGGAGCGCCGCGCCACGATGGAGTGCTGGTGCCGCGCGGACCCGGCGCACGAGCCCGACGGCGTCACGATCGCGTCGTACCCCGCGAAGGCGTCGACGTAGGTGCGCACGACCGGGACCGCCTCGTCGAGGTAGCCGGTGTTGACCATCGGCTGGGCACAGCACGTCTGGGCCGTGGGGAACTCGACGTCGACCCCCAGACGGCGCAGCAACGTCACCACGGCCTTCCCGGTGTCGGGGAACAGGGCGTCGTTGATGCAGGTGATGAGCAGCGCGACTCTCATGACGGGCACCCTTCCACGAGATCGGCCGGGCGCGACCCCCGCGAGAACCTCCTCGGTCCGGGCCAGCACCCGGGTGGGCGAGCAGGACGAGCCCGCCGAGCCGCCTGAGGACCACCCGCGACGACCCGCGACGACCGGGACCTCAGGCCTCGACGGCCATCTCGCCGAGCTCGGACCAGTCCGAGCCCTCGATGGTGGTGTTGACGATCCGCGGGGTGGCCGCCAGGTGCGGGGGCAGGTCGGTCCGGGCGGCCCGGAAGTGGTCGGAGCCCACGTGCGCGGCACCGGCCGCGTCGTCCGCGAAGGCCTCCACGAGGACGTACTCGCACTCGTCGTCGAGGCTGCGGGACCAGTCGAACCAGAGGCAGCCCGGCTCGGCGCGGGTCGCCTCGGTGAAGGCCCGGCTGATCTCGGGCCAGCGGTCGGCGGACTCGGGGCGGACCTGGAACTTGGCGGTGATGAAGATCAACGCAGGACTCCTCGGACAGGGGTGGGTCGGACGGCTCCGAGGATACGGACGACGGCGCGCCGACGCCGACCCCGCGGGCTCAGCGCAGGACGCCGGCCTCGAGGAGGGCGTCCGCCACGCGGGTCCCGAAGACCGCGTGGCCCTTCGGCGTCAGGTGCAGCCGGTCCGGCAGGTACGTGAGGTCGTCCCAGTCGATGGTCGACACGTAGACGACCCCGGCGTCCTCGGCGGCCCGGGCCAGCGCCTCGTCCGTGGCCACCGTCAGCGCCTGGTCGCGCTGGGGCGCCGGGGGCGGGCCCACGACCGCGTCGGCACCCGCCGCCTCCAGGACCGCCACCGCGGCGGCCTCGATGACGTCGGGATCGGCGTTGACGTCGTTGAGCCCTCCCTGGACCACCAGCACCTCGTCGTCGGTCAGGTCCAGCCGAGCGGCCCGGGCGCCGAAGTCCTCACCCGCGCAGAAGGCCGACCCGGTGAAGCCCGACCCGGCGAACCCGTCGACGCGCACCGTCGCGTCCGCCTCGTCGGCCATCGCTGTCGGCCACGAGCCGCGCGGGTCGCGCAGTCCCCAGCCCTGGGCGTAGGAGTCGCCCACCACCAGGACCTGCCGCGGTCCGGTCCCGACCGGGCGGTCACCGCGTCGCGCCACGCTGGCGCGGACCACCGCGCACGCGTCGTCCCGCTCATGGTCGTGCCACCACCGGGCCCAGCCCACCGTCCCGACGACGACGAGGACGACTGCAACGACGACTGCCCTGACCACCGCGCGACCGTACCCACGCCAGGCGCCTCGATGCCGTCGCGAACCCCCCGAAGGGGGGTTCCTCGGCCGCCGTGGTCGGACCTACTCTGCGAGTGCCTGGTCGACGGGCAGTGTTCGGGGGGATACGACCCGTCATTCTGCGCCGGGCGCCACCCGTCGCAGCACCTGTTCCGAGAGTGCGGCGCGGCGGGTGGCTCGGCGCGCGGCTCAGGCGCCGCGGGCGGCCGGCGGCAGGTCGTCGTACGACGCGCTGGGCGCGGTGAGCGGATCGGCCGGGAGCGCGGCGACCTGCTCGACACACCACGGGGAGATGCCCCGGGTGCCGTCGAGGACCCCGGCCCGGAAGGCGTCCCACGGCTCCCACCGCGCCTCCTCGACCTCCTCGGGGTCGGGACGGACCTCGTCGGTGGTGGTGGCGACGAAGACGGGGCACATCTCGTGCTCCACCATCCCGTCGTCCATCACCGCGCGGTAGCGGAACCGCGGCAGCACCAGCCGCAGGTCCTCGACGCGCACGCCGAGCTCCTGCTCGACGCGACGGCGTACGGCGTCGGCGATCGGCTCGCCGGGGGCCGGGTGACCGCAGCAGCTGTTGGTCCACACCCCCGGCCACGTCGGCTTGTGCAGGGCCCGCCGGGTGACCAGGAAGGAGCCGTCGCCGTCGAAGAGGTAGCAGGAGAACGCCAGGTGCAGCGGGGTGTCCGCGTGGTGCACGCCGCGCTTGTCGGCGGTGCCGACCGCCCGGCCCTCCTCGTCGAGGAGCACCACCGACTCGGCCGGGGAGGCGGGACGGGAGGGGGAGTCGGTGGACGTCATGCGGGCACCTCGATGGGTCGGGCGAGCTGGTTGACGGCGGCGGAGAACAACCACGGTGCCCGCGCCGCCGCCGGCACCAGGTGGCGACGGACGGGACGGTGGGCGGTGGCGCGCAGCAGGGCGTGGGTCAGCATCTCGTGGCGGCGGCTCAGCCGGCGCGCCAGCATCTCGAAGCGCTGCGGGTCGTCGGCGACGAGGCACGCCACGGCGGCCCGGGCATGGGCCAGGCCGAGGGCGATGCCCTCGCCGGTCAGCGCGTCCACGTAGCCCCCGGCGTCACCCACCAGCAGCGTCCGCCCCGCGACCCGGCGACGGGCCCGCTGCCGCAGCGGCCCGGCCCCCATCACCCTGGTGCGCTCCCCCACCAGCCGCTCCCGCAGCACCGGGAACGCGTCGAGCACCTCGTCGAAGGGCTCGCCGCTGTCGGTCAGCACCGCGACGCCGACGAGGTCGTCGGCCACCGGGGTCACGTACGCCTCCGCCCCGGCCGCCCAGTGCACCTCCACGAACGGCGTCCACGGCGCCTGCTGCACGTGGCAGCGCAGCCCGAACCGGCGCCGACCGCGGGCGGCCACCTCGAGGCCGAGCAGGCGGCGTACGGGCGAGTGGAGGCCGTCGGCCGCGACCAGGTGGCGGGCCGGCTCGCCGTCGACGAGCACGTGGTCGAGCGCGTCGCGCACCGAGCGCACCGGCTCCGGCTCGACCGGGACGCCGGCCCGCTCGAGCGCCTCGGACAGCGCGGCGTGCAGCGTGGTCCGGCGTACGCCGAGTCCCGGCCCGGCGGCGAAGACGGCCTCGGCGGCGGCACCCCTCCCGCCGCCGTCGACGTAGCGGATGCCGGAGAGCGGGTGGCCCTCCGGATGCACGCCCAGCATCGCCAGCTCGGCCACGGCCCCGGGCATCAGCCCCTCGCCGCAGGCCTTGTCCACCGGCCCGGTGCGGGGCTCGCGCACCACCACGTCCAGGCCGGCGCGGGCGGCGTGCAGCGCGACGGCCAGGCCGACGGGGCCGCCGCCGGCGACCACCAGGTCACGCATCACTGGCCTGTGCCTGCCGCTCGGGCAAGGTGGCGAGCGCCGCGTCCTCGGCACGGATCCGCACCGTGAGCAGGGCGGCGTTGAGGACCGTGAAGACCACCGCGGTGATCCACGCGGCGTGCACGAGCGGGAGGGCGACGCCCTCGACCACCACGGCCACGTAGTTGGGGTGCCGGAACAGCCGGTAGGGACCCGAGCGCACCGGAGCCAGGCCCGGCACGACGATGACGCGGGTGTTCCAGCGCCGCCCGAGCGTGGTGATGCACCACCACCGCAGCGCCTGCGACGCGAGGACCAGCGCCAGCATCGACCACGCCAGCGCGGACGGTACGTCGGGTCGCCGCAGCCACGCCTCGGCGAGCGCGCCGACCAGCAGTCCGGTGTGCAGGACCACCATGAACGGGTAGTGCCCCAGGCCCGTCTCGATCCCGCCGCGCTCCTTGCTCCACGCGGCGTTGCGGGTCGAGACGACCAGCTCGGCGACCCGCTCGAGGCCGACCAGCACGACCAGGACCGTGAAGGCGAGCAGGCTGGTCATGCGGTGGCCCGGAGCAGGACCAGCTCGGAGCAGAAGCCCGGGCCCATGGCCAGCAGCACCCCGTGGGTGCCGGGGGCCGGCGGTCGCTCGCGCAGGGTGTCCTGGAGCACGTGCAGCACCGACGCCGAGGACAGGTTGCCGACGCGGGCCAGCGAGTCCCACGTCAGCTGCAGCGCGTCCTGGGGCACCTCGAGCGCGGCCTGCAGCGCCTCGATCACCTTCGGTCCACCCGGGTGGCAGACCCACCAGCCGATGTCGTCGCGGGTGAGCCCGTGCTCGGCGAGGAAGGAGTCGACGTCGCCCCGCAGGTGCCGCTCGACGAGGGCGGGCACCTCGGCGTCCAGGACGATCCGCAGTCCCCCACCGGTCACGTCGAAGCCCATCGTGCGCTCGCTGTCGGGGTAGAGCCGGCTGCGCGAGGCCAGCACCTCGACCGGGCCGTCCTGGGCGCCCTGCGACCCGACGGCGACGACCGCGGCCGCGCCGTCGCCGAAGAGACCACTGGCCACCAGGTTGGGCACCGACACGTCGTCGCGCTGGATGGTCAGCGAGCACAGCTCGACGGCGATCAGCACCGCCGTGTGGTCGGGATGGCCCAGCAGGTAGTCGTGCACCCGGGCGATCCCGGCCGCACCCGCCACACAGCCCAGGCCCACCAGGGGCATCCGCCGCACGTCCTCGCGCAGCCCCACGACGGCCGCGATCCGTGCGTCGAGCGACGGGATCGCCAGCCCGGTGACGGTGGCGGTCACCACGAGGTCGACGTCGGAGGGCGTCAGGCCGGCGGCCTTGAGCGCGTCGACCAGCGCCTGCGCGCCCAGCTCGACGGCGTGCTCGATGAAGAGGTCGTTGGCGTGCCCGAAGTCGCGCAGCCCGGCGTACTCCTCCAGGGGCAGGACGGTGTGGCGCCGCTCGACCCCCGCGTTGCGGTGGAAGCGGCGCAGCAGGGCGCGATCGACGCTGCGCTCGGCGATCACCGAGCTGAACGCCTCGGTGATCTCCTCCTGCGGGTGGGAGTACGCCGGCAACGCACCGCGCGCGGACAGGATCCTCATGACAGCCTCCAGGGACACGGACGGGGGTTCGAGCAGATCATCGGGCGACCACCAGGAGCGTGGCGTCGACGAGGGCGATGGCGATCGCGGCCGTGAAGGGCACGCGGCCGCGGCCCGCCACCACCAGGGCGGCGAGGGCGAGGACCGCCACGGCGACGGCCACCGTCCACGCGAGAGGCGGGGCGGAGCCGAGGAGCACCACGACGGTCGCCGCGAGGAGCACCCCGGCCGCGACCGGGGCGATCCAGCGGGGACCCAGCCGGTGGGGCAGGCCACGGACCCCGGTGGCGGCGTCGTCGTCGAGGTCGGGCAGGACGTTCAGCAGGTGAGCCCCCACGCCGAGCAGCGCACCCCCCACGGGCCACCACCACGGCGGGGTGGCCGAGCCGGCCAGGGCGACGAAGACGGTCAGCGCGCCGAACGCCACGGCGTACGGCAGCCACGACCAGGCGGTCGCCTTGAGGCCGAGGTTGTACGACCAGGCCGCCGCGACGCACAGCAGGAGGTGCACGAGACCGGCGGCGAGGCCGCAGGCCAGCGACAGGACGACGCACGCGACGACGGCCGTCGCGCACGCCGCACGGACCGCGACGACCGAGGCGGCCCCGGTGACCAGCGGCTTGTCGGTGCGGCCGCTGCGCACGTCGCGCGGGAGGTCGATGAGGTCGTTGCTCCAGCCCACCGAGAGCTGTCCGGCGAGCACGGCGGTGACGACCAGGACGAGCCGGCCCGGCTCCAGTCCCTGGGCGGTGGCCAGCAGTCCGGCGAGGACCGTCACGGCCAGGGTGGGACCGAGGTGCGCGGTGGCCAGCACGGCCCGCACGCGGGACGACGGGCGCGCCCGACCGGGCACGACGTCAGCGGTCATGGCCTCCCCTGTCGGCTCCGGCACGGCACGGGTGCCGGGCACTGTCCCGACGGTACTCACCCGACGGGGATCACGCCCGGCGACGTCGCTCGTCGAGCGCCAGGGCGAGCGCGTTGACCACGCCGTACCCGGCCGCGACGGCGACGGCCTTCTTGCGGGACGCGGCCGACGAGGCGGTCGTGCCCAGGGTGATCGCGTCGGTCAGGTCGCCGGCGATGCGGAGCAGGGCCGCGGTGCGGGCGCCCTGGGCGCCACCCAGCAGGGCCAGCGTCGAGATCGGGACGTCGCGCCCGGCGTAGGTGTAGGCGAGCCGCGAGGCGGGTCGCTGCCAGTCCAGGGGGTCGTCGAGCTGGGCGCGCAGCGAGTCGGCACTCGTGACCACCCAGGCGCTGTAGCCGAGGGTCGCGACGGCCAGGGCTTTCGTCAGGGGGTAGTCCATCCCTCGAACGTAGGCGGTGCCCGGTGACCGGGTCAGACCCCCAGGGGTACGGCCACGGTCAGGTCTCGCTCGACGGCTCCCGCAGGACCTGCACCAGCCGCCCGACGACGAACCACGACAGGGCCGCGCCGAGCACGACGTAGATGACGGTGGAGGCCTCGCCGACGTACGCCTCGACGTGGTGCCACTGGGCGCCGAGCTCGTAGCCGGCGACGATGAGGGCGGCGTTCCACACCAGGCTGCCGGCCGTCGTGTAGAGCGCGAACTGGGACAACGGCATCCGGTCGATGCCGGCCGGGATCGAGATGAGGCTGCGCACGCCCGGAACCAGCCGTCCCAGGAAGATGGCGGAGCGGCCGTGGCGGCCGAACCACCCGATCGCCCGCTCCACGTCGCTCGCGTGCAGCAGCGGGATGCGCTCGGCGGTGGCGCACAGGCGCTCGGCGCCCCACAGCGCGCCGAGCCAGTAGAGGACCAGGGCTCCGACCAGCGACCCGACCGTGGCGCAGGCGATCGCGGCGACCAGTCCGTAGTGGCCCTCGCTGGCGGTGAAGCCGGCCAGGGGCAGCACGATCTCGCTCGGCACCGGCGGGAAGACGGTCTCCAGGGCGGTCGCGAGGCCGACCCCGGGGGCGCCGAGGGTGCGCATCACCTCGATGACCCAGTCGAGCACGGATCCCACCAGGACACCTTTCGTCGTCGGTCCGGTCGTCGTCGGTCCGGTCGCCAGCATGCCGGACGGCCGGGTGAGGGCCGCCACGGCCGGGGCCGGAATGTTCGCGGCGCCCGGTCCGTTGAGCCCCTCAGCCGGTCCGCATCATGCCCCCGGGCTCACCCCTTGCCGCTACGAGCGGCCATACGCCGAGAGGCGGCTGACGGGCCGGCGAGCTGGACCACACAGCCACCCGCCGGGTAAGCCCCGTCCGGGTGGCTGTGTGCGTCACCACGCTCCCGCACCACGCCGGGACGACCCATTCGGGCCCCGGACGGCCTGCCGGTGTCCTACCATCACGACGCCCCGCGAGGGGTGGGCCCGGCTCGCCAACCCCCCCATGTCCCGGCGGTGTCGGGTCCCCGCGCCGGCGCGCACCTCGACCCCCCGTCGAAGTGACGCCGGCGCGGACCTCGGGCCTCGGGCCTCGGGCGTGAGTCACGGCTGCGGGAGCGCGCTGTTACCCCATCGAGGGAGTGTCCTGCCCGGCGCCGAGGCCCTACCGTTGATCAAGACGCGTCTGGCGATGCACCCATCCCCCGGGGTTCCGCCAGACGCGTCGAACCCACCCGCGGGGACGCGGGCGTCACCCGAGGTCGCGGTCCCCGGCGCGCCTCAGAGGTTGTTGGTGATGTCCGCGTCCTTGCGCAGGTCCTCGATGAGGCCCTGCGCCACGGTGCCCACGTGGTCGGCCTCCGCCTGGTCCCGCAGCTGCCCCTCGACCTCGTCGTACGGCGGGATGTCCTGCTCCTGGCCGGCCTGGGCCTGCTGCTGGGCCTGCTGCTTGGCCTGGCGGTAGAGGGTGCGGAGATCCTGCTCGGTGACCTTCGCGGGCCCCGCCTCGTCGTCCACCAGCCGCTCGACCATCACCTGGGTCTCCACCTGGGCGCGGGCCTGGTCCTCGGTCGTGCCCTGGTCGTCGAGGGCCTTGAGCAGCTCGTCGGCCGAGCCGAGCTGGTTCTGCTTCGCGAGGGTGTCGAGCTCGGTGTCGACGTCCTCGTCGGTCACCTCGATGCCGCGCGACTCGGCCTCCTGCGACAGCAGCTCGGTGTCGATGAGGTTGTCGGCCGTCTGCTTCTGCAGCGCCTTCTCGTCGGGCTTCTGCCCGCCCATCTGCGCCTGGGCGGTGGCCTGCTGGAGCCGCGCCTCGTAGAGGGGTGCGAACTCCTCCTTGGTGATCTCCTCGCCGTTGACCTCGGCCACCACGTCGGGGATGCCCTCGAGGTCGGCCCCCGACGACGCGGCGTCGCCGGTCTGCTCCTGGGACGACGAGTCGCCGGCGGCGTCGCCATCGTCGGACCCACCACCCCCGCATGCGGCGAGGGACAGCACGGCGGCGGCCAGGGTGGGGACGAGGACGGTGCGGAGGCGCTTCGGGATAGTCATCCTCATCGACGGTACGGAACGATCCTGAACGCCTGCTGAGCGGGTTCCGAGGTGCCCGGGGTCCCGCGGTCAGGAGTCGAAGCCGAGCCCGAGGCGGTCCAGCGTGCGCAGCCACGGGTTGCGGCGCCCGGTCGTGTCCTCGCGGGCCAGCGACCAGCGGGTGACCTGGATCCCCAGCCACGCGAGCGGCTCCGGCGGGAAGGGCGGCGGCCGCCTGCGGACCATCTCGAGGCGGGTGCGCTCGGTCGGCTCGCCCGCGAGCAGGTCGAGCATCACGTCGGCGGCGAAGCGCGAGGCGCCCACGCCGAGGCCGGTGAAGCCGGTCGCGTACGCCGTCCGGCCGCGGTGGGCGGTCCCGAAGAGGGCGCAGAAGCGGGTCGAGGTGTCGATCACTCCCGACCAGCGGTGGGTGAAGCGGATGCCGCGCAGCTGGGGGAAGGTGTCCGCGAAGTTGCGCGCCAGGGTCTCGAAGGTCGCCGGCCGGTCCGCGTGCTCCTCGGCGATGGAGCGCCCGTAGTGGTAGATCGCGTCGTAGCCGCCCCACAGGATCCGCCGGTCGGGCGTCACCCGGTAGTAGTGGAACCGGTTGCCCGAGTCGGAGACCCCGACGGCCGGGTCCCACCGCAGGGAGGCGAGCTGCGTGTCGGTGAGCGGCTCGGTGGCGAGCACGTAGTCGTAGACGGGCACCACCGACCAGCGGGGGCGCCGCAGCAGGTCCTGGAAGACGTTGGTGGCCAGCACGACCCGGGAGGCGTGGATCACCGCTCCCCCGGTGGTGACCTCCACGCCGGCTCCGTGGCGGCGTACGGACCGGACCCGGGTGTGCTCGTGCAGGCGTACGCCGAGCTCCTCGGCCGCGTCCGCCAGCCCCCAGGCCAGGCGCGCCGGGTCGAGGACCGCGGTGCCGTCCGGCTCGTGGCGCCCGGCGAGGTAGGTGGGTGAGTCGAGGTGCGCGCGCACCGCGCCCGCGTCCAGGAATCCGGGGCGGTCCGGCTCGAGGTGCGGCACCTCGTGGGGACGCGTCGCGACGGTGAGGGTGCCACCGCGGGCGAAGCCGCAGTCGATGTCGTAGCGCTCGACCGTCTCCTCGATGGCGTCGAGGTTGCGCAGGCCGAGCTCGTGCAGCCGGTCGTACTCGTCGGGCCAGCGGGTGCGGCCGTTGGCCTCCCCGTGGGTGAGGCTGGCCTCGCAGAAACCGCCGTTGCGGCCGGTCGCGTGCTCGGCGATGCGGTCGCCCTCGACCAGCACGACCGAGCAGCCCGGGTCCCGCTCGACCGCGCGCAGGGCGGTCCACAGCCCGGTGAACCCGCCACCGACCACGAGGAGGTCGGTGCGCACCACCCCGGTCGCCGGAGGTCGGGGCGCCGGACGGTCCGGGGTGTCCAGCCACAGCGGGGCCAGGACCGAGTCGTCGTACGACCCGGCTGGCCAGGTGGCGACGGCCTCCCGCGTGCGGGTCACGCGGCACCTGCCGCTTCGGCGAGCGCCTCACCGAGGATGCCGATCGCCTCGCGGACCTCGTCGGCGGTCGTGGTCAGCGGCGGGACGAGGTGGATGCGGTTGACGTTGGCGAAGGGCAGCAGTCCCCGGCGTCGGCAGGCGGCGAGGAGGGCGACCATCTGCGGACTGCTGCCGCCGTACGGCGCGAGGGGCTCGCGCGTGCTGCGGTCGCTGACCAGCTCGATCGCCCAGAAGGCCCCGGTGCCGCGCACCTCACCGACCCACGGGTGCTGCTCGAGCAGGGCCTCGAGCCCGGGCCGGAAGACCTCGTCCCCGAGGGCGGCCGCGTGCTCGACGACCGAGTCGTCCTCCATGGTGCGGATGGTCGCCACGGCCGCGGCGCAGGCGAGCGGGTGCCCGGAGTAGGTGAGCCCGCCCGGGTAGGCGCGCTCGGCGAAGGTCGAGGCGACCGCCTCGCTCATCGCCACCCCGCCGAGCGGGACGTAGCCGGAGTTGACTCCCTTGGCGAAGGTCAGCAGGTCGGGTACGACGCCGTCGAGCTCGCAGGCGAACCAGCGCCCGGCGCGACCGAATCCGGACATCACCTCGTCGGCGACCAGCAGGATGCCGTGGCGGTCGCACAGCTCGCGGACCCCGCTGAGGTAGCCCGCGGGCGGGACCATGATGCCGGCGGTGCCGGGGATCGACTCGAGCACGACGGCGGCGATGGTCGACGGCCCCTCGAGGGCGACGACCTGCGCGAGGTGCTCCAGCGCGCGCTCGCACTCCTCCTCGTCGGTGGTCGCGTGGAAGGCGCTGCGGTAGAGGAACGGGCCGAAGAAGTGCACCGTGCCGGCGGAGCCCTGGTCGTTGGGCCAGCGCCGTGGGTCGCCGGTCATGTTGATCGCCAGCTGGGTGCCGCCGTGGTAGGAGCGGTACGTCGAGAGCACCTTGGGGCGCCCGGTGTGCAGCCGGGCCATCCGGACGGCGTGCTCGTTGGCGTCGGCGCCGCCGTTGGTGAAGAAGATCCGGTCGAGGTCGCCGGGCGTGTGGGAGGCGATCAGCCGGGCGGCCTCGGACCGGGCGGCGACGGCGTGCTGGGGAGCGACCGTGCACAGGTGGGCGGCCTGCTCCCGGATGGCCGCGACGATGCGTGGGTGCTGGTGGCCGAGGTTGGTGAAGACCAGCTGCGAGGTGAAGTCGAGCAGCCGGTCGCCCGCCCCGTCCCAGATGTGCGAGCCCTCGGCGCGGGTGATGACCATCGGGTCGAGCGCCGCCTGGGCCGACCAGGAGTGGAAGACGTGGCGGCGGTCGAGCTCGTGGGTGCGCTCGGGGGTGAGGTCGACGAGGTCGGAGGCGAACGTCAGGTCGGACCCGGCTCGATCAGACATTGCGCGGGAACCCCAGCTCGAGGCCGCCCTGCGGCCGGTTGGCCGGGTCGACCCACCGCGTGGTGACGACCTTGCCGCGGGTGAAGAAGTGCACGCCCTCGGTGCCGTGCGCGTGCGTGTCGCCGAAGAGCGACCGCTTCCAGCCGCCGAAGGAGTAGTAGGCCACCGGCACCGGGACCGGCACGTTGACGCCGATCATGCCGACGTGGACGTCGGCCTCGAAGCGCCGCGCCGCTCCCCCGTCGTTGGTGAAGACGGCCGTGCCGTTGCCGTAGGGGTTGTCGTTGACGAGCTCCACGGCCTGCTCGTAGGTGTCCACGCGTACGACGGACAGCACCGGCCCGAAGATCTCCTCGGTGTAGACGTCCATGTCGGGGGTGACGTGGTCGAAGAGCGTGGGGCCGAGCCAGAAGCCGTCGGCCGCTCCGCGCGCCTGCACGTCGCGACCGTCGACGACGACCTTGGCGCCCTGCTGCTCGCCGGAGTCGATGAAGGACGCGACCCGGTCGCGGTGGGCCTCGGTGACGAGCGGGCCCATGTCGGCCTCCGTGCCGCCCGACCCACCCGCGTCCGGGCCACCGTCACCGATGACCAGGGTGCGGGTGCGGTCGGCGATCCGGGCGACGAGCTCGTCGGCGACCGAGCCGACGGCGACGAGCACGCTGATGGCCATGCAGCGCTCGCCCGCGCTGCCGTAGCCGGCGTTGACCGCCGAGTCGGCGGCCAGGTCGAGGTCGGCGTCGGGGAGGACCACCATGTGGTTCTTGGCCCCGCCGAGCGCCTGGACGCGCTTGCCGCGCCGGGACGCGTTCTCGTAGACGTAGTGGGCGACCGGGGTCGAGCCGACGAAGCTGACGGCCTGCACGTCCGGGCTCTCCAGCAGCGCGTCGACGGCGTCCTTGTCGCCCTGCAGGACGTTGAAGACACCGTCCGGCAGACCGGCCTCCTGCCAGAGGCGGGCCAACCAGATCGCCGCGGAGGGGTCCTTCTCGCTGGGCTTCAGCACGACGGTGTTGCCGGCGGCGATGGCGATCGGGAAGAACCACATCGGGACCATCGCCGGGAAGTTGAACGGCGAGATGATGCCGACGACGCCGAGCGGGTCCCGCTTGGAGTGCACGTCCACCCCGGTCGACACGCCCTCGGAGTGACCCCCCTTGAGCAGGTGGGAGATGCCGCAGGCGAACTCGACGACCTCCTGGCCGCGGGCGATCTCGCCCATCGCGTCGGAGAGGACCTTGCCGTGCTCGGCGGTGATGAGCTCGGCCAGCTCACCCTTGCGGGAGTTGAGCAGCTCGCGGAACGCGAACATCACCTGGGTGCGGGCCGCGAGCGACGTACGCCCCCAGGCCGGTGCGGCCGCGGTGGCGGCCGCGATGACCGCGTCGGCGTCCTCGCGGGACGCCAGCGCCAGCCGGCCGGTCACCCGTCCGGTGGCGGGGTTGGTGACGTCGGCGGTGCGGCCGCTCGTGCCGGCGAACGGCTCACCGGCCGCCCAGTGGGTGATGCTCGTCGTCGTGCCGGTCGTGGTCTCGCTCATGTCGTCCTCTCGTGTCTGCTCGGTCGTCAGCTCGGCGCGAAGCCCTGCTCGCGGATGCCCCACGGGCTGCCGTACTCCTCCAGCAGCTGCAGGAACGGCACCGCGTCGAAGGCCTCGGGGCCGAGCACCCCGGCCCCGGACCACGTGCCGCGGGAGACGAGCTCCAGGGCGATCACCGGGTTGATCGCGGTCTGCCAGACCACGCACTGGTGGCCGTACTCGCGCATCGTCCACTCGTTGTCGACGACGTGGTAGAGGTACGTCGAGCGGGGCTCGCCGTCCTTGTCCTTGCCGGTGACCCAGAGCCCGGCGCAGGTCTTGCCCGTCATCCGGGGCCCGACGGTGGCCGGGTCGGGCAGCACCGCCGCGACCACGTCGCGCGGGCTCACCTCGCAGCGCCCACCAGGAGCGGCCTTGACCGAGACCGGTTCCGTGCGGTCCAGGCCGAGCGTGTGGAGGACCTTGAGGATGGTGATGAACTCGTCGCCGAGGCCGTACTTGAAGGTCGCCCGCCTGCAGTCGATCCAGCGCGGCATGAGGAGCACCTCCTCGTGCTCGACGTTGACGCACTCCACCGGCCCGATGCCCTCGGGGAAGTCGAAGACCTCCGGCTCCGAGAACGGCGCGGTCGTGTGCCACGCACCGTCCTGCCAGACCACCGGCGGGTTGAGGCACTCCTCGATCGTCGTCCACATCGAGAACGACGGCGCGAAGACCTCGTTGCCGTCCTCGTCGGTGACCACGAGGTTGGCCCCGTCCCGGGTGCCGAGCTCGTCGATCTCGCTGAACAGGTGGTCGGCGGCGTACCGCGCGAAGACGTCGGACAGGCCGGGCTCGACGCCCATCCCGACCAGTGCCAGCCGGCCGGCTGCCTCCCACTCGCCGGCCACCGCGAACTGCTCGTCCCCGAGCTTGACGCCCGTCTTCTCGTACGGCGCCTCGGGGTGCGGCCGCGACAGCGACATCGCCATGTCGACGTAGTCCGCACCCGCCGCGAAGGCGCCGTCGAAGAGCGGCATGTTGAAGACCGGGTCGACGGCGTTCATCACGTGGGTGACGGCGTGCTCGCGGCACAGCTGCTCGACGGCCGACGCATCGGAGGCGTCGATGCGCGCGCCGACGAAGCGGTCGTCGGCCTGCGCCGCCCGCTCCGCCTTCGCCGCGTCGTGGTCGGCGATCACGATCTGGTCGTAGAAGTCGCGCCGGGCCGCGATGGCGGCGAACGCCCCGCCGACGCCGCCGGCGCCGACAAGAAGGATCTTCACAGGTGTCTCCTGGCTGTCCCGTCACGGACGTCGTCAAAGGTGGTGCATGGCAAGGCGGAGGAGCGAGGGCGGCCTGTGAGCGGAGCGGCCGTCGAGCGACGACAACGCAGCCAGGTGCCGCCTTTCACGGCGTCACTCGCCGATGTAGGACATGACGTGCTTGACGCGGGTGTAGTCCTCGAGCCCGTACATGGACAGGTCCTTGCCGTAGCCCGACTGCTTGAAGCCGCCGTGCGGCATCTCCGAGACGTAGGGGATGTGGGTGTTGATCCACACGACGCCGAAGTCGAGCCCGCGCGACATCCGCATCGCGGTGCCGTGGTCGCGGGTCCACACGCTGGAGGCGAGGCCGTACTTCACGCCGTTGGCCCACTGCAGCGCCTGGGCCTCGTCGGCGAAGCGCTGCACGGTGATGACCGGGCCGAAGATCTCGTCCTGGACCTGCTCGTCGTCCTGCTCGAGCCCGGACAGCACGGTGGGCTCGTAGAAGTAGCCCGAGGACCCCTGGCGTCGACCGCCCGCCTTCAGCTCGGCGTGGTCGGGGAGACGGTCGACCATCCCGGTGACCCGGGCGAGCTGGTCGGCGTTGTTGAGGGCGCCGTACAGGATGTCCTCGTCGTCGGGCATCCCGGTGCGGGTGGCCCTGGCCTGCTCGGTGAGGGCGGCCACGAAGTCGTCGTGGATGCCGGGGCCGACCAGCACGCGGGTGGCCGCGGTGCAGTCCTGGCCGGCGTTGAAGTAGCCCGCCTCGGCGATGCCCTGGGCGGCCTTCTCGACGTCGGCGTCGTCGAAGACGATGACCGGGGCCTTGCCGCCGAGCTCGAGGTGGACGCGCTTGAGCTGCGCGGCCGCCGCCCCGGCGACCTCCATCCCGGCCCGGACCGAGCCGGTGATCGCCACCATCTGCGGCGTGGGGTGCTGGACCAGCGTGCGGCCGGTGTCGCGGTCGCCGCACACGACGTTGAGCACGCCCGGCGGCAGGAACTCTGCCGCCAGCTCGGCCATCATCGTGGAGGTGGCCGGGGTGGTGTCGGAGGGCTTGAGCACGACGGTGTTGCCGGCGGCCAGCGCGGGCGCGATCTTCCAGACCATCATCGGCAGCGGGTAGTTCCACGGCGTCACCTGGCCGACCACGCCGATCGGCTCGCGGCGGATGAAGGACGTGTGGTCCTCCATGTACTCGCCGGCCGACTTGCCCTCGAGGACGCGGGCGGCGCCGGCGAAGAACCGGAAGTGGTCGACGGTGGGCGGCATCTCCTCGCTGGCGGTCAGGCCCAGCGGCTTGCCGGTGTCGCGGCACTCGGCCGCCACGAACTCCTCCGCCCGGGACTCCAGGGCGTCCGCGATCCGCAGCAGGGCCAGGGAGCGCTCCTGGGGCGTCGTACGACCCCAGGAGCCGAAGGCCCGCTGGGCCGCGGCGTAGGCGCGGTCCACGTCCTCCGCGCCCGACAGCGGGGCGCGGGCGTACACCTCCCCCGTGCTGGGGTCGATCACGTCGTAGGTCTCCCCGGACACCGAGTCGACGGCCTCGCCGTCGACGATGTTGCGGAACCTCTGCTGGTCACTGTGCTGGGCCATGGGGCGAGCCTATGTGATTACCGCAGCAGAACGGGAGGTCCTGCGACGGATTTCGTCGTCAGATCGACACAGAACGCACGGATCCCTTGCATCCGGGCGCAGGGGGCGAGCACCATGGACCCATGACTGACGCCCGCCACCCCGACTACGACCATCTGCAGCAGGCCGCGAAGGACCACCTGTGGCTGCACTTCACCCGCCAGGGCCAGTACGCCCACGGGGACGTGCCGGTGATGGTCCGCGGCGAGGGCGCCTACCTGTGGGACGCGCACGGCAAGAAGTACCTCGACGGGCTGGCCGGCCTCTTCGTCTCCCAGCTCGGCCACGGCCGCACCGAGCTCGCCGACGCCGCCGCGGCGCAGGCCCGCGAGCTGGCCTTCATGCCGCTGTGGTCCTACGCGCACCCGTCGGCCATCGAGCTGGCCGAGAAGATCGCGTCGTACGCACCGGGCGACCTCAACCGCGTCTTCTTCACCTCCGGCGGCGGCGAGGCCGTCGAGACCGCGTGGAAGCTGGCCAAGAACTACTTCAAGCTCACCGGCAAGCCGATGAAGCACAAGGTGATCAGCCGGGCCATCGCCTACCACGGGACCACCCAGGGGGCGCTGTCGATCACCGGGCTGCCGCTGCTCAAGCAGCAGTTCGAGCCGCTGGTCCCCTCGACGTTCCGGGTGCCCAACACCAACAGCTACCGCGCCTTCGACATCACCTCCGGACACCACGACGGCAGCGACCCGGAGGCGTTCGGCCGGTGGGCCGCCGACCAGATCGCGATCGCCATCGAGAACGAGGGGCCCGACACGGTCGCTGCCGTCTTCCTCGAGCCGGTGCAGAACGCCGGCGGCTGCTTCCCGCCCCCGCCCGGCTACTTCCAGCGGGTGCGCGAGATCTGCGACGAGTACGACGTCCTGCTCGTCTCCGACGAGGTGATCTGCGCGTTCGGTCGCCTGGGCCACATGTTCGGCGCCGAGCGCTACGACTACCAGCCGGACATGATCACCTGCGCCAAGGGCCTCACCTCGGGCTACTCCCCCCTCGGCGCGATGATCGCGACCGAGCGGATGATCGAGCCGTTCCTCGAGGACAAGGCGATGTTCGCCCACGGCTACACCTTCGGCGGTCACCCGGTCTCCACGGCGGTCGGGCTGCGCAACCTCCAGCTCTTCGAGGAGGAGAAGATCCTCGAGCACGTCCGCGAGAACGAGCCCCAGTGCCGCGCGATCCTCGAGCGCCTGCTCGACCTGCCGATCGTCGGTGACGTCCGCGGCGACGGGTTCTTCTACGGCATCGAGCTGGTGAAGGACAAGCACACCAAGGAGTCCTTCACCGACGAGGAGTGCGAGCGCATCCTCTACGGCTTCGTGTCCAAGCAGCTGTACGCCGAGGGCCTCTACTGCCGGGCCGACGACCGCGGCGACCCGGTCGTCCAGCTCGCCCCGCCGCTGATCTGCGGGCCCGAGCACTTCGAGGAGATGGAGCAGATCCTCCGCGTCGTGCTCGACAAGGCGCACTCGATGCTCTGAGGCCCGTTGCGGGTACGACACGCCTCGATCCCCGTCGTCCGGGGCCATGGGAACATCCCCGAGTGACAGGCAGCCCGCAGACGCGCCTCGTGATCCTGCGAGGCAACAGCGGGTCCGGCAAGTCCTCCGTCGCCCGCGCGCTGCAGCGGCGCCGGGGGCGCGGTCACCTCGCCGTGGTGTCGCAGGACGTGGTGCGCCGGGAGGTGCTGGGGCAGCTGGTCCGCGACCACCACGGCCTGACGCGTGCCTACTTCTGGGACCTTCCCTTCGAGGAGACCCTGCGGCGACACGCGACCAAGGACAAGGCGGACGAGTTCGGCGAGGCCGAGATGCGTGAGTGGTGGTACGGCGCCGCTCGCATCGCCGAGCTGGGCGAGGAGTCCGTCGGCCCCGAGTGCACCCTGGACCAGACGGTCCGTCGCATCGAGCACGACTGCGGCTGGCTCTGAACGCGCCTCGCTGGCCGGCAGCGCGGTCGCATGGCTGCGCGCCCGATCAAGCCGGTGATGGGTGGGCGAGCTCGCGGGCCGGGGCCTATCTGCGGCGGTGGAACCTGAGGTCGCCGTTGGGGAGCCGGTCGTGGAGGTAGCGGTCGTCGTGGGCCCGGTGGTGGTGGTGGCGAGCAGAGCAGGAGTCCGTCGGCGAGGTCGGTCTTCCCGCCCTTGCTCCAGGGGATGAGGTGATGTGCTTCGCACCAGGCGGCGGGGATGTCACATCCCTCGGCGCGGCAGTCGCTGGTCCCGGATGCCCATGGCCTTGCGCTGAGCGACTGTCGTAGAGCCTCTTCGAGCGGCCCAGGTCGAGGACCTCGGACTTCCCGCCCAGGACGGCGGGGACGAGGCCGGCGGTGCACGCCAGTCGGCGGGCCTCGCCGGCGGTGATGCGGTGGCCGGTGCTGGTGGTCGCGACCCCGAGGCCGCTGATCAGGGTGTCGAAGTCCATCGTGATCACCACCGCGGTGGCGGTGCCGCCGTGCCGCGGGAGGTTGGCGGGGTCGAGGTGCTCGAGGAGGGAGCAGAAGGCGTGGCCGAGCCGGGTGCAGTACGGCAGCGTGCTCGCGTCGTCCGCTGCGCTGTTGCCGGCGCCGTCCTGCCCGCGCCGTCGGTGCCCGCGCCGGCGTCGGTCCCGTCGCCCGTGGCTCCGTCGGCGTGCTTGCGGGGGTTGGTCCAGGCGTGCAGGTAGGTCAACAGCCGGCCAGCGGTGGCGTCGGGGACCCGGATCCGGATCGTCGTCGACCCGTCCCCGTGCGAGCGAGTGGTGAGCGACGTGGTCTTCCGGGCGCGGCGTTCCTCGTCCTCGAGTCGCTTGCGTTCCTGGTCCTCACCGACCTCCGGGGCGACCACGTCGAGGATCCGCCCGCCCAGGACCCGCAGCTCGCGCGGAGTGAACGTCACGGCGTGCTCGACCAGCACCCGCTCCGCCCTCACCAGGATGTCCGCAGGCGTGTCGTCGGGCAGGTCGTCCAGGGCGCGGGCGACCACATCGGCCTGCGCCGTCGACACCTCCCCCATCGCATGCCCCTCGGCCAGGACCGTCCACCGCTGCTCGAGGGAGCGCGCCAACGTCATGTCCCGACGCGCCGGGCCCCGGTCGGCACGGACCGTCCGGCCGAACCACGCCGCGATGTCCCGGTCCCCGCCCTCTTCGGCCACGTCGTCGGCGACCGCCATCAGCCGCAGCCGCAGCGACGTCACCCGCGACTCCAGCCGCGCCAGGTCCACGAGGGCGGCAGCCTTCTCCGCCGGCGCGAGGTACAGGAGCTCGACCTGACCGACCTTGTCCAGCGCGGCTGAGATCGCCTCGCCACACTCCTGGACCAGGTGTCCGGTCGTCATCTCCACCCCCCGTGGATGCGAGCCTCACGCGTCCGGCGGGCCTCGCGCCGCCTGCATCCGAGTTTACTCGAACACGTGTTCGATCAACATCCTCATGATGGGGGACATCTCAATCCCGGGGACATCTCGCGCATCGCGCCACTCCCACGGCCACGGCGGCCGACCTTTCGCCGGTGAGGTGGGTCGCAGATGTCGTCTCAGGCCTTGATCCCCGCCGTACCGCCCACGCGGTCGATCCCCTGGACGAGAGTCCCGTCCCGGACGCGGCTCCGTTCGGTTCCGACCAGGGAGCAGACGTGCGTCACGGCGGCGACCGCGGGTCGGCGAGGTCAGACGGGAGCATGCTCCCGCCAGCACTCCGACGTGACGACAGGTTAAATGTGTCCGTGCCTCCACCCATGCCTCCGACCCCCACCCACCGGTCCGTGACAGCACAGCCTCCCCGTCCCGGCATCCGACGCACCCAGCACGGCTGATGGCACTGCTCGACACCGAGGCGGGTCTCCTGGTGACGGCTGCTCCCGGCACGGCCAGCACGGCACTGCGCGAGGCGCTCCTCGACCGCCCCACCGTCACCGAGGTTCCTGCCGGCAGCGCGATCCGCGCCGCCGGCCTCGACGTCAAGCACGCCACCGCCGGCGAGCTGGTGCGAGCCGGGTTCTTGGCGCCGGACCACGGGCTGCGCATCGTGACCACGACGCGCAACCCGTTCGACTTCTACGTCGCGGAGTACGAACGCACGCGCCGCCGATGGGTCCACGAGCTGCGCGACCCCGACTCGTGGGTGCACGCCACACCGGGCGCGGTCGGACGCATCGTGGACGCGGTGACCCTGGAGTTCAACGAGTGGCTGGCTCGGGTCATCGCGGACCCCGGCCCGCGCCGGATCAATCGTGGCCACGTGGAGGAGGCCGACGTCGTGCTGCGGATGGAGCACCTCGAATCCGACCTGCACGAGCTGCTGGGCCTCGAGGTCGCCGTCGCCGCCACGAACGTGACCGACCGCGAGCGAGCGTACTGGCGTGCCTACGACGTCACCTGCCGCGAGCTCGTCGAGGCCGCGCACGCCGACGACCTCGCGAAGTTCGCCTACGCGTTCTGATCTCAGGGTCGAGCCACCACACGAGGGACTCGACAGTCTCGACGGAGAGCGGCCGTGGGCCAGGGCGATGCTCGTCCACCGGCACACGTGTCTCCTTGACACCTGGTCACGCCGAGCATGCGGAGCTGCTGCGACCCGTGATCCGCTCATCCGATCAGCGTCTGCCCACTGACAGGTACCGTCTCGGCGTGCCGACCTGGATCACGCCCGAGCGGCTCGAGCCCCCGCACAACCCGGTGGACGAGCGCGCCGCCCTTGACGACCGACTGGACTACCAGCGCACCACGCTGATGCTGAAGTGCGGCGGACTCACTCCCGAGCAGCTGGCGGAGCAGTCGGCGCCTCCCTCGAATCTGTCGCTGCTTGGCCTGGTCCGGCACATGTCCGGCGTGGAGGCCTGGTTCCACTCCTACGACGGCCAACCGGACCACATGTTCTTCTGGAACTACGTCCCGGGCTCCACCGACGGATTCGAGGACATCAGCGCGCATCGTGCCGCCGACGATCTGGCGAGCTACCAGGCGAGTGTCGAGAGGTCCCGTCATGCCGTGCACGGACGCGACCTCCACGAAGCGATCCCCGGTGAGGACTACACGCTGCGCTGGATCTACCTCCACATGATCGAGGAGTACGCCCGCCACAACGGCCACGCTGACCTCCTCCGAGAACGCATCGACGGTGCCACCGGGGAGTAGCCGAGACCGCGACGTCCCCGTCCAGCGCGCATCCCCGCGCTCCTGCCGGCGAGCGGGCAGTCAACGAGGATCGGTCGCCAGGAGGTCGTAGGTGAACTCGTCGGTGAAGGTCCCGTCGATCAGTGGGTCGCTCCGGCGCGTGTGGCCGGTCCGGACGAACCCGGCCGCCTCAGCCACTCGCTGTGACACGACGTTCCCGACGGCGACGCGCAGGGTGAGGCGGCGCAGCCCACCACCTCCATCGGCGGCTGGCGCGAGCGCCTCGGTGACCACCGCGACCGCCGCGGCAGTGGTGACACCGGTGCCGCGGGCGGCTGGGTGGGCCCAGTAGCCCAGCGCTGCGGTGTCGGTCAGCTCGCCGCCGAGCCCGACCAGGCTGATGTGTCCGAGCAGCTCGTCAGTCGTCGAGTCGGTGATCGCCCAGCTCATCAAGCCCCCTGCTGCGACGCGAGCGAGCGCACGCTCGATGAATCCGCGGGCGTCGTCCAGGCCGTAGTGCTCGTTGATGGTGTCGCTGCCGAGCCACCTGACCGTCTCCGGGTCCGAGCACGCCTCCTGGACCCGGGGCGCGTCCTCCGTCTTCAGGGGGCGCAGGGTGACGCCGCGTCCGTCCGGGGCTCGGGTGGTGAGGTGTGCGCGCATGGCGGCGAAGGTATCGCCGTGCGGGACGTCCGACACCCCGGTGGGCCCCCACTGCCACCCCGTCGGACGTCCTGCAGGACGTCCGACCTACCGGTCGCCGGGGGTCGGGGTCGCGCCTCGACGAGGCGGCCGGCCGCGGTCAGCGGGCCGCGCGCCGCCGACTGCCCATCTCACCGAACAGCACGACGAGCAGCGCGATGAGGAACATCACCGTGCCCACCACGTTGATCTGCGGCGGGATGCCGCGCTGGTTGGCCCCCCACACGAACATCGGGAAGGTGACCTCCTGCCCCGCGTTGAGGTTGGTGATGATGAAGTCGTCGAAGGACAGCGAGAAGGACAGCAGCGCCGCGGCGAGGATGCCGGGGAAGACCAGCGGGAAGCTGACCCGCCAGAACGTCTGCCACTCGTTGGCGTAGAGGTCGGCCGCGGCCTGCTCCAGGCGTGGGTCCAGCCCGGAGAGTCGGGCCTTCACGGTCACCACGACGAAGGACAGGCAGAACAGCACGTGCGCGACGAAGATGGTCCAGAAGCCCAGCGCTCCCGCGAAGCCCGCGTTGACGAACAGGGCCAGCAGCGAGGAGCCCATCACGATCTCCGGCGTGGCCATCGGCAGGAAGACGAAGAGGTTCGCCGACGAGCGTCCGCGGAAGCGGTGCCGCACCATCGCGAAGGCCATCAGCGTCCCCAGCAGCGTGGCCACGAGGGTCGCCAGCAGGCCGATCTCGATGCTGGTCTGCAGCGACGAGCAGAGCTGGTAGGGCTCACAGACGTGCAGCCAGTTGTCCAGGGTGAAGCCGTTGAACGTGTAGCTGTTGCGGGCGCCCGGCGCGTTGAAGCTCATCAGGATGACCACGAAGATCGGCACGAACATGTAGAGCAGCACCAGCAGGCCGAGCACCAGGATGAGCCGGTCGCCGACCCACCGCGAGACGGCGTTCACACGAGCTCCTCGGTGCCGGCGCGGCGTACGTAGACGAAGACCAGCACCACGATCGCGGCCATCAGCGTCACCGACAGGGCCGCGGCGGTCGGGTAGTCACCGGCCCCGAAGAGGTCCTGGATCTCGTTGCCGACCATCCGGGTGCGCGGGTTGCCCAGCAGCTCGGAGTTGATGTAGTCGCCGGCGGCCGGGATGAAGGTCAGCAGCGTCCCGGCGACCAGGCCCGGCATGGCCAGCGGGAGGGTGACGGTGCGGAACGTCGTGATGGGCGAGGCGTAGAGGTCGGTCCCGGCCTCGATGAGGCGGGGGTCGATCTTCTCCAGCGAGGCGTAGAGCGGCAGCACCATGAAGGGCAGGAAGTTGTACGTCAGCCCGGTGACCACCGCGAACGGCGTGGCCAGGAGGTAGCCCTCCGGACCGAGCACGTGCAGCGTGCGGAGCACGGAGACCAGCGCCTCGTTGTCGCCGAGGATGTACTGCCACGACAGGGTGCGCACCAGGAAGCTGGTGAAGAAGGGCGCGATGACCGCGACCAGCATGAGGTTCTTCCAGCGGCCGGCCTTGAACGCGATCGCGTAGGCCAGCGGGAAACCGAGCACGATGCAGGCGATGGTGGCGATCAGCGCGTAGACGAACGAGCGCACGAACTGCGGGGCGTAGTCGCGCAGCGCGTCGACGTAGTTCTGCCAGTGCCCCGTCATCTGGTAGCCGAGCTGGAGCGAGCCGGACGGGTCGTAGAGGCTGGTGGCGATCAGGGTGACGGTGGGGACCACGAAGAACAGCAGCAGCCACAGCGCGCCCGGCAGCAGCAGGAGGTAGCCGCTCCAGCCCCGCTTCTGGCCCTCCGGGTCGGGGGGTCCGTCGAGCTCGGCCTCGGCCGGGCCCAGCGAGGCCACGTGCCCGGCGGCGCTCACGCGTCCTCCACCCCGGCGCCCGCCGACGCGTCCTGGGAGGCGTCGAGGAGGAAGGTGTGCTCCGGCCTCCAGTGCAGGTCGACCTTGTCGTGGGGCCGGAACCGCTCACGCGCCCCGGTGTTCTGCTCGAAGACGGTGAGCTCCTGGCCCCACGGCATCCGGACGAGGTACTGCGTGCTGACGCCGACGAAGCTGACGTCGCTGACCACGCCGTCCCCGAGGGTGTTGACGTCCGCACCGTCGTCGTCGCCGGCGCCGCTGAGGTAGACCTTCTCGGGTCGTACGCCGGCCCACACCTCGCCGCTGGTGGATCGGGCCTGGGCCTTCTGGGCCAGGATCCGCGCCCCCTGCACGTCGACCTCGAGCGCGTCGCCGCGCTCGGAGACGACCGAGCCCGAGACCAGGTTGGACTGTCCGAGGAAGTTGGCCACGAACGTGGTGGCCGGCGCCTCGTACAGCTCCTCCGGGGACCCCAGCTGCTCGATGCGGCCCTCGTTCATCACCGCGACGGTGTCGGCCATGGTCATGGCCTCCTCCTGGTCGTGCGTGACGTGCACGAAGGTGAGCCCGACCTCGGTCTGGATCGACTTGAGCTCGAGCTGCATCTGCCGGCGCAGCTTGAGGTCCAGCGCGCCGAGCGGCTCGTCGAGCAGCAGCACCTGCGGCTGGTTGATGAGCGCCCGGGCCAGGGCCACGCGCTGCTGCTGGCCGCCCGACAGCTGGGCGGGACGCCGCTTGGCGAGGTGCTCCAGCTCGACCAGCGCCAGCATCTCCTGCACGGTCGTGGCGACGTCCTTGCGTCCCTGCCGCTTGAGCCCGAAGGCCACGTTGTCGGCGATGGTGAGGTGCGGGAACAGGGCGTAGCTCTGGAAGACGGTGTTGACCGGTCGGCGGTAGGGCTTGAGCCGGGTGATGTCCTGCTCGCCCAGCATGATCGTGCCGCCGGTCGGCTCCTCCAGCCCGGCCACCATTCGCAGGGTGGTGGTCTTGCCGCAGCCGGAGGGACCCAGCAGCGCGAAGAAGGATCCTTCGGGGATGGTCAGGTCGAGGTCGTCGACGGCGGTGAACGTCCCGAAGCGCTTGGTGACCGACGTCAGCTGCAGGTCGGTGCCCATCAGGCGCCGATCACCTTGGCGAAGTCCTTGTCGTACTGCTGGCGCGTCTTCTCGTCGAGCTCCATGAAGCCGTACGCGTTGGCCAGGAAGGCGTCGTCGGGGAAGATCAGCGGGTTGTCGACGAGGGACGGGTCGATCTTCTCCATCGCCTCCTTGGCCCCGGCGACCGGGCAGATGTAGTTGACCCACGCGGCCAGGGTCGCGGCCACCTCGGGCTGGTAGTAGTAGTCCATGAGGGCCTCGGCGTTGGCCTTGTGGTCGGCCTTGTTGGGCACCATCATGTTGTCGGACCAGAGCGAGAGTCCCTCCTCCGGCACGACCCACTTGATGTCGGGGTTGTCGTACTGCATGGCGATCACGTCCCCGGACCAGGCCTCAGCGGCGACGATGTTGCCGGCGTTGAGGTCGCGGATGTAGTCGTTGCCGGTGAAGCGGCGGACCTGGCCGGCTCCGACGTACCCCTCGAGGCGTCCCAGGGCCGCCGACCACTCCTCGGAGCTGAAGTCCTCGGGGTCCGCGCCCTCGAGGAGCAGCATGAAGAGCATCGTGTCGCCCATCTCCGAGAGCAGGCTGATCTTGCCCTTGAGGTCGCCGCGGGTCATCAGCTCCTCGAAGGAGCCGACCTCCCCGGTGTACTTGGCGTTGTAGGCGATCCCGGTGACGCCGGACTGCCAGGGCACGCTGTAGTCGCGCCCGGAGTCCCACGACGGCGACTGCAGGTCGGGGGCGAGGTTGGCCTCGACGTTGGGCATGTTGGCCTTGTCGAGCTTCTGCATCCAGCCCAGGGCGACCATCCGCGCGGCCATCCAGTCGGTGAGCGTGATGATGTCGCGGCCGATCGGCTCGCAGGCGCCGAGCTGGTCCTTGACCTTGCCGAAGAAGTCGTTGTTGTCGTTGACGTCGGTGTTGTAGGTGACCGCGATCCCCGACTGCTGCTGGAACTCCTCCAGCGTCGGCATCGCCTTGCCCTTGCGGTCGATGTACTCCGGCCAGTTGGAGAAGACCACCTCCTTCTCCTGGTCGGAGACGTCGTTGCTCTCGCAGCTCGACGCGCTCTGCACCTGGGAGTCGGTGCCGCAGGCGGAGAGCAGGCTCGGCGCCCCGAGCGCGAGGGCGGCCAGCGACGCGCCGCGCAGGAGGTTGCGGCGCCCGAGAGGACGACCCGCCACACCTCCACGGGCGGCTCGCAGCATCGCGTCGAGGGACGGCTGGTCAGTGGGCATGCGCACTCCTCGGGTTCCGGTGATTCGTGGTGGATCGTGTCAAAGGAACCGGCCCTCCACAAGGGATCCAGTCGAAACGAAACCTCCCCGCAACGAAATCGCTTGTCAGGTGACGCGTTTCCTTTGACCCTGTGGGTCGCGCCCTGCGAGAGTTCGGGCCATGACCCGCAACCATGACAAGGCGCAGGACAAGGCGCCCGTGCACCTCGACGACGTCTCCAAGGCGATCATCGAGCAGCTCCAGCAGGACGGCCGCCGCTCGTACGCCGCGATCGGCAAGGTCGTGGGGCTCTCGGAGGCCGCGGTACGCCAGCGGGTGCAGCGCCTCATCGACGGCGGGGTCATGCAGGTCGTGGCCGTCACCGACCCGCTCGAGCTCGGCTTCGCCCGCCAGGCCATGGTCGGGGTGCGCGTGCAGGGTCCGCTCGAGTCGGTCGCCGACGCGCTGTCCGCGCTCGACGAGGTCGACTACGTGGTGATCACGGCCGGGTCCTTCGACCTGCTGGTCGAGGTCGTGTGCGAGAGCGACGACCACCTGCTCGACCTCATCTCCTCGCGCATCCGCACCGTGGAGGGTGTGGTCGCCACCGAGACGTTCATGTACCTGAGCCTGCGCAAGCAAACGTACTCGTGGGGTGTGCGCTGACCGCCTGACCCGCTGGCCGGCCTGCGCTCGCCCAGGGTGGTGGCACGTCGCTGGTCCACGGGCGGGGCCGGCGGCGTATCGGGCCCGCCCGCGGGATCCGCGGCGGTCGGCTGCCGCTGCTCGCGGTGGCGACTCGCACACTGGCGGCGCGCGACAGGGCAGGTGCGTCTCCGGACGTCGTACGCCGCCAGTTGCGGCGGTCGCCCAGCCGGACCTGTCGTACGCCGCCAGTTGCGGCGGCCGCCCAGCCGAGCCGAGCACGTCGTACGACGCTCAGGCGGTCGCCCCGAACGCCGCGTCGAGCACGTCGAAGGCCTCGTGGAGCTGGTCGTCGGAGATGGCCAGCGGCGGCAGGAAGCGCAGCACGTTGCCGTAGGTGCCGCAGGTGAGCACGACGACCCCGTTGCGGTGCGCCTCGGTGGCCACGGCCCTGGCCGTGGCCGCGTCCGGGGTGGTGGTCCCGGGCTCCACCAGCTCGACGGCCATCATCGCGCCGCGACCGCGCACGTCGCCGACCCGCGGGTCACGGGACCTCAGGCGCTCGAGGCGCTCGGTGAGGACGCGCCCCACCTCGCCGGCCCGCTCGACCAGGCCCTCCTCGACGATCGTGTCCATCACCGCGAGGGCGGCGGCGCACGCGAGCGGGTTGCCGCCGTACGTCCCGCCGAGACCGCCGACGTGGACGGAGTCCATCATCTCGGCGCGACCGGTGACGGCCGAGAGCGGCAGGCCGCCGGCGATGCCCTTGGCGGTCACGATGAGGTCGGGCACCACGCCCTCGTGCTCCGAGGCGAACATCGCACCGGTGCGGGCGAAGCCGGTCTGCACCTCGTCGGCGACGAAGACGACGCCGTTCTCCCCGCACCAGTCGGCGAGGGCGGGGAGGAAGCCGGGCGCCGGCACGATGAAGCCGCCCTCCCCCTGGATGGGCTCGATGACGACGGCCGCGAGGTTGGCCGCACCGACCTGCTTGTCGATGAGGTCGATGGCGAGGGCCGCGGCCTCCGCGCCGGACAGGTCGCCGTCGCGGAAGGGGTAGGACAGCGGGGCCCGGTAGACCTCGGAGGCGAAGGGGCCGAAGCCGGACTTGTAGGGCATCGACTTGGCCGTCATGGCCATCGTGAGGTTGGTGCGCCCGTGGTAGGCGTGGTCGAAGGCGACCACCGCCTGCCGGCCGGTGTGCGACCGGGCGATCTTCACGGCGTTCTCCACCGCCTCGGCGCCGGAGTTGAAGAGCACGCTCCGCTTGTCGTGGTCGCCGGGAGTGAGGGCGTTGAGGCGCTCGGCGACCGCGACGTAGCCCTCGTAGGGGGTGACCATGAAGCAGGTGTGGGTGAAGGCCGCGACCTGCTCCTGCACGGCCGCCACGACGCGGGGCGCGCTCGAGCCGACGGTGGTGACCGCGATGCCCGAGCCGAGGTCGATGAGCACGTTGCCGTCGACGTCCTCGACGACGCCGCCGTGGGCACGGACGGCGTACACCGGCATGGTCGTGCCGACCCCGGTGGCGACCGCGGCGGCCTTGCGGGCGGCCAGCTCGCGCGACCGCGGGCCGGGGAGCTCGGTGACGAGCCGTCGTGCGCCGGTCGGCGAGACGGGGCTGGGCGGCAGGGTGCTGGTCATGGGACTACCTCTCGGGGTCGGTCCCGGGACGGGGCCCGGGCGGGGTGGCGAGGATCCGCTCGGCCGCGGCCTCCCCCATGCGGATGCCGCCGTCGACGTGCTGGAAGCCGAGGCCGGCGATGTCGCTGCTGGCGAAGGACAGCGGTCCGACGTCCTCGCGGGTCAGCGGGCCGAAACGGGTCAGCGAGCCGGTGGCGAAGCTGGTGGCGTAGGCGCCGGCGGTCCACTCGTCGTGCATCCACGGGCTCTCGTAGTAGCCGACCGGCGCCAGCGCCTCGTCGCCGTAGTAGTCGCGCAGGGACTCCAGCACGCGACGACGACGCTCGTCGGGCGCCAGCGCGAGCAGCTCGTCGGCCTGCTCGTCGGAGACGAAGCCGACCAGCGTGCCGCGGGTCTCGTCGGGGACGTCCTCGTTGGTGTTGTCGTAGGCCTCGTGCACCAGGGCGTAGGGGCTGAACGCGGTGCCCGACAGTCCGGCCTCGCGCCAGAACGGCGTCTCGTAGGTGATGTGGAGCTTGATCACCAGGCCGAAGGACTGCTGCTGCCGCATCTGCTGGTGACCGGCGGGCAGGGCCGGGGTGAAGGCGATGCGGTTGACCAGGGTGGGCGGCACGGCGAGCAGCGCCTGCCGTGCGGTGATCGTCCCAGCGGCGGTCGACACCCGCACGCCGTCCTCCCCCCAGTCGATCCCGGTGACCGGGGCAGCGAGGCGTACGGCGTCCCCGAGCCGCTCGGCCAGGCGCAGCGGGACCTCCTGGAGCCCGCCGACGACCCGGCGGTCGAGGATGAAGTCGGCGTCGACGAGGTTGCTGAAGCTCCCCGCACTGGCCGCCATCAGGACCGCCGTGAGCGCGGAGAAGGCGTGGGTGGGCTTGGTGAGCATCGCCGGCCCGACGTAGAGAGCGATGTTGTCGCGGGCCTCCACGTCGTCGGTGCGGCGCTCCAGCCACTCCGCGAACGTGATCCGGTCCAGCTCCTCGGCCTCGGGGTGTCGCCAGGGCTCGAGCGGGTCCATGGCCTTGGCCAGCCGGTCCAGCTCCGCGGTGATGCGGTCGACCTCGGCGGCGGTGGCGGCCGGCACCGGGAAGGCGTCGCCGGTGAAGGTGCGACGCACGCCGTCACGTCCGACGTAGACCGACTCGCCCTCACGGTGACGGGGGTACGTCGCGAGGCCGAGCTCGCCGAGCACGGCCAGCAGGGCCGTCTGGTCCGGCGAGACCCACTGGCCGCCCACCTCGAGGCGCACCCCGTCGACGTCGTCGGTCAGCAGCCGTCCGCCGACCCGGTCGCGGGCCTCCAGCACGAGCACGCTCCGACCGGCGGCCTGCAGCCGGCGGGCCGCGGTGAGCCCGGTGACCCCCGCACCGACGACGACGACGTCCACGTCGTGGTCACGGGCACCGCCCGGGGACTCCTGGATCATGACCTCAGACTAGCGTGGCCCCACCGATTCCGTTGCCTCCGGGATTCTCCACCACCGGAATGCGCAGCCGATTCGCGTCATGGCTGTCGAAAGCCTCATCCGCCGAAGACCGGCCGTCCATCGGCCCACGTGTGCGTGACCCGGGCCTCCCCCAGGGCCGCGGGGTCCCCGCCGAGGATGTCGGCGTCGACGGCCACCACGTCCGCGGCGTACCCGACCTCGAGCCGGCCGCTGACGTCCTCGAGCCCGTTGAGGTACGCCGCGCCGGTGGTGTAGCCGGCCAGCGCCTCGACGACCGTGAGCGCCTCGGCCGGCAGCAGCGGCTCGACCTCGGGGCCCTGGTCCGGAGCCCGTCGGTTGACCGCGACGTGCATGCCGAGCAGCGGGTCGGCCTCGGTGACCGGCCAGTCGCTGCCGCAGGCGAGGCGGGCACCCGCCCGCAGCAGGGACCCGAAGACGTACTGCTGGTGCCGGGCCGTCGCGGAGACGAAGGGCAGCGTGAGCTCCTCGACCGCCTGGTCGCGGCAGGCCCACAGCGGCTGGGCGTTGGCGGTGACGTCCAGCGCGGCGAAGCGCGCCACGTCCGCCGGGTCGATGACCTGGAGGTGGGCGAAGTGGTGGCGGTTGCCGCGCGGCCCGTTGACGCTGTGAGCGTGCTCGACGGCGTCCAGGCTGTCGCGCACGGCCCGGTCCCCGAGGGCGTGGACGTGGACCTGGAAGTCCTCCGCGTCCAGCGCCGCGACGTACTCGCGCAGGTCGTCGGCGGCGATGAAGGACAGCCCGCGGTTGTCGGTGCGGTGCCCGTGCGCGTCCAGGTAGGGATCGAGCATCGCGGCCGTGTGGGTCTCGCACACGCCGTCCTGCATGATCTTGACGCTGGTGGCGCGGACCCCGGCCCGGGCCGCGCGGCGTCGCCGCTCGACCAGCTCGGGCACCTGCTCCAGGCCGCGCTCGCGGTCCCACCACAGCGCCAGCACGACCTTGGCGGTGAGTCGCCCGGAGGCCTGCGCGGCCAGGTAGGTGTCCAGGGTGTCGAGCATCCCGAGGCCGGCGCCGACCAGGGCGTCCTGCCAGCCGACGATCCCGATGGAGTGCAGGTGCTGCTGCGCCGTCAGCAGGGCGGCCATCAGCTCCTCCTCGGTGGGCTGGGGCGCGAGCGCGGCGACCAGGTCCATCGCGCCCTCGTGGAGGGCACCCGTCGGCGTCCCGTCCGGGCCGCGCTCGATGCGGCCGTCCGCGGGGTCGGGGGTGCGGGCGTCGATGCCGGCCAGAGCCAGGGCCCGGGAGTTGACCCAGGCGGAGTGGTGGTCGCGGTTGGGCAGGAAGACCGGCCGGTCCGGGCAGGCCCGGTCGAGCATCTCGGCGGTGGGGATCCCGCCGGGGAAGGCGTCCATCGCCCAGCCGCCACCGGTGACCCACGGACGCTCCGGGTGGGCGGCGGCGTACGACGCGATGCGCTCGAGGTACTCGTCGGCGGTGCCGAGGTCGGCGAGGTTGCACAGGTTGAGCTCGGTGCCGGCCTGCACGGGGTGGACGTGGGAGTCGTGGAAGGCCGGCAGCAGCCAGCGCCCGGTCAGGCACTCGACGCGCGTGTCGGGTCCGACGAGGTGGGCGACGTCGTCATGGCTGCCGACGCCCACGATGAGTCCGTCGCGCACGGCGAGGCAGTCGCCGTCCCAGTGCCCCTCCCGGTACGTCGGGGCGTCGCGCAGCAGCAGGTCGGCGGGGGCGGGGCGGTCCATCGGGTCGTCCGATCGTCGGGGGTGCGGGGGCGGGTGGCGTCAGCGGCCGGCGACGACGTCGGCGGCGCGGGCGAGGGGCGAGGTCCTCGAGCGGCCGGCCGCCTCCTGGCGGTCGGCGGCGTGGTAGGCGCGGTAGAGCGCCTGGACCCCGAGCCAGCGCAGCGGTTCGGGCTCCCAGCGACGGGCCCGGTGCCCGACCCACGGGAGGCGGGTGAGCTCGGTGTCGCGACCGAGGACCAGGTCGGCGAGCGTGCGCCCGGCGAGGTGGGTGGCGGTGACGCCGGTCCCGACGTAGCCGCCGGCCCAGCCCAGGCCGGTGCGCGGGTCGAGGCCGACGGAGGCCGACCAGTCCCGGGGGACGCCCAGCACCCCGCACCAGGCGTGGTCGATGGCGGCGTCGCGGGCGGCGGGGAAGAACGCGTGCAGCAGCCCGGTCAGCGTCGCCACCGTCGCCGGGTGGGTGGCGCCGTCGGTGTCGGTGCGCGAGCCGAAGCGGTAGGGGACGCCGCGGCCGCCGAACGCGATGCGGCCGTCGGCGGTCCGCTGGGCGTAGACGTAGGCGTGGGCGGCGTCACCCAGCGCCTCCCGGCCGTGCCAGCCGATCCGGTCCCAGACATCGACGGGCAGCGGCTCGGTGACGACCAGGCTGGAGTTCATCGGCAGCAGCGTGCGGCGCTCGCCGTGGAGCCCGGGGGTGAAGCCCTCGGTGGCCCGGATGACGTGCCGGGCCCGGACGTCTCCCCGCCCGGTGCGCGCCCGCCCCTCCTCGATGGCCGTCACGGTCGTGCCCTCGTGGATGGTGACGCCGAGCCGCTCCACCGCGACCGCCAGGCCGGACACCAGCTTGGCCGGGTGCAGGGTGGCGCAGTGCGGATGCCACAGTCCGCCGATCGCCCCTCCCACGTCGACCCGGGAGGCCGTCCCCGCGGCGTCGAGCTCGACGACGTCGGTGTCCGGCCACCTCGCCTCGGCCGCCGCCCTGGCCCGCAGCCGGGCGAGCTGCGCGGCATTGCGGGCGATCTCGAGCTCGCCGCCCCGGGCGATGTCGGCGTCGATCCCCTCACGCTCCGCGACCGCGATGACCTCGTCCACCGACGCGTTGAGCGCCCGCTGCTGGGCGACGGCGGGCTGCCGGTCACCTCGCCGGACGTACTGCCCGCGGCCGCCGGTCACGCTGTTGGTCAGCCAGCCGCCGTTGCGGCCCGACGCCCCGAAGCCCGCGAAGCGCGCCTCGAGGACCACGATCGCCAGGTCCGGTTGCGCCCGCTTCAGGTGGTACGCCGTCCACAGCCCGGTGTAGCCCGCCCCGACGATGCAGACGTCGGCGTCGAGGGAGCCGGGCAGGGGCGTGCGGGGCGTCGGCGTACCGACCTGGCGCCACCAGAACGACACCCCGCCGTTGGTCGGCCCCGCTGCGTGCTGCACGGGACGACACGATGACACCTCCGGGTCGCTGTCGCCAGAGGTCCGCCGCCGCGCCGGCCTCCTCGAGCCGCCCTCAGGGGTGAGCACAGGTGCCCGGTCACGAATGCGCGTAGTTTGCGTGGGTACCGCGGAGCAGGTCGGCGCACAGCCCAGGGATGTGTCGCCGTCCGAGGCTCCCAGGTCCTGAGACCATGGGCCTGGGAGCCGCACCCCGCACCGATGAGGAAAGTGGGAGCAGATGAGCACCGACGATCCGATGGTGGCGGCCAGCCGCCACCTGTCCGAGGCACTCGCGCCCGGCGACCTCGACTCCACGTTGGAGAGGATCACCGCGGCCGCCGTGGAGGTCCTGCCCGACGTGGACTTCGCGAGCATCACGGTCAAGCACGCCGACGACCGGCTGGAGACCTTCGCCGCCACCGATCCCATGATCCTCGACCTCGACGCCGCTCAGTACGAGCTGCGGGAGGGCCCCTGCTTCGAGGCCGCGGTGGACAGCGTCCACGTGATCTCGCCGTACCTCGCGCAGGACGATCGGTTCCCCCGCTACGCGCGCGCGGCCGTCGACGCCGGGATCGGGTCCCAGGCCGGCATCCGCCTCTTCGACGCACCCTCGTCCCAGGGAGCGCTCAACCTGTACGGCGTGCGGCCGGGCGCCTTCCTCGACCTCGGCCCGCTCGGCGACCTGTTCGCCCACCAGTCGGCGATGGCGCTCGCCTACGCCCGGGAGATCACCCAGCTGCGGGAGGCGGTCCGGACGCGACAGCTCATCGGCCAGGCCGTCGGCGTGACCATGGAGCGCTTCGACCTCGACGACGCCCGGGCGTTCGGCTTCCTCGCCCGGCTCTCCCAGGACCAGAACGTCAAGCTCCGCGACGTGGCCGCACGCCTCGTCGGGGAGCGGAGCGCCGACCCCCGGCACTGAGTCGACTGGGTCACAACCGCGCGTGGGAACCCCCCTGCTGGGTACGGGACGCGTCCCGTACCCCCTGACCAAGGAGACACAGATGTCCAACGACGCCATCGTCCTGCTCAAGCAGGACCACCAGGAGATCCGCAAGGCCTTCCGCCGCTTCCAGGAGGCCGGGGAGAACGCGACCACCCGCAAGGGCCAGCTCGTCGACAGGATCATCGAGCTGCTCACGGTGCACACCTACATCGAGAACGAGGTCATGTACCCCCGGGTGCGCGAGCTGCTGCCCGAGCTGGAGGACGACGTCCTCGAGTCCTACGAGGAGCACCACGTCGCCGACCTGCTCGTGGTCGAGCTCGCCTCCATGAAGCCCTCCGACGAGCGCTTCGACGCCAAGACGACCGTCCTGATCGAGAACGTCACCCACCACATGGAGGAGGAGGAGCAGGACTGGTTCCCCAAGGTCCGCGAGGGCCTCGGACGCAAGGCCCTCCAGGAGATCGGTGACGACCTGCTCGCGGCGCGCAAGAAGGCACCCACCCGCCCCTCCCAGCCCAGCGCGCTGAAGAAGACCATCGACGCCGTCCTGGACTGACGTCGCGCATGCGGGTACGCCGCGACGGGTACTCCGCCTCCATGCTTCGCATCGCCGATCCTGCTCCCCCGTCGGCCGGCCGGGCCGCCGACCTGAGCGAGGCGGAGGTGGAGGCCCTCGGGCGCAGCCTCGACGCCCTGCGCCAGCAGGTCCTCGACAGCCGCGGCGCCGCCGACGCGGCGTACATCCGTCGGGTCATCACGCTCCAGCGCTGGCTCGAGCTGGCCGGCCGGCTGGTCCTGCTGGACAGCCGCCGCCGGCCGGCGTGGTGGGCGGGCGTCGGCGCGCTGGCGCTGGCCAAGGTCCTGGACAACATGGAGATCGGCCACAACGTGCTGCACGGCCAGTGGGACTGGATGCGGGACCCGCGGATCCACTCCTCCACCTGGGACTGGGACCACGCCTCCCCGCCCGAGCAGTGGCAGCGGGCCCACAACGACCGGCACCACGTCAACACCAACGTGCTGGGCAAGGACAACGACCTCGGCTACGGCATCCTGCGCGTCGACGAGGCCCAGGAGTGGCAGCCGCGCCACCTCGTCCAGCCCCTGTGGAACCTGATCAACGCGTGCATCTTCGAGTGGGGCGTCGCGATGTACGACCTCGACCTCGGCGAGGCCCTGCGCGAGGGTGACGGGCTGCCCCCGCGGGTGCGGTCCGAGCTCGGCACGACGGTACGCCGCGCCGGCCGTCTGGCGCTGCGGGACTACGTCATCCATCCCCTGGCCTCGCTGCCCACCGGGTCGGCCCGCTCCACGCTGACCGCCAACCTGGTGGCCAACCTCGCCCGCAACATCTGGAGCCACTCGGTCATCATGTGCGGGCACTTCCCGGAGGGGGTGTCGACCTTCGAGGTGTCCGAGCTGGACGAGAAGGAGTCCCGGGGCCAGTGGTACGTGCGCCAGATGCTCGGCTCCGCCGACGTCTCCGGCCCGCCGTGGCTGCACGTGCTGTGCGGCAACCTCTCGCACCAGATCGAGCACCACCTCTTCCCCGACCTGCCCAGCAACCGCTACGCGGAGCTGGCGGGCCCGGTGCGCGAGCTCTTCGCCAGGCACGGGCTGAGCTACCACAGCGCCTCGCTGCCCACGCAGGTCGCCAGCGCCTGGCACAAGGTGCTGCGTCTCTCGCTGCCGAACGACTGGACGCCGGGGGACCTCCCGCGCCTGCTGCGGCGCCGTCGTCCGGCACGAGCACTGCCCGCCTGACAGCCGGACCGGGCCGGCGGCCACCGGGCCGGGACGCACAGGTCCGGGGCCACCCGCGAAGGGTGGCCCCGGACCTGACTCGTCGATCAGTCGATCAGCGCTGTGTGCGGTCGCCCGTCACGCCGGTGGTGGAGTCCGAGTCGTCGAGCTCGATCTCCTCCTTGCGGACGGTCTCGTCGACCTCGTGCTGCTCGGTGACGGTGTCCTTGTCGACGCGGACGCGCTCGACCGGGACGGTCTCCTTCGCCACCACGGGGCGCTCCTCCTTCAGGATCACCTCGTGCTCCTCCTCGGTGATGTCGCCACCGGAGGTGGCCTCGCCGCGGTTCGCGTCGGTGATCGGCTCCCGCTCGAGGCGGACCTCCTCGTGGCTGACCGGCACCGTCTGGGTGACGTTCTCGGTCACGACGTACTTGCGCAGCCGCACCCGGCCGGCCTCGCGGGACTCGGTGCCGACACGGACCTGCTCCTCCGAGCGGGTCATCGCGGAGTCGGTGTCGGGCCCGGAGGTGTCGTGGCCGGCACCGCGCGTGTCCACCTCGCCGGTGTACGCGTCGTCGCCCCGACGCGTGTCCACGTCACCGGCGTACGACGCGTCGTCGTCCGCGATGCCGTAGTGGGCGTAGAGGGTGCTCTCCTCGTCCTCGCTGAGATGGCCGTCGGCGTCGGAGATGCGGGGGGCGTCCTTGACCTTGTCCTTGTCGTAGGGGACGCGGAGGTCGTGGCCGGTGACGTCGCCGTCGCGCAGCGGGACGAAGGACTCGCCGCCACCGAACAGCCCGGTCTTCACGGTGACCCACTCGGGGTTGCCGGTGCGGTCGTCGAGGAAGACCTGACCGATGCTGCCGATCTTGTCGCCGTCGTGGTCGACGACGTTGCCGCCGCCAGTGAGGAGCTGCTGTGCCTGGTCAGTCGTGAGCATGGTTTCTCCTTCGGTCGTGCGTGGTGTCGGGTGGTGCTTCCTCCCGGGTCGGGACCCGTCGAGGCGTCGTTCAGTACTGGCGCGTGTCGTCCTGCGCGTGGGTCCCGTAACCGGGGTCGACGCTCGTCGCGCCGTAGGTGCTCGTGCCGTTGCCGTTGCCGTTGCCGTTGCTGGACGAGACCCGGTCCGCGGCCTGTCGCGCCTGGTCCTTCACGCTGGGAGCGTTGGCCGCCTCCTGCTTCATGCGGGGGGCCTCCTGCTCGGCCTTCGTCAGGTAGCCCTCCCAGCGCTGCTGCATGGGGCGGATGAGCCCGCCGCCGACGCCGACGATGATGACGCCGGCCACGGTGGCCAGGATCGCGACCAGCACCGGCAGGGTCACCGTGGTGGCGACACCGACCTGGTTGAGCGCGGCCACGACGCCGAGGAAGAGGATGAAGACCGACGCGATGTTGGCGATCGTCCTGCCGTAGGACAGTCCACCGAGGGTGCCCTCGATGAGGGTCTTGACCGCGGCGGCGATCGCCGAGGCGACCACGACGATGATGATGGCCACGATCAGGCTGGGCAGGAAGGTGATCACGCGCTCGATCAGGTCACTGATCGGGTTCGGGCCGAAGACGCCGAAGGCGAGCTGCAGCACGAAGAGCACGAGCGTGTAGTAGATGAGCTTGGCGACCACGTCGCTGGCGTCCATCGTGGAGCTGGCCATCGCCTTCTTCACGCCGCCGCGCTCGACCGCGCGGTCGAAGCCGACCCGCTCCAGCAGGGCGCTCAGGGCCTTGCCGATCGCCTTCGCGATGAGCAGTCCCACGATCAGGATGACCAGGAAGAGCACCAACTTGGGCAGGAACTGCGCGATCGTGCTGATGCCGTCTTTCAGGCCGTTCTCAAGGCTGTTCGTCATGTGTTCCTCCGGGTGCGGGACCTCGGGTGAGGTACGACGACACCGCGAGGAAACCCCTGGGGGCTGGGCCCGTGGCGGGCCGAGATCGGGCGTCGTACCACCGAGGTCCATGTCGCCAATCAGGTGGCTTTACGTCGTAAACGAACCACGCATCGGCGGGCAGGGGAAGCCTCTCCACCCCGAGTGAGGCACCCAGGAGGGTGGGGTGCCGGGGCGCACCGGCAGTACCTGCCCCGGGAGGACACCCCTGCCCGGGCATGGATCGCGCCGTCACTGCGTTGGGACCCGACGAGACAGGCAGTCCCACATTCGAAGGAGCACCATGCAGGTCACCGCATTCGCAGCACCCGCCGAGGGCGAGGCCCTCGCCCGCACCCAGATCCAGCGCCGCGAGGTCGGTCCCCACGACGTCCTGATCGAGATCACGTACGCCGGCATCTGCCACTCCGACATCCACACCGTGCGCGGCGACTGGGGCCCCCAGTCCTACCCGCTCGCCCCGGGCCACGAGATCGTCGGCACCGTCACCGAGGTCGGGTCCGCCGTCGAGCGCCACAGCGTCGGCGACACCGTCGGCGTCGGCTGCATGGTCAACTCGTGCGGACGGTGCGTCCACTGCAAGGCCGGCGACGAGCAGTACTGCGTCGAGGGCATGGTCGGCACGTACGGCGCCACCGACCGTGACGGCACCGTCACCCAGGGTGGCTACTCCACCCACGTCGTCGTCGACGCCGACTACGTGCTGTCGGTCCCCGCGGGTCTCGACCCGGCCGCCGCGGCCCCGCTGCTGTGCGCCGGCATCACGACGTACTCCCCGCTCAAGCACTGGCAGGCCGGCCCCGGCAAGAAGGTCGCGATCGTCGGCCTCGGCGGCCTCGGCCACATGGCCGTCAAGATCGCCCACGCGATGGGCGCCGAGGTCACCGTGCTGTCGCAGTCGCTGAAGAAGCAGGAGGACGGCCTCCGCCTGGGAGCCGACCACTACTTCGCCACCAGCGACCCCGACACGTTCGAGTCCCTCGCCAGCTCGTTCGACCTGATCATCAACACCGTCAGCGCCGAGATCGACGTCAGCGCCTACCTGGGTCTGCTCAACGTCAACGGCTCGCTGGTCAACGTGGGTGCGCCCGCCGAGCCGCTGAGCCTCAACGTGTTCGCCCTGCTCACCAACCGTCGCTCCTACTCGGGCTCGATGATCGGTGGCATCGCGGAGACCCAGGAGATGCTCGACTTCTGCGCCGAGCACGGCTTCGGTGCCGAGGTCGAGGTCATCGAGGCCGACCGGATCAACGAGGCGTACGAGCGGGTGCTCGCCTCCGACGTCCGCTACCGGTTCGTCATCGACGCCAAGACCTTCTGAGCCCTTCGGCCCGGCGGTCCTGACCGGGAGCCCCCGCACCCCAGGTGGGTGCGGGGGCTCCTGCGCGTGGCACCGGTCCGTGGCCCGGAGGTGGTGGCGGCCATGAACCGGCCGATTCGGGGTAAGACCTCGACATGGAGCCCATCCCCGAGACAACAGAGGCCATCGAGGAATTCGGTCCCTTCGCCGAGTCCGACCTGCTGCAGCAGCTGCGCGAGAGGAGCGACCTGCTCACCGAGCTCGTGCCGGACTGCGTCGGCGTCAGCCTCGCGTCGACCGAGCACGGGGTGACCTTCACCCTCGTGTCGACCGGCCCGCAGGCCGCCGTGCTCGACGCGGTGCAGTACCTGTCCGGAGGACCCTGCGTGGACGCAGTCGAGGCCGAGGGGGTGGTCGAGTACCACCACGGCGACGCGCTCGACGAACGACGGTGGCACGACTTCGCGCGAGCGACCGCCGCGGTGTCTGTCCTGTCCACGCTGACGCTGCCCGTGCTGGCCGACGGCCGCGTGGCCGGCAGCGTCAACCTCTACGCGTCGACGAGGCACGCCTTCGCCGGGCTCCACGAGCGCGTCGCCCGCATCTTCGACGCCTGGGCACCCGGCGCCGTGAGCAACGCCGACCTGTCCTTCAGCACGCGTGGGGTGGCCGAGGAGGCACCGCGCAAGCTCCGCGCGGACGTCGACGTGGAGGTGGCGGTGGGCATCATGGTCGGCTCCTACGGGCTCGACCCCGACGACGCCCGGGACCAGCTCAGCGGATCGGCGCGGCGCGCCGGCGTGACCACGGCCGCCCTGGCGGCCGTCATCATCGAGATCGAGGGTCGCCAGGACGACTGACCTGTGCCGTGACTCCGACCCCCTCGGCCTCGGAGCTCTACGCGGACCCGCTCGGACGCCTCACCGCCGCCATCCCGAGGGCAAGGGAGACGCGCCCACGGCGGACCGGGAGCCCGCGAAGGAGACCGATCGCCGCCGGGACCAGCGACAGGGCGACCGTCGCGATGACGACGAGCTCGACGTGCGCGGCGATCAGGGGGACCCCACCGAGGTAGAAGCCCACGGACAGCAGGCCGGCGGTCCAGACCAGGGCACCCACCACGTTGTAGGCCGTGAACCGGCCCCGAGGCATGCGCGCGACTCCCGCCACCACCGGTGTGAAGGTGCGCACCACGGGGAGGAAGCGCGCGAGGACGACGGCCCTGGAACCGTGCCTGGCGAAGAAGGCCCGGGCGCGCTCGGCGTGGGACCGGGAGAACCAGCGGGAGTCCGGACGGCTGAAGACGCGCGGACCGAAGCGGCGCCCGAGGAGGTAGCCCACCTGGTCGCCCGCCACCGCGGCGAGCAGCACGCCCAGCCCCACCACGGCGAGCGGGAGGTGCAGCACTCCCCCGGCGGCGAGGACTCCGAGGGTGAACAGGAGGGAGTCGCCGGGGAGGAAGAAGCCGACGAGGAGCCCGGTCTCGGCGAACACGATGCCCATCGCGACGAGCAGGGCAACCGGGCCGAGCACCAGCAGCAGGGGTGTCAGGACGGCGATCATGGGTCGACCGTAGGCCCGGCCGCCTGCCGCCCACCTGACCACCACCGGGGTCGTCCGGTCGCGATCCCCCGCGCCCGGTCAGGTTGCTGGCAGGTTGGACAGCGAGACTGAGGACGGCTTCACCCGGCAGCGCCGAGACCCGACCCACGAGGAGCACCCATGTTCGACACGATCAACGGCATCCCCCTGCACCCCCTGGTCGTGCACGCGGTCGTGGTGCTCCTGCCGCTGGCCACCCTGGGCACCATCGCCATCGCCGTCCGGCCGCAGTGGCGCAGACCCTACGGACCCATCGTGGTCGGCTCGGCGCTCGTGGCCACCGTGCTGTGCCCGGTCGCCACGTCCAGCGGGGAGTCCCTCCAGGAGCGGGTGGGCAGCCCCGGGGAGCACGCCGAGCTCGGCGACACGCTGGTCTGGTTCGCGCTGGTCCTGCTGATCCTCTCCGCCCTGCTCGTCTACCTCCAGCGGCGCAACGACGCCCCGGGGGCGGCACCGGCCGGCCGGGCGCTCCAGGTGGTGGCCGCGCTCGCGGTGATCGCGGCCCTCGCCTCGACCGTCCAGGTCTACCGGGTCGGTGACTCGGGGGCCAAGGCCGTGTGGGGCAGCTCGGCGAGCTCCTCGAGCGGGGACTGAGGACGATGTTGGTGGGCGTGTGCGAGGACGACGCCTCCATCCGGCGCCTGGTCGGCCAGGCGCTGCGGCTCGCCGGCCACGAGGTCGTCAACGCCCATGACGGAGGCGAGGCGCTGCGCCTCTTCGGGGCCGACAGCGACGTCGACGTGCTGGTCATGGACATCGGTCTCCCCGACTCCGACGGCCGCGACGTCACCCAGGCCCTCCGGTCCGCGGGCCAGTCGGCACCCGTCGTCTTCCTCACCGCGCTGGACTCCCCCCACGACCGGCTGTCGGGGTTCAACGCCGGCGGCGACGACTACGTCCCCAAGCCCTTCGAGATCAAGGAGCTCATCGCCCGGGTGGAGGCGCTCGGTCGCCGGGGGCGACCCTCCACACCCGCGGTGGCCGGCCTGGTCCTCGACCCCGCGAGCCACGCGGCCCGCACCGAGACCGGCCAGGTGCTGCTGACCCCCACGGAGTTCCGGGTGCTCGCCGCGATCACGTCACGTCCCGGCGAGGTCGTGCGTCGTCGTACCGTCATGGCGGCCGCCTGGCCCGACGGCGCGCACGTCAGCGAGAACACCATCGACTCCTTCATCCGCCGGGTCCGCACCAAGCTCGAGTCGATCGGGTCGCCCACGACCATCGAGACGGTCCGCGGCGTGGGCTTCCGGCTGACGTGAGGCTCGCGCTCCCGGCGGCGCCCGGCTCGTTCCGGCGCCAGATGGTGGTCCTCACGTCCTGCATCACCGCCCTGGCCATGCTCCTGCTCACCATCGTGCTGCAGGTCATCCTCGCCGACCTCAGCCGGCGCAGCGTCGACCGCGTGCTGACGGACCGCGCCGACGCCGTGGCCGACTCGGTCGTCGCCGCGACCCCCGGCGACCGGCTCGAGACCTCGACGACCGAGCTCGACACCGGGGTCGTCGTGTACGACGCCACGGGACGCCCGGCGGGCGGGGTCGGAGCCGCCGGGCTGGAGGACACCTACCGGACCCTCGGGGCCGCCGGGAGCACGCAGCAGCAGACCGTCGACGGGACCCGCCTGCGGGCACAGCCCTTCGCCACCCCCGGTGGCACGTCGGGGGTGGTCGTGGTCTCCGAGCGTCTCGAGCCCTACCGGGCGGCCGAGGGCTACGCGCTGATCGTCAGCCTCGTCACCGGCCTCCTGGCCACGGCCGCGGCCGCCGCCATCGCCGCCTGGGTCACCTCCCGTGCGCTCGAGCCCGTGGCGGCGCTCTCCCGGACCGCGGCCGAGTGGAGCGAGCACGACCTGGGCCGCCGCTTCGACCTGGGGGCCCCGACCAACGAGATCACCGCCCTGGCCGCGACGCTCGACACCCTCCTCGACAAGGTGTCCGCGGCGATCCGGTCCGAGCAACGGCTGACCTCCGAGCTCGCCCACGAGCTGCGCACCCCCCTCACCGCGGTCCAGGGGACGGCCGACCTCGCGCTGCTCGGCGAGGACCTGGCGCCCGACGTGCGCGAGACGCTGGAGGAGGTCGCCGCCGCCGCGCGCCGGATGGCCACCACCATCACGACGCTGCTGGAGGTGGCCCGGACGGAGGCAGGGACGCGCGACGCGGCGTCGAGCTCGCTCTCGGAGGTCGTCGACGAGGTCCTCCGCACCGTCGCGCACCACCGCGTCGAGCTCGTGGTGTCGGTGGCCGACCAGCGCGTCGCGGCGCCCCCGTCCGTCGTGGCCCGGGCCCTGACCCCGGTCGTGGAGAACGCCGTGCGCTTCGCCCGGTCGCGGGTCGTCGTCTCCTCCTCCACCACCGACGCCGGCGGCGTACGGGTCGTCGTCGAGGACGACGGCCCGGGGGTCGACGACCGCACGGACCGCGTCTTCCTGCCCGGCACCACCTCCTCGGGCGGCTCCGGCGCCGGCCTCGGTCTGGCGATCGCCCGGCGGATGGCCCGCAGCGTCGGCGGCGAGGTGGACCTGACCCGGGCCGGGGGTCCGACGCGCTTCGAGCTGCGACTTCCCCGCGCCTGAGCGGCGTACGACGCGTGCGAGAGACTGGAGCATGCCCACGACCACCCCCACCCCCGTGGCCCCCGACCGGCCGACCGTCCTCGACGGAGGCCTCTCGACCGCCCTCGAGGGCCTGGGGGCCGACCTCGGCTCGGAGCTGTGGACGGCACGGCTGCTCAGCGACGACCCGCAGCTCGTCGTCCGGGCCCACCGTGCGTTCTTCGCCGCCGGCGCCGAGGTGGCCATCGCGGCCAGCTACCAGGCCAGCGTGCCCACCCTCGTCGCTGCCGGCTTCGACGAGCGCGAGGCCGCGCGGCTGATCACGTCCAGCGTCGCGCTCGCCCAGCAGGCCCGCGACGAGGCGACCGACTCCACCCCGTCGCGGGAGACCGGGCGAGGCCTCCTCGTCGCCGCGTCGGTCGGACCGTACGGCGCCGTGATGGCCGACGGCTCGGAGTACCGCGGTCGCTACGGGCTCTCCGCGCGCGAGCTGCGCGACTTCCACGCACCGCGACTCGAGCTGCTCGCCTCCACCGCCCCCGACCTGTTCGCGGTGGAGACCATCCCGGACGTGGAGGAGGCGCGGGTCCTGGTCCCGCTGCTCGACGAGATCGGCATCCCCGCCTGGTTCACCTACTCCGTGCGTGCGGGCGAGACCAACGCCGGACAGTCGCTGGCCGAGGCGTACGACGCCCTGGCCGGCTCCACCTCGCTGATCGCCGCGGGGGTCAACTGCTCGCAGCCCGACGACGTCCTCGCCGCGGTCCGGGCCGGTGTCGCGGCCACCGGCCTGCCCGCCGTCGCCTACCCCAACAAGGGCGGGCGCTGGGACAGCGCGACCCGGACCTGGGAGGGCCCGTCCGGGCTCGACGTCGCGCTCGTCGGCTCGTGGGTGGGCGCCGGCGCGCGGTACGTCGGAGGATGCTGCGGCACCGGGCCGGACGACATCGAGGCGCTGGCCCGCTCGCTCGCCGCCTGACCGGCCGCCGCACCGCGCCACGGACGGCCGCACGACGCGCCGGATCGACGTGGGGGCATGATGCGGGTCACGTGTACGCATGTGCACTGGACTGGGGGGTACCAAGCCTTCGCGTCCGACCGGACGCGCTCACCCCGTCGCGTCGACGAGACCGAGAAGAAAGGGCGGACCAGCGTGTACATCCGCTCCCTGGGCCAGTTCCTCGCGCTGCTGGTCACGACCGGCGCATCCGAGGGGCAGTCACTGCTCCGCGCGGCGACAAGGCGACGCCGCCGCTGAACCGGCGCCCCCGGGGCCGACCCTCAGCCCCGGCCGCGTCGCGCCGCCTCGAGGAGCGCCCGTCCGAGCGTTTCCGCCTCGTCGACCGTGAGGGAGACCGTCTCCCCGAGGTCGCCGCGGTACATCTCGACGGTGGTCATACGGACCCGGCGCGCGCGGCCGGTCGGTGCGTCAGCCCTTGTCCGGGTCGGCAGCCTTCCGCAGCACGTCGGACTCGCTCCTGACCGCCTTGGCCAGGGAGGGGTCCACGAGAGGCTCCTTCGGTGCGTCCTGCTCACCCGCCACCCGCGTCGGGGCCTCGCTCGGCCGTGCGGTCCCGGTGGACCTCCGCGCCCGGGCCACGGCAGGCCCCGCCGTCGCGGCCTTGGCGGAGGGGGCCTTCTTCACGGGCGCCTTCTTCGCGGACCGCTTCCTGGCGGTCGCCTTCGGGGCGGGCAGCGGCGCCGACGGAGAGGTCGGCACGGGCTTCTCGGTCGGCACTGCACCGGCCGGCCGCGGGGTCCCGGACGCGGGTGCGGGCACCGGCGTCTCGACCGGCGCGCGGAAGGTGCTCGAGGTGTCCTCCCCCGGGACCACCGCAGCGGCACCGGGGCCCTCGGACGTGAGGGTGGGACGACCCCCCGTGGACGTGCCGCCGCGAGCCTGCGCGACCGCCCATCCCAGGACGCGTGTGCTGGTCCGTACGCCGGAGCCGACGAGCCCGAGGGCCGGTCCCGCGACGGCTCCTGCCACCCGGATCGGGAGGGTGATCGTGCCGGTGACCTTGCTGAGGGGGTTCACGGGGGGCTCCTTCGCAGGGGATGCAGGTCACCTCCGGTACCCGCAGGGACGGCCTTCATCCGGTGTCCTGCGTCACAGGAGCCGGCACGCCACATCTCCCCGTGGGGGTGGCGACAGGACCTGGGGACCCGACGATGATGGGGTGCGGACGACGACGAGACGAGCAGGAGACAGAGCGCCGTGAGCGAGTTGTACTTCGATGGCAGCCCGAACCACACCCCTGTCGGGTACTTCACCTACACGGTCGCCGATGATCACTGGTCGTGGTCGGACGGGCTCTACCAGCTGCACGGCTATGCGCCGCACGCGGTGCCGGCGACCACCGAGCTCGTTCTCCGTCACAAGCATCCCGACGACGCCACCCGCGCGTTCGAGGTCCTCGAGACCGCCATCAAGGACGCCCGGCCGTTCAGCTGCTACCACCGCATCGTCGACGCCAAGGACGAGGTCCGTTACGTCCTCTCCGTCGGCCGGGGCGTGCTGGGGGCCGACGGCAGGGTCGAGCAGGTCACCGGATTCGTGGTCGACCTCACGGACGTGCAGGACACCGGGGTGCGGGAGGGGGCCCGGCGGGAGGCCGAGGAGGCCCGGCTCCGGGTGTCCGCGGTGCGGTCCGCGGTCGACCAGGCCAAGGGCATCGTCATGGTCGCCAACGCGTGCGGCCCGGAGGAGGCCTTCGCCACGCTCCGTCGGCACTCCGACGAGAGGGGGATCGGACTCCACACGCTCGCACAGCGACTGGTGGAGGAGGTCAGCACCCGCCCCCTGACCGACTCGGACGAGTGCCGAGCGACACTGCTGTCGTGGGTGGACCGGCTGCAGCCATGACACCGGGTCCTCCGACCCGACGTGGGTGACCGACGAGACGCTCCTGGCGCCACGGCCTACATTCGCTCCTGCCACCGCAAGATCGACGTCGACAGCCGCTCCAAGGCAGTCCTCTGGGGGGTGGCGCACGGCATCCGAGTGCCAGGCCACAGCGAGACCCGGCCGGCGCTGCTCGAGAGGTGACCGCCCTCCGTGACCACCCACGTCCGGCGCCCGGCCAGCACCCGCGCGGGCGGTGAGCCGAGGACACCCAGGCGCCGGGCCCGTCCCGGGAGTCCACCCACCCCGCAGGTCGAGCACATCGTCACGCGTGCGACGTCTGGTGGTGGCCGAGGAGCAGCGCTGCACGCTCTCGGGTGGCCTCGTCGACCTCCGAGGTCCCCCTCGTGTCGACCGCCCACGCCCGAAGCAATCGGTGGACGACCCGGTCGGGGGTGAGTGCGTCGACCTCCGACGCCAACGAACCGACGGTGTCAGGGGCGAAGGGGAGGCCGAGGTGTCCGTACACGTCCGTCAGGACGGTCCGCACCCGCTCCCTGTCTCCGACCGCCACGAGGGAGCTGAACAGCCAGGCCCTGGGGAGCACCCGCTGAGCCGTGCCCACCAGCTTGACCTGGTCACGGGCGTTGACGCTGTGGGCTCCGGGGCAGTACTCACCGGGCACCGGACCGACCCGGGCGTCGATGCCCAGCTCGCCCAGCAGCGTCGCGAAGCGCCGGCCGAACTCCTCGAACCGCGAGTCCATCCCCGCCGACGTCCAGGGCTCGGCCCTCACGTGGTCGACGATGACAGCCTTGTCCGTGTAGGCGACCGCCCGGCCCCCGACCGCCCGGACCGCGGTGTCGAATCGCGCTGCGCGAGCAGCCGCGACGGCCGCCTCGTAGCCCGGCAACAGCGTGTCCCGCCGACCGAACACCACGACCGGCCCCGAGGGGATGTAGATCCGCAGCGCCTCGTCGATCTGCCCCTCAGCTGCCCGCCGGAGCAGTGCGTGCGCGACGGCCAGCTCCTCGGCTTCGGGAGCGGCGCGGCGGCCCGCCTCACCGACGACCGGCGGCTCCATGCCGCCCCTGCCGATCCACGAGCTCGACCGCGTCGCGCGGCGACAGACCGAAAGCCTCGAACAGCGTCACGGTGTCCCGTGCCGGCGCCGGCCGCTCAGCCATGGGCGTGCAGCGGCTTGCCGGCGAGGGCGAGTGCCGCCTCGCCGAGGGACTCGTTCTGGGTGGGATGCGCATGGAGGAAGCGCGCGACGTCCTCGGGCAGCGCCTCCCAGCTGACCCACAGCGCGGCCTCCCCGACCTGCTCACCCATGCGAGCGCCGAGCATGTGGACGCCGACGATCGGGCCGTCGGTCTGCCGGACGACCTTCACGAACCCCGTGGTGCCGAGGATCAGGCTCTTGCCGTTGCCGGCGAGGTCGTACTCGTAGGTCGTCACGTCACCGTGGACCTCGCGGGCCTGGGGCTCGGTGAGACCGACCGAGGCGATCTCGGGGTCGCAATAGGTGACGCGAGGGATGTCGACGTCCTCGACGGGCTCGGGCCCCAGTCCTGCGATCTCCTCGGCCACGAAGATGCCGTGGGCGAAGCCGCGGTGCGCCAGCTGGAGGCCGGGCACGAGGTCGCCGACGGCGAACACGCCCGGCACCGAGGTGCGGAGCCGGTCATCGACGGTGACCCAGCCGCGGTCCAGCTCGATGCCGTGCTCCTCGTAGCCCAGGCCCGCCGTCGACGGCCCGCGGCCGATCGCCACCAGGACGACGTCGGCTGCCAGGAGGTCGCCGCCCTCGAGCGTGACGGTGGCACCGGAGTCGGAGCTCTCGACGTCCCGCACGAGGACCCCGGTGCGGAAGCCGATGCCTCGCTTGCGGAAGGCCCGTTCGAGCTGCTTGCCGATGGCCGGGTCCTCGAGCGGCACGAGGCTCGGCAGGCCTTCGACGAGCGTGACCTCCGCACCGAAGGAGCGCCACACGGACGCGAACTCCACGCCGATGACGCTCCCCCCGATGATCACGGCTCGTTCGGGAACCTCGGTGAGGTGCAGCGCCTGCTCGCTCGTCATCACGCGGTGGTCGAGCTCGATGCCGGGGAGGGTGCGGGGGTGGGATCCGGTGGCGAGCACGAGGTTCGTGCCCGTGTAGCGCTCGCCGGCGACCTCGACGGTGGTGGGGCCGACCAGGCGGCCGTCGCCGTGCACGAGGGTGGTGCCGCTCGACTGCACGAGACCCTGCAGGCCCTTGTGGAGGCGCTGGACGACGCCGTCCTTGAAGGCGTTGACGCCGTCGAGGTCCACACCCTCGAACGTCGCGCGGATGCCGTGGGCGTCTCCGGCCCTGGCGGCGTCGGCGAGCTCGGCGACGTGCAGCAGCGCCTTGGTCGGCACGCACCCCTGGTGCAGGCAGGTGCCGCCGAGGCGGTCGCGCTCGACCAGGACCACGCTGAGGCCGAGCTGGCTGGCGCGCAGGGCGGCGGCGTAGCCACCGCTGCCCCCACCGAGGATGACGAGGTCGACGTCGTTCACGAAGGTCTCCGGTTCCGGGTGCTCAGACGAGCAGGGTCAGGGGCGCGTGGATGGCGTCCACGAGGGCCGCCATCCACTGCGCCGCGAGGGCACCGTCCACTGCCCGGTGGTCGACGGAGAGGACGAGGTCGGCGACGGTCCGGACCACGACCTGGCCGTCCTCGACGGCGGGCAACGGACGTCCGGCACCGACGGCGAGGATCGCGGACTGCGGCGGGTTGATGATCGCCGTGAACTCCTCCACCCCGTACATCCCGAGGTTGGAGAGGGTGATCGAGCCGCCCTCGAGGTCCTGCTGCTGGAGCCTGCCGCTGTTCGCCTGCTCGACGAACGCCCGGACCTGGGCGGAGATCGCGGAGATCGAGCTGGTCTCGACCGATCGCAGGACCGGGGTGACGAGGCCGCGCTCCGAGGCGATCGCGACCGAGATGTCGACGTGGTCGAAGCGGCGTAGGGCGTCCTCGGTCCAGATCACGTTGGCGTCGGGCACCTGGCGGTGGGCGACGGCCATGGCGCGGATCAGGAAGTCGTTGACCGACACCTTGTGACCGGTCGCGTCCTTGAGCTCACCGCGGAGGGCGAGGAGCGCGTCGAGGGACACGCTGCGCTTCACGTAGAAGTGGGGCGTCTGCTGCTTGCTCTCGGTGAGCCGTCGCGCGACCGCTCGCCGCAGCCTGCTGTGCGGAACGTCGGTCCACTCCCCCGCCGGTGCGGCGGGGGGCGGGGGGCCGGCGGGTGCCGACTCGGTCCTCGGTGCGGCCGGCGAGGCCGAGCTGGCGCTGGTGGCGTTGGTGGCGCTGGTGGCGATGAGCTCGTGCACGTCACGTCGGCGGATCCGGCCTCCGGGGCCGGTGCCGACCAGGCCCTCCGGCGTGAGGCCCGCGTCGCGCAGCAGCTTGCGGGCGATCGGGCTGACGAAGACGCGACCGCCGGTGTCGCCGGCGGCACGGTTCACGGCCGCGTCGACGGCGGCGGACCCGGCGCCCTCCTCGGTGGCCTGCGCGGCCTCGACCGGTTCGACGGCGGGAACGTCGCGCTCGGGCGACGGGTCGGCCGGGCTGCCGGCGTCGTAGCCCAGCTGGGTCAGCGCCGCGTCGAGGTCCGTGCCGACGTCGGCCGACGACCCGACCAGGGCCATGGGGAGCCCGACCTCGATCGTGGTCCCCGGCTCGACGAGGGGCTTGAGCAGCGTTCCGTCGCGATCCGCCTCCATCTCGACGACGGCCTTCTCGGTCTCGATGACCGCCACGGCGTCGCCCGCGACGAAGGCTGCGCCGGGTCGGACGAGCCATTCGGCGATGACGACCTCGGTCGCGCCAGCGGCGACCTCGGGGACCAGCAGGAGCTCCGGCATGGGTCTGTGTCCTTCGTGAGTGGGGGTGATCAGGCCTGCGCGATGCGCCTGAGGGCGTCGACGACCTCGTCGGTCTTGGCGATGGCGGCGCGCTCGAGCACCTTGCTGATGCTCGGGGAGGCCTCGGCACCGGTGACACGCTCGACCGGCGCGTCGAGCCAGTCGAAGAGGCGCCGCTGGATCTCGTCGGCCAGCCAGCCGCCGTACGACGTGCCGATGGCTCCCTGCTCGACGATCAGGACCTGGTTGGTCTTGCGCACGCTGGCCTCGATCGTCTCCCAGTCGAGGGAGGCACGGTCGAGCCAGCGCAGGTCGATGAGGTCCGCGGAGACGTCGACCCGGTCGAGCGCCTCGACGCAGTGGTTGACCATGGTGAGGTAGGAGATGACCGTCAGGTCGTCCCCCGTGCGGCGCACGGCGGCCTTGCCGACCGGGAGCAGGTAGTCCAGGTCGTCGACGGGGCCGACGCCGGTCGAGGTGTAGAGGTCGACGTGCTCGAGCACCACGACCGGGTCGTCGCACGTGAGTGCGGTGTTCATCAGGCCGACGTAGTCGAAGGGCGTGGACGGCGCGACCACGCGGAGACCGGGAGCGGTGGTGAGGATGCCGGCCGGGTCCATCGAGTGCTGCGAGCCGTAGCCGGTGCCTGCCGCGAGCTTGCTGCGCAGCACGAACGGCACGGCCGAGTGGCCGCCGAACATGTGGCGGGCCTTGGCGACCTGGTTGAAGAGCTGGTCGGCCGCGACCCACATGAAGTCGGCGTACATGAACTCCACGACGGGCCGGAAGCGGCCGTCGAGGGCCATGCCGCCACCGAGGCCGGCGAAGGCGTTCTCGCTGATGGGCGTGCCGAGGACACGGTCGGGGAAGAGCTCGAGGGGCTTCTTGGTGGCGCCGTTGGTGCCGCCCTTGAGGCCGTCGACGTCCTCGCCCATGACGACGACGCGCTCGTCGGTCTCCATGCGGCGCGCCATCACGTCGCTCACGACGTCGATGAAGCGGCGCTGCGCGAGCTCCCCGCTGAAGGTGTCCTCGTCCTCGAAGCGGCTGCCCTCGAGCTCGGAGAGGTCGCCGCGGACGCCGACGTCGACGAAGTCGGTGTCGGGCCACAGCGATCCGATGATCCGGCGCTCGGTGGGCTTGCCACCGGGCACCGGCTCGAGGAGCTGGTCACCGATCTCCTGCATGGTCACCTCGATCGTGCGGGTCATCGCGTCGACCTCGGCCTCGGTGGCGAGCTCGCGCGCGACCACCTGGCGACGGAGCTGGACGATCGGGTCGCGCTCTCGCCAGGACGCCTCCTCCTCCTTGTCGCGGTAGCCGAAGGCGGAGCCCGGGAAGGCGCCGTTCTGGTGGAAGAAGCGGTAGAGGTCGGCCTCGATGATGGTGGGACCCTTGCCGGCGCGCATGTGGGCGACCGCCTCGGTCATCGCCGTGTGGACGGCGAGGGCGTCCATGCCGTCCACGCGCCAGCTGGGGATGCCGAAGCCGGCACCGCGACCCGAGAGGCGGGGCTCGCCGGTCGCCCTGGCGACGTGGGTCGAGACGGCGTACTGGTTGTTCTCGATGAAGAACATCACCGGGAGCTTCCAGGCGGCCGCGAGGTTGAAGGTCTCGAGGACCGATCCGATGTTGATCGCGCCGTCGCCGAAGTAGGTCACCGACACCGCGTCGGTGCCCGAGTGCAGCATGTTCCACGCGAAGCCGGCGGCCTGCGGCACACCGCCGCCGACGATGGCGTTGGTGCCCATCGCGCCGGCCTCGCGCCACTGCAGGTGCATCGACCCGCCGCGACCGCGGCAGTAGCCGCTGGCGAGTCCGCAGATCTCGGCCAGCGTCTTGTGGAGGACCTCGCGCACCTCGGTCGTGATCTCCGGCAGCCCGGCGGACTTCGGCTCGAGGACGTGGCCGAAGGCCTTCGCGAGGAACTGGTGGTGGCCGCGGTGCGAGCCGTTGACGAAGTCGTCGGAGCGCAACGGCAGCACCGACCCGACCGCGCCGCCCTCCTGGCCGACGCTGGAGTGGGCGGGACCGTGGATCAGGCCCTTGCCCGCCAGCTCGAGGACGTACTCCTCGAAGGATCGGATCCATTGCGCTCGGCCGAGGAGCTGGAGGAGGACCTGGGGGTCCGCCGAGTCCCAGTCGTCCTGGTCCACGGTCAGCTCCACCCAGGGCGCCGCCGGTGTCAGCTCATGCCGCTTCGTCATTGGTCCTCCGACGATTGATCCATTGAAGATGGTTGCGCACCGCTTCCAAGCGGTACAGACTGAACCGTAACCACTGAATGGATACATTGCAAGGAGTTTACGAGATGAGCGTCACACTTCCCCTCTCCGTCACGAGGGTCGACCACGTCGGGATCACCGTCCCTGACCTCGCGGCGGCGCACGACTTCTTCGTCGGCGTCCTGGGCTGCGAGTACATGTACCGGCTCGGCCCCTACCGCGATGACGACGGAGCGTGGATGCGTGAGCACCTCGACGTCGACGAGCGGGCCGTCATGGAGCGCCTGCACTTCTACCGGCTCGGCGGCCAGGCGGTCTTCGAGGTCTTCCAGTACGCCGCCGCGGACCAGGTTGCGACGCCCCCACGCAACAGCGACATCGGCGGCCACCACGTGGCGGTGTACGTCGACGACCTGGATGCGTCCGTCGTGGCCCTGCGCGCCGCCGGGATACGCGTCCTCGGCGAGCCGACGACCAGCCGGGGCCCGAGCGAGGGCCAGCGGTGGGTGTACTTCCTCAGCCCCTGGGGGATGCAGTTCGAACTAGTCTCCTACCCCGACGGGAAGGCGTACGACCACGACCCGTCGGCGTTCGCCTGAATCCACCGGTACCCATCACCCCACGAGGAGCATCGATGTCCGAGACCGCCGGCTCGCGGGTCGCCAGCCAGCGGGTTGCCGAGGTGCTGCGCGAACGCATCCTGTCCGGACGGCTGCGTCCCGGCACCCGCATCAAGCAGGACGAGCTCGCCGACGAGCTCGACACCAGCCGGATCCCGGTCCGCGAGGCGCTGCGCATCCTGGAGACACGCGGCCTGGTCGAGGTGCGCTCCAACTCCGGTGCCTGGGTCGGGCAGATGGACCTGCACGACCTGACGATGAGCTACCAGATCCGCGAGCGCATCGAGCCGCTCCTGCTCGCCGACAGCATGCCCCGGCTCGACGAGGAGGACCTCGCCGAGCTGCGCGACCTGCAGGAACGCATCGAGGCCAACGACGACCTCGAGACGTTCATGGTCCTGGACCGCGAGCTCCACTGGCGGACGTACGCCGGGCACCGCACGCCACAGCTCGCCACCATGGTCGAGCGGCTCTGGGACACGACGCAGCACTACCGGCGCGAGTTCGCGAGGCTGATCGGGGCACGAGGCGCCTGGGCGGTGAATGCGGAGCACCGCCTGCTCGTCGACGCCATCGCCGCCCGCGACGAGGACACGGCGTGCCGCGTCCTGGCGCTCCACATCCAGCGCACCCGGACCGAGCTGATGCGGCACCCCGAGGTGTTCACCTCCTGGGCGGCGGACACCTAGGCCCCGAGGTAGCGCGCGGTCGTGGTGTAGGCCTCGCGGACGGCTTCCTCGACCGGGCGTCTCCGGAAGGACTCGCTGAGGATCTCGAGCCCCCACGGTCCGTCCCACCCCGTCGACCTGAGGGTGCTGACGAACTCGCCGACCGGGAAGTCGCCCTCACCGCACAGCGCCCGACGCAGCACGGTGTCCTCGTAGCCGTCCCCACGGGCCCGGGCGGGGCCGTCGTTGAGCTCGACCGCACTGATGCGGTGCAGCGGCACCCGGCCCACCTCCTGCATCGACGTGGAGCTGCGCACCAGGTGCCAGAGGTCGAGCATCAGCCCTACGTTGGGGTGGTCGGCCCGCTGCACCAGGTCGAGGGCGCTCGCCAGGGTGGGGATGTTGGCGAAGGGCATGAACTCCAGGCTGACGACCGTCCCCGTCGTCGCGAAGGCCGCCGCCACGCGGTGCAGCTGCTCGGCGTAGCGATCGGGGTCGTACGGCGACCCGTCCAGCGCTGGGCCGACCTTGAGCTCGTAGGCACCGAGCTGCTCGGCGGCGTCCAGGAGGAGCCGCATCGTCGCATCCGAGTCGGCGCGTTCTGCGTCCGGGAGCCACCAGTCGGTGAGGAACTCGAGCTCGACGTAGCGCAGTCCCGCGTCCTCGATGACCCGCCGCAGGCCCGCCAGCGACCCTCCGCCACCCAGGTAGGGGACCAGGTCGTGGTGCACGATCCCCAGACCGGCGAAGCCGGCCCGCGCGGCGAGCCGGACCCGCTCCTCGAGGGGCACCGGGCTCACCTCGCGCCCGGGCAGCGGGGCGGCGTCGCCCGCGGTGGTCCAGCAGGCGGCGACGATGTCGGCGCGCGTCACGAGGTGGCCCTCGGTTCGGTCCGCCACGTGCTCAGTCGAGCGCGAACCCACCGCAGACGTTGAGCGCCTGACCGGTGATGTTGTGCGCGAGCGGGGACGCGAGGAACGCCGCGGCGGTACCGATGTCCTCGGGCGTCTGCGGCCGACCCAGCGGGATCTGGTCGAGGACGCCCTGCCAGGCCTCCTCGGTGCTGATCCCCTGCGCCTCGGAGATCTCGGCGAGCTCGACCTCCCACATGGCCGTGCGCACCATGCCCGGGCACACGGCGTTGACGCGGATGCCGGTGGGGCCGAGCTCGAGCGCGAGCGCCTGGGTGAACCCGATGACCGCGAACTTGGTGGCCGAGTAGTGGGTCATGTTGGCCTTGCCCTGGCGGCCGGCGACCGAGGAGATGCTGATGACGCTGCCGCTTCCCTGCTCCTCCATGACCCGGACCACAGCGCGGGTGGTGCGCTGCACGCCGGTGAGGTTCACCGCGATCATCGAGTCCCAGGTGCGGTCGGACATCTCGACCAGCGGCGTGCGGCCGGACAGGCCGGCGTTGTTGACGAGGACGTCGATGCGGCCGAGCTCGGCCTCGACGTGCGCGGCGAGCGCATCGCTGGACTCGGCGCTGGTGACGTCGTGCCCGACCCCGATGGCGTGGATGCCGTCGGCCACGAGCCTGGCAGCCGTCTCCTGGGCCTTGGCCTCGTTGAGATCGGCGATGACGACCTGTGCGCCGAAGCGGCCGAGGGTGGTGGCGATCCCCTCGCCGATGCCCTGGGCGGAGCCGGTGACGATGGCGACCCGGTCCTTGAGCAGGGGCAGGCCTTGCAGCTCGGTGGTCATGGGCGTGTCTCTCCTGTGGTCTGGTGCAGGTCAGATGGTGGTGCCGCCCTCGGCGGCGAGGCGGCGGGCGGTCTCGAGGCCGATGCCCTGCGCGTCGCCGGTCACGATCCAGGTCCGGCCGCGGAAGCGGGTCGCGGTCATGGGGTGTGCTCCTGCGCCTCGCTCCGCAGGTGTTGGGCGACGGCGCTCTCGTCGTGGCCGCCGTAGCCAGCCGCGACCGCCTGCTCCAGGACGGCCAGCGACCGCTCGCTCTGCGGGAGCCGGGCGCCGACGTCGGCGGCCAGCTGGAGGGCGTAGGTCAGGTCCTTCGCGGCGAGCTCGAGCCGGAACGCGACCGGCACCTCGGCCGGACGCTCGAAGGCGTCGCGCCGGTAGTGGACGAAGGGGGCGGCGACAGCACTGCGGGCGAAGACGTCGTACGCCAGCTCGCGCGCGATGCCGCTGCGCTCGGCAAGGACCAGCGCCTCGCTCAGGGCCCCGTTGAGGCCGTGGACCACCGTGTTGACGGCCAGCTTCATGGCGGCGCCGGCCCCGTTCGCGCCGAGGTGCACCGGCGCGCCGAGCGCCTCGAGGACGGGCTTCGCGGTGGCGTAGGTGGCCGGGTCGCCGCCCACCATGATGGTGAGCTCCCGAGCAGCGGCCGCCGCGACGCTGCCCGACACGGGCGCGTCGAGGAACGAGGCACCGACCTCCCGCACTGCCGCGGCCAGGCGGGCGGACGTGGCCGTGGTGACCGTGCTCATGTCCAGGACGACCGCGGAGGGGCGCACGGCCCCGAGCGTGCCGTCGGCGCCGGTGTGGACGGCGGTCACCACCTCGTCGTTCGCCAGCATCGACACCACGAAGTCGGTCGTGCCCGCCGCCTCGGCGGGGGTGTCCGCGACAGCGCCGCCGTGGTCGCGGACGAACGCGTCGGCGACGTGGCGCGACCGGTTCCAGACGGTGACGTCGTGCCCGGCGGCCACCAGGTTGGCGGCCATGGGGACGCCCATGCGACCGAGGCCGAGGAACGCGACGGTGCTCACAGGTCCACCGCGAGATACTTCGTCTCGAGGAACTCGTGGATGCCGGCGAACCCGCCCTCGCGACCGAGGCCGGACTCCTTCATGCCGCCGAAGGGCGCGGCGGGGTCCGAGGCGACGCCCCGGTTGATCGCGACCATCCCGCTCTCCATCCGCCTCGCCACCCGGATGCCCTCACCCGCGTCGGCGGCGAAGACGTAGGAGATGAGCCCGAAGTCGGTGTCGTTGGCCATCTCCACCGCCTGGTCGGTGCTCTCGACCGTGACGATCGGGGCCACGGGACCGAAGATCTCCTCCCGGGTCAGGGTGTGCCCGTGGGTGACGTCGCGCACCACGTAGGGGGACATGAAGGCGCCGGCGGCCGGGGCCTCGGACACGGCCCCGGCGCGACCGCCCTCCTCGACTGCCCTCTCGATGAGGCCGATGACCTTGTCCCGCTCCTTGGTGCTGACGAGCGCGCCCAGGTCGTTGGCCGGGTCCAGGCCGCTGCCGATGCGCAGGGAGCCGAGCGCGCGTTCGAAGGCGTCGGTGAACTCGCTGGCCAACGACTCGTGGACGTAGAAGCGGTTGGCGGCCGTGCAGGCGGACCCGCCGTTGCGCATCTTGGCGACCATCGCCCCCTCGACGGCCTTGTCGACGTCGGCGCCCTCGAGCACGAGCAGTGGCGCGTTGCCACCCAGCTCCATCGACGAGGGCAGCGCGCGGGTGGCGGTCTGCGCGAGCAGCAGCTTGCCGATCGGGGTGGACCCGGTGAAGGACAGGGTCGCCGTACGCCGGTCGGCGAGGACCGCCTCGGACACCGGGCCCGGCTCCGAGGTGGTGATGACGTTGACCACCCCGGCGGGGACACCCGCCCGACGCAGCACCTCGGCCACCCACAGCGCCGTCAGCGGCGTCTCCGCGGCCGGCTTGAGGACCGCCGTGCACCCGGCCGCCAGCGCGGGCGCGAGCTTGCGGGTCGCCATGGCCGCCGGGAAGTTCCAGGGCGTGATCATGTAGGCCACGCCCATCGGCTGGTGGTCCACGATGATCGTCTTGTCGCCGTTGGGCGCCAACCGGAAGTCCCCGGGCACCCTGGAGGCCTCTTCGCTGAACCAGCGGAAGAACTCGGCAGCGTAGGTCGCCTCTCCCACGGCGTCGCTCCAGGCCTTGCCGTTCTCCAGCACGATCAGGCGCGCACACTGCTCGAGCTCGGCCGACATGATCTCGTAGGCGCGACGCAGCACCTCCGCCCGGACCCGCGGCGCCGTGGCAGCCCACGGTCCGAACGCCCGGTGGGCGGACGCCACCGCCTCCAGGGCATCCGGGACGTCGGCGTCCGAGACCTGGGCGAGCGGGGCTCCCGTGGCCGGGTCGTCCACCTCGAGCGAGCGGCGGGTGGAGACCCACTCGCCGTCGATGAGGAGCCCGGTGGGGACGCCGGCCGGCAAGGAGTCCTGCAGCTGGGTCACTGGATCACGATCCCGCCGTCGATCATCAGGAGCTGGCCGGTCATGTAGTCGCTGTCCTTGCTGGCGAGGAACGCGGCGGTGCCGACGACGTCCTCGGGGTAGGAGTAGCGCTTCATCAGGATCATGTTCTGGGCGAGCGTGTCCATGGACTCGCCCTCCTTGTCGAACTTGCCGATGGCGACGAGGTCCTTGTCCAGCTGCTCCCAGAGCTCGGTGCGCACGACGCCGGGACCGTAGCCGTTGACGGTGATGTTGTGCTCCATCAGGGACTTGGCGCCACCCTTGATGAGCGCGAGCACGGCGTGCTTGGAGGCGCCGTAGACGACGACGTCGTCGAAGGTCTCCCGGGACAGGATGGAGCCGACGTTGATGATCTTGTAGGGCTGGTCCTGCTTGCCCTGGGCGACCATCTGGCGGGCGGCTGCCTGCATGCAGTTGAGGGTGCCCCAGGCGTTGACGTCCATGATGCGCTGCCAGTTCTCCCGGGTGATGTCGAGGAAGAACAGCGGCTTGTTGATGCCGGCGTTGTTGAGCAGCACGTTGATGCTGCCGAACGCCTCGACCGTGTGGGCGACAGCGGCCTCGGCGTCCTCCTGGCTGGTGACGTCCAGGGTGATGTGGGTCGCCCGGCCACCGTCCGCGGCGTTGATGTCCGCAGCCACCTGCTCCACCCCTTCGACGTTCACGTCCCCGAGACAGACGTTGGCGCCCTGGGCGGCGTAGTCGATGGCGACGGCGGCGCCCATGCCCTGGGCGGCGCCCGTGATGAGGATGTTCTTTCCGGCGAGTCGTGTGGTGTCCACGAGGGTGTCCTGTTCGTTGTGGGGGTGTGTCGATCAGTAGGGGTTGGTGACGAAGAGCTCCTGCGCCGGAAAGAGCGTGAGCACGCGGGGGCCGTCCTCGGTGATCACGATCTCCTCCTCGATGCGCGCGGCGGAGAAGCCGTCGGAGGCTGGGCAGTAGGTCTCCAGCGCGAAGACCATGCCGACCTGGAGCTCGACCGGCTCCTTCATGGAGTTGAGCCGGGAGATGATCGGGCGCTCGTGGAGTCCGAGGCCGAGGCCGTGGGCGAACTGGAGGCCGAAGGCCTCCATCTCGCTGCCGAAGCCGATGTCCTGCGCCGTCGGGCAGCAGCGCGGCGACCTCGTCGGTGCCGACGCCGGCCTTGATGCCGTCGATGCCCCGGTCCATCCACTCGCGGGCGCGGGTGTACGCGTCGCGCTGGGCAGGCGTCGAGCTGCCGACCGCGAAGGTGCGGTAGTAGCAGGTCCGGTAGCCGTTGAAGGAGTGGATGATGTCGAAGAACGCCTGGTCGCCGGGCCGGATGATCCGGTCGGTGAAGTTGTGGGGGTGCGGGTTGCACCGCTCCCCCGAGATCGCGTTGACCGCCTCGACCTGGTCCGAGCCGAGCTCGTAGAGCCGCTGGTTGGCCATGGCGACGATCTCGTTCTCCCGGACGCCGGGCTTCAGCGCCTCGGTGATGTCCTGGTAGACCCCGTCGACCATGGCGGCCGCCTGGTTGAGCAGCAGGATCTCGTCGATGGACTTGATGCAGCGTGCGTCCAGCATCGACTGCTGCGCATCCACCACGCGCAGGCCCTGGCGCTCCATCTCGAAGAGGAACGGCGGCTCGACGATGTCGATGCCGACCGGCATGTCCGCCACTCCCGCGTCGTCGAGGAGGGACCTGATCTCCTTGATCGCCGACTCCATCAGGCCCGACCGAGGGAGCGACCGCGCCGCGGAACCCGAGGAAGCCGGCGCGGTAGTTGTCCTCCGGCGTCCACTGCGAGTGGAGCTTGTGGTGCTTGACCGCGGACCCGAAGTCCCAGAGCACCGGCTCCTTCCCGCGTGCCAGGAGGGTGTACCTGATCATCTTGTCGCCCAGCGCGCCGCCGATCCAGGTCTGCGTCGTGTAGCGGATGTTGTAGAAGTCGAAGAGCAGGAAGGCGCCGCACTCGCTGGCCTCCAGCGCCGCCCTGGCCCGGCCGAGCCGGTAGGCCCTAAGCCGGTCGAAGTCGACCCGGGCCTCGTAGTCGACCCCCATGTGGCCCGGCGCCGGGATGGGGCGGCCGCCGAAGTCGAGACGCGGGACCTCGATCCCGGGTGCCTGCTGAGGACTGATGATGCTCACTGTGGACTCTCTCCGAGCTGGGGCACGAGGCCGGGGGCGGGACGGGGGAACCCGGCCCCCGACCTCGTACGGATGGGGTGATCACCAGTTGGGGGCGACCTCGGGGTCGGTCGCGTTGTCGGCGGTGACCTTCACCGACGGCATGAACAGGTCGCCCTCGACCTCTTCGCCGGCGAGGACCTCCGCGGCGAGGGTGACCGCGTTCTGTCCGTCCCAGGCGGAGGACTGGAAGACGGTGCCGTCGAGCTCGCCGGAGACCACCAGCGGGTTGCCCAGCTTGGTGTTGCCGATCGAGGTGATCAGCATCTTCTTGGCATCGATGCCCTGCGCCTTGAGAGCGTCGATCGCGCCCGCGACCATGGTGTCGTCGGCGGCGTAGATGCCTTGGACGTTCTTCCTCCCGGCAGCGGTGAGCATCTCCGAGGTGACGGTCTGGGAGTCATCCTTGTTCCAGTCGCCGGGCTGGGAGGCCAGGATCTTGACGTTCGGGCAGTCCTTCTCGATGGTCTCGTCGAACCCGGCCTTGCGGTTGATCGCGGTCGTGTTGCCGGTGAGCCCCTCGATCTCGAGGATGTTGACCGGCTTCCCGTCGGCCAGCTTGCACATGATCTCGGCGGAGGAGGCGCCCTGGCCGTAGGTGTCCGGGCCGGAGTAGCCGGCCGTGAGGCTCTTGTCCTCCTCCTTGACGTCGGAGTTGGTCACCGTCACCGGGATGTCGGCCGCCTTGGCGCGCTCGAGGCAGGGACGAACGGTGTCGGCGACGGCCGGCCACAGGATGATGAGGGCCGGCTTGGCCGCGACGGCGACCTGGCAGTCGCTGGCCTGCTTGTCGGCGTCGTACTGGGAGTTCGTGATGGTGAGCTCGATGCCCTCCTTCTCGGCCTCGGCCTTCATCGCCTTCAGGTACTCGGTGCCGTAGGGCTGGTCCGTGCCCTGCGGGAGCAGCGCGTAGACCTTCTTGGTGCCGTCGGCGGCGCTGGCGTCGCCGTCCGAGCCACAGCCGGCGGTGAGTGCCGCCACTGCGACGAGGAGGGTCCCGACAGCGGCTGCGGTGCGAGTGCTGCGCATGGTGGTGTTCCTTTCAGTCATCACGAGGCCACCGGCGTGTGCGGTGGCGTGGGCTCACGGTTGGTCGACCGAGCCCGGAGACCGTGAATGGAGGTGCGGATGGAGGAGCTGGCGGCCCTGAGGCTGGCTGGGTCGGTCACGACTGCGAGGAGCAGGACTCCGCCGATGTAGATCTGCTGGATGTCGACCTGCACACCGGTGAGCGTGAGGGTGACTTCCAGGGTCCCGAGAGAGAGCGCCCCGATCAGGGTGCCGAGGATGGAGCCGCGCCCACCGGTGAGGGCGACCCCACCGATGATGGCCGCGGCGATGCTGGAGAGGAGCACGGTGGAGCCGGCGGTGGGGTCCGCGGCGGTGCGTTCCAGGGTGTCGATCGCACCGGCGCCGGCAGCGATGACGCTGCACATGACGAAGCCGGTGACCAGGCGGCGGTCCACGGGGATTCCTGCGTCCCGCGCTGCCTGTCGGTTGCCACCGACGGCATAGAACTCGCGACCTGCCCGGACCCGGGTCACGAAGATGTGCAGGAGCACGACGGTGAGGATGAAGATCACGATGCGCGGGGTCAGCGGTCCCACGAGCGGGAGACCGAACTTGATCGCGAACGTGATGTTCGCCAGCGGGATCGGCTCGGAGCTCGAGATGACGATGGCCAGCCCCTTCAGCACGAACAGCATGCCCAGGGTGGCGATGAAGGAGTTGATACCGATCTTGACCACGAAGAAGGCGTTGACCAGTCCGACCACGACTCCCGTGCCCAGCGCGAGGAGCACTCCCAGGGCGACGTTGTCCGTCTGCGCCATCATCACGCCTGCGAGGACGACGGTGCTGGCCACGCTCAGGTCGAGCTCGCCCATCAGCAGGACAACCGTCAGGCCGAGCGCGACGAGGCCGACGAGCGCGACACGGCTCAAGGTGACCGGGTAGGCCGAGAAGACGAGTGGCTGCATGACGAGCGCCACGACGAGGACCACCGCGAGCAGTGCGACACCGCGACCCTCGGTGCGACGACCGAGCGCTCGACGTACCTGGTCGGCGCGGGTGCGAACCGGGGCGTCACCGAAGTTGATGCCGTGGGGAGTGCTCATTTCTTGCTCACCTTCCGGGCGAGGGCGTCGACGGACACGGCAAGGACGATGAGGGAGCCGATGGCGACCTGCTGCCAGCCGAAGCCGACGTTGGACAGGACGAGGACGTTCGTCAGGACGCTGACGAAGATGACCCCGAGGACCGTCCTCAGGACGCTTCCCTTGCCGCCGAAGACGCTGGTGCCGCCGATGATGATGGCCGCGAGCGCACGGAAGTCGTACCCGTCGGACATGGAGCTGACGGCAGTGTTGGAGTAGGCGGCCAGGACGAACCCGGCGATGGTGGCGGCGAAGGCAGTGATGAGGAAGGCGCCCACCACGACGACCGGGGTGTTGACTCCACTCAGTCGGGTTGCCTCCTTGTTGCTGCCGAACGCACGCACCACGAAGCCGAAGTTCGTGCGGCTCAGGACGAAGCCCAGGACCAGAGCCACGATCAGCAGCACGATCGCGGAGATGGGAACGGCCCCGACCTTGATGTCGCCGACCGTCCCGATCGGTCCGCCCCTGGGGCCGAAGAAGATGCTCCCGCCCGACATCCACCGGAGGATTCCGAGCCCCACGTAGGTGGTCGAGAGCGTGACGATGACGGCGTTGGCCTTGAAGAAGCCGACCGCGATCCCATTGACGAGCCCGTAGACGATCGAGACGGCAAGGGCGAGGAGGATCGCGAGGGGGATGCTGTGGGAGTTGCTGACGCCGATGAGGATGACGGCACCGGTGGCGACCTGGGCGACCACGGACAGGTCCAGGTAGTTGCCGCTGATGACGACGAAGGTCATGCCGACGGCGACGATGCCGATCGGGGCGGCGCGGTGGAAGACGTCCGCGATGTTCACCGCGGAGGCGAACCCGTCGACGAACAGGAGGGAGGCGAGGATGAGGACGGCCGTGAAGACCACGATCCCTCTCTCCGCCGCCCAGAGCAGCGCCCTGGCCGCTGTGGAAGGGCCTCCCGGTGCGGCGTGGCTGGCGGCCGCTGGCGTCGCCACCGCTGGGGACTCGGTGAGCTGATTCATGACGAGGTGACCATGCTTTCTCCGGCAGCGAGGGACATGACGCTCCGCTCGCCGGCCTCGGCGCCGGCGAGGGTGCCGGCGATCTGGCCGTCGCGGATGACGTGGATGACGTCCGAGAGCTCCAGGAGCTCGGGGAGGTCGGAGCTGATGACCAGGACGGCGGTGCCCTCGTCCGCCAGCTCGCGCACCAACCGGTGGATCTCCGCCTTCGCGCCCACGTCGACGCCGCGAGTGGGCTCGTCGAGCACGATGACTCGCGGACGGAGGCCGAGCCACTTGGCGATGACGATCTTCTGCTGGTTGCCACCGCTGTAGTCGCCGGCATCGCGCTTGACGTTGGGCGGGCGCAGCCCGACCGTGTCCGCGAGCTTGGTGGCGAAGGCCTGCTGCTTGGCAGGGCTGGTCACGCCGGCCCTGGAGATCGCGCGGCGGTTGGGGAGGGCGATGTTGTCGCTGACCGACATGCTGAGGGCCAGTCCGTCCTGACGTCGCTCTTCGGGGACGAACGCGATGCCATGGCGAACCGCTGACTGGTAGCTGCTCACGCGACGTGGTCGGCCGTCGACGACGATCGTGACGTCCCCGCCGGTGCGCAGGTCGACGCCCAGCATCGCGCGGACGAACTCGCTGCGTCCGGCACCCACCAGGCCTCCGAGGCCCACGATCTCCCCGGCGCGCACGTCGAGGTCGATGCCACCGACCATGGGGGCGGTGATTCCGCGGGCCGAGAGCACCACCTCGCCCGGGTTGCTCTCGCGGACGACGCCCAGGTCCCGCTTGAGCTGGCGGCCGACCATCTTGTCGATGAGGGCGTCGGGGGTGGTCGTCGCTATGTCCATCGTCTCGATGAGCCGCCCGTCGCGGAGCACGGTGACGCGCTCGCAGATGGCGAAGATCTCCGGGAGCCGGTGGGAGATGTACACGATCGCCAGACCCCCTGCCGCCAGGCGCTTGAGCATCTGGAGGAGGTAGTCGGTCTCGGCCGGGGTGAGAGTCGCGGTGGGCTCGTCCAGGATCAGCACGCGGGGCTTGCGAGCCACCGCCCGGGCGATCTCGATGAACTGGCGCATCGAGACCGAGAGGCGGGAGACCGGCTCGTCGAGATCGATCGAGATGCCGATCTCACTCAGGGCCTCTCCGGCGTGGCGCCGCATCTCCTTGCGACTGATGGTGCCGCCGCGGGTCGGGAAGACGCCGAGCATGATGTTCTCCGCCACCGTCATCTCCGGCACCAGGCTCAGCTCCTGGTGGACCAGGGCGATGCCTGCGTCGAGCGCGGCGCGGGTGCCGCCCTCGATGGGCTTTCCGTCGATCAGGACGGTGCCCTCGGTGGGCACGAGGATGCCGGCCAGGATGCGCATCAGGGTGGACTTGCCGGCGCCGTTCTCACCGACGAGCGCGTAGATCTCCCCCGCGCGCACCGAGACGCTCACGTCGTCGACTGCGACGGCACCGCCGAACCGCTTGGTGATCGATGCGGCCTCGATCACCACGGCCCCGACTGCTGAGGTCTGCTCGACGTCCACGCCGCGCTCCTTCCGCTCCCTGGGTGCCGGCCACGTTGATGTGGCCGTCGTCACAAACCGTGACTGTACACCTGTGGAGCACGGGTGTTAACCCTGAAAGGGAACATTTCTGTGCACAGTGTTCTCTGATGAAGAACACCGTGCCGGGTGAAGACGCTCCTACACGTCCTTCGCGCCCGGGTCCTGCACGCGCGCGGCGGCGTGATGATGGGTGGTCGGCGTCTCACCAGCAGCTGACTTGGGGGAGTCCCAGATGAACCAGACCGCGCGCACCTCCCCGCTGGTCTCGTTCCAGAACCGGTGTGGGACGACCGAGTCGAAGGCGATCGAGTCACCGACGTGCAGCACGGTCGTCTCGAAGCCGACCTGCACCGTGAGGCTGCCGCTGAGCACCAGGCCGTACTCGCGGCTGGAGTGCTGGATGAAGTCGACCGTCCGGTCCCCGGCGGGCCCGGCTGCCGGGGGGTACACGACCTCGATGAACTCCGCGCCAGTCTCCGGCAGCGGCGTCAGGCGCTCCCAGCGCGTGCCGCCCGCCAGAGGAATGGTCGGGCGCTCACCGGCGCGCAGCACCACGCCGTCCTCCACCAACGGGTCCGCGGAATGAGTGTCGGCTCTACGTCCCACCGCACCGTGGGTGGCAGGCAGCTGCCCAACCTCCGCGACCGGTGCCACCTCGCCGAAGAGGCTGTCCATCGAGATCTCCAGCTCACTCACCACGTTGTAGAGCGCGCGGACGCTGAAGGAGGCCAGTCCACGTTCCACCTGCGACACGTGGCTCGCCGACACGTCGATGCGGCGAGCCAGCTCGCGGACACTCATGCCCGCTGCCTCTCGGGCGGTGCGGATCCGGACGCCGATGGCGACCCACTCGCTTGCGGACGGTTGGTTGATTGTCACGTGAGCACCTTGTGGACTGTTCGCCTGAGAAGAACGCTGTGTACGGACACCATACTTCCGGCCGGCTTGACTGCACATCATTTGCGGGAGACGACCCCTAGCTCACGTCGCCCAGCGGGGCCCAGAGCGGGTGACAGCACGGCCCGGACGTACGAAGGCCCCCGATCTGCATCGTCTGCAGGTCAGGGGCCTCCGGTGGAGCCGCCTGTCAGAATCGAACTGACGACCTCATCGTGACGAGAGATTCGCCTGTTCTACGCCTCGTCGGAAGCCTGACCTGCGCAAACGCCGACAGAGAGGAGAGTCCCGTGGAGTGGTGGGGTTTGAGGACCGGCGTGGTGGCGTGAGAGTAGGCGGCCATCGGCGGGATCTTCGGTGTGTACGGCCAAGCACTCACCGAAAGAGGTCCACCGATGGCCTTGCCCCAGTCTGCCCTGTCCGAACTGCTCGAGGCGTTCCGTGCCGGTGACGGCGTGGATCTGATCCGCGACTCGGTCCGCGTCGCGTTGCAAGAGCTGATCGAGCTCGAAGCCACCGAACGCATCGGCGCCGCACCGTATGAGCGCTCCGAGGACCGCACAACCGAACGCAACGGCCACCGTCCGCGGATGCTCATGACCAAGGCCGGCGACGTCGAGCTGCGGATCCCCAAGCTCCGCAAGGGCTCGTTCTTCCCGATCATCCTCGAACCGCGCCGCAGGATCGACCAGGCCTTGTACGCGGTCGTGATGGAGGCTTACGTCCACGGCATCTCGACCAGGAGCGTCGATGACCTGGTCGAAGCGATGGGCGGTGCGGGGATCTCCAAGTCGGAAGTCTCGCGGATCTGTGCCGGGCTCGATGAGACCGTCGGCGCGTTCCGCACCCGGGCGCTGGACCACGTCGAGTTCCCCTACATCTACCTCGACGCGACCTACCTCCATGTCCGCAACGCCCCCGGCAAGGGCGGGCAGGTCGTGTCGATGGCCGTGGTCGTAGCCACCGGGGTCACCTCGGCCGGTGAGCGGGAGATCCTCGGCCTGGACGTCGGTGACAGCGAGGACGAGGTCTTCTGGCGCGGCTTCCTGCTCAGCCTCAAGCAGCGTGGCCTGGGCGGCGTGCGGCTCGTCATCAGCGACCAGCACTCCGGACTGGTCAAGGCGCTCGGGCGGGCATTCCAAGGTGTCGCGCACCAGCGCTGCCGGGTCCACTTCGCCCGCAACCTGCTCGCGCACGTGCCGAAGGGCCAGGGCGACTACGTGGCTGCCGCGTTCCGGATGATCTTCGCCCAACCAAGCGCCGACGACGTCCACGCGGCGTGGGACAAGACCCGCGACGAGCTCGCCGCCCGGTTCCCCAAACTCGGGCCGCTGATGGACGACGCGAAGGCCGAGGTCCTCGCCTTCACCACGTTCCCGCGCGAGCACTGGCGCAAGATCTGGTCGACCAATCCACTCGAGCGAGTCAACAAGGAGATCAAGCGCCGCAGCCGGGTCGTAGGGATCTTTCCCAACGCCGCCGCGGTCATCCGACTCGTCGGCGCAGTGCTCATCGACATGCACGACGAATGGATCGCCGGCGACCGCCGCTACCTCTCAGAAGGATCCATGGCCAAGCTCTACGACACCAGCGATACTGACCTCGTCACCGCCATCGAGAGCAGTGACGTGTAGGCACCGAGGGTCACCTCAAAGCCCACCACCCCGCGGGGCTCTGTCCCGACAGAGCCCGGCGGAAGGTGCTCACTCTGGGTCACGTTCGGTCACCCTCATCACCGTGCAGCCGACCTGATCCGGGACTTTGTGTGAAGTCTGTGTGGACTTGACCTGGAGGAGGTTGCCCTCTCGTGCGAGATGCCATCGACCCGTGCGCCGCGCGTCGAGCATCTCGTGTGGCCGAGATGAGGGAGGGCATCTCATGTCGATGCCTCACGAACGCTCGCGGAGGTCGCCCGACAGGGCAGCGAGTCGATCATGCGTCGAGGATCGCGGGCAGCAGGCACCCCTTTGTCCTCGAGGTCCGCTGACCCATCTCCTGTCCGCCCATCGTTTGGTCCCCGGACGGGGAGGTTTGCGGTCAGGACGGCGTACTGCGCCCTTCACTTCGTCGACTATCGACGCCGGGGAGGGGTCAGGCGGACAGCCGCTCCCCGGTCTCGGTGTCGAAGACGTGGACGTGCTCGGGATCGGTGGTGACGTGGAGCGTCTCGCCCTTCTGCGGGTGGTGGCGGCCGCTGACCCGGACGATCACGTTGCACAGGAACGCCCTCGACGTCACTGGTGCCGTACACGAAGCAGTCGGCGCCGAGCTCCTCGACCACCGTGACCCGCACGGGCAGGCCGCCCTGCTCGGCGCTCACGAGGCGCCAGTTCTCCGGACGCATCCCGACCGTGACCCGTCCACTCATCCTGCTCTCGGCCGTGCGGTCGACGGGGACGGTGTAGCCGCCCAGGCTGACCGAGCCGTCGTGCGCGACGCCCTCGAGGAGGTTCATCTGCGGCGAGCCGATGAAGCCGGCCACGAAGAGGTTGGCCGGCTTGTCGTAGAGCCGCAGCGGGGTGTCGACCTGCTGCAGGACGCCGAGCTTCATCACGGCGACCCGATCGCCCATCGTCATCGCCTCGACCTGGTCGTGGGTGACGTAAACCGTGGTGACCCCGAGGTCGGCCTGCAGCTTGGCGATGTCGGTGCGGGTCTGCACCCGCATCTTGGCGTCCAGGTTGGACAGCGGCTCGTCCATGCAGAACACCTGCGGGTTGCGCACGATCGCCCGCCCCATCGCCACCCGCTGCCGCTGACCGCCGGACAACGCCTTCGGCTTGCGCTGCAGGAACTCGGTCAGGCCCAGGATCTCCGCGGCCTCCCTGACGCGCCGCTTGCGCTCGTCGGGCGAGACCTTGGACATCTTCAAGGAGAACGCCATGTTCTCCTCCACCGACATGTGGGGGTAGAGCGCGTAGTTCTGGAACACCATCGCGATGTCGCGGTCTTTGGGCGCCATGTCGGTCACGTCACGGTCACCGATGTAGACCCTGCCGTCGTTGATCTCCTCCAGGCCCGCCAGCATCCGCAGCGTGGTGGACTTGCCACACCCCGACGGCCCGACCAGGACCATGAACTCGCCGTCCCTGATCTCGAGGTCGATCCCGGGCACCGCAGGCACTTCCGTCCCGGGATACCAGCGCTGGGCCTTCTCGAACGTCACCGTTGCCATGTCATCTTCTCCTTCACCGGCCTGTGCGTGCCGGAGCTGCTGCGTCGGGGCTCGCCGGGGTTCCGACGGCAGGGGTGGGTCTGAGGGCGTTGGCGGACCTGTCCGCGACGACCTGGGACTCGCCGCCCGAGTCGAGGATCGTGTTGGCGGATGACTGGGGATCCACCTGGACGGTGGTGACGTCGAGCCGGGTCGCCGCATCGGTGGTCAACAGCGCGTCGACCTGGGCCGCGAAGCAGGAGTCACTGGACCTGGCGTGCACGTCCATGGCCACCACGTGGTTGGTGGAGACGAAGTTCCCGGTGCCGGCCGTCAGTCGGATGACGACCGGGGTCGCGCCAGCCGGGCGGATGCTCTGCGCGTCGATGATCTGGGAGAAGTGGTTGCCGATGATCGAGTTGTTGCTGCCGCTGACGCAGAGCATCCGCTGAGGTCGTCCAGCCCGTTGTCCGACGCTCAGGAAGGGGGTCCACGGCTCGTGGTCACGCAGGAAGTGATTCGAGGCGACGAGGTTCTCCGAGCTGCCTGCGCGGAGGATCACCATCCCCGGGTAGAAGGAGTGCAGGCGGTTGTTGGTGACGCTCGAACGCGTCACGCCGTCGAAGCACACGCTGCTCGCACCCCGCGGGAACACGTTGTTCGCGGTGACGAGGAGCCCGCCGTGGTTCTCGGCAAAGATCGAGTGGCCGCTGAAAGCCCGCCCCGACCAGGTTGTCGGTGATCTTCGAGGCCTGTCCCCAGCCGCGCAGCTCGATGCAGCTGCCACACTCGGCCATGAAGTTGTCGTGGACCGACAATGCGTCGGCGTTGTAGATGGTGAGGGCGTTCTCGAGGTAGACGAAGCCCATGCCGTTGACGCGGAACGAGTCGTTGGCGCTTGCGACGTAGATGCCTGTCTTGCCGTTGACGTAGGTGTTCTCGGGGTGCAGGCCCGAGTCGTCCGCCTCGAAGTGCAACCCGTCGATGCAGAAGTCGGAGAACTCGACGGAGCTGAGCCGCGGGTGCCCGCGCCGCTCGACGAGGAAGGCGGCGCCCGCCGACTCGTCGTCGGCCCGGCTCGCGGGGGATGTCGACCAGGATGCGGCTGCCCCCGGGCCACAGCTCGTGCAGGTCGGGCCACTCGCTCCTCCGGGGCGTTGAACCGGATGCTCGAGGACGTGAACCCGTGGCCGGCGCCCTGGATCCTGAGGAAGCTGATGTCGATCAGCGACCTGCGTACGCAGGTGGTAGTCCCCGGGCGGGAGGTGGACGACCGCGCCCCGGCCTTCCGCCGTGTTCTGTGTCGGTCTGCCGATGCTTGATGTCGGCGATGATGCTGTTGATCACCTCACCGACGTCGGTCGCCGGGTCGCCGACGGGCCAGCTGGTGACGTCGTAGTGATTGCTGCTCGACATGTCTTCCTCTTCGGTGGGAGCACCGCGGCACGACCGTCGGTGAGACGGGCTCGGCGCGGCGGCGGGGCCGATGCGTCCGGCGGTCACGAGCTCGCGGGGGCCTCGGCCGCGGGAGCGGTGCCGACGAGGTGCTCGTCTTCCAGAGGGACCCAGTCGGCGGGCGGGTCGATGAGGCGCAGGCCGGATCCGTCCGGGTTCCACTCGACGGCGACCGGGTCGGCGATGCCTCCGACGAACGACCCGCTGTCGTCGACGTGGTGGAACGCCAGCAAGACCCACCGACCGGACGGGTCCTGCACCAGGCGCCCGCTGTAGGCGGCCTCCGTGGTCAAGCGTCGCGCCTGGGTGACGTCGAAGGGACCGGTGGGCGAGTCGATGGGAACCGACCAGACGCCGCCGAGCTGGCCCGCGGTCCGCCGCTGCTGCGACATCTCGGTGTGCAGGCACGAGAACAGGAGCACCGGGCGTCCGTCGACCTCCTCGACCTGGAGCACCTCCAGCTGGCCGAAGCCGGCGTCCGGTCGGCTCAGCGGAGCGTGCAGCTCCCAGTTCTCGAGGTCCGGCGAGGTGGCGTGTCCGACGATCCCGCGGTCGGTACTTCGCACCGTGGTCGGCCCTGGCGGTGATGAGCATGTGCCACGGACCTCCGGGCGTCGGCCGCCACACCCAGGGGTCACGGAAGGCCTCGTCCTGCCAGTTGTCGGCGGCCAGCGTCTCGTACCAGCGGGCGTCGGCCTCGAGGACGACGCCCGGCTGCTGGTCCCAGGTCGTCAGGTCGGCCGAGGTGGCGGCGCTGGACCCGCTGGACCTGCCCACGGCCGCCCCGGTCGACGCCGGTGTAGAACATCCACCACAGGCCGCTGTCGTCGCGGACCACCGAGCCGGTCCAGGTGGCGAGGTCGTCCGATCGCCGGGGCGTCCGACGGCACGAGCGCATCGGCCACCTCCGTCCACGTGCGCAGGTCGTCGCTGACGGCGTGCCCGACGGTCGCTCGCCAGTGGCGTCGGTCGGGATCGCGCAGGGCGCGCGAGGCCTTGAGGAAGAACAGGTGGTAGGTGTCCTGGTCCTTCGCGAGCCAGAAGTCCCAGGTCCACGAGGCGGGCAGTCTCAACACAGTGGTGTCTCTCGTTCTCGGTGCAACGGTCAGTGGTCTCGAGGGGGCGGCGACGGAGGCTCTGCGTACGAGCGGGCAGGCAAGCGCCACCGGGAAGGTGACGTCGTCGTCGGACACGGGGCGTCCCTCGAGGAGAGCGACGAGCGCTTCGACCGCCCACGCGCCCATCTCGTAGTGCGGAAGCGCCACGGTCGTCATGGCGGGATGCAGGTCCTCGGCGAGCAGGAGCTGGTTGTCGAAGCCGACGACCGACAGGTCCTCGGGGATCCGTAGCCCCGCCTCGGCCGCGGCGCGGTAGGCGCCCATCGCCATGCGGTCGTTGTAGCAGAAGAGGCCGGTCGGGCGGTCCTCGCGGGCGAGCAGCTCCCGGGCGGTGCGATACCCACCGGCCGTGACGGACTCGTCCTCCAGGATCAGTCGAGGATCGACGTCGATCCCTGCGCGGGCGAGCGAGCTGCGGTACCCCTCGAGGCGTCCGTGGGTGGCGGGCACGTCGTCCTCGTTGGTGAGGAAGCCGATCCTGCGGTGACCGTGGGCGAGCAGCTCCCCGACCGCGACCTCGGCGCCGCCGACCTCGTCCGGGACCACCGACGGCAGGTCGGCCCGGTCCGAGGCGGCGTCCAGCAGCACCGTTGGCACCTGTTCCAGCGCCGCCGGCAGGCTCACGCTGCGGTGGAACATCGTCGCGTAGAGGAACCCGTCGACCTGGTGCCTCAGCAGGGCGGTGACCGAGTCCTGCTCCACCGCGGGGTCTCCGTTGGTGTTGACCAGGACCAGCGTGCGGCCGTGCTTGAGCGCGGCGTCCTGGGCGCCGACCACGATGCTCCCGGCGAACGGGCTCGTCGCGATGTGGTCGCTGATCAGTCCGAGCATGCCCGAGCGCCCTGTGCGCATCCCGCGAGCCAGCCGGTTGGGGACGTAGCCGAGCTCCGCCGCGGCTCGCTGGATCCGTTGCCGGGTCTCGACGCTGATGCGGGACCCGGGCACGTCGTTGAGCACCTGTGACACCGTCGCTGCCGACACCCCGGCCGCACGCGCGACGTCCTTGATGCCGGGTGGCTTGCCGGTAGTCCCGTCCTGGGGGTCCTTGCCGTCGGTCTGCCTCATGTCACCCCTCCGCTGCACGTGCATCCTGCCCTTCTGGCGTGTGTGTCGTCCCGCAGTTCACGGGTCACCCCTTGACCGCACCCAGAGTCATGCCGGCGACGATGTAGCGCTGGAGCAGCAGGGTCAGCAGGATCACCGGGAGCGAGTAGACCGTGGCGAGGGCCGTCATCGCCCCCCACTCCAGACCGAACTGGGACTGGAAGTTCGCGATCACCAGGGGCGTGGTCTGCGCCCGGATCGCGGTGAGCAGCAGCGCGAAGAGGAACTCGTTCCACGAGGCGAGGAACGCGAAGATGGCGGTGACCGCGACTCCGCCCGGGACCACCGGGAGGATGACGTACCACAGCGCGGCGAGCCGGCCGGCACCGTCCACCCGCGCTGCTTCGTCCAGCTCGTCGGGGACCGACTCGAGGAAGCTCGCACATCAGCCAGATCGAGAGCGGCAGCGAGATGGTCGTGTGCGCGATCGCGAGCCCCGACGGGGTGTCGGTCAGGCCGAGGGCCTGCATCATCGCGACCAGTCGGCACGCCGATGGCGACGGGCGGGACCATCCGCGTGACCAGCGCCGCCATCACGAAGACGCGACCGCTGACGGTGCCGAACCTGGTCACGCCGTACGCCGCGGGGACGGCCAGCACGAGGGACAGGACGGTGCTGATCGTGGCGGCGGTGACGCTGTTGATGAAGGAGTCCACGACACCCTCGCGACTGAGCGCCTTGTCGTAGTTGACCAGCGTCCACATCGTCGGGCAGGACCTTGGGCGGGACAGCGAGCGCGTCCAGCGGGGTCTTGAACGAGGTGAGCAGGAGGTAGAGGAACGGGAAGCCGTAGAGCACCACCATGGAGCCGAGCAGGATCCACAACAGGACCCGCGTCGACGTCCTGCGCGCCTGGAGCCGTGCTCATGCGTGCCGCCCCCGGGTCGCCAGATCAGTCCGACCGCCACCACGGCGACCACGAGCATCGCGACCAGGTAGAGGGTGCCCATCGCGCTGGCCAGCCGGGGTCACCGAAGCGGATCATCGTCTGGTAGATCAGCAGGCTCAGCGTCTCGGTGGCGTCTCCTGGGGCCCGCCATCGGTCTGGATGAGGATGATGTCGAAGGCCTTCGCGGCGTCGATGCCGCGCACGATGAGCGCTACGGCGATCACCGGCCGCAGGAGCGGCAGGATGATCCGGAACAGCATCGAGACCGAGAGCCGGCACCGTCGATGCGAGCGGCCTCGATGACGTCGCCGGGGATGTTCTGCAGCCCGGCGAACAGCACGAGCGTCATGAAGGACGTGGTCAGCCAGATGTCCGGCAACGCGACCGAGAACAGTGCGATCGTCGGGTCGCTGAGCCAGCCGATGTCGTTGCGGTCGTCCAGGATGCCGAGGCGGAACAGCAGCTCGTTGACGATGCCGAAGTTGTCGATGAGCAGGAAGCGCCAGAGCAGACCGGCGACGATGGGCGCGATCATCAGCGGATACAGGAACAGGGTGCGCACGATCCGTGATCGATCACCCAGGCTGTTGAAGAGCAGAGCCGCGGCAAGGCCGAGCACGAACTCGAGGGTGACCACGAGCGCGGTGTAGCCGAGCGTCCGGGCGGCGGCCGCCCGGAAGGGCGAGGACCCCAGGACGTCCGCGTAGTTGTCGAGGCCGATGAAGCTGCGCGGGCCACCGGCGATCGGGGATATCTCGAAGAAGCTGTCGATGACCAGCTTGACGAGAGGCCAGGCGACGAACGCGAGCATGAAGAGCGCGGCGGGTGCCATCAGCAGCAGCGCGAATCGGCGGTCGTTGATGCGAGACCCCCTGCCGGGGCCGCTCCTGGCGGTTCGCGAGCGGTGCGCGGCGGCGGCCGGCCCGCGCGGGGCGGTGACGAGCCGGTGTTCACTGACGCTCACGGTCTCTCCTCTCCTGGTGATCGTGGTGGGCGACCCGTGGCGGGTGATCCGAGGTGCTGGCTGGTCCGAGGTCGGACTTCTGATGGGCACCCGTCCCGTCCGCGGACGGGTGCCCATCAGGCGTGCTAGCCGAGGATCTCCTCGATCTGGGCCTTCGCCTCGTCGAGGAGGGCCTGGTTGTCGGCGCCCGGCTCAACCGCCTTCTGGAGCATCGGGACGAGCGCGGTGTCGACGATCTGTTGCCACTTGGCGTTGGCCGGCCGGGGCATGGTGGCCGAGCCGTCGAGCGTGGCGATCAGCGCGTCGAAGTGCTCGTAACCCTCCTGGCCGGCGTACTTCTCGAACGCGGACTTGCGTGCCGCTAGGCCCAGCGCTGAGTCGATGCTGAGGTCGTTGTGGTCATAGGCGAACTGGACGAACTCCCGGGCAAGCTCCTTGTTGTCGCCTGCCGCGGGGACCGAGAGGTACCAGTTGCCCGGCACGGCACCGACGCCGGCGTCCCCGGCGATCATCGGGGCCGCTCCGACCTTGCCCTTGACCGACGCGTCGTCCGGGATCTGCGGGTAGGCGTGGGCCCAGAACTTGGTCATCGCGACCTGCCCCTGGTTGAACAAGTTCTGCGCGGCCGCCCAGTCGACCTGCGACGCGCCCGCGGGCGCGTCGGCGACCGCCTCGGTGTAGAAGTCCAGGGCTGCCAGGTGCTCGGCGTTGTCGATGATGACCTTGCCGTCCTCGTCGAGGACCATCCCGGGCGAGCCGGCCTGGGCCACGTGCGCCAGCCACTCCGTCTCGACCGCCCCCTTCACGTCGGTGCCGTACAGGTCGGTCTTTCCGTCTCCGTCGGTGTCCTGGGTGAAGAACGCGGCCGTGTCCTGGAACTGGGACCAGTCGGTCGGAGGGGCCAGCGGGTAGCCGTACTCCTTCTTGAAGGCGGCCTGCTGCTGGGGGTCCTCGAAGAGGTCCGTGCGGTAGAAGAGGATCTCCGCGTTGGTCCAGACCGGCATCCCCACGAAGCTGTCGTCGACCTTCGCCTCGTCGACCAGGGCCGGGAACAGGTCCGACTGCACCTCGTCGGTGAACATGTCGTCGAGCGGCTCGACCCCGTCCGCGAACCCGGTCAGCCAGATGGCGTCGAGGGCCGCGACGTCGAACGACACCGAGCCCGAGGAGAACTCGGTCGAGAGGCGGTCGTACAACCCGTCGTAGGGCAGCTCGACCAGCGAGACCTTCGTGCCCGTCTCCTTGGTGAACGCCGCGGCAACCGGCTCGAGCTCGGCCTTGCCGCCGCCTTCGACCAGCACCGTGACCGTCTCGGCGGCATCCCCGTCACCGTCCGAGCCGTCGCCGCCAGCACCACATGCGGCGAGCCCCGCCACCAGCACAGTCGCCGTCGCGACGGCGCCCACCGCGTGGCCGAACCCCGGCCGACGCTCAACCCCCAGAAGTCCTCGTCCCATTGCCTGCCCTTATCTCTCTGCCCGAGTTGGTAGCCTAAACGTTTAGGCTAAACGTTTAGGCAGAGGTTAGGTGTGAGCCCAGTCACGTGTCAACCACCCGTCCGACGGTCGTGTCGACCACACCGCCGCTTCTCGTCAACCACCTGACCCGGCTCGCCGCCCAGGACGGACTCGACGCGCTGCGTCGTCGCGGCCAGAAAGGCACCGTCATTCACGACCACGGCGGGAACACCAACCCCCTGGTCGGGCGACAGATGGGCGTCGATGCCGCCGCCGACCTGATCACCCACTCGGACACGGCCATCACCGAGAAGCACTGCATCGAGACCGACGGGACACGCGTGCTCGACCCGCGCATCCTCTTCGACAAGTGAGCCCGAGACGCCGTCGGTGCACGTTCGCTGCGGCATCGCGGGAGTAGCGCCGCAAAGGCCCCCGCCCTGCATCTCTGCAGGTCAGGGGCCTCCGGTGGAGCCGCCTGTCAGAATCGAACTGACGACCTAATCATTACGAGTGATTCGCTCTACCGACTGAGCTAAGGCGGCGCGCTGCCCGGCTGAGGTGGGACCGGCCGGGCAACTGGAAGAGGATAACGCCCCACCGTGCGGCGGTCGAAATCAGGCCACACGGGTCGACTCAGCAGTCGGTCGGGTCCGCCGGCACGGTGCCGTCGAGGAGGTAGTCCTCGATCGCGGAGTCCACGCACTCGTTGCCCGAGTTGTACGCCGTGTGGCCGTCGCCGTCGCGACGCAGCAGGACGCCGGAGTCGAGCTGGGCGGCGAGCGCCTCGGCCCACTTCAACGGCGTGGCCGGGTCGCGGGTCGTGCCGGTGACCAGGATCGGGGCGGCACCCTCGCCCCGGATGTCGAGACGCTCCTCGGTCGAGCGGAGCGGGAAGCCCCGGCACGTGGTCAGTGACCAGGCGAAGACCCGGCCGAAGGTGGGCGACGCCTCCTCGTAGGCCGGGTAGGAGTCAGGCACCGAGTCGAACGGCACCGACGATGGGTCGTCGAGGCAGTTGATGGTCACGTTGGCCTCGGTGCTGTTGTCGGTGTAGCCGTCCTCGCTGCGCGAGGAGTAGAGGTCGGCCAGCTCCATCAGCGCCTGGCCGTTGCCGTCGAGGGCGCTGCCCAGCGCCGCGCTCAGCAGGAACCAGTAGTCACGGTTGTAGAGCGGCGCCACGATGCCGTAGAAGGCGTTGCCGATGGCCAGGTCCCGGTCCCCACTGGTCGGCAGCGGCGCCTCCTCGATGTCGGCCAGCAGCCCCTCGATCGTCGCCAGGCCCTCGTCGACGGTGTCCCCGAGGAAGCACGATGCCGCGGTGTCGATGCAGTTCTGCACGTAGGCCCGCAGCGCGGTCTCGAAGCCGGCGGCCTGCTCGAGCCCGAGCTGGCGGTTGTCGAGCGACACGTCGACGGCCCCGTCGAGCACGAAGCGTCCGACCCGCGCGGGGAAGAGCTCGGCGTACGTCGCGCCCAGCTTGGTGCCGTACGACGCCCCGAGGTAGGTCAGCGTCGACTCCCCCAGCGCCGCGCGCAGCACGTCCATGTCGCGCGCGGCCTCGGTGGTGGAGACGTGCTGGGCCACGTCTCCCGAGGCGGCACACCCGGCACCGAGCGCGCGGACGTCGGCCGCGTACTGCTGCTCCTCGGCCGCGTCGTCCGGGTCGGGGTCGCCGGCGAGATAGGCGTCGAGCTCGTCGTCGCCGAGGCAGTCGACCGGGCTGGAGTCACCGGTCCCCCGCGGGTCGAAGCCGACGACGTCGAAGGCCCGCAGCAGCGGCTCCCGCAGGACCTGGCCGGCCGCCGCGGCGTAGTCGGTGCCGGGAGCACCCGGACCGCCGGGGTTGACGACCAGTGACCCCTGCGCCTCGCCGGACGCCCGCACCCGCAGCAGGGCGAGGTCGATCGTGTCGCCCTCGGGATCGGCGTAGTCGACGGGCACCTCGAGCGTGGCGCACTCCCGGTCGCCCTCGCACGACGACCAGTCGATCTCCTGGTCGTAGAAGGGCTGGAGCGCCGCCGACGGCGCGTCGCGGGCGTCGGGAGCCTCCTCACGCTCGACCTGCGGGGCCTGCTGCGAGGAACGGCTCGACCCCGAGGAGCCCGAGTCCGAGAACGAGTTCCAGATGACGACCGCTCCCGTGCCGACGGCCAGCAGCACCAGCGCCACCACCAGCACCACCGCGACGACCTTCTTCATCGACCCGCCCCCGTCGGCAGCCGCAGCGCCACCATCATCGACTCCAGTGCCAGCTGCGGCGGCACGTTGAACTCCAGCATCTGCTCGCGCGCGGTGAAGATCGCGTCGATCATCACCAGCAGCTGCTCGGGTGTCGCCACCCGCGCCAGCTGGGCGACGTCGGCCCGGATCTCCTCGTTGACCAGGTCGCCGGGCGCCCCGACCGCCACCGCGATCGCGTCGCGGTAGACCGACACGAGGTCCATCAGCGCCCGGTCGACCACGTCCAGGACGCGACGCTTGGCCCGGGTCTTCTGGCCCTTCTCCAGGGCGTTGAGGGCCGGCGCGTACTCGCGCGGCCGCCGACCGCGGGCCTCGACGCCGTACGCCGAGTCGAGGTCGGCCTTCTCGCGCGCGTCCAGGTCGGAGGTCTGCACCTCGGCCTCGACCTTGCTGACCTCGTGGACGTTGGTGGCCGCCGTCATGCAGGCGCCCAGGGTGGTGAGCCGGGCCGGCAGCGAGACGACCTCGCGGCGACGACGACGCGTCTCCTCGTCGCGGGCCAGGGCCCGGGCGCGGCCGATGTGACCCTGGCTGGCGCGGGCGGCGTGGGCGGCCAGCTCCTCGCCCACCCCGACCGAGCGCACCAGGAAGGCGGCCACGTCGACGGCGGTCGGCGTGGTCAGCGAGACCAGCCGGCACCGGGAGCGGATGGTCGGCAGCACGTCCTCGGTCGTGGGCGCGCACAGCAGCCACACGGTGCGGGCCGTCGGCTCCTCGATCGCCTTGAGCAGCGCGTTGCAGGCCTGGTCGGTGAGGCGGTCGGAGTCCTCGACGATCATCACCTGCCAGCGGTCGCCGGCCGGCGCGAGGGCGCTGCTGCGCACGAGGTCGCGCACCTCGTCGACCCCGATCGAGAGCTTCTCGGTGCGGACCACCTTGACGTCCCCGTGACTGCCGGCCAGGACCGTGCGGCACGACTTGCAGGTGCCGCAGCCGGTGCCGGTCTCGCACTGGAGCGCGGCTGCGAACGCGACCGCGGCGTTGGAGCGACCCGACCCCGGCGGTCCGGTGAAGAGCCACGCGTGGGTCATGCCGTCGCCGCCCGCGGCCCGGCCCAGCGCCTCGATGACCGGGCGCTGCCCGACGAGGTCGTCCCAGACGCTCACGGGAGCAGCACCTCCACCCGGGCTCGGATCGCCTCCGCGATGTCGTCGATCGGGGCCCGGGCGTCGAGCACGAGGTAGTGCTCGGGATCGGCGGCCGCGAGGTCGAGGAAGCCCTGGCGCACCCGCTGGTGGAACTCCACCGACTCGCCCTCGATGCGGTCGCGCTCGGTGAAGCGACCCAGGCCGGCCGACGGCTCGAGGTCGAGCACGACGGTCAGGTGCGGCCTCAGCTCGCCGGTCGCCCAGCGGTTGACCCGCTCCACGTCGGCGACCAGCAGGTCGCGACCGGCGCCCTGGTAGGCCAGCGAGGAGTCGACGTAGCGGTCGGTGATGACCACCTCGCCGCGCGCCAGCGCCGGGAGCACGACGGTGTCGACGTGCTCGGCCTTGTCGGCGGCGTAGAGCAGTGCCTCGGTGCGGTGCGAGAGCTCGCCGGTCTCGGGACTCAGCACGATCTGACGCAGGGCCTTGCCCACCTCGGTGTCGCCCGGCTCGAAGGTGAGCAGCACGGCGTGGCCGCGCTCCTCCAGCCACGTGCTCAGCAACCGCGACTGGGTCGACTTGCCCGCGCCCTCGCCGCCCTCGAAGCAGACGAAGACGCCGGTGTCGGCATAGACGCGTCTGCTCACGCGCACACCCTACGGGCGGGCACCGACTGCGACGGCCTCGTCGCGTTCTCCTCGTCCTGATGTGGCCGGGCGCCGGCTGCCCTACGCTTCGGTCCACGGGTGAGCACGAGGGGGACCCATGTCGATCGGCACCGACGTCCCGGCGGCCGCGTCCGCGCGTCCCGCGTCGACGTACGACGGGTGGACCCGGCGCGACCGCGTGGCCGGCTGGCTCCTGGTCGCGACCTGGGTCGCCCTGCTCGTCTCCGCCGTCGTCACCGGTCAGCGCGTCTCGACCTTCGCCCACCTCGAGGCTCGGGTCGCCGCCGGCGACGTCAGCACGGTGGAGATCGTGGGCGAGCAGCTCCCGGCCGACGCGATCGGGTACGGAGGCGTCCAGCTGCGCTGGCGCGAGGGCTGGGTCCTGCACGCCGCGTGGGTGACGGAGGCCAGCAGTGAGCGCCAGGCCGCGAAGGCCCGCCGGTCCGACGGGGACCGGGTCGTCGTCGTCGGCAGCGTCGAGGACCACCTGCGCCGCCTCGACCCCGAGGTCTCCTTCTCCCGGGGTGAGTACCGGTCGTCGTCGTTCACGCTCGGCGGCCTCGAGGGGCCGGGCTGGATCGGGGTCGGCTACCTGGTCCTGCTCGTCGGCACCCTCGCGCTCATCGGCGGGCCCCGTCCGTGGCGCGCCACCCGGTGGGCGTGGGGCTGGCTGGTGCTGCTCGTGCCGCCGTACGGCGTCGCGGCCTACCTGCTGCTCGGCGGCCCCGCCGGCCTGCTGCCCCCGCGCGACCCCCGGCGGGTCTGGCTCACCGGCGGCTGGGCGTTCCTCCTGGCCCTGGTCCTCGGTCCGGGGTCCGCCGCGTCCTGAGACGCAGGCACGCGGACACAACTCCCGCGGGCCGGCCGCGCTGAGCGTGGTCCGGCCGCGATCGGGCGGGTCGTGTCCGCGTGTCCGGGCGGGACGGAGCCTCAGGACTTCTTGGCCGCGGCCTTCGTCGTCTTCGTGGCAGCCGCCTTGGCGGTCGTCTTCTTGGCGGTGGTCTTCTTCGCCGTGGTCTTCTTGGCCGTGGCCTTCTTGGCGGGCGCCTTCTTCGCGCCCTTCTTGGCCGCCTTCTTGGCCGGACCCTTGTCACGCCGCTCCTGGAGCAGCTCGGCGGCCCGCTCGAGGGTCAGCGACTCGACGGTGTCGTCCTTGCGCAGGGTGGCGTTGTACTCACCGTCGGTGACGTACTCGCCGAAGCGACCGGCCTTGACGACCACCGGCTGCCCGGAGACCGGGTCGTTGCCGAGCTCCTTGAGCGGCGCGGTCGCCGCCCCCCGGCCCCGCTGCTTGGGCTGGGCGTAGATCGCCAGCGCCTGGTCGAGGGTGATGTCGAAGATCTGGTCCTCGCTGGTCAGCGACCGCGAGTCGGTGCCGCGCTTGAGGTACGGACCGTAGCGACCGTTCTGCGCGGTGATCTCCTCGCCGTCCTCGCCGGCACCGACCACGCGCGGCAGGGAGAGCAGCTTGACGGCCTCCTCCAGCGACACGGTGTCGAGGGTCATCGACTTGAAGAGCGAGCCGGTGCGCGGCTTGGCCGACTTGGGCGCGTCCTCGGGCAGCTGCTCGGTGACGTAGGGCCCGTAGCGGCCGTTCTTGGCGACCACGACCAGGCCGGTCTCGGGGTGCTCGCCGAGCACCTGCTCCTCGCCGGCCGGGTTGGCCAGCAGCTCCTTGGCCTTGGCCACGGTGAGCTCGTCGGGCGGCAGGTCGTCGGGCACGTTGGCCCGCACGGTCGCGCCGTCACCGTCGGCGTCGGGGCCCGGGCCCTCGACGTACGGGCCGTAACGGCCGACCCGCAGCACGATGCCGGAGTCCTCGCCGACCGGGAAGGTGGCGAGCTCCTTGGCGTCGATGTCGCCGAGCTCGTTGACGAGCGTCTTGAGCCCCTCGACGTCGCCGGAGCCGTAGTAGAACTCACCCAGCTCGGTCTTGCGGTCGCGACGCCCGCCGGCGATGTCGTCGAGCACGTCCTCCATCAGCGCGGTGAACTCGTAGGAGATCTGCCGCGGGAAGTGCTCCTCCAGCAGCCGCACCACCGAGAACGCGAGCCAGGCCGGCACCAGGGCCGAGCCCTTCTTGTAGACGTAGCCGCGGTTGACGATGGTGCCCATGATCGAGGCGTACGTCGACGGACGGCCGATCTCGCGCTCCTCGAGCTCCTTGATCAGGGTGGGCTCGGTGTAGCGGGCCGGCGGCTTGGTCTCGTGGCCGGCGGCGGTGACCGACGCGGCGGAGATGGCCTCGCCCTGCTCCAGGTCGGGCAGCCGGGTCTCCTGGTCGTCGCGCGCCGACGCGGCGTCGTCGGTGCCCTCGACGTACGCCTTGAGGAAGCCGTGGAAGGTGATCACGCGACCGCTGGCGCCGAAGACGACGTCCTCGCCGGTCGTCGCGACGCCGCCGATGCGGATCGAGACGGTGTGGCCGGTGGCGTCCTTCATCTGGGAGGCGACGGTGCGCATCCAGATCAGCTCGTAGAGCCGGAACTGGTCGCCGGTCAGGCCGGTCTGGGCGGGGGTGCGGAACGAGTCGCCGGCGGGGCGGATCGCCTCGTGGGCCTCCTGGGCGTTCTTGACCTTGGACGCGTAGGTGCGGGGGCTGTCGGGGACGTACTCCGCGCCGTACAGCTCGCGGACCTGGTCGCGCGCCGCACCCACCGCGGCGCTGGACAGCGTCGTGGAGTCGGTACGCATGTAGGTGATGTAGCCGCCCTCGTAGAGCCGCTGCGCGACCGACATGGTCACGCTCGAGCTCATGCCGAGCTTGCGGCCGGCCTCCTGCTGGAGGGTGGTGGTGCGGAACGGGGCGTACGGCGAGCGGCGGTAGGGCTTGGACTCGACCGAGCGGACCTCGTACGTCGTGTCCTCCAGCCCGGCGGCCAGCGCCTCGGCGCGGCTGCGGTCGAGGTGCACGATGTCGGACTTCTTGATCACCCCGTCCGGGCCGAAGTCGGAGCCGCGGGCCACCCGGGCGCCGTCGACGGAGTGCAGCTTGGCCGGGAACATCCGCTGCTCGTGGGAGCTGCCGGCGTCGAAGGTGCCCTCGAGGTCCCAGTAGGACGCGACCCGGAAGCGCATCCGCTCCCGCTCGCGGTCGACCACCAGGCGGGTCGCCACCGACTGGACACGGCCGGCGGAGAGGCCGGACATGACCTTCTTCCACAGCACCGGGCTGACCTCGTAGCCGTAGAGGCGGTCGAGGATGCGGCGCGTCTCCTGCGCCTCGACGAGGTGCATGTCGAGCTCGCGCGGGCTCTCGGCGGCGGCCAGGATCGCCGGCTTGGTGATCTCGTGGAAGACCATCCGCTTGACCGGGATGCCCTTCGGGTCGAGCTCGTCGAGCAGGTGCCAGGCGATGGCCTCGCCCTCGCGGTCCTCATCGGTGGCGAGGAAGAGCTCGTCGGCGTCCTTGAGGAGCTTCTTGAGCTTGGAGATGTGGCTCTTCTTGTCGCGCGGCACGACGTAGTAGGGCTCGAAGTCGTGGTCGACGTCCACCGCGAGACGACCCCACGGCTTGTCCTTGATCTTGGCCGGGGTGTCCGCCGCGTTGTTGGGCAGGTCCCGGATGTGACCGATGGACGACTCGACGACATACCCGCTGCCGAGGTAGCCGCCGATCATCTGCGCCTTCTTGGGCGACTCGACGATGACGAGCTTGTGTGCCACGTGATTCCTGCTTCCTGATTCGGTGATGCGCGGCAACCGTAGCGCTCCGGCGCGACAACACCACCCGGGACGACCATCGGCGGGCACCCGCGCGGCGTACGACGCCTCCTCACCGAGCGGTCGGCAGGCTCCGCGTGAGGTGGTGGCGCGTCGCGTCGTCGGCGGGGAAGAAGGACTCGATCGCCAGCTCGGACAGGGTGACCTCACGTGGAGTGCCGAAGACCGTGGTCGTCGAGAGCAGCGACAGCTCGGTGTCACCCACGCGCAGCCGCAGCGGCACCACCAGCGCCGGCGCCGGGCCGGGCGTGGCGACGACTCCCTCGCCCAGCTCCTCGAGCAGCACACGCACCCGGAGGTTCCCGCCCACCTCGTGCTCGCGACGCAGCCGGTCCACGAGGTGGGCGCGCCACTCGTCGAGATTGACGATGCGCGGCGCCAGGCCCCGGCGATCCAGGCTCAGCCGGATGACGTTGACGGGAGGCTCGAGGAGGTCGGCCGCGACGCCGTCGAGCAGGGCGTACGCCGCCTCGTTGGCGGCGACCAGGTCCCAGCCGGCATCCACGGCGAGGGCGGGCCACGGGAGGTGCGCGGACAGGATCGTCTCCACCGCGGCGTTGGCCGCAGCCATCGGCGGGTCGGCCCACGCGTGCTCGGGGTGCGCCGGAGCGAAGCCACCCGCCAGGAGCAGCCGGTTCTGCTCACGCAACGGCACGTCCAGGTGGTGGCACAGGCGCAGGATCATCTGGCTGGTCGGCCGGGAGCGTCCGGTCTCGATGAAGCTGACGTGCCTCGCCGAGACACCCGCACGGACGGCGAGGTCGAGCTGGGAGAGTCGACGGTGCTGCCGCCAGTCGCGGAGCAGGACGCCGGCGGACGCAGCCCCCGCCGCCGTCGTACCCGAGGTGTGCACAGCCCCGACCGTAGCCACCACCGACCGGTCGTGGCCATGACCTCGGAGGTAGTTGCCGGCGCTCCCGACGCCCCGCACGGTGGTGTCCCGACCACCAGAGAGGTGCCCACCATGAACGAGACGACCCCGGCCCCGACGTACGCCCTCGCCTACCTGCGCGACGTCGACCTCGGGCCCGCGATCTTCGACTACCTCCGGCGCATCGACGAGACACTGGTGCCCCACGGGGGCCGGTTCCTCGTGCACGGTGGCCAGATCGAGGAGATGGAGGGCGACTGGGCGGGAGGCGACGTCGTCGTCATCGAGTTCCCCGACGCCACCTCCGCCCGCGGCTGGTACACCTCTGCGGCGTACCAGGCGATCCTGCCGCTGCGCACCGAGCACAGCCGCTCGATGACGGCGCTGCTGCCCGGGGTGCCTCGCGGCTACCGCGCGGTCGACGGTCTGGCCGCCCTGCGGGCCGAGCCGGTCTGAGCGTGGCAGAGGGGGCGGGTGTCGTTCTCGACGATGTCCTCCTCGACCTGGTGGCGCCGGAAGATCGACGATCAGACACCGTGCGCAGGACGTCCGACAAGGGATCCGACCCCCGTGCCGGCACGCTGTCACCCCTCGAGGATCATGACGCCGTCCCCACCAGCCCCTCCGCCACCAGCTCGGTGGCGACGCCCAGCACCTCGCGGCGTACGTCGTCGACGTCGCGGTCCAGGATCTGCGCGAGGGCCCCGATGATCTGGCCGACCGACAGCTCGCCGTCGCACGCCCCGACGAACGCCGCCTCCAGGGTGTCCACCCGGCGGGCCCGACGCAGGCCCCGCTGCTGGCGCAGCACGATGGTGGAGGGGTCCTCGGCTCCGGGTCGGCCCTGGGTCTCCTGCAGCAGGTCCGCGGCGGCCACGAGGTGGTCCTCCTCGGTCACCGCGGTGCCGACCGCGGCACCCCAGCCGGCGATGGCGGGACCGATCGGCTGCTCGACCTCGTAGGGCCAGTCGAGGAGCTCGTGCCGCCCACCGCCGGTGCGCCGCAGGTTGAGCCAGCCGAAGCCGACCCCCTCGATGCCCTGCTCGTCGAACCAGGACAGCCACGTGTCGTAGCGGCGCGCGTAGTCGGTGCGGCCGTGCAGCCCGGCGTCCTTGAGCCACAGCTCGACGTACTCGCTGGGGTCGACGACCTCGCGCTGCACCACCAGGGCGTCGCACCCGTCGTCGAGCCAGGTCGAGAGCCGCTCGTCCCACGGGCGGCCGCGCTCGATGACCCAGTTGCCCAGCACCTGGCACCAGCCGCCCTCGGACAGCCGCTGCGGCGCCTGGCGCACGATGTCCTCCACCACCCGGTCCCCGGGCAGGCCGGAGTCGCGGTAGACCAGCCGCTCCCCCGTCGCCGGGGAGATGACGAACGGCGGGTTGGTGGCGATGAGGTCGAAGCGCTCGCCGCGGACCGGCTCGAAGAACGAGCCCTCGCGCACGTCGACCGACACCTCGTTGAGCGCGGCGTTGAGCCGGGTCATCCACAGTGCGCGCGTGTTGACGTCGGTGGCGACCACCTCACCGGCGTGGGCCGCGAGGTGCAGCGCCTGGACGCCGCAGCCGGTGCCGAGGTCGAGGGCCCGGCCGACCGGCTCGCGGACGGTCAGCTGCGCCAGGCTGGTCGAGGCGCTGGAGATGCCGAGCACGTGGTCGCTGCCGACGCGGTTGGGCGCCCCGTCGAGGCCGGGCGTGAGGTCGGAGACGATCCAGAGGTCGTCCTGGTCGGTGCGGTAGGGCCGGCAGTCGAGCCGGGCCGCCACCTCACCGACGCTCTGCTCGAGCAGCCCGGCGTTGCAGAGCCGGTCGACGAGGCCCGGGAGGGCCGCGTCGGCCGCGTCGTGCGACACCGGCGTCTGGAGGAGGAAGAGCCGCGTCAGCGTGGCCAGCGGGCCGCCGTCGGTGGTACGCCGCAGTCCCGGCGTGGTCTCGTTGCGGCTCAGCGCGCGGTGGGCGGCCTCGCCCAGCAGCTCGGCGACGCCGTCGTAGGTGAAGTCCGCGGCGACGAGGGCGTCGCGCAGGGGGCCGGTGAAGTCGAGGCTCATGCGCTCGCTCCCCTCTCGTGGTAGCCGGTCGTGCGGTCGCCGGAGCGCCACTCGTCGAGAGCTCCCCGGTAGATGCCGTGACGCAGCTCGAGCTCGTAGCCGTCGTACTGCGGCACGCCCATGTCGCGGGCCACGGCGAGCTCGGCCTCGACGTCGTAGGGGACACGGGCGAAGGACACCGACCACGGGGCCGGCTCCTCGCTGCCGAGCTCGCCCTCGAGGACGCAGTACATCGGCGTCGGGTCGCCCATGCAGTTGCCGACGCTGCCCGTGTTGAAGGTGGTGCGCCCCTCGAGCTGGCACTCGTAGAGGGGGTCGTGCGTGTCGGCGTAGCCCACCAGGTCCGGCGGGGCCCCGTCGCCGGTGGCCTCGGTGTTGTCGAAGAGCCCCTCGAACTCCGCCTGCGTGCGCACGTAGCGCACCCGGCGGTGCACGGTCTCCTCGCTCGCGTGGAAGAGGCGCACCCGCCGGCCACTGAGCCAGAAGTCGTGGTTGAAGGGCAGGCCGCGCAGCCACTCCCCCTGACCGGGGCCGAGCTGCGCCAGCCAGAAGCGGAGCGCGTCGCTGTCGAAGTCGCGGTCAGGGTCGGGCAGGAAGTCGTCCCAGTTGCCGAGCAGGTTGACCTCGCAGCGCTCGCGGCACAGGTCGACGACCTCACGCCCCCGAGGCCCCTTGCCGACGTAGTCGCCGAGGTTGAAGATCCGCGAGATCCCGCGGCGGTCGATGTCCGCGAGCACGGCCTCGAGGGCGGTGAGGTTGCCGTGCACGTCAGAGACGAGGGCGATGCGCTCCATGGCCGCCATCCTTCCAGCCGCCCTCGCCCCGGCGGCACGTCACCGGCGCGGTCCCGCGGCCGGACATGACACCGGCCCGCCGCGCGGGTGCACGACGGGCCGGTGGAGGAGCTGCGATCAGGTGGTGGCGTGCGGTGACATCGACGTGCTGCCGGTGTTGTCACCGTCGTCGCTGATGGCGACCCCGCGCCGCTTGGAGACGTAGATCGAGCCGGCGATGATCGCCACCGCCACCAGGGCGATGACGATCCGCAGGACGTCGTTCTGGTCCTTGCCGACGCTCATGGAGACGACCGCGCTCGCGATGAGCAGCGAGACGAGGTTCATCACCTTGATCAGCGGGTTGATGGCCGGACCGGCGGTGTCCTTGAACGGGTCGCCGACCGTGTCACCGATGATCGTCGCCTCGTGGGAGGGCGAGCCCTTCCCGCCGTGGTGGCCGTCCTCGACCAGCTTCTTGGCGTTGTCCCAGGCGCCGCCCGCGTTGGCGAGGAAGACCGCCATCAGGGTGCCGGTGCCGATCGCGCCGGCGAGGAAGCCGGCCAGCGAGGTCACGCCGAGGCCGAAGCCGACGGCGATGGGGGCCAGCACGGCCAGGATGCCGGGCGTCACCAGCTCGCGCAGCGAGTCCTTGGTGACGATGTCGACGACCTTGCCGTACTCCGGACGGCCGGTGCCCTCCATGATGCCGGGGATCTCGCGGAACTGGCGCCGCACCTCGAAGACCACGGCCCCCGCGGCCCGGGCCACGGCGTTGATGGCCAGTCCCGAGAAGAGGAAGACGACCGCACCGCCGAGGAGCACCCCGACCAGGACGGCCGGGTCGAAGACGTCGAACTGCAGGAACTCGTCCTGCGCCGGCTGGGCGTCGACCAGCGACTCGAACACCGAGGTGGCGTAGGAGCCGAACAGCGCGGTCGCCGCGAGCACGGCGGTCGCGATCGCGATGCCCTTGGTGATGGCCTTGGTGGTGTTGCCGACGGCGTCGAGCTCGGTGAGGATCTGCGCCCCCTCCTCGCTCACGTCGCCGGACATCTCCGCGATGCCCTGCGCGTTGTCGGAGACCGGGCCGAAGGTGTCCATGGCGACGATGACACCGACGGTGGTCAGCAGCCCGCAGCCGGCCAGGGCCACCGCGAACAGCGAGACCGTCAGCGCGGCCCCACCGAGGAGGTAGGCGCCGAACACCGCGGCACCGATGACCAGCGTCGTGTAGACCGCCGACTCGAAGCCGACCGAGAGGCCCGACAGGATGACCGTGGCGGGACCGGTCAGCGACGTCTTGCCGACGTCCTTGACCGGGCGGTACTCCGTGCCGGTGTAGTAGCCGGTGAGGGCCAGGATGCCCGCGGACATCACGATGCCGATGACGACGGCCGTCGAGGCGATGAACCGGGGGTCGCCGTCGGCGCCGACCAGGTTGTCGGCGATGTTGGTGAACTCCGAGAAGCTGCCCGGCAGGTAGAGGTAGGACAGCACGACGCTGGCCACCGCCGCGATGCCCGAGGAGATGTAGAACGAGCGGTTGATCGTGGTCAGGCCGTTCTCGCTCGCCTTGGGCCGGGTGAGGTAGACACCCGCCACCGCGGTGAGGGCGCCGATGGCCGGGATCAGCAGCGGGAACACCAGCCCCTTGTCGCCGAAGGCCTGAGAGCCGAGGATCAGCGCGGCGACCAGCGTGACGGCGTACGACTCGAAGAGGTCGGCGGCCATGCCGGCGCAGTCGCCCACGTTGTCGCCCACGTTGTCGGCGATGGTCGCGGCGTTGCGCGGGTCGTCCTCCGGGATGTTCTGCTCGACCTTGCCCACCAGGTCGGCGCCGACGTCGGCGGCCTTGGTGAAGATGCCGCCGCCGACTCGCATGAACATCGCGAGCAGGGCCGCACCGAAGCCGAAGCCCTCGAGCACGTCGGGCGCCGAGTCCTGGAAGAACAGCACGACCAGGCTGGCGCCGAGGAGTCCGAGGCCCACCGTCAGCATGCCGACCATGGCGCCGGTCCGCAGGCCGATGGTCATGGCGGGCTCGCGCCCGGTCGTCTCGGCCGCGGCCGCCACCCGGAGGTTGGCGCGGACGGCGAGGTTCATGCCGAGGTAGCCGACCGCCGAGGAGAACCCGGCACCGACGAGGAAGAACACGGAGCGGAAGATCCGCACGGTGGTGTCCTCGGCAGGGAGCACGAGCAGCGCGAAGAACGCGATGGCCGCGAAGATGGCGAGCGTGCGGAACTGTCGGGCGAGATAGGCGTTGGCGCCCTCTTGCACCGCCGTGGCGATGGTCTTCATGTTGTCGGTGCCCTCAGCGGCGGCCAACACCTGCTGGCGGAACATCGCGGCCATCGCGAGCGCGGCGAGCGCGATCACGGCGACGACGATGACCAGCACGAGATTGCCGCCAGCGAGCTCCGGCGTCACGACGACTGGGTGGATCCCCGTCATGTGCGTCCTCCTGGCAATGGTCCACGTGTGTGAGCGAACGCGCGGGAGTCTACGCAGATGTGGCACAGATCACGCGCGACACGTGACGCGTCACACACGCCGGGTACGGGAGTCCGGTTCCGGCGCCCACCCCGGGGATGGCGGCCCGGGGCGGTCCGCGCGTGCGGGTGCGGTACGCCGCCGACGCCGGGGCGTCGCGGGCCGGTCCGGGACGAGCGGCCCGGTGGTCAGCCGGTGTCTAGCCGGACGTGACGGACGGGTCGGCGGAGTCGTGGATCACGAACACCTTGGCCAGCCCGGTGATGCGGAAGATCTTGAGCAGCCGCTCCTGGCTGCAGATGAGCTCGAGGGAGCCGTCGTGGGCGCGGACCTTCTTGAGGCCGCCGACGAGCACACCGAGGCCGGTGGAGTCGAGGAACTCGACGGCCTCGAGGTCGATGACGATGTTGTAGGAGCCCGCGCCGACCAGCTCGGTGATCTGGTCACGCAGCTTGGGCGCCGTGTAGACGTCGATCTCGCCGCCCACCGCGACGACGGCACGGCCGTCGACCTCGCGGGTCGCAAGGGTCAGGTCCACGACTGCTCCAGGTCCGGAAGAAATAGTCACGCGGAGCCGGTCGCCCCGAATGCTGTCGGCAGTATCAAACCACGTGGGCGCCGTGCGTGCAGGCGTAACCAACAGCCCGCCCACAGCACCTGCCCCGGGACGAGGTCGTGGGTGGGTGGTGTCGGTGGGGTTTGCCAGACTCGGGCACGTGGCCACCGCGACTCCTGCACACCGCTCGGTCGCCGCCCTCGTCGACCGGCTCACCGGCGTGCCTGGACGGGAGGACCGCCTGCGCCACCTCGAGGTGATGCCACCCCGCGCGGCCCGCACGGCCGACTGGCCCCTCTGGGTGCCGACCGATGTCCGGGACGCGTTCGTGGCCCACGGGATCGTGCAGCCGTGGCAGCACCAGGCCGCGGCCGCCGACGCCGCCCACGCCGGACACCACGTGGTGCTCGCGACCGGCACGGCCTCGGGCAAGTCGCTGGCCTACCAGCTGCCGGCGCTCTCCGCGATCAGGACGTCGCGCGGCGCCCGGGGCGAGCGGGGTGCCGGGGTGCTCTACCTCGCCCCCACCAAGGCCCTCGCCCACGACCAGCTCGCCACCATCGCCGGGCTCGGGCTCGACGTCCGCGCCGCGACCCACGACGGCGACAGCCCGCGCGAGCAGCGGGAGTGGACCCGCGACTTCGGGGAGTACGTCCTGACCAACCCCGACATGCTGCACCGCTCGCTGCTGCCCGGCCACGCCCGCTGGGCGTCGTTCTTCGCGTCCCTGCGCTACGTCGTGGTCGACGAGTGCCACCACTACCGGGGGGTCTTCGGTGCCCACGTGTCGCACGTGCTGCGGCGGCTGCGCCGGGTGTGCGCGATGTACGGCGCGTCGCCGACGTTCGTCCTCGCCTCCGCGACGGTCTCCGAGCCGGAGGTCGCGGCCGGACGGCTGACCGGGCTGACGGTCGAGGCGGTGACGGCCGACCACTCCCCCCGCGGCCAGGTGTCGCTGCTCCTGTGGGAGCCGCCGTTCGTCAGCCATGCCGGCGAGCACGGTGCGCCCGTACGCCGCGCGGCGTCGTCGGAGGTCGCCGACCTGCTGGCCGACCTGGTCGCCGAGGACGTGCGCACCCTCGCCTTCATCCGCTCCCGGCGCGGCGCCGAGCAGGTGGCGCTCACCGCGGCCGAGCTCCTCGCCGAGGTCGACCCGTCGCTCCCGTCCCGGGTGGCGGCCTACCGGGGCGGCTACCTGCCGGAGGAACGCCGGGCCCTGGAGGCGTCGCTGCGCCGGGGGGAGCTGACCGGCCTGGCCGCCACCAACGCCCTCGAGCTCGGCATCGACATCAGCGGGCTCGACGCGGTGCTGATCGCCGGGTTCCCCGGCACCCGGGCCGCCCTGTGGCAGCAGGTCGGACGGGCCGGTCGGGGCGCGCAGGACGCGCTCGGCATCCTGGTCGCTCGCGACGACCCGCTGGACACCTACCTGGTGAGCCACCCCGAGGCACTCATCGGGCGCCCGGTGGAGGCGACGGTCTTCGACCCCACCAACCCCTACGTCCTGGGTCCTCACCTGTGCGCCGCGGCACAGGAGGCACCCCTGACCGAGGAGGACCTGCCGCTCTTCGGCCCGACCGCGCGTGAGGTCGTCGATCGGCTGGCGGAGAGCGGCCTGCTGCGGCGGCGCGCCCGGGGCTGGTTCTGGACCGATCGGCGGCGGGCCAGCGACCTCGCCGACATCCGCTCGACCGGGGGCAGCCAGGTGCAGCTCATCGAGTCCTCGACGGGCCGGGTCATCGGCACCGTGGACGGGGCGAGCGCGCACGGCACCGCCCATCCCGGCGCGGTCTACGTGCACCGGGGCGAGACGTGGCTGGTCGAGTCGCTCGACCTCGACGAGCACGTCGCCGTGATGCACCCGGCCGAGCCCGACTACTCGACCTCCGCGCGGGAGGTCACCGACATCACCGTGCTCGCCGAGCGGGAGCACCGCGACTGGGGCGCCTGCCGGCTGTCGCTGGGCGAGGTCGACGTCTCGCACCAGGTCGTGTCGTTCCTCAAGCGGCGCCAGCCGGGCGGCGAGGTGCTCGGCGAGGAGCCGCTCGACCTGCCGGAGCGGTCGCTGCGCACCACGGCGGTGTGGTGGACGGTCCCGGCCGACCTGCTGGCCGAGTCGGGGCTGGCCGCCGCCGACCTGCCCGGGGCCGCACACGCGGCCGAGCACTGCTCGATCGGGCTGCTGCCGCTCTTCGCGACGTGCGACCGCTGGGACATCGGCGGGGTCTCGACCGCCCTGCACGCCGACACCGGCCGCCTCACGGTCTTCGTGCACGACGGGCACCCGGGGGGCGCCGGATTCGCGGAGCGCGGCTTCGGCGCGGCCCGTGAGTGGCTCACCGCGACCCGGGAGGCGATCGCCGGCTGCGAGTGCGACACCGGGTGCCCGTCGTGCATCCAGTCGCCCAAGTGCGGCAACCAGAACAACCCCCTCGACAAGCCCGGGGCGGTCGCCCTGCTGGACCTGCTGCTCACCCACGCCACGGCTGGGTAGCCTGCACCCATGGTGATTCTCGGACTGCTGCTGATCATCCTCGGCGCGATCGCGATCCTGTCGGCGATCTTCGTCAGCGAGGGCAGCGGCGTGCTCCTCGGGATCGACATGAGCTCGTTGGCGATCTTCCTCGTCGGAGTGGCCGCGGGCGCCGCGGTGCTGTGGGGCTACACGCTCCTCAAGTGGGGCACCAGGCGCAGCCTGGCCCACCGCCGCGAGCGCAAGGAGCTCACCCGCCTCAACGCGAAGCTGGACCGGGTGGACTCCGAGCGCCGCGACGACCACCCGACGGGGCCCGACGAGCGCATCTGACGCTCCCCCCGACGGGCGCGCGTGCGCCTCCCCCGGACCCGCCCGGGCCTCGGCGACCACCTGCAGCGCCCGACCGCGCAGCCCGGGCCCCGGCACGTGCACGGCGACGCTCACGTCGCCTCCCGAGTCGAGGCAGCGCAGGAGCGTCGCATCGTTGGCGCGCGCCGTGCCGGCCGCCGTGGCGCAGGCGTCGCCACCGTCCGCCGCCGCGACGGCCCCCGCCAGGGCGGCCAGGTCGGCGGCCGACTGGGCGTGACGCTGCGCGACCACGATCGCGGCCACCCCGGCCAGGGCCAGCCCCACGAAGAACAGCAGCCCGGCCACGCTCACGACGAGCAGCGTGGCCGCTCCGTCCTCCGCGGCCGGTCGTGGGCGCCGGCGCCCGCGCCGGTGGCTCATCCGTCCTCCTCCGCCACGGCGACGGCCGTCGCCCGCACCGTGATCCCCGGCAGGAAGTCGAACAGTCCGCCGGGTCCGTCGATGCGCGCGGTCGCCTCGGCCCGCACCTCCCCGCCGGACACCTCCACGGCCAGCTCGGCGTCCGGGGGAGCGATCCGCTCCCCCACGGCCCGCGCGGCGGCGGGACCGTCGCCCCGGGCGGCGACCCGGGCCGCCTCCCGGGCCGCGTCGACGACCCGCACCTGCGCGGTGGCCGCCGCGAGCAGCCAGACGAGGCCGACGGTCACGGCCAGGAGCAGCGGGAGGCCGAGCGCGAGCTCGGCCGTCACCGCCCCTCGCTCGGAGCGTCGGCTCATCCGATGCCCAGCAGTCCCAGGACGTGGTCGAAGAGCGTCTTGAGCAGCCGGTCGCCGAAACCACCGCTGAGCAGCTGGTAGAGCAGGCCGGCGAAGCCGGCCCCGGCCGCGGTGCCCACGGCGTACTCGGCGGTGGTGATCCCGCGCTCCTCGCACCGGCCCGGTCGAAGCGTCTCGTGCATGTCGTGTCCTCTCGATGGTGGCCCGCACGGTGCGGTCCGTCCGGGTCGACCCTGGGTGCCGCGACCGACCTCCGCGCCGCCGTCGTCCGCGGCGGTGGAGGAGCCGACGGCCTGCCCCGGGTGTGCACGGTTGGTGGCTCACGAGGTCGCCTGCAAGGTCGCGAGGAGACCCGCCACGGTGGGGACGATGCCGATCAGGATGAACGCGGGCAGCAGGCACAGGCCCAGCGGAACCGCGGCCTTGACCCCGACGGCCCGGGCCCGGTCCTCCACCGTGGCCAACGCCTCCCGCTCGAGGTCGTCGGCGAGACGAGCGATCGCGTCGGCGACCGAGGAGCCGCTCGCCTCGGCCCGCGCCAGGGTGTGCCCCAGGGGGGCGAGCACGTCGTCGCGGGACAGCACCTCCCACACCAGACCCGGAGAGGCCCCGATCCGCAGTCGGGCCAGCACGGGATCGAGCCGGTCGGCCGCTGCGCCCGGGCAGGCGGCGCACACCGAGGCCAGCGCGGCCGTGGGCGCCGCACCCGAGCGCAGCGTCGCCGCGAGCAGGTCGACGAGGTGCGGCAGGTCGCGAGCGGCGCGACTGCGGGTGTCGCGGACCGCCACCGACTCCGACCGCCCCAGCACCACCCAGGCCGCACCGGCCGCCAGGGGCCCCGCGACCAGGCCCGGCGGGCCGCCGAGGAACAGCGTCGCCGCGCAGCCGGCCAGGCCCGCCAGCACCGCGCGCCACCACGTGGGCCGCGGACCCGGCTCCGGTGCCGGCTCGACGGGCCGGTCCCCGGGTGCGGCGGCCCAGCGCGGCGGGGCGGGGACCAGCAGCACGACCGCCAGCGACGCGGCCAGCACGGCCAGCGCGGTCACGGACGATCCACCCCGTCGGCGATGACCTCGATCCACCAGAGCCCGAGGAGGCCGAACGCGAGGCCGAGCCCGAGACAGCCCCAGCCGAGGGGCGTGCCGAGGAGGAACGACCACGGGTCGCCCCCCGCGCCGGAGCCCATGCCCAGAGCCACCACAGGCAGCGCCGCCACCAGCCGAGCGGTGGCCCGGGCCGACGCCAGCTCGGAGGTCACCACCCGCCTGGTCCGGCGTCGGGCACGGATCCGGTCGGCCACCCGGGCCAGTGCATCGGCCAACCCGTGCCCGGATCGCTGGGAGACCTGCCAGGCCGACGCGACCACCCGCAGCTCACCGGCCCCCGGCACCACCGCCAGCCGCCTCAGCGCCGCCGGCACGTCGGAGCCGAGGGCGTGCGCCTCCACGACGGGCGCGAGGCCCGGCCACCGACCGGCGGCCTGGGCCAGGGCCGCATCGGGTGGCCGCCCGGCCGACAGCTCCCCGGCCACCACCTCGCAGGCCTCGAGCACGAGACGGGCGGTGGTGTCGGCGGTGACGCGGGCCCGGCGGCGCCTCCAGATGCGCTCACCGCCCAGGACGACCAGGACGGTGATCGCTCCCAGGACGATCAGCCGGACAGGCACCGCCCCGGCCCCCACGAGGGCGACCGCGATGCAGAGGAGCCCCAGGATCGCCGGCACCCGACGACCGCGCCCGCCGTCGCGCTCCGACGTGCCCCGGGACGCCGCTGCGGGCCGGAGCGGCGCGGGGCAGGCCAGCCACGCGGCGGCCGCCGCACCCATCGGGACCGACCACCAGACGACTGCGGTCACGAGGCGATCCGACGGGACAGGTCGCGGGCGGCCGGGCCACGCGCGACCCGGCCGTCGGCGTCGAAGGACACCGCGACCTCGAGGGCGACCAGCCCGTCGGGACCGCGGCGCGGGACGCCGACCTGGGCCACGCGGCGTACGCCGTCGGGGCCGCGGGTCACGTGCACCACGACGTCGAGGGCGGCCGCGAGCTGGCTGTGCACCGCCGCCTGCGGGAGGCCCGCCGCGAGGGCGAGGGCCTCGAGACGGGCCGGCACGTCGGCGGCGGAGTTGGCGTGCACGGTGCCGCACCCGCCGGCGTGCCCGGTGTTGAGCGCGGCCAGCATCTCCACCACCTCGGCCCCGCGCACCTCACCGACCACGAGCCGGTCGGGCCGCATCCGCAGGGCCTGGCGCACCAGCGTGCGCAGCGTGATCTCCCCGGCCCCCTCGATGTTGGGGGGACGCGCCTCGAGGCCGACCACGTGCGGATGGGCGGGGCGCAGCTCACTGGAGTCCTCGACGAGGACGAGCCGCTCGCCGGGGTCGACCAGCGACAGCATGGCCGCCAGCAGCGTGGTCTTGCCGGTGCCGGTGCCCCCGGTGACGAGGAAGGCCGACCGGGCCGCGACGATCGCGGCGAGCAGGTCGGCGCCCTCCTCGGTCACGGCGCGTCCGGCCACCAGGTCGGCCATCGTGAACACCCGGGCCCGCGGGACGCGCAGCGAGACCACCGTGCCCGGCCGCGACGTGGGAGCGAGCACGGCGTGGAAGCGGGTGCCGTCGGGCAGACGCACGTCGGCGTGCGGGGTGGCGTCGTCGAGCCGTCGACCGCCCGTCGCGGCCAGTCGCTGGGCCAACCGACGCACCGAGGCGTCGTCGGGGAACCGGACGCCGGTGAGCTCCAGCCCGTCGCCACGGTCGACCCACACCTCGTCGGCCCCGTTGACCAGCACGTCGGTCACGCCGGGACGCCTCAGCAGCGGCTCGAGCGGGCCGGCGCCGAGCACGTCGCGGCGCAGCTCGTCGTGCACGGCCAGCACCAGCGCGTCGCCGACGGGTCGCCCGGCCGCCCGCAGCGCCTCCGCGACCCGGTGCGGCGACAGGTCGCCGGGCGTGGCTGCGAGTCGCTCGCGCACCTCGTCGAGCACCCCTGCGGCGATCGTCGGCAGGGAGGTCATGCGGCATCGCCCAGCAGCCGGCGCGCGGCCCGGGCGAGCGGCACCCGGGGGTGGCGCACCGGCCCGAGGCCGAGGTCCACCGACTCCGGCAGGCCACGCTGATCCGGGACCTCCACGGCGACCGGAAGCCCCGTCGCCCGCTCCAGGTCGTCCCAGGGGACGCCCCCCGGGCGCACGGCCAGGGCCGCACCCGGCACCGTGCCGAGCCGGTCCAGGAGCCGGACGGAGGACGCGACCCCCGCCAGGGTCGCCGGGACGACCACGAGCAGGCGGTCGCACCGGGCGACCAGCTCGTCGAGCAGCGACCGGCCGTGGCGGGCGAGGTCCAGCACCACGAGGTCGTGGCCCCGCTGGGCGGCGGCGACCGCCTCGCGCACCACGGCCGCCTCGGGCTCGCGGACCCCGCCCGACGACCACGTGAGCACGCCGGGACCGGCGCCGGCGCGCGGCACCGCCTCCCGCAGGGCGCGCGCCCCGAGCCGACCGGAGCTGGTCGCGAGGTCGCCCCAGCGGACACCCGCGGCCGACTCGAGCCCGAGCATCCGGTCGAGTCCGCCACCCAGCGGGTCGGTGTCGACCACCAGGGCGGCCCCGCGGGCCGCGGCCACCTGGCCGAGGGCGCACGCGAACGTCGACGCGCCCGCGCCACCGGATCCCCCGACGACGCCCAGGGTGCGACCGCGGCCCGGCGCCTCCTCGGAGTCGGCGAGCAGGTCGACCAGCCAGGCCTCGCACACGGGCAGCTCCCCCACCGTGGCGGCGCCGATGGCCAGCGCCGCCCGGAAGACCCCGTCGTCGGGGGTCCAGCCCACGACGTGGACCCCGTCGCGCCGTCCCGGACGGGCGGAGGCCACCTCGTCGACGAGGTCGGCACCGACGAGGACGAGCGGGGCGCACGGCCAGGCGGAGAGCGCGGCGAGCGGGTCGTCGTACACGTCGGGACGGACGCCCGCGGCGGCACTCAGGCGGGCCACCTCGTCGACGAGGGCACGGTCGCGGGTGAGGAGGAGCGGCTGCATGGATCGAGGTTCCCCGCGGGGATCGACGGCGCGTCAGGACGCCGCCCTCCCTGTGGACGACCGGCTCGTGCAGGCACCCGGTGGACGGCTGGTGGCCCGCGTGGGCCGCCGGGCCGCGAGCACCGGCCTACGATGGCGCACATGCCCCGCCCCACCGCGGCCTTCTTCGACCTCGACAAGACGATCATCGCCAAGTCGAGCACGCTGGCCTTCAGCAAGCCCTTCCAGGCCGGCGGCCTCATCAGCCGGCGGGCGATGCTGCGCAGCACCTACGCCCAGTTCGTCTACCTCGTCGGCGGCGCCGACCACGACCAGATGGAGAAGATGCGGGCGTTCATGTCCGCGCTGTGCGCCGGCTGGGACGTCGCCACGGTGCGCGAGATCGTCGCCGACACCCTGCACAACGTCGTCGACCCCATCGTCTACGACGAGGCCGTCAGCCTGATCGAGGAGCACCACCGCGCCGGACGCGACGTCGTCATCGTCTCCACCAGCGGGTCGGAGGTGGTCGAGCCCATCGGCGAGCTGCTGGGCGCCGACCGGGTGGTGGCGACGCGCATGGAGATCGTCGACGGCAAGTACAGCGGCGAGATCGAGTACTACGCGTACGCCGAGGAGAAGGCGCGCGCGGTCGAGGACCTCGCCGAGCTCGTCGGCTACGACCTCGAGGGGTCCTACGCCTACAGCGACTCGGTCACCGACGTGCCGATGCTGCGCACCGTCGGCCACCCGCACGCGGTCAACCCCGATCGCGAGCTGCGCCGGGTGGCGCTGGCCGAGGGATGGCCGGTGCTGGTCTTCGACAAGCCGGTCGCGCTGCGCTCCCGGGTGCCGCTGCCGCCCGCCCGGACCACCCTGGCCGCGCTGGCCGTGGGGGGCGCGATGGCCGCCGGCGGGGTGCTGTGGGTCAACGCCCGCAAGCGCCGCGAGGGGGCCTGAGCCCGCACCGATCGGCGCGGAAGTCAAGCCTTGAACGCGCGCCCGCACCGGCGTAGAACTGAGGCACACAACTCCACAAGCAGCACGTGAGCCCCGAACCCACGCGGCGATCTACCCTTCGCACAAGGGCGCGAGTCACCGGCCACGACCGGGACAGCAGTTAGATGTTGCACGCTTGGTACCCCGGCTTCACGTGTCAGCGACGGCACCTGATCTCACGATCAGGTGCCGTTCGCATGTGCTCCGGCGATCCGGGCTACTCCGCCGCCCGGCGCAGGGGGGACGCCTCCGCCCCCGCGGCGTACGCCTCGCTGGCGTAGAGCACCCATGCGTGGACCCCGCGCGGCCCGCCGTCGCGGTAGGCCCCCAGGTTGGACTCGTACTGCGCGCGCAGGGCCAGGTGCCCGGCCTCCGGCACCACCAGCGACTTGGCGTCCACCCCGCGCGACACCAGCACGAGGCGTTCGACGGCGCGCGCCACGATGCCGTTGTGGGACGCGAAGGGCGCGGTGGTCGCCAGGTCCGCGTGCACGACGGCCGCCACCAGCAGTGCCGGCGCGGACGTCTCGGCCAGCAGCAGCTCCGCGACCCCCCGCAGCCGGTCGGCCGAGGCGGCGTCCCGGGGCCGGCCCAGCTGCTCGGGGTCGAGGGACGCGGACCCGACGACGCTGTGGATCCTGGCGATCGCCTGCAGGGGCGCGGTCTTGAGCAGCGGGGCCAGGGCCAGCAGCGAGGCCGACATCCGGACGGCGTCGGCGGCGATGGCGTCGCCGCCGCCCTCGCGCAGCTCGGCCAGGGTGGCCGAGGACCCCTCGAGCACCGCGGACGCGTGCGCGCCGCGCAGCAGCGACTCGGCGGTCATCTCCGGCGAGGTACGCCGCAGTCCCCGGTCACGCAGCATCACGTCGATGCCGTCTCGGGCGGCGGCGTACCCGGAGGGCACGCCTTCGAGGCCCACCAGCCAGGCCAAGGGATCGGTCGTCACGCGAGAGGACGCTAGTAGCCTGCAGGGGATGAGCGACGAGCAGCCCACCCCCGAGGACATGAAGCGCTGGTCCGGATCCTTCGGAGCCGTGGCCGGGACCTACGACCGGGGACGTCCGTCGTACCCCGCCGAGGCCGTCTCCTGGCTCGTCGGCGGCGAGGCCAAGGTCGTCCTCGAGCTCGGCGCGGGCACCGGCAAGCTGACCCGTGAGCTGGTCGCCCAGGGGCACGCGGTCTACGCCACCGACCCCGACGCCGCGATGCTCGCGCGGCTCGAGGCGCAGGTGCCCGGGTGCAGCGCCAAGGTCGCCGGCGCCGAGGAGATCCCCGCCCACGACCGCTCGGTCGACGTGGTGGTCGCGGCGCAGGCGTTCCACTGGTTCGACCACGAGGTCGCGCTGCCGGAGATCGCCCGGGTCCTCAAGCCCGGGGGCCACCTGGCGCTCACCTGGAACTTCTTCGACCAGCGGATCCCCTGGATACGCCGCCTCGTCGAGGCCGTGGGCGAGCAGTCGATGTCGTCCTCCTCCCAGCAGCTCCTCGCGGACTCCGACCTCTTCGGCCCCGTCGAGGAGACGACCTTCGCGCACTGGCAGGACGTCAACCGCGAGACGCTGCTCGCCACCGTCGCCTCGCGCTCCTACATCTCCAGCCTCGACGAGGCCGCCCGCGAGGCGCGACTCGACACGGTGCGCGCGTTGTACGACGACTACGGACGCGGGCACGACGGCATGCAGCTGGCGTATCGCACCGAGTGCTTCCGCGCGCAGGTCATCGACCGCGGCGAGGCGCCGACAACCAATCCGGAGGACGGGGCGTCACAGGAGGGTCCGATCATCTCGGACGGCACCGACACCGACATGCTGCTCATCGACTTCAGGTAGGCAGCGCGATCCTCCGGGAGCACCCATGCGTCGTACGACCTCACCCACCGCCATCCTGGTCGGCACCGCCGCGCTGGGTGCGACCCTCCTCGCCGCCCCGACCGCTGTGGCCGCCGGCGAGACCTGCCGTGGCGAGGCGGCCACGATCGTCGGGACGACGCCGACGCTGCAAGGCACCGCGGGCCGCGACGTGATCGTCACCGGCTCCAGCACGGACGTCCTCGCCGGCGGGGGCGACGACCTGGTCTGCGTGACCGGGAAGAACACCGGCGTCAACCTGGTCGACGTCGACGCCGGGCCCGGCAACGACGTGGTGGACAGCACCGCGATGAACAAGGGCTTCTACCTCATCGCGATCCTGGGAGAGGGCTCGGACACCTTCGTGGGCGGAGCCGGGAGCGATTCCGTCGTGGCCGGCCCCGCGGGCGGCCCCGGCGCGCTCCCGCCCAGCGAGGCGGAGCGCGACGTCATCGACACGGGGGCCGGCTCGGACGAGGTCACCTCCGGCGGACCGGGGCTCCCCAACGACGACGAGGTCAGGACCGGGGAGGGCAACGACAGCGTCGAGTGGTCCGGGACGATGGGGCCGGCCGGGGTCCTCGACCTCGGCACCGGCGGCGACCGGCTCATGCCACACGCCTCCGGCCAGAGGTTCTCCATCGACCTGACCACGCAGACGATGTCGCGCGACGGGGTGCGCGAGGCGTCCTTCGCCTCCGTCGAGGACCTGTGGGTGAGGAGCGAGCCCGGTCTCGGCACGCTGGAGGTCCGGGGCTCGGACGGCGTCGACCGGGTCGACGTCGACGGCCCGGCCACCCTGCAGGTCGACCTGGGCGCCGGCGACGACGACCTCGACCTCGACGGCGCCCGCGCGGGCAGCCGCATCGACCTCGGGACCGGCGGGGACCAGCTCAACGTCGCCTCCCCGGACGGCTCGGTGGACCTCGACCTGGCACACGGCACCCTGGAGGTGGACGGCGCGGGCTCCGGGCTGGTCACCGGCGTGGAGGACGCCTGGGTCTCGGCCGAGGAGATCAGGCTCGTCGGCGACGACCGGGACAACTACCTGCTCGGGGTCGGCTGCCGGGTGGTCGTCGACGGCCGCGGCGGCAAGGACGGCGTCCAGCACGCCAACTACGACTACGACACCGAGGATGGCTACGACTGCGAGGCGGCCGACGTCGTGCTGCGCGGCGGCTCGGGCCACGACCGCATCGACGGCAGCGTGCGAGCCGACCGGATCTACGGTGGCCGCGGCAACGACCGCATCGACACCGGCTCCGCGAGGAGCGGCATCAACAAGGCGTGGGGCGGGCCGGGCAACGACCGCATCAAGGGCGGCGGCGCCAAGGACGTGCTCCTGGGCGGCGCCGGCAGGGACGTGCTCACCGGCGGCGGGGGCAACGACTCGCTGGCCGGTGGCGCCGGCAACGACGCGCTCACCGGCGGACGAGGTAGGGACTCGCTCACCGGCGGACGAGGTAGGGACAAGGCCGTCGGTGGCCCGGGTCGCGACCGGTGCCGGGCCGAGGACGAGCGGACCTGCGAGCGCTGACCGGGTCCGGGGAAGGCGTCGGGCCTCGGCCGCGACGTCCTCACCCGTGGCCGTTCGTCGTCGGGTCCGGGACGCGCAGATCACGACCGCGACGTCCCCGCTCCGGGAGACGGGTCGACCGGCTGCCGATCATCGACGTCCCAGAGAGAGCAGTGCTCTGCGGGCAGTCGTGAAGCCCGCACGTGCGGTCGGAGGACCGCGTCGCGCCATGGCCGCGACACCTCGCCCGAGGACGCCCCGGCTCCGTGTGCCGAACGTGACAACTCCGCGACAATTCGTTCGGATACGCGACCTGGATGGCCGGCCGGCCGGCCTCAGCGGATACTGTCGACCGGCCGATCCAGCTCCTCTGTGGCGATCGGCGGAGCCTCGAACGCGGGCCCGCGCTCCTCCCAGCCCACTGATCCTTCGGGGGACAATGACCTTTCTCGACTACCTCTCCAGGAACTACGACAACCTCATCGAGCTGTCCATCGAGCACGTCCAGCTGGTCCTCATCTCGATGGGGATCGCGGTCCTGGTGGGCCTGCCCCTCGGAGTGATCGCGCACCGCCTGAAGTTCACCCGGGCGCCGATCATCAGCACCACCTCCTTCTTCCTCACGCTCCCGTCGCTCGCCCTCTTCGCCATCTTCGTCCCGCTGTTCGGGCTGGGCGCACCACCCGCGATCGCCGGACTCACGCTCTACGCCTTGCTGCCGATCGTGGCCAACACCCTGGCCGGGCTGAGCTCCGTCGATCCTGCGATCATCAAGGCCTCGCGCGGCATGGGCATGAGCTCCTCCACCCGTCTGGTCCGGATCGAGATGCCCCTGGCCTGGCCGGTGATCCTCACCGGCATTCGCGTCTCGACCCAGGTGGTGGTCGGCATCGCCGCCATCGCCGCGCTGGTCGGCGGACCGGGACTGGGTCAGGAGATCTTCCGCGGCATCCGGTCGGTCCCCAACGCCAACGCGCCGAACCTCGTGTACGGCGGCACCCTGGCCGTGATCGTGCTGGCCCTGCTGTTCGACGCCGCCTTCGTCCTCATCCGCCGATTGACCACTTCGCGAGGTATCCGATGACCACGACCACCATCACGCACGACGACGCGGGGTCCGGTGCCGACACGTCGACCGAGCCGATGATCGAGCTCGTCGGCCTGACCAAGCAGTTCCCGGGCCAGAAGACGCCGGCGGTCGACCGGCTCACCCTGTCCGTGGGTCGCGGCGAGATCGTGGTGCTCGTCGGCCCGTCCGGATGCGGCAAGACGACCTCGATGGAGCTGATCAACCGGCTCATCGAGCCGACATCGGGTCACATCGTCCTCGACGGGGAGGACGTCACCCGGGGCAATCCCGACGAGCTGCGCCGCCGCATCGGATACGTCATCCAGGAGACGGGCCTGCTGCCGCACCGCACCATCGCCCAGAACATCGGCACCGTGCCGAAGCTCGTCGGGTGGGACAAGAAGCGCATCTCCGCGCGCGTGGACGAGCTCCTCGGCATGGTGGGGATGGACCCCGACCTCTACCGGTCCCGCTACCCCAAGGAGCTGTCCGGTGGGCAGCGCCAGCGGGTGGGCGTGGCCCGGGCGATGGCGGCCGATCCGCCCGTGATGCTGATGGACGAACCCTTCGGTGCCATCGACCCGATCACGCGTGAGCGACTCCAGAACGAGTTCCTGCGGCTGCAGCAGCAGATCCAGAAGACGATCATCTTCGTCACCCACGACATCGACGAGGCGATCAAGATGGGTGACCGGATCGCCGTGCTCCGCGACCAGTCGCACATCGCGCAGTTCGACACCCCCGAGAACCTCCTGACGAACCCGGCCGACGACTACGTCGCCGACTTCATCGGGGCCGGCGCGTCCCTGAAGAGGCTGAACCTGTCCCGCATCCGCGACCTGGAGGTCACCTCCGCCGCACCCGTCGGTTCGGTCACCGACGACGTCGCCGACCTCCGCCGCGTCCTGGGCGCCTCCGACTGGTCGGCGATGCTGCTGCTGGACGCCGAGCGGCGACCCGCGCGGTGGGTCACCATGGGAGACCTGCGCCGTGCCGGCGCCCCCGCCGGGGTCGGGCTGGAGGCCAAGGCCCTCGTGGAGCCGCACGCCACCCTGTCCGACGCCCTCAACGAGCTGATCACCTCCAACGGGGGCTGCGCCATCGTCGTCGACGGGAACGGCGTCTACCAGGGGATCGTCGACCTCGAGACCATCATGTCGGCCGTGCGCACCATGCGTGACCAGCACGCCGCCTTCTACCTCGCGCAGAAGACGCACCCCGGCGAGGAGGTCTGATGACGGCGACAGCCGAGTCCGACGTCGCCCTGGGCGCGGGCACGCCGCTCACGATGGTGCGCCCGAACCATCGGCCGACGCTGCTGGAGTGGCTCGGCATGCCCGTCTTCGTCTCGGCCGTCTTCGCCGCGACATGGCTCTGGGTGCAGTCCCAGGAGCTCGACTCGATCGAGGAGCGGGTGCTCACGCGAGACGAGCTGGTCGAACGGACGGTGCAGCACCTCCAGCTCACGGCGGTCTCCACCCTGATCGTGCTGGCGCTCGCCATCCCGCTGGGCGTCCTGCTGACCCGGCACTTCGCCCGGGCCGCGGTACCGGTCGTGATCGGCATCGCGAACGTCGGCCAAGGCATCCCCTCGTTCGGGCTGCTCGCCGTCATCTACGTCGCGTTCGGCCTCCTCGGCTTCACCCCGGTGGTCATCGGGCTCGTCGCCTACTCCACGCTGCCGATCCTTCGCAACACCATGGTGGGCCTCCAGCAGGTCGACGAGAGCCTCATCAAGGCGTCACGCGGCATGGGCCTGTCGCACCTCATGGTCCTGTTCCGCGTCGAGCTGCCGCTCGCCGTGCCGGTCATGATCGCCGGTCTGCGCACGGCACTGATCATCAACGTCGGCACCGCCACCCTGGCCACGTTCTTCGGCGCCGGGGGGCTCGGCTACATCATCTTCAACGGCATCCAGCTCAACCGGAACACCATCTTGGTGACCGGGGTCGTCCTCGTCTCCGGACTCGCCCTGCTCGTCAGCTACCTCGCCGGCATGGCCGGCCGCCTGCTCGCGCCCCGCGGGCTCTGACACGGACCACGAAGCTCTTGAAAGGAGCATCATGAACAACACGCGCGTACTCGCCGCCTCCGGGGCGGTCGCCCTGGCCCTGTCCCTCGCGGCCTGCGGTGGCGACGACGGTGGCGGCAACGGCTCCGACACCGAAGGGACGCTCTCCGGCGCATCCATCACGGTCGGTTCCAAGGACTTCGACGAGCAGCTGATCCTCGGCAACATCAGCAAGCTCGCCCTGGAGAACGCGGGAGCGGACGTCAAGGACGAGATCAACACCGGCGGCACGGACGTGACCCGGTCGGCGCTGACCAGCGACGCGATCGACACCTACTGGGAGTACAACGGCACCGCCTGGATCTCCTTCTTCAAGGAGACCGAGCCGGTCGCCGACCGCATCGAGCAGTACGAGGTGGTGCGCGACCGGGACCTCGAGGAGAACGACCTCCACTGGCTCCAGCCCGCCGACTTCAACAACACCTACGCCCTCGCCTTCGCCAGCGAGGCCGCCGACGAGCTCGGCAACCCCGAGAAGCTCTCCGACCTCGCCGCCCTGATCGAGTCCGACCCGGACAACGCGACGCTCTGCGTCGAGAGCGAGTTCTCCGCTCGCGACGACGGCCTGCCCGGGATGGAGAAGGCCTACGGCTACGCGTTCCCCGCCGACAACGTCACCGTGCTCGACACGGGCATCGTCTACTCGGCGGCAGCCAAACAGGACCCCTGCAACTTCGGCGAGGTCTTCACCAGCGACGGACGGGTCAGCGCCCTCGACCTCACCGTGCTGGAGGACGACATGGGCTTCTTCCCGCTCTACAACCCCAGCCCCGTCTTCACCGACGGCGTCTACAGCGAGTACGGCGAGGAGCTCGACGCGATCTTCGACCCCATCTCCGAGGCGCTGACCCAGGAGGAGATGACCGGCCTCAACGAGCGCGTCTCGGTCGACCTGGAGCAGCCCGCCGACGTGGCCGAGGAGTGGATGTCGGACAACGGCTTCATCTGAGGCTCCCCCGTCGAGCGCGCCGCCGGCCGCCACGAGTCGTCCAGGACGACCGGGCGGCCGGGTCGCGTCCGGCCGGGGTCGGACCGCACCGACACCGAGGTGCGCGTCGGCGCCCGTGAGTAGTCTCCGGGCATGGTGCGGCCCCGGCTCCGGCGACGGTCCGACGGCGGGCACGGCGCTCGGCTCGCAGGCCGACCGGGCCACGTTACGGGCACTGCACAACGCCTCCCTGGCCAGCCCGGCCCTCCGTGCGGGCCTGACCGCCGACAGCGCGGAGCGCAGCCTCGGCCACCTCCGCGCCCTGCTCGGCACCCCGGGCGCCGTGCTCACCGACACCAGCGGTCGGGCAGCCTGTAGGCGCCCGGGCGGCGCAGCGGGGCGGCGACCAGGACGAGGAGGACGAGGTAGCCGGCCGTCCAGCCGACGGGGTACCAGCCGCGCCACCCGGTCGTGCATCCCGGCCCACGCGGGTCGGTTCATGGTGCGGCTGCACACCCCGGAGGCGGTGGACCTCCAGCGCTGACGCGGGATCCGGGGTCCGCGGCGACTCCGCCACACGCCGTACGGCGCCCCGCCTCGTCTGGCATGCTGGGTCTCCCGTCGGGGGTGGCGGGCACGCGGCACGGGGAGATGCATGACGACGTTCATGGTGATCGGGGTGGTGGGGCTCGTCCTGCTGCTGGTCTCGCTCCTCGTCGGCGACCTCTTCGACGGAGCCTTCGACGCCCTCGCCGGTGACGTGTTCTCCAGCGCGGTCATCGGCGCCTTCGTCGCCGCCACCGGCTTCGGGGCGGCCGCCGTCCAGGGCGCCGTCGGTACGGCGATCGCCATCCCGGTCGGGCTGGTCACCGGGGCCGCGTTCGCCTCGTTCGCGTGGTGGCTGACCCGGCTGCTGCGCGACGGCAGCAGCGACTCGACGCCCACGACAAACGACACCATCGGCCGCGACGGTCGCGTCATCACCCCGATCCCCGCCGGTGGTCTCGGCGTCGTCGACATCCTGGTCGGCGGCCACACCATGCGGCTCAACGCGCGGGCCGAGCAGCCGATCGAGCCCGGGACGCCGGTGCACGTGACCGGCGTCCTGTCCCCCACCTCGGTCACCGTGGCCCCGGTGTGGCCCGAGCTCACCTGAAGCACCGCCCGCACAGCCGTGCCCACGCCCCACGTCTAGGAGAACCCCAGTGGACCTGTCCAGCCCCCTCGTCGCCCTCGGTGGCCTCGTCGCCCTCGTCGTCCTGCTCCTGCTGCTCGTCACGAGCCGCTACAAGGTGGCGGGGCCCAACCAGGCGTACATCGTCACGGGGCGCAAGGGGAAGGCGGTCCTCAACCCCGAGACCGGCGCGCTGAGCCACGACCTGTCGGGACAGAAGGTCATCCTCGGCGGCGGGGTCTTCGTCATCCCGTTCGTCCAGAAGCTCGCCACCCTCGACCTCTCCTCGCGGCGCATCTCGGTGCAGATCCGCGGCGCGGTCTCCGGGCAGGGCATCAAGCTCAACGTGGAGGGTGTGGCGATCGTCAAGGTGGGCGGCAACGCCGACCAGATCCGGCTCGCGGCCCAGCGCTTCCTGGCCCAGCAGAGCGAGATCGAGTCCTTCACCCAGGAGGTGCTCGCCGGCGCCCTGCGCTCCATCGTCGGCGGCCTGACGGTCGAGCAGATCATCCGCGACCGGGCGGCGTTCGCCCAGCGGGTGGCCGACGAGTCCGAGAACTCCCTGACCGGCCAGGGCCTGATCCTGGACACCTTCCAGATCCAGGACGTCACCGACGACGGCACCTACCTCACCGACCTGGGTCGTCCCGAGGCCGCGCGCATCCAGCAGACCGCCTCCATCGCCGAGGCGAACGCCCGGCAGGCCGCGGAGCAGGCCCGGATCGCCGCGGAGCAGGAGATCGCCATCGCGACCCGGACCCTGGCGCTGAAGCAGGCCGAGATCAAGGCCGAGACCGACGCGGCCTCGGCCACCGCCGCCGCCTCCGGCCCGCTCGCCCAGGCCGACCGCGACCAGGCGATCCTGCTGGAGCAGGAGAAGGTCGCCGTCCGCCAGGCGGCGCTGACCGAGCGCAACCTGGAGACCGAGGTCCGCAAGCCGGCCGACGCCGCCCGCTACAAGGTCGAGCAGGAGGCCGAGGCCCAGCGCTCGGCCGAGATCGCGGCCGCCGAGGCCCGCAAGGCCGCCACCATCGCGGCCGCCCAGGCCCAGGCCGAGGAGGCCCGGCTCAGCGGTGAGGCCGAGAAGTCCCGTCGTACGGCGCTGGCCGAGGCCGAGGCCATCGAGGGCGCACGCCGCGGTGAGGCCGAGAAGGCGCGACGTACCGCGGAGGCCGACGCGACGCGCGCCGAGGGCGAGGCCACCGCGGCCGCGACCCTGGCGGTCGGCCAGGCCGAGGCCGAGGCGATGGACAAGCGCGCCGACGCGTTCGCCCACTACAACGACGCCGCCGTCCTGCAGATGCTGATCGAGGTGCTCCCGCAGATCGCCCGCGAGGTCGCGGCGCCGATGGCCGCGATCGACCAGCTGACGGTCATCTCCTCCGACGGTGCCGGCGCGCTGCCGCGCCAGGTCAACGACAACGTCGTGCAGACCCTCAACATGCTCAAGACGTCGACCGGCCTCGACCTCGAGGCGCTCATCAAGAAGTCCGTCGGGCAGGCCGCCGGGACCTCGAACGGCGCCGAGCACGACACCGACCCCGGCGCCCTGGACAAGGCCCCCTCGGCGTAGCCGCGGCCCACCCGTGGCGGGACCGCGCCCTCCGTCGCGCCGCGACGGAGGGCGCACCGTCGACCGCTCGTCGTGCGCGACCGACCGCTCGGCGACGCGCCACCCCCGCCCGCCGACGTAGCGGCGATGCCCTCTCCCCGCCCACGCGGCCACGGTGCGACCACTGGGCTTCCTGCTCGGCCACCTCGGCACCATCTCCGGCCGGGAGCCGAGCGCCGAGGACCGCTTCACCGAGCTCGAGGTCCGCGCCCTCACCGGCGCCGGCGCCGAGGGGGCCGTGCACCACTGACCGACCCACCACCACGTCCGGACCGGTCCCCACCGGCACAGCACCACCGGGGACCGGTCCGGGCGTCGTACCCATCGACCGACCGACCTTCGCCGAGTAGGTTCGCGGCATCACGTCGCCTCACATCACATCGCATCGCATCGACCAGACGGAGCTCGCATGTCCGACCAGACCGCCTCTGACCAGACCAGGTCCGACGCCCTCGCCAACCTCGCCACCGAGGACCGCCGCTTCGAGCCCCCGGCCGAGCTGGCCGCCGACGCCAACGTCACCGAGGAGGCCTACGACCTCGCCTCCGCCGACCGGGAGGCGTTCTGGGCCGAGGCCGCCGAGCGCCTCGACTGGGGCAGGACGTGGGACCAGGTCCTCGACTGGAGCAACCCGCCGTTCGCGAAGTGGTTCGTCGGCGGCACCCTCAACGCCTCGGTCAACTGCGTGGACCGCCACGTCGACGCCGGCCACGGCGACCGGGTCGCCATCCACTGGGTCGGCGAGCCCGAGGACGACACCCGCGACCTGACGTACGCCGACCTCAAGGACCAGGTCTCGCGCGCCGCCAACGCGCTCACCGAGCTCGGCGTGAAGAAGGGCGATCGCGTCGCGATCTACATGCCGATGATCCCCGAGGTCGCCATCACGATGCTGGCCTGCGCCCGCCTCGGCGCCCCGCACACGGTGGTCTTCGGCGGCTTCTCCGCCGATGCGCTGGCCACCCGCATCGCCGACTGCCAGGCCGAGGTCGTGGTCACCTCCGACGGCGGCTACCGCCGCGGCGCCCCGAGCCCCCTCAAGCCGGCCGTCGACGAGGCGGTCGCCAAGGCCGCCCAGCACGGCCAGGAGGTGCGCTCGGTGGTGGTGGTGCGGCGTACCGGCCAGGACCTGGGAGACGGAGGCTGGGACGACGACCGCGACGTGTGGTGGCACGACGTCGTGGACACCGCCTCCCCCGACCACGAGCCCGAGATGCACGACAGCGAGCACCCGCTCTACGTCATGTACACGTCCGGCACGACGGGCAAGCCCAAGGGCATCCTGCACACGACGGGCGGCTACCTCACCGGCACGTCGTACACGCACTGGTCGGTCTTCGACCTCAAGCCCGAGACCGACGTCTACTGGTGCACCGCCGACGTCGGCTGGGTGACCGGGCACTCCTACATGGTCTACGGTCCGCTCGCCAACGGGGCCACGCAGGTGATGTACGAGGGCACCCCCGACTCCCCGCACAAGGGCCGCTGGTGGGAGATCATCGAGAAGTACGGCGTGACGATCTTCTACACCGCACCGACCGCGATCCGGACCTTCATGAAGTGGGGCGACCACATCCCCGCCGAGCACGACCTGTCCTCGATCCGGCTGCTCGGCTCGGTCGGTGAGTCGATCAACCCCGAGGCCTACATCTGGTACCGGACGCACATCGGGGCCGACCGGGCCCGATCGTGGACACCTGGTGGCAGACCGAGACCGGTCAGATCATGATCAGCCCGCTGCCGGGCGTCACCGCCGGCAAGCCCGGCTCGGCGATGCGGGCCCTGCCGGGCATCACCGTCGACGTGGTCAACGACGAGGCCGAGTCGGTGGCAACGGCTACGGCGGCTACCTCGTGGTCCGCGAGCCCTGGCCGGCCATGCTGCGCACCCTGTGGGGCGACGACCAGCGCTTCAAGGACACCTACTGGTCGCGCTGGGAGGGCCTGTACTTCGCCGGCGACGGCGCCAAGAGGGACGACGACGGGGACATCTGGCTGCTCGGTCGCGTCGACGACGTCATGAACGTCTCGGGCCACCGGCTCTCCACCACCGAGATCGAGTCGGCCCTCGTCTCGCACCCCAAGGTCGCCGAGGCGGCGGTCGTGGGCGCGGCCGACGAGACGACCGGCCAGGCGGTCTGCGCGTTCGTCATCCTGCGCGAGTCGGCGCTCGGCGACGACGGCGCGGCCCCCGACGACCTCGTGGAGGAGCTGCGCAAGCACGTGCAGAAGGAGATCGGCGCCCTCGCCAAGCCGCGCCAGATCATGATCGTCCCCGAGCTGCCCAAGACCCGCTCGGGCAAGATCATGCGCCGCCTGCTCAAGGACGTCGCCGAGCACCGCGAGGTGGGCGACGTCACCACGCTGGCCGACTCGACGGTGATGGACCTGATCAAGGGACGCGAGGGGTCGGCCTCCTCGGAGGACTGACCGACTCCCGGCGCCCTCCCGGGTCGTGGTTGGTCGCGGGGCCCACAATGACCCCGTGACCACCACGACCCCCAGCCCCGGCCGTTCCCCCGACTCCCCGAGCGGCACGGTGACCGGCACCGCCGAGGTCGCGGTGATCGGCGGCACCGGCTTCTACTCGTTCCTCCCCGACCCGACCGAGCACGTCGTCGAGACGCCGTACGGCGCGCCCTCCGCGCCGATCTCGGTCGGCACCGTCGCCGACCGCCGGGTGGCCTTCGTGCCGCGGCACGGACCCGGCCACGAGCACCCGCCGCACGGGATCAACTACCGCGCCAACGCCTGGGCGCTGCGCTCGCTCGGCGTGCGCCAGGTGCTGGCGCCGTGCGCCGTCGGCGGGCTGCGGGACACCGTCGCGCCGGGCGACCTGGTGGTGCCCGACCAGCTCGTGGACCGCACCCACCGACGCATCGGGTCCTTCGTCGAGAGCGGTGCGGTGCACCTGCCCTTCGCCGACCCCTACTGCCCGGGAGTGACAGCGGCCCTGGCCGGGGCGGACAGGGACGTGAGGGTCGGCGGCACCATGGTCGTCGTCGAGGGGCCGCGGTTCTCCACCCGGGCGGAGTCGCGGGCCTACGCCGCCTCCGGCTGGGACCTCATCAACATGACGGGCGCCCCGGAGGCCCAGCTGGCCCGCGAGATGGGCCAGTGCTACGCCCCGCTCGCCCTGGTGACCGACATGGACGCCGGCGCCGAGTCCGGCGGCGGCGTCGGGCAGGAGGAGGTCTTCGCCCTCTTCCGGGCCAACCTCGAGCGCCTCACCGGCCTGCTGGAGCGAGCGCTGGCCGCCCTCCCCGACCCGGACGGCTGCACCTGCGGGAGCTGGCACGACGGGATCGACCTCACCTACGACATCCCCACGCCGTGAGGGTCCTGCTGACCGGCTCGGCCGGCTTCATCGGCACCGCCATCGGCGCCGAGCTCGAGCACGCGGGCCACGACGTCGTCCGGGTCGACCTGATGCTGGACAGCGCCCACGGTGAGACGACCCCGCCGGAGGGGACCCACCACCTCGACGTGCGCGACTCCGCGAGGTCGCAGGAGTGGGCGTCCCTGCTCACCGGCGTCGACGCCGTCTGCCACCAGGCCGCGCTGGTCGGCGCCGGGGTCCGGGTCGCGGACCTGCCCGACTACGCCTCCCACAACGACCTCGGCACCGCCGCCCTGCTGGCCGGCATGCACGACGCCGGGGTCGACCGACTCGTCCTCGCCTCCTCGATGGTCGTGTACGGCGAGGGGCGCTACGCCTGCCCCGAGCACGGCCCCCACGCGCCCGGGCCACGGCCGGTGGCCGCCCTGGAGGCCGGGGACTTCGAGCACCGGTGCCCGCAGTGCGACCGCGACCTCGGCTGGGAGACCATCGACGAGGGGGCACGCCTGGACCCGCGCAGCAGCTACGCCGCCAGCAAGCTGGCGCAGGAGCACTACGCCTCCGCGTGGGTGCGCCAGGCCGGCGCCGCGGCGGTGGCGCTGCGCTACCACAACGTCTACGGGCCGGGCATGCCCCGCGACACCCCCTACTCCGGGGTGGCCGCGATGTTCCGCTCGTCGCTGGAGCGCGGCGAGCGCCCCCGGGTCTACGAGGACGGCGGCCAGATGCGCGACTTCGTGCACGTCGCCGACGTCGCCCGGGCCAACCTGGCCGCCCTCGAGTCGGTGACCGCCGCCGGCGAGGGTGCCTTCGCGGCGTACAACGTGTGCTCGGGTCAGCCGATCAGCATCCTCGACGTGGCCCGCCGGGTGGCCGCCGGCTCCGGACGCGACCTCGAGCCGGAGGTCACCGGGGGCTTCCGGGCCGGCGACGTGCGGCACGTGGTCGCCTCCCCGGCGCGGGCCAGCGCGGACCTGGGGTTCACCGCCCGGATCGGACCCCACGCGGGGCTCGCGGAGTTCGCGACGGCGCCGCTGCGGGCCTGACCCGTCCGCTCACCAGGTCGTGTAGAGCAGGTGCTGCACCGCGAGGGCGGCGAGCACCTGCACCGCCAGCGCCGGCCGGTGCCAGCGTGCGGGGAGCAGGGCGAGCGACAGGGTCAGCCACGGCACGAACGGCAGCCAGATCCGCTCCACCTCCGCCTTGGACATCCGCGACAGGTCGGCGACCACGACGGTGGCCGCGGCGGCGCCGACCAGCCAGACGATCGCGCGCACGCCCGCCGGGTCCACGCCCGCCAGCCGGCGGCGCCCGCTCACGAGACCACCCAGACCCGCCCCCAGCATCGGCCCGGCCGAGACCAGCAGCGCGCCGAGGTTGCCCCACAGCCAGTACGACGCCGGGCGGTCGGCGGCCAGGCCGTCCCAGTACCGGTCGGCCAGGACGGGATAGGCGTCCCACCAGGCGAAGCCGCCGGCGGCCATGGCCAGGACCGGCACCAGGGCGGCGGCGGCGACCACCGGCAGGGGCCGCCACGTGCGGGCCACGACCAGCACGGCGAGCGCCAGCAACCCGAGCAGCGGCAGCCCGTAGGAGCAGAGCACGGCCCACCCGAGCACCAGGCCGGCGAGCACGGACCACCCGACCATCGTCGCGGCACGCCCCGCACGGGCGGCCAGGGCGAGCAGCGCGAGCCCCCAGGCGGCCAGCGCCGCGAAGACGGCGTCCGCGGAGACGGCCATGAAGACCGCGGCCGGGCTCAGCACCAGGAAGGGCGCCGCCCGGCGGGCCAGGTCCCCGGCCCCCAGCACGCGGCAGGTCACCAGCACGGCGACCGGCACCGTCGCGGCGACCGCCGTGACGACGAGGCCGGCGGCCAGGTCACCGCCGAGGCCCGACCGGACCAGGGCCACGAACATCAGCACCGCGCCGGGCGGGTGCCCCGCGACGTGGATCGGCCAGTTGTCCGGGTGGTCGAGCGGGATCCGGTCGACGTACGTCGAGAGCATCGCGCCGACGTCGTCGATGCCGCGGGCCGTCACGAGGTACTCGGTGTCGTTGGCCATCACCCGCGTCAGCCCGTCGGTGCCGTCGACGAGGGCGAGCGACAGCAGCCACGCCAGGCTCCCGACGTACGACGCCACCAGCAGCGGCCCCCACGACCAGCGCCGCGCCCACCGCTGCGCGCACCGCACCCCGACGACCGCCAGGACCAGGGCCGGCAGGCTTCCGGGGCCGACCTTCGGCTGCCAGAAGCCGTGGGTCGGCGGCACCCCGAACATGTCGCTGCGCGCCCGCACGTCCCACCCCAGCGCCACCGGCAGACCGAAGGACAGCACCAGCAGCCCCACGGCGACGCCGAGACCCGCCCAGGCCCCCCGCTCGCTCGACCGGATCCGTCCGGGGGCGCGCTCACCCCGGACCGACGTCATGGCGCCACCCTAGGCACCCGCCGGGTGGTGACGCGGTGCGGTCGGCTCACGCGTCACGGGTTCGTAAGGTCGCCGGGCGCCCACGCGGGCGCACGGTTGGCTACGTTCGGCACGTGACCACCTGCGACCTCGTGCTCCCCTGCCGCGACGAGGGCCCCGCCCTCGCCGGCCTGCTCCCCCGCGTGCCCGACATCTTCTCGGTGATCGTCGTCGACAACGGGTCCCGCGACGACACTGCCCGCGGTGGCGGCCGACCACGGGGCCCGGGTCGTGCCCGAGCCCGTCCCGGGCTACGGCGCCGCCGTGCACGCCGGCCTCGAGGCGGCGACCGCCGACTACGTCGCCTTCATGGACGGCGACGGCTCCTTCGACCCCGACCAGCTGCTCCCGCTCCTCGACGACGTCCGCTCGGGCCGGGCCGACATCGCCGTGGGACGACGGCGTCCGGTCTCGCGGGGCGTGTGGCCGTGGCACGCGCGGGCCGGCAACGCCCTCATCGCGAGCTGGCTGCGGCACCGGATCCGGATGGACGCCCACGACATCGCGCCGATGCGGGTCTGCCGCCGCCAGGCCCTGCTCGACCTCGACCTGCAGGACCGTCGGTTCGGCTATCCCGTCGAGCTGCTCCAGGCCGTGACGCTGGCCGGCTGGCGGATCAGCGAGCACGACGTGGGCTACCACCCCCGCGCGGCGGGCACCCGGTCCAAGGTGTCCGGCTCGCTGGTGGGCACCGTGCGCACCGCCCGCGACTTCTGGCGGGTGCTGCGATGAAGGTGCTCGTGGTGGCCAAGGCTCCCGTGCCCGGCCAGGTCAAGACCCGCCTCGGCGCCGACATCGGCCACGACCACGCCGCCTCGATCGCCGCCGCCTCGCTCCTCGACACCCTGGCCGCCTGCGACGCGAGCGGCGCCGAGCGCCACCTCAGCCTCGCCGGCGACCTCCGCGACGCCGTGCACGGTCCACGGATCACCGCCGCCCTGGCCGGCTGGACGGTCACCCCGCAGCAGGGCGACGGATTCGCCGAGCGGCTCGCCGGCGCCCACCACGACGCGGGTCCCGGCCTGGTGGTGCAGATCGGCATGGACACCCCGCACGTCACCGCCGCGGCCCTGCGGGCCGCCGCGGACGCGATGAGCTCCCACGACGTCGTGCTCGGCCCTGCGCCGGACGGCGGCTGGTGGGTCCTGGGTCGACGCGACCCGGACGCGACCCGGGTCCTCGCGTCGGTGCCCATGTCGACGCCGTCCACGCTCGTCGACACCCAGCGTGCGCTCGAGCGGGTCGGCTGCCGGGTGGGCCGGACGTCGGTCATGCGCGACGTCGACACCGTCGCCGACGCCGAGCACGTGGCCGCCCTGGCGCCGCACACCCACTTCGCCGCCGCCTGGCGCGGCGTACCGGCACGACGCACGGCGGGCGCCTCGCGATGACCGACGAGATGTCCTTCACCCACGTCTTCGACAGCGCCCTGCGCGGCGCACCCACCACGGTGGTCTGGCTCGGCCAGGAGCCCGCGGTGCTGCCCGTCGACGTGTGGAGCCGCCCGGCGGACCACCTCGACCTGCAGCTGGTCGACCTGTGCGAGGGCCCGACCATCGACATCGGCTGCGGTCCCGGGCGCCTGACCGAGGCACTGGCCGCGGCCGGGCACCCGGCGCTGGGGATCGACGTGGTCGACGCCGCCGTCGAGCTGACCCGCGGGCGCGGCGCGGCCGCCGTGCGCCGCGACGTCTTCGACGAGGTCCCCGGGGAGGGCCGGTGGCAGTCCGCACTCCTGGCCGACGGCAACATCGGCATCGGCGGTGACCCGGTCGCCCTGCTGGGCCGGGTGCGCGCGGTGCTGGACCCGCGGGGTCGCGTCGTCGCCGAGGTGGCGGGGCCCGGGGTGCGGTCCGTCCAGGGGTGGGCGGTCCTCGAGGGCTCGGCGCACCGCAGCCGTCCCTTCCGCTGGGCGGTCGTGGGGATCGACGACCTGCCGGTGATCGCGGCCGAGGCGGGCCTCGCCGTCGCCGGCGTCCACTCCTTCGGGGACCGCTGGGCGGTCGTGCTCACCGAGGACGCCACGTGAGGGCGCCGGCACCCGGGGACTTCACCTCACGACTGCGCAGCCCCGCGGTCGCGGCGCGCGTGGGGGTGTGGCTCGCCATCACGTTCGGGCTCTGCTTCCTGACCGGGCTGGTGAGCCACTACGCCCAGCTGCCGAGCCGGCCGATCCCCGTCCCCACCAGCCCCGGCTGGGGCTACCGGCTCACCCAGGGAGTGCACGTGACGGCGGGGGTGGCCGCGATCCCCCTGCTCCTGGTCAAGCTCTGGACCGTCCTCCCCAACCTCGTCGAGGCGCTTCCCCTCCGCCCGCCCCGACGGCTGCTCCTCACCGCCCTGGAGCGCGGCTCGATCGCCGTCCTGGTCGCCGCCTCGGTCTTCCAGCTCGCCACCGGCCTGGCGAACGCCGCGCAGTGGTACCCCTGGGTGTCCTTCTCCTTCCGCACCGTCCACTACGCCCTGGCCTGGGTGGCGATCGGCGCCCTGCTGGTGCACATCGCGGTCAAGCTGCCGGTGACCCGCGACGTGCTCGGCGCGGACATCGAGGCCACGTCCCACGACCGGCCCACCGCGGTGCGCCCGGGCGCCGTGTCCAGGCGCACCCTGGTGCGCTCGGCGCTGGCCGCCTCCGCAGTGGCCGTGCTGGCGACGGCCGGGGGCACGGTCCCGTGGCTGCGCCGGGTGTCGGTCCTGGCCGTCCGGTCCGGCGAGGGGCCCCAGGGGATCCCGATCAACAAGTCCGCGGCGGCCGCCGGGGTGGAGGCGTCGGCCACCGACACGGCGTACGCCCTGCGGGTGGTCGTGGACGGCCGGGAGGCCGCCGCGCTCGGGCTCGCCGACCTGCGCGCGTTGCCCCAGCACTCGCACGACCTGCCCATCGCCTGCGTGGAGGGCTGGAGCGCCTCCGGCACCTGGAGCGGGGTCCGGGTCCGTGACGTGCTCGCGGCGGCCGGCATCGGGACCGACACCGGGGTCACCGTGGTCTCCCTCCAGGAGAGGGGGCCCTACCGGCGCACGATACTGCCGGCCAACTTCGCCGGGGACGAGCGCACGCTGCTGGCCCTCGACCTCGCCGGCGAGCCCCTCGACCTCGACCACGGCTACCCGTGCCGGGTCATCGCCCCGAACCGGCCCGGCGTCCTCCAGACCAAGTGGGTCGCCGCGCTGGAGGTGACGACGTGAGGCTGCGTGTCCCTCTCGGCGCCGTCGGCCTCCTGCTCGGCCTGTACGGCGTGTGGTTGCTCGTGTCGCGCCAGGAGCCGGGCCAGCTCCTCGAGGTGGTGTTGTGGCTGGCCGGCGGTGTGCTGGCCCACGACGTGGTGCTGAGCGGCGTCCTGCTCGCCCTCGGTCTGCTCGGCACGAGGCTGCTCACCCCCGCCTTCCGGGCGCCGGCGACCGTGGCGCTGGTGGTGTGGGGCGGCCTGACGGTGGTGGCGATCCCGGTGCTCGGCCGCTTCGGCGCCCGCCCGGACAACCCGACCCTGCTCGACCGCCCCTACCTCGCCTCGTGGGCGCTGCTGACCGCGGTCGTCGTGGTGGCGGTGGTCGGCGCGGGACTCGTCCGGTCACGACGACCGGTTGCGGCACCGGACGGGGAATGATCCCCCCATGGCACACGTGCTGGTGGTCGACGACGACGAGACGGTCCGCGAAGTGGTGGTCGACTACCTCCGCGCGGCCGGGCACCGGGTCAGCGAGGCGGCCGACGGCGCCGGCGCGCTGGACGCCGTACGCCGTGACCGCGCCGACCTCGTCGTGCTCGACGTGATGATGCCGGGCATCGACGGGCTCGAGGTGTGCCGGCGGCTGCGGCGCGCGTCCGACGTGCCCGTCGTCCTCCTCACCGCGCTGGGCAGCGAGCAGGACCGGGTCGTCGGGCTGGAGCTCGGGGCCGACGACTACGTCACCAAGCCGTTCTCCCCGCGGGAGCTGGTGCTGCGGGTCGAGTCGATCCTGCGCCGGACGTCCGGCGGCCTGGACACCGATCTCCCGAAGGTGCTCGTGGACGGCACCCTGGTCGTCGACCGCACCCGTCGGGAGGTCGCCCTGGACGGGGTCCCCCGCTCGCTCACCGTGCGCGAGTTCGACCTGCTGGCCCACTTCGTGTCCCGGCCCGGGACCGTCTTCTCCCGCGACGACCTGCTGCAGCAGGTCTGGGGCTGGTCCTTCGGCGACCAGTCCACCGTGACGGTCCACGTGCGGCGGCTGCGGGAGAAGATCGAGGTCGACCCCACCACGCCGACCCGGCTCCTCACCGTCTGGGGCGTCGGCTACCGGTGGGACCCGCAGGCCCCGACCACCCCGGAGGAACCATGAGCGACACCGCGGAGATCTGGTTCATCTCGGCCCTGTCCGGCATCGCCGTCGGGGTGCTCGGGCTCGGAGCGGGCTGGCTGCTGCGTCACCGCACGCTGCGCTGGCAGCTGGCCCTGGTGGCCGTCGTCACCGTGGTCACCGTGATCGTGGGCATCCAGGCCGTCGCGCAGCGCATGCTGCTCTCCCGGCACGACCTGTGGGTGACGACCATCGTGACGACCGCCGCCGGCGTGGTGTCGCTGCTCGTGGCGCTGGTGCTGGCGACCGCGCTGGTGCGCTGGTCGCGGACGTTGCGCGACGACGTACGACGCGTGGGGGACGGGGACGCCGTGCCCGCCGGACGACGGGGGCCGGCCGAGTTCCGCGAGCTGTCGACCGAGCTGGTCGCCGCCCACCAGCGGCTGGCGGAGTCCCGCGACCGCGAGCGTCGGCTGGAGGACTCCCGGCGCGAGCTCGTCTCCTGGGTGTCGCACGACCTGCGCACCCCCCTGGCGGGCATCCGGGTGATGACCGAGGCGCTCGAGGACGGGATCGCCGCCGACCCGCCGCGCTACCACCGACAGATCCGGGGCGAGGTCGACCGGATGGTGCGCATGGTCGACGACCTCTTCGAGCTCTCGCGCATCCACGCCGGCGTGCTGCACCTCGCCCCCGAGGAGATCCTGGTCGGCGACCTCGTCAGCGAGGCCATCGCGGCGGCCGACCCCGTCGCCCGGGCCCGCCGGGTGCAGCTCGGCGGTGAGGTGGACCAGGGCCTCCTCGTGGCCGCCGACCCCGCCGGACTGTCGCGGGTCCTCGGCAACCTCATCGTCAACGGCATCCGCCACACCCCCGCCGACGGCACCGTGCACATCGCGGCCCGCGCGGTCGCGGACGCCGTGGAGCTGACCGTCACCGACGGGTGCGGCGGCATCCCCGACGACGCCCGCGGTCGCGTCTTCGACGTCGCCTTCCGCGGCACCACCGCGCGCACCCCGGACGCCCCCGACGAGACCGACGTCCACACCGCGCGCGCCGGGCTGGGGCTGGCCATCGTCAAGGGCATCGTGGAGGCCCACGACGGCGTCGTCGCCGTCGAGAACGTCGTCCTCCCGGCCCCCGGGTGCCGCTTCCTGGTGCGCCTGCCGCGCTGACCCCACGCCGGCGTAGTCCGCGACGAACGGACCCTGGAATCCGACGATCCGGGGTCCGTTCGTCGCGGACTACCCCAGGACCTCCTCCGTGGCCGGCCCGAGGCCGCCGCGGTGGGCCGCGCTCAGGAACGCGACCTACCAGCCTCGGCCGGTTGGTGCTCCGCCTCCCGGCCTCCGTCGGTGGCGCCGCCGCCGTCGGTCTGCCTGCTGCGCGTCGCCATCAGGAGCAGCACGGTGCCCATGGTCGCGGCAACCAGCGAGGCGACGAGGATCCCGACCTTGGCCTCACTGGTGAGCACCTCGGAGCCGGGGAAGGACAGGCCGGCGATGAAGATCGAGACGGTGAAGCCGATCCCGGCCACCGAGCCCAGCCCCACGACCATCGGCCAGGAGGTGCCGTCGGGCAGCCGCCCGAGACCGAGGCGTACGGCGATGAAGCAGGCCAGCACGATGCCGACCGGCTTGCCGACGACCAGGCCCACCCCGATGCCCAGCCCCACCGCGGACGTCAGCGCGTCGCCGAGCGCCCCGCCACCGAGCGACACGCCGGCGTTGGCCAGCGCGAAGATCGGCAGCACGACGTACGACGACAGCGGGTGCAGCGCGGTCTGGAGTCGCTCGACCACCGGCACCGACTCCCCCAGGAGGAACCGCAGCCGGGTCAGCTCGTCGGGATCCAGGTGCCGGTCCTGCAGCGCCCGTTGCGCGTAGCTGCGGGCCACGTCCTCCTTGAGCAGCGCGGTGGCCGGGGTGATCAGGCCGATCGCGACGCCCGCCAGGGTCGCGTGGACCCCCGACTCCAGCAGCGCGAACCACACGGCGATGCCGAGCGCGACGTACACCCACAGCGACCACACCCGCAGCATCCGCAGCGCGACCATGAGGCCCAGCAGGACCAGGGCGAGCGCGAGCCACTCCAGGCTGAGCTCCTCGGTGTAGAACACCGCGATCACGATGATCGCACCGATGTCGTCGACGATCGCCAGGGTCAGCAGGAACAGCCGCGCCGCGGACGGGATGCGCTTGCCGAGCAGGCCCAGGACACCGACCGCGAAGGCGATGTCGGTGGCCATCGGGATGCCCCACCCGGCGCTGCCGTCGCCGCTGCCGGCGATGAGGAAGTAGATCCCGGCGGGCACCAGCATGCCGCCGATCGCGGCCACGATGGGCAGCGCCGCGGTCTTCGGGTCGCGCAGGTCGCCGCTGACGATCTCGTACTTGATCTCCAGCCCGACGACGAAGAAGAAGATGACCATCAGGGCGTCGTTGACCCAGTGCTGCAACGACTCCTCGATCTGGAAGCCACCGAGGTCGAGGCTGATCGTGCTGTGCCAGAACGCGTCGTACGACGAGGCCCACGGGCTGTTGGCCCAGATCAGCGCCGCCGCGGCGGCGATGAGCAGCAGGATCGACCCGGCGGCCTCGATGCGCAGGAACTCGCGGACCGGCCGTGCGACGAGGCGGGCGAGCGGCTTGTTGCTGGCCAGGTAGGACGGTCCGGAGGTCCAGACCTCGTCCTCGGAGACGTCACGGTGGCCCTGCGTGTCCGGGTGGGAACCGGAGGGGGGATCGATCGGCATCGGGCACGCGGCCTTTCTCGGGGTCGCCGTCAGGACACTCCACGTCCGGGTGGACGCGGGCCGACCAGACTTCCCGGCACACCGTGGGACAGCGTACCGGGGACGAGGCCGGTGCGCGCCTCACGTCTCGGGCTCCGGGCCCCACTTGTGTAGGGTCACGACGTCAGACCACGCGTCGTACTCTGCGAAGGACCCCACATGGCCAGCACCCCGGTCACCCCGGTCAAGGACTCCGATCCCACGATCGGCGGCCTCGTCATCGACGCCAGCCGCGACATCTCCACGCTGATCTCCAAGGAGATCCAGCTGGCGAAGTCCGAGCTGAAGGTCAGCGTCAAGCACGGCGGCACCGGCATCGGCCTCTTCGCCGGGGCGGCGTTCATCGGCGTGCTGGCGATCATCATGCTGTCGGTCGCGTTCGCCTACTTCATCCACATGACCGGCCTCGACCTGGCGTGGTGCTTCCTGATCGTCTTCGCCGTCTACCTGCTCATCGCGGCGCTGCTCGGCTACATCGGCTTCCGCCAGGTCAAGCAGGTCAAGGCCCCCGAGCGGGCCATCAGCCAGGGCCAGCAGATCCCGGCGGCCCTCAAGGGCAGGACCGACGGCGGATCCGTGGACACGTCGAGCACGTCCCGCCCGACGGCCTGATCGAGGAGCCCGGGCGGTCAGCTCGTGCAGGCCCCGGTGCCCACGGCCTCTTCGGCGGTGAGCCCGACCGCGGCGGACTCGGCCACCTGGTCGGCCGTCAGCGCGTAACCGGTGTCGGCGTCGGTCACGGACGCGGCGAAGACCAGGCCCACCACGTCGCCGCCCGACGACAGGATCGGGCCGCCCGAGTTGCCGGCGCGCACCAGCCCGCGCAGCGAGAAGACCTCCCGGATGACGGTGCCGTCACCGTAGATGTCGGGCGAGCGCAGCCGTTGCGACGAGCGGATCCGGCCGGCCTGCACGTCGTACGGGCCGTCCTGCGGGTAACCCACGATGGCGACGCCGTCCTGGGGCGCGGCGTCACGGTCGAAGACGAGGTGGGGCAGGTCGCCGTCGTCGAGGGCCAGCACGGCGACGTCGATGCGCGGGTCGTAGTGCACGACCGTCGCGGTGACGCTGGTGCCGTCGCCGAGCTCGACCTCCGGCTGGCGCATCCCCGCGACGACGTGGGCGTTGGTCATCAGCCGGCCCTCGGAGTAGAGGAAGCCGGTGCCCTCGAGACCGCTGCCGCAGGCGTTGGTGCCGCGCACCTTGAGCACGCTGCTCTGGGCGTCGACGACGTCGGGGTCGGTGAGGAGTCGGCGCGGGCCGGCCTGGACCTGCACGATCCGCTCGGGGGCGAAGGGCTCGAGGTACCTGGGGAAGAACGTCGTCCCCACCACGTTGTTGAAGGCCTGGAGCACCCCGGTCGCCTGGCCGGGCAGCACCGAGTCGACCTTGGCCAGCACGGTCGAGTCCCGGACGATGGGGGTGATCGCGCCGATCCGGGAGCCGGACACGGCGACGCCGAGGGCCCACGCCACGATGAGCACGGCCACCGCGCTCAGGGCGGCTCCGCCGACGGCGTCGACCGCGCGGATCGGCTGCCAGCGGATCCGCGCCCGGATCCGGGCCCCGGCGTACTGCAGGACCGCCTGGCCCACTGACGCGGCGAGGATGACGATGAACAGTGCGCCCAGCGACACCCACAGCGAGGGCTCGGCGTCGCCGAGGGCGATGGGGGCCAACCACACGCCGAACAGGCCGCCGAGCAGCAGGCCCGCGGTCGCGAACGCTCCCGTCACGAATCCCTGCCAGTAGCCGGAGAGGGCGTAGATGACCACCAGTGCGACGAGGCACCAGTCGAGGACGTTCACGTGCTCACTCCCCGAGTCTGGTGTGGGGCCTGAGGTCCTGGCCCGGTCGGGGATCACCTTGCAGCATGTACGCCGGGAGGTCACGCACCCGCTCCGCGTCCCACGGTGTCGTCCACTCCAGGAAGTCGAAGAGCCGGGCGATGATGCCGGCGGTGAAGCCCCACAGGATGACGTCGCGCTCCGGCCCGATGAGGAAGCCGGGCCCCATCCAGCCGCTGGGGTGGCGCACGCTGATCCGGTGCCGCGGGTCGAGGAGCTCGCTGATCGGCACGTGGTGGATCTCGTGGACCTCGTCGGGGCTCGCGATGCCCACCTCCCCGCGCTCGCGCCACCAGCCGAGCACCGGGGTCACCGCGAAGTTGCTGGGCGGCAGCCACAGCTCGGGGAGCTCGCCGAAGACCTCGATCGAGGTCGGGTCGAGGGCGATCTCCTCCTCGGCCTCCCGCAGCGCGGCCTCGATCGCCGACTCGCCCGGGTCGATGGTGCCACCGGGGAAGGACACCTGCCCGGGGTGGGAGCGCATGTGGTGGGCGCGCTCGGTGAGCAGGATCTCCCCCTCGCCGTCGGCATCGGTGTCGGCGAAGAGCATGAGCACGGCACCCCGTCGGGCGACACCGTCCTCGGGCGGCGCGAACCGGGTGAGCTCGTCGACGCTGATCCGGTCGCAGGCCTCGACGACGGGGCGCAGCCAGGCGGGCAGGCCGTCGCCGGCGCCGCCGACCGCGCTCACAGCGTCACCCCGAGGTGGTCCTCGGCCAGGGCGACGATCTCGTCGACCGAGTCGACCGCCGTCGCCTCGAGGTGGGTGACCGTGCCGTCCTCGTCGACGAAGGCCCAGAACGGGAGTCCGCGCAGGTTGGGGAAGGCGCCCTTCCCGTTGATCGTGCCGTCGGGGTCGGACACGAGGTCGTAGGTGACCCCGCTCCGCTGGGCGAGCTCGGCGGCCTGGACCGACTGCTGGTCCTGGTAGTCGATGCCCAGGACGCCCACCTCGTCGCCGTACCGCTCGTGGAAGTCCTGGAGGGCCGGCATCTCCTCGCGGCAGGGCTGGCACCAGCTCGCCCAGAGGTTGACGATCATCGGTCCGCGGAGCTCGCCGAGGTCGACACCCGGCCCACCGTCGAAGCCGGCCAGGGTCACGTCGGGCAGCGTCGCCGGGGCATCGGACCCGCCGGAGGAGCAGGAGGTGAGCGCGAGGGTCAGGACGACCGCCAGGGCGGCGGCAGCGGCACGGATCACGCGGGCCCCTGGGTCCTGACCAGCTTCTCCGCCTCGACCGGGTCGATGGGCCCGGTGCCGAAGGACGGGCACAGCCGGGCCAGCGGGCAGGCGCCGCAGGCGGGCTTCTTGGCGTGGCAGCGACGCCGGCCGTGCCAGATGACGTGGTGGGACAGCATCGTCCAGTCGCGCCGGGGGAAGAGCGCGCCCACCGCGTGCTCGACCTTGACCGGATCGGTCTCGTCGGTCCACCCGAAGCGCCGCACGAGTCGTCCGAAGTGGGTGTCGACGGTGATCCCGGGGACGTCGAACGCGTTGCCGAGCACGACGTTGGCCGTCTTGCGGCCCACGCCGGGCAGGGTGACGAGGTCGTCGAGGCGACCGGGGACCTGCCCGTCGTAGCGCTCGACGAGGGCCTGGCTGAGCTTGAGCAGCGAGTCGGTCTTGGCCCGGAAGAAGCCGAGCGGGCCGACGATCTGCTCGAGGTGCTCCCGGGGGGCGGCGGCCATCGCGGTCGCGTCCGGGTAGGCGGCGAAGAGGGTGGGCCGGACGGCGTTGACCCGGCGGTCGGTGGTCTGGGCGCTCAGCACCGTGACGACGAGGAGCTCGAAGGGGGTGTCGAAGTCGAGCTCGCACCGGGCGTCGGGATAGGTCTCGGCGAGCACCCGGTCGACCTTGCGGGCGCGCCGGACCAGGGCCGTGTCGGGCCGAGGGAGGGGGGCAGCGGTCGAGGCGCGGGCTGGCACGCGGACAGCCTACGACCCACCTCCGACACCGGTCCGGGCGCGCGAGGGCGACCGGGACCGGGATCCTCGAGGCCCCTCGTGGTGGCGTCGTTGTCACCTGTGATGCAGACCACGGCTAGGATCAGGCGCAATGATCAGGGCGGCCCTCGGGCGGCCGTAACCACGGGAGGGACCTTCGTGGACAACGACGTACTTCGTCAGGCACCGCTGTTCAGCGCGCTCGACGACGAGGCGGCGACCGCGCTGCGCGGCTCGATGGCCGAGACCAAGCTCCGCCGTGGCGACGTGCTCTTCCACGAGGGCGACTCGGGCGACAAGCTCTACGTCGTGCTCGACGGCAAGGTCAAGCTCGGCCGCTCGTCCTCCGACGGGCGCGAGAACCTCCTCGCGATCATGGGTCCCGGCCAGATGTTCGGCGAGCTGTCGCTCTTCGACCCGGGCCCGCGCTCGGCCACCGTCACCGCGGTCACCGACGCGACGTTCGCCTCGCTGTCCCACGAGGACCTGCTGCGCTGGCTCGACGGTCGCCCGATCGTCGCCCGCGGCCTGCTCTCGCAGCTCGCCGCCCGGCTGCGCAAGTCCAACGACGTCGTCGCCGACCTCGTGTTCTCCGACGTCCCCGGCCGGGTCGCCAAGGCGCTCCTCGACCTGGCCGACCGCTTCGGCCGCACCGCCGACGACGGCGTCCACGTGCACCACGACCTCACCCAGGAGGAGCTCGCCCAGCTGGTCGGCGCCTCCCGGGAGACGGTCAACAAGGCGCTGGCGGACTTCGCCTCGCGCGGCTGGCTGCGGCTCGAGCCGCGCTCGGTCGTGATCATGGACGTCGAGCGCCTCTCGCGCCGAGCGCGGTAGCGCTCGATCCGACAGAGCGCGCGCTGATCTCGTGTCGATGAGCCTGGCCCCCGAGGAGTTCGCTCCTGCGGGGGTCTTCCTCAACTCGGCCACCCTCGGGCTCGCCCCGCGCCGCAGCGTCGAGGCGATGCGCGCCTTCGAGGACGCCCGGGCCGCCGGTGAGCTCGACCCCGTCTCCGTCGACGCGTACGTCGAGCGCGGCCGGGCCGCGTTCGCCAGCCTGGTCGGCCGGTCCCCCGACGACGTGGCCACCGGGAGCCAGACCTCCCAGTTCGTGGGCCTCGTCGCGGCGTCCCTCCCGGCCGGGGCCGTCGTGCTCGCCGCCGAGGAGGACTTCACCTCGGTGCTCTTCCCCTTCCTGCGCAGCCCCGGGCTCGACGTACGCCTCGTGCCGCTGGACGGCCTGCTCGACGCGGTCACCGACGAGGTCGACCTGGTCGCCGTCTCCGCGGTGCAGTCCGCCGACGGGAGGCTCCTCGACCTCGCCGGTCTCGCCGAGGCCGCCGCCCGCCACGGCGCCCGCACCCTCCTCGACGTGACGCAGGCGGCCGGCTGGCTCCCCCTGCAGCGGCTCCGCGCCGACTACGTGGTGGCCGGCGGCTACAAGTGGCTGCTCGGCCCCCGCGGCACCTGCTTCTTCTCCGTCTCTCCCGCGCTGCGCGACGAGGTCCCGGCCCTGGCGGCGGGCTGGTACGCCGGCGCCTCCCGGTGGGACTCGATCTACGGCCCGCCGCTGCGGTTGGCGCCGGACGCCCGGCGCTTCGACGTCTCACCGGCCTGGGGCTGCTGGGTCGGGCACGCCCCCGCCCTGGACCTGCTGCTCGAGGTCGGCATCCACCGCATCCACGCCCACGACGTCGCGCTGGCCAACGGCTTCCGCAACGGCCTCGGCCTGCCGTCCGGTGACTCCGCCATCGTCTCGGTGCCCTGTCCGCCCGACGTGCCCGCGCGGCTCGCCGCGGCCGGCATCCGGGCCGCGGTCCGCGCCGGCCGGCTGCGGCTGTCGTTCCACCTCTACAACTCCACCTCCGACGTCGACGCGGTGCTGCGCGCGCTCGCCTGACGAGATTTCTCGGCGCCGGTGACCCCCGCGGCGAGGGTCGCGTGCGTCGTACTGCGTGAAGGGGGTGGCCATGAGGGGCAGCAACGACCGGGACCGCGTCGCGTTCGACGAGTTCGTCGCCGCGCGCAGCGGGGCGCTGCTGCGCACCGCGTGGCTGCTCACCGGCGACCACCACCTCGCGGAGGACCTCGTGCAGCACGCACTCATGCAGGTCGCGCGGCACTGGGAGCGCATCTCGACCTCCCCCGAGGCCTACGCCCGCCGCACGATGCACCACCAGCACATCTCGCTGTGGCGCCGGCGCCACTTCACCGAGACGGCCTGGGGCGGGTACGACGCCGCGCAGCCGGCCACCGACCCCGACCTGCGGCTCTCGGTGACCGAGGCGTTGGCGCGGCTGACGCCCAAGCAGCGGGCCGTGCTGGTGCTGCGCTTCTTCGAGGACCTCACCGAGGCGCAGGCCGCCACCGTGCTCGGCGTGTCGGTCGGCACCGTGAAGTCCTCGACCCGGCAGGCGCTGTCCCGGCTGCGGGCGCTGGCGCCCGAGCTGGCCGACCTGGTGGGGGTGGAGTCGTGAGCCGTCTGCCATCGGTCTTCGAGGAGCTCGCCCGCGCCGCGCCGCGGCCCGCGCCGCACCCGGAGCTGTGGGACCGCGGCCGCCGGCTGCGCCGGCGGGACCGGGCGGTCAGCACCGGGCTGGTGCTCGCCATGGTGCTGCTCGTCGGCGGGCTGGCCTCGTTCGTCACCTCGCGGCCAGCGACCGTGGCGCCGGCCGGCGACGTCGCACCCGGCGGGGCGATCCCGAGCCGGATCGTGGACCCCGGGTCCGACCTGGAGCCGGAGACCGACCTCGCGATCGGAGGGGCCTCGGTCGCGTTCGTCTCGCGCGACCAGCCGATGGCGGTCTCCGCCAGGGACGGCAGCTACCACGCCCTCGACCTCCCGGGCTGGAGCGACGGGTCCCCGTCACTGGCCCTCTCCCCGAGCGGGCGCGAGCTCGCGTGGCAGGACCGGACCGAGGGAGCTGACGGGTCGGCCCTCCTCTCGGTGGTCGACCTCGCCAGCGGGGACGTGCGCAGTCTCGAGGTCAGCGACGAGCGCGGCGTCACGATCCGCCAGGTCGTGTGGTCGCCCGGGGGCACGTGGTTGGGGTGGGTCGGCGACGTCCCCGATGCCGGCTCGCAGGTGGGCAGGATCCGGCTCCGGGATCTACGGAGCGAGCCGTCGCTCGACTCGATGCGGGCGTTCTCCGGGGTCGCGGTCGGTGACGACGGGACCCTGGCCGTCGGCGGCACGCCCAGCGGCCGGAAGCTCGTCGTGGACCCCGACGGAGCCTTCGACGTGGTGCAGCTCCCGGGCCGGTGGGCGCCGGGACCCTTCTCCCCCTCCGGCGACACGGTTGCGCTCCGCAGCACGCCGGGCCACGCGTCGTACACGCTGGAGCTGGAGACGGGCGCCGTGCTCGAGCACCCCTTCCCGGCAGGCACGGTCGACAAGGCGGCAGTGCGCCCTCTCGGTTGGCTGGACGACCGACTCCAGCTGCTGCTCCTCGAGGAGCCCGACGGCGGCGCGTCCGGACTGGTCGTGACCACGCCCGAGGTCGACGACACCAGCACGTGGCGTGGTTCCGTGGGGAGCGTCGACACGGGTCCCTCCGGATCCTTGTCGGTGGCCGTCGACCTCGTCCCCGACCTGGACGGCACGTCGTCGCAGCAGCTCACCCACGACTTCGGGGAGCCGGAGTGGGCCGAGCAGGGCGGTGGGCTCCCGGCCTGGCTGGCCCCGGCGCTGGGAGCGATCGCCGTGCTCGCGGCGGGCCTGCTGCTCGTGCGCCGCGGCAGGCTCTGACGCACGGACCTCCCACGGACGATCGCGCCCGCAGCCGCCCCGTCGGACGTCAGCGGGGCGTCCGACCCGCCCAGGCGGCGAGCCGGTCGTGCACCGACGCGTCGTCGGCGACGTCCACGGCCGGACCGAAGACGCCAGACCGGTTCTCCGGCGTCAGCCCCTGGGTCATCGCGGCCAGCGCCCGCTCGGCCACGACGGGGTCCAGCGCCCGGTCCGGGTCGACCGCCTGCGCGAGGTCCCAGGCGTGCACGGCGAGCTCGGCGGTCGTGAAGTCGGCGGCGCCCCTCGCGTCCTCGGGCTGCGAGCGCCAGTGCGCCAGCAGGGCGGCGGCGTCGGCCCGGAACTGCGTGGCCCAGCGGTCGGGAGGGATGTCGGACGGTGCACCGAAGTCGACCGGGTCCCCCTGCGCCGAGAGGAGGAACCGTCCCGGCGAGGCAGCCAGGTGGCCCCCGAGGTCCGCCACGGTCCAGTCCTCGCACGGCGTGGGTCGGTCGAGGTCGTCCGGCGGCACGCCGGCCAGCAGCTCGCCGGCCTGGTCGATGGCCACGGACAGGGTGGCGACGGCGTCGTCGGTCATGCCGGCCACGCTAGGACGAGCAGGATGAGGTGTCGAGGGCCCTCAGCGCGCGAGGTGGGCCAGCTGCGCGCGCACCGAGAGCTCGGCCGCGCCCCACAGGACGGGGTCGACGTCGGCGTACACGATCTCGACGACCTGTCGGGGCAGCGTGACGGCGTCGGCCACGCCGCCGGCCTGCAGCAGGGCGACGGCGTCGCGGACCTGCCCGAGCCGCTCGCGGCGGTGGGCGACGTAGAAGTCCAGGGCCCCCAGGGCGTCCTCGATGACCGGCCCGTGGCCGGGCCAGATCGAGGTGATGCCCTGCTCCGAGCACAGCGCGCGGAGGCGATCGAGGGAGTCGAGGTAGGCCCCGAGCTCGCCGTCGGGGTGTGCGACGACCGTGGTGCCGCGCCCGAGCACGGTGTCGCCGGTGAGCACCGCCGACTCCGACGGCACCACGAAGGACAGCGAGTCGGCCGTGTGGCCGGGGGTGGCGACGACGTGCACCTCGAGGTCGCCGACGGTGACCACGTCACCGTGGCCGAGGCCCTCGGAGCCGAGCCGGTACGCCGGGTCGAGGGCGCGTACGCCGCAGTGGTGCCGCTCGGCGAAGGACCGGGCCGCCTCGGAGTGGTCGGCGTGGTGGTGGGTGAGCAGCACGCCGACGACGTCGCGGCCGGCGGCCGAGACCAGGTCGAGGTGCGACTCGATCTCCGGGCCGGGGTCGACGACCACGGAACGCTCACCCGACGAGAGCACCCAGGTGTTGGTGCCGTCGAGGGTCATCAGGTCGGCGTTGGGCGCCAGGACGCAGGTCGCCGACGCTCCGAAGGAACCCCCGGTCCAGCTCATCGACCGGCCACCAGCGGCCGGTAGCGCTCCGGCATGGACAGGACGAAGTCGTCACCCGACGACACGACAGCAGGGGTGAACATCTCGACCCGTCGACCGGACGCCTCGACCAGGACGTCGGTCGGGGTCGGGTGCTGCGCGACGTCGAGGCAGGTCAGGTAGGTCGGCGGCAGCATCAGGATCTCGCCGGCCTCGACCGACTCGACGGCCGCGATGGCCGGCGTCCAGTGCACCGACGAGGACTCGGTGGAGACGTCGCGGGTCACCTGGCCCTCGGGCAGCGCGGCGACGAAGAACCAGGTCTCGTAGCGGCGGGGCTCGAAGACCGGGGTCAGCCAGCCCGCCCACGCCCCGAGCAGGTCGGTGCGCAGCACGAGTCCGCGGCGTAGGAGGAAGTCGGTCATCGACAGCTCGCGCGTCTCGAGGGCGACCCGGTCGGCCTCCCAGTCGTCGCCGGTCGTGTCGGACACGACCGAGTCGTCGGAGGGCCCGGCGAGGAGGACGCCGGACTCCTCGAAGGTCTCCCGCACCGCGGCGCAGACCAGCGCCCGGGCCAGCGACTCGTCGCAGGCCAGGCGCTGGGCCCACTCGGCGGGCGAGGGCCCGGCCCAGGCCACGCTCGCGTCGTGGTCCCGCGGGTCGACGCCGCCACCGGGGAAGACGCACATCCCGCCGGCGAAGGCCATCGACGTCTGCCGGCGCAGCAGGTAGACCTCGGGACCGACCACGTCGGTGGACCGTCCCTCGCGCAGCAGCACCACCGTGGCCGCGTGCCGCGGCTCGGCGGGGGTGGCCGCGCCGGTCTCGAAGGCGCGCGCCTGGTCGACGAGCGCCTGGGGCAGCGGGAGCCGGTCCAAGGTCAGGGCTTGATCTCGACGACGAGCTCGACCTCGACGGGGACGTCGAGCGGCAGCACGGGTACGCCGACGGCGGAGCGGGCGTGCTTGCCGGCCTCACCGAAGACCTCGCCGAGCAGCTCGGAGGCGCCGTTGGCGACCTTGGGCTGCGCGGTGAAGTCGGGCGTCGAGGCGACGAAGACGACCGCCTTGACGACCCGCACGACGTCGTCGAGCGAACCGATCTCGGCCTTGATCGCCGCCAGCGCGTTGAGCGCGCACTGACGGGCGCACTCGTAGCCCTGCTCCTCGGTGACGTCCTCGCCCAGCTTGCCGACGGCGATCATCTCGCCGTCACGGGCCGGCAGCTGGCCGGCGGTGAAGACGAGGTTCCCGGTGCGGGCGGTGGGCTGGTAGGCCGCCACCGGGGGGACCACCTCGGGGACGGTGATCCCCAGCTCGGCAAGCCGCGCCTCGGCACCCATCAGGCGCCCTTGGGGCGCTTGAGGAACGCCACCAGACCGCCCTGGGCGTTGGTGTGGATGGCCACCAGCTCCCAGCCGTCCTGACCGAAGTTGTTGAGCATGAGGGCTTCGTTGTGGAGCGGGATCGGCGCCACCTGGTACTCCCAGTTCGTCATGACCGGCACCCTACTCGGGGACCCACCGCCCTCCGGTCATGGAGCCGGACCACGCGGTTGAGGACCGGCGGCCCGCCCCTTCGAGGAGCGGCACCGAGCCGCACGACCGGCGTCAGGCCGCCAGCAGCCGGAGCGTCTCCTCCCGGGCCGGGGACGCCGAGGCGGCCGTCCCGGCGAACGCACTGGTCACCGGGTGGACCATCACCTCGTCGACCCCGAACCCGGTGGCCAGCTCCTCCACGCGACGGCGGGCCGCGCCCGGCTCGTCGACGACCCAGCGCTGCAGCATCGCCTCGACCATGCCCTGGTGGGCCTCGGGGACCGTCGTGGTCTCGGCCTCCTCGACGAGGCGCTGTGCGGTCAGCGGGGCGCCGGTGCGCAGGGCCATCATCTGCTGCGCCTGCGGCAGCGCCAGCCGGCGCGCCTCCTCGGCGGTCTCGGCCACGGCGGCGTTGACGGTGAGGAGGGTGCGCGGCTCGGGGTGCTCCTCCGACGGCTGGTACGACGAGCGGTACAGCTCGATGGCCTCCGCCGTGCCCTGCCCGGCGAAGTGGTGCGCGAAGACGTACGGCAGCCCCCGCGACGCGGCGAGGCGGGCCGAGTAGTCCGACGAGCCGAGCAGCCACACCGTGGGCACCGAGCCGGCACGCGGGGTGGCGCGCAGCGGCTGGCGCCGACCCCCGACGGTCATCTCGACCCCGTCGGGGTGCATGAGGGTGATGATGTCGTCCACGTACTCGGGGAAGCGCGTCACGGCGTCGTCGGCCGCGGCCGAGGAGCCGCCGCGCAGCACGTAGCGGGTGAGCGGGTCGGTGCCCGGCGCCCGCCCGATGCCGAGGTCGATGCGGCCCGGGTACGCCGCCTCGAGGAGCGCGAACTGCTCGGCGACGACCAGCGGCTCGTGGTTGGGCAGCATCACGCCGCCCGACCCCACCCGGATGCGCTCGGTGGCCGCGGCCAGCATGGCGATGAGCACCGGCGGGTTGGTGGCGGCCACGGCCGGCATGTTGTGGTGCTCGGCGACCCAGTAGCGGGTGTAGCCCGCGGCGTCCGCGGTGCGGGCCAGCGAGCGGGACGCGGCGAGCGCGTCACCGGTCCCCTGGTCGCTGCGGACGGGCACGAGGTCGAGGACGGAGAGGGCTGGGAAGGTCACCTCAGGGCAACGTCGCCCACGGCTGACTATTCCGTCGGCCCGGTCACACGAGCGCTCCCCCGCGCGGGCGCCGGCCGGCGTCCGGGTGTCTGCGATCGTGGCCCCATGGCGGGGGACACGACGGCGCGCACGCCGCGGGAGCGGCTGCTCCAGCCGGCGTACGCCGCGACCACGATCGGCATGTTCGCCCTCATCGCCTTCGTGGCCTTCGAGGCGATGGCGGTCACGACCGTGATGCCGACGGTGGCGCGGGCCCTGGACGGCGAGTCGCTCTACGCGCTCACCTTCGCCGCGCCGCTGGCCTGCGGGGTGCTCGGCACCGTCGCCGCCGGGAGGTGGAGCGACCGGCGCGGACCGGGCCTGCCGCTGGTCGTCGCCATGGTGCTCTTCTCGGCCGGCCTGCTGGTCTGCGCGGCCGCGCCCACGATGGAGGTGCTGCTCGTCGGCCGGGTGCTCCAGGGTCTCGGCGGGGGCGCGCTCACCGTCGGGCTCTACGTGCTCGTGGGGATCGTCTTCCCGCCGGTCCTCCGGCCGGCGGTCTTCGCCAGCTTCGCCGCCGCGTGGGTGCTGCCCGCCCTGTTCGGACCCGCACTGGCCGCCTTCGTCGCCGACGCGCTCGGCTGGCGATGGGTCTTCGGGGGCGCGGTCCTGCTCGTGGCCGCGGCGGCGCTGCTGATCGCGCCCGCGCTCCGCTCGGGCCACCGTCCCGCCGCCGGGGAGGACGAGGCGTCCGACGGGCCCGCCGCGGCGTCGCGCGGCAGCCTGGCCTGGGCCGCGGTAGCGGCGGTCGCCGTCCTCGCCCTGGAGCTGCTCGGCTCCGAGCCCGGTACGCCGCTCGGCGCGTCCGGCGCGGTCCTCGCGCTGGTCCTCGTGGTCGTCTCGCTCCGGCGGCTGCTGCCGGCCGGCACCCTCGTGGGCCGTCGCGGCCTGCCGTCGGTGATCGCCACCCGGGGCCTGCTCAGCGCCTCCTTCTTCTGCGCCGAGGCCTACATCGTCTACGTCCTCCAGGAGCAGTGGGGGCTCTCACCGGGGCGGGCGGGCATCGCGCTGACACTCGTCGGCATCACCTGGGCGGCCGCCAGCCAGGCGCAGTCGCGGCTCGGCGACCGGGTCTCCGACGTCACCGCCATGCGGGTCGGCACCGCGTTGGTGCTGGCCGGGGTGACCGCGCTGGCCCTGTCCGTCGAGCTGCACCTGCCCGCCCTCGTCACCGGGGCGTCGTACGTCCTCGCGGGCGCCGGGATGGGCTTCGGCTACCCGCGCACCAGCGTGGCGATGCTGGCCGTCTCGAGCGATCGCGACCGCGGCTTCAACTCCTCGGCCCTGACCATCGCCGACTCGCTCGGCGCCGCGCTGGCCCTGTCGGTCTCCGGCGTCGTCTTCGCCGCCTCCGAGCGGGCCGGCACCGACCCGTTCCTGGCTGTCTTCGTGCTCGGCGGCCTGATCGCCGCGCTCGGCGTCGCGGCCGCGATCCGGACCCGGGCCGCCGCGCTCCACTGAGCCCCGGCCGCGGGTCGCTCGCGCAACTGGCGGCGGGCGACAACGATCCGGCCGGAGAAGCGTCGTACCCCGCCAGTTGCTGACCGGCCCAGCCGCCACTCGCCGCAACTGGCGGCGGGCGACAACGATCCGGCCCGAGAAGCCGTCGTACCCCGCCAGTTGCTGACCGCCCGACCGGCCACCCGTCGTACGCCGCCAGTTGCGCGCGGCCGACGCGCACCCGATTAGCGACCTCGCAGCGACCCGCCCGCACGCCCGTGCCCCTCGGCCACGATCTCGGCCACCACGGACAGCGCGATCTCGCCGGGCGCCTTGCCCCCGGTGTCGAGACCGGCCGGCACGTGCAGCCGCTCGAGGCCGGCCACGCCCTCACCGGTGAGGTCGGCGAGCAGGCCCTCGGCCCGCCGGCGACTGGCCATCATCGCGACGTACGACGCCGGCGAGGCCAGCGCGTCGCGCAGCACGCGCGGCGCGTCCGGGGCGTCGTGGTCGCACAGCACCAGCGCGTCCCCGGTGCGCAGGTCGAGGGCCGCGACGGCCGCGACCCCGCGACCCGACTCGTCCTCGGCCACCACGACGACCTCGCGGCCGACCGCCGAGGCGATCACCTCGATCGCGTCGGCGATGGGGTTGCGGCTCAGCACGACGACACGGCCGCGAGCAGCCGCGTCGACCGACGGCTCGTCGGACCAGGGCTGCTCGCGGCTCGTCATGTCAGAGGAGCTCCGGCTCGGTCTTCTCGCGGACCTCGGCCTCGGTGACACCCGGGGCGAGCTCCACGAGCCTGAGCGCCCGCTCGCCGAGCGTGCCCGAGGGGGCGACCTCGCCGGTGGCGGGGTCGATCACGTCGATGACGCACAGGTCGGTGATGATCCGCTGCACCACCCGCTTGCCCGTGTAGGGCAGGTCGCACTCGTCGAGGATCTTCAGCGACCCGTCCTTGGCGGTGTGCTCCATCAGCACGAGGACCCGCTTGGCGCCGTGGACCAGGTCCATCGCGCCGCCCATGCCCTTGACCATCTTGCCGGGGATCATCCAGTTGGCGATGTCACCCACGGCCGAGACCTGCATCGCACCGAGGATCGCGGCGTCGATCTTGCCGCCGCGGATCATCCCGAAGGACGTGGCGGAGTCGAAGAACGACGCCCCGCGCCGCAGGGTCACCGTCTCCTTGCCCGCGTTGATGAGGTCGGGGTCGACCGCGTCCTCGGTGGGGTAGGGCCCCACACCCAGGATGCCGTTCTCCGACTGGAGCACCAGCTCGACGTCGTCGTCGACGTAGTTGGGCACCAGCGTCGGCAGCCCGATGCCCAGGTTGACGTACGAGCCGTCCACCAGCTCGGAGGCCGCCCGGGCGGCCATCTCCTCACGCGTCCACGCCATCTCAGCCACCCACGTTCTCTTCTTGTACGGCGTCCGCCGCCGGTTGCACGGTCCGCTTCTCGATCCGCTTGTCCGCGGCCTGCTCCGGCGTCAGCGCGACCACGCGCTGCACGTAGACGCCGGGCGTGTGGATCTCGTTGGGGTCCAGCTCGCCGGGCTCGACGAGCTCCTCGACCTCGGCGATGGTGACCCGGCCACACATGGCGGCCAGCGGGTTGAAGTTGCGCGCCGAGTCCCGGAAGACCAGGTTGCCGTGGCGGTCGCCCTTCCAGGCGCGCACCAGGCCGAAGTCGGCGACGATCGCGTGCTCGAGCACGTACTCCTTCTCACCCTCGGGGGTCTCGAAGACCTGCGTCTGCTTGGCCGGGGACGCGACGACCACGTTGCCCGCGTCGTCGTAGCGCCAGGGCAGCCCGCCCTCGGCCACCTGGGTGCCGACGCCGGTCGCGGTGAAGAACGCCGGGATGCCCGAGCCGCCGGCCCGCATCCGCTCGGCGAGGGTGCCCTGCGGGGTCAGCTCGACCTCCAGCTCGCCGCAGAGGTACTGCCGGGCGAACTCCTTGTTCTCCCCGACGTACGACGACACCATCCGTCGCAGGCGCCGGTCCATGAGCAGTCGGCCCAGGCCCCAGTCGTCGACGCCGCAGTTGTTGGACACCGCCTCCAGGTCCGTGGTGCCGGCCTCCAGCAACGCCTCGATCAGCACGGACGGGATCCCGCACAACCCGAACCCGCCGACCGACAGCGTCGCGCCGTCGGGGATGTCGGCGACCGCGGTTGCGGCGCTCTCGACGACCTTGTCCATCAAGCACTCCTTGTCCTCCCCCGACGGTCCGCGCCGGGCTCGTTGAGATGCTAGTCACTCCCGAGCGGCGCCCGACGGCTGCCACCCACACACTAGGCTCGCCGACGTGTCCCCAGTCCACGGTGGAGCCCAGGGCCACGCTGCGACCCCCGCCACGGCCTCGGCCGGCAACCGGCGCAGCGACTGGCCGGAGGTCGACCTGCACGTGGTCAGCGGCAAGGGCGGCACGGGCAAGTCGACCGTGGCGGCCGCCCTCGCGCTGGCCCTGGCCAGCACCGGCAAGAACGTCCTGCTGTGCGAGGTCGAGGGTCGCCAGGGCATCGCCCGGATGTTCGACGTCGAGCCGCTGCCCTACGAGGAGCGTCGGATCGCCCGCGGGCTGCCGCTGAGCGACGTCGCGCCCGGTGCCGTCAACGCGCTGCACATCGACCCGGAGTCGGCACTGCTCGAGTACCTCTCGATGTACTACAAGCTCGGCCGCGCCGGGAGGGCGCTGCGGAGCTTCGGCATCATCGACTTCGCGACGACCATCGCTCCCGGGGTCCGCGACGTCCTGCTGACCGGCAAGGTCTACGAGGCCGCCCAGCGCAACGCCCGCAACAAGGACGCCGTCGTGTACGACGCCGTGGTGCTGGACGCGCCGCCCACGGGCCGCATCACCCAGTTCCTCAACGTCAACGGCGAGCTGGCCGGCCTGGCCAAGGTCGGGCCGATCAAGGCGCAGGCCGACACGGTGATGACGCTGTTCCGCTCGCCCCGCACCGTGGTCCACCTCGTGACCGTGCTCGAGGAGATGCCGGTGCAGGAGACGGTCGACGGCATCGCCCACCTGCACGAGGCGCGGCTGCCCGTCGGGGGTGTCGTGGTCAACCTGGTCCGCCCGCGCGACCTGGGCGCCGCCGACCTCCGGGCGGTGCGCGCCGGCACCCTGGACCGCGAGGCGGTCGCCTCCGACCTGTCGCGCGCCGGCGTCGAGGTGTCCCACGAGCTGGTCGACTCGCTGCTCGAGGAGGCCCGCGACCACGCGGCCCGGCGGGCGCTGGAGGACGCGCAGCGCGAGGTGGTCCGCGAGCTCGACGTGCCGACGTACGAGCTGCCCCGGATGCCGGGCGGCATCGACCTCGGCGGCCTCTACGAGCTCGCCGCGCGGATGCGGGAGCAGGGCCTGGCATGACCCGCAACCGCCCCCGCGTCGGCCCCCTGGCCGCCACCACCGACCGCGCCTCGCGCCTCGACGTCGACGCCCTGCTCGACGACCCCGGCACCGGGATCATCGTGTGCTGCGGCTCCGGTGGGGTCGGCAAGACGACCACCAGCGCCGCGCTGGCCCTGCGCGCCGCCGAGCGCGGACGCAAGGTCGTGGTGCTCACCATCGACCCGGCCCGGCGCCTCGCGCAGTCGATGGGCATCGAGACCCTGGACAACACCCCGCGTCCCGTCGACGGCGTCGGCCCCGGCTCCCTCGACGCGATGATGCTCGACATGAAGCGCACGTTCGACGAGGTGGTGCTCAGCCAGGCCACCCCGGAGAAGGCGCGGGCGATCCTGGACAACCCGTTCTACATCGCCCTGTCGAGCTCCTTCTCGGGCACGCAGGAGTACATGGCCATGGAGAAGCTCGGCCAGGTCCACCGCCAGGCCCAGGCCGAGGGCACCTACGACCTGATCGTCGTGGACACCCCGCCCAGCCGCTCGGCGCTGGACTTCCTCGACGCCCCCGAGCGGCTGTCCAGCTTCCTCGACGGGCGGTTCATCCGGCTGCTGCTGGCCCCCGCCCGGGGCCCGGCGCGGCTGATGACCGCCGGCCTGGGGCTGGTCACCAACGCGCTCACCAAGATCCTGGGCGCGCAGGTGCTGCGCGACATGCAGACCTTCGTCGCGGCGTTCGACACCCTCTTCGGCGGGTTCCGCCAGCGGGCGCAGCGCACGTTCTCGCTGCTGCAGGCGCCCGGTACGTCGTTCGTCGTGATCGCCGCGCCGGAGCCGGACGCGCTGCGCGAGGCGTCGTACTTCGTCGAGCGCCTCACCGAGGACGAGATGCCGCTGGCCGGGCTGGTCGTCAACCGTGCCAGTCCCGCGCCCCGCTCGGACCTCTCCGCCGACGAGGCGATGGCGGCGGCGGACCGGCTGGTGCGCACGTCGCCGGAGTCGACGACGGCGGGGCTGCTGCGACTGCACGCCGACCGGGTGCGGATGGTGGAGCGGGAGGCGCACCTGCGTGAGCGCTGGGCGACCGCCCACCCCGAGGTGGAGACCACGGTCGTGCCGGCCCTGGCGACCGACGTGCACGACCTCGAGGGCCTGCGCCGTATCGGGGACCTGCTGGCCGGGACGCCTTCCGACTGAGCCTCAGACGGTGGCGACGACCGCGACGTGCTCGATGCGCGCGGTCTCGAGCACGGTGCGCCACGACGCCGCCGGGCGACGACGCAGCAGGGCCCGGCGCTCACGCTCGGTCATGCCGCCCCAGACACCCCACTCGATCTGGTTGTCCAGCGCCTCGGCGAGGCACTCGGTGCGCACGGGGCACCCGGAGCACACCTGCTTGGCCTTGTTCTGCTCCGCGCCGCGCACGAAGAGCGCGTCCGGAGTGTCCTGCTTGCAGGCCGCTCGCGGCGCCCAGTCCTCAACCCACATGATGAATCCCCACATTCGGTGGATCGGCGATGGTCACCCCCATAGCGACCATTCACGACCCGGGGTCAAAGGTATGTACCAGTGAGAGGTTGAGATAGGCACCAGTTGGCTCAATTCACATGGTCCTTTGTGACTACTCCCCGTTCGCGTGAACTGGGGGTGTGCTAGTCACCTCCCGTACATTGGGGCCCATGTCCACGCCCTCCTCCCGACGCGAGTCGGGTCGCTCGACCGCCCAGACCGTGGCCTCGCACCTCGCCGTGATGGCCGTCGTCTCGGCGATCATCGGTGTCCTGGTCGCCGGCCTCGCCATCCCCTTCGCGGGGGTCATGGGGGTCGCCGCCAAGGACGTGAGCAAGGGGATGGTCAACCTCCCCGCCGAGCTCGAGGCCAAGGAGCTCGCCCAGAAGACGCGCATCTACGACGTCAACGGCAACCTCATCGCCTCGCTCTACGACCAGAACCGCATCAACGTCCCGCTGAGCCAGATCTCGCGCAAGATGGTGCAGGCGATCGTGGGCATCGAGGACTACCGCTACTACAACCACGGTGCCCTCGACATCCGCGGCACCCTGCGCGCCTTCGTCACCAACCAGGCCAGCGGCTCGGTGCAGGGCGGCTCGTCGATCACCCAGCAGATGGTCAAGCAGACGCTGCTGAACCAGGCGGAGTCGAAGAAGGAGGCGGCGGCCGCCACCGACGACACCTACGCCCGCAAGCTGCGCGAGCTGCGCTACGCGATCGCCTTCGAGAAGAACTACTCCAAGGACTGGATCCTCCAGCGCTACCTCAACATCGCCTACTTCGGCGACGGGGCGTACGGCGTCCAGGCGGCGGCGCGCCACTACTTCTCCAAGAACGCCAAGAACCTCAACCACGTGCAGTCCGCGCTGCTCGCGGGGCTGGTCAAGAACCCCACCGGCTACGACCCGACCAACTCCCCGGAGCGGGCCCTCAACCGTCGCAACGTGGTCCTCGACCGGATGGCGCAGCTCGGCGTCATCGAGCGCGCCAAGGCCGACAAGCTCAAGGAGCGCAAGCTCGGCCTCAAGATCGAGCGCTCGCCCAACGGGTGCCAGCAGTCGCAGGCACCGTTCTTCTGCGACTACGCCGTCAACTACCTGATGAAGGACAAGTCCCTCGGCGAGACCCCCAAGGACCGCAGGCGCCTGCTCCAGTCCGGCGGCCTGACGATCCGGACGACGCTCGACCTCGACTACCAGAAGGCGGCCGACCAGGCCGTCTCCGCGCACGTCTACCCGACCGACCAGGCCATCGGCGGCCTCGCCATGGTCGAGCCCGGCACCGGCTACGTGAAGGCCCTGGCCCAGTCCCGCCCGATGGGCAAGGACCGCGCCGCGGGCCAGACGTACCTCAACTACGTGGTGCCCCGGAAGTACGGCGACGCCAACGGCTTCCAGGCCGGCTCGACGTTCAAGGTCTTCGTCCTCGCCTCCGCGATCAACCAGGGCATCCCGCTCAGCACCTCGATCGTGTCGCCGGAGAGCATCAACATCCCCGACGCCGACTTCGAGACCTGCGACGGGCCCTACGCCGGCGACGGCGAGGGGTGGACCGTCGGGAACTCCACGGGCTCGGGCACCTTCAACCTCTACACCGGCACGCAGGAGTCGGTGAACACGTTCTTCGCCCAGCTCGAGGTCCGCACCGGCATGTGCGAGCCGATCGCGCTGGCCAAGGACATGGGCATCAGGCTGCCGAAGAGCCAGCAGGTCCCCTCGTGGATCCTGGGCATCTCCGACAGCAGCCCGCTGCAGATGGCCGAGGCGTACGCCACCTTCGGCGCGCGCGGCATCCACTGCGACTCGCTGCCGGTGACGTCGATCTCCGACGCCGACGACAACCTCGTCAAGGACTACGCCGAGACCTGCGAGCAGGTGATGCCGGGCGCGACCGCCGACGCCGTCAACGACGTCCTGCGCGGCGTCATGGAGCCGGGCGGGTTCGGCCAGAACATCGCCATCGACAAGCCCTCGGCCGGCAAGACCGGCACCAACGACGCCAACATGGCGGTGTGGTTCGCCGGTTACACCCCGGAGATCGCCACCGCCGCGATGGTCGCCGGCGCCGACCCCCTCGGCAACTGGGTGACCCTCAACGGCCAGGCCGTCGGCGGGAGCTACATCAGTGAGGCCTTCGGCTCCACGGTCGCCGGCCCGATCTGGGGCGACGCCATGGCCGCCGTCTCCCCCAAGCTCGACGACACCGACTTCACCGCCCCCTCCGGCGACCAGATCGCCGGCGTGCTGAGCGCGGTCCCCGACGTCAGCGGGCAGACCCAGGAGGCCGCCACCCAGGCGCTCGAGGCGGCGGGCTTCGTCGTCAGCGTGGGCGGCGTGGTGAACTCCCAGGTGGCGGAGGGCGCGGTCGCCTACACCTCGCCCGGCGGTGGTGCGTCGCTCAGCAGCGGCGACACCGTCGTCATCTACCCGTCCACCGGCTACGTCCCCCCGCCGCCCAAGCCCAGCGGTGGCGGCAACGGCGGCGGCGGCAACGGCGGGGGCAACGGGAACGGCGGTCGGGGCAACGGGAACGGCAACGGCAACCGCTGACCGACCCGGTGGGCGGGCGCGTCAGCCGAGCTGGCGGCGTACCTCCGCGGCGACGGCGCCGCCGTCGGCACGACCCTTGACCTGCGGGCTGACCACACCCATGACCTTGCCCATCGCGCGCATGCCCTCCCCGGCGGCGCCCGTCTGGACGATGGCCGAGGTGACGAGGTCGGCGATCTCCGTCTCGGTGAGCTGCGCCGGCAGGTAGTCGGCCAGCACCTCGCCCTCGGCGGCCTCCTTGGCGGCCATCTCCGGGCGGTTGCCCTGCTCGAAGGCGACCGCGGCCTCGCGACGCTTCTTGGCCTCGGTGGACAGCACCCCGATGATGTCGTCGTCGGTGAGCTCGCGCTGCTCCTTGCCGGCCACCTCGGCGTTGGTGATGGCCGTGAGGACCATCCGCAGCGTGGAGGAACGCACCTCGTCGCGGGCCTTGATCGAGGTGGTCAGGTCGGCGCGCAGGCGGTCCTTGAGGGAGCTCATGCGGCCATTGTGGCAGCCTTGCGGGGTGCCCCTCCTCCCCCTTCTCCGCCGCACCCTCGGCGTCGGTCTGCCCGCGGGTGTCGTGGCCGGGACGGCGCTGGCGACGTACGCCGCGTGGGAGGCCCGCCAGTACACGCTGCGCGAGGTGACCGTGCCCCTGCTCCCCGCCGGGCACCGGCCGCTGCGGGTGCTGCACCTCAGTGACATCCACATGGCCCCCGACCAGCACGCCAAGCAGGCGTGGCTGCGTGGCCTGGCCGACCTCGAGCCCGACCTGGTGATCGACACCGGCGACAACCTCGCCCACATGCGGTCGGTCCCGGTGGTCCTGGACGCCCTGGGTGGCCTCCTCGACCGACCGGGGGTCTCGGTGTTCGGGTCCAACGACTACTTCTCGCCGGGCTGGCGCAACCCCGCGCGCTACCTGCTGCCCGACAACGGACAGCGCAACACCCACACCCCGGCCCTCCCGTGGCGCGACCTCCGGCGCAGCCTCCTCGACGCGGGCTGGCTGCACCTGGGCAACGAGCGCGGATCGCTCACCGTCGGCGACACGACGTTCGCCCTGGCCGGGGTCGACGACCCGCACCTGCACCTCGACGACCTGGCGGCCGTGGCCGGCCCGGCGGACCCCGGTGCCGACGTCCGCCTCGCGATCACCCACGCGCCGTACCTGCGCGTCCTCGACCAGTTCGCCGCCGACGGCTACGACGCCGTCATCGCCGGCCACACGCACGGCGGCCAGGTGTGCCTGCCGGGGTACGGCGCCCTCACCACCAACTGCGACCTCGACCGGGCGCGGGCCAAGGGGCTGCACCGGCACCCGGCCGACTCCCGCCCCGGCGATCCGGGCTCCTCGTGGCTGCACGTCTCCGCCGGTCTCGGCACCAACCCCTACGTCCGGTTCCGCGTCGCCTGCCGTCCCGAGGCGACCCTGATGACGCTGACGACGCGGCCCGATCCGGCCTGAGACCCCGAGCGCACCTGCTCCCCCCATCCCGATTTCGGAGGCGTCCGACCGCTCGGGTATGCTCACCGTGCTTCGCAGCCGGTCACCGGCTCGGAGCGGATCGGGCTGTGGCGCAGCTTGGTAGCGCGCCTCGTTCGGGACGAGGAGGCCGCAGGTTCAAATCCTGTCAGCCCGACCGATCGGATGTCTCAGGACATCAGGAGGGCCCGGAACCACACGAGTGGATCCGGGCCCTTGTCATGTCCGGGGATCGCGTTCTCCCGCGCACCACTCCTCGGTGCGACGGCCACGGGGCCGTCACCGGGGAACATCCGCCCGCCCCGCACGGGTCGATGTTCCCCGGTCATCGACGACCCTCCGACGGGACGGGTCCGTGGCACACTGCGCCGCATGGTGGCTGACAAGGACCCCGAGGGCGACGAGCCCTCCCTGGAGCTCCCCTCCTTCGGCTTCGGCCGCAGGAAGGGCAGGAAGCGCAAGGGGCGCATGCAGGCGCCGGAGGCGGCGCCCCCGCCGCGGTCCGAGCCGGCGGCGGGACCCGGGCCCACGCCCACGCCGGTCGTCCCCGAGCCGGCCCCGGAGCCGCTGGACCGGCCCCTCCAGGAGCTGCCACCCACCCCGCCGCTCCCCGTCGCGTCGACCGAGCGCCGTACCGCTCCGGTGGAGGCTGCGTCCGACCGCCCGGTCGCGCGCGGCACCGGCGCCGTCGACACCGTCGAGGACACCCGCCCGGTCGCGCCCCGGACCCGTCGCGAGCGGCGCGAGGTCCGCTTCCCGAGCCTGCCGGCGCTGCCCGCCGTCCTGCTGGTCGGGGCCGTCGTCGGCCTGACCGCGGTCCTGCTCACCTACGGGTCGCTGCGCCTGTGCGACGTCGCGACCGGCACCGCCTCGTGCGGCGGCGGCCCCGGACTGCTCCTGATGCTGGCGATCCTCATCGCGCTGACCTACCTCGGCGGCTGGCTGCTGCGCGGCCTCGGCATCGACGACGCCGGCAGCACCAGCTTCCTGGCGGTGGCGCTGCTGGCGGTGGTGGCGATGCTGTTCCTCGTCGACTCGCTCGACGAGTCGGCGGGGGCGATCTGGGTCGTGGTCGTCACGATCGCGGCCTACGCCGTGGCGTGGCGGGGCACCACCGCCCTGGTCGACGCCGACGCCGACACCGAGTAGCCGCTCAGCGGGCGGCCGCGACCAGCTCGGCGATCTGCACGGTGTTGAGGGCAGCGCCCTTGCGCAGGTTGTCGTTGCTGATGAACAGCGCCAGGCCACGATCTCCGTCCACGCCCGGGTCCTGCCGCAGCCGCCCGACGTAGGAGGGGTCCCTGCCCGCGGCGTGCAACGGCGTCGGCACCTCGCGCAGCTCGACGCCCGGGGCGTCGGCCAGCAGCTCGCGGGCCCGGGCGGGCGTCATCGCCTGCTCGAACTCGGCGTTGACCGCCAGCGAGTGCCCGGTGAAGACGGGCACCCGCACGCAGATGCCGGAGACCCGCAGGTCCGGCAGGCCGAGGATCTTGCGGGACTCGTGGCGGAGCTTCTGCTCCTCGTCGGTCTCGTTGAGGCCGTCGTCGACGATCGAGCCGGCCAGGGGCAGCACGTTGTAGGCGATGGTGTCGACGTACGTGACCGGCTCGGGGAAGGTCACCGCCGCGCCGTCGTAGGCCAGCTCGCGGCCCTTGTCGCCGGCCGCCGCGACGCCGTGGGCGAGCTCGTCCACGCCGGCGACGCCGGAGCCCGAGACCGCCTGGTACGACGACACGATGAGGCGCCGCAGTCCGGCCGCGTCGTGGAGCGGCTTGAGGACCGGCATCGCGGCCATCGTCGTGCAGTTGGGGTTGGCGATGATGCCGCGCCCGGCGGCGACGACGCCCTCGATCGCGGCGGGGTTGACCTCGCTGACGACCAGCGGGATCTCCGGGTCCCTGCGGAACGCCGAGCTGTTGTCGATCACGATGACGCCCGCCGCGGCGAAGGCCGGGGCCAGGGCGCGCGACGTGGTGGCGCCGGCGGAGAAGATCGCGATGTCGAGACCTGCCGGGTCGGCGGTGGAGGCGTCCTCGACGGTGACCTCGCGGTCACCGAAGGGCAGCACCGTGCCGGCCGAGCGGGCGGAGGCGAAGAAGCGGACCTCCTCCAGGGCGAAGCCTCGCTCGAGGAGGATCTCGCGGACCGCGACGCCCACCTGCCCGGTCGCGCCGACGATGCCGAGGTTGATGCCCACGTCAGCGACCCGTCCCGCCGTAGACGACCGCCTCGACCTCGGTGGCGTCGAGGTCGAACGCCGTGTGCGTCGCCTGGACCGCCTGGTCGACGTCCACCTCGTCGACGACCACCGAGATGCGGATCTCCGAGGTGGAGATCATCTCGATGTTGACGCCCGCGGAGGCGAGGGAGGCGAAGAACTTGGCGGTGATGCCCGGGTGCGAGCGCATCCCCGCACCGATCAGCGAGACCTTGCCGATCTTGTCGTCGTACAGCAGCTTGTCGTAGCCCACCTCGGCCTGGATCCGGGCCAGCGCCTCCATGGCGACCTGGCCGTCCGCGCGCGGCAGGGTGAACGAGATGTCGGTCAGGCTGGTGGCCGCGGCCGACACGTTCTGCACGATCATGTCGAGGTTGATCTGCGCCTCGGACAGCGCCTCGAAGATGCGCGCGGCCTCGCCGACCTTGTCGGGGACCCCGACGACGGTGATCTTGGCCTCGCTGGTGTCGTGGGCGACGCCGGAGATGATCGCCTGTTCCATGGTGCCTCCATCGCCTGCGTCGTTGACGACCCAGGTGCCTTGTTTCTGACTGAACGACGAGCGGACGTGGATCGGGATGTCGTAGCGCCGGCCGTACTCCACGCACCGCAGGTGCAGGATCTTGGCGCCGCACGCGGCGAGCTCCAGCATCTCCTCGTAGGAGACCCGGTCCAGCTTGCGGGCGGCGGGGACGATGCGCGGGTCGGCGGTGAAGACGCCGTCGACGTCGGTGTAGATCTCGCACACGTCGGCCTCGAGCGCGGCGGCCAGGGCCACCGCCGTGGTGTCGGTGCCGCCGCGACCCAGGGTGGTGATCTCCTTGGTGTCGGCGCTGACGCCCTGGAAGCCGGCCACGATCACGATGTGGCCCTCCTCCAGAGCGCCGGTGATGCGGCCCGGCGTGATGTCGATGATCTTGGCCTTGCCGTGGACCGAGTCGGTGATCACGCCGGCCTGGGACCCGGTGAACGAGCGGGCGGTGAAGCCGAGGTCGGAGATCGCCATCGCGACCAGCGCCATCGAGATCCGCTCACCGGCCGTGAGCAGCATGTCCATCTCGCGCGCCGGCGGGAGCGGGCTCACCGCGAGGGCGAGGTCCTCCAGCTCGTCGGTGGAGTCGCCCATCGCCGAGACGGCCACGACGACGTCGTGACCGGCCTTCTTCTTCTCCACGATGCGCCGGGCGACCCTCTTGATGGCGTCGGCGTCGGCGAGCGAGGAGCCGCCGTACTTCTGCACGACAATGCCCACGGTTGGTCCCCTGCGATGGTCGGTGGCTCGAGCGGAGCCGAGTCTACGCGGGCACCACGGGGGTGCCCGGCCGCATCTCACGGCCGCGGCACCCGGCGCCCGCGGGTGGCGTACGACGGGTGGCTCAGGCCTCGGGTCCGGCCTCGCCCAGGATCTCGTTGGCCACCGCCACGGCCTCGGCGTCGGCGTCGAAGTCGGTGTCGAAGCGGTCGTGCGCCACCACGGTCAGCAGCGCGTTGAGCGCGGCGCCGGCGAGGTTGCCCCAGTTGTTGACGTAGGAGAACTGCCACCACCACAGCGCCTCGGCGACGTCGCCCCGCTTGTAGTGGCGCAGGCCGTTGTCGAGGTCGGTCACGATGGAGGCCAGGTCGTCGGAGAGCTGGCTGACGACGACCTCGGGGACGTAGGGGTCGAAGACGAAGCTGTAGGTGTCGACGCTGTCCAGCATCTCCGCCAGGCGCAGCCGCAGCTCGTCGATGTCGGCCTCGGGGCCCACGTCGGGCTGGTACTCCTCGCGCGGCTGGAAGTCCATCTGCGCGCCGAGCCGGGCTCCCGCGAGCAGCACCTGGCTGATCTCGAGGAGCAGCAGCGAGACCGCCTGGGAGCCGTTGCCCTCGCGGGCGACCTCCCGCACCGCGATGAGGAACGTCTCGATCTGGGCGGCGATCTGCGAGGCGAACTGGGACTCGTCGATCACCCCGCCGGTCACGTCGGTCTTGATGTGGTCAGTCATCTGCTGATCGCCTTCCTACGAACGCTCGGCCGAGGGTGACCTCGTCGGCGTACTCGAGGTCACCACCCACCGGCAGTCCACTCGCCAGACGGGTCACACGCAACCCCATCGGCTTGAGCATCCGGGTGAGATAGGTCGCGGTGGCCTCCCCCTCGAGGTTGGGGTCGGTCGCCAGGATGCACTCGGTGACCGTGCCGTCGGCCAGCCGCACCATGAGCTCGCGGATGCGCAGCTGGTCGGGGCCGATGCCGTCGATGGGCGAGATCGCTCCGCCGAGGACGTGGTAGCGGCCGCGGAACTCGCGGGTGCGCTCGATGGCCACGACGTCCTTGTACTCCTCGACGACGCACAGCACCGTCGGGTCGCGGCGCGGGTCGCGACAGATCCGGCACTGCTCGTCCTGGGAGACGTTGAAGCACACCGTGCAGAACTTCACCTTGGCCTTGACCTCGATGAGCACGTCGGCGAGCCGGCGTACGTCGGCCGGCTCGGCCTGCAGCAGGTGGAACGCGATCCGCTGCGCACTCTTGGGACCGACGCCCGGCAGCCTGCCGAGCTCGTCGATGAGGTCCTGGACGATGCCTTCGTACAACGCAGGTCCTAGAAGCCGAGCGGGCCGCCGGGCGCCCCACCCTGCTCGTCACCCGAGCCGCCGAGGCCACCCGCGAGGGGCCCGAGGGTGTCGCTGGCCAGCGCGTCGGCCTTGGCCTTGGCGTCGCGGTAGGCCGCCACCACCATGTCGGACAGGTCCGAGAGGTCGTCGGCGTCCGAGCCGTCGAACTGGCCCGCGGTGATGGACAGGCCGACGAGCTCGCCGACACCGTTGACCGTCACGGTCACGGCGCCACCGGCGACGGTGCCGTCGACCGTCTGCTCGGCGAGGCGGGCCTGGGCGGTGGTCAGCTGCTCCTGCATCTGCTGCGCCTGCTGGAGCAGGGCGCCCATGTCGAAGCCGCCGCCGCCGAGTCCCTCGAAGGGGTTCTGGGTCATGGTCTCTCCTGACGTCGTGGGGTCGTGGGTGTCGCGGTCGGGTGGTGCGGGCTCACGTGTGCCTGATCTCGTCGATGACCTTGGCCCCGAGGGTCTGCTGGAGCAGCGCGGTGCTGTCGAGGCCCTGGGTGTCGGCGTCGGGGTCGTCCGGGTCGGCCGCCGCGTCGGCCAGCGCCGCGTGGTCGACCCGCGGCTCGTCGGAGGACGGCGCGGTCCGGGAGCGCTCGAGGGCCTCCCGGGCGGCGATCAGTCCGCTCGAGTCCTGGGGCGGTTGCGGCGCCGCGGGCGCGTCCTGCGCCGGCGCAGCGGGCGGCGCCTGGGACGCCGCGCCGTCGGTGACCCAGTCGGGCGGGGAGTCGACGGGGGCGCGCTCGTCCGGCGACGGCGCCGACGCGGCCGGTGGTGCGGGCGGCACCGACGGGCTGGTGACGACCGGCTGGCCGCTGCCGCCCGCGGCGCTCGGGTCGACGATGGCGTCGATGCGCCAGTCGACCCCGACCACGTCGATCGCGGCCTGGCGCAGGATCTCGTCGCACCCGCCGCCCACGAAGGACTCCCGGGCACCCTGGCTGGCGAAGCCGACGGTGAGCGTGCGGGCGTCGACCCCGACCACCTGCGCGTTCTGGGTGAGGATCATCCACGCCAGCCGCCGGCGCATCTTGGTCGCGTCGACGATATCGGGCCACAGCCGCCGCACCTCGACCATGCTCAACCCGCCCTGCGGGCCTCCGGCCGAGGCCTCGTCGCCGGCCGGCGCGTCGCTCGACCGGCTCTGCCCGGCGACCTCGGGGCTCGCCGCGCTCGGTACGGACGCCTGCCGCGCCGGGGCCGGCGCGTGCCCGGACGGGACGTCGGTCGCGGGAGCCGTCACCGCCGGCCAGGCCGCGTCGGCGTCCGGGGACGGTGCGTCCGCCACGACGGGAGTCTCCGGCGTCGGCGGGGTGGGGCCGGTCGGCGTCGAGCCGGCGGCGGAGTCGTGGGCGGGCGGGGGCTCGGGAGCGCCGTCGTCCGGGACCTCACCCGGGACCTCACCCGGGGCCATGTCGGGAGCCGGTCGCTCGGGGGCAGGCGCCGGCGCGGCGACCGGTGGGGTCGGCGCGGGCGCGGCGGCCGCGGCGGGCGGGGCGGCGACCGGGGTCGGCGCGGACCGAGCCGGCTCCGGGCGGGCCGGCTCGAGCGGCCGGGAGGCGGGACGCGGGGCGGCCGGGCGGGCCGACGCCGCGCCGGCGGACGGGGTGCTCACCGCGCCGGTCACGTCGAGGCGACGCTCCAGGCGGTCGAGTCGGGCCATCACGCCGTCATTGGTGTGGTCGGCCCCGGGCAGCAGCACCCGGGCGCAGATGAGCTCGAGCAGCAGCCGCGGCGCGGTGGCCCCGCGCATCTCGGTGAGCCCGGCGGCCACGATGTCGGCGGCGCGGCTCAGCTCGAGGGCACCGAAGCGGGCGGCCTGGGCCACCAGCCGCTCGCCCGCGTCCTCGGCGACGTCGATCAGCCCGCTCGCGGGCGCCTCCGGCACGGCGGCCACGATGACCAGGTCGCGCAGCCGGCGCAGCAGGTCCTCGGTGAAGCGACGCGGGTCCTGGCCGGTCTCGACGACCTTGTCGACGACCCCGAACACCGCGGCCCCGTCACCGGCCGCGAAGGCGTCCACGACCTCGTCGAGCAGCGAGTCGGGCGTGAAGCCGAGCAGCGCGGTGGCCAGCGCGTGGGTGACGCCGGCGGGTCCGGCCCCGCCGAGGAGCTGGTCGAGGACCGAGAGCGTGTCGCGGGCCGAGCCGCCGCCGGCCCGCACCACGAGCGGCAGCGCGGCCGGCTCGATCGCCACGCCCTCCTCGTCGCACAGCCGGGAGAGGTAGTCCGACAACAGCCGCGGCGGGATCAGCCGGAAGGGGTAGTGGTGGGTGCGCGACCGGATCGTCGGCAGGACCTTCTCCGGCTCCGTGGTCGCGAAGATGAAGCGCAGGTGGGGCGGCGGCTCCTCGACCAGCTTGAGCAGCGCGTTGAAGCCCTGCGGCGAGACCATGTGGGCCTCGTCGATGATGTAGATCTTGTAGCGGTCCCGCACCGGGGAGAAGAACGCCTTCTCGCGCAGGTCGCGGGCGTCGTCGACGCCGCCGTGCGAGGCCGCGTCGATCTCGATGACGTCGATGGAGCCCGATCCGCCGCGGGCCAGCTCGCGGCAGGAGTCGCACTCACCGCACGGGTCGGCCACCGGAGCCTGGACGCAGTTGAGGGTGCGGGCGAGGATCCGGGCCGAGGTCGTCTTGCCGCAGCCGCGCGGCCCGGAGAAGAGGTAGGCGTGGTTGACCCGGTCGTTGGCCAGCGCGACGCGCAGCGGCTCCGTGACGTGGTCCTGGCCGATGACCTCGGCGAACGTCTCGGGCCGGTAGCGGCGATAGAGGGCGAGCGGTGACTCCACGTCTGCACCCTAACGACCGGGTCCGACAGCGACCACCGGGCGCTGCGCGCACCGGCTGCCACCGGACGAAGAGGCCCCCCACGCACCCGACAGAGCTCGCTTGCCCTTGCTGCCTTCCGGCCCTGGGGGAGTTGGGCAAGATGTCGCCACGTGGGGGGTTGTCACAGAGTCTAGGTGAGGGTCGACGCACTGCCCAATGCGGCCCCGGTCGAGGCGATTTCACGCCCGGTCGGGGGACCGGTACGCTCCTGCGCGGAGGATTCGCCTAGTGGCCTATGGCGCTCGCTTGGAAAGCGGGTTGGGTGTGAAAGCCCTCAGGGGTTCGAATCCCCTATCCTCCGCCACTCGACACGGCGCCGGTCTCCGGCGCCGTGTCGCATCTCCGCCCCCGTCGGCTCGGCCGTGGGGCGTCGTACGGCGTCAGCGACGGGCGAGCGGGCGCAGGATGAAGGCCAGCGCCATCAGCGCGCCGGCGAGCAGCCCGGCCCACAGCAGCAGCGTCCGCGAGGAGCCGAAGAGGTCGATGCGCTGCGGCGCCGGCGGAGCCACGGCGTCCTCGCTGACCTCGGCGACCGTGCGGTCGACCTTGCCGCTGCGCCCCACGGTCAGGGTGCGGGTGAGCGCGTCGTGCGCCTGGACGACACCCGCGCCGGTCCACGGGTTGGCGACCTGGTCGGAGCCCTCGGCGGTGGCCTCGAGCCGTCCCACGATCTGCTTGGCGTTGTCGCGCGGGAACGCGGCCCGCAGCAGGGCGACCACCCCGCTGACCTCGGCGGCCGCCCAGGAGGTGGCCACCTCGGTGACCAGGCACTTCTGCCCGGTGATGTTGTAGGACAGCCCCTCGTAGGTGGGTGCCGCGACGTCGGTGTCCTTGTTGGGCGCGACGTACTGGCGCAGGTCGTCGTTGCCGGGCGCCACGGCACTGACCGCGAGCACGCCCGGGTAGTCGGCCGGGTAGACCCGCGCGTCGTTCCTCGGGGTGCCCGTGAACGACTCCTGGGCCTCGGCGTCGGCGTTGCCGGCGGAGGCGACCACCACGACGTCGCGGGCGATCAGCTCCTTGACGGCCGCCCTCAGGTCGGGGTCGTCCTGGGGGACGGACAGCGAGATGTTGGCGACCTGGAACTTCTGGGTCCGGTGCAGGGCGACGAGCTGGCGGATCCCGGCGGCGAGGCCCTGGGAGGTGACCCCCTTCTGGTCCTGCGAGAAGTCCGGCTCCTCGGTGTCCAGCACCCGCATGTCGATGACCGTGGCGCCGGGGGCGACGCCCTCCCTGCCCGCGATCAGCCCCGCGACGACGGTGCCGTGCCCGGACAGCAGCGGCCCCGAGACCTCCGGGAGGCTCAGCGCGGGACCGGTCCTGATGGGCAGCCCGGGCTGGACGCCGGAGTCGACCACGGCGACGGTGACGCCGCTGCCGTCGGTCCTCTCGTGCGCCTCGGGGACGTGCATGCGTGCCATCGGCGCGCTGGTGCGGACCTTGGTGTCGGCCAGCTGCTCGGACTCGAGCACGGCGGACACGTCGCACTGCTCCCCGTCGACGGCGTACGACGGGCTGCTCACCGCGCCGAGGCACAGCGGCACCAGGGCGAGCGTCCCGGCGATGCCGCCGCGCGCCCACCGGCTCCCCCTCGTGGCGGCGCTCATGACGCGGCGGCGTCCCCGGTCGCGGGAGCGTCCTCCGGCACCCGTCGCGCAGAGTTGACCGACAGCGACCTGCCCTCCTCGAGGAGCTCCAGCCACGTGTTGGGCACCACGGGTGCGGCGCTGTCGCCGTACCCGATGAAGAGCGCGACGTCGGGTCCGACGAGCTGGTACTTCTGGGCCTTGGTGTCGATGACGTACGGCGTCCCGTCGGTGGCCGCCTCGTCGGCGCCGGAGCGGACGTAGGCACCACCCGACGGCGCGACGTCGACCTCGTGGCTCTGGGGGCCGATGCCGGTGGCGGCGACCTCGCCGCGGGGGGTGCCGGCGAGCCGGACCTCGGCGGCCTCGCCCTCACCACCGGGGTGCAGGACGGCGCACAGGTCGACCCCCGCGTCGGAGGCGGGGGCGTCGGTCGGCCACTCGCCGGGGTACGACGACGCGGCCAGCGTGGCCCTCAGGTCCTCGTCGAGGTCCTGGGCCGGGGACCCGACGGCGTCGTAGACGACCGCCGCGAACTCGCTCAGCGGGACCGGCCCGTCCTGCCCGAGGAGGTAGCTGCGGCTCGGGGTGCGGACCAGGTCCCCCACGCTGAAGCCCGAGAGGTCGGTCTCCGCGCCCGGGTAGGCGACGGGTGACCCGACCCCGGACAGCCCGAAGCTCGCCCGGTCGAGGGCCGGGCCCTCCGGGAAGAGGTTGAGCCACTCCTCCGGGACCTTCGGCGCCGTCGAGGTGGCGTCGAAGCCGAGCCGGCCGGCGATGACGTCGGCGGTGGTCGGGTCGTCGGGGAGCCGGAGGCGGTGGCCCCCGCCGGCCGGGCTGGGCGCGATGAGCCACACCGAGCCACCACTGGACACGACGAACGCCGACTGGCGCAGCTCGGCGACGCCGGGGTCCTCGGTGATGGTGAGCTTGACGCCGGTGTCGGCGGCGGTGCAGGCCGTCCAGCCGTCGTCGATGAGGTCCTCGGCGGCCGGCAGGGTGGGTGCGCCGTCGATGCCGAGGTCGGGGCCGAGGGCCACCTCGCGGATGTACGTGTCGGAGACCCGGTTGGCGCTCAGCTCCGGCTCCCCGAGGAGGAGCTGGGCGGAGAGGTAGTTGGGGACGCGCTGGAGCAGCGCGTCCTCGCCGCCGCGCAGGACGACGTACCGCTCGCCGGTCTCCTTGGAGATGACGAAGCTGCCCTGCTCGAGCCACGCCGAGTTGGGGCGCCCGATGAGGAAGCCGGCGATGGCGGCACCGGCGAGCAGCAGCACGGACAGCGCGATGCCGCCGATCAGGACGCGGCCGGGACGGACGGGCTCGACCTCACGGCCTCCCGGCGCACCGCTCACGAAGGCGGTGATGAGGCGGCGCTTGCTGAAGGCGTGCGCCTCGACGAGGTCCTTCTTGGTGGCCACCGGGTCAGCCCTTGACCATGTCGAAGAAGCCGGCCGCCACCACCATCAGCGGCAGCAGCGAGATCAGCGTGGCGGTCTCCACCACGTCGCCGATCCGGCCGCGGCGCACCGACCCGGAGGACGGCACCAGCGTGGTGACGAGCAGGACCGCACCCACGGAGGCGAGGGCGATCGCGGCCTCCGCGCGCCAGGCGTCGTGGATCAGGACCATGGCCAGCGCGATGGAGACCAGCCCCGCGATCCCGGACACCAGTCCGGCCAGCACCTCGGAGCCGGCGCGGTACTGGCGGGTCCGGAACATCACCGCCAGGCAGCAGACCGCCGCCAGGATGGTGCCGGAGACCCCGCGGTCCACCGCGAAGGGGGCGAAGAGGACGAGCAGGGTGCCGACGGTCGCCGAGACGGCCAGCAGGATCTCGTGCGCCACGCGCGCGTCCGCCCCCACCTGGGTGGGGTCGATGTCGTCGGGGTCGGCGGTGATGTCGTGCAGCGAGTAGATCTGGTCGACCTTGGTGCCGGTCACCCCCAGCGCCAGCCACGGGAAGATGCTGCCGGCGAGCACGACCAGGGTCATGACCACCGTGAAGACGACGCTGGCCTCCCACCCCGTCACCTGGAGCAGCAGGCCGCACGCGCCGAGGACCGCGCCGACCACCACCCCGGGGATCACCAGCGAGCGACCGTCCCGGAGGCCGACGACGGCGACCACGCCGGTCACCAGCATCGCCCCGCCGGCACAGGCCAGGGGGAGCTCGAAGAGCTCCGGCGGCAGCGGCCACGACCATCCGGGCAGCTCGCCGGGCGCCAGCAGCAGGCCGGCCACCGCGGCGTACAGGACGGCGATGAGGGACACGGCCACGCCGGCCTCGGGCTCCTCCTGGCTGTGGGTGAGCACGATGCCGCCCACGACGAGCAGGCCGGCGAGCACGGCGGCGGCCAGGCCGCCGAGCAGGCTCTCGCCCTGCAGGAGCAGCGCGAAGGCGCCGAGGCCGAGGAGCAGGGCGCTCGCGCTCAACGCCGTACGCCGTCCGGCCGCGGGCTCCCACGGGCTCAGCTCGTGCTCGACCACGTCGGCCATCGCCTCGACGATGTCGTCGTAGATGCGCGGGGCCTCGTCGTCGATCCCGGCGGTGACGGTGAGGAGACCACCGTCCTCCACGCCCTGGATCGTGAGCCCGGCGTCGCCGGCGAGCTGGCGCCCGTCCTGGGCGATGAGGCGGTAGCCGCCGTAGACCGTGGACGCATCCAGGATGCCGACGCTGCGCGCCAGCTCGGGGACGAGCTCGGCCACCGGGACGGCGCCGGGCAGGACGAGGTCGACCCGGCGTGATCCCGAGGCCACCGTCACCCGGACCAGTCCGGATGCGACAGACGCGGCCTGGCTCATGCTGTGCTACCCCCGTGGTCCGTGCAGGTCACCGCCGGCGGGTCGCCGCGGTCGCCATGCGTCACTTCCGAGTCGTGAGCTCCCCGGTCGGGGAGCAGCCTACATAGCCGGATCGCCGGCCGGAGCAGACTCGAGGCCGGTCGTCCCGCAGGGGACGACCGGCCTCGAGCGCGCTGTGACGGTGGACGATCAGAAGCGGCCGGCACCGCGCGAGTCGGCGGCCTTGTACTCCTCGTTGGAGGTCGAGACGTTGGCACTGGCCTGCTGGAGCAGGACGATCATGTCGGCGATCGCCTGGTCCCACTTGGCCTTGGCCTGGTCATAGGCCTGCTTGGCGGCACCGGTCCAGTCGGAGGCGAGCGGCTTGAGGTCGCCCTCGAGCTGGTCGAGGCGGCTCTGGATGTCCTTGGCCGCCGTCATGACGTCCTGGGACCCAGCGTCGAGCTTGCCGTGCTGGACATTGATTCCATCGAAACCGGTCATTGCAGTTCTCTCCTGACGTGTGTGGTGGGTGGCGCTCAGCCGAGGCGGTTCTGAAGGTTCATGTGAGTCTGCGACTGCGACTCGTCGGTCTTCATGTTGTCCTTCTCGGTCTCCTGCATCGACATGGAGAGCTGGTCGAGGGCCTTGAGGATCGTGTCCTGCTTCTCCTGCCACGCGATCATCAGGTTGCTGAACGCGGAGGCACCCTGGCCGCCCCAGCCGCCCATCATCTCCGAGACCCGGTCGCTGAGGGTGTTGCACTTGCTCTTGACGTCGCCGCGAGCGGTGTTGACGTACTCCGCACCCTGGGAGAGCGCCTTCTCTGTCTGGCTGAGGTTGGTCATGTCAATCCTTCCCCCTCGGCGGCTGGACCCCCGAGTTCACTGGTTGGTGGTGCTCCGCATGCGAAGAGGCACCGTGGTGATGAAGCTCTGCTGATGGAGCTGCGGCTCGTTCGGGGAGACGTCCCGGCCCCCCGTGCCGAGTTCGATGTACCCGGGCGATCAGGGCCTAAACCTCACGACGTGATTTCCCACAGGCTGCGGAAGAAGCCGGACGCGACGACCGTCGCGGCGAGCGCGAACGACCCGCACAGGCCCTCGGCCAGCTCGGCCCGGCGCGACCACCACACCGACCGCCAGCCGCGACCGGTCGCCACCGCGGCCGCCAGGCAGGTGGCACCGAGGAGCAGCGCAGTGACCATGCCGACCAGGACCCCGGTCGGGGACACGTCCCCCACCGCGAAGCCGACCAGCCACACCCAGCACGCCAGGCCTCCCACGCGCAGCAGCCGACGGGCCGTCGCGTGGCGGTAGGAACGAGCCGCGAGCAGGAGGCTGGCGCCGGCGAAGAACGCCAGCGCCCGGGCGCCGATGCGGTCGAGGTCGATGGTGGCGGTCGCCAGCAGCAGCGGGGTGGCCACCACCGCCGCCACCATGATGGCCGCACAGGCGGCGGTGACGGTGCGGGTGGCCCCGGCGACGAGCTGGCGCATCGCCGCGGCCGAGACGACGATGCGACCGCGTCCGGTGCGACCGCCGTCGCGGGCCGACCACGCGGTGACCGCGAGCCGGTCGAGGTCGATGAGCGTCTCGTCCGGTACGTCGATCGCGAGCGAGGGCACGAAGCGTGCGGCCAGCATCGCCAGCAGCACCAGGACCGCCCAGGCGACCCGTCCGTCCCACTCCAGGAGCGGGGGGATGCCGCACACCACGAAGACGACGAGCCCGGAGACGATCCACACCTCCAGGGCCTCGTCGCGCTCGGGCCCCAGGGCCCGGGTGACGGCGGCGATCACGCCGGCCGAGACCGCGCTCACCGCCACGACGGCCGGCAGCAGGTGGACGCCGGGCTCGTAGACCGCGGCGAACGCGGCCGCGGCCCCGAAGGCGGGGGCGGCGCCCGCGCGCTGGACCGCGTGCCGGCCCAGGGGCAGGGTCGAGGCCAGGGCGCACAGCATCAGCACGCCCACCGTGGCGGTGCGCAGCGCGTCGTCGGCGGCCTGCGCGGCGTACCACGCGGCGAGCCCGGCGACGGCGACGGCGAGCCCCGTCACCACCGCGGCCACGGCCGGGGTGTCCGGCTGGGCGTGCAGGACGTCCTGGTCGTCGTGGCGAGATCGGGTGCGGTGCACACCGGTGGTGGCGACGAGCACCGATCCGGACTCCACGCCGGCACTGGCCAGGGTGCGATCGGCCGTCAGCAGCTCTCCGAGGGGCGTCTGGAGCAGGGGGATGCCCGCGACGCCGGTCTGCGCGGCGTACTCCCGGGCGACGTCCACCGAGGTCGCCCCCTCGGGCACCACCAGGTCGAGCACCCCGGCCGGCCCGTGCACGCTGACCGCGATGGTCGAGGTGAGCACGGGGTTCGGCTGCGCGTCGGTCACGACTTCCCCCATGATCTTGATCTGCGCCGGACGTCGACCGGCGACGTGCAGGCTAGTCGGTGCCGTGCGGCCCACCTATCATCAACGCGACCATTCGGGTATGGCTAGGGGGAACGGGTGAGCACGACACTGCGTGGAGGTCTCCGTCTCGACGAGCCGGAGATGCCCGGGGGCCAGATCGTCCTCCAGCCGCCGCCCGAGATCCAGGACAGCGAGGGCGCCAGCGGCGTCCTGATGAACGCCATCCCGATGCTCGGCAGCCTGGGCTCGATCGTGCTCGTGGCGACGATGGGCGGCGGTGCCAACAAGACCCGCAGCTTCCTCGCGGCCGGCATGTTCCTCTTCGCCACCCTCGGCTTCATCATCGTCCAGATCGACCGGCAGCGTAAGCAGCGCGCCCAGCAGGTGACCGGCTCGCGCACCGAGTACCTCCGCTACCTCGCCAACATCCGCAAGGTCGCGCGCAACGCCGCCGAGCAGCAGCGCCGGGCGCTCACCTGGCACCACCCCGAGCCGTCGGCCCTGCCCGCGCTGGCCGAGGAGCGCACCCGGCTGTGGGAGCACGGTCCGGGTGACGCCAACTTCATGCACGTGCGCTACGGCCTGTGCTCACAACCCCTGTCCACCGAGCTGGTCCCGCCGGAGAGCGCACCCGTCGACCAGGTCGACCCGGCCGCGGCGTCCGCGCTGCACCGGCTGCTGGTCGTCCATCGGGTGCAGCCCAACCTGCCGGCGTCCATCGACCTGCGCGCCTTCGACCGCGTCGAGGTCTGCGGCCCCGAGGACGAGGCCCGCGCCGCGGCCCGCGCGATGATCCTGTCGGCCACCGCCTTCCACAACCCCGACCAGCTGGTCGTGGCGGTCCTCAGCTCCGAGCAGAACCTCACCCACTGGGACTGGATCAAGTGGCTGCCGCACGCCCAGAGCGCGCGCGAGGTCGACGCGGTCGGCCCGATGCGGCTGGTCACCACGTCCATCGACGACCTGGGCACCCTGCTGCCACCCGACCTCAGCGACCGCCCGCGCTTCGGCGCCGACGAGCGGCCGCCCACCCCGCACATCCTGCTGGTCATCGACGGCGGGCACCTGCCGCCCGGCAACCACATCGTGCCCCCCGACGGCCTGCACGGCGTCACCCTGCTCGACCTCCCGTCGCGGTGGGACGAGCTCGAGGACTCCACCCGCCTGCGCCTCCAGATCGCCGACGACCGTCCCCAGCTGGGCAAGATGCCGACCCTGGCGATCCGGGTCCGCGAGGAGCCGATCAAGGCACTCATCGACCAGTGCGACATCGCGACCGCCGAGGCCTTCGCCCGCCGGCTCGCCCCCCTCAAGACCATCAGCGCCGACGCCTCGAGCGGCAGCGGCCGTCGACATCACCTCCACGACGCCGGACCACATGGAGCTGCTGGGCCTCGGCGACATCCACACCTACGACACCGCCACCGCCTGGCGCCCCCGTCCGGCGCGCGACCGGCTGCGCGTGCCCATCGGCATCGGCGACAGCGGCGGCCTCGTGCACCTCGACATCAAGGAGTCGGCCCAGCAGGGCATGGGCCCGCACGGCCTGGTGATCGGGGCGACCGGCTCCGGCAAGTCGGAGTTCCTGCGCACCCTCGTGCTCGGCCTGACCATGACGCACTCCTCCGAGCAGCTCAACCTCGTGCTCGTCGACTTCAAGGGCGGTGCGACCTTCGCCGGCATGGCCGACATGCCGCACGTGTCCGCCGTCATCACCAACCTGGCCAACGAGCTGACCCTCGTCGACCGCATGCAGGACGCCCTGTCCGGCGAGATGACGCGCCGCCAGGAGCTGCTGCGCGACGCGGGCAACTACGCCTCGATCCGCGACTACGAGAAGGCCCGCGCCAACGGCGAGGACCTCGCCCCGATGCCGTCGCTGTTCATCGTGGTCGACGAGTTCTCCGAGATGCTCTCGGCCAAGCCGGAGTTCATCGACCTCTTCGTCGCCATCGGCCGCCTCGGCCGGTCGCTCGGGCCTGCACCTGCTGCTCGCCTCGCAACGCCTCGAGGAGGGCCGCCTGCGCGGCCTCGAGTCGCACCTGTCCTACCGCGTCGGCCTGCGCACCTTCTCGGCCGGGGAGTCCCGCGCCGTGCTCGGGGTCCCCGACGCCTACGAGCTGCCCGCCGTGCCCGGCCTGGGCTACCTCAAGCCCGACCAGTCGACGCTGCTGCGCTTCAAGGCGGCCTACGTCTCCGGGCCGCCGTCGGGCCGGTCGCGCGTCCGCCGCGACGAGGGCGGCCACGTGCGCGGCATCCTCCCTACACGATCTCCGAGGTGCAGGCCCTCGAGCCGCTCGCGAGACCGACGTCGAGGAGGCCCCGGCCGCCAGCCAGCAGCAGGGGGAGCAGCCCTCGCTGCTCGACGTGGCGGTGCAGCGGATGGACGGCCAGGGGATGCCGGGCCCACCAGGTCTGGCTCCCGCCGCTCGACGTGCCCGACACCCTCGACGAGCTCATGCCGGACCTCGTCGAGGACCCGGACCTGGGCCTCGTCTCCCCGCGGTGGCGCGACGTCCCGGGCCTCGTGGTGCCGCTCGGCACCGTCGACCGCCCGCGCGAGCAGCGTCGCGACACCATGACGCTCAACCTCACCGGCGCCAGCCGGCCACGTCGCCGTCATCGGCGGTCCCCGCTCGGGCAAGAGCACGCTGCTGCGCACCATCGTGACCAGCATGAGCGCTGGTGTCGACGCCGCGGGAGTCGCAGTTCTTCGTCCTCGACTTCGGTGGCGGCACGTTCGCGCCGCTGGCCCGGCTTCCCGCACGTCTCGGGCGTGGCCACCCGCTCGGAGCCGGACGTCGTACGCCGCGTCATCGCCGAGGTCCAGGGCGTCGTGGACCGCCGCGAGGCCTACTTCCGGCACAACGGCATCGACTCGATCGAGACCTACCGCAGCCGCCGGGCCCAGGGCCGCGCCGACGACGGCTGGGGCGACGTCTTCCTCGTCGTCGACGGCTGGAGCACGCTGCGCGCGGAGTTCGACGACATCGAGATGGAGATCCAGCAGCTCGCGGGCCGCGGCCTGACCTTCGGCATCCACATCATCGACCGCCTCCGGCCGGTGGGCCGACTTCCGGGCCGCGATGCGCGACGTCTTCGGCTCCAAGCTCGAGCTGCGCCTCGGCGACCCGCTCGACTCCGAGGTCGACCGCAAGGTCGCGGCCCTGGTGCCGACCGGTCGCCCCGGTCGTGGCCTGGTGCCGAGCGAAGCTGCACTTCCTGGCCGCACTGCCGCGCATCGACGGGGACGCCGACGCCGGCACCCTCGGCGACGGTGTCGACGACCTGATCGACCGGGTGTCGGTGGCGTGGAAGGGCGACCCCGGCCCCAAGCTGCGGCTGCTGCCGGAGATGGTCGCGCTGGACAGCGATCCGCGAGGACGCGCAGCGCCGGCTCGCTGCCGGAGAAGAGGCTGCTGCATCGGCATCAACGAGCGCGAGCTCGCCCCGGTGGGCATCGACGCCTACGCCGAGCCGCACATGCTGGTCTTCGGCGACGGGCAGTCGGGCAAGAGCGCCCTGCTGCGCGCCTACCTCCAGGAGGTCATGCGCACGCGGACGCCCAAGGAGGCGCAGATCGTCGTCGTGGACTACCGGCGCTCGCTGCTCGGCGAGGTGCCCGACGAGTACCTCCTCAACTACCTCACCTCCGCCACCCAGGCGACGCCCACCCTCAAGGACATCGCCAGCTACCTCGAGAGCCGGATCCCCGGCCCGGACGTCACGCCGGACCAGCTGCGCAACCGCTCGTGGTGGACCGGCGCCGAGGTGTTCGTGGTCGTCGACGACTACGACCTGGTGGCCACCCAGCAGTCGTCGCCGGTGTCAGGCGCTCCAGCCGCTCATGGCGCAGGCCCGCGACATCGGCCTGCACGTGGTGGTGGCCCGCCGCGTGGGGGGTGCGTCCCGCGCGCTCTACGAGCCGGTCATCCAGTCGATGCGCGACCTGGCGATGCCCGGCGTGCTGCTCTCCGGCCCCCGCGACGAGGGCGTGCTCATCGGCAACCTCCGCCCGCAGCCGGCGCCGCGCCGGCCGGGCGCGCGTCATCACCCGTGACGGGGGCACCGAGGTCACCCAGCTGGCGTGGACCGAGCCGACGATGTGATCCGGGGCCCGCTGAGCGGTGGCTGAGACGGTCCGAGCCGGCGGACGGTGGCTGGGCCACCGCTGGGGCGCGCGTCGTACGGCGCCACGTCCGTCAGCGGTGAGTGGGCCACGGCATGCACCGCGGACGGTGGCTGGCACCGTTCGGGCGCGCGTCGGGCTCAGCGGGTCAGCGGCGACCGGACCTGAACATCCCCCGGGCGATCTCGCGGGCGGCCGTGCGCATGAAGTCCTTGAACGCCGGCGAGGTCACCACGTCTCCATGACGAGGCCGTCGTCGTCCTTCGGCGCCGGGACGCGGGACTTTGCGGCTCCGCTCGACCTTCGCCTCGCGGGCCATCTCCTTGACCCGGGCGTCCTCCTCGGCCTTGCGGGCGCCCTCCTCGAGGCTGGTGGCGAGCATCTCGCGGGCGGACTCGCGGTCGATCGACCCGGCGTACTTCGCGTGAGCGCGGCGACGGCCGCGACCGCGGCCTCCATGGCGGCGGTGTCGGCCATGGCCATCAGCGACTCCGGGGCCCGCAGCCGGGTCCACGCGACCGGGGTCGGGGCGCCGCGCTCGTTCATCACCGTGACCACGGCCTCGCCGATGCCGAGCGAGGTGATGACCTCGCCGAGGTCGTCGTAGGCGGACTTTGGGGTAGGTGTTGACCGTCTGCCTTGAGGGCCTTGGCGTCGTTGGGCGTGTGGGCGCGCAGCTGGTGCTGGATGCGCGAGCCGAGCTGGGCGAGCACGTCGTCGGGGACGTCGGTGGGGCTCTGGGTCACGAAGAAGACCCCGACGCCCTTGGAGCGGATGAGTCGGACCGTCTGCGCGATCTGGTCGAGGAAGGCGTCGCTGGCGTCGTCGAAGAGCAGGTGCGCCTCGTCGAAGAAGAAGACCAGCTTGGGCCGGTCGACGTCGCCGATCCTCGGGGAGGTCGTGGAACAGGTCGGCCAGCAGCCACATCAGGAAGGTCGAGAAGACCGCGGGGCGGTCTGGAGGTCGGGCAGCTCGACGCAGGCTGATGACGCCGCGGCCGTCCTCGGTGACCTGCAGGAACTCACGTGGAGTCGAACTCGGGCTCGCCGAAGAAGGCGTCGGCACCCTGGTCGGAGAAGGCGATGAGCTCGCGCAGGATGACCCCGGCGGTGGCGCTGGACAGCCCCCCGAGGTCCTTGAGCTCGGGCTTGCCCTCGTCGCTGGTGAGGTGCTGCACCACCGCGCGCAGGTCCGCCAGGTCGAGCAGCGGCAGCCCCGCCCGGTCGGCGTAGTGGAAGACCAGCCCGAGGCTGGACTCCTGGGTCTCGTTGAGGCCCAGCACCTTGCTGAGCAGCATCGGCCCGAACGACGACATGGTCACCCGCAGCGGTACGCCGATGCCCTCGCCGCCGAGGGCGTAGAACTCGACCGGGAACCCGGTCGCCGTCCACTGCTGCCCGACGCGAGGCCGCCCGGGCCTCGATCTTGGGGCCGCCCGCACCGGGCACGCTGAGCCCGGAGAGATCACCCTTGATGTCGGCCGCGAACACCGGGACTCCCTGGGCGCTGAGCTGCTCGGCGAGCAGCTGGAGCGTCTTGGTCTTGCCCGTGCCGGTCGCCCCGGCCACCAGGCCGTGGCGGTTGAGCATCGAGAGCGGGATCCGCACACGCACGTCGGACAGCTCGGTCGCGTCGAGCATCAGCCCGCCGAGCTCGAGGGCGGTCCCCTCGAACTCGTAGCCGGGGGCCACGGCCGCCGCGATCGGGTTCTGGGGGGTGGTCGCGGTCGACTGGGCGGGCGTGTCCGTCATGGCGCGAGCCTAGCCAGCCCGCACGGGAGCGAGCGGCACGTCGTTATAGTCACCGCGTGATCTTCAAGCGCGTGGGCGAGGGGCGCCCCTACCCCGCTCACGAGTTGAGCTCGCGCGACTGGGCCGCCGTCCCGCCCCGGCAGGTCCGCCTCGACCAGCTGGTGACCACCAAGGACACCCTCCAGCTGGCGGCGCTGCTCGACGAGGACTCGACGTTCTACGGCGACCTGTTCGCCCACGTCGTCTCCTGGCGCGGCGACCTCTACCTCGAGGACGGGCTGCACCGCGCGCTGCGCGCCGCCCTGCACCAGCGCAACGTCCTGCACGCCCGCGTCCACGAGATGGCCGACTGATGCGCGACGGCGTCCGGTCCGCCCTCACCCTGGGCGGGCTCTGCCTCCTCCTGCTCGCCGCCGGGGCCTGGGGCTGGCAGGCCCTCACCCAGCCCCTGCCCGACAACGCGCCGCCACCGTTGTGCACCGAGACCACCGTGCCGGCCGGCACCGAGGTCTTCCGCGACCAGGTCGCGGTGAGCGTCTTCAACGCCAGCTCGCGCTCCGGCCTGGCCAGCGCCACCCTGGAGCTCCTGGAGGAGCGCGGCTTCGTCGGGGCCGACACCGGCAACGCCCCCACGCCGGTGGGCCGGGTGCAGATCTGGGCCGACGACCCCAAGAACCCCGCCGTACGACTGGTCAAGCGGCAGTTCAAGAAGGCCCAGGTGGTGCCCGGCACCGAGGTCGACGGCGAGCCACTCGGTCTCGGCGTCGTGGTGGTGCTGGGACAGTCGTACACGTCGCTGCGCGACAAGGAGATCGAGTCGGTCAAGGCCCGCAACGACGCCACGTTCTGCAGCCCCCCGGGGTCCTGACCTCCCCTCGACCGACCCCGGAGACAGCCCCCGAGACAGCCCGCGGCCAGGGTCAGCCCCGGTCCGTGCGCCGTCCGGTGCCGCCGAGCCACTGCGCCAGCCGGCCCCCGTCGGAGACCTGGCGCAGCCGGTCCTCGGTGGCGATCCGCGCCCGCCGCGGGGTGACGATGAGCAGGTCGTCGCCGTGCCGCAGGACGGTACGCCGCTCCGGCACCAGCACCTCGCCCTGCCGGATGACCAGGGAGACCGACGCGCCCTGCGGCAGCCGCAGCTCACCGACCTCCACGCCGTGCATCCGCGAGACCGGGCTGATGGACACCTGCAACAGGTCGGCCGCGACCCGCTCCAGGGGGGCGGCCTCGACGTCGAGGCCGCGCGGCTCGGAGCGCCGGGCGACCCGGAGCAGCCGGGCGACCAGGGGCAGCGTCGGCCCGGTGAGCAGGGTGTAGACGACCACCATCACGAAGACGATGTCGAAGAGGAGGTCGGCGTCGTCCACGCCCTCGGCCAGCGCGATGGTGGTGAGCACGATCGGGACCGCGCCACGCAGACCGGCCCACGAGATGAAGGCGAGCTCCCGCAGCGGCATCGGCCGCACGACCGAGCTGATGAGCACCGACAACGGCCGGGCCACCAAGGTCAGGATCAGCCCCGTGGCCAGGGCCAGCCCCACCACCTCCAGGCTGATGCGGCCCGGGGAGAGCAGCAGCCCGAGCATCACGAACAGCCCGATCTGGGCCAGCCACGCCACCCCCTCGGCGAAGGACTTGGTGGCCGTGCGGTGGGGCAGCTCGGAGTTGCCGAGGATGAGGGCGGCCACGTAGATCGCGGCGAAGCCGGACGCGTGCAGGGCCGCCGCACCGCCGTACGCCGCGAAGGTGAGGCACAGGATGGACAGCGGGTAGAGGCCGGAGGAGGGCAGGGCGGCGCGGCGCATGACCCAGGCGCCCCCCATGCCCACCGCGACGCCCGTCGCGACGCCCACCGCGAGCTCGAAGACGATGGTGCCGGCGACCCCGAGGAACCCTTCGGTGGCGGCCGCGCCGGTGGCGATGACACCGACGAGCACGACGGTGGGAGCGTCGTTCAGACCCGACTCCGCCTCGAGGGCTCCCGTCAGCCGCTTGGGGAGCGGGACGACGCGCAGCACCGAGAAGACGGCCGCGGCGTCGGTCGGTGAGCAGACCGCCCCGAGCAGCACCGCGAGCTCCCACGACAGCCCGAGGAGGTAGTGGGCCCCGACCGCGACCACCGTGACCGAGACGGCCACCCCCACGGTGGCCAGCGAGACGCCGAGCGGGATCGAGGGCCGCACCTCGGCCCAGGTGGTCGTCAGTCCGCCCTCGGCCAGGATCAGCGCCAGCGCCCCGAAGCCCAGCGCGTGCGCGAGCTGGGCGTCCTCGAACTGGATCCCGACACCCGCCTCGCCCAGCGCGACCCCCATCAGGAGGTAGATCAGCAGGCTGGGGAGGCCGGCGCGCGCGGACACCCGGGCGGCCAGGATCGCGGCCAGCGTGACGAGGGAGCCGACCAGCAGGAACGAGTCGAGCTGGTGCACATCGAAAGTCACGCCACCTCGTCCCCGCCGTCGCCGATCCCTGATCCTATCGGCGGGAAGGGACGGGCCCAGACGCGCAACTCGTCGTGACACGATCGCGGGCATGAGCGATCGGTGGTCGGTGGCCCGGCGGGCGAACGTCCCGCCCTTCCACGTGATGGACGTGCTGGCCGCGTCGGCCGAGCGGCAGCGCAGCCACGGGGACCTGGTCAACATGGTCGCCGGCCAGCCCTCCACGGGCGCCCCGGCCCCGGTCGCCGACGAGGCCGTCCGGCTGCTGCGCAGCGGCGACCCGCTGGGCTACACCGTCGCGGCGGGGGTGCCCGAGCTGCGCGACGCGATCGCCGGGCACCACCGGCGTACGCACGGCATCGACGTCACGGCCGAGGACGTGGTGGTGACCACCGGCTCCAGCGGCGGCTTCCTGCTCGCCTTCCTCGCGGCCTTCGAGCCGGGTGACCGGGTGGCGATGGCCCGTCCCGGCTATCCCTGCTATCGCAACGTGCTGACCGCGCTGGGCTGCGAGGTCGTGGAGATCCCCTGCGGACCCGACAACCGCTTCCAGCCGACCGTCGACCAGCTCGCGGAGCTCGGCGACATCAAGGGCCTGGTCGTGGCCAGCCCGGCCAACCCGACGGGCACCATGCTGCTCCCGGAGGAGCTCGCCGCCCTCGCCGCCTGGTGCGAGGGCCGCGGGGTGCAGCTCATCTCCGACGAGATCTACCACGGGATCGAGTTCGCGCCCCTCGACGGCAGCCCGGCGCTGTCCCGCTCCGCGTGGGAGACCTCGCGGGAGGCGATCGTGTTCAGCTCGTTCTCCAAGTACTTCTCGATGACCGGCTGGCGGATCGGCTGGATGCTGGTCCCGGAGCGGCTGCACCGCGCGGTCGAGGTGCTCACCGGCAACTTCACGATCTGCCCGCCCGTCATCGCCCAGCGGGCCTGCGTCGCGGCCTTCACCGAGGCGTCGTACGCCGAGCTGGACGGACACGTGGCGCGGTACGCCGCCAACCGGCACCTGCTGCTCGACGGACTGGCCGCGCTCGGCATCGACCGCCTCGCCCCGGCCGACGGGGCGTTCTACGCCTACGCCGACATCGGGCACCTCACCGACGACTCGATGGCCTGGACGCGACGGCTCCTCGCCGAGACCGGGGTCGCCCTGGCGCCGGGCATCGACTTCGACACCGAGGTCGGCCAGCAGCACGTGCGCCTCAGCTTCGCCGGCCCCGGCTCCGACGTGCGCACCGGGCTCGAGCGACTGGCCGGCTGGCTGCCCCGACGGGCGTGACGTGCGCCTCGTCCACAGGGGGGTGATGCGAGGTTTGACCACCTGACCCACTGGGAAGGCGGCAGGGGACACCACGCGAGGAGCGCGGTGCGAACTGGCGCTCGGGGCCGACGGAAGGACGTGATCCGATGTACGGCGACACCGCCGCATCGCGCAGACGAGTCGCCCAGCTGCGCGAGCAGGGAGGCGACATCCGGGCCATGGCCGACCGCCTCGTCGCCCAGGCCGAGAGCGTGCCGTGGACCGGCCGCGCCGCCGAGTCGATGCGCACCCGCATCAAGGAGCGCGCCTCGCACCTGCGCCTCGCCGCCGGCGCACCACGACACGGCTGCCGACTCGCTCGCCCGGCACGCAGGCGAGGTCGACGCCCTCAAGGACGCGATCGAGACGATCTCGCACAAGTCCGACGCCCTGGTCAGCGACGCCCGGACCCGTGCCGCGCAGGCGGACTCCTCGGGCGAGCCCAGCCGCGAGGACGCCACGCTCCTGGCCTTCACTCCTCCTCCGGCCGGTCACAAGGACTGGCTGACCGTCGAGCTCCCGGGACTCTGACATGGTGACCATCGACCTCACGACGCCTCCGGTCGAGCCGGCCAGCTTCCTGGACGGGCTCCCCCGCCGCATCGCCATCACCCTCCCCGAGCTGCGCCTGGCCGCCCGCGCGGCCGGTGGCGCCCCGCTGCCGTTCGACCTCTCCGAGGCCGCCGGTCCCGGCGCCCTCGAGGGACGCCTGGGTGAGTCCCGCGGCACCACCGACGAGACGGCGTACGCCGCGGCCCTGGGCTCGCTGCACGACCCGGACGACACGCTGCGCCGCCGCGGGCTGATGACCGACGCCGGCCTCGACGCCGGCCTCGCCGGCGCCATCGGTCTGCTCGCCACCCCCCGGCTCGCCCTCGACATCGACGTGGCCGCCGCCGGGAGCCAGGTCAAGGCCTGGCACCGCCAGGCCGACGGCGCGGTGGCCACCCTCGCCACCTGCGACGGCATCGTCTTCGAGCTGGCGTGGTTCCGCGCCGACCAGTGGCCCGGCGAGCTGGCCCGGGTCGCGGCCATCCCCGACGACGTCGAGCTGCGCGAGTCCGCCGTGCCCGCGACCATGGAGGTCCCCTTCCAGCTCGTCGACGCCATCGGCGAGGCCCTGCGCTCGAGCCGCTCCGACCTGGTGCCGGTGCTGATGGAGCACCACGGTGAGGGCGTCCTGGACGCCGACGCCGCCCCCATCACCGACGCCGCCGCCGTGGCCGCCGTCCACACCGAGGGGCGCGGCCGGCTGCGGGTGCTCGCCGCGGAGGTCACCGACGCGGCGACCACCAGCGTGGGTGTCGCGTCGTGGGTGCTGCTCGCCGACGGCTGGCACAGCCTCACCCCCCACCAGGAGGAGTCCGGACCACGGGTGACCGTGCGCCGGGTGTCCCCCGACGACCTGGCGACCGAGCTCGCCCCGGTCCTCGCGCAGGTGATCGCATGAGCGAGCAGGACCTGATCCGCGCGGCGCGGGCCGACGCGTCCCCCGGGACGACCGAGGCCTCGGCCAGTGCCGACAAGTACCACGAGATGCTGGCGCTGGCGGACCTCTTCGACACCTCGGGCGCCGACATGCGCACCCGTGCGCGCCTCGGCGCCGAGATCCTGGCCGACGACGACGTCGCGGACTCCGCGGAGCTGTCCCCCGCGACCTTCGCCCAGGCGGAGGAGGACATCCGGGCCGCGACCACCGGCAAGCAGGGGCTGTTGACCCGCTCGGTCGAGCTCGACGCCGACGCCCTGGTCGTGCGGGCGACGGTGCTGACCTACCGCTGGATCGACGAGCTCCAGGACGCCGCCTACAAGACGCTGGGCTCCATCGCGGGCCGCGCCATCGGCTACCTCGCCCCCGAGGTCGCCCTCGGCGGGGCCATCGTGTCGGCCGGTCTCATCGAGACCGACGCCCTCGACCGGGCCGGCGTCTCGTCGTACCTCAACGAGCTGGCCGAGAGCAACCCCGAGCTCATGGACCACGTGTCCGGGGCCGGTGGCCTGCTCGACGGGCTCCAGATGCGCTCGCTGCTGACGGCCGGCGTCATGTCGACCGAGCGGGGCGCGGCCGCGGCTCGCGGCGGGCTGCGGGCCATCGGCGTCGCGCCGTTCGGCAGCGACGCCGTCTCGGCGCTGCGCGACTCGGCCGCCGGGTTCGCCGAGGAGGCCGAGGTCGCCGAGCCGGTCGACGCCACCACCGGTGAGGCGGGCGACGCCCCGCGCTGCATCGAGGACCTGATGGCCAACCTCGCCGCCGCCGACCGCCGCATCAGCGTGCAACGCATCGGGGCGGGCCGCTACATCGCCTACCTCCCCGGACGACAGGCCGACCAGAGCGGCCGGCTCCGGCTGGTGGGCGGCGACAACGCGACGTACGTGCGCCAGGTCGTGCGCGCCATCGAGCACGCCATCCAGGGCGAGAGCGGGGCCCGCGTCATGCTCGTCGGCTCGTCGCAGGGCGGCACCGCGGCCGCCGAGATCGCCGCGGCGGCCACCTCGGACGCCTTCGTCGTCGACCAGGTCGTCACCACGGGCGCCCCCTCGGCGCAGGTGCCGACCATCCCGGAGCAGACCCGGGTGCTCTCGCTGGAGGACCGGTCCGACCCGGTCGCGCTGCTGGGGTCGCTCATCAACGCGGGCGTCGGCAACCGGCTCACCGTGGTCTACGACGGGAGCGGCGAGGACGCGGCGACGCCGTACGTCGCGGGCGGCCGGGCCGCGGACGCCGCCCAGCACCCGGAGGTGCGCGCCGAGATCGCGCGGATCCAGGAGCTCGGCTTCCTGGCCGGCTGAGCCGGCCGGCCGGGGTGCGGGCCCGGTGGGTGCACGGCGTCAGAGGATGTCGTGCACGAACTCGCCCAGCTGGGCGAGGTTGCGGCACTCGACCATCGGCACGACCTCGCCGTAGGCCCGGGCGGCACTGTCGCCGGTGCCCCAGTGCCGGGTGTGCTCGGGGTTGAGCCACCAGGCGTGCCGCGCCGAGCCGGCCAGCTCGCGCAGCGTGTCCAGGGCCAGGTCGCTGTGGTTGGAGCGGGCGTCGCCCAGGACGAGCAGGGAGGACCGCGGACCCAGCGCGTCCGCGTGCTCCTCGGCGAACATGGTGAGGGCCCGGCCGTAGTTGGTGCGACCCCACCGCGCGGCGTGCGCGGTGCTGGCCGCGAGGTTCTCCATCACCTCCACCACGTCCCCGCCGGGGGTGAAGTGGTGGGTGACCTCGTGGACCTGGTCGACGAAGGTGAACGCGCGCACCTGGTGGAACTGCTCGCGCAGCGCGTAGACGAGAAGCAGCGTGAACTGCGCGAAGCTGGCCACCGAGCCACTGACGTCGCACAGCACCACCAGCTCGGTGCGGTGCGGTCGCCTGGGACGGTGGTGCGTCTCGAGCGGCACCCCGCCGGTCGCGAGCGACGCCCGGACCGTGCGCCGGAAGTCCAGGGGACCCCGGCGCCGGGCGTGCTGCTCCTTGGTGAGCCGTGCGGCGAGCCGCCGGGCGAGCGGGTAGATCTCGCGCCGCATCTCCTCCAGGTCCGAGCGCCGTGCCGCGGCGAAGTCGAGCCGGTCGATGGTGGGACGCAGCACCACGTCGGCCACGTGCCTGGCGCCCTTCTCCTCGGCCAGCCGTCGGCGGGCGTCGGCCTCGACGAGGCGGGTGAACGCGCCGACCCGGCTGCCCGCGATCCGCTCCGCGTCGGAGGAGTCCCGCCCCGCGCCCAGCAGGCCGGCGACCAGCTGCTGGACGAGCTCCTGCGGAGTCACCCGCTGCAGCGCCGTGTACGCCGACCAGCTCGACAGCCCGGGGCCACGACCCGGCATGGCCCCGAAGCGCGCCATGGCCTCGACCGCCAGGTCCTGCACGCGCTGCTCGTCACCCGCCGCCAACGCCTGCGCCAGCTCGTCGCGGAAGTCGGTCAGCGCGGCGGCGTTGTCGCGCACCCCTCCCGGCTGCTCCTCCCCACCGTCCGGGTCGGGGTCGGCGGCGGCGCCGTCCCCCACCAGTCGCGGGTAGTAGAGGTCGAAGACCGCGTCGAAGGTGACCCGCTGCGACTGCTTCTTGACCACCGTGGCGGCGTACGCCGTGCGCACGACCTCCCGGTCGTGCCAGCCGATCCGCTCCAGGGCGGCGATCGCGTCGAGGCCCTCGGCGAGCGAGACGGACAGGCCAGCGGCGCGCAGCGCCTCGACGAAGCCGATGTGGGTGTCGAGGAGGGTCATCGTCGGGCCGCCGTCACCGTCGCGTCACCGGGCGGCGGCGAGCCGCAGCTCCCTGGTCGCCCGGTCCTGGTCGGAGGAGTGCTTGAGGATCACGCCGAGCGTGCGGCGTACGGCGTCCTCGTCCAGGTCGCCGATCTCGAGGGCGATCAGGGTGCGCGCCCAGTCCACCGACTCCGCGATCGAGGGTGCCTTCTTGAGCTCGAGATCACGCAGCCGGGCGATGACCTCGACGAGCTGGGTGGCGACCTTGTCCGGGAGACCGGGGACCTGCGAGGTCACGATCTCCCGCTCCCGCTCGGAGTCCGGGTAGTCGAGGTGCAGGAACAGGCAGCGTCGCTTGACCGCCTCGGAGAGCTCTCGGGTGGCGTTGGAGGTGAGGACGACGAACGGCCGACGGGTCGCGGCGACGGTGCCCAGCTCGGGGATGGTGACCTGGAAGTCCGAGAGCACCTCGAGCAGCAACCCCTCGACCTCGACGTCGGTCTTGTCGACCTCGTCGATGAGCAGCACGGTCGGCTCGTCGCGGCGGATCGCGGTCAGCAGCGGACGGGTGAGCAGGAACTCGTCGGTGAAGATGTCGTCGTGGGTCTCGTCCCACCCCTGGTCGCCGGCGGCCTGGATGCGCAGCAGCTGCTTCTTGTAGTTCCACTCGTAGAGCGCGCGGGCCTCGTCGAGCCCCTCGTAGCACTGCAGCCGCACCAGCTCCGCGCCGCACGCCCGGGCCACCGCCTTGGCCAGCTCGGTCTTGCCGACCCCGGCCGGTCCCTCGACCAGGAGCGGCTTCTCCAGCGCTCCGGCGAGGTACGCCGTGGTGGCCGTCGCCGCGTCAGCGAGGTAGCCGGTGGCGTGCAGGCGGGCGGAGGCGTCGGCGGGGCTCGCGAACCAGGTGGACACGCCCGCGAGCCTACGGGTGGGCCGCCGCGCGCGGCGAGCAGCGGTGACTCCGCCACCTTCGGATCGCCTGGATCATCGCTGACCGACCGCCCGTCGGCGCGGCGTACGACGACACCGGCGTGGGCGGTGACTCAGCCACGTCGCGCGTCCGGTGGAAGGTGGCTGAGCCACCGCCTCGCCCGGCCGACGCCCCCTCAGCCCACGGCTCGCTGCGCTCACCTTGGCAGCCGCCTCGCCCGGCCGACGCCCCCTCAGCCCACGGCTCGCTGCGCTCACCTTGGCAGAGGGGGCGGGATTCGAACCCGCGGTAGGTCTCCCTACGACCGCTTTCAAGGCGGTTCCGATCGGCCGCTCCGGCACCCCTCCTCGTGCCACCCGGAGGAGGCACGGTGAGCATTCTAGGAGGCGGCGCTGCCGGGGCTACTCGGAGCCACCGAACTCCATCTCCACGTCGTCGTACGCGAGGTCGCGCAGCTTCTGGAAATGGCGGTCGATGTCGGCGAGCAGGCGCAGCACCGCCTCGCGGACCGCGTCCACGTCGGGGCTCTCGAGGATCTGGGGCCCGAGCTCGCCCATCCGGGCGATCAGCGCGGTGCGCTCGCGCAGGGCGGCGGTGCCGCGGGCGGCCAGCCACGCGTCGTCGGGGTGCTCGGACTCGCGGATCAGCACCTCGCGGACGTCGGCGAGGCGCTGGCGGATCGTCCAGCGCCAGTTGCCCAGCGCGATGCCGGGCTCGGGCGGGACGTCGAGGGCGCGGTGCAGGGCGTTCATCGCGGTCGCTGCGCTCGACATGGCACCCTTCCCGGCCGTCGGATCCTCTCGAGTGTGGACCCGAGCAGACGCACCGTACAAGGCCCAACTGGCGATCCTGGTGCCGGATGGGGTGCAATCGTCGTGTGCCGTCCGACTATCGACTCGCCCCCGCCGTCACTGCCCGCGTCATGGGGGTCGTGCTGGTCCTCATCGCCCTGATGGTCTTCGCGGCGACCGCGGCCGTGGCGCTCCTCGACCTGCACACCGCCGTCCTGCTGATCCCCGCGGTGCTGGCCATCGTCGTGCTCGTCGGGGCCACCCTGCTGATCGGTCGCCGGGGCTGGGTGGTGCGCCTCGGCGACGAGGGCTACCAGGTGCAGTGGGTCCGGGGCGTGGGCGTCGCCGCCGCCCGGTGGAAGGACGTCGAGGACGCGGTGACGACCACTCGGGTGGGCTCGCCGTGCGTCGTGCTGCGCCTGCGCAACGGAGGTACGACGACGATCCCGGTCGACGTGCTGGCCGGCGACCGCGAGGCGTTCGTGCGCGACCTGCAGCGGCACCTGACCGACGGCCAGGGCCTGCGTCCCCTCTGAGGAGACGGCCGATGGGACCTGATTCGGCAGATCCCGCCGGATCCTTGTAGCCTGTGCGGGCTCGTCGAGACGAGCGTGGAGGCGTCGCCTAGTCCGGTCTATGGCGCCCGCCTGCTAAGCGGGTTTGGGGCTACAACCCCATCGAGGGTTCAAATCCCTCCGCCTCCGCCAGTCCGAAACAGCCTCTGACCTGCGAATGCGCTGGGTTGGGGGTTGTTTCGTCGTGCGCGCATGCCACCGGATGCAGGCCCCCTCGGTCGATCGGGCCGTCCAGGGGGCTGATCCACCACAGATCAGATTCATCACGTCGTGCAGCAGTCCCATCTCTGGCATCTCGTGCTCGGAAGGCGCGGTCGGGATTCGCCCCACGCGCGTCCCAGGAGGCCGACCGGGCGCAGTGGATCGGCGCTCCGCCGACGTGGAGCCGCTCCGTCACCCACGCGTCTCGTGTCATGCTCGACACTCGTCCGTCCCGGATGAGGTTGCGCCGACCCCGGCTCGGCAGCCCGCGGGTCGGCGCGACCCGGGCGGAGGCACCATGAACGAGGTCATCGGGGAGGTCCTGCCCCTGGCCCTGGGCGTCACGGTCAGCCCGATCCCCGTGGTCGCGGCGATCCTCATGCTGCTGTCGCCGCGGGCGACGGCGACCAGCGTCGGCTTCCTGGTCGGCTGGATCACCGGGATCGTCGTCACCGTGACGGTGTTCGCCCTGCTGTCGACGGCCCTGCCGGACTCCGACCCGGATTCCTCCCAGCCCGTGAAGGCCACCATCCAGGTGGTCCTCGGAGCGCTGCTGCTGGTGGTGGCGGCCCACCAGTGGCGCGCACGGCCACAGCCGGGGCAGCCGAGGGAGGCGCCCCACTGGATGTCGGCCATCGGCTCCATGACCACTGCGAAGGCCACCGGCCTGGGCGTCCTCCTCGCGGCCGTCAACCCCAAGAACCTCATCATGGGTGCCGGAGCCGGGGTCGTCATCGGCTCAGCCGACCTGGACGGCGGACAGACCACCGTGGCGATCGTCGTGTTCACCCTCGTGGCCGCAGCCTCCGTGGCGGTGCCTGTCGTCGCACACCTGATCGCCCCCCGGAAGCTGACGGCGCCCCTCGAGTCGCTGCGCGTCTGGCTGCTGGCGGAGAACGCCCTCATCATGTCCGTGCTGCTCCTCGTGCTGGGCGTGTCGGTCATCGGCAAGGGCGTCGCCGGCTTCTGACTGGCGGGGCCGGGCCGTCGGGACGCGGGTCAGCGCAGGTCGACGTACCGGACCTCGACGGCGTTGTTCCCGTAGCCGAGCCGGTTCCAGGGGGGAACGTCGGGTTGTGTGTTGCCGGCCGCGTCGGTGGCGCGGGCCCGCAGCGTGCGCCTGCCGACGTCGGCCGCGTCCCAGTCGAACGTCCAGTCCTGCCACTGGTACGGGCCACGGGAGGGTTCCAACCGTGCCGGCTGCCAGTCGCCCTCACCGGTGAGGCTGACCTCGACGCTGGTGACGGGCCCCTGGCCCGACCACGCCTTGCCACGCACGGTGCACGGCCCCACCGCGAGCGTGGCCCCGGGTGCGGGGTCGCTGATGCGTGCCCGCACCCGCATGAGGTCGACGGCCTCCGCGGGCCGGTCCGGCCACTGGTACATGTAGTGGCCGGTCTGGAACTCGCCGGAGAAGGGTGCGGTGAGGACCTCGACGTGCCTGAGCCACTTCACCGAGGCCACCGCGTACCAGTGCGGGACGACCAGCCGGAAGGGCGCCCCGTGGTCGGGTCCGAGCGGCTGCCCGTTCATCTCGTAGGCGATGAGGATGTCCGCGGCCGGGTCGCCCGCGAGGTCGAGTGGCAGGGCGCGCTCGAAGGCGAGGTCGTCGCGGCTCGTCCCCGCCAGCACGGGCGTGAGGTGGTACGGGCCGTGGTCGGCGCCCGCGAACCGGACCTCGACCCCGTCGGACGACGGACGGGCCAGGGCCAGCACGTCGGACAGCAGGGCGCCCTTCCAGCGGGCGGTGGAGACCGCGCAGTCCCCCCAGGGCTCCCCCGTCGGCAGGGGCCGCATGGCGAGGCGGCCGTTGCCTGCGCACTCCAGGGTCACCGCGTGCTCGTGCGCAGGCAAGGCCCGCAGGTCCTCGAGCGTGAGGGTGACCGGGGAGTCGACGGCGCCACCGACCTCCAGGCGCCCGTCGTGGTCGGGGAGCGCGAAGTTGCTGCGGACGTAGTGGAGGGAGGTGGGGGTCAGCTCCCCCTCGAGGGCCGCGGGTGGGGCCTCCGCGTTGTAGGGAGCCGGATTGATCATCACCAGCGCGGAGCGCGCCGTGTCGAGATCGTCGGTCATCCTCATGCTGGCCTCCTGGGGCGTCGGGTCGATACCCGGGGACCGTCCTGCAGGTCGCGCGGCGCCGTCCGTACGGCCCCACCCTCCCCCGGCCCGACCCGGAAGAACAGGCTGGACTCGCTCGTCGGACCGACGCTCGATCCCGGGTGGGCGCCGCTGATGGACACCCTCGTCATCGATTCCTCCCCTGGTCGCTGCGTCGCGTCGTGCCCGGTCGAGCCGGGCCCGCGTCGTCACCGAGATGGCCCGATCCTGATGTCCGGCCGGTCTGGACCACCTCACCCGTTCCGGATGAGGTGGAGCCGTGCAGTCGCAGCGGCGTACCTCTGCAGGAACAGCGCCTCCGTGAGAGCCATCGCGGAGATCTCGCGCGGGTCGACGCTCTCGTTGGGCGCGTGGATCAGTGCGAGCGGCTCCTCCACCCCCATGAGGATGATCTCGGCGGCGGGGTAGGTGTCGGTGAACACGTTGCACAGCGGGATCGAGCCACCCTGCCCGAGCCTGGCCATCGGACGGTCGTAGGCCTCACCCATCGCCTCACCCATCGCCCGGTACGCCGGTCCGTCGGTCGCGGCCTCGAAGGGCGCCCCGGCAGCCTCGACCTCGATGGACACGCGAACCCCCCAGGGTGCGGCCCGCCGCAGGTGGGTCGTCACCGCCTCGTGTGCCACGTCGGGCGCCAGCCCGGGCGGGATGCGGAGGTTGAGCCGCGCGGCGGCCCGGGGCACGATCGCCGCCGCGGAGCCGACGACGGGCGGGCAGTCGATGCCGAGCACCGTGAGCGACGGCCGGGCCCAGAGCATGTCCGCCACCTCACCGTCGCCGAGCGGCTCCAGGCCGTCCAGCAGTCCCGCGTCAACGCGGAACTGCTCGGCCGGGTACGGCTGCCCCTCCCAGTGTCGAGTGTTGTCGAGACCCTCGACCGTGGTGTTGCCGGCCGCGTCCCGCAGGCTCGCCAGCATCGCGATCAGGGCCGCGAGGGCGTCGGGCGCGGCCCCACCGAACCTCCCGGAGTGCACCTCCGACGCCAGCGCCTCGACGGTCACGACCACGTTCACCATGCCGCGCAGGCTGACCGTGGCCGCCGGCAGTCCGACGGCCGCGTTGCCGGTGTCGCACACCAGGATCGTGTCCGCCGCCAGCAGGTCCGCGTGGTCGACCACGAAGGCCTCCAGCCCACCGGTGCCCTGCTCCCGGGAGCCCTCCACCACCAGCTTGAGGTGCACCGGCACGTCCTGTCCGAGGGCACGCAGGGCGACGAGGTGCATGAGGATGTTGCCCTTGCAGTCCGCCGTCCCGCGGCCGTACCAGCGTCCGTCCTTCTCGGTCAGCTCGAAGGGCGGCGTCTCCCAGGCGGCGTCGTCGAGCGGCGGCTGCACGTCGTAGTGGGCGTAGAGCAGCACCGTGGGCGCGTCCGGCTGGGCGCAGGGTCGGGAGCCGACGACCGCGTTGATGCCGTCCCCCGTCTCCGCGAGTCGGGCGTCGGTGAAGCCGAGGGCGGCGAAGCGGTCGAGCACCCACCGCGCAGCGCGGTGACACCCCTCGGGCGGGAACTGGCGCGGGTCGGCGACCGACCTGATGGCGACGAGCTCGGCCAGCTCCTCGCGCGCCTGGGGCATGAGCTCACCCACCCGGGTCCTCAGGTCCACGGGTCACCCCCACCACGTCGTCGGTGCTGCGACCCCCCACGAGCGCCGGGACGTCGTGCGCTCTGCGTCAGCGTGTCCATCGCCACCTCGAGGACCTCCCGGTCGACGGCCACACGACACCGCTCACGAGCGGTCGGGAAGCGGCCCGGTCCCGAGGACAAGGTGGCACCGCGGCGACACCG
>CAWALI010000005.1:0-305637 GCA_963782905.1 uncultured Actinomycetota bacterium
GTGCCTACGTGTCCGGCTTCGGCGGCACGCGGGCGGGTGGTCGTCCACGACACGCTCATCGCGTCCCTACAGCGGGACCATGCGCTGGGCGTCTCTTCTCGTGCACGTGCTGGCGCACGCGCGTCACGACGACGTGCTCGCCGGCATGGCGCTCGCCGCCGTCGGGGCTGCGGCCGGCGTAGGCCTGCTGGGGTTGTTGGTCGGGTCGTGGCTCGATCGTGGGGGAGCGCCGGCCTCGGAGGCGGCGGTCGTGCCGTTCGTGCTGGCGGCGCTGGCCGTGGGGACGGCGTGGCGAGCCCCTCCACGCCGCGATCAGCCGGCGGATCGAGACCCCGGGGCGACGTGGACGCGCTGGTCACGACGCGCGATCCGGGCGCGTTCATCGAGATGCAGCGCACGCTGGCGTTGCGGTCGATCGCGGATCCCATCCCACCGGCGTGGTCACGGTGGTGGTGGGAAGAGTCATCCCACGGTGCTGGAGAGGGTGGCGGTGGCGCGACGCTGACGTGGCTGCGGCGCGACACCGGGCGGCGTCCGCGCTACAGCGAGGTCAGGACCGGGGCGAAGAGGGCCGCGATCTGGGTGCCGAACACGGCCACGCTGCCCGAGATGACCACGGCGATCATCGTGCACATGAGCGCGTACTCGACGCACGTCGCTCCGTCCTCGACATCGTGTGGTGCCATGGCGATCTCCTTGGTCGTGTGGTGGGCGGGGAACGCAAAGGCCGGCGCCGCGAATCCGCGGCGCCGGCCTGCGAGGCGCGTCAGCTCAGAGGCTGGAGGTGACCGTGCCGAAGAGGGTGTTGAGGCCGCCGCCCAGCGCCTGGACCGTACCGATGATGACGATGGCGATAGCGCGACCATCAGGCCGTACTCGACGGCGGTGGCGCCCTTCTCCTCGTCGCGGCCGGCGAGCATGATGGTGAAGAATTCTGCAGCATGGTGTTTCCCCTTGGTGTCTGTGTGATGAGTCCGTGCTCCGAGCCCACGAGGACCCGTCGAGAAGAATCTGCCAAGATCCGGAGCCCGCTCGAATCGGGTGATCGGCCCGTGGGTAGTCCCTTGTGACTATCTGCCACCCTTGGGACGTGATGTCCCTGGGCCGACCGAACCCGCGCGAGGGACCGCGTGGAAGGCACCCGACTCCGGGTGACGGCGCGGGCCGGGAATTCAGAACCGGTGCGGCGAGCGTGGTCGAGGAGCCCCAGCCGCATGGCCGTCACGAGCGCCTGGGCGCGGTTGGCGGCGCCCAGCTTCTGGTAGATGTGGGTGATGTGGGTCTTGGCGGTCGACTCGCTCATGTAGAGCGAGCCGGCGATCTCCCCGGTGCCCAGGCCGTCGGCCAGCAGCGCCAGGACCTCTGCCTCGCGGACCGACAGCTTGGGCGGCGCCGGGGCCGTGGCCCGGCGCATCACGGCCTGGCTGAGCCGGCGCAGAGGAAGGTGCGGGGGGCCACCGCCGCGTGCTTGGCCGCGCTCACCACCTCGGTGGCCCGCGTGTCCTTGCCGACGAAGGCCGATGCGCCGGCCTCCATCGCGGCGAAGATCTGGTCGTCGCCCGCGTGCATGGTGAGGACCACGACGCCGGTCGTGTCGCTCTTCGCGCGGACCGCGCGCACGACGTCGAGGCCGTGCCCGTCGGGCAGCTGGAGGTCGGTGACGACGACGTCGGGCTCGAGGTCGGCGCAGCGGCGATGCCCTCGTCGACGCTGCCCGCCTGGCCGACCACGGTCATGTCGTCGTCGCGCTCGAAGGCGCGGGCGAGGCCCTGCCGGATCAGCTCGTGGTCGTCGACCGAGCAGGACGGTGGTGCTCATGGGCAGCGGTCCCCTTCGGGGGGGCGGTGGTCGGGGGTCCGCAGGCGGACGACGGTGCCGCCGTCGTGTCGGGGGGTGACCGCGAGGTGGGCGCCGATGGTCGGCGGCGCGCTCCCGCATGGTCTGGAGTCCCCAGTGGCGTTCGCTGGGGCCGGCGTTGCCGACACCGTCGTCCTCGATCTCGAGCCGGAGCGACGAGCCGTCGGAGACGAGGGTGACCCAGAGGTTCTCGGCGCGGGCGTGCCTGCGCACGTTGCCGATGGCTTCCTGGGCGACGCGCAGCAGCTCGGTCTCGGTCCGGGCGGGAGCGGCGGTCCTGACTCGTCGAGGAGAGGTGGACCCGCAGGTCCGTGTCCGTGGCTGACCTCGCGGACGTACTCGGCCAGCGGCGCCGGAGAGGCGGCGGTCGGTGACCTGGTGGCGCAGGTCGAAGATGGAGAAGCGGATCTCGGCGACGACGCGGCTGATCTCCTCGCGCAGCGCCGCGGCCAGCGCCCGGGTCTGCGGCGTGGTCGGAGATGGACTCGATCTCGTCGACGATGTAGCCGAGGCGCGACGATCTCCTGCGCGACGCCGTCGTGCATCTCGCGGGCGATGCGGTTGCGCTCCTCGGAGGTGGCCAGGGTGCGGACGTCGTCGAAGAGCACCGCCGTGTCCAGCCGCAGGGCGAACTCGTCGGCGACCTGCGAGCGCCCGCTCGTCAGGTCGTCGGTCCACCGCGGCACGCCGACGAGGACGCACGTAGCCCAGCACGCTGGCCCGCGCCGTGGCAGCCACGACCGCACTCCGGGCGTGCGGCTCGCGCTCCGGCGCTCGATCTCGGTCGGCCAGCGCGCGGCGTCGTCGCCGTAGCGTCGACGAGCGCAGCGGCTCGTCGGGCGATGCCACGGACGAAGACCGCGGACCGGCGGCGCCGGTGTCGGCGCCGCAGGTCGGCCTCGAGGTCGGCGGCGAGCTGCGGCGCTGTCGAGGCCGACGCTCGCCCGGCTGGCGAGCGCGTGCAGCTGCGCCATCAGCTGGTGGGCAGTGGCGTACGGCGCCTGGCGTGCTCCATCGTCGCGGATCGAGCGCGACTGGACTGCCAGCTCGCGAGCAGGCCCACGCCCGATGCCGAGCCAGACCACGGCTGCCGACTCGGCGCAGCGCGTCGGGGGCGGGATCCGCTCGGCCACAGCGCGAGCCGCGGCGAGCAGGACGGCCACGAGGAGCCGGCGTTGAGGTGGTGACGCAGCCGTGGCGCACGCCCGGCCACGATCGGCGGCACGGCGAGGTAGACGCAGAGGCTCGGCGTGGAGCGGGTGCGCTGACGAGCAGGGCCGCCAGGCAACGGCCTCGGCCGACGGCGATCCAGGCGACGGGCGGTCGGCGGGAGCATCCACTCCAGGACCGAGGTCACCGCAGCGACCACGACGAGCGACGACCAGGATGGGCGCGGACCGGACGCAGACTCCGCTGCCGAGCAGCACGTGCCCGACGGCCAGCGCGAGCGCGAAGACGCGCACGGCCGTGGTCGACCCGCCAGGGGTCAGCGCGAGGCTGCGTGCGCGCTTCCGTCCTGCGGTGCGGTCGGGCGGTCATCGACGTCACATGTTGCGAAGGTGTCGGCGATCTGGATGCCGGCCGGTCCCATGATCACGATGAAGAGGCACGGCAGGATGAAGAGCACCAGCGGGATCATGATCCGCACCGGCACCTGCTGCGCCTTTTCCTCGGCGCGCTGTCGCCGCTTGGTGCGCATCTCCTGGCTCTGGATGCGCAGCACGCGGCCGATCGGGATGCCGAGGCTGTCGGCCTGCACCATGGCGAGGCAGAACGACTTGAGGTCGGCGAGCGAGGTGCGCTCGGCCATGGCGCGCATCGCCTCGGTGCGGCCGACACCGATCTGCATCTCCTGCAGCAGCCGGGCGAACTCCTGGGACAGCGGGCCCGTCGGTGTTGCGGGCGACGCGGGCCACCGCGGCGTCGAAGCCGAGGCCGGCCTCGACGGAGACGGTGAGCAGGTCGATGGCGTCGGGCAGAGAGTTGCGCATCAGCTTCTCGCGCTTCTGCCCGGCGTTGAAGAGCAGAACGTTGGGCAGCACGTAGCCGAAGCGCCGCGACCAGGCCGGTGGCGATGACGACGCGGTAGAAGGGCCAGTCCGAGCGCCGAGAGGTAGAGGAAGCCGAGGACGCCGAAGAGCGCCGAGGCCGAGCACCTTGAGCCCGATGATGCGGTTGACGTCCCAGGCCGGTGGGTTGCCGGCGATGTCGAGCCGGTGCTGGATCTTGCGTGCGGTGTCGGCGCGGGCGATCTTGCGCCCGAGGCCGACCAAGCGGTCGCCCAGCGGGGCGAGGACCCGCTCGGCGAACGGCCGCTCGAGCTCGGCCTTGAGCACGCTCGGGGCCGAGTCGAGCGCCTGGATGGCGGCCACCGACGCGCGACGCCGCGGCGCTCGCTCGTGACGACGCCGATGATGGACAGGGCGAGGACGATGGCGAGCGAAGAGAGCCCGGCGCCCAGCAGCAGAGTCATGCTGACATGTCAGACCTCCACCTTCGCGAGCTTCGACATGGCGAACGCCGCCCAGGCCGAGCAGGAAGCGCGCGATGCGCGAGGAGGACGTAGCCGGGCAGCGTCGTGTAGAGCAGTGCGATGTAGTCAGGGTTCGACGAACATCATGTAGAGGCCGATCAGTGGCGGCAGGCCGGTCAGGATGTAGCCGGAGAGCCGGCCCTCGGCGCTGAGCGCCTTCACCTGGCGGCGCAGGTACTCCCGCTCGCGCAGCGTGTCGGCCACCGTGTGCAGGATCTCGGCCAGGTTGCCGCCGACCTCGCGCTGGATGCGGATGGCCATGACGACCCAGCCGAAGTCCTCGCTGTCCATCCGCTGCGCCGACGCCCTCGAGCGCGTCGGTGATGTCGATGCCGAGGCGCTGCTCGACGAGGGCGCGCCGCAGCTCGCCGGCCATCGGCTCGTGGCCCTCGCGGACCACGCTGTCGACCGCCTGGGGCAGCGAGAGGCCGGCCTGGAGGCCGCCGGCCATCAGGCCGAGGGTCTCGGCGAGCTGCCCGTTGAACGCGTTGAGACGCCGGCGGTGCCGGAACTTGAGGTAGACCCACGGCAGCACGACGCCGAGGAGCAGCCCGAGCACGCGACATCGCGCGCCGCCCAGCACGAAGCCGACGACGGCCGAGCCGACGGCGATGCCGGCGTGCAGCAGCAGCCACTCCGACGCGGTCAGCGCGGACCCGGCGCCGGCCAGGCGCTGGGAGATGCGGGTCTCGAGGTCGGCGTTGACGACCTTGGCGGTCAGCGCGACGGCCGAGTCCTTGAGGTCGGTGCTGGTGTCCGAGGCTTCGCGGCCTCCGCGGCCGCTTGCCCGTCGCCGCCGAAGTAGGCATCGAGGCGACGGTCGGCGCGAGCGACTGTTGGCGACCGCCGAGAGCGCGACGACGAGCAGGCCGACCAAGCCGAGGGCGAGGGCGAGCTGCGCCGAGCAGCATCACCGGGTTGCTCACGAGCGGCCTGCCCGGGTCGACGACGTCGGGGACCGCGGACGCCGCTCCGAGTCGAGGGTCACGAAGGCGGAGTCGGTGTACGTCGCGTCCGCCGGCGTCGGCGCTGACGGTGATCGTTGCCTCGCCGAGGCGTCCGCGAGGGCGAGTCGAAGGTGACCAGCAGCTGCTCGGCGAGGGCGTCGGCCTGCGCGGTGAAGACCGACGCCAGGGCGGCCGGGTCGGCCGGGATGACCGAGCCGCCGGTGTCCTCGGCGAGGTCCGACAGGGTCTCGGCCTTCGTCGGCCGTGCGCGAGCGACGACCACGTCGACGACGACGCCCGCCGTCGCGTGGCGTCGTTGGTCGCCACGTCGAGGGTCGTGTCGCTGCTGGTGTCGGCGCCGTCGGAGAGGACGAGGAGGGAGCGCGAGCCCTCGCCGCCGACCAGGTCGACGCCCGTCGCGCGATGCGCGTCGTAGACGCCGGTGCCCTGGCGTGAGCTCGACGCGCGTCGAGGGCGTCGACGCGACCGCGGCGTGGTCGGTGGTCGGCTGCGATCGACGGTCGACCGACGTCGCCGGCGAAGGCGACGAGGCCGATCGCGACGTCCTCGGGAGCGGCGTCGAGGAAGGCGTCGACGGCGCCGGTGGCGGCGGCGAACTTGCCGTCCTGCCGCCATGCTGTTGCTGGCGTCGAGCACGAGCACGGTCGACCGCTCGATGTCGCCGGCGGCGACGGTCTTGGCCGTGGAGTCCACTGCGCGGCCGTCGACCTCGACGACGACGCTGGAGGGGTCGACGCGGTGCCGCTCGGGGACGCCGTCGACGGACGAGCACCATGGAGACCGTGCCGTCGGCGGTCTCGACGTGGTCGATGGTGATCTCGTCCTCGGCGTGCGCCGGCGCGGCGACCGCAGCGTGACGAGCACGCCGAGCGGCGAGGAGCGGCGCGGCCGGCGACGCGCGTGCGGTGCCTCATCAGGGCTCCGCCCCCGGTGGCGAAGACGGCCGGGTCGACGTGCACGCCGTGGTCGGTGAGCCGCTCGAGGAAGCGGGGACGCAGGCCCATCGACTTCAGGCCGCCCTTGAACTTGCCGTTCTCGTCGACGCCGGCGGCGTAGTCGAAGAGGAAGACGTCCTGGGTGGTGATGATGTCGCCCTCCATGCCGACGATCTCGGTGATCGCGGTGATGCGGCGGGTGCCGTCCTTGAGACGGGTCTGCTGGATGATCAGGTCGACGGCGCTGGCGACCTGCTCGCGGATGGCGCGCACCGGCAGGTCCATGCCGGCCATCAGGACCATGGTCTCGAGCCGGGCGAGGGCGTCGCGCGGGGTGTTGGCGTGCAGGGTCGAGATCGACCCGTCGTGGCCGGTGTTCATGGCCTGGAGCATGTCGAGCGCGGCGGCGTCACGGATCTCACCGACGACCACCCGGTCGGGGCGCATGCGCAGCGAGTTCTTCACGAGGTCGCGGATGGTGACGGCGCCCTTGCCCTCGATGTTGGCCGGTCGGGACTCGAGGCGCAGCACGTGGTCCTGGTGCAGCCGCAGCTCGGCGGCGTCCTCGATGGTGACGATGCGCTCGTCGTGCGGGGATGAACGACGACAGCACGTTGAGGGTGGTCGTCTTGCCGGCGCCGGTGCCGCCCGACACCAGGATGTTGAGGCGGCCCTTGCACGCAGCCCTCGAGCAGGTTCGGCCGACGGGCGGGTGAGGGATGCCGAAGTTGATCAGGTCCTCGACCGTGTAGGGGTCCTCGGAGAACTTGCGGATGGTGAGCTTGGAGCCGTCGAGCGCCAGCGGCGGGATGATCGCGTTGACGCGGCTGCCGTCGGGCAGGCGGGCGTCGCACATCGGGCTGGTCTCGTCGACGCGGCGGCCGATCTTGCTGACGATCTTGTCGATGGTGCGCCGCAGGTGGGCCTCGTCGTTGAAGGCGGCGTCGGTCTTGACCAGCTTGCCGCTGCGCTCGACGTAGATGCTGTTGAAGGCGTTGACCATGACCTCGGAGAGGTCGGGGTCGCGCAGCAGCGGCTCGATCGGCCCGTAGCCGAGGATGTCGTCGGCGATCTCCTGCGAGACGCGGGCGCGGTCGGCGCTCGACATGCGGCTGGTCGGTCTCGGCGAGCGCCGTCTGCAGCGCGAAGTGCACCTGCTGCTCGAGCTCGGACTGCGTCATGTGCGCGTCGTACAGCTTGGGGCCGAGCGTCTCCACGAGCCGGGCGTGCACGATCCGCTTCACGTCCCCGAAGGGGTCGCGGCCGGCCGCCCGCTTGCCGCCTCGGCCGAGGTGCGCGCCGCCAGGGACGTGCCGGCCGGTGGCAGCCGCCGTCGACGGCGGCTCGCCGCGGCGGCGCGACCGGCGCCGCGGGTGCCGTCGCCTGGCCGTCGGTGCTGGGAACGGCTCGCTGTGCGGCGGCCAGCCGGTCGGTGAGACTCATGTCAGGCCCTCCTCAGGCGGCGCCGGGACGCCCTTCTTGCCCGACGTCGTGTCGTCGGCGGGTGGCGAACGTCGCTGGCGAAGTCGACGAGGGCCTTGCTGTTGGCGTGGCCGGGATAGGCGCTGCACCAGCGCCTCGCCCCGGTTGACGGCGGCCAGCACCTCGCGGCTGGACACGAGCGTGGCGTCGGCCTTGAGGCCCAGGGTCGACTCGAACTCGTCCACGGTGAGGCCGACCTTGCCGTCGGCCCGGTTGAGGACGAACTTCCAGCTGTCTCCGGCCGAAGTTGAGCAGGTCGAGCGTGCCGGTGGCCAGCTTGAGGGCCTTGAGCGCCGGGATGTCGAGGGTGCCGACGAGCACGATCGTGTCGGTGCGGTCGAGGGCGCGTGAGCGCGTGGTCGTCGAAGACGCCCGGAGGTGTCGACGACGATGAAGTCGAACATGCGCCTTCAGCGCGTCGATCATGAGCGCCGATGTCGTCGGCCGCGGCGTGGTCGGGGGAGTCCAGGCGGACCGGCGCCGCGACCAGCGAGAGGCGGTCCGAGTGCCGTGGTCAGGATCGATCTGAGGGCCTCGGCGTCGATACTGTCCGTTGAAGCGCGACGAGGTCGTTGATCGTGCGTGTCGGGGTGAGCTGGAGCATGATCGCGACGTCGCCGCTGTTGACGTCGAGGTCGACCAGGCAGACCTGGTGGCCCTGCTCGCTCAGCGCGACGCCGAGGTTGGTGGCGACCAGGCTCTTGCCGACGCCGCCCTTGGTGGAGAAGACCGTGATGACCTTGCCCTGCGGGGCGTCGGCGGCGGCCTGGCGCCGCGGCGCGCGCCTCGGCCGGCCTCGGCGAGGCGGCGTCGGCGGCCGCCCTGGCGTCGTCCTCCAGGGTCTGGGAGATCTCCTTGGCCACGCTGCGTGCCCGGTGCACGGCGGTGGTGAGGCCGGCGAGGTCACGGGCCTCCACCACCTCGCGCATGCCGCTGCGGAGGGCCGACGTGAGCGTCTCGCTGTCGACGCCGTGGCGGAGCAGGATGACGCCCAGGTCCGGCCGGTTGATCCGCGGCGTTCCGGGCGAAGTCCATGGCCTCGTCGCACGGCCACCGACGGACCCGAGGACGACGGCGAACTCGTGCGGGCTGGCGTCGAGGTGCGCCTTGAGCTCGTCCATGCTGGTCGTGGCCGTCGAGCCGTGCAGCATCGCGTTCATGATCGCCCAGCTGCCCGACGTCGGGCTCGAGGATCGTGGTCACTGGGACGTTCCTGAAGAGCGCCGGGCATGATGTCCGCGGGCGTGACGCCGGCGTTGGCCGCGACCTTCGAGTCGCCGGTCAGCAGGGCGAAGGAGATGTCGCCGTTGCGGTCGGCGTAGATGAGCTTCTCGGCCTCGCTCCTGGTCGACCGCGACGGTGAGGATGGTGCGGGCCACCTGCTCGGTCTCCTCGCCCTCGTCGCTCTTGGTCGTCTTGGCGGCGATGCTGGTGGTGCCGACGCCGACGACCTCGACCTTGGGAAGCAGCGAGCCCGGTGTACTGCGGCGAGCTTCTGTTCCTTGCCGTCCGGCTTGTAGAGGACCGGGTCGGCCGACGACGAAGATGGCGACCTCGGAGCCGGGGTTGACGAAGCCGGCGACGCGCTCCGGAGTCGGTGAGCTCGACCGAGACGGCCATCTTGTCGTCGGGGATGACGAGGGTGCCGGCGTCGCCGAGGTTGCCGAACTTCTTGGCGAGGATCTGCTCGCCCGGGTAGATCGTGCCGATCGCGACCAGGTCCGTGATCGAGCTGGTGGACGTGAGAGCGCCCTCGACGAGGTCCTCGCGGCGGACCTCGGACTTCTCGAACTTGCCCGCCTCCTGGGCGGCGGCGACCGTCTTCGCCCGGATCGATGGTGTCGGTCGGCGACGAGCACCTCGACGAGCTCCTGGCCCGCGGTGGCGCGGGAGTCGATGCCCTGGACGTACAGGACGATCAGGGAGGTGCCGACCAGGGCGATCAGGACGGCGACGATGAGGAGGACTGAACGACGGGCCATGAGGCGATCCTTCGCAGAGCAGTGACCGGGGGTTCTGGGGATGCTCAGGTGTGGTGCCCTGTGGAGAGGTCCCAGATCCTTCTCCGGGCGCGAATCTAGGCAAGCCGGTGCGGGTGCGTGGGCTAAACCGAACAAACCGCCCAGAGGTGGCCCGGACACCACCCGATGTGACTACTCCGCGCCTGCGGTCAGTAGTCCTGACGGGCTGCGATCTCCCTCGTGGTATGGGGCCCGTCAGGACAGGTAGAGCGCCTCGACGTCCTCACGGAACTCGCGCATCACGACGTTGCGCTTGAGCTTGAGGCTGGGCGTCAGGTGCCCGCCCTCCTCGGTCCACTCGTCGTGCAGGATCGTGAACTTGCGGATCGCCTCGGCCTTCGAGACCGCCTTGTTGGCGTCCTCGACCGCGGCCTCGATCGCAGCGTTGAGGTCGGGGTCGTCGAGGAGGTCCGCGAGGTCGCCGGACTTGCCGTGGGCATCGGCCCACGCGGGGAAGGACTCACGGTCGATGGTGACGAGCGCGGCGATGAAGGGCTGCCCGTCACCGACGACCATGCACTGGTCGACCAGCGCATGGGCCCGAAGTCGGTCCTCCAGCACGGCAGGGGCGACGTTCTTGCCGCCCGCGGTCACCAGGATCTCCTTCTTGCGTCCGGTGATGCGCACGAAGCCCTCGTCGTCGACCTCGCCCACGTCACCGGTGTGGAACCAGCCGTCGCGGGTCGAGGGCTTCGTGGGTGGCCTCCTCGTTGCGCCAGTAGCCGGCGAAGACCTGGCCGCCGCGGAAGAGCAGCTCGCCGTCGTCGGCCACGCGCACGGAGGTGCCCGGGATGGGACGCCCGACGGTGCCGATCTTCTGGGCGTCAGGGAGGTTCACGGTGAGTGCTGCTGTCGTCTCGGTCAGGCCGTAGCCCTCGAGGACGGTCACCCCGATGCCGCGGTAGAAGTGGCCGAGCCGGTCGCCGAGCGGCGCGCCGCCGGAGACGGCGTACTGGCAGTGGCCGCCCAGGGCGGTGCGGAGCTTGCCGTAGACCAGCTTGTCGAAGAGGGCGTGCTGCGCCCTGATGCGCAGGGGCACGCGGCCGGCGTCCTGGGCCCGCGACCACGCGATGGCGGTCTCGGCGGCGCGGTCGAAGATCTTGCCGCGGCCGTCGGCGGTCGCCTTCTGCGAGGCGCTGTTGAAGACCTTCTCGAAGACGCGCGGCACGGCCAGGATGAAGGTGGGCTGGAAGACCTCGAGGTCGGCCAGGAGGTTCTTGATGTCGGCGCTGTGGCCGACCCGGACGCGCTTCTTGATCGCGCCGACCTGGATGATCCGCGCGAAGACGTGGGCCAGCGGGAGGAAGAGGAGCGTCGAGGCGCCCTCGGTGTCGAAGAGGTGGTGCAGCTCGTCGGTCGCCACACCCAGCTCGAACATGAAGTTGCCGTGGGTGAGCATGCAGCCCTTGGGTCGACCGGTGGTGCCGCTGGTGTAGATCAGGGTCGCGAGGTCGAGGGGCGTGACCGACGTACGACGCTCCTCGAGCGCCTCGTCGGAGATGTCCTGGCCCAGCCGGCTGAGCACGTCGACGGCGTTGTCGTTGATCGACCAGACGTGGTTGAGGTCGTCGCCGGCTCCCGCCTGGCGCGCCTCGTTGACGCGGGCCAGGTGCTCCTTGCCCTCCGCGACGACGGCCTTGGCGCCCGAGTCGGTGAGGATCCAGGCGACCTGCTCCGCGGAGGAGGTCTCGTAGACGGGGACCGTCGCGGCTCCGGCGAACCAGATCGCGTAGTCCAGCAGCGTCCACTCGTACCTGGTCTTGGAGATGAGGGCGACGCGGTCGCCGGGCTCGATGCCCGCCGCCATGAGTCCCTTGGCCACGGCACTCACCTCGGCGAGGAACTCGGCCGCCGTGACGTCACTCCACTCGCCGTCGACCTTGCGGTTGAAGACCACAGTGTCGGCCGCCTCGCGGGCGTTCGCGACGACGTCGTCGGTCAGGTTGCCCGTGGCGGGGATCTCGATGGTCAGGGGCGTGGAGAACTCACGCAACGTCGGCCTCCTCAAGCGCGGTGGTTTGCGCAGGCTATCGCTGCTGCCGGGTGCGGCTCCTCTCGGTCCGGCGAGGCTCCGTTCCGGTAGGGTCGCCGCATGGCCGAGCAGACCACCTCGTCGATCACGATCGATGCCCCCCCGGCGGATGTCATGGCGGTGATCGCGGACTTCGAGTCCTACCCGTCGTGGGCCAAGGGAGTGAAGACTGCGCACGTGGTGGAGCCCGACGCGCTGGGCGGTGACCGGGCCGAGCAGGTCTACTTCGAGCTCGACGTCTCGCCGATCAAGGACGAGTACACCCTCGCCTACGACTGGGACGGCGACCGCGAGGTCACCTGGACGCCTCGTCGAGGGCAAGATGCTCAAGGCCCTCGACGGCGCCTACGAGCTGCGCGACCTCGGCAACGGCTCGACCGAGGTGACCTACCGCCTCGCCCTCGACGTCTCCATCCCGCTGATCGGCATGCTCAAGCGCAAGGGCGAGAAGATCCTGATCGACACCGCCCTCAAGGGGCTGAAGAAGCGCGTCGAGACGCGCTGAGCGCGCCTCGTCCCTGTCCTCCCACGGTGCGCATCCTCCTCTTCACCGGCAAGGGCGGCGTCGGCAAGTCGACCGTCGCGGCCGGCACGGCCGCCCTCGCCGCTGCCCGCGGGATGCGCACGCTCGTGCTGTCCACGGACGCCGCGCACTCGCTGGCCGACGCGTTCGGCGTCGAGGTCGGTGCGGAGCCCACCCGGGTCGCTCCCGGCCTGCACGTGCAGCAGGTCGACGCCCAGCTGCGGTTCGAGCAGTCGTGGGCGGAGATCCAGGGCTACCTCCTGAGCGTCCTCGACGTCGCCGGCGTGGACCGGGTCGCCGCCGAGGAGCTCGCCGTCATCCCCGGGGCCGAGGAGGTCCTCGCCCTGCTCGAGCTGCGGGTGCACGCCCTGTCGGGGGAGTGGGACGTCATCGTCGTCGACTGCGCCCCGACCGCCGAGACGCTGCGGCTGCTCGCGCTCCCCGAGGCGCTCGGCTGGTACATGGAGCGGGTCTTCCCGGTGGAGCGCCGCGTCGTCAAGGCCCTGCGTCCCGTCCTCAGTCGTGCCGCCGGGGTCCCGATGCCCACCGACACCGTCTTCGACGCCCTGCAGCGCCTGCACGACGAGCTCGACGAGGTGCACGCCCTCCTCGCCGGTCCGGAGTCGAGCGTGCGAGTGGTGCTGACCCCCGAGTCCGTCGTGCTCGCGGAGGCCCGTCGCTCGCTCACCACGTTGTCGCTCTTCGGCTACCGGGTCGACGGCGTGGTGGTCAACCGCATCTTCCCCGACACGGACGCCGACGAGTGGCGGGCAGGGTGGGTCCGAGCGCAACAGTCCGTGCTTGCCGAGGTGACGGAGTCCTTCGCAGGCATGCCGCTGTGGCGCTCGCTCTACCGGGCCGTCGAACCGGTCGGTGTCGACGCGCTGCGCGAGCTGGCCCGCGAGGTGTACGACGGGTCCGACCCGCTCGCCGTACCCGCCGGACGGGGGCCGTTCACAGTGAGCCGCACGTCCACCGGACCGGTCCTCGGCCTGCTCCTGCCGCACGTCTCGCGTGACGAGGTCGACCTCGCCCGCCACGGCGACGAGCTCGTCGTGACCGTGGGGTCGTATCGTCGTCTCCTGACCCTCCCGCCGGGGCTGGCCCGCCACCGGGTCGCCGGGGCTCGCGTGCAGGACGGTGTGCTGCAGGTGAGGTTCGAGGAGGAGACGGCGTGACGCGGGAGGACAACGACCCCGGCGACGACGGCGCTCGGGACCCCGAGGTCGGGAGCCTGGCCGAGGAGACCGCGAAGCTGCTCGGAGCCCTGTCCGGCTGGGCCCGCGAGCACGGGGCCGACGTGGGTCAGGGAGCGAGCGGGCTCGCCGACCACCTCGTCGACCAGGTCTCCTCCGCGGCGCACCAGGTCGACGAGCACCTCGCGACGGGAGCCCCCGAGTGCACGGTGTGCCCGATCTGCCGGACCGTGCACGCGGTCCGGCAGCTGAGCCCGGAGGTCAAGGCGCACCTGGCCGTGGCAGCCTCCTCGCTGGTGCAGGCCGCAGCCGGCGTGCTGGCCACGGTCGTCCCTGACACGGATGTGGAGCCGGACAGTCCTGCTCGGCGCAGCAGCGGGCGTCGTACTGATCCCGTGGAGAAGATCGTCCTCGACGAGGACCGGCCCGAGGAGGACTCGTGAGCAGCAGCGGACTGGCGTGCGGCATCGACGTCGGCGGCACCAAGATCGCCGGTGGTGTCGTCGACGCCGATGGGCGCATCGTGGAGGAGCTGAAGGTCGAGTCGCCGGCCGAGGACGTCGAGGCCATCGAGCGCGCCATCGCCGGGCTGGTCACCGAGCTCAGCTCCCGGCACGACGTCGTCGGCGTCGGCGTCGGCGCGGCGGGGTACGTCGACAACACCCGCTCGCGGGTCTACTTCGCCCCCAACCTGGCGTGGCGTGACATCGACCTCAAGGCCGAGCTCGAGCAGCACGTGGACCTGCCGGTCGTCATCGAGAACGACGCCAACGCCGCGGCGTGGGGCGAGTTCGCGTTCGGGGCCGGGAAGGACGTCGACGACTTCCTCCTGGTCACGGTCGGCACCGGCGTCGGGGGCGGGATCGTCCTGGACGGGCACCTGCACCGCGGCGCCTTCGGAGTGGCCGCCGAGATCGGCCACATGCGTGTCGTGCCGGGCGGCGTCATGTGCGGCTGCGGCAACCGCGGCTGCCTGGAGTCCTACGGATCCGGTACGGCACTGGTGCGCGCGACGCGGGAGGCGGCCCAGGGGCCGTCGTTGCTCGCTCGCGGACTGATCGACCGTGCCGGGGGAGACCCGGCGGCCATCGACGGCCCGATGATCACCGCGGCCGCCCAGGACGGAGACCCGTTCGCGATCGACCAGCTCGCCGACCTCGGCACGTGGCTGGGGGAGGGCATCGCGTCCCTCGCCGCCGTGCTGGACCCGGCGAAGGTCGCCATCGGCGGCGGGGTCAGCGAGGCCGGCGACCTGCTCGTCGAGCCGATCCGGACGGCCTTCCGCCGTCAGCTCACCGGTCGGGGCCACCGGCCGGTGGCGGAGGTCGTGCTGGCCGAGCTGGGCAACAAGGCCGGGATCATCGGCGCGGCCGACCTCGCCCGACGCTGATGTTGCGTCCGACCCCGCAGATGCATAGTTGCGTGCGCCGCCGCCGTCGCCGTCGGTACCATCACACCGCGATGGTCGCTACCGTCGGACTCCCGACGCTGTTGGAACCCCGATGTCGCTGAGCGTCGGTCGAATCTTGCATGACGTCAAGTCCAGTCTGGCGATACGTTGCTGGCGCCGGAGCCCCGAGCGGACCTGCGTGGTCGGAACGTGTTCCCGGCGCACTCGCCGGACGCGGAGTGGTACTTCTCGTCTTGCTGAAGTGGTATCCGCAGATGACGGCACCGGGGAGCTTGTAGATCGGGAACGTCGCATGTTGCCGTTGCCGTCCACGTGGTCGCGTGCATTGCGGCTGGGGCGCAGAACACCGGGAGATGACGGTCTTGACCTGGTTGTCGCGATGCTGTCCAGGTTCACGTTCGTCAGCTGAGTTTGCCAGCGTCCTCGCCCGAGGTCGAAGGTATTCCGTCGGTGTGGAGCTGGCTCAGCGCCCGCAATTCGGCGGTGGCGTTGCGCGACGCAGCAGACGGTCAGCGGCTGTGCTTCCGGAGGTTTCGGTGCTTGTCTGACCAGAGACCGATGGACGCTCCCTTGCGGATGGCCGTCACGCACCCTGGGTGACTCATGACACTGAGTCGAGTTCGACGCATTGCCGGGGCAGTCGACGGTCCACCAGGCGCCGGACGCGTTCCCTGCACGACGGCGGCATGCGATCCGGTGTGGGCTAGTCGAGGCGCACGGACGGGCTCGTGCAAGCGTCGTGGGCAGAGTCATCGAGTGCGTCGAGGGGCCGAACTGGACGGACGTGCCTGGGCGGCTACCGCGCTGCACGTAGCCTGACGGTCGACAGTTGCCCGACGCTCGTGGTGGTGATGGTGGAGTTGCTGCCAGCCAGTCGGCCCGAAGGACGACTTGGAGTTGCCGCTTAGACGCCGTAGTGTCACCGCTGCGCGCTGTTCGTGGACCGGACGTTGCAGGCACGCTCCATCCTCCGCAGTGTGACGGTGAACCTACTACTCCCGGTTCATGGTGCGATACCGGAGCTCCGCGGCGGCCTCGCTGCCGTCAACGGCGTGCCAGTTGGCGCTCGGACGACGTCGCAAGTCCCGGGATACTCGGCGCGAGCACTTGCGCCGCCGCCAAGGCCCCGGCGTCGGCGGCCTTCTGAAGGTTGCGCTTGGCCATCCAGGCCTGGCCGAAGTCGACGGTGAATGCCGCTCAGCACGAGAGGAAGGTGGCGAGCGAGCGCGACGATGATGCGGGTGCGCCCCGCTCGTCTGCGCGCGGCTCCTCACGAGTACTCGCATACGTACTCACCCCCTTGCCTCAGTTGAAGTGACCTGGTTGGGAATCCCAGGAACCGAGCCACGGGAACACGGAACTTCGAGGTGAAGGTCCCCGGTGGCCACGACGGGTGTCTGCCGAAGGCGCTGCCCTTGCAGGTCGCCTACGGATGCTAGCCGCACCCGGACCGGTCGCGCTCCGCCAGTCGGCGCGAGTTCTTGAAGGTCGTGACGGCCATCGTCGGCCTGGAGCTGCGCTTCGAGTCTTCGCCAGTACGTCCACCACTGCCGACCGAGCGGTCTCGCGCACGGCGTTGTCGAGCGCCAGCTTCTGTGAGAGAGCGCGAGCCCGAAGTTGATGATGCCGCCGAGGATCGCCGGAGAGGATCGGCACGACCAGAGCGAACTCCACGGCCGCGGCCCCGCGTTCACCACGCCTGCGACGTGAGAGCAGTGTGCGCATCTAGACCCTCGATCACGATAGTTCCCGGCGGATATCAGACCGAGAGTAGGGAGCGCGGCGACCAGCCGGCAGCCGTGTGAGCCGAAATGACCCAGTCGACCGCGTGCAGTAGTCACTTCGGGCCATGCGACGGGTCCCAGCGGTCTGGACAACGACGCGTACGACAGGATCGGGGCGTGACAACCCTGATGGAACCGGTCTGGGTCGGCGTCGACGTCGGCGGCACCAAGGTGCTCGCCGGAGTGGTCGACGAGCACGGCCGCGTCGTACGCACGGCGAGACGGGCCACCCCCGGCCGCCGGGTCGACACGGTGCGCGTGGAGGACGCCCTCGTCCAGGCCGTGCTCGAGGTGGCGGGCGGCTCACCGATCGCGGGGGTGGGCGTGGCCGCGGCGGGGTTCGTCGACGCGACCGGCACCCGCGTGATGTTCGCCCCGCACCTGCCCTGGCAGGGGGAGAACGTGCGGGACAGGCTGGCCGACCGCTGGGGCGTGCCGGTCACCCTGGACAACGACGCCAACGGCGCCGCCGTCGCCGAGTGGACGTACGGCGCGGCGCGCGGAGCACGGTCGGCCGTGATGGTCACCATGGGCACCGGGATCGGGGGCGGGATCATCATCGACGACCACCTGGTGCGCGGGGCCAACGGCATGGCCGGCGAGTTCGGGCACATGCAGGTCGTCCCGGGTGGTCAGCCCTGCGAGTGCGGCGGGCGGGGGTGCTGGGAGCAGTACTCCTCCGGCAACGCCCTGGTCCGCTTCGCCCGCGCCCGGATGGGGGAGCAGCCGAGCGTGCTGGAGGAGGCCACCGGCGGCAACCCCGAGCTGGTCACCGGCCCCATGGTCACCGAGGCCGCCGAGGACGGCGACCTGGTGGCCCGCCAGGCCTTCGCGAGCGTCGGGGACTGGCTCGGCGTCGGGGTGGCCAACCTCGTCGCCGCCTTCGACCCCGAGGTGGTCGTCATCGGGGGCGGTGTCTCCGCCGCCGGCGACCGGCTGCTCGAGCCCGCCCGCAACGCCCTGGTGCGGTCCCTGGTGGGCGCCACGCACCGCACCGTCCCGCCGCTGGTCGCGGCCCGGCTCGGCCCCGAGGCCGGGTTGGTGGGCGCTGCCGAGCTGGCCCGCCGACAGGCTCAGGCGCGGCGGTAGTCCGGGACCAGCTCGACGGCCAGCTGCTCCAGGAAGAGGCCGACGTCGGTGACGATGCCCTTGGCGTGGCTCGACCCGCGGTCGGCCAGCTTGGTCACCGTGGCCGGGTTGATGTCGACACACACCAGCGGGATCGACGCGGGGAGGATGTTGCCGGTCGCCACCGAGTGCAGCATGGTCGCCACCATCAGGCAGAAGCCGACGTCGGTGAGCTCGGCGCGCATCGCCCGCTGACCCACGATCACGTCGGTGTGGACGTCGGGCAGCGGTCCGTCGTCGCGGACGGAGCCGACCAGCACGAACTTCTTCTCGTGCGTCACCATCGCGTGCATGATCCCGCCGGTGAGCACGCCGGAGTCGACGGCCGCCTTGATCGAGCCGGCCTTGCGGATCGTGTTGAGGGCCCGGATGTGGTGCTCGTGGCCGTGCTCGACCGCCCTGCCCCTTGGCCAGGTCGACCCCGAGGCTGGTGCCGTACAGCGACGACTCGATGTCGTGGGTGGCCAGCGCGTTGCCGGCGAAGAGCACGTCGACGAAGCCGGCGTTGACCATCGCCACCATCGCGGGCGCGGCGCCGGTGTGCACGACCCCGGGACCGCCGACCCACAGCACCTTCTTGCCCTCGGCCTTGGCCTCGCGCATCCCGTCGGCGACCTGGCGCACGAGGACGGCCTGCGGCTTCTCCGACGAGACGTCCGACTCCATGAAGCCGAAGGCGTCACTTCCCTTGTCGACCACCGGCGCGGAGACCCGGATGCCCGAGGCGCCGGTGACGACCTGCATGCCGACCTTCACGTCCGACATCGGCAGGGTGAAGATCCGGCCGTCCTCGACGACCAGGCCGCAGTCCATCTCGGGGTTCTCGACGTCGTACCAGCGCCCGTCCAGCCGCACCCGGGTGGGGAGGTTGGTGGTGGAGTAGAAGCCGTCGGGGAACACCCCGTCCATGTCGGCCTCGCTGACGCTCGCCTCGCCCGGGTCGGTCTGGTTGACCGCGTGGGTCTGCAGCCGCATCAACAGCCGCTGGAGGGCCTCGTCGTCCTCGGTGATCACGGTGATCGTCGCGTGGCTGGTGTCGGTCTGCTCGTGACCGAGGTCGATGTCCTTGATGACCCAGTCGCCGCCGTACTGGCGGATGTCGTCGAGGACGCGCGACAGGATGCCGCTGTCCATCAGGTGGCCGGTGACTTCGACGTTCTCGCTCACACTCACGCGGCCGACGATAGCGCCCGCGGCGGCGATCAGATGCGGGAGCCGTCGTCCCAGGGCTCGCGGGGCTCGCGCGACATCGTGGCGACGAGGTAGAGGAAGCCCCCGACGAACCACCCGAGCAGCAGGTAGTCGATCAGTGTCGGCAGGTCGATGCGCGCGAAGAGGCACACCAGCAGGAGCACGGGCGCGCCGAACACGCCCGCCCAGGCGACGGCGCGCGGGGGTGCGGGCCGGGGGAGCGGCGGCGGCGGGGGCGGGACGTAGCGCTCCTCGGCGACGGGACGTACGACGAGCTGCTCCGGCTCGGGCTCCGGCGCCGGCACGACGAACCGTGCGGGCTCGGGAGCCGGGGGCTCGTCCACCTCGGGACGATCACCGTAGTTGTCGACGATGTCGCGCCAGACCGCGTCCTCGCGCGTCCGGCGCTCGTCGTCACCCTGCGCGCTCACGGAGCCACGGTAACCCTTGCCACGAAGTCGGCGGACTCGGTGAAGATCGTCTCCGCGTCGTTGTCGAGGGTCGCCACGTGGAAGCTCTCGGTGAGCATCCGCTCGGTGAAGTCCCGCGAGGAGACGTTGCTGCGGATGATCTCCAGCGACGAGGGGTCGACCACGTGGTCCACGGTCGACTTGAAGAGGAGCAGCGGGGCGGTGATCCGGGCCAGGTCGGCGCGCAGCGGCTTCCAGCCCTCGCGCATCATCGAGTCGGCCGCCTTCAGCGGGGTGCGGGTGTAGCCGAGCTCCTCGACGCCGGGCTTCTTGATGTCGTTGGCGATGCCCGGCATCGACCCCACCACCCGCTTGAGGACGGGCAGCGCCTTGACGTCGAGGCGCGTCGTGTTGATCGCCGGGTTGACCAGCACGATGCCGGCCACCGCGTCGGGGTGGTCGGCGGCCAGGCGCAGCACGAGCGAGCCACCCATCGAGAGCCCGCCGACCACGACGGCGTCGTTGTCGGCGCGGAGCTTGTCGAAGGTCCGCGACACCGCGTCGTACCAGTCCCGCCACCGGACGGTGTTGCAGTCCTGCCACGACGTGCCGTGCCCCGGCAGCAGCGGGACCTCCACGGCGTACCCCCGCTCGGCCAGCGACCGGCCCCACGGCTTCATGGAGTACGGCGACCCGGTGAACCCGTGCTGGAGCAGCACGCCGATGCGTCGACCGCCCGTCAGGTCCGGCCGCGCGGGCGCCGAGAACGGCCGCGGCACCTCGGGGTCCAGGGGCTCGACGGGTGCGGCCGGGCCGCCTCGCTTCAGTGGATTGATCACCGGGGAAGTGTGCACCACGTGGGGGACACCGGGGAGGGTCTTTCGGGGCTAGGCTCACCCCGTGCTGTATTGGTTCCTCAAGTCGATCGCGCTCGGCCCGATCCTCCGCGTCGTCTTCCGCCCCAAGGCGTACGGCGTCGTCCACGTCCCCGACGAGGGTCCCGCGATCCTGGCGAGCAACCACCTGTCGTACGCCGACTGGCTCTTCATGCCGTTGACGCTGAGCCGACGGGTCACCTTCGTGGCCAAGGCGGAGTACTTCACGACACCCGGCATCAAGGGCTGGTTCCAGAAGAAGTTCTTCTCCGGCGCCGGCCAGGTGCCCATCGACCGCTCCGGCGCCAACGCCGCCGAGGGCGCGATGAAGTCCGCCAAGAAGATCCTCGACGCGGGCGGGCTCTTCGGGATCTACCCCGAGGGCACGCGCTCGCACGACGGCAAGCTCTACCGCGGCAAGACCGGCGTGGCCCGGCTCGCGCTCGAGACCGGCGCCCCGGTGGTCCCGTGCGCGGTCGTCGGCACCGACGTCGTCGCCCCGACCGGCAAGGTCTTCGGCACGTGGACCCGCCCCGTCGTCCGCTTCGGCCCGCCGCTGGACTTCTCGCGCTACGAGGGCATGGAGAACGACCGCTACATCCTGCGCTCGATCACCGACGAGATCATGTACGAGATCATGCGGCTCTCCGAGCAGGAGTACGTCGACATGTACGCCGCCAAGGCCAAGGAGCTCTCGAAGGACAAGGAGCAGGCCAAGGAGCAGGCCTCCAAGGACCATTCCTCCAAGGATCGGCTGCACGACAAGCAGGCGTCCTGACCGGCAGCGCTGCCGGCGTCGACGAGCGGGCCGCGGTCGCGGTCGAGGACCGGCTCCACCGGGCACTCGCGCTCGTCCGCGTGGTGGTGACGATCAACATGGTCGCCCTCAACCTGTGGCGGCGTGACAACTTCGACCACCCGGGCCTCGGCGCGGCGGTGGTCGCGGTGGCGGTCGTGTGGACCGGCGTCGCACTGTGGGCCTACTCCGAGGCCCGACGTCGTACGCCGCTGCTCCTCGCCGTCGACCTGGCGGTGGCCGTGGGGGCGGTGGCGCTGACCCCGCTCGCCAAGGGCCCCGACTTCAACGCCACCATCCCCGGGTTCTGGGTGATGGGCGCCCTGCTCGCCTGGGCGGTGCACTGGCACTGGAAGGGCGGCCTCGCGGCCGCCGTGGCCCTCTCGCTCGCTGACCTCGGCATCAGGCTCTCGGTCGACCAGCCCCTGGACCAGGGCAACTACGGCAACGTCTTCCTGCTGATGATCGGCGGCCCGATCGTGGGCTACATGTGCGCCTCCCTGCAGCAGATGGCCGTGGAGCGCGACGCCGCGCAGCGTGCCGCGGCGGCCGCGGAGGAGCGCACGAGGCTGGCCCGCGCCGTCCACGACGGCGTGCTGCAGGTGCTCTCGCTCGTGCAGCGCCGGGCGGGGGAGGCCGGGGGCGACCTCGCCGAGCTCGGACGCCTCGCGGGCGAGCAGGAGCGCAGCCTGCGGTCGCTGATCCGCCAGCAGGACACGGTGACGACGCCCGGCTCCACCGTCGACCTGGCCGGCGCCCTCGAGCGCCTCGCCACCGCCCACGCCGGCGCGCGTGGACGTCGCCACCCCCGGCACCCCGGTGCCCGTCCCGGCCCATGTCGCGCAGGAGGTGGTGGACGCCGTGTCGGCCTGCCTCGACAACGTCCGCGTCCACGTCGGCGAGACGGCCCCCGCCTGGGTGCTGCTCGACGCCGTCCCCGGCCAGGTCGTCGTCTCGGTCCGCGACGACGGACCCGGCATCCCCGAGGGCCGGCTCGAGACGGCGGCCGCGGCCGGGCGTCTCGGCGTCGGCCAGTCCATCCGGGGTCGGATCGCCGACCTCGGCGGCACCGCCCTCCTGGACACCGGGTCCTGGGGGACCGAGTGGGAGCTGACCGTGCCCCTGGAGGCGACCTCGTGACCATCCACTCCGACCACCCCTTCGCCGACCCCGAGGGCTCCCGCGACGCCGCCCGGAGGCTGCGCGGCCGGCTCTCGGCCCGGGTCGGGCTGTGGACCACCGGCGCCGACCGGGCGCGGGCCGGGCTCACCGTCTCCTCGATGCTCGTCGTCGGTGGGGAGCCGCCCCTCGTGGTCGGACTGCTCGACCCCGACTCGGCGCTCGGTGAGGCCCTCGACGTCGGGGACCGCGTCGTCGTGCACCTGCTGCAGTGGGAGCACCGCGACCTCGCCGAGCAGTTCGCCGGGCTGATGCCCGCGCCCGGCGGCGTGTTCGCGGCGGCGACGTGGGAGCAGACCCCGGCAGGCCCGCGGCTGGCCACGGCGTCCACGTGGGCGGCTTGCACCGTCACCGACGTCCGGCTGCTCGGCTGGTCGCTGGAGGTGGTCTGCTCGCTCGACGAGGTCGTCATCGGCGGCGACGACGAGCCCCTCGTCCACCGTCGCGGACGCTACGTCCGTCCCGGCGTCGAGTGAGCCCTCAGTCGAGCGTCACCTGGGCCAGCACCCGGTCGCCGGCGCGGTCCCCGGTGAGGTCGACGGTCCACGCGGTGGCGTCCTCGGGAGTGCCGCACGGGCTCGGCACGGACCGCGGCGACGGTGCCGAGCAGGCCAGGGACAGCACCTCGGGTGCCAGCACCGACCGGGTGACGCTGACCGAGGCGGGGTCGTAGGATGACGTCCAGCGACGTCAGGCGCACCAGGCCGCGACCCGGGGCCGACGGGCTGGTCTCCACCGCGCCGGTCAGCCGGTAGCGCACCTGCACCGTCCGGGCCCCGAGGAACGAGTAGCTGCGGCTCGGTCCCAGGATCCGCGTGGGTCCCGTGGCCTGCCGCCCGTCGGCCACCACCCGCACGTCCTCGGCGACGACGTCCTCGGTGCCGGCCAACGCAGGCACGGAGAGGGCGAGGTTGAAGAGCAGCACCGTGCTCTCGATCCACTGGGTGACCTCGATGTCCCCCGACGGCAGCACCTCGGTGCGGACATAGGTCTCGTCGGGGGACAGCGGTCGCGGCGGCGTGCCCGACCGGGCCGCCTCGCTGCTCACCGCCAGATCCGGGGCGCTGTCGGAGCTGAGCCGGACCGCCAGCACCACCACGGTCGCGACCAGCAGGACGACGAAGACGCCCCCGGCGATCAGGGCACGCGAGGTGCTGGCCTCCTCCGGGTCGCTCATCGCGACGACCTCCTGTGGGCGGCGGACACCGGCACGGCCGTGACCACCGCGAGGCGTTGGTAGCCCCCACGGCTGCGGACGTACGGCGGCGCGCAGGTGACCAGCGTGAGCCGCCGCGGGTCCGCTGGGCGCGAAGAGTCCTGCCCGACCGGTGAGCGGCCCCTGCGGCACCAGCCGCAGCGAGCGCACCTCGAACTCCTGGGTGAGCCCGGCCGCATCGAGCCGCACGCGCTCCCCGCCGGCCAGGGAGAGCAGCTCCGCGAAGGGGCCCAGCCCCTGGGTGCTGGAGTCGACGTGGGCGGCCACCAGCGTGGACCCGAAGGGGTCGCCCAGCCGGGCGCCGCCGTCCCACCACCCGGCGACGCCGATGTCGCCGGGGACGTCGAGGAGACCGCGGCGTGTGGTCGACGCGGCGCGGACGGGTACGACGACGCCGCTGGGCAGCCGGACGGCCACAGGCCGCTGGGGCCGGACCGCCGAGGTCGCCCGCTGCGCGGGCGTCACCGGCACGGCAGAGCCCGACGTCGACCCCGACGCGGGGGCCGGCGCGGACCCCGACGCGGGGGCCGGCGACGCGGACGGTGCCGCGGCCGGCTCCCGCGCCTCATGCCCCTGGCCGGGGCCGGGGGTGCAGCCGGCCAGGGCGAGCAGGACCAGCACCGGGACGGCCGCGGCGCGGCGCCCGGAGCCCCTCATCTGCCCAGGTGGAAGGTCGTGACCGGGAGATCGCCGGCCAGGCCCGCCGAGCCGGTGTCGATCGTGGTCGGTCGCACGGCGCCGTCGGCGCCCAGAGCCGAGGTGTGCGCGATGACGTTCATCGAGCCGTTGCGAGGGTTGCCGTAGGCGTAGATCATCGACAGGGTGCGCGCGTCGAGCGGCACCTCCAGCGGACCGAGGATCGGGTTGCCGGTGCGACCGGTCGGCAGCAGCGCGACCTCGTGGGTGCCCGCCGGGACCTCGGCCTCGGCGTACTCGCCGTTGGCGATGTTGGTGAAGACGGTCTCGCCGTTGACCTGCACGTCGGCCGGGGCGACCGTCGCGGTGTGCGCGAGCACGACGCGGGCCTTGCCCGGTCCGATCGCGCCGGTCGGGGCGGCGTAGGAATGCACGACGGGGTCGCCACCGACCTCGGCGGGCAGGTGGAGCACGACGTCGGTGCTGTCGCCGGCGGTGACGTCCAGGCTCGAGGCCACCTCCATGCCGTCGCCGGTGAAGGACACCTCGTGGCTGCCGGGCGTCAGGTCGAAGGGACCCAGCACGTCACCGACCGCGGCACCGGTCGCCACCGAGCGGCCGTCGACGGAGACGTCCACCGTGGCTCCCGGCACGGCCTGCACGACGGTGAGGTGCGCCGGGGCCGTCTTGCCGGACTTGGCGCCCTGGGCGGCCTGCGCGAGCGAGGGTCCGCTCGCCTGGCCCGGCGGGCCGAGACCGAGCAGGAGCAGGAGCACGGCCGACGACGCGGCCAGGAACAACGACAGTGCACGTCTCATCCGAACATCCCCCGGCAGATGACGGCCCGCGTCCCGAGCCCCGACCCTCACCTGACCACCGGCGCCGGGAGCCCGACAACCCCACGATGGGGTAAACGCGCGCCGCGCAGAGGACGAGGCGCGAGCTCGTCGCCGCCTCGGGGCCGTGGGCAACCCGACGGCCGTCCGTGACACCTGGGGTCCCGAGGTCGACGGTGCCTGCGGTCGGCTCGCCGGCGAAGCCTGGGCGCGGAGCGGGACCGGACCGGGCGCACCGGGAGGGTGCGTTTTCGACTGGCGGCGTACGACAGGGCCGACCGACGGGTGCGGCCCAACTGGCGGCGTACGACGTCTGGTTCGCCGATCGGGTTGTCGTCTGCCGCCAGTTGCCGAGCGCCCGACCGCCGGGCCGACTGAGGCCGCGGGCGCGGCGCCGTGCGGACACCACCGACCTCCGGGCTGTCGTCGTCGCGTCGGGACCCGCTCGCGTGTGTAGGTTCGCCGTCATGACGAGCGGGACGACCAGTGGGGCGAGCAGCGGGACGAGCAGTGGGGCGACGAGGGTGATGGTGGTCGACGACCACCCGATGTGGCGCGACGCGGTGGAGCGGGACCTGGTGGCCGCCGGGTTCGAGGTGGTGGCGGTGGCCGCCGACGGGCACCAGGCGCTGGCCCGGTTCCCCGCCGCGCGGCCGGACGTGGTGGTCCTGGACCTGCAGATCCCCGGTCCCGACGGCGTCGAGGTCACCGCCCAGGTGCTCCAGCACGACCCGTCGGCGCGGGTGCTGATCCTCTCCGCGTCCGGGGAGCAGTCCGACGTGCTCGAGGCGGTCAAGGCCGGCGCCACCGGCTACCTCGTCAAGAGCGCCTCGCGCGACGAGCTGCTCGACGCCGTACGCCGCGTCGCCGCCGGCGACACGGTCTTCACCCCCGGCCTCGCCGGGCTGGTGCTCGGCGAGTTCCGCCGGATGGCCGACGGCCCCGCCGACGACCCGCGCGACGAGCTCACCGACCGCGAGACCGAGATCCTCAAGATGGTCGCCAAGGGCCTGTCCTACAAGCAGATCGCCGAGCGCCTCGTCATCTCCCACCGCACCGTCCAGAACCATGTGCAGAACACGCTGCGCAAGCTCCAGATGAACAACCGCGTCCAGCTCACCCGCTGGGCGATCGAGCACGGCCTCGACGACGATGAGTGAGGCCTACCTCGCGCGCCTGGGCCTGGCGACGCGGCCCACGCCGACCCTGGAGGCGTTGCGCGGGATCCACCGCTCCCACCTCGAGCGGATCCCGTACGACAACCTCTCGATCATGCTGGGCCGCCCCGATCCGGCGGACGTCGACGCCTGCGTCGGGCGGGCCGAGACCGGGGGCCGGCTCGGCTACTGCTTCCACCACAACACGGCGTTCGAGGCCCTGCTGGCCGGGCTCGGCTACGCGGTGAGCCGTCGGCACGGCCACGTCTGGACGCGCCCCGAGGGTCGGCTCGACCCGTCCCTCAACCACCTCGTCCTCGTCGTCAGCGGGCTGCCCACCGAGGAGAACCCGGGTGGGCACTGGTGGGTCGATGCCGGTCTCGGGGACGGCTTCGCCGAGCCGCTGCCGCTGGTCCGCGGCGAGCACCACCTCGACGGGTTCCGCTACACGATCGGGGCCGGGTACGGCGCCCGGGCCGCCGGGCGGCCGACGGGACCGGCGGCGTGGACGTTCGACCACGATCCCACGGGCGCGTTCACCGGTGTCGTCGTCACCGAGCGGCCCAGCGACCCCGCGGCCGTCGCGGCGGCGCACCGCAGGCTGAGCGCCGGACCGGACTCGCCGTTCGCCGACAAGCTGGTCGTCCAGCGCCACGACACCGGCGCCACCGTGACGTTGCGCGGCTGCCTGCTCACCGAGCAGACCGCCACCGGGCGCACCGAGACCGAGCTGGCGTCGTACGACGCGTGGCGCGAGGCCCTGACCGAGCGCCTCCTCCTGCCGATCGGCGCCGACGAGGACCTCGCCGGCCTGTGGGACCGCACCCGCGCGAGCCATGCGGCGTGGACGGCGGCGGGACGCCCGTGAGGACGTCGCAGACCCAGTGGCGGCTGGCCGGGCCCGCCGACGCGCCCGCGCTGCGCGACCTGGAGAAGGCCGCCAACCTCGTCGGCCTGGCGCACGTCTTCCCGGCCGACCGCTTCCCCTTCCCCGACGACGCGGTCCTGGCGCGCTGGGCCCTGGTGGTCGAGGACCCGGAGGTGGTGGTCGAGGTCGTCGAGGGCGACGGTGGGCTGCTCGCCTTCGCGGCGTACGACGACGAGTCGCTGCGCCACCTGGCCGTCCATCCGGACGCCTGGGGGACCGGGCTGGCCCGCGCCGGCGTCGCCCGCGCGGTGGCCCACGGCGCCCGTCGGCTGTGGGTGCTGGACGACAACCACCGGGCCCGGCGCCTCTACGAGCGGCTGGGGTGGGGCCCGACCGGGGTGGAGCAGGAGTGCCCATGGGTGCCGCACCCCACCGAGCTGGAGTACGCGCTCCTAGGATCCGAGGCGTGACCGACCCGCTGCTGGAGCTCGCCGACGGGCTCTACGCGCTCCCGCTGGGGGACTTCACCCCGGCGCGCGACGCGCTCGCCAAGGAGCACAAGGCCGACAAGGAGCTGGCCGCGCGGCTCAAGGCGCTCAAGAAGCCGTCGCTGGCCGCGTGGGTCGTCAACCTGCTCGTACGCCGCGACGCCGGGCAGGTCGACCAGGTCCTCCAGGTGGGTTCGGCGCTGCGCGACGCCCAGGCCAACCTCGACGGCGAGGAGCTGCGCGCCCTCACCCGGCAGCGGCGTCAGCTCACGGCGGCCGTCACCACCCAGGCGCGGGGACTGGCCCGGGAGGAGGGGGTCAAGGTCACCCCGGCCGTGGCCGACCAGGTCGAGGCGACGCTGACGGCCGCGATGGTCGACGAGGGGGCGGCACGAGCCGTGCGCAGCGGCCTGCTCGTCGCCGCGCTGGTCGCCACCGGGGTGGGCGAGGTCGACGTGGCGCCCGCCCTGGCGGTCCCGGAGGCGCTGGGCTTCACCGCCACGGAGCGCGAGGCCGAGCCGGTCGGGCGCCCCGAGCTGCGCGTCGTACCCGACCCGGAGGCCGACGCCAAGGCGGTCCGCGCCGCCGAGGAGCGGCTGGAGGCCGCGACCACCGAGCACACCGAGGCCCTGGAGGCCGCAGCGGCGGCGGCCGACGAGGTCGAGCAGCTGCAGGCCCGCTCGCTCCAGCTGCAGGCCGAGGTCGACGAGCTGCGGCGCAGGATGTCCGAGCTGGAGGCCGCGCAGGAGGAGAACGACGACGAGCTCTCCGACGCCGAGGACGTGCGGTCCGAGGCGGACGACACGGTGCGGGACGCCGGGCGGGCGGTGGACGCGGCCCGGGCCGCGCTCGAGCGGCTCAGTCGCTGACCGGTTCGAAGCGCCGGTCCAACGCCCACGTCTCGCGCAGGGCGTCGACGGACTCCCACACCCCGGTGCCGAGCCCGGCCAGGAACGCGGCACCCAGGACCGCGGTCTCGACGACCTCGGGACGCTCGACCGGCAGGCCCGTCCGGTCCGCCAGCGCCTGGCACTGCCGGTCGTCGGCGACCCCGGCCCCGTCGACCCGCAACCGCGAGACCCGCGGCCACCGGTCCAGCGCCGGGGAGCCCACGGGCCCCTCCAGCGCGTAGGTCATCTCGCCTGCGGGGGAGCGCCACGCAGCGGTGGACAGCATCCCGGCGCGCGGGCGCTCGAGGGTGGCGCCGGTGTTGAGGACGATCGACGGGTCGGCGCCGAGCGTGCTCCGGGCATCCCCGGCCTCGACGCAGGCCTGGCCGACGAGCGCCGCCTGCTGGTCCCCGGCGATCCCCGCGATCGGCAGCCCGAGGCCGAGGAAGGCCCGCGGCTCCGTCGCCGCGACCTCGCCCCAGCTCGGGACCAGGTCGGGCAGGGCGTCGCGGGGCACGCCGAACACCTCGCACAGCTCGTCGGACCAGTCGCCGGCCCCGAGGTCGAGGAGCTGGGTGCGGCTGGCGTTGGACACGTCGGTCACGTGCCAGGTGCCGCGGGTCATCCGGGCGACCAGGTAGGAGTCGACGGTGCCGATGGCGTACCGACCCGACTCGACCAGCGCCCACGTGTGCGGCTCGTGCTCGGCCAGCCACCTCAGGATGGTGCCGGAGAAGCCGGGGTCGAGCGGGAGCCCGGTGAGCTCGGCGACCCGGTCCTCGTGCCCGTCCGCGCGCAGCCGCTCGCAGGTCCCGCCCGTACGCCGGTCCTGTCCCGCGATCGCCCGGCGCGGGGCCCCGAGGGTCTCGCGGTCCCACAGCACGACGGTCTCCCGCTGGTTGGTGATGCCCAGGCCGGTGAGGTCGGACGTGTCCACCTGGTCGAGGACCTCGCGGGTCGCCCCGGTCGTGGCCTGCCAGATCTCCTCCGCAGCGTGCTCGACCCAGCCCGGACGGGGGGAGTGCTGCGGGAGGCCGCGACCGGCCGAGGCGACGATGCGCCCGCCGGGGCTCACCACGACGGCGGTGACCCCCGCCGTGCCGGCGTCGACGGCGAGGACGCTCACTGCTCCGCGCGCAGGATCGCGAGCACGCGTACGTCGATCCAGGAGCCGTCCTCGGCCACCCGCATCTCGTAGTTCTCGCTGCCGACCCAGGCGCGCAGGTCGGGGTGGCCCTGGGCCTGCACGAGCCCCGAGATCTCCGCGTCCAGCTCGGGTGTGACCGCGACCTTCTCGTCATCGGTGGAGGCGGTGAGGTAGAGGTCGTTGAGGTCGAGCAGCCGGGCGAGCTCGCCGACGGGAGTCGGGTGGTCGTCGACGCGCAGGTCGACGGCGACGTCGTCGCCCCCGCCGTAGCCCGCGTCCTCGCGGACCACGAGCAGGGCCGCGGACTGGCGCCCGCGCCGGTCGCCGCCGGCCTCGTCCCCGGCGCGCAGCGCGTCGAGCAGCCGGCGCTCGATCGGCCGGCCGGCCGACCCCTGCCAGGACAGCTCCATGGCCTGCACGACCTCGGGCCCGGTGAGGATGTTGCCCTGGATCGCGTAGCCGGGTCCGGTCACGCCGCCCGCCCAGTCGTAGCACTCGGCACCGGTGTGGCTCGCGGCGTTGCCGTCGCAGTCGACGATGCCGGCCTGGCGGTGCTCGGGCTTGTCGTCCTCCTCGACGAGGCGGGCCATCGCCACCTCGGCGGTCGCGCCGTCGTCGAGGTGCGCCAGCGCGACGAACTTCCAGCTCACGTTGGCCTCGGCCTGGGTCGCGATGGCGCCCACCCGCGCGACCGCGGCGGGGACGGCCGAGCCGACCGCGAGGAACTTGGAGGCGACGGCCACGCCCCACGACTCGCCGTCGTCGGAGCGGGCCACGATGGAGAAGGTCATGCGCCGACCCTAGTGGCGTGCAGAAGCTGTGGTGGAAGGCGACACAATGGCGCCATGACGACCCATGCGCCGATCGAGGCCCGCCCCATCGAGACATGGCTGACCGACATGGACGGGGTGCTGGTCCACGAGGAGCACGCGATCCCCGGGGCGGCCGACTTCGTCGAGGCGCTCAAGGCGTCCGGTCGGCGCTTCCTGGTGCTCACCAACAACTCGATCTTCACGCCGCGGGACCTGCGCGCCCGGCTGCTCGGCAGCGGCATCGACGTCCCCGAGACCGCGATCTGGACCTCGGCGCTCGCCACCGCCCAGTTCCTCGCCGACCAACGACCGGAGGGCACGGCGTACGTCGTGGGCGAGGCCGGGCTGACCACCGCCCTGCACGAGATCGGCTACGTGATGACCGACCGCGACCCCGACTACGTGGTGCTGGGCGAGACGCGCACCTACTCCTTCGAGGCGATCACCCGGGCGATCCGGCTCATCGAGGCCGGCGCCCGGTTCATCGCCACCAACCCCGACGTCAGCGGCCCCAGCCAGCAGGGCACCCTGCCCGCGACCGGCTCGGTCGCCGCCCTGATCACCACGGCGACCGGCCGGGCGCCGTACTACGTCGGCAAGCCCAACCCGCTGATGATGCGCAACGCCCTCAACCGCATCGACGCCCACTCCGAGACCACCGTGATGGTCGGCGACCGGATGGACACCGACATCGTGTCCGGGCTCGAGGCCGGCCTGCGCACCATCCTGGTCACGACCGGCTCGACGAGCCGTGACCAGGTCGAGACGTTCCCCTACCGCCCCAGCCAGGTCGTCGACTCGGTCGCCGACCTGGTCGCCATGGTGGCGCCGCCGGCGCAGGACTGACCGGCGCCCGTCTCAGGCGGGCTCGCCGCGGTCGAGGCGGTCGACCGCGGCCTTGGCCTCCGCGAGCCCGGCGCCGGTCCCTCCCACCGTGCCGCTCAGCTCGAGCCACATGACCAGGATCATCAGGGCGACGAGCGAGGCCGCGACGTACTCCATGCGCCGGACGCTACTGCCCGGCGTGGACCCGTTGGCGGGGAACTCGCGCAGTGACTACGCTCACAGACGTCCTTGATCGATCCAATACGACGAGAACCGATCCAACGTCAGGAGATCAGCATGCGCGTCGGAGTGCTCACCGGAGGTGGGGACTGCCCCGGCCTCAACGCCGTCATCCGGGCGGTCGTCCGCAAGGGCGTCCAGGGTCACGGGTTCGATTTCGTGGGCTACCGCGACGGCTGGAAGGGCCCCCTCGAGGGACTGACCATGGAGCTCGGCGTCGAGCAGTGCCGCGGCATCCTGCCGCGCGGTGGCACGATCCTGGGCTCCAGCCGCACCAACCCCTTCAAGGTCGACGGGGGCGTGGAGCGGATCAAGGCCAACCTCGAGCGTGACGGGGTCGACGCCCTGGTGGCCATCGGCGGCGAGGACACGCTCGGCGTCGCGACCAAGCTCGCCGACCTCGGCGTCCACGTCGTGGGCGTGCCCAAGACGATCGACAACGACCTCTCGGGCACCGACTTCACGTTCGGCTTCGACACCGCGGTCAACATCGCCACCGAGGCCATCGACCGCCTGCACACCACCGCCGAGTCGCACCACCGCGTGCTCGTCGTCGAGGTGATGGGCCGCCACGCCGGGTGGATCGCCCTGCACTCCGGGATCGCCGGCGGGGCCAGCATGGTGCTGATCCCCGAGCAGCCCTTCGACATCGACGACGTGTGCGCCCGCGTGCAGACCCGGTTCGAGAGCAAGTACGCCCCGATCATCGTGGTCTCCGAGGGCGCGGTCCCGCGCGACGGCGGCGACATGACGCTGGTCAGCGGCGAGAAGGACGCCTTCGGCCACGTCCGCCTCGGCGGCATCGGCGACCGCCTCGCCGGCGAGATCGAGCAGCGCACCGGCAAGGAGGCCCGCGCCGTCGTGCTCGGCCACATCCAGCGCGGCGGCACGCCCACCGCGTTCGACCGGTGGCTGGCGACCCGCTTCGGGCTGCAGGCGATCGACGCCGTGGCCGACGGGGACTTCGGCACCATGATGGCGCTGCGCGGCACCAAGATCGAGCGGCTGCCCCTGATCGAGGGCACCGGTGAGCTCAAGCTGGTCAGTGAGCAGGAGTACGCCGAGGCGCAGGTCTTCTTCGGCTGACCGGCGCCAGCGGGGGTGCTTGCCATGACCCCCTCGCGAGTCCAGAGTGTGTGAATTCATCTGACTCCGAGGGGGAGTGGTCATGAGCAGCCACACTGCTGAGCCTGACGTCAACGGCACGGAGCACGACCTCAAGCGGGTGATGGGCCCCAAGCTGCTGCTGTTGTTCATCGTCGGCGACATCCTCGGGGCGGGCGTGTACGCCGTGACCGGCAAGCTGGCCGGTCAGGTCGGCGGCATCGCCTGGCTGCCCTTCCTGGTGGCCTTCGCGGTGGCGACCGTGACGGCGTTCTCCTACCTCGAGCTGGTCACCAAGTACCCCCAGGCCGCGGGCGCCGCGCTCTACACCCACAAGGCGTTCGGCATCCACTTCGTCACCTTCCTGGTGGCGTTCACGGTGGTCTGCTCGGGCATCACCAGTGCCTCGACGTCGTCCAACCTGCTGGCCGCCAACCTGCTCATCGGATTCGGCAACGACAGCCCGTCGACCGCGACCACGCTGATCACCGCGATGCTCTTCATGGTGCTGCTGGCCGCGATCAACCTGCGCGGGGTCGGCGAGAGCGTGAAGTTCAACGTGCTGCTGACCATCGTGGAGATGACCGCGCTGGCCATCGTCATCGCCATCGGCTTCTACGTCGTCGGCAAGGGCGACGCCGACCTCGGGCGCATCACGGTCTTCGAGAACCCCGACGACAAGGGCCTCTTCATGGCCGTCACCGTCGCCACCGCGATCGCCTTCTTCTCGATGGTCGGCTTCGAGGACTCGGTCAACATGGTCGAGGAGACCCAGGACCCGATGCGGATCTTCCCGCGCACCATGCTCACCGGCCTGGGCATCGCGGTGATCATCTACATGCTGGTGGCCATCTCGGTGGTGGCGGTCATCCCGGCGGGCAGGATCGCCGAGCCGACCAACGCCGAGGCCGGGATCCTGCTCGACGTCGTCAAGATCGGGGTGCCGAACATCCCGATCGACAGGCTCTTCCCGTTCCTGACCGTCTTCGCCGTCGCCAACACCGCGCTCATCAACATGCTGATGGCGAGCCGGCTCATCTACGGCATGGCCCAGCAGGACGTGCTGCCGCGCAGCCTCGGCAAGGTCCTCCCCGGCCGCCGCTCGCCGTGGACGGCGATCGTCTTCACCACCCTGCTGGCGCTGGGCCTCATCACGGTCGTCACCCTGATGTCCGACAACTCGGTGGTCGGGGCCCTGTCGGGCACCACGGCCACCCTGCTGCTCGCCGTCTTCACGGTCGTCAACATCGCCTGCCTCGTGCTGCGCCGCGACCCCACGCCCGAGAGGGCGTTCCGCGCGCCCACCTTCCTTCCCGTGGTCGGCGCCGTCTGCTGCGCCTACCTCCTCGGTCCTTGGGCCCGCACCGAGGCGGACATGATCCAGTACAAGATCGCCGGCGGCCTGCTGCTGCTCGGCATCGTGCTCTGGGCGCTCACCTGGATGACGAACCGGGGCGTCCGCGCCAAGAAGACCGGCTTCCGCGACATCGACCGCATGGAGGACGACGTCCGCTGACCCGGCGGTCGGTGTGCAGGGCCCGCCCACCGGTCACGAGTCGGGCCCCGGCACCCACCCGCCGTACCCTTGGGGGGTGAGCACCATCCCCACCCTCGAGCAGCTGCACGCCCTCGGCGCGGCCCAGCAGCCGACGTACCCCGACCAGACGGCCGTCGACAAGGCGGTCACGCGGCTGCGCACCGCGCCGCCGCTCGTCTTTGCCGGCGAGTGCGACGACCTCAAGGACAAGATCGCCGCGGTGAGTCGCGGCGAGGCGTTCCTGCTCGCCGGTGGTGACTGCGCCGAGACGTTCGACGGGGTGACCGCCGACAACGTCCGCGACAAGCTGCGGGTGCTGCTCCAGATGGCCGTCGTCCTGACGTACGCCGCCTCGGTGCCGGTCGTGAAGCTCGGCCGGCTGGCCGGCCAGTACGCCAAGCCCCGCTCGAGCGACCTGGAGACCCGCGGCGGGGTCACCCTCCCGGCCTACCGTGGCGACGCCGTCAACGGTTTCGACTTCACCCCCGAGTCGCGCATCCCCGACCCGCAGCGGCTGGTGGACGTCTACAACTCGTCCGCGGCGACGCTCAACCTGGTCCGCGCGTTCGTGACCGGCGGCTACGCCGACCTGCGTCAGGTGCACACCTGGAACAACGACTTCGTCCGCGAGTCGCCGTACGCCCAGCGCTACGAGCTGATGGCCGGCGAGATCGAGCGTGCGCTCACCTTCATGAAGGCCATCGGCGCCGACCCCGACGAGTTCCACCGCGTCGACTTCCACTCCAGCCACGAGGCGCTGCTGCTGGAGTACGAGCACGCGATGACGCGCATCGACTCGCGCACCCAGCTGCCCTACAACGTGTCGGGCCACATGGTGTGGATCGGGGAGCGCACCCGCCAGCTCGACGGCGCCCACGTGGAGTACTTCCGCCACATCCGCAACCCGATCGGCTGCAAGCTCGGCCCGTCGGCGACCCCCGACGACGCACTCGCGCTCGCGGCCCGGCTCAACCCGGACAACGAGCCCGGCCGGCTCACCTTCATCACCCGCTTCGGCGCGGGCAAGGTCCGCGACGGCCTGCCGCCGCTGGTCGAGAAGGTCACCGCCGAGGGCGTCCAGGTGGCCTGGGTCAGCGACCCGATGCACGGCAACACCTTCGAGGCGTCGACCGGCTACAAGACGCGTCGCTTCGACGACGTGCTGGACGAGATCCAGGGCTTCTTCGACGTGCACCGGGCCCTCGGCACCGTGCCCGGCGGGATGATGGTCGAGATGACCGGCGACGACGTCACCGAGATCGTCGGGGGTGGTGAGGAGATCGACGAGCACGGCCTCGCGCACCGCTACGAGTCGGTGGTCGACCCGCGCCTGAACCGGGTCCAGTCGCTCGAGCTGGCCTTCCTCGTCGCCGAGATGCTCCGGGCGCGCACGGCCTGAGGCGCCGTCGAGCGGTGCGTCAGCCACCGTCGTACGCCGGGAAGTGCGGCCTGGCCACCGCTCCCGGCCAGCCGAGAGAGGTGGCTGAGCCACCGCTCCACGGAGGCGCCCGGAGCGCCCGTGATGGGATGGGCGCGTGATCGACCTGCGCTCCGACACCCTGACCCGTCCGACCGAGGCCATGCGCGCCGCGATGGTGAGCGCGGAGGTCGGTGACGACGTGTACGCCGAGGACCCGACCGTCAACGCGCTCGAGGACCGGGTGGCCGAGATGTTCGGCCACGAGGCGGCACTGTTCACGCCCACCGGCTCGCTGGCCAACGTGCTCGCCGTCCGCAGCATCGTCGGCGTCGGCCAGGAGGTGCTCTGCGAGTCCAGCGCCCACATCGCGCGCGCCGAGCTCGGCGCCCACGGCGCGATCACCGGGCTGACCATGCGCACCTGGACCGACCCGCGCGGCCAGGTCGACCTGCCGGCGATCGAGCGGCTCTACGCCCCCGACATGGGGCCCTTCTTCGTCGCCACCGCCGCCGTCTCGGTGGAGTGCACGCACAACTTCGCCGGCGGTGCCGTGCTGCCGGTCGAGGAGCTGCGCGAGCTGCGCGCCTGGGCCGACGGCGTCGACACCCGCATCCACATGGACGGTGCCCGGATCTGGAACGCCCACGTCGCCACCGGCACGCCGCTCGTGGAGTACGGCGCGGTCGCCGACGTGATGGCCGTGTGCCTCTCCAAGGGCCTCGGCGCCCCGGTCGGCTCCCTCATGGTCGGCAGCCGCGACGCCATCGCCGAGGCCAGGGTCTGGCGCAAGCGGCTGGGCGGCGGCATGCGCCAGGTCGGCATCCTGGCCGCGGCCGGGCTGCACGCCCTCGACCACCACGTCGAACGGCTGGCCGACGACCACGCCCACGCCCGGCTGCTCGCCGAGGCGTGCGGCGTCGATCCAGACACGGTGGACACCAACATCGTCGTGGTCGAGCGCGACGACGCCGGCCGCTTCGTGGCGCGGGCCGCCGAGGAGGGCGTGCGGGTCGCGCCGGTCGGACCACGCGCCGTACGCCTCGTGACGCACCTCGACATCAGCGCCGACGACGCGCGTCGCGCGGCCGCCGTGCTCAGCCGGGTCGCCGCCACTCCAGCCGGATGATCTCCGCGCCCTCGTGCAGGCTCGACCGGTCGCCGGTGTCGGTGAAGCCGCACGAGTCGTAGAGGCGCAGCGAGCGCCGGTTGGTGGCGCGCGTCCACACGCTCAACCGTGTCCACGCGGTGCCCTCGGGGGTGCCTGCAGCGCACGCACGAGGGCGCCGCCGAGGCCGCTGCCCCAGTAGCCGGGGTCGACGAACACCATCGCCACGTGCCCGCACGCGGGGTCCTCGACCCGCGCGCGCCGCTCGGGGGTCGGGGTGCCGCCGACCGCCTCGCGCGCCGACGCCCACACCGCGACCGCAGCGGCGAGCTGCTCGGGACCGCGGACGGCGGTGATCACGGTGCGCGGCACGGGACCACCCTGGGAGGCCCGTCTCGGGGGCGACCCCGAGACGGGCTCAGGGTGTGGCCGTGGTCGTTCCCAGCGTTGTCCCCGATGTGCGCGCGTGCCCCGCCGGGAGAGCGTGAGGCCCATGATCACAGTCGAGTCACTCACCCGGACGTACGGCGGCTTCACGGCCGTCGACGACGTCACCTTCACCGCCCGGCCAGGCCGGGTCACCGGCTTCCTGGGCCCCAACGGCGCCGGCAAGTCCACCACCATGCGCGTCGTCGTCGGCCTCACCCCGGCCACCTCCGGCTCCGCCCTCATCGACGGCGTCCGCTTCGCCGACCTGACCAATCCCGGCCACGAGGTCGGCGTGCTCCTCGACGCCTCCGCCCAGCACGCCGGGCGCACCGGCCGCGAGATCCTGACCATCGCGCAACGGACCATGGGGCTGCCCAGGGCGCGCGTCGACGAGATGCTCGACCTGGTCAGTCTCACGCCGGAGGAGGCGGGCCGCCGGGTCCGGCACTACTCGCTCGGCATGCGGCAGCGGCTCGGCATCGCGGCGGCGCTGATCGGCGACCCGCGGGTGCTGATCCTCGACGAGCCGGCCAACGGTCTCGATCCGGCGGGCATCCGCTGGATGCGCGACCTGCTGCGCGACTTCGCCCGGGCCGGCGGCACCGTGCTGCTGTCCTCCCACCTGCTCCACGAGATCGAGGTCATCGCCGACGACATCGTGGTGATCGGTCAGGGCCGGATCGTGGCCCGGGGCACCAAGGCCGAGCTCCTCGCGGGCGCCGGCACCCTGGTCCGCACCCCCGAGGTCGCGAGTCTCGGTCGGGCCCTCGTCGCCGCCGGCCTCGCGTGCAGCGCGGTCGACGGCGGGCTGCGCACGGACGCCACCCCCGAGGAGGTCGGCCGCCTCGCCCTCGGCGCCGGCGTCCCCCTCACCGAGCTCAGGGCCGGCGACGGCGCCGGCCTGGAGGACATGTTCCTCGAGCTCACCGCCGACACCCAGCGAGAAGGAGCAGCGGCATGACCGCCACGACCGTCCAGCCCACGACCATCCCCACCACGGCGGCCCCGCGCGAGCGCACGGTCGTCCCCCCGATCGGCATGGGGCGCATCGTCTCGGTCGAGCTGCGCAAGATGTTCGACACCCGCGCGGGGTTCTGGATGCTGATGAGCATCGCCATCCTGTCGGTCCTCGCGACCGGCGCGGCGATCCTCTTCGCGCCCGACGCGGACGTCGAGTTCGAGCTCTTCGCCTCCGCGATCGGCGTGCCGATGTCGGTGATCCTGCCGATGATCGCGATCCTCTCGGTCACCGGCGAGTACACCCAGCGCACCGGCCTCACGACGTACACCATGGTCCCGCGCCGCGGCCGCACCATCGCCGCCAAGGGCATCGCCGCGGTGCTGGTCGGCGTGGTGTCGATGTTCGTCGCCCTCGGCATCGGGGCGGTGGGCAACGTGGTCGGCTCGGCGATCATGGGGGTCGACGCCGTCTGGAACATCACCGCGACCGAGTTCTCCCTCATCGTGCTGGCCCAGGTGCTGGGGATGACGGTCGGCTTCATGCTGGGGGTCCTGCTGCGCAGCTCGGCCGCGGCGATCGTGACCTACTTCGTCTACTCGCTGGTCCTGCCCGGGCTGCTGATGCTGCTGGCCGGCGTGCAGTCGTGGTTCGCCGACCTCCAGCCGTGGGTCGACTTCAACCTGGCCTCGTCGCGGCTCTTCGACGGGACGATGACCGGGGAGTACTGGGCCCAGCTCGGCACCAGCGGCCTCCTCTGGCTGGTCGCCCCGCTCGCCGTCGGCCTGGCGCTGGTGATGCGCTCCGAGGTGAAGTGACACCTGCGGTACGACGCGCGGCCGGGCCCCGGTGGGGTCCGGCCGTCGCGCCGCTCAGGCGGGGGTGCCCGAGAGCCTGACCTCGCTGATGGCGGTGTAGTCGCGGCCCAGGGGGCCGGCTCCGGGTGGCGTGACCGTGGCGATGCGGAGCTCGACGGTCCGGGTGGTCACGGGGTCGATCTTCACACGCTGCAGCCGACGCACCTCGCGCAGGTCGTGGCCCACCGTGGATCCGTCGTCGAAGACCCACAGGACGCGGGTGATGCGCCGGTTGAGCGGGTACCAGTCGACGAGGGACGACCCGTCGGGCACCTTCCGGGCGTAGCCGTTGACCAGTCCGACGGAGGTCAGCGTCGTCGGGCGACGCAGGGTGAAGGTGATGACGGTGCCGGTGGCGTCGCCGCTGACGCGCCACGAGGTCTCGGGAACGCCGTCGACCATCTGCTCGGCGGAGAAGCCCACGGGGGTGCCGTCGAGGTCGGTGGTGGGCGGCGCGGGCTCGGGGGCCTCGATGCGGGCGCGCGGCGCCACGTCGGTCGGCCTCCGCTGCTCGGCCTCCGCGCCGGCCCCGCCGGCCCCGGCGGCCCCGGCGGTCCCGGTGCTCGCACCGGTCGTCGGGTCGGCGCCGGCGCCGTCGGGCCGGTCCGGGTCGTCGTCGCCGCCCAGGCAGGACACGAGCACGACGGCCAGGACCAGGGCCAGCACCCCACCGACGACGGCCAGGAGCCACGGCGGCCGTCCACCGATCGAGGGGCGGTCGTCGACCTGGGGAGGCAGCGGGTCGTCGAGGCGGGGGAGCACCTCGGACTCGGGGACGGGCTGGCCGATCGGGTGCCCGCAGTTGGTGCAGAAGCGGCCCACCCCGAGCTCGTGGCCGCACCGTGCACAGGTGCTCATGGGCCAGAGCCTAGGCGGTGGGTGGCGACGCCGCGCGGGGTCTCGCCGGGATGGCGGCCCCCGGGGTCCACCGGCTGGACCGTGCGGGCCGCCATCATCGGCGCCGTCCGTGACGACCCGCTCCGGGAGGGTCCGATCAGACCGCGATGTGCGAGACCTCGGCCTCCACCTTGCGCCGCGGCACGAGCTCGACGACCAGCATCGCGGTGAGCACCATCAGCCCGCCGACGACGAGCCGCAACGTGACGCCCTCCCCACCGAGCCACACCGCGAAGGAGGCCGCGAAGACCGGCTCCATGCTCATGATGATCGCGGTCCGCGTCGGCGGCAGGTGCGCCTGCGCCCAGGTCTGGCCGAGCATCGCCAGCGCCCCGGCGACGAGCGCCATGTAGACGATCGAGAGCCAGTCGCGACCGGTCGACGGCAGCACGATCCCGTCGGGGACGGTGGCGACGAAGCAGACGAGGGTGATCACCATGATCTGCAGGATCGACATCCCCACCGCGTCCCGCGGGGTCGACCAGGCGCCCAGCCCGACGATGTGCAGCGCGTAGAGCACGGCGGACACCAGGGTGATCGCCTCGCCGTACCCCAGGCTGAGGCCGCTCAGCGTCAGCACGCCGAGCCCGGCGGTCGCGAGTGCCACCGCCGCCCAGGTGACGGCCGTGATCCGGGTGTGCAGGATCGCCGCGGCCAGGACGGGGGTGAGCACGACGTACATGCCGGTGATGAAGCCGCTCACGCTGGCCGGGGTGTGCGCCAGGCCGCCGGTCTGGAGGATCTGCGCGACGCCGTAGAGCAGCCCCAGCACCACCGCGTTGCGGCGCACCGCCGGGGAGAGCCGGGACAGGGCTCGCGGCGCGACGAGCAGCATCGCGGCGCTGGCGATCGCGAACCGCACGGCCAGGAAGTCCAGCGTCGGGACCCGCTCCAGCAGGTCCTTGATCAGGAAGAACGTCGACCCCCACGTGGCCGTCATCGCGAGCAGGGCCAGGGAGGCCAGCAGGGTGGTACGCCGCTCGCTCACGCCGCCGCCTCCGCCCGCAGCCGCCGCAGCACCTCGCGGTCCGGGTTGCCCTCGTCCCGCGAGCCGGGCGTCTCCAGGATGAACGGGACGCCCGCGGTGGCCGGGTGGGCGAACAGCTCGCGGAACGCGTCGGTGCCGATGTGCCCCTCGCCGATCCGCTGGTGCCGGTCCTTGAAGGCGCCGCGCACGTCCATCGAGTCGTTGGCGTGGATCAGCCGCAGCCGCTCGGGCCCGCCGATCTCCACGACCCGGTCGAGGGTGGCAGTGGCCCCGCCGGGCTCGTCGAGGGGGGCGCCGGCGGCGAAGACGTGGCAGGTGTCGAGGCAGATCCCGACGCGGGGATGCCGGTCGAGGGCGGCGAGGTAGGGCTCGAGGTCGTCGACCCCGGCGCACAGCGACTGCCCCTGACCGGCGGTCGGCTCCAGCAGCAGCCACGGGGCGGAGTCGCCGTCGAGCGTCTCCAGCACCGGCAGCAGACCGTCGCGGACCCGGCGCATCGCGGCGTCGTACTGCTCCCGCGAGCCGGTCGGGTCGACGTACGAGCCGGTGTGGACCACCACCCCCTCGGCCCCGATCTCGACCGCGCGGCGCAGCGTGTGGGCCACGACGCCCACCGAGCGCTCCCAGGTGAGCGGGGTGGGGGAGCCGAGGTTGACGAGGTACGGCGCGTGGATGAACGCACGCAGCCCGCGCCGCGCGCACTCCTCCCGGAAGCGCTCGTCCTCGGCGGGTCGTCCCGGGGAGTGCGCCCAGCCGCGCGGGTTGCCGGTGAACACCTGGAGGGTCTCGTAGCCGACCGCCTCCACCTGGGCGAGGGCACCCGTGACGAGGCCCTTGCCGACCGTGACGTGGGTGCCGATCGGGTTGCGGAGCTCGGGTGTCACCCGAGGAGGTTAGGGGCTCAGATCAGGTAGAGCGTGATCGTGGAGCCCTTGGGCGCCATCGATCCCGCATCGGGGTCGGAGCTGAAGACGAAGCCGACCCCGATGTAGTTGCTGCTCTCCTCGACCTCGACCACGAAGCCCAGTGCCTCGAGCTCCTCGGTGGCGGCCTCGACGCCCTGGGCGACCACGCGCGGCACCTCGACCAGCTCGGGTCCCCGGGACACGACGAGCTGCACGGTGTCTCCCTTGTAGAGGGGTCCCGAGGTCGGGTTCTGCGAGATCACGTCGCCCTCGTCGACGGTGTCGCTGTACTCCTCACCGGTGACCTCGACGGCCAGCCTGCGCTTCTCCAGGGCCGCGGTCGCCTGCTCGGCGTCCTCGCCGCTCCAGTCCTTGATGTCGATCGGGCGACGCCCCTTGCTGAGCACCAGGTCGACGGGAGCATCCGGCTTGAGGACCTCCCCGGCCGCCGGGATCGCCCGGAGGACCTGCCCGGCCGGCACCGTGTCGCTGTACTTCTCGGTGCTCTCGCCGAACGCCAGGTTGGTCTTCTCCAGCGCGTCCTGGGCCTGGTCCTCGGTCATCCCGGCCAGCGTCGGCACCTCGTAGCGCTCGGGTCCCAGGGACATGACCAGGGTGACGGTGCCGCCGTCGAGCACGCGGTCGCCGGGCTCCGGGTCGGTGCCCAGCACCAGCCCCGCGGCGACGGTCTCGGAGTAGCGCGGATCGCCCTCCTCGGCGTCCAGGCCGGCCTTGTCGAGCTCGGCGGTCGCGGCCGCCGCGTCGATCCCGAGCACCCCGGGGGTGACGGTGTAGCGCTCCCACCCGAGCCACCACGCGCCGCCGCCGAGGGCAGCGATCAGCAGCACGGTGAGCAGCAGCGCGAGAGGTCCCTTGACCGACCTGGAGCGGGCCGTGGTGACCACCGGGGCTGGCGTGCTGGGCTGGCGGGAGGGTCGGCGGCCGGCCGGAGGGACGGCGGGTGGCGCCGCGGGTCGACCGGCGGCGGGCGGCACGGTGGTCACGGCCGTGCGGTCGAAGGCGGTCGTGTGGTGGCTGTCGTCGACGATCTCCGCCCGCGGGTCGCCGGGCGGCGGCTGGAGGCGGGCGCTGAGGTTGGCCATCTCGACCGGGTCGAAGGGCTCCGGCGTCGTGTCCTCGTCGGTCTCCTCGTCGGTGCTGGCGTCGACGTACGGCGCGACGGGTGCGAGGTCGGCGACCAGCTCGGGATCGTCGGTCACGCCCTCGCGCAGGGCCTGGGAGACCCGGTGGATCTGGTGCAGCAGCACGCCGGCGTCCGCGGGGCGCTGGGTGCGGTCGCGGCTGGTGGCGCGGGCGACGAGCGCGTCGACGTACGCCGGCAGGTCCGGGCGGACCGCGGACGGCGGGGGCACGTCCTCGTGGACGTGGCGGTAGGCGACCTGGATGGGGCTCTCGCCCTCGTGCGGCTTGCGGGCGGTGAGGAGCTCGTAGAGGACGACTCCGGCGGCGTACACGTCGGCCCGCGCGTCGGCGCGGCCGTCGACGACCAGCTCGGGAGCCAGGTAGGACACGGTGCCGATGAGCACCCCGCCGGTGGCCGTGTGCTGGGTGTCGGCGCTGACGGCCTTGGCCAGGCCGAAGTCGGCGACCTTCACGCCGCCGCCGTGGGCCTCGTCGGCGATCAGGACGTTCTCCGGCTTGACGTCGCGGTGGATCAGCCCGGCCCGGTGGGCGGCGGCCAGTGCCGAGACGACCGGCTCGAGGAGCGCCAGCGCCCGCAGCGGCGACATCGGCGACTCCTTGCGGATCACGTCGCGCAGCGTGTGGCCGGGCACGTACTCCATCGCGAGGAACACGGTGCCGTCGTCGTCGCCCTGGTCGTAGACCCCGACCACGTGCGGGTGGTTGAGCCGGGCGGCCGCGCGGGCCTCGCGCACGAAGCGCTGGGCGAAGTCGTCGTCGTCGCCGAGGCCCGGGTGCATCACCTTGACCGCGACGGTCCTGTCCAGGCGGATGTCGGTGGCCTCGTAGACGCTGGCCATCCCCCCGCGGGCGATGCGCCCCGCGATGCGGTAGCGACGGTCGAGGAGGCGGCCGACCAGGGGATCGGCAGCACTGCGCGCCGGGCCGCGACCGGACCCGGTCGGCTCGTCGCGTGGCTCCACAGCTCGACCTCCATCGCCGGACGGGGAAGGATCCGGTGGCCCCATGGTACGAATCGGGCGACGCGACGCGGTCCCTGCGCCCCGTCCCGGCGTGGCGCAGGTGCGCCCCGGCGTGTGGTCCACGCCTGCCCCAGGGGGGTGGCGTCCCGCTCCGGTACGCCGCTCAGGCCGGCGGGCGGCCGGCCTCGAGGCGCTGCTTGATGGCCAGCACGTTGGCGACGTACGCCTTGGTCTCGCCGTACAGCCCGTGCTTCTCCAGCGCGCCGAGGCCCTGGTAGTAGGCGCCGACCTGGTGGCGGCGGGTGCGGGTGTGGTCGCCGAGGACCCCGAGCAGCAGCACTCCGGCGGTGGCGTTGTCCTTGAGGACCCGCAGCCGCAGGTCGCGGCCGGCGTACTGCTCCATCCAGCGACCGGTGTCGGGCAGGACCTGCATCGCTCCGATGGCCCCGGCGCTGGAGACGCGGTGCATCTGCCAGCCGGACTCCTGCCAGCCGATGGCCAGCGCGAGCTGCGGGTCCACGCCGCGGTAGTTCGCGGCGCGGGTGATGGTGCGGCGCACCCGGTCCCGTGAGGGGTGGCTCGCCGACGAGCCCGTGGAGCCGCCGGTGCCGGTGCCGGTCCCCCCGCCGCCGGTGCCGCCGTTCCCACCGCCGCCCTTGTCCTTGTCCCGGTTCTTGTCCCGGTCCCGGGCCTTCGTGACGACCGGGATCTCGATCCGCTGCCCGACGCGCAACCGGCCGGAGGAGTCGAGGTGGTTGTGGGAGATCAGCTCGGCGGTCCAGGCGTGGAACCGGACGGCGAGCCCGGTGGCGGTGTCGCCGGCCTTGACCGTGTACGTCTTCAGGTGGCGTCCCTGGGGGAGGCGCTCGTGGTCGGCGGTGGCCGGCGGCAGGGGCGTGAGCATCAGGGCCGCCACGGCAGCGGTGGCTGCGATCAGGGGTCGTCGCACGACGTTCTCCTCGTCCTCGCCGGGGCGCCCGGACTCGTCGGAGTCCGCGGGGAAGGCACCGCAGCAAGCGTTCGACGGTACGCACCGCGACCCGGTCCAGACCACTCGGCGACCGGTCGGGCGTGTCGCGCGCGGGGTGGGAATCGGCCCCGGGGGCGCGGCCGTGGAAAACTGCGTCCCATGAGCGACGCACCCCTGTCCGAGGCAGATCTCGACGCCCTCGTCCCCGAGTGGCTCACCTGGGACGAGGCCGGCAAGGCCCTCGGTGTCACCCCCGCCAAGGTGCGGACGATGATCCGCGACCACGAGCTCGCCGGGGCCGTGTCCTCGCCCGGCGCCGGGCCCCGGGTGCCGGCCGACTTCATCCAGGACGGCCTCGTCGTCAAGGGACTGCCCGGGCTGCTGACCCTGCTGCACGACCGTCACTTCGACGACCGCGAGTGCATCGCCTGGATCTTCACCGACGACGACCTGCCCGGCCGCCCGATCGACGCGCTGCGCGAGAACCGCGGCTCCGAGGTCAAGCGCCGCGCCCAGGTCCTGGGCTACTGACGCAGGCGGACCGACCGGTCATGCGGACAGGGCAGCGCACCGCGGTGGGACTGCTGGTCGCCCTGGTCCTCGCCGCGCTGCTGTGGTGGACCCAGGGCACCGGGAGCACCCCCACGGCCGAGCACCGGGCCGACCTCGGGACGGACCGCGCGAGCGGCCTGTCGACGGTGCGGCTGGCCGACCTGCCGCCCGCGGCGGAGGAGACGGTCGCGCTGATCGACGACGGGGGGCCGTTCCCCGAGGACGAGGACGGCGGCACCTTCGGCAACCGGGAGGAGCTCCTCCCCGACCGGCCGCAGGGCTACTACGCCGAGTACACCGTCCCCACCCCCGGCTCCGACGACCGGGGTGCTCGGCGGATCGTGGCCGGGGATGACGGTGAGCTGTACTGGACCGAGGACCACTACCAGTCCTTCGAGAGGATCGTGCGATGAGCGGGCTCGCGGCGCTGCTGGCCGGCCGGGTCGACCCCGACATCTACCTGTGGCACGGCGCCTTCGACGTCGACGACGTACGTCGCACGGTCGAGCACGCCGGGTGGGGCCTGGCCCACGTGGACGGCTGGGTCGCGGACGGCAAGGCCGACTTCCTGGCCGCGGTGGGACGGGCGCTGGACTTCCCCGACTGGTACGGCCAGAACTTCGACGCGCTCGCCGACTGCCTGCACGACATCGGGGCCGGGGTGGACGGGGTGGTGCTGCTGTGGGACGGGTGGGCGACGCTCGCGCGCGGCGACGCGAAGGCCTTCGACATCGCGCTCACCGTCCTGGGGTCGCGGGTGCACGCCGACCGAGGAGTGCCGTTCGCCGTGCTGCTGCGCGGCGAGGGGCCCGAGGTGGTCGGGCTGCCCAGCCTGGACTGACGAACAGTCCTCAGAGCGTGCGCTGCGTCGCGGCCGCGGCCAGCTCGCGCAGCACGCCCCGGGCGACGGCGTCGACGGTCGGGGTGTCCAGCGCCGCCACCGCGCGATCGGTCAGCGCGCCGATGACCTCCTCGACCTGCGCGTGCGCGCCGGAGCGGTCGATGATGTCGCGCAGGTCGGCCACCGCCGCCTCGTCGAGGGGGGTGCCGAGCGCGGCGTCGAGGCGCCGGGCCGCGTCCCGGTCCGCGCCGTCGAGGGCCAGGGCGACCAGCACGGTGCGCTTGCCCTCCACCAGGTCGTCGCCGGCCGGCTTGCCCGTCGTCGCCGGGTCGCCGTACACGCCGAGCAGGTCGTCGCGCAGCTGGAACGCCTCGCCGAGAGGCAGCCCGAACCGGCTCAGCTCCTCGAGCTGGGCCGGCGTGGCCCCGGCCAGTGCGGCCCCGATGTGCAGCGGCCGCTCGATGGAGTACTTGGCGGACTTGTAGCGCAGCACGGTCATCGCGGTGTCGACGTCCGCGTGCCCGCGTGCCTGCACGGACACGTCGAGGAACTGTCCGGCGATCACCTCGGTGCGGCACAGGTCGAAGACGTCCAGGGCCGGTACGACGCTCGCGAGCGGCAGGCCGCAGCGGCGCAGCAGCTCCTCGGACCAGCCCAGCAGCAGGTCGCCGAGCAGGATCGCGGCGGCGGCGCCGTACGCCTCGGGACGCCCGCGCCACCCGGCGCCGTGGTGCTCGTCCTCGAAGGCCCGATGGGTCGCCGGCCGGCCGCGGCGGGTGTCGGAGGCGTCCATGTAGTCGTCGTGGACCAGGGCGCTGGCGTGCAGCAGCTCGAGGGCCGCGCAGGCACGGGCCAGGGCGTCCTCGTCGGGGACGTCGGGCCGGATCGCGCGGTAGCCCCAGAGGCAGAACGCCGCCCGGAAGCGCTTGCCCCCGCCGACGGCCGTGCGGGCCTCGGCGACGAGCCGGGCGGCGTCGTCGCCCAGGGGGAGAGGCGGGTGGCCTGCTCGTCGAGGAAGGTGTCGAGCACCGTCTTGATCCGGAGGTGGAAGTCGGCGGGGTCCCACGGGGTGCTCACCGGGCTGGTCACCCGGGGAGCCTAACCAGTGGACGGATGCGGCCCGGCACCCACGGCGTACCTAGGCTTCACCCATGACCCAGGGACGCGGACGCATGCGCGAACGCCTCGAGAGCGGCGAGCGCTCGTTCTCCTTCGAGTTCTTCCCGCCCAAGGACGCCGAGGGTGAGGAGCAGCTCTGGCGCGCCATCACCGAGCTCGAGCCCTACGACCCCACCTTCGTGTCCGTGACGTACGGCGCCGGCGGCAGCTCGCGCGACGCCACCGTGCGCATCACCGGCCGGATCGCCCGGGAGACCTCCCTGGTGCCGGTCGGCCACCTCACCTGCGTGGGCCACACCCGCGACGAGCTCGAGGCGATCCTGGACAGCTACGCGGCGGCCGGGGTCGCCACCGTGCTCGCCCTGCGCGGCGACCCGGAGGACGGGCCGCGCGCCGACTGGGTGCCCACCGAGGGCGGTCTCGCCCACGCCACCGAGCTGGTCGAGCTGGCCAGCAGGCGCGGCGACTTCGCGGTCGCCGTCGCGGCGTTCTCCCTGGGCCACCCGTCGGCGGAGTCCCTCGAGCAGGACGCCCGGGTGCTGCTGGCCAAGCAGCAGGCGGGCGCCGAGTTCGCGATCACCGACATGGTGTTCTCGGCCGAGGACTACGCCGGGCTGCTCGAGCGCTCCCGCGCCGTCGGCGTGGACATCCCGGTGCTGCCGGGCATCATGCCGATCCTCAACCTGCGCCAGGTCACCCGGATGGCCGAGCTCTCCGGTCACCCCGTGCCGGAAGCGGTACGCCGCCGCCTCGCGCCGCACGAGCAGGACCCGGCCGCCCTGCGCGCCGAGGGGATCGCGATGGCCGCCGAGCTGTGCGAGGCGCTGCTCGCCGCCGGAGCCCCGGGGCTGCACTTCTACACGCTCAACCGGTCCCGGGCGACGCGGGAGATCTTCGACGCGCTGCGGATCACCGTCTGACCGAGGATCCTCGAGCCGGATCCCGGCCGCATCGCTACGGTGCATCCATGAGCGCCCCCCGCACCGTCACCGTCACCGGTCACGGCGTCGCCACCGTGGTCCCCGACTCGGCCGTGGTCCGCATCACCACCGTGCACCGCACGGCCGGCGTGGCCGAGGCCCTGGCCGGGGTGTCCGCCTCGGCCGCCCGCGCCGGCGACCTCGCGCGCGAGCGCGGCCTGCTGCCCGGGTCGACCGGGCTCAACGTCTGGCCGTGGCACGACCGCGAGGGCGAGGCGGTCGGCTTCGAGGCGCGGCACTCGCTCGCGGTCCGGTGCCCGTCGGTCGAGGAGGCAGGCGAGCTGTTGACCGCGCTGGCCGACGCGGTCGGCGACGCCCTGGTCGTGGACGGCGTCTCGCTGGACGTGGGCGACCCCTCCGACGTCCGGGCGACCGCGGCCGAGGCCGCCTGGGACGACGCGCGGGCGCACGCCGCCCACCTCGCCGCCCTCGCCGGCGCCAGCCTGGGCGAGGTCGTGGCCATCAGCGAGGGTGCGCCGGGCGGGGCGGGCGGACCCGCGCCGGTGGCCCTCAAGGCCGCCGGAGCCGGGCTCGAGCCGGGGGAGACGGCGGTGCACGGCGCCGTGACCGTCACCTGGACGCTGGCCTGAGGGACGCCTCGGCTCAGGCCGGGCCGACCGCCTGCGCGACCAGCGCGGCCGAGAGGCCGACGAACGGCAGCCCGGACCCGGGCGTCGCGTGCGCCCCGGCGGCGTACACGCCCGGCACCGGTGTCGTCGGTCCGAGCCGGGCCCGCACGGTCGCCCGCCCCTGCCACAGCACGCCGAGCGGCGAGCCGCCCCAGTCCTCGACGAGGTCGCGCGGCGACCGGTCGACCCGGACGACGACCCGGTCGCGCACGTCGATCCGGTGCCGGGCCAGAGCCCGCAGGACGTCCTCGGCGAGGAGGCCGCGGCCGTGCACGGTCCACGCCGCGGCGCCCTCCGGCGCCCGGCCGCCGGTGCGGACGACCAGCATCGGGTCGCCGTGCAGCACCACCTCGTGCGACAGGTCCGGCAGCGAGTCCGCGTCCGAGAGACCGACGTGGCAGACCACCGGCGGGATGGCCGGCACGGTGCGCGCGACGTGCCGGGCCAGCACCGGCAGCCGGCGCGGGTCGATCGCGCAGACGACCAGGTCGGCGTCGAGCTCGCCGGCCGAGGTGGCGACCGCCGCCACCCGGCCGTCGCGCAGCACCAGGTCCTGGGCGGTGGTGGTCGTCAGCACCGTCACGCCACGGGTCCCGAGGCGCTCGGCGAGCACCGTCCCCAGCCGGGCCATGCCGCCCGGGACCGTCCACGCGCCGAAGCGCTGCTCGAGGTACGCCACCACGCCCAGCCACGCCGGGACGTCGCGCAGGTCGTGGCCGTCGGCGACGAACGGGTGGCCGGCGACCAGCCGCAGCCGCTCGTCGCGCAACGTCCGGCGCAGCCGCTTGTGCAGCACCTCGCGGCCGGTGAGCAGGTCGGTCAGCGCCCTCGGCGCCAGGGCCGGGTCCCACGGCCGCTCGAGGTAGTCGCGGCGCAGCAGGTCCCACGTGTCGGAGTACGCCGCGACGTGGTCGACCCACTGCGCGCCCAGTCCCGGCCCGAGCGCGTCGACGGCGGCCAGCTGGGCCGAGCGGGAGCCGCCCGGCAGCCGCAGGACCGATCCGTCCGCGAAGCGGTGCTCACGGACCAGGTCCCGGGCCACCAGGTCGACGTCGTCGGGCTCGCGCTCCAGCGGTCGGCCGGTCTTGCGGAACAGGTCACGCAGCACGGCGGGGAGCAGGGTGCTCGAGGGGCCGGCATCCCATCCGAAGCCGTCGCGCCCTCGACACGGTCGACAGGGCGCCGCCGAGTGCCGGTGACCGCTCGACGAGGGTCACCTCGTGGCCCAGCTTGGCGAGCCGGGCGGCCGAGGCGAGCCCGCCGAACCCGCCACCCACCACCACCACGCGCGCCATGGCGAGCAGACTAGGGCCCGTGACCCCCGCCCCGTCGCCGCGCTCCTGCAGGTCTAGGCGGGGACGGGGTCGCGCCTCTTCCACCGCCGCCAGCCGCGCCGGACGAACCGGCCGACGACGACGAGCATCACGAGGCCCAGGGCCAGGAGCAGTGCCGCGATCGCCGCGGCCAGCTGCGGGTGCTCCAGCGCGATCCACACCACGCCGAGGACCGTGACGTCCTCGGCGACGCTGGCGGTGGCGTTGGTGACCGGCTCGGGGGAGGAGTTGATGGCCAACCGTCCTCCCGCCTTGACCAGGTGGGAGAGGAGCGCGGTGCCGCCGCCGACGACCCCGAGGACCGCCTGGTCGAGCGACGTCGCGTCGCCGGCGAGGAGCACGCCGATCACCGCCCCCACGGTGGGTCGGATCACGGTGGAGACCGCGTCCCACGTGGAGTCGAGGTAGGGGATCTTGTCGGCCACGAACTCGAGGGTGAACATGAGGCCGGCGGCCGCGAGCACGTCCCCGCGGGCCAGCACGTCGGGGATGTCGGCCACGTGGCCCACCCGGTCGGCGACGCCGAGGACCAGCACGACGAGGTAGGCGTTGATGCCGCTGGCCCAGCCGCCGGTGAACGCGAGGGAGAGCGACTCCATCACGCGACCGCGATCTCGGTGGCTCCGGTGAGGGCGACCAGCTCGTCGAAGGTGGTGGAGAAGACGGCGGCGGGGTGACCCGCGGCGGCCCACACGACGTCGTACGCGCGCAGGTCGGTGTCGATCCAGGTGCCCACGGGCGCGGGGTGGTCGAAGGGGGAGACGCCGCCGATCACCTGGCCGGTGTGACGGCGGACGAAGTCCGGCGTGGCCCGCGCCAGTGCCGGTACGCCGACCGCGGCCGCGGCCGTGCCCACGTCGACGCGGTGCGCGCCCGAGGTGAGGATCAGGACGGGCACGCCGGCGGCGTCGAAGAGCAGGCTGTTGGCGATCGCGCCCACCTCGCAGCCGAGCGCCTCCGCGGCGAGTGCCGCCGTGTGGACGGCATCGGGCAGGATGACCACGTCACCGGTGCCGCCGCGCCGGGTCAGCTCGTCCCGAAAACCGATGACCGACGGATGCTCGCTCGCCATGCCGGGAGCCTAGCCACCGTTCGACTCCCGAGGGGAACAGTCTTGTTGCGTCGCCAGCTGCCCGCGTCCGTCGCCCATGCAGTGACGGTGCTCATCGCCATCGTGCTCGTCAGCGCCGTCACCGCGCTGCTGACGTGGGTGCAGCTCGACGAGGTGATCCTCTCGTGGGCCAAGGGCAACCCGTCGGCGCAGGAGATCCTGGCCTCCGGCGGGATCGACGCGCTGCGGGGGAGCGCGATCGTGCCCAAGTTCGTGCCGCTGGCCGTGGTGTCGCTCGTGGTCTTCCTGCTGCTGGCGACGGTGCTCACCGCGTTCCTGGTCGACGGGCACGGCTGGGCGCGGCTGGTCCTCACGCTGATGGCGTTCTTCGGCGTGCTGGTGGCCGCGCTCGGCCTGCTCAACCACCTGCCGGTGCTGTTCGTCGCCCTCTCGGTGCTGACGATGGTGTTGAACGCCGTCCTGGTGTTCTTCCTCTGGCGCCGGGACACCAGCGCCTACCTGCGCGCCCACTGAGGTTTCTCCACCCGGTGCCGTTCGCCCCTTGACCCGCTGTCGGTGGGGGCGTGTACCTTGGGTCATGTTCGAACATCTGTTCGGACGCAGCCTCGGTGGCGGTGACCTCGACCCCCATCGCCGCCGAGGCTGGTGGCGGGGTCGACGAGCGGCTAGGAGGCACGCATGAGGCTGTACGACGACCCCGTCGAGGTGCGACGGGGAGAGACCGAGGGGCCCGACCAGTTCCTGTGGCACGGACGGCTGTGGAAGGTCCGGGCGGTGCTCGCCCACTGGGTGGAGACGGCCCCGTGGTGGCAGTCCTCCGGGGCCCGGGCCGTGATCGGCTCGGACGACGCCGGCGCCACCCTGACCGCGACGTCGCCGACGGCCGGCACCGACCTGCTCGTCGAGCGCGAGCTGTGGCGGGTGGAGGCGGGGCGCGGATCCGGGGCCGACCGGCGCCGAGCGGACCGGCGTCTTCGACCTGTCCTTCTCCTGGACCGACGGCAGCTGGCAGCTCGTCAGCTGTGCGGACTGAGGTGGACGAGATGGCCCGAGCGACGACCCAGACCCTCAACCCGCACCTGCTGCCGGCGACCACCCATTCCTACCTCGCCCGCGCGGCCGAGTCCCTCCAGGAGTCGATCACCGCACGCGACGTCCCCACCCGCTACGCCTGCGCGCACGTCGCCGCCCTGCGTGCGGCCGCCGCCCTGCTGGCCGCGCGGGCCCACCCGGCTCCCCGGGCCCGTCGCCAGAAGAACGCGTGGGTCCTGCTGGCCGAGGTGGCGCCCGAGCTGGAGGAGTGGGCCCGAGTTCTTCGCCGCTGGGGCGAGCCAAGCGCGCCGCGGCCGAGGCCGGGTCGACCCGGGCGGTGACCGAGCGGGAGGCCGACGACCTGGTCCGCGACTCCGACCGCTTCCTGGCCGTGGTCGAGCAGGCGCTGGGGCTGGTGCCCCACGCCCGACGGTGCCCAGCCACGCGTCGGGGCACCACGGTCTCGGGCACGACGTCTTCGGGCAGAGCGGTGTCGCCTGACCCGTTCGTCCATCTCCACGTGGCCTCCGGCTACTCCCTGCAGTACGGCGCCTCGCCACCCGCACGTCCTCGTGGAGCGCGCCGTGGAGCACGAGATGGACGCGCTCGCCCTCACCGACCGCGACGGCACCTACGGAGCGGTCAAGTTCGTCCGCAGGCCTGCCAGCAGGCGGGGATCCGGCCGGTCCTGGGCGTCGACCTGGCGATCGCCCCCGTCGGTCCGGTCGGTCCGGGTGGTCCCGGCGCGCCCGGCGCGCCCGGCGCTCCCGGGGCTCCCGGGGCTCCCGGCGAGTCCGGCGGTCCGCGGGGCGTGCCCCGGTGCGTGCCCCGGTGCGGGGCGGTGCCCACCGCGACCTGCCCGCCCATCGCGGCGGCCTGCCGCGGGTGACGTTCCTGGCCAGCGGCAGGGCCGGCTGGGCGGCGATCTGCCGGATGGTCTCCGAGACCCACCTCGCCGGCGAGCGGGGCCGGCCGGTGGCCACCCTCGACCTGCTCGCCCCGCACCTGGGCGGCGGCGACGTCATGGTGCTGCTCGGCCCGACCTCCGAGCTGGGGGTCGCCGCGTCCCGTCGCCGCGACGACCTCGGGCTGGCGGCGCTGGCGCCGTGGCTCGAGGTGGTGCCCCGCGACAACCTCGTCGTCGAGCTGGTCTCCCACCGGCTCCCCGGCGGGGGCAGCGGGGGCGGTGGCTGGGGTCCGGGCACGTCGCCGCACGCCGCCCGGATGGCCGGCATCGCCCACCGGGCCGGGCTCGGCACGATCCTGTCCAACGCGGTGCGCTACGCCGACCGTCTCGACGCGCCCACCGTCGACGTGCTCGACGCGGCCCGCCGGCTGGTGGCCCTGGACCGGCGCCACGTCGAGCGGGCCAACGCCGAGGGCTTCCTCAAGTCCGGCAAGCAGATGCACGAGGTGGCCGAGGAGGTCTGCCGGCTGGCGGGGCTGGCCCACGACACCGGCACCGAGGCCCGGCGGCTGCTCGCCCGCACCCGTGCCGTGGCCGACCGGTGCGCGCTCGACCCGCGCAGCGACCTGGGGCTGGGCGAGGTGCACTTCCCCGCGTTCGACCGGGCGGGGGAGCCGGCGCAGACGGCGCACGCGGTGCTGCGCGCCCGCTGCGAGGCCGGCATCGGCCGGCGCTACGGCCGGGCCCCCCGGCAGCGCATCTGGAAGCGCCTCGACGACGAGCTCGAGCCGATCCGCGGGCTGGGCTACGCCTCCTACTTCCTCACCGTCGCCGACATCACCGACCTGATCGGCGAGATGGGGGTGCGCCGGGCGGCGCGCGGGCTCGGGCGCCGGCAGCCTGGTCAACTACCTCCTCGGCGTCTCCGGGGTCGACCCGATCCGCCACGGGTTGTTGATGGAGCGCTTCTTGTCCCCGCTGCGCGCGTCGCTGCCCGACATCGACATCGACGTCGAGTCCGCGCGCCGCCTCGAGGTCTACGAGCGCGATCCTCGCCCGCTACGGCGGCGATCGCTGCGTGTGCGTGTCGATGATGGACACCTACCGCGTGCGCCACGCCGTCCGCGACGTCGGGGCGGCGCTGGGCATGCCGCCCGGCGAGGTCGACGCGATCGCCAAGGCGTTCCCGCACATCCGGGCGCGCGACGCCCGCCAGGCGCTGCGCGACCTCCCCGAGCTGCGGGCCAGCGGCCTGGCCGGCGAGCGCCTCGACCTGATGTTCCGGATGGTCGAGCGCCTCGACGGCCTGCCCCGCCACATCGCCGTCCACCCGTGCGGGGTGCTGCTCTCCGACGACACGCTGCTGTCCCGGACGCCGGTGGAGGCGTCGTACGCCGGCTTCCCCATGAGCCAGTTCGACAAGGACGACGTGGAGGCGCTGGGGCTGCTCAAGCTCGACGTGCTCGGCATCCGCATGCAGTCGGCGATGGCCCACGCGGTCTCGGAGATCTCCCGCGTCGACGGGGTCGAGGTCGACCTCGACGACGAGGTGCAGGTGCCCTTCGACGACGAGACGACCTACACCATGATCAGCTCGGCGCGCACCCTGGGCGTCTTCCAGATCGAGTCGCCCGGCCAGCGCGAGCTGGTGGGCAGGTCGGGCATCGAGTCCTTCGACGACATCATCACCGACATCTCGCTCTTCCGGCCCGGGCCGGTCAAGAGCGACATGATCACGCCCTACCTCGAGGCCAAGCAGGGGTGGAAGACCGTCCACTACATCCACGACGACCTGCGACCGATCCTCGAGCAGACCCAGGGCGTGGTGGTCTTCCACGAGCAGGTCATCGAGATCATCGCGCTGTTCGCCGGGGTCGGCTACGCCGAGGCCGACGAGAAGCGTCGCGCGCTCGGCGACGTCGAGGGGATGGCCGAGACCGCGGCGTGGTTCTTCCCGCGGGCGCTGGCCCGCGGCTACGACCTCGCCCTGGTCACCCGGATGTGGAAGGTCTCGAGGCGTTCGCGTCGTTCGGCTTCTGCAAGGCGCACGCGGCGGCCTTCGCCCTGCCCACCTACCAGTCGGCGTGGCTCAAGGCCCACTGGCCGGCCCACTTCCTGTCCGGCGTGCTGACCCACGACCCGGGGATGTATCCCAAGCGGCTGATCCTCGAGGACGCCCGCCAGTTCGGGGTCGGGGTGCTCGGCCTCGACGTCAACGCCTCCGAGGCCTCCTACGTCGTCGAGCCCGTCGCCCGCGAGCGGAGCGAGCCCGGGTGGCGTGACGTGGAGGCAGCCGAGCCCAGCTCGTCGATGCCCTCCGGGTACGCCATCCGGCTCGCCCTCGCCGAGCTCAAGGGGATCAGTGGGTCCGAGGTGTCCCGCATCGTCGACCGCTCGCGGGGGCACCGGGGCGGCTGCACCACCCCCTACGTCTCGCGTCAGCGACTTCCACGCCCGCGCCCGGGTCTCCCGGCCGGTGCTCGAGCGCCTGGTGCTGGCCGGTGCCTTCGACGACCTCTACCGCATCGCCGGCGGCGACCACGAGGTCCGGCCGCGCGGCCGGGTGACCCGGCGCGACCTGCTGCTCCAGGTGGCCGAGCTCGACCTGCACGCCCGGGTGCTCGACCGCACCTCCCGGGGCCGGGGGCTGGCGGCGCGCCGTGGTCTCGACGCTGCCGGGGCCGCCGCCGCAACGAGCCGACCCCGCCGTGACGCCGCCCGGAGCGGACCGAGCGGCACGCACTCCGACGCGGTCCGGGCCCGGGCGGCCGCCAGTCGCGGGCCGCCCGGCCGGTCCGCGAGGCCGACTCGGTGCAGCTCACGCTGCGAGCTCGGCGACGAGCCGGGGAGCCGGGGGAGGTGGTCACCGGGTTGCCCGAGATGACCACGACGAGCGGATGCGGGCCGAGCTGGAGATCCTGGGCCTCGACGTCAGCCAGCACGCCGTCGCGCCCTACGCCGACCTCCTCGACGCCCTCGGGGCCACCCGCAGCCGCGACCTGCTGCGTCGGCGCAGCCGCGCCGAGCTGCTCGTCGCCGGGGTCAAGGTCGCCACCCAGACCCCGCCGATCCGGTCGGGCCGGCGGGTCGTCTTCCTGACGCTCGACGACGGGACCGGCCCGGTCGACTGCACGTTCTTCGAGGACGCCCAGGGCCCGTACGCCGCCACCGTCTTCCACTCGTGGCTGCTGGTGGTGCGCGGCGAGCTGCGGCGCACCGGCCGGCGCGGGGTCTCGCTGCGCGCCACCGGCGCCTGGGCGCTGCCCGACCTGCACGCGCTGTGGCGGGGCGAGCGCAGCCGCGATGCCGCCCTGGCCGCGGTGCGCGCCGAGATCGACCGGGTCCCGGTCGGGTGGACCGACCCCGACGAGCCCCGGCACCGGCGGGTCCTGGTCCACTCCAGCGGGTTCCAGGTGTCGCCCTACGCCGACATCAAGCCCGCCGGTGACGAGACCAAGGACGTCGCACGGAAGTTGTGGCACCGCAGTCCGGGGAGCCCGGGATGACGCCGGACGTCCCGCTGTTGCCGCCGGCGATCGGTCTAGGGTTGCCCCCATGTCAGCCAGCGAGCGCCGCCAGTCCGTCCGCGCCGGCGTGGTGTGGGCAGCGGTCCGCGAGCTCCTCGACGCACCGGGTGCGTTCCACGAGCAGCAGGCTCGGATCGTCGACATCGGCGGCGGCACCGGCGGGTTCGCCGTCCCGCTGGCCGAGCTCGGCCACCACGTCCGGGTCATCGACCCGAGCCCCGACGCCCTGGCGTCCCTCGACCGCCGGGCCCGCGAGAGCGGCGTCGCCGACCGGGTCACCGGCCAGCAGGGCGACCTCGGGGACCTCGCCGGCCTGGTCGAGGCCCGCAGCGTCGACCTGGTCCTGTGCCACGGCGTGCTCGAGGTCGTCGACGAGCCCGCCGCCGCGCTGGCGGCCATCGCCGGGGTGCTGCGCCCCGGCGGGCACCTCAGCCTGGTGGTCGCCCAGCGCCACGCGGCCGTCATCGCCCGGGCGATGGCCGGCCACTTCCAGGCCGCCCGCGACCTCCTCGACGCGGGGACGCCGAGCGGGCACCCCGGGTCGTGCCGGCCACCGCTTCACCCGCGACGAGCTCGTGCCGCTGCTCGCCGGTGCCGGGCTCGAGACCGCCTCGGTCCAGGCGGTGCGCGTCTTCGCCGACCTCGTCCCCGGCTCGCTGCTCGACCTCGAGCCCGGTGCCACGGCGGCCCTGGTCGCCCTCGAGCAGGCGGTGGCGACCCGTCCCGAGTACTTCCCCCTCGCCACCCAGCTCCACGTCCTCGCCCGCGCCTGACCCCTCGCCCGTCCCTGCGCCCGGCCGGACCGGCGGGCGCGATGAGTGGCCCGCCCGTCGAGGGCGGCCCCCGCGACCCTCGTGGCGCGCCCCGCTCCTGCACGTCGACATGGACGCGTTCTACGCCTCGGTGGCGACCCGCGACCGGCCCGACCTGGCCGACGTGCCGGTCATCGTGGGCGGCGGCAGCCGCGGGGTGGTGCTGTCGGCCAACTACCTGGCCCGCCAGTACGGCGTCCGCTCGGCGCTGCCGATGACGCGAGCCCGCCGGATGTGCCCGCAGGCCGTGGTGATCGCCCCCGACTTCGAGACCGTCGGCGCGGTGTCGTCGTCGGTGATGGAGAACTTCCGCCGGATCACCCCACTGCTGGAGGTCGTCTCGCTCGACGAGGCCTTCCTCGACGTCCGCGGATCGACCCGGCGGCTCGGGTCGCCGCGCGACATCGCGACGCTGCTGCGCGCCACCATCCACGACGAGCAGGGCATCACCTGCTCGGTCGGGGTGGCCGCCTCGGTGTCGGTGGCCAAGCTGGCGAGCCGACGGGCCAAGCCCGACGGCGTCGTGGTGGTCCCGCCCGAGCGCGTCACCTCGTTCCTGCACCCGCTGGACGTGGGAGAGCTGTAGGGGGTCGGCGAGAAGACCCGCGAGATGCTGCACCGGCTCGGACTGGTCTCGGTCGGGGACGTCGCCCACACCCCGCTGCGCACCCTGCAGCGCGCGGTCGGCGTACACCTCGGCGGGCAGCTGCACGACCTGGCCTGGGGCACCGACCGGCGCACCCTCACCCCGCGCGCGGGCCCGTTCGAGCCGGACCGTTCGATGGGGGCCGACGAGACCTTCGCCCGCGACACCGACGACCGCGAGGTGATCGTGCGCGAGCTGCTGCGGCTGTCCGCACCGGGTGGCGGGGCGGATGCGCACCGCCGGGGTCGCCGGCCGCACGGTCGTCGATCAAGGTCAGGTTCGCCGACTTCACCACCATCACCCGCTCGCGCACCCTGCCCGAGGCCACGGACGTCACGGTCGAGGTCCACCGCGCCGCCACCCGGCTGTACGACGCCCTGGGTCTCCAGCGGGCGCGTCTGCGGCTCGTGGGGGTACGGGTCGAGGGCCTGGTCCCGCGCGAGTCGGTGCACCGCCAGCTGGTGCTGGGGGAGCCGGAGCACGGCTGGGCGGAGGCCGACCGGGCCGTCGACCGGGCCACCCGGAGGTTCGGTGCGGCGGCCGTCCGGCCGGCGAGCCTCGATGTGATCCCCTCCGAAAGCGGCCCGGGAATTTCGGCAGGCGCCTACCCGGTTGCCCACCGGGTGCCTAGACTTGACGGCTGGCACACGAGGTGGAGGAGGAACCGATGGAGCTGTCCGAGGAAGAACTGCGAATGCTCGAGCAGATGGAGCGCGCGCTCGTCGAAGAGGACCCCAAGCTGGCCTCCACGCTGCGCGGCACCGCGTTGCAGCGCGCCGCCCGCCGTCGCGCGATCGCCTCGGGCGTCGTCTTCGTGGCCGGCATGGCGATGCTCACCGGCGGCGTCATCTCCCGCATGGCGGTGCTGGGCATCGTCGGCTTCCTGGTGATGCTGGCCGCCGCGGCCGTCGCCGTGACCGCCCTGCGCAACCCGTCCAGCTCCGCACCGCACCGGCGCGACACCCGCCACACCGGCTTCGGGGTGGTCGACGGAGGCAAGGCCGCCAAGTCCCAGCGCTTCCACCGCACCCGGCGCACCAAGTCGTCCGGCTCCTTCATGGAGCGCATGGACGAGCGCTGGCGTCGGCGCCGCGACAACGGTCCGTACTGACCCACCCCGGTGTGTTCCGCGCTGTCCCAGCGCGGTCGGCGGCCGTGACCATCCGGGCCGGACGTCATACGGTCCGTGGCCGATGGGTCGCCCCTCGTATGACGTCGCGCCGGCCGCCGGGCGCATCCAGCGGGACGTCATACGCGTCCGCCTGTCCCATGGGTCGCCCCTCGTAGGACGTTGCGCCGGCCGCCGGGCGCACCCAGCGGGACGTCATACGGTCCGTGGCCGATGGGTCGCCCCTCGTATGACGTTGCGCCGGCCGCCGGGCGCACCCAGCGGGACGTCATACGGTCGCTGACCCAGGGGTCACCCGTCGTACGACGTCCGCCCCACTGCCCGGGACGACGTCACCGGAGCACCGACTCACCCGGCGTGGTCGACCAGCTCCTGCTCCTCCGGCGCGCGCGCGACGACCTCGGCGGCCGGGCGGTGCGGCGTCGGGCGCATCGAGCGCGGCCAGCGCCGGGCTCGGCGGGCGATCCGCGGTGAGACCCCGGCGACGAGGGCCTCCTCGACGGCGGCCACGTCCGCGGCCCGGTCCCCGGAGTCGCCCGGGGTCGACGAGCGCGCGTAGCGGCTCTCCTCGAGCTCGAGGACCAGGCGGTCGAGTGCTGCGGCGCCGTCCGGGGCCACCTCCCGGCCCCGCCGCGGACGGTCCGAGCGCTCGGCCTCCGCGCCCGGGGCGCCCAGACGCTCCCCGAGCCAGGTCCCGATGGCGCGCGGCGACCGGCCACCGGGCCAACCGTGGCCGAGGTCGACGGCGAGGTCGCGCAGCTCCTGCCACGCCTCCTCGACCCCGGCGGCCAGGCGGCGCTCGCGCCGCTGGCGGCGGAGCAGTCCGGGCACCAGGACCACCAGGGCTGCGAGCAGCAGCAGGGCGAGCGAGATCACGACCGCCAGCCACGGGAACGACGAGCCCTCGTCGTCCGCAGCGGCGCCCGGGTCGGGCGCCGTGCTCTCGCCGCGCTCGGGCAGGGCGTCGGACGAGCGGGTGGCGCCGGGGGACACCGACGGCTCCTCGACGGCCGGCAGCTCGCCGCGGGTGTACGTCGGCACGGTCTCGGCGCGCCGGCCCGGCGTGGGTTCGAAGCGCACCCAGCCGGAGCCGGGGAAGTACAGCTCGGGCCAGGCGTGCAGGTCGTGGGAGGAGAACTCCCAGGTGTTGGGACCCACCGACTGCGGCTCGAGGAAGCCGACCGCCACCCGTGACGGGATGCCGAGGATGCGGGACATGATCGCCATCGACGCGGCGAACTGCTCGCAGTAGCCGACTCGCCCCGACTCGTCGAGGAAGCCATCAGGTCGCCCTCGTCGGCGTCCTCGATGGCGGTGTCGTCGTACCGAACCCGCCGTCCTCGCGGAACCACTGCTGCAGCGTCCGCGCCTTGCGGAAGCGGGTGGGCGCGCCGCCGGTGACGGCCGCCGCGAGACTGCGGACCTCGCTGGACACGCTGGTGGGGACCTCGAGGTAGGTCGAGCGCACGTCGGCGGCACCGGAGGGGGCGCGGTCCATGGCGGTGCCGTCGAGCTCGAGGCTCACGCCGTCGAAGGTCGTAGGACCTCCCGGCGGTGGTCAGCTCGTCGTCGGCGCTGATGAAGTCCATCGTCGAGGTGTCGTAGCGCCAGTCGCCGGACGCCTGGATGTCGGAGACCTGCGCGGTGGTCGGCAGCCAGGTCGACCGGAAGTCCGGGCCGACCCGGACGCGGTACTGCGACTCCGCCCGCGGCACGGAGACGTCGACCCCGTCGAGGGCCGGCATCTCGCCGCGGGCCACCTGGGTGTCGGGGATGTCGCGGTCGCCGGGCGTCCAGGTGTCGCCGTTGAAGCGGGTGAGCACCGAGAGGCGGAGGTAGGTGGGGCGCGGCCCCGGGGTGGTCACGTAGACCAGCGGGATGTCCTCGCCGCGGGCCAGGTCGCGGCGCAGGTCGACCATCGGGTCCGCGACCTCGATCTCGCGCTTGCCGGGTCCGCCGGCCCTCGAACAGCGAGACGTCGAGCGTCGGGATGAGCACGGGCAGCGCGATGGCCATCGCGGTCGCCGTGGCGCCGATCGCGACCGCGGAGCCGCGCACGGCGCCGGTGCGCACGCCGAAGCCCGTCGGGTCGGCGTCCTCGTCGTCGACCTCGCGACCCCAGCGGGTCACCTGCTCGTCGTGGGCGATGAACATCATGGCGATGAAGCCCGCGGCGACGAACACGAAGGTCCACCACGAGATGCCCTCGCCGGTGACCGCGACCGGGAGGGAGTATGCCGTCAGGAGGACGAGCCCGGCCAGCGGCACCCGTCGGAGGGTGCAGGCGAGGAGGTCGCGTGGCCAGCAGCGTCAGCGCGCCGCCGACCAGCAGCAACGCGTGCACGGACGGCACGTTGGGCGGCACGGGCGCCTCGTAGAGCTGCGCGGACTCCAGACCGGCCGAGAAGGCGTCGCCGAACGCGCCCAGCGTCGCCCCCGTCGGCAGCACCGAGCCGGTGACCACGGCGAGCAGCCACAGGGCGGACACGACGGCCTGCGCGAGCACGACGACCGTGCCGGGCAACCGCATCCAGCGCGCGGTCGCCCCGCCGACGGCCAGGACGACGCCGATGCATGAGCAGCGGGATCGTCACCCCTGCGGCGTCGGAGGTCAGGATGCGCCACGACAGCAGGGTGAACCAGGTGGTGCCCGCCGTGAGGGCGGCGAGGAGCGAGCGCCGGACCGAGCTGGGTGCGTTGGGTCATGCGCCCACCCGCTCGCGCTTGCCGAGACGGCCGAGCTCCTGCCAGACGACCTCGAGGCGGTCGCGCGGAGTCAGGGTGACCGACCGCCAGCCGTGCGCGGCCAGCGCGCCGGCCGTGCTGCCGGTGGCCGACGGGGGCAGGTGGGGCGCCCACTGCGTCGACGTCGAGCGCGATCGCGGCAGGTGGTGCTGGCGTGGTGCTGCATCCGCTTGAGCAGCGGCAGGCGTCGCCGTCGGTCACCTGACCGAGCACGGCGACCAGGAGCCCACCCTGGCCGGGCTCGGCCAGCCACGGGTGTCCGGGCGCGGGGGAGTGGTCGAGCTGCACGACCGCCAGCGCCTCGAGCAGCGGGAGCGGTGCTGACCGCGGCACTGCGGGAGTGCCACGCCGTGCCGCGGCTCTCGCCGGAGGCGGTGACGAGCCGTACGGCGTAGCCGCGGTGGGCGAGGTGCACCGCGACGGACGCGGCGGCGGAGACCGCGCCCTCCAGCGACAGGCGACGCCCTGCCCGCGGTGCGAGGCCGCCGGTTGTCGAGGAAGACGGTGGCGCGCGACTGCCAGGGCTGCTCCTCGCGGCGGACCATCAGCTCGCCGACGCGCGCCGAGCTGCGCCAGTGCACCCGGCGCAGGTCGTCGCCGCGGCGGTACTCCCGCACCGTGACGTCCTCGGCGCTGCCGGTCGCGAACGAGCGGGGCCGGTTGTCGCCGGAGCCCGTCCAGGCACCGCCGAGCATGATCCCCGGGAGCGGGACGGTGCGCGGGGTGACGGTGAGGGGGCGGTGGCGTGGAACGTCCGGCCGAGCTCGATGAGGCCGAAGGGGTCGGTGACGCGGACGGTCATCGGACCGACGTCGAAGTGTCCGCGCAGACGTCCGAGCGCACCGCGTAGCTCGACGTGCCGGCGCCAGCCGTGGCCGATGCCCTCGAGCACGAAACGGGGCCGGGTGCCGAGCACGTAGGGGAGGTGGTCCTCCAGCAGCAGCACGCCCGGTGGGGGTGCGCGCCTCGTTGGTCATGGTGAGGTGGACGTGGCATGGCTGGCCGGCCGCGACCAGCTGCGGCGACACGGTGCGCACCAGCGCGAGCCGGTAGCGCGACCGGCCGATCCACAGCGCCGTGAGCAGGGGCAGGGCCGTGACGAGCACGCCGACCCGCACCAGCGCGGGGTGTCCGACGATGATCGAGCAGACGATCGTGGTGACTCCGGCAGCCAGGAAGGCCCGTCCGCGGACGGTCAGTCCGGCGAGGGCCTCACGCACGGTCCGGCTCGGGGACGGAGACACCGGCCACGATGCCGTCGAGGATCGATGCGCTGGAGCGCCCGCTCATCGCCGCCTCGACGCTCGGCAGCAGGCGGTGGGCCAGGACCGGTCGCGCCAGCCCGTGGATGTCGTCGGGCAGCACGTAGTCGCGACCGCGCATCGCGGCCGCGGCCTTGGCGGCCCGCACCAGGTGCAGCGTGGCGCGGGGCGAGGCGCCGAGGTGGAGCTCGGTCGAGGTGCGGGTGGCGGTGGCGAGGGCGACGGCGTACCGCTGGACGGCGGGCGCCACGTGCACCTGGCCGACGATGTCGGTGAGCTTGCGGATCTCGCTGGCGTCGGTCACCGCCTCGAGGTCGTCGAGCGGGTTCGCGGTGGTGTGCGAGCTGAGCATCGCCAGCTCCGCCGACTCGACGGGGTAGCCGACCGACACCCGGGCCATGAAGCGGTCGCGCTGGGCCTCGGGAAGGGCGTAGGTGCCCTCCATCTCGATCGGGTTCTGGGTCGCGATCACCATGAACGGCTTCTCGAGCTGGTACGTCGTGTTGTCGACGGTGACCTGGCGCTCCTCCATGCACTCCAGCAGCGCGGACTGCGTCTTGGGGGAGGCCCGGTTGATCTCGTCGCCGACCACGATGTTGGCGAAGACGCCGCCGGGGCGGAACTCGAACTGCCGGGTGTCCTGGTTGAAGACCGAGACGCCCGTGACGTCGGAGGGCAGCAGGTCCGGGGTGAACTGGATGCGCCGCACGCTGGAGTCGATGCTGCGGGCCAGCGCCTTGCTCAGCTGGGTCTTGCCGACACCGGGGACGTCCTCGATGAGGAGGTGTCCTTCGGCGAGGAGCACGACCAGGGCCGCGTTGACCACGTCGGGCTTGCCCTCGATGACGTGCTCGATGTTGGCGCGGACCCGGCCGATGACACGGGCCAGCGTGTCGAGGTCGGCCCCACCCTGGATCGACGTACTCACGTGCTGTCCCCATTCCTTGGCCGAGGAGGAGATCGGCACGACGCCGGTCCCACGCCTCCCCACCGTATGACGTGCGCGCAACATACCCGCGCGGCTGGTGCGAGACGACCGGCCAGCACGAACTGCGACCGACTCGTTGCCCGAGGCCGGGCCGGGGCCGGGACCGGGACCGGCGCCGGCCGGACGCACGCCGGAGACACCGCACCCGGTTCCCCACCATCTGCACCACTTTCCCCCACCGCGCGCCCCCCACTTGGCGCCTTTCCTCCCCACCGGCGCTCCACCTGACCCGCGCCCGGCAGCGCGTCGACGCCGCCGCAGGTCGCTGACCTGCGGGTTCGTCGTCGTACGCCGTCGCCGTGGACCGCGCGCCCTCGCCGTGGCAGGTCCGGGACAGGGCAGGCCCCGGTCGTGGGGGAGCGGGCCATTCGAGCGTGGAAACACGCGTGGAATGGTTGACGGTGGAGTGATGTGGAGTAGAGTGGTGGAAAGTGGGGAACAGGGACGGAAGGGTGGGTGCCAGATGTTCTTCGGCACCTACACACCGAAGCTCGACGAGAAGGGCCGGCTCTTCCTCCCCGCGAAGTTCAGGGACCAGCTGACGGAGGGACTCGTGGTGACCAGAGGGCAGGAGCGCTGTCTGACCGTCTGGTCGATGGACGACTTCTCCTCCCTGACCGACCGGCTCCGCGAGGCGCCGGTCACCAACAAGGGCACCCGTGACTACGTCCGCATGTTGTTCGCGGCGGCGTCGCAGGAGGTCCCCGACAAGCAGGGCCGCATCTCCATCCCGGGGCCGCTGCGGGAGTACGCGTCGCTCACCAAGGACGTCGTGGTCATCGGCTCGATGAACCGCATCGAGATCTGGGACCCGGCGGCATGGACGACCTACTCGGAGGAGCAGGAGCAGAAGTTCTCCGAGCTCAGCGACGAGGTCTTCCCCGGTATCTAGCACCACCCAGCACCCACCAGCACGGCACCGCGCTCCACCTGCTCCACCGAACACACAACTCAACAGCCGATCCGGCACCACAGCACCAGGTCTCGTGCCCGCTCTCCCGTCGCCTTCTGGGGCACTTCCCCGGCACCAGACGGCCTTCCCAGCGAGGGAGCGGGCAGGGACCTGGCGAGGTGGCACCGGATCGGCGGCAGCACCGTCCAGCACCAGTCAGCACCAGCAACGCACCAGTGGGGTCGAGACCATGAGCACCAGGAGCCTGAGCACCGTCGGGGGCCGTCCGTCGCCGGCCGTCCGCCGCGCGTGCGCGACCAGGCCCGCGACGCGGTGACCGTGATGGCGTTCTCCGCGGCCACGTCCGCCGCGCTGGCCACCGCGCTGGTGCTGCTCTCGCACCTGGGCCGTCAGGGCTGATCGGTGACGACCCCCCAGCACGCCCCGGTGCTCCTCGACCGGGTCGTCGCTCTCCTGCAGCCTGCGCTGGACCGCCCGGGCTCCGTCCTGGTGGACTGCACCCTCGGTCTGGGCGGCCACACCGAGGCGGTCCTGGCGCGGATCGGCGCGACGCGCGTCATCGGCATCGACCGTGACACCGCCGCCCTGGAGCTGGCCGGCGAGCGGCTGCGGCCCTTCGGTGACCGCTTCACCGGTGTCCACGCGGTCTACGACGAGATCCCCGACGTGCTGGCCGACCAGGGCCTGGCGTCCGTCGACGCCGTCCTGTTCGACCTCGGCGTCTCCTCCATGCAGCTCGACGTGCGCTCGCGCGGCTTCGCCTACGCCGAGGACGCACCCCTCGACATGCGCATGGACGACACCACCGGCATCACGGCCGCCGAGGTCCTCAACACCTACTCCGTCCCCGAGCTCACCCGGGTGCTGCGCGAGTACGGCGAGGAGAAGTTCGCCCGCAAGATCGCCCGGGCGGTCGTCCGCGAGCGCGAGACCGAGCCGTTCACCACCAGCGCCCGCCTGGTCGAGCTGCTGTACGCCGAGATCCCGGCGCCGGCGCGGCGCACCGGGGGCCACCCCGCCAAGCGGACCTTCCAGGCCCTGCGCATGGAGGTCAACGACGAGCTGGCCGTGCTCCACCGGGCCGTCCCGGCGGCCATCGACGCGATCAACCTCGGCGGCCGCGTGGTCGTCGAGTCCTACCACTCCCTCGAGGACCGGCTGGTCAAGCGGGCGTTCACCGCCGCCACCCGCCTCGACGTGCCGGACGACCTCCCCTTCATCCCCGAGGGCAGCGAGCCGGCCTTCCGCAACGTCACGCGTGGCGCGGAGCAGGCCGACCAGCAGGAGATCGAGCAGAACCCGCGAGCAGCCTCGGTGCGCCTGCGTGCACTCGAGCGTGTCCTTCCCGCACCGAGGTCCCCACCGAGGAGTCGTCCGATGAGCAGCACCGCCGTACAGATGCGCCACCGCGTCCCCCGCATCGCGCAGGAGGCCGTCGAGCAGGCTCGCCTCTCCGTCGTTCCCCGCGCACGCACCCGCGCGCCGAAGGTCCCGTTCGTGACCCTCGTCAGCCTGGTCCTGGTCGGGGGCATCGTCGGGCTGCTCCTCTTCAACACCTCCATGCAGCAGGCGTCCTTCGCGGCCACCTCGCTGGAGGAGGAGGCCACCAACCTCGCGGCCCGCGAGCAGACCCTGCAGATGGAGCTCGACGAGCTGCGCAACCCGCAGCGCGTCGCCTCGCAGGCCCAGCAGATGGGGATGGTCGTGCCGGCGGCGCCGACCTTCCTCACGCTCGGCGGCTCCGTCGAGGGCGTCAAGACCCCGGCCACCCCCGAGGACCGGCTCAACCTCGTCCCGCCCGCGCCGGTCAAGCCGCAGATCCTGGCCCCGGCCCCGACGATCGTCGAGGTCCCCGCGACCGAGGCGCCCGCGCCCGCCGCCACCGTCGACGGCGCCACGAGTGCCGAGAAGTCCGCACCCGGTCGGAAGAGCAACCGCAACCGTGGCTGACGGCGCGGCCTGACGCCCAACCCCGGCCCCTCCCGGTAGACATGGGACCGGCCCCACCAGCCCCACCATCACCATCCGGACGAACGAGCCAGAGAGCCCCGTGAGACAGAGCCAGCAGGTCGGAGTACCCGCCAACCGGACCGCGCGACGCGGGTCGCCCCAGCTGCGCCTGCGCGTCGGGTTCATCCTGATCGCCATGGTGCTGTCCTTCTTCGGCGCCCGGCTCGTCCAGCTGCAGGGCATCGACCCCAAGTCGTACGCCGCCATGGCCGCCGCCGAGGGCGTGGTCACCCGGACGCTGCCGGCCGAGCGCGGCGACATCCTGGACCGCAACGGCCTCCCGCTGGCCGACTCGATCAAGGGCAAGATGGTCGTCGCCGACCCGACGATGACCGCCGACGACGCCCCCGCGATCGCGCAGCTCCTCTCCACCGGCCTGGACATCGACTACTTCCGCACCCTGAGCGCCCTGCGCGGTCGCAACGAGGGCAGCCACTTCGAGTACGTCGCCCGCCGGGTGCCCAGCACCCTGGCCACCGACGTGCTGGACCAGGTCCGCGAGGCCGGCTTCGTCGGCGTCGACGTCGAGGACGACCCGATCCGCGACTACCCGGCCGACGACGTGGCGGCCAACCTCCTCGGCTTCATGGGCACCGACGAGCCCCTCGGGGGCTTCGAGCGCACCTTCGACGCACAGCTGTCCGGCATGGACGGCTAGGCCCGCTACACGGTCGGCGGCGGCAACCGGGTGCCGCTGGGGGAGAACAGCGTCGTAGCCGCCCGAACGGCGAGTCGCTGCGCACCACCATCGACCTCGACCTCCAGTGGTTCACCCAGCGGGTGCTCGCCCAGACGCTGCAGAAGTACCGCGCCAAGAGCGGCGTCGCGATGGTGATGGACACCCGCACCGGTGAGCTGCTCGCCCTGGCCGACGTCCCGACGTTCGACGCCAACAAGCCCCTCGGAGGCCGACAAGGAGGACCTCGGGTCGCGGGCCCTCAGCGACGCCTACGAGCCCGGGTCGGTGGAGAAGGTGCTCACCGCCGCCGCCCTCATCGACGCCGGCAAGGTGTCGCCGCGCCAGAAGTTCAGCGTGCCGCCGCTGCTGCACCGCCAGGACCGGGCGATCGGCGACTGGTTCGACCACGGCAACATCCGGCTGACGATGGCCGGCATCATGGCCAAGTCCTCCAACATCGGCACCGTCCTGGCCGCCGACGCGTTCACGCCGCAGGACCTCACGACGTACCTGCGTGCCTTCGGCCTCGGCCAGCGCACCGACGTCGGCGTCCGCGGCGAGATCGCCCGGCATCCTCACCGACGGCGACGTGATGACCTCGCAGACCAAGGACCGCGTCGCCTTCGGCCAGTCGCTGTCGGTCAACGCCGTCCAGATGGCGGCGGCCGTCAACACGATCGCCAACGGCGGGGTCCGCATCGCGCCCAGCCTCATCCGGGGCACCGCGACCACCGACGAGGGCGTGGCGGTCGGCACCGACAACGCCGCGGCCACCCGCGTGGTCAGCGAGCAGGCCGCCCGGCAGACCGCCCGGATGATGGAGCGCGTCACCCCGAGGGCGCCGGCGTCGCCCCGATGGCCGCCGTGCCCGGCTACCTCACCGCCGGCAAGACCGGCACCGCGCAGCGCGTCGAGGAGGCGTGCGGCTGCTACGACGGAGTCGACCACGGTGTCCTTCGGCGGCTTCGCGCCGGCCGACGACCCCCGCTTCACCGTCTACGTGGCCGTGCACTCCCCGGGCATCGACGGCGGTGGCGCCACCGTGGCCGGTCCCGCGTTCTCCCGGATCCTCGGCTACGCCCTGGGTCGCTACGGCGTCCCGCCGACCGACGGCAAGCCCTCGCGCCTGCCCGTCGAGTGGTGACTAGTCTCCATCCGTGATCGGCAACCCCGCAGACCGGCACCCGGCCCGGCTCGCCCGTCGTGACCCGACTGGCCGACCTGGCCGAGTGGCTCGGCACCCTGACCCCCGTACGCGGTGACGGCGACCTCACGGTCGAGGTCTCCGGCATCTCCCTCAGCACCCGGCGCATCCTGCCCGGCGACCTGTACGCCGCCCTCCCGGGCGCCCGCGCGCACGGCGCCGACTTCGCCGCCGACGCCCTCGCCGCCGGCGCGGTGGCCGTGCTGACCGACGAGGACGGCGCGGCCCGCCTGCCGGCCGGCACGCCCGTGCTCGTCGTCGCGCAGCCGCGTGCCGTGCTCGGCCGGCTGGCCGCCCACGTCCACGGCGAGCCCGCCGCCGACCTCCCGTGATCGGCGTGACCGGCACCCAGGGCAAGACCACCACGACCCGGCTGCTGGAGCCGGCCTCGAGCGCGGCCGGCGTACCCGCCGCGGTCGATCGGCACCGTCGGCACCCGCATCCCGGCGTGGAGGTCAAGACGTCGCTCACCACCCCCGAGGCCCCCGACCTGCACGGCCTCTTCGCGGTGATGCGCGAGCAGGGCGTCGGTCGCGTGCGCCATGGAGGTCTCCAGCCACGCCCTCGTGCTCGGCCGGGTCGACGGCGTGGTCTTCGACGTCGCCACCTTCCTCAACCTCGGGCGCGACCACCTCGACTTCCACCCGGACCTCGAGGACTACTTCGCCGCCAAGGCGTCCCTCTTCACCCCCGAGCGGGCGCGGCTGGGACTGACCAACGTGGACGACGAGCACGGCCGCCTGCTGCTCGAGCGCGCCGACCATCCCGATGCGGACCTACTCCACCGAGGGCCGGGACGCCGACTGGCGCGCGGTGGACGTCGAGCTGGCCGGGGACGGCGCCCGCTTCACCGTCGCGGGCCCGGACGGGCTGCGGGTGACGCCGGGGTCCCGGTGCCGGGTGAGTTCAACGTCTCCAACGCCCTGGCGGCCATCGCCTCCGCGGCGATGGCGGGCCTCGACCCCCACGAGGTGGCCGCGGCATCGCCGAGGGCGGGGGAGTGCCCGGTCGGCTCGAGCGCGTGGACGCCGGCCAGGACTACACCGTCCTCGTCGACTTCGCCCACAAGCCCGACGCCGTCGAGGCGGTCCTCGCCACCCTGCGTCCCCTCACCGACGGCCAGGTGATCGTGGTCCTCGGGGCCGGCGGTGACCGCGACCCGGGCAAGCGGCCGATCATGGGCGAGATCGCCGCCCGCCTCGCCGACGTCCTGGTCGTCACCGACGACAACCCCCGCACCGAGGACCCGGCCACGATCCGTGCCGCCCTCGTGGCAGGCACCACCGAGGGGCGCGCCGAGGTGGTCGAGATCGGCGACCGCCGGGCCGCGATCCGCGACGCGGTCCGCCGGGCCCGTCCCGGCGACGTCGTGCTCGTCGCCGGCAAGGGCCACGAGGCCGGCCAGGAGGTCGCACGGCGCGGTGCATCCGTTCGACGACCGCGTGGTCGCCGCCGAGGAGATCAGGCAGGCCCTCCGATGATCGAGATGACCCTCACCGAGATCGCCGAGGTCGTGGGCGGTGTCGCCCACGGCGAGGCCACCGTCACCGGTGGCGCCTTCGTCGACACCCGCACCCCCGAGCCCGGAGGCCTGTTCGTCGCCGTGGACGGGGAGCGCGTGGACGGTCACGACTACGTCGGTGCGGCGCTCGCGGCCGGCGCCGCGGCCGTCCTCGGCACCCGCCCCACCGAGGCCCCGACCGTGGTCGTCGACGACGTCGTCCGGGCGATCGGCGTGCTGGCGCGCCACGTCGTGGACCGGCTCCCCGACGTCACGGTGCTGGCCCTCACCGGCAGCCAGGGCAAGACCGGCACCAAGGACTACCTCGCCCACGTGCTGGAGGCCGCCGGCCCCACGGTGGCGACCCGGGGCAACTTCAACAACGAGCTCGGCGTGCCGCTCACCGTCCTGCAGGCGACCGAGGAGACCCGCTTCCTCGTCGTCGAGATGGGGGCGCGGGGCATCGGCCACGTCGGCTACCTGTGCACCATCGCGCCGCCCTCGGTGGCGGCCGTCCTCAACGTCGGCACGGCCCACATCGGGGAGTTCGGCAGTCGGGAGGCCATCGCGCAGGCCAAGGGCGAGATCGTCGAGGCCCTGCCCGCCGACGGCACCGCCGTGCTCAACGCCGACGACCCGCTCGTCGCCGCGATGGCGGAGCGCACGGTCGCCAGGGTCACGACCTTCGGCGCGGCCCCGGCCGACGTCGCGGTGAGCGACCTCACCAGCGACGACCTCGGCCGCCAGTCCTTCGACCTGACCCACCTCGGGTCCGGGGCGACCGTGCACCTCGCCCAGGTCGGCGCCTTCCAGTGGCGCAACGCCGCCGCCGCGGCCGCGATGGCGCGGGCCGCCGGGGTCGACCTCGACACGGTGGCCGACGCCCTGGGCGACGCCGAGCAGGCGAGCCGGTGGCGGATGGAGGTGCGCGAGCGCGCCGACGGCGCGGTCGTGGTCAACGACGCCTACAACGCCAACCCGGAGTCGATGGCGGCGGCGCTGGAGTCGCTGCAGGTCATCGGCGAGCGGTCCGGCCGTCGTACCGTCGCCGTCCTCGGCGAGATGCTCGAGCTCGGCCCGGACGCCGAGCGACGCCCACCGCCGGGTCGGGCGCCTTCGCCCGGGCCGCGGGCGTCGACGTGCTGGTCGCCGTCGGCGGCGGCGGCCGCGGGCCTGGCCGCGGGGCGTCGGGGATGAGGCGATCATCACGGCAGGGCGTGACGAGGCAGTGCACTGGTTGCGCGAGAATGTGTCGTCTGCCGATGTCGTCCTGGTGAAGGCATCGCGGGGGGCGGCGCTGGAAGTCGTCGTCGAAGCACTGTTGGCCACCGACCCGGGTGGCACCGAAGGGAGCACCGCATGAGAGCGATCCTGCTCGGTGGCGGTCTCTCGCTGCTGATCTCGCTGATCGGCACGCGCTACGCGATCAAGGTGCTGGCCCGGCGGGGCTACGGCCAGGAGATCCGCGACGACGGCCCCACCACCCACCACACCAAGCGCGGCACGCCCACCATGGGTGGCCTCGTGATCATCCTGGCCACCACCGTGGGCTACTTCGCGGCCAAGCTCATCACCCTGCAGATGCCGTCGGCCTCCGCGATGCTGCTGCTGTTCCTCTTCGTCGGGCTCGGCACCGTGGGGTTCCTCGACGACTTCATCAAGATCAGCCGGCAGCGCAACCTCGGCCTGCGCAGTCGCGCCAAGATGATCGGGCAGACCCTGGTCGCGGTCACCTTCGGCGTCCTGGCCCTCTCGCCCGCGCTGGAGGACGAGCGCGGCCTGCGGCCCGCGTCCGACCACATCTCCTTCATCCGCGACTACGAGGCGTTCGCGCTGCCGAGCGTCGTGGTGATCGTCCTCATCTGGTTCTTCGTGACCGGGTTCAGCAACGCCGTCAACCTCAGCGACGGCCTCGACGGCCTGGCCACGGGGTGCAGCATCCTGGTCTTCGCCGCCTACACGCTGGTCAACATCTGGCAGAACTCCCAGTCCTGCGCGCTCGAGGCCGGGGCCAAGTGCTACGAGGTCCGCGACCCGCTCGACCTCGCGGTGGTCGCCGCCGCGATCACCGGGGCCTGCTTCGGCTTCCTGTGGTGGAACGCCTCCCCGGCCCAGATCTTCATGGGTGACACCGGCTCCCTCGCCCTCGGTGGCGCCATGGCCGGCTTCGCGATCATGACCCGCACCGAGCTGCTGCTCGTCATCATCGGCGGACTCTTCGTCGCCGTCACCCTCTCGGTGATGATCCAGGTGTCGGTCTTCAAGATGAGCCGCGCCAGCGGGCTGTTCCGCTCGGTCTTCCGGGTCCAGCCGGGCCACCGGGTGTTCCGGATGACGCCCCTGCACCACCACTTCGAGATGCTCGGCTGGGAGCAGGTCACCATCGTGATCCGCTTCTGGATCATCACGGGGCTCTGCGTCGCCGTCGGCATCGGCATCTTCTACGCCGAATGGGTGGCTGGGATCGGATGACCGCCCCAGGACGTTGTTCGTCTCCTCCGCTGCGCTCCTCCGACGTGGCGCGCCCCGGGGACCCCGGATGAGCACCCCGGCCGACCCGTCCCGGCTCGGGCGTCGCGACTCGTGGGACGGCGTACGCGCCGTCGTGGCCGGCTTCGGCGTCTCCGGCTTCGCCGCCGCCGACAACCTGCTCTTCCTCGGCGCCGACGTCACCGCCCTCGACGAGGCCACCAGTGACGAGAAGGCCGAGAAGGCCACCCTGCTGGAGAGCCTCGGCGGGCACATCCGCCTCGAGCCCGGCGCCACCGCGACCCTGCCCGACGACGTCGACGTGCTCGTCACCTCGCCCGGGTGGCGACCCGACGCTCCGCTGCTCGCCCAGGCCGCGGCCCGCGGCGTACCCGTGTGGGGCGAGGTCGAGCTCGCGTGGCGGCTGCGTGACACCGACGACGCCGGTCGTGCCGCGCCCTGGCTCGCGGTGACCGGCACCAACGGCAAGACCACCACCGTCCAGATGCTCGACTCGATCCTGCGCGCGGCCGGGCTGCGCAGCGCCTGCGTCGGCAACGTGGGGCGCCCGATCGTCGAGGCGGTCATGGACCCCGAGCCGTACGACGTGTTCGCCGTCGAGCTGTCCAGCTTCCAGCTCCACTACACGCACTCGATGGCCGCGGAGTCGGCCGCGGTGCTCAACGTCGCGCCCGACCACCTCGACTGGTACCCCGGCGGCATGGCCGACTACGCCGCCGACAAGGGCCGGATCTTCGAACGGGTCAGCCGCGCCTGCGTCTACAACGTCGCCGACCCCGGGACCGAGGCGGTTGGTGGCGGAGGCCGAGGTGGTCGAGGGGGCCCGGGCCGATCGGCTTCACCCTCGGCATGCCGTCGGTCGGGATGGTCGGGGTCGTGGAGGACATCCTCGCCGACCGGGCCTTCATCGAGGAGCGCGCGACCAGTGCGGCCGAGCTGTGCACCATCGCCGACCTCGCGTCCCCGGCGCCGCACTTCGTCGCCAACGCCCTGGCCGCCGCGGCGCTGGCCCGGTCCCACGGCGTCTAGCAGGAGGCCGTGCGCGACGGGCTGCGGGCCTTCCGTCCCGACGGCCACCGGATCGCCCACGTCGCCGAGCACGGCGGGGTGACCTGGGTCGACGACTCCAAGGCCACGAACCCCCACGCCGCCCAGTCCTCGCTGCAGGCCTACGAGTACGTGGTCTGGATCGCCGGCGGGCTGGCCAAGGGAGCCCACTTCGACGACCTCGTGCAGGCCGTGCGCGGGCGGCTGCGGGGCGTCGTGCTGCTCGGGCCGACCGTCACGTCGTCGCCGACGCACTTTCGCGACACGCGCCCGATGTGCCGGTCATCGAGATCGGCGCCGGGGAGACTGGGGACCCGATGGAGCGCGTCGTCGACGCGGCCGCCCGGCTCGCCCGCGAGGGCGACACCGTGCTGCTGGCGCCGGGATGTGCCTCCATGGACATGTTCGCCAACTACGGCGCCCGTGGTGACGCGTTCGCCGCCGCGGTCCACCGCCGGATCGAGGGACCCGGCAGCTGAGCCGGGGGGAGGGACCGCAGCGATGACCACCCTGTCCCCGGACGCGTCCCCCGCGAGCACCACGACCACGAGCACCACGACGACGAGCACCACCCTGACGAGCACGGCCACCGCCGCGTCCACCCTCCGGAGGCTGCCGGGCCTGAGCGGTCTGCGCACCCTGCGCGACGCCCTCGACCGGCCGCTGTCGTCCTACTACCTGCTGCTCGGCGCCTCCACGCTGCTGCTCACCATCGGCCTGATGATGGTGCTGAGCTCGTCGAGCGTCGACGCCTACAAGACCACCGGCGACTCGTACGCCATCGTCAAGCGTCAGCTGATGTGGGTGCTGATGGGCCTGCCGTGCGCCTTCATCGCCTCGCGGATGTCGCCGAGGTGGATCCGCCGGATGGCGTGGCCGGCGTACCTCCTGTCCCTCTCGCTGCTGCTGCTCACCGCCTTCCTCGGCGTCGAGCGCAACGGCAACCAGAACTGGCTGGCCGTCGGTCCGCTGGCCATCCAGCCCTCCGAGGTCGCCAAGCTCGGCCTGGTGCTCTGGGCGGCCAACATCTACGCCCACAAGGAGCGCCGGCTCGCACGCGTGCACGAGATCATGATCCCGGTCGTGCCCGGCATGCTGATGGCCACCGGCCTGGTGATCGCCGGCCGTGACCTGGGCACCGCGCTGGTGCTGTTCGCCATCCTGCTGGGCATGCTCTGGGTGGTGGGCGCCCCGCCGCGGCTTCTTCGTGATGAGCATCTCGGTCATCGGCGTCGCGGTCATCTTCATGGCCGCGATGGACACCGAGCGGCTCCAGCGGATCACCAACTTCTCCGACCCGTTCAAGGACTACCTCGACACCGGGTGGCAGCCCGCCCACGGTCTGTACGCGCTGTCCAGCGGGCGGCTGGTTCGGCCAGGGCATCGGCGCCTCCACGCAGAAGTGGGGCGGCCTGCCGGAGGCGCACAACGACTTCATCTTCGCCGTGCTCGGCGAGGAGCTCGGCCTGGTCGGCACCCTGCTCGTGATCGGCCTCTTCTTCACCATCGCCTTCGCGGCGATCCGGATCGCCGCGCGCACCGCGGACCCCTTCGTGCGCTACATGACCTTCGGCATCGTGGTGTGGCTGCTCGGCCAGATGATCATCAACGTCGGCATGGTGCTGGCGGTGATGCCGGTGATCGGCATCCCGCTCCCGATCGTCTCCTACGGCGGCTCGGCGCTGCTGCCGTCGCTGGTCGCCCTGGGCCTGCTCGTGGGCTTCGCGCGGCGCGAGCCGGAGGCCGCCGCGGCGCTGGCGGCGCGTCGGCGCAACCGCTCGGCCGGGCTGTCGGCTCCGGCCGCGCGCTGACCCGGCACCGGCGATAGGTTTCTCCTGATGCGCGTACTCCTCGCCGGCGGTGGCACCGCCGGCCACACCTCGCCCCTGCTCGCCACCGCCGACGCCCTGCGGCGGCTCGACCCGACGGTGGAGGTGCACTGCCTCGGCACCCGCGAGGCCTGGAGGCACCGTGGTCCCGCGGGCCGGCTTCCCGCTGCAGCTGTGCCGCCGGTGCCGTTGCCGCGCAAGCCCTCAGGCTGAGCTGCTCCGGGTACCCGATCCGGCTGCGCGCCGCCGTACGCCGCACGCCTCGAGGTCGTCGACGGGTCCGTCCCGACGTGGTCGTGGGCTTCGGCGGCTACGTCTCGGTGCCGGCCTACCTCGCCGCGCGCAAGCGCCGGCTGCCGCTGGTGGTCCACGAGGGAACGCCATGCCCGGCATCGGCCAACAAGGTCGGCGCCCGGGTCGCCGACCGGGTCGCGGTGAGCTTCCCCGGCACGACCTGCCCCGCGCGGTGTGCATCGGCCTGCCGATCCGGCGGCTCGATCTCACCCTGGACCGGGGCGGGCGCCGCGAGCCGAGGCGCGCCGCTTCTTCGGCCTGCGACGACGACCTCCGACCCTCCTGGTCACCGGGCGGGTCGCAGGGGGCGCGCCGGCTCAACCCGCCGTCTCCGGGCGCCGCCGAGGCCCTCGCCGCGGCGGGGGTGCAGGTGCTGCACGTCGTCGGCCCGAAGGGCGAGGCCACCCCGGTCGCGTCGAGCGGCGTCCCCTACAAGGTGCTCAGACTACGTCGACCGGATGGACCTCGCGCTACGCCGCCGCCGACGCTGGTGCTCTGCCGCTCCGGCAGCAACACCGTCACCGAGGTCTCCGGCGGTCGGGCTGCCGGCCGTCTACGTCCCGCTGCCGATCGGCAACGGCGAGCAGGCGCTCAACGCGCGCCCGGTGGTGGACGCCGGGGGAGGCCTGCTGGTGGCCGACGACGCGCTGACCCCCGAGTGGGTCGCGGCGAGCATCCCCGCCCTGCTGGGCGACGCCGACCGCCTCGCCGCGCATGGGTGCGGCCGCCGCGGCGCTCGATGCCCGCGCGACGCCGACGAGCCCTCGCGCGCATCATCCTCGAGGCCGCCCGATGAAGGTGCCCGGTCCCCGACGTGCTGCTCCCGGCCGACCGGCTGGGCAGGGTGCACTTCATCGGGATCGGCGGCGCCGGGATCTCCGCGATCGCCCGGATCATGGCCGCGCGCAGGGCGTGCCGGTGACCGGCAGCGACGACCAGGACACCCCGTTCCTCCCGGCGCTGCGCGAGCTCGGGGTCACCTGCCACCTCGGCTACGACGCCGAGCACCTCGTCGACGCCGACACGCTCGTGGTCACCACGGCGGCCCGCGAGGACAACCCCGAGGTGCTCGAGGCCCGGCGGCGCGGGCTGCGGATCCTGCCGCGCTCGGCCGGGCTCGCCGCGGTGATGGCCGGGTCGCGGGTGCTGGCGGTGGCCGGCACCCACGGCAAGACGACGACCACGGGCCTGCTCACCATCCGCGCTCCTCGCGGCCGGCGCCGATCCGTCGTACGCCGTCGGCGGGGTGCTCACCGCGACCGGCCGCAACGCCGACGCCGGCACCGACGACCTCTTCGTGGCCGAGGCCGACGAGAGCGACGGCGCCTTCCTGGTCTACCGGCCCCACGCCGCCGATCGTCACCAACGTCGAGGCCGACCACCTCGACAACTGGGGCACCGAGGAGGCCTACCACCGGCCTTCGAGGAGTTCGCCGACACGATCGACCGCTACGGCTTCCTGGTGTGCGTCGTCGACGACCCGGCGCCGCGGGCCTGGCCGGACGTACGCCCGCGCCCGGGGCCTCGAGGTCGTCACGGTCGGCGAGGAGAGTCCGCCGACCCGGCCTCGGATCGAGCGCCTGACCCTCGACGGGCACCACGTCTCGCGTGCCGGGTCCTGCGCGACGGCGCGTCGCTGGGTGAGCTGGTGCTGCGGATCCCGGGGCGCCACTACGTCCTGGACGCCTCGACCGCGCTCGCCATGGGCCTGCGCCTCGGCTGCGACCTCGCCGCGCTCGCTCGCCGGGCTCGGCCGGCTTCACCGGCACCGGGCGGCGGATGGAGCTCAAGGGCGAGGCGGCCGGCGTCCGCGTCTACGACTCCTACGCCCACCACCAGGTCGAGATCGGCGGCGACCTCGAGGCGGCGCGGGCGCTCGCCGGGGACGGCCGGATCGTGGTCGCCTTCCAGCCGCACCTCGTCTCCCGCACCCGGATCTTCGGCGAGGCGATGGGTCGTCGCCCTCGGCGCGGCCGACGAGGTGGTCGTCCTCGACGTCTACGTCGCCCGCGAGGACGCCGACCCGGCGGTCACCGGCGCGCTCGTCGCCGACGCCGTGCCGCTGCGAGCCCGGGCACGTCACCTACGTCGACCCGGCTTCGACGCGGCGCCCGAGGCCCTCGCCGCGCGCGCGCGCCCGGGGACCTCGTCATGACCCTCGGCGCGGGCGACGTCACCGGCTCGGTCCCCGGGTGCTCGACCTGCTCGGGGGCATGGCTGAGAGGACCGGCACCCGGCCCACCGAGGAGCGCGCCGCGAGCAGCGCGACCCGCCGCGCTTCGCCCGGCGGCAGCGGGCCCGACGCTGGCTGTCACTGCGCTGCGTCCTGGCGGCGGCGCTGGTCGCTCGTGGCCCTCGTCGTCACGCCGGTCTGGCTGGTGTTCTTCTCCGCCGTGCTGCAGTGAACAAGGTCGAGGTCGAGGGCAACCGGCTGCTCGGGCCCGACCGGGTCCGCACGGTCGCGGACGTGCCGATGGGGGAGCAGCTGGCCCTCGTCGACCTCGAGGCGATCTCGCGACGGGTCGCGGCGCTGGCCGAGGTCGCCGACGTCGACGTCACCAGGACGTGGCCGGACGGGATCCGCATCGACGTCGTCGAGCGCACCGCGATCGCGGTCGTCGAGCTCGGCGGCCGGCTGCGCGGGCTCGACGCGGACGGCGTGGTGTTCCGCGACTACAGGGCGGCCCCCAAGGGGATGCCGCGCGTGCGGCCGGCGCCACGGCCGGGCACCGACGCGCTGGCGGAGGCGGCCACCGTGGTCGCCGCCCTGCCGCGGGACCTCGCGGCGCGGGTGGACCACGTCGAGGTGGCAGACCGTCGACCAGATCACCCTGGTCCTGCGCGACGGCCGCGAGGTGCTGTGGGGGAGCGCGGAGCAGTCCGAGCTCAAGGCCCGGGTGCTGACCGAGCTGCTCGCCGCGCAGCGGGCGCAGGTCTACGACGTCAGCGTCCCGGGGAACCCGACTCCGCACTACCCCGCTGACCCTGGCTCGCGCCGGACCACGGCAATTCGTGGGCGTGTCCGCCGGGGTTTCGGCGTGCCTGCTGCCTAAGGTCTTGCGAAAGGCGAGGTTGACATAACTATAACCCTCAGGTTCACGGTTAGAGTTCCGCGGCCCCGAGGGATGAGTTGCCAGCACGCGCCTCGCACCACCACCAACCCGACAACCCAGACCTCATCCAGCACCCGCCATCAGACCCGAGGAAGGCCCCGGAGCCGTGGCAGCAGCGCAGAACTACCTGGCGATCATCAAGGTCGTGGGCATCGGTGGCGGCGGCGTCAACGCCGTCAACCGGATGATCGAGGTCGGCCTCAAGGGCGTCGAGTTCATCGCCATCAACACCGACGCCCAGGCACTCCTGATGAGTGACGCCGACGTCAAGCTCGACATCGGCCGCGAGCTCACCCGCGGCCTCGGTGCCGGCGCCAACCCCGACGTGGGCGCCAAGGCGGCCGAGGACCACGCCGACGAGATCGAAGAGGTCATCAAGGGCGCCGACATGGTGTTCGTGACGGCCGGCGAGGGCGGCGGCACCGGCACCGGCGGCGCGCCCGTCGTGGCCCGCATCGCGCGCTCGCTGGGCGCCCTGACCATCGGCGTCGTGACCCGCCCGTTCGCCTTCGAGGGCCGTCGTCGCGCCAACTCCGCGGAGGAGGGCATCAGCCAGCTCCGCGAGGAGGTCGACACCCTCATCGTGATCCCCAACGACCGGCTGCTGTCGATCACCGACCGCAGCGTGTCGATCCTCGACGCCTTCAAGCAGGCCGACCAGGTGCTGCTGCAGGGCGTCTCGGGCATCACCGACCTGATCACGACCCCCGGCCTGATCAACCTCGACTTCGCCGACGTCAAGTCCGTGATGGCCAACGCCGGCTCGGCCCTCATGGGCATCGGCTCGGCCCGCGGCGAGGACCGCGCCGTCGCGGCCGCCGAGATGGCCGTCTCGAGCCCGCTGCTCGAGGCGAGCATCGAGGGTGCGCACGGCGTGCTCCTCTCCATCGCCGGCGGCTCCGACCTCGGTCTCTTCGAGATCAACGAGGCCGCGGCGCTGGTGTCGCAGGCCGCGCACGCCGAGGCCAACATCATCTTCGGTGCGACCATCGACGACGCGCTCGGCGACGAGGTGCGGGTGACGGTGATCGCCGCCGGCTTCGACGGCGGGATGCCCAAGCGTCGCTCCGACGGCAACGTGCTGCGCCCAGGGCCAGCCGGCGCAGACGCAGGAGCAGACCCGCGCCGCCGCGCAGCAGCTCGCTGCCGGCAGCGTCCCGACGCCCGGACAGGCGCCGCCACGGCGCCGGCCGCGTCCCGCCGCGCCAGCCGGCGCAGCCGACCCAGCACGTCCGCTCGGCCCCGTCCCAGCAGCCGGCGCCAGCAGTCCGCGCCGGCGTCGCCGGCAGCCCCCGCGCAGCCGCGCCCGGCCGTCCAGGTGCAGTTCGACGACGACGACCTCGACGTGCCCGACTTCCTGAAGTGAGCACGTGTCCGCGCTACCGCGACCCGTGAGGGCGACGTCTCCCGGCTCCTGGTGGACGTCGCCTTCACCGACGTCTCCCTCGAGCCTCGGCGACGCGGCCGAGCCGACGGTCCGCCGACGCTGGCCCGGCGCCAGGTCGCGGATCGGCGTCCGCGGCGACGCCCGTCCTCATGCGCCAGGTGCACGGCGACCAGGTGCTGGTCGTGGACGGGCCGATGCGCCGGGCAGGTCGCCCGACGTGCGACGCCCTCGGTCACCACGAGCCGGGGCGTCGCCCTGCATGGCCCGGGCCGCCGACTGCGTGCCCGCTGCTGCTCGCCGACGCCGACGCCGGCGTCGATCGCGGCCGTGCACTCCGGGCGGCCCGGGCTCGTGCTCGGCGTCGCCACCCGCCACCGTCGCGGCGACTGCGCGAGCAGGGCGCCGAGCCGACACGTCGCCTGGGTCGGCCCGCACGTGTGCGGCTGCCTGCTACGAGGTGCCCAGCAGACTGCAGGAGGAGGTGGCGGCCGTCGTGCCCGAGGCGCGGTCCAACCACGTCGTGGGGCACCCCGGCGCTCGACCTCGGCGCCGGCGTGCGCGCCCAGCTCGACGACGCGCGGGCGTCACCGACGTCCGGTCGGTCGACGCGCTGCACGCGCGAGGACACCGCGTGGCTCCGTCCTACCGCCGCGACGGCGCCGCCGCCACCCGCTTCGCCGGCGTCATCTGGAGCCACCCGTGACCGCCCGCGCGGACGAGGTCGCCGCGCGCCTCGACGTCGTACGCCGACGCATCGCCGACGCCTGCGCGGCGGCCGGCCGACCGGACGACGACGTGGCGCTGGTCGTGGTGACCAAGTTCTTCCCCGCCTCCGACGTGCGGCTGCTGGCCGACCTCGGCGTCACCGACGTCGGCGAGAACCGCCACCAGGAGGCCGAGGCCAAGGCGAGCGAGTGCGCGGACCTCGGCCTGCGCTGGCACTTCATCGGGGGGTTGCAGTCCAACAAGGCGGCCGCCGTGGCGTCGTACGCCGACGTGGTCGAGTCGCTGGACCGCACCAAGCTCGTGGCCCCGCTGTCGCGCGGCGCCGGTGTGCGCGGGCAGGAGGTCGAGGTGCTCCTCCAGGTCAGCCTCGACCCGCCGGGCGCGGGCCACCGTGCCGGTGCCGACCCCGACGACCTGGCGGCGCTGGCCGACGCGGTGGGGGAGTCCGACGGACCTGCGGCTGCGCGGGCTGATGGCCGTGGCGCCGTTGGGCGAGGACCCCGCGGAGGCCTTCGCGCGCCTGGCGCGGATCCGCGGCACCTTCCTCGATGCCCACCCGGATGCCACCGTGCTGTCCGCAGGGATGAGCGGTGACCTCGAGCAGGCGATCAGCCACGGCGCGACACACGTGCGTGTCGGGTCCGCGGTCCTCGGTGAGAGGCCCGCGGTCAAGTAATGTCCACATCAGTCAAGTGGCGCCCGGACCCGGGCGCCCGGTCTACCGGAGGATCTGTCTCATGAGCGGCGCGATGCGCAAGATCGGCGAGTACCTCGGCCTGCTCGAGGACACGGGCCACTACGACGACTACGACGGCGACACCGAGACGACGACCCAGGAGGCTGTCGACCAGCGTCCGGGCGCGCGCGAGCGTCGCCCTGCCCCCGTGTCCGACCTCGCCGAGCGCCGTCGTCCGGCGCCGGTCCAGACAGGAGTCGTGGCCGAGTTGAGCCGCATCACCACCCTGCACCCCCGCAACTACAACGAGGCCCGCCTCATCGGTGAGAACTACCGCGACGGCACGCCCGTGATCATGAACCTCAGCGAGATGGACGACAACGACGCCAAGCGCCTCGTCGACTTCGCTGCCGGCCTGATCTTCGCGACGCGCGGTACGATCGAGCGGGTGACCAACAAGGTCTTCCTGCTCTCGCCGCCCAATGTCGCCGGTCTCGGCCGAGGACAAGCAGCGGATCGCCGAGGACGGCTTCTTCAACCAGAGCTGAGGCACCTCACCCGTGTACTTCTTCGGTCTCGATCCTCTACGTCTCCTCTACCCTTCATCGCCCTGCTCTGGGTCCGGTTCATCGTCGACTGGGTCCAGGTCTTCGCGCGCCAGTGGGAGCCCCGCGGCCCGCTGCTGGTGGCGCTGGAGGGCGTCTACTCCGACGACGGACCCGCCCATCATGGCGCTGCGTCGCGTCGTCCCGCCGCTGCGGATCGGCTCGGTCGCCCTCGACCTGAGCTTCCTGCTCGTGATGGTCGGCGGCCTGGTTGCTGCTCAGACGTGGTCGCGCACCTCTTCGGCTGTCGGCTAGGGAGTGACCTGAACCATCCGCCCCACGGGTCACTGTGCCCCGTGGCCGCGCCGGGCGCTATTGTCTCCTGACAGCAGAGCCACCGTTGACATCGATCGTGAAAGTTTGGGTGAGGTCATGCCGCTGACGCCTGAGGACGTGAGCAACAAGCGCTTTACGCCCGTACGCCTCCGTGAGGGGTACGACATGGGCGAGGTCGACCAGTTCCTCGACGAGGTCGAGGCGGAGCTCGCCGGCTCACCAAGGAGAACGACGACCTGCGGTCGAAGCTCTCCGCTGCCCAGTCCGGCGCGTCGCGCCGGCCACCTGCGCCCGCGTCGTCCGCAGCCCGGCCGGCAAGGCGGAGCCGGAGCCCGAGCCGCGAGCGCCGAGCCGCGAGCCCGCTCCCGTCGCCGCCCCGGCCGCTGCCGCCGCGCAGCCGGCCGCGTCCGAGACGGCGCGCGTCAGCAGACGGTGCCGAGGCCTCCAACGCCGCGGCCCGCCTGCTCGAGATCGCGACGCGCAACGCCGACGAGCTCGTCGAGGACGCCAAGAACGAGGCCGACAAGCATCGTCGGCGTCCGCCCGCACCAAGGCCGAGCGCCTCGAGGCCGAGTCGAAGACCAAGGCCGACCGCATGGAGGCGGACGCCCGTCAGCGCTCGCAGATGCTCGACTCCGAGACCGCCGAGCGCCGCCAGCAGATGTTCGGCGACCTGGAGAAGGAGCGCGACAAGCTCAGCAGCGAGGTGGAGACCCTTCGCCAGTTCGAGCGCGAGTACCGCTCCCGCCTGAAGACCTACTTCACCCAGCAGCTGGAGGCCCTGCAGGGCTCCGGCTGCGGTGGCCGGCATGCCCGGCGACGTGCTCCCGCGCCCAAGCGGCTGCGCTCGGTCCTGGGCGAGGACGAGAGCAACTGACCCACCGGGCCGCAGGCCCGTCGTACACGCCTTGAGAACGGCCGGTTCCCCCAGAGGGCCGGCCGTTCTCCACCCCTGTGGGCGAGCCGCTTGGTCGGGCCCCCGGGCAGGGGCTACCCTCCCTGCCACCGTGTGGCTCACCGCCACACCCGGCCCAGCTGGAGACCGTCATGGCCAGCACCCGCAAGTCCCTGGCTGGTAGTGCTGCGGCGGCTGCCAAGAAGGTGATCGGCCGACGCCCCGGCGCTTCCTCGTCTGCCCGCGCCACCGAGGCGACCGCCACCACGGCGCCGGCCTCGAAGAAGACGGCCTCCAAGAAGGCGGCTGCGAAGAAGGCTCCCGCGAAGAAGGCTCCCGCGACGAAGGCCCCCGCGGCGGAGAAGGCGGCCGCCGCGAAGGCCCCGGCGAAGAAGGCCTCCGCGAAGAAGGCCCCCGCGAAGAAGGCCCCCGCCACGAAGGCCCCCGCCACGAAGACCCCCGCCACGAAGGCCCCCGCCAGAAGGCCCCGCGAAGAAGGCCCCGGCGAAGAAGGCCCCCGCGGCCGCGGCGCGGTCCACGCAGACCGCCGCCAAGAAGACCGCCGACCAAGAAGACCGCCACCAAGAAGACCGCCACCAAGAAGACCGCCGTGAAGAGGACCGACAGCACTGTGACCACCAAGAAGGCCCCCATGTCCTCCCTCGTCGTGAAGGAGGGGGAGGGCGCCTGGACCAAGGCGGAGCTCGACGAGGTCGTCGCCGACCTGCACACCCAGCGCGACAAGCTGGTGCACGTCCTCGACGAGGCCGAGCACGAGCTGGCCGGCCTGATGCGCGATGCCGGCGACGGCGCGGGCCACGACCAGGCCGACATGGGCGCGACCAGCTTCGAGCGCGACCACGAGCTCACGGTGCTCAACAACGAGCGCGAGATGCTGGCCCAGATCGACCGCGCCCTGGGCCGCATCCACGACGGCAGCTACGGGATCTGCGAGTCCTGCGGGCAGCCGATCGGCAAGATGCGCCTCATGGCTTTCCCGCGTGCCACACTGTGCATGACATGCAAGCAGCGCGAGGAGCGTCGCTGAGCCCCAGCGACCCGGCCACCCACGACGCACCCGCGCGACCCCGCAGGACCTGGTGGTTGTTCGCCCTGGTCGCGGTGGCGGCGTACGCGCTGGACCTCGCCAGCAAGCAGTGGGCCCTGGCCAACCTCGCCACCGGCGACATCGCGGTCCTCGGTGACTGGCTGGTCCTGCACCTCACCTTCAACCCGGGGGCCGCGTTCAGCACCGGCACCGAGTTCACGGTCGTCTTCAGCTGTCTGGCGGTGGTCGCCGTCCTGGTGGTGCTGTGGATCAGTCGTCGGCTCGGCAGCGCGCTGTGGGCCGTCGGCCTCGGCCTGCTCCTCGGCGGTGTCGCCGGCAACCTGACCGACCGGGTGGTGCGCGAGCCCGCCTTCATGCACGGTCACGTCGTCGACTTCCTGATGCTGCCCAACTGGCCGGTCTTCAACGTCGCCGACATGTGCATCAACGTCGCCGCGGGCGTGATCATCGTGCAGTCGTTCCGTGGCGTGCGCCTCTCGGGTGCACGCGTCGAGAAGGACGAGTCGTGACCGGGTACGTCGACCAGCGGACCGTGCTCGTGCCCGAGGGGCTCGCCGGCGAGCGAGTCGACGCCGCGATGGCCCGGATGTTCGGCTTCTCCCGCACCCGCGCCGCCGACCTGATCGCCGCCGGCCACGTGCACGTCGACGGCGGTGACGTGGGCAAGAGCGACCGCCTGGACGCCGGCTCCATGCTCGAGGTGTCGATCCCGGCGGAGGCGGACCCGCTCGAGGTGGTCCCCGAGCTCGTCGAAGGCATCAAGATCATCCACGACGACGAGTCGATCGTGGTGATCGACAAGCCGGTCGGTGTCGCGGTGCACCCCTCGCCCGGCTGGTCGGGCCAGACCGTCGTGGGGCACCTCGCCGGGGCGGGCTTCCGCATCTCCACGAGCGGGGCCAGCGAGCGGCAGGGCATCGTGCAGCGCCTGGACGTCGGCACGTCCGGGGTCATGGTGATCACCAAGTCGGAGCACGCCTACTCGGTGCTCAAGAACGCCTTCCGGCACCGCACGGTCGACAAGACCTACCACGCGCTGGTGCAGGGCCATCCCGATCCGTGGCAGGGCACCGTCGACGCGCCGATCGGTCGCCACCCCAAGCACGACTACAAGTTCGCGGTGATGGCCGACGGGCGCCACTCGGTGACGCACTACGAGACGCTCGAGGCCCACCGTTTCGCCTCCCTGCTCGAGGTGCACCTCGAGACCGGTCGCACCCACCAGATCCGGGTGCACATGGCCGCCCTCAAGCACCCGTGCGTCGGGGACATCACCTACGGCGCCGACCCGACGCTCGCGACGCGGGTCGGGCTGGAGCGGCAGTGGCTGCACGCCGTCAAGCTGGGCTTCGAGCACCCCGAGACGGGCGCGTACGTCGAGTACGAGTCCAGCTATCCCGACGACCTGACCCGTGCGCTCGAGGTCATCCGTGATGCCGACTGAGGTGTCGCTCCGCCTGGCCGGGCCGGACGACCTGCCCGCCGTCGCCGAGCTCCACCTCGCGGCCCGTCGCGCCGCCGTACCCCACATGCCTCCGGGCGTGCACCCGGATGACGACGTACGCCGCTGGGTGACGTCCTGGGACCTCTCGGGGCGCGAGGTGTGGTTGGCCGAGTCCAACGGCGCGCTGGCCGGCTTCCTGACCCTCACCCCCACCTGGCTCGAGTCCCTGTACGTCGCCACCTCCGCCCAGCGCTCGGGCGTCGGGTCGACCCTGCTCGACCTGGCCAAGGCCCAGCGACCGGACGGTTTCGGACTGTGGGTCTTCGAGTCCAACGTGCCCGCCCGCGCCTTCTACGCCCGCCACGGCCTCGTCGAGCTGGAGCGCACCGACGGCACGGCCAACGAGGAGCGCCGACCGGACGTCAAGATGGTGTGGCCGGGTGCCGACCCGCTGGCCTACTACCGCGCGATGATCGACGACGTGGACCTGCTCCTCGGCGACGCCCTGGCCCGCCGGGTCGCGCTGACTCGGGTCGTGCAGGAGCACAAGCGCCAGGTGTCGGCGGTCGCGGATCCCGCCCGCGACGCCGCCCGGGAGCAGGACATCGTCGCGCGGGTCGCCGAGCTGGCCCCCGAGCTGGGGGAGGCGCGGGTGGCGCGGATCATGCACGCGGTCATCTCGGAGTCCCTCGACGCGGCCCGGTCCGGTCAGTGACGGCCCGGCTGATCCACCTGAACGGCGCGCCCGGGGTCGGCAAGTCCACGCTCGCGCGTGCCCTGGTGGCGTCCCGGCCCGGCTGGTTGAACCTCGACATCGACGTCCTGCGGAGCCTGGTCGGCGGCTGGGAGGTGGACCACGCCGGGACCGGTCGCCTGGTCCGGCCCCTCGCGCTGGCGATGATCTCCGCCCACCTCACCGAGGGGCGCACCGTGGTGCTGCCCCAGCTGCTGGCGAGCCCCGCCGAGCTCGAGCGGTTCGTGGCCGCGGCGACCGATGTCGGTGCGGCGTACACCGGGCTCCTGCTCGACCTGCCCGACGCGACGGTGGTGACTCGTTGGCGGTCGCGGGACGCCGTGCACCCGACGACAGCGGCGAGCAACCGCGTGATCGCCACCCAGGGCGGTGACCGGGTGGTGCTCGGCTGGGCGCAACGCCTGCGTGAGGTGATGGAGACAAGACCCGACGTCACGGTCGTGCGGCTCGAGAGCATGGACGTCGCCAGCTCGCTGGCGAGGATCGAGGACCTCCTCGTCGCCCCGTCCCGGTCCCCGGCATGACCAGCCCGCTGACCATCGTCTCGGGTGGCCAGACCGGGGTGGACCGGGCAGCACTGGACGCCGCTATCGGTGCCGGTGCTCCGTACGCCGGCTGGTGTCCCGCCGGAGGCGTCGCCGAGGACCTGCCCGTCCCGCCGGGCCTGCTGGCGTCGTACCCGTCGCTGCGGGAGACCGGGTCCTCGGACGCTGCCGAGCGCACGCGGCTCAACGTGCGCGACAGCACGGCGACGCTGGTCGTCTCACCGAGGCACCTGGTCGCGGGTGGCACCCTGCTCACGGTCGACGAGGCGGCGCGGCTCCAGCGGCCCTGTCTCGTCACCACCGGTCCGGCACGGCTCGTCTCGGCGTGGCTGGACACCCTCACCTCACCCTGCGTCCTGAACATCGCCGGCCCTCGGGCCACCGAGTGGCCCGAGGGGTACGACGTCGCGTCGGGGCTGGTCGCGGACCTGCTGCGGGGCACGGTCCCCGGCAGCGGTGGGGTGCACGAGGGCCCGTGATCCGCGAGGATGTGGGTGAGCGGGGCCCGGCGCGGCGACCCGGGTTGGGAAGGTGATGGCCGTGGACCGCGATGACGTGTCGACCTTCACGCCCGCGCCGATGCCGTCACGTGTCGAGGGCAGCACGGGGGGCTTGCCCGCGGGGACCTTCGAGCGAGTGGCCGACCCGTCCACGCGCGCCACCGAGGTGCTCCTCCTTCTCGACTCGGACCTCCGGGGACTCCGGCGGGCCTTCGAGGTCGACATCGTCGAGGCTCGAGCCGAGGGTCCCGAGACCGTCGAGGTCATCTACCGGCACCCGATGTACGACGGGCTGATCGGGTTGCGGCGCGACGTCGGCGAGCAGGACATCGACCTGGCTCCGGGGGACCCGTACTACGCGCTGGCCGTCAACGAGAACTCGCCACGCGAGATGGCGACCATGCTGCGCGTCGAGCTCGAGGAGCCTGTGGGTCGGGCTCGCCTCATCCCGGACGCCAACGGAGTCCGGTGGTGGGGGGACCAGACCGGCCACTAGGTCGTCGTCGGCGCTGCCCCTCGGACGTCGTGGACCTGCTCGTCCGAAGACCTCGACCTCGCCGGGCCGCTGGGGACCTCACGCAACCTGCGAGCGAGAGGCGGTCGGCAGCAGCGACGGGCCGGGTCCGGACGGACCGGTGACCCCGCAGGGTCACTTCTGCGGGGTACGGGGCGGGTTGGTCATTCGTCGGGCGGGTGGGTCTCAACCCGGTTCGATGGTCACGTCGGGGCCTGTCCGGCGTCGTGGTCGTCGCCCGCGTCGGGCGGGATCGTCTTCGCGAGAGCAGCTCGGGCTCGGTCGTGTCGAGCGGGGCTGGGTCGTCTCGCGCGAGTCGGTCGTTGAAGGACGCCCCGGCGGGAGCCCAGCCACGCCGGGGCCAGACATGCCTGTGGCCCCGCCGGTGTCACCGAGGCGGGGTGCGGGGCGTGGTGGTCACTGGTCCGGCGGGTTGGCGCGCAGGTGTGTGCGGAGGGTGCGGGTGTCGGGCAGCTCGATCAGGCCATGGCCGTGCGGGCGCTTGCCGTCGTCGGGCCAGGCGCGTCCGGTCGCGGTGCTGCCGGTGTGGTCGCGCCGGTAGGTGTGTCCCAGCGGGCTGGTCCAGAGGTAGACGCCCGGGTCGGTCATCTCGTAGCGCCATCGGCCGTGGGTCTTGAGCCGGTGGTGCAGCCGGCACAGCGCGGCCAAGTTGTCGGTGCTGGTCGGGCCACCGTCCTCGGGGTGGTCGTGGTCGTAGGCGACGATGTGGTCGAGGTCGCAGTGGCGGGCGTTGCGACCACACCACGGGAACACACACGTCCCGTCCCGGACGATCACGTACTCACGGATCTTCTCGGTCGGCGTGTAGCCCTGGCACTCGAGGCGCTCACGCAGGTCGATGACCTGCTTGACCACGACCTGGGCGTCGGGGCGTCCGCACCAGGCCCGGATCTGCTCCACCGACAGCACCCGCTGGCCGGCCTGCTCGACCCGCGCACACAGCGCCTCGTCGGGACGGGTCGTCAGGTCGTGGTGGGTGATGGCGTCGGCGGACAGGTGGGCGTAGATCACCACCTGGGTCACCGGAGCCACCGGAGCGCCGGAGCGCCGGCAGCGTCGAGACGGGCCCCTGCGGGCCCTGCGCAACCGGTGAGGAACCGGCCGGGTCGGCGGCGCCGGCGGACCCACTGGGGTCGTCGGCGGCCGGTCGTCGTCGAAGCCGATGGTGAGCTGGTGCCGCGCGAGGTCCCCCAGCGCGGTGGCCCGCCTGCCGTCAACCGTGTCGGTCGACCCGAGCCGGGCGAGGTGCTCGGCACCCGACGTGACCGCCGCCGCCAGGGCGAGGGCGTCGGGGATCTCCAGGCCCGCCGTCAGCCCATGGTGCCGTCGTAGGAGGCCTGCTGGGTGTCGAAGGTGACGTGCCGCTTGTCCGCGGACTTCTCCAGCGCGTCGGCCACGGCCTCGGGCATGAACCGGACCCGGGCCTCCTGCACCAGCCGATCCAACGCCGACGGCGTCAGCTTGGAGGCGCACCAGAACACCTGCTCGTCCACGTACGACGCGGCCTCCAGGGACAGGTCGATGGTGGTGTCCGCGATCAGCCGGGCCCGCCACCCCGCCACCAGGCCGGCCCGGACGGCACCCCACAGCTCGGGGAGGCGGTAGGCCACCTCGACGCACTCGGTGAGGAACCGACCCGCACTGTCGTTGGTGCGTCCCAGCATGGTCGCGAACTCGGGCACGCAGAACTCGTCGATCATCGGCGACCCCTCACCCGCGAACGTCTTCGGCGAGGTGAAGCACGCTTCCGCGAACTCCGGGTCCGCGAGGTGGAGGTCCGCCCAGTGCACCCCCAGCCGCATCATCTCGACATCGGCCCGATCGGCCGCCTTCTTCTGATCCCGCACCGCACGCAGCAGCGCAGCCGGGGTCTCCGGCAGTGCGGGTGCGGTGGTCTTGGGCATGACCCCATTCCAGCAGGGACCACCGACAATCAGACTCCGAACAGAGCCGATCTGACCGGCATGTGGACACGACTTTTCGACGAGTCTTCGGAGGGTGCGCGGGCCTTGGTCTCGAGACGCGCCCAGCGGGCCTCCTCGACCGCCGGGCCCTGGTCTCGAGACGCGCCCGGAGCGCCTCCTCGACCAGCGGGGAGGCGTGGTCTCGAGACGGGACTGCCTCCTCCTCGACCACCGGGAGGTCCGGGCTGGCGTTGGTGTCGAGACGCGTCCCCGGCCTTCCAGGGCCAACCTCGCGCCCGACCTAGGATCAGGCGATGCTGCCGGCGCCGGGGGAGGTCCTCCACTTCAGCGAGGACGCCGGGATCACCGACTTCGTGCCGCACGTCGCGGCGACGGCGCGCCAGCCCGAGGCGTACGTGTGGGCGGTCGACGCCCTCAACGCGCCCTGCTACTGGTTCCCGCGGCAGTGCCCGCGGGTCTGCGCCTGGAGACCGGACGGCGTCCGCGTCCACGCGGTCGAGGAGGCGTGGCTGGCGGCGATGTCGACGGTCCAGCTGTACGCCTACCGCTTCGCCGCCCACGACTTCGAGCCCTACGGCGAGCGGCCGCACGCGTGCGTCGCGACCACCCCCGTGACGGCGCTCGGGCCCCCGACGCGGGTCGCTGACCCGGTCGTGCTGCACGAGCAGCACGCCATCGAGCTCCGTCCCGTCCCGGATCTCGAGGGTCACTTCGCACGGGTGAGGGCCGCGGGCTGGGACTTCTCCGGCATCCGGATGCGCAACGCGGGCCGCGGGCCTGCCGCCTTCGGCCACTGAGCCCCACGACTAGCGTGGCGCCATGCAGATGAGCGGCGAGATCGCCGACCGCTACCGCGACTTCGCGACGTACGCCCGCGGCGACAGCCCGACCTTCGAGACATGGGCGCTGGGCGTCGCCGAGGACCCCGAGGTGCACGCCTGGCTCGCCGACCTGCCGCGCCTCAAGCAGCAGCCCAACCTGGTCTTCGCCGCCGCCCGCTGGCACGGTGCGCCGGCGCCGGGGGAGTACGCCACGTTCCGGACCGTCCTGCTCGAGCAGGAGCGAGCGGTGAAGGAGACGATCCTCACCCGCGCCACCCAGACCAACGAGGTGGGCCGCCTCGCGACCCTCACCCCGGTCCTCGGCATGCTCGACGGGCCCCTGGCGCTCGTCGAGGTGGGCGCCAGCGCCGGACTGTGCCTCTTCCCCGACCGCTACGACTACGACTGGCCCGGCGTGGGGACGCTCACCGGCAGCGGGGGACCGACCCTCACCGCGACGGCCACCGGCCCGGTGCCCGTGCCCGAGCGCCACCCGGAGGTGGCCTGGCGCGGCGGGGTCGACCTCAACCCCCTCGACGTCACCGACCGGGACGCCATGGCGTGGCTGACCACCCTGGTCTGGCCCGAGCAGGACGGGCGTCGCGATCGCCTGCGCACAGCGGTCGAGGTGGCGCGCGACGAGCCGCCGTACGTCGTCCGCGGTGACCTCCTCGACCACCTTCCGGCCCTGCTCGAGGAGGCCGGGCGCCATGGCACCCCGGTCGTGTTCCACAGCGCGGTCATCGCCTACCTCGACGAGGAGGACCGGCGGCGCTTCCACGACGTGATGACCGGCCTGGTCGCCGCGGGGGCCTGCCGCTGGATCAGCAACGAGGCGCCGCACGTGCTGCCCCGGGTGAGCGGGGACCTCGAGGTCGGGCCGGGCCGGTTCGTGCTGGCCCTCGACGGGGTCCCGGTGGCCGCCGCGCACGGCCACGGACACGCCCTGGAGTGGCGTACGACGCAGTGATCCGGGGGCCGGGACGGCACGCCGGAAGCGATGTCGGAACCCCCTGCCACACTGACGTAGGCTGACTGCTCTTCCCCTCCGCGATGATCCCGCGGCACCCTCAGCGAGGCTGCTGGGCCGTCAGTCGCGACCGTTCCTGCGACCCGTGAAGAAGGTGTGGAAGACCCCGATGTCGGCCGGCTCCAACGACAACTTCGTGCACCTGCACGTCCACACCGAGTACTCCATGCTCGACGGCGCGGCGCGCCTCGGCGACCTGGCCAACCACACCGCCGAGCTGGGGATGCCGGCGATCGCGATGACCGACCACGGCAACGTGTTCGGCGCCTACGAGTTCTACAAGAAGGCCACCGCCGCCGGGGTCAAGCCGATCATCGGCATGGAGGCCTACTTCACCCCCAACATCAGCCGCTTCGAGCGCAAGCGCGTCAACTTCTACAAGGGCGGCCCGGACGACGTCTCCAGTCGCGGTGCCTACACGCACATGACGCTGCTGTCCGAGTCGACCGAGGGCATGCACAACCTCTTCCGCCTCTCCACCGGGGCGTGGCGCGACGGCTTCTTCCAGCACCCCCGCGCCGACCGCGAGCTGCTCTCCACGCACAGCGCCGGGATCATCGGCACGACGGGCTGCCCCTCCGGCGAGGTGCAGGTCCACCTGCGCCACAACAACTACGAGGCGGCTCGCCAGACGGCGGCCGACTACCAGGAGATCCTGGGCCGCGACAACTACTTCCTCGAGCTGATGGACCACGGGCTCGACATCGAGCGCCGGGTCCGCGACGGCCTGCTGCGCCTCGCCAAGGACCTGCGGATCCCGCTGCTGGCGACCAACGACTCGCACTACGTCCACCAGCACGACTCCAAGAGCCAGGAGCACCTGCTCTGCATCAACTCCGGCTCGACGATGGACATCCCCGCCGGCGACGGTCCGGGCCAGCGGTTCGCCTTCTCCGGCGACGGCTACTACATCAAGTCCCCGGCCGAGATGCGCTCCCTGTGGGTCGACAAGTACGACCTGCGTGAGGCCTGCGACAACACGCTGTGGATCGCCGAGCGCTGCGACGTCACGTTCACCGAGGGCAACGGCACCTACATGCCGCGCTTCCCCTGCCCGCCCGGGGAGAACGAGGACTCCTGGCTGGTCAAGGAGGTCGAGCGCGGCCTGGCCGTGCGCTACCCGGCCGGCGTGCCCGACGACGTGCGCAAGCAGGCCGAGTTCGAGCTCGGCGTCATCACCCAGATGGGCTTCCCGGGCTACTTCCTCGTCGTCGCCGACTTCATCAACTGGGCCAAGGACAACGGCATCCGCGTCGGACCGGGCCGCGGCTCCGGTGCCGGCTCGATGGTCGCCTACGCCATGCGGATCACCGACCTCGACCCGCTCGAGCACGGCCTGATCTTCGAGCGCTTCCTCAACCCCGACCGCGTCTCGATGCCCGACTTCGACATCGACTTCGACGAGCGCCGCCGCGGCGAGGTCATCCGCTACGTCACCGACAAGTACGGCGACGACCGGGTCTCCTACATCGTCACCTACGGCACCATCAAGGCCAAGCAGGCCGTCAAGGACTCCAGCCGCATCCTCGGCTACCCCTTCGCCATGGGCGACCGGATCACCAAGGCGATGCCGGCCGCGGTGATGGGCAAGGACGTCCCGCTCAAGGACATCTTCGACGCCAACCACAAGCGGTACGGCGAGGGCGGCGAGTTCCGCGGCCTCTACGAGAACGACAACGACGTCAAGCGTGTCGTCGACACCGCCATCGGCATCGAGGGCCTCAAGCGCCAGTGGGGCGTGCACGCGGCCGGCGTGATCATGTCGAGCGAGCCGCTCATCGACGTCATCCCGCTGCTCAAGCGGCCCGCCGACGGCGCGATGATCACCCAGCTCGACTACCCGACCTGCGAGGCCCTGGGCCTCATCAAGATGGACTTCCTGGGGCTGCGCAACCTCACCGTCCTCGACGACGCGGTCAAGAACATCCAGGTCAACCGCGGCGAGACGGTGGTCCTCGAGGACCTCACCCTCGACGACCCGGCGACCTACAACCTCCTCCAACGTGGCGACACCCTGGGTGTCTTCCAGCTCGACGGCGGCCCGATGCGGGCCCTGCTGCGGTCGATGCGGCCCGACAAGTTCGAGGACATCTCGGCCGTGGGTGCCCTCTACCGTCCCGGACCGATGGGCGCCGACTCCCACAACAAGTACGCACGGCGCAAGACCGGCCGCGAGCCGGTGGAGGCGATCCACCCCGAGCTGGCCGAGGCACTCGAGGACATCCTGGGCGAGACCTACGGCCTGATCGTCTACCAGGAGCAGGTCATGGCGATCGCGCAGAAGCTGGCCGGCTACACGCTCGGCCAGGCCGACCTGCTGCGGCGCGCGATGGGCAAGAAGAAGAAGGAGGAGCTCGACAAGCAGTTCGAGATCTTCTCCGGCGGCATGGTCGAGCGCGGCTACTCGATGAAGGCCGTGCAGACCCTGTGGGACATCCTGCTGCCCTTCTCCGACTACGCCTTCAACAAGGCCCACTCCGCGGCGTACGGCCTGGTCTCCTACTGGACCGCCTACCTCAAGGCCAACTACCCGGCCGAGTACATGGCGGCCCTGCTGACCAGCACCAAGGACGACAAGGACAAGTCGGCGATCTACCTCAACGAGTGCCGCCGGATGAAGATCCAGGTGCTCCCGCCGGACGTCAACGAGTCGCACGCCAACTTCACCCCGGTCGGCCACGACGTCCGCTTCGGCCTCACCGCCGTCCGCAACGTCGGCGCCAACGTCGTCGACGGCATCGTCAGCGGCCGCGAGGAGAAGGGCCGGTACGCCGACTTCAACGACTTCATGGAGAAGGTCCCGGCCCACGTCTGCAACAAGCGCGTGGTCGAGTCGCTCATCAAGGCCGGCGCCTTCGACGAGATGAAGCACAAGCGCCGGGCGCTGGTGACCATCCACGAGACGGCGGTCGACCAGTACATCGACATCAAGAAGAACGAGGCGATCGGCCAGGACTCGCTCTTCGGCGGCCTCGACGAGGCCGACGGCGGCTTCGGCACCAGCATCCCGATCCCGGACATCGACGACTGGGACAAGATGACGCTGCTGGGCCACGAGCGCGAGATGCTCGGCCTCTACGTCTCGGACCACCCGCTGCTGGGCCTCGAGCACGTGCTCTCCAACGGCACGGACTGCACCATCGGCCAGCTGATGCTGGACGAGGAGCGCGCCCACGGCAGCACGTTGACCATCAGCGGCCTGGTGACCAGCGTCCAGCGCAAGATCACCAAGAAGGGCGACGCCTGGGCGACGGTCACCCTCGAGGACCTCGACGGGGCGATCGAGGTGCTGCTCTTCCCCAGCGCCTACCAGCTCGCGTCCAACCACCTCGTCGAGGACGCGATCCTGCGCGTCAAGGGACAGCTCTCGCGGGACAAGGACCAGCCCGAGCTGCGCGCCCAGGAGGTCTCGGTCCCCGACATCTCCGACGGCCCCAGCGGCCCGGTGGCGGTCAACCTGCCGCACACGCGCGTCAACCCGGGCACCGTCGACAGCCTCAAGGACGTGCTGGCCACCCACCCGGGCGTCACCGAGGTGATCCTGCACGTGCGCATGCGTGACCGGACGATCGTCCTCAAGGTCGGCGACCACCACCGGGTCACGCCGAGCCCCGCGCTCTTCGCCGACCTCAAGCAGCTGCTCGGTCCCGGGTGCCTCGCCGGATGAGGGCCGTCGCCGCCCGGGTCGCCGTCGTGCTCGGCACCTTCGCGGTGGTGGGGGCCATCGCCGGGGTGGTCTGGGAGTGGCTGTGGACCCCCCCGCTGGGCATCGTCTACCGCGGTGAGTGGCTCTTCGAGCCCGCCGGTCCGGACTACGCCTTCTCCGGCACCGGCTGGTACGTCGTGGTCGCGCTGGTCGCCGGACTGCTCACCGCGCTCGTCCTCGGCTGGGTGCTGGTGTCGGGTGAGGTGACCACCCTGGTCGCGGCCCTGGTGGGCTCGGTGCTCGCCGGCTGGCTGATGTTCACCGTCGGTCACACCCTGGGCCCGCCCGACCCGCGACCCCTGGCCGCGGCCCAGGACGACCTGGAGCGGTTGCCCAGCGACCTGCGGGTGGCGACCGGTGACGCCGACGCCGCGTCGTACTCCCTCACGTCGAGCGCGTTCATGGCGTTCCCGCTGGGCACCACCGTGGGTCTGGCGCTGGTCTGGTTCACCACGCGCGGTCGCCGCGAACGTGGGGTTGATCCGCACTCCGCTGGGTAGGCTGCGGCCCGTCAGCGCGCCACACGTCGGGGGTTCCACATGTCCACCACACCGCAGGGACCCTCGGGCCCCGAGTACCTCGAGTCGTCGTCGGGCAGTCCCGTTGCCGGCTCCGACCGCACGTCCGCCCTCGCCTCCGACAACCGCAAGAGGTTGATCGTCGCCGGTGGGCTCCTCGGCCTCCTGGTCGTCGGTGGGGGAGCTGCGTGGGCCGCGTCCAGCTTCCTCAGCACGGGTGACCAGCCGGCGCAGGCCCTGCCGGCCGGCGCCATCGGCTACCTGAGCGTCGACCTGGACCCCAGCGGCGCGCAGAAGCTCGAGGCCATCCGCACGCTGCGCAAGTTCCCCGCGTTCGCCGACAACGTCGACCTCGACACCGACGACGACCTGCGCGAGCGCCTCTTCACCGAGCTGAGCGACTCCGGTGAGTGCGAGGGCCTCGACTACGCCGCCGACGTCGAGCCGTGGCTCGGCGACCGGGCGGCCGTCGCCGCCGTCGACACCGGGGCCGAGAGTCCGTCTCCGGTCCTGGTCGTCCAGGTCACCGACGCGGGCGCGGCCGAGGACGGCCTCGCCACCCTGCAGGAGACCTGCGGCGGCGACGACGTCGACTCCGCCACCGCCGGCTGGACCGTCGAGGGTGACTGGGCCGTGATCGGCGAGACCGTCGAGATCACCGACCAGGTGGTCGCCGACGCCGGCAAGGGCACGCTGGCCGACGACGCCGACTTCCAGCGCTGGACCGCCGAGGCGGGCGACCCCGGCATCATCAGCCTGTACGCCGCCCCGGCCGCCGGCAGGTACTTCTCCGACCTCATGGGCGGGCCGGGCGCCATGCTCGGCTCGATGGGCGGGATGGGGGGGATGTACTCCGGCACGGAGGACCCCCTCACCCCCGAGATGGAGCAGTCGCTCGCCGACTTCCAGGGGGCCGCCTTCACCGTCCGCTTCGACGACGGGGCCCTCGAGCTCGAGACGGCCGGGGACCCGGGACAGTCGATGATGGCGCTGTCCGGTCTCGACCAGAGCGCCTCCGACCTGGTGGCCGGGCTGCCCGACGACACGGTCGCCGCCTTCGGGGTCGGGTTCGACGACGGCTGGTTCACCCAGATGGTCGACAACCTCGCGACGATGGGCGGCACCGACATGACGGCCGAGGACATGATGGCCGAGATGTCACAGGCGTCCGGGCTCGACCTCCCGGCGGACGCCGAGGCCCTCGCCGGTGACGGTGTCGCCGTCTCCATGGGTGCCGGCTTCGACATCGAGGCCCTCGTCAACGGCGGACCGGGCGAGCTGCCGGTCGGTGTCACCATCCAGGGAGACCCCGACGCCATCCAGGGTGCGCTCGACAAGATCAAGGCCCAGATGGGGCCGGACGGCGACCTGCTGGAGACCGAGGTCGACGGCGACCGGGTGACGATCAGCCCCAACGCCGACTACCGGTCGACCCTGGCCGGCGGCGGCTCGCTGGGTGACTCGGAGGCCTTCGACGAGGTGGTCGCGGACGCCGGCGAGGCCTCGGCCCTGCTGTTCGTCGACTTCGACGCCGACGACAACTGGCTGGCCCGGCTGGCCGGCGACCAGGACCCGGAGATCGCCGCGAACATCGAGCCGCTCTCGGCCTTCGGTGTCACCGGTTGGGTCGAGGACGGGGTGGCCCACTCGGTCCTCAGGCTCACCACCGACTGAGCCCGCTCACCGGCCGATCGGGGCCGTGGTCGCCGAGGTGACCGCGATCAGGTCGGCCGGTGACAGCTCCACGTCCAGCCCGCGCCGGCCGCCGGAGACGAAGACCGTCGACCAGCCGGTGGCCGAGGTGTCGAGGACCGTGGGATGGGCTCGCTTCTGGCCCACCGGGGAGATGCCGCCCGCGACGTACCCCGTCGCGCGCTGGGCCGCCGCGACGTCCGCCATCACGGCCCTGCCGCCGCCCAGCGCCCGGGCCAGTGCCTTGAGGTCCAGCTGGCCGGCCACCGGCACGATGCCGACGACCAGGGCCCCGTCGAGGGAGGCCATCAGGGTCTTGAGCACCCGGCCCGGCTCGACGCCGAGGGCCTCGGCGGCCTCCAGGCCGTAGGACGCGGCCCGGGGATCGTGCTCGTAGGCGTGCAGAGTGAAGTCGACGCCCGCCGCGGCCAGCGCCACGGTGGCCGGCGTACCGCCGCCGGTCTTCTTCCTGGCCATCGCCCGCAGCTCTAGTTGGGGGACCAGGCGGTGCGGGCCACCTCGGTCGCGGGCAGCGACGGGATGACGTTGATCGCGCGCAGCTCGTCGCGCAGCAGGGAGGTCACCAGCTCGAGCCGCTCACGCGGCGAGTCGGCCTCCAGCAGGGACTGCCGCTCGGCCATCGGGAGCGGGGCGAGAGCGGCGAGGGTCCACGACAGGTAGCCCGGGTCGCGGGGGAGCGAGCCGGAGAACGTCGTGCCCTGCAGCTCGCTGACGGCCGCGCGGTACGCCGTGAACGTCGCCCGGGCCCGGCCCAGGACCTCGTCGGGCACCGGCCCCCCGGAGTCCGGGTGCTCGACGACGTCCCCGACCGCGAACTCGCCGGACGCGTCGAGCCCCTGGAGCACGATGCGCTCGCGGGCGACCGCCTCGATCTCGTAGGTGCCGTCGTCGTGGGCCTCGACGTCGGTCAGCTGGAGACGGACGCCGACGCGGTACAACGACTGCGAGCCGTGGTCGCCGACCTCGTAGCCCTCCCGGACGGCCACGGTGCCGAACACCCGCTCGGCGGGGTCGTCGATGCTCAGCAGGTGCTGGACCAGCGCGCGGTAGCGGTCCTCGAACACGTGCAGCGGCAGCGAGACGCCGGGGAACACCACCGTGCTGAGGGGGAACATCGCCAGGGGAGTGCTCACGCACCGACCCTAGCGCTGTCCGGGCGTGGTGCGGGTTCGGCCGGGGCGTGGCCCGTTCCCTAGACTTGGGGCCATGATCCGTCGCATCGACCTCAGGGGAGCCGACCGTGCCTCCGTCGACTATCGCGCCGCGGTTCCGCGCGCGGAGTTCGACGTGGAGGCGGCGACGCATGTGGTGGCCCCGGTCCTGCACGCGGTCAAGACCCGCGGCGTCGAGGCGATCATGGAGTACTCCGCGGAGTTCGACCGGATCGAGATCGACGACATCGCGGTGCCCCGCGAGGCGATGGTCCGCGCCCTCGAGGAGCTCGACCCGTCCATCCGCCTGGCGCTCGAGGAGTCGATCCGTCGGCTGCGCGCCACGTGCGAGGCCGAGCTCGAGCACGACGTGGTGAGCAGCCTCGGCGACGGTGCCACCGTCACCCACCGCAAGGTGCCCATCGACCGGGTCGGCCTCTACGTCCCGGGCGGCCTGGCCCCGCTGGTGAGCAGCGTGGTGATGAACGTCGTCCCGGCCCAGGTCGCCGGCGTGCGCAGCATCGCGCTCAGCAGCCCGCCGCAGAAGAACACCGGCGGCCTGCCCGAGCCCACCATCATGGCCGCCTGCGAGCTGCTCGGCGTGCACGAGGTCTACACCGTCGGCGGGGCCCAGGCCATCGCCATGTTCGCCTACGGCGCCGGGGCGTGCCGTCCGGTCAACCTGATCACCGGGCCCGGCTCGATCTACGTGGTGGCCGCCAAGCGGCTGGTCAGCGGCAGCGTGGCCATCGACTCCGAGGCCGGTCCGACGGAGATCGCCATCCTGGCCGACGACTCGGCCGACGCGGCGTACGTCGCGGCCGACCTCATCAGCCAGGCCGAGCACGACCCGCTGGCGGCGTCCGTGCTGGTGACCGACTCGGAGGCGTTGGCCGACGACGTGGTCGCCGAGCTCGAGAAGCAGGTCTTCGCGACCCGCCACACCGGTCGCATCCAGCGGGCCCTCACCGGCCCGCAGTCCGGGATCGTCATGGTCGACGACATGGACCAGGGCCTCGAGGTCGTCAACGCGTACGCCGCCGAGCACCTCGAGATCCAGACCCACGACTCCGCCGCGCACGCGGCCCGCGTCACCAACGCCGGTGCCGTCTTCGTCGGTCCCTGGGCCCCGGTCTCGCTGGGCGACTACTGCGCCGGCTCCAACCACGTGCTGCCCACCGCGGGGTGCGCCTGCCACTCCAGCGGCCTCAGCGTCCGCGCCTTCACCAAGTCGATGCACGTCATCGACTACTCGCGCGACGCGCTGGCCGACGTGGCCGGGCACGTCGTCACGCTGGCCGAGGCCGAGGACCTGCCGGGTCACGGTGCCGCGGTCTCCGTGCGGTTCGAGCAGTGAGCGCGGGGTCCGCGCAGGAGTGGTCGTGGCCGCCCCTGCGTGAGGAGCTGCGCGGCATCGAGCCGTACGGCGCCCCACAGCTCGACGTACCCGTCCAGCTCAACGTCAACGAGAACCCGTACGGCCCCTCGCTGGCGGCGGCGGCCGACATCGCGACCGCCGTCGGCCGGGCCGCGACCACCCTGAACCGCTATCCCGACCGGGAGTTCACCGAGCTGCGCGAGGCCCTGGCGGCGTACCTCAACACGTCCGGCGGCCACGGCATCACCGTCGACCGGGTGTGGGCGGCCAACGGCTCCAACGAGATCATGCTGCAGCTGCTGCAGGCCTTCGGCGGGCCCGGACGGGTGGCGCTCAGCTTCGCGCCGACGTACTCGATGTATCCCGAGTACGCCCGCGACAGCGTGACCGAGTGGGTGGCCGGGCGGCGCGAGGCGGACTTCTCGCTCGACCTCGAGGCGGCCCGCGCGCTGATCGAGGAGCGGCGGCCCAGCGTCGTCCTGCTGCCGTCGCCCAACAACCCGACCGGCACCGCGCTGCCGCCCGAGGCGGTCTCGCTGCTCTGCACGGCTGCGGGGGACGGGCTGGTGGTCGTCGACGAGGCGTACGGCGAGTTCCGCCGCAAGGGCGTCCCCAGCGCCCTCGAGCTGCTGGACACGCACCGCAACCTCGTCGTCACCCGGACCATGAGCAAGGCCTTCGCCCTCGCGGGTGCCCGGGTCGGCTACCTGGCCGCCGCGCCGGAGATCTGCGACGCGATCCGCGTCGTGCGCCTGCCCTACCACCTCTCGGCGGTCACGCAGGCGACGGCGCTGGCCGCCCTGCGGCACGCGCCGGAGCTGCTGGGCAGGGTCGACGAGCTGCGCGCCGAGCGGGACGCGACGGTGGACTGGTTGCGCGAGCGTGGCTTCACGGTGGCCGACAGCGACGCCAACTTCGTGCTGTTCGGCACGTTCGACGACCGCCATGCTGTCTGGCGGGGACTGGTCGAGCGGGGCGTGCTGATCCGCGAGACCGGGCCCGACGGCTGGCTGCGGGTCTCGATCGGGACCGCCGCCGAGATGGACGCATTCAAGGACGCACTGACCCAGGTCATGGAGGACCACCGATGAACCGCACCGCCAGGATCGAGCGGACCACCTCGGAGTCGACGGTCTTCGTCGAGCTGGACCTCGACGGCTCCGGCCGCGCCGACATCAGCACCGGCGTCGGCTTCTACGACCACATGCTCACCGCCTTCGCCCGGCACTCGCTGGTCGACCTGACCGTGCGCTCGGACGGGGACACCCACATCGACGCCCACCACACGGTCGAGGACACCGCGATCGTGCTGGGCCAGGCGCTGCGCGAGGCCCTCGGCGACAAGCGCGGCATCCGTCGCTTCGGCGACGCGACCGTGCCGCTGGACGAGGCGCTGGCCCAGGCGGTCGTCGACGTGTCCGGTCGCCCCTACTGCGTGCACACCGGCGAGCCGGAGGGCCAGATCTACGTGGCCATCGGCGGCAACGACGCCGACGGTGCCGCCTACCAGGGCTCGCTGACCCGTCACGTCTTCGAGACGATCGCGTTCCACGCCCACCTCGCGCTGCACGTGCGGGTGCTGTCCGGCCGCGACCCGCACCACCTCGTCGAGGCGCAGTTCAAGGCGTTCGCCCGGGCCTTCCGCGACGCGATCGCCATCGATCCGCGCGAGACCGGGGTGCCGTCGACCAAGGGCACGCTGGGAGACGCCTTGTGAGCCCCGCCCCCCGGCGGGTGGTCGTCCTCGACTACGGCTCGGGCAACCTGCGCTCGGTCGTGCGCGCGGCCGAGCGCACCGGCGCCGAGGTGACGCTGACCAGCGACTTCACCACGGCGCTGGAGGCCGAGGGCCTCATCGTGCCCGGCGTCGGGGCGTACGCCGCGTGCATGGCCGGCCTGCGCGCCATCAAGGGGGAGCGGATCATCGGGCGCCGCCTCGCCGGTGGTCGCCCCGTCCTGGGCATCTGCGTCGGCATGCAGGTCCTCTTCGCCCGGGGCGTCGAGCACGGCGTGGAGACCGCGGGCTGCGACGAGTGGCCGGGCACGGTCGAGCGGCTCGAGGCACCCGTCGTACCCCACATGGGCTGGAACACCGTCGAGGCGCCCGCGGGCTCGCAGCTCTTCGCCGGCGTCGAGGACGAGCGGTTCTACTTCGTGCACTCCTACGCCACCCGCCGCTGGGAGCTGGTCACCAACGACCGCACCCGCGCGCCCCTCGTCACCTGGACCACGCACGGCGGCGACCGGTTCGTCTCGGCGGTGGAGAACGGCCCGTTGTGGGCGACCCAGTTCCACCCCGAGAAGTCCGGCGACGCCGGTGCCGCGCTGCTGCGCAACTGGGTGCAGACCCTCTGAGCACTTCCCCCGAATGCGGGTCGCGGGGTCCGCGGAGCCGGGTTAGCGTCCCGGCATGGCCACGATGAGCATGAACAAGATCATCCACGCCGCCGTACGACGCGACGTGTCCCGCACCGAGCAGGCCCTCCGGGCGCTGCCGGAGGGGGACCGCGACCGGGCCCGGCAGGTGCAGCGCGCCTGGGAGCACCTGGTCAAGCAGCTGACCCACCACCACGAGGCGGAGGACGCGCTGGCGTGGCCCTTCCTCCTCTCGCAGGGCGTCGACCCCGACCTGATGGCCGCCATGGAGGGCGAGCACGCGGCGATGAAGGAGGCCCTGGCGCGGGGGAGCGCGGCCATCGACGGCGTCGTCTTCGACCCCACCGTCGCCCGTGCCGCCGGCGCGGCGGACGAGGTGGCTCGCTCCCGCACGGTGATCGACGCCCACCTCGCGCACGAGGAGAACGACGTCGAGCCCCTCATCGACCGCTACGGGGACGACCCGGAGTGGAAGGCGGCGGAGAAGGGGATGCGTCCCTCGCGCATCACCGACGCCGGGGACGCCCTTGCCTGGATGCAGGACGGCGCCGGTGCGCAGGAGACGGCCTCCCTGCGGGCCCACATCCCCGGTCCGGTCCTGGTCGTGCTGACCACCGTCCTCGGCCGGCGCTACCGCCGGGAGATCGCGCCGATCTGGCAGGCGACGGCGCGCTGACCCGGTGCACGCCGGGGGTGGTGAGGGTCAGGACGTGGCCCGGCGCACGAACGTCTCGAGGTTGGCCACGAGCCGGTCGACCCGCTGCTCGACGGTGAGCGTCTCGTGCATGCCGGGCGTGCCGGTCCGGATCCTGCCGCGCACGTAGAGCGAGCAGCTGAGTTCGGAGCAGATGTAGGTGCCCACCGAGTTGCCGTGCTGGCCCGACCTCCCGGCGCGGGGGGCGACCATCAGCGAGACACCGCCGGACCGGACCGTGATGCACAGCGAGCACATGCTCTTGCGGGCGGCCCCGACGCTCGCCTCGTTGATCCGCAGGACGAGCCCGTACGTCGACCCGTCGACGTCCGCGACGAGGTAGCGGCGCGCCGGCGACCGCGGGTCGGTCCACCCCAGGTAGTCGAGGTCCTCCCAGGGACGGGTGGCGAGGTCGGCCGGGACGTTCAGGCGCTTCGCCTCGCCCTTCGAGCAGTTCACGAAGGACGCGCGGATCTCGGACTCGGTCAACGGCTTCACCCCGCCGACGCTAGGTGACCTAACGGCATTAGGCAAAACCATAACGGAGTCAGGATGGTGCGCGCGGGACTCCCCAGCGACGTGGTCGTGCGGGCCGGGGCCGAGCCGGGCCGACGAGGTCGGCTCCGAGGAGAGCGCCCGTCGCCCGAGCCGACGGGGCCGGGGATCCTCGGCGGGGGTGGACCGTGCTGAGGTCGTGGGCGACGCCCTCCTAGGATCGGGCCCATGTCCTCCTACCTCGAGCTCCTCCCCGCCGTCGACATCAAGGGCGGTCAGGCCGTCCAGCTCGTGCAGGGCGTGGACGGCTCGGAGAAGCGCTTCGGCGACCCGATCGAGGCGGCCCTGCGCTGGCAGGAGGCGGGGGCTGAGTGGATCCACCTCGTCGACCTCGACGCCGCCTTCGGCCACGGCCACAACCGTGAGCTCCAGGCGCAGATCGTGGGCGCCCTCGACATCCAGGTCGAGATGAGCGGGGGCATCCGCGACGACGAGTCGCTGGCCTCCGCCATGGCCGCGGGGTGCCGGCGCGTCAACATCGGCACCGCCGCGCTCGAGCAGCCCGAGTGGTGCGCCCGGGCCATCGCCGAGCACGGCGACCGGGTCGCCGTGGGCCTGGACGTCCGCGGCCGCACGCTGGCGGCCCGGGGGTGGACGCGCGAGGGCGGTGACCTCTACGACGTGCTGGCCCGCCTCGACTCCGAGGGCTGCGCCCGCTACGTCGTGACCGACGTCAACAAGGACGGCATGCTCCAGGGCCCCAACCTCGAGCTGCTCCGCGACGTCTGCGCGGCCACCGACCGCCCGGTCGTCGCCTCCGGTGGGGTCACCACCCTGGCCGACATCGAGGCCCTCATGGGACTGGTCCCGGACGGGGTCGAGGGCGCCATCGCCGGCACCGCGCTCTACGAGGGCCGCTTCACCCTCGAGGACGCGCTCGCGCTGACCAGGGGCGAGCGGTGACCCTCGCCGTACGCGTCATCCCGTGCCTGGACGTCGACGGCGGCCGGGTCGTCAAGGGCATCAACTTCACCGAGCTGCGTGACGCGGGCGACCCGGTCGAGCTGGCCCGGACCTACGACGCGGAGGGGGCCGACGAGCTGACCTTCCTCGACATCTCCGCCTCCCACCAGGGCCGCGCCACCACCATGGAGGTCGTCTCGCGCTGCGCGGAGGAGGTCTTCATCCCGCTGACGGTCGGCGGGGGAGTGAGCAGCGTGGAGGACGTCGACCGGCTGCTGCGCGCCGGCGCCGACAAGGTGGCCATGAACACCGCGGCCATCCGCCGCCCGGAGCTGATCGCGGAGGTCGCCGACCGGTTCGGCAGCCAGGTGCTGGTGCTGAGCGTCGACGCCCGCCGGGCGCCCGGCACCGAGTCCGGCTTCGAGGTCACCACCCACGGCGGCCGCACGAGCGCCGGCATCGACGCGATCGCGTGGGCCGCCCGGGCGGCCGAGCTGGGCGCCGGGGAGATCCTGCTCAACGCGATGGACGCCGACGGCACCCAGGACGGCTTCGACCTCGAGCTGATCGCCGCCGTACGCCGCGAGGTCGGCGTCCCGGTCATCGCCAGCGGCGGGGCGGGAGCCGTGGAGCACTTCCCGCCCGCCGTCGACGCCGGGGCCGACGCCGTGCTCGCGGCGACCGTCTTCCACTTCGGCACGCTGCGGATCGGTGAGGTCAAGGCAGGTCTGGCGGCAGCAGGTCACCCGGTGCGCTGACGCGCCCGTTGCGGCGGTCCGGGCGGACACAGCCGGCCATCACCCCGACCTCGGCGAAGCCGGTGAGGTCACCGGCGCCCCACTGGTGGTCCGGGATGGCGTACGGGCTGGGGCTCATCACCTGGGCCGGGTCCCCGACGTGACCCAGGCCCACGGCGTGGCCCAGCTCGTGCATGAGGATGTGGAGGGTGGCGCTCGCGGTCAGGGAGGCGTCCCCGGAGTCCATGACCGTGCCCGCGTTGCGGGCCAGTGCCACCTTGCGCCCCCGCGCGTCGCGTCCCCACACCACCGTGCCGGCGCCTCCGCGACCGGCGTAGCCGGGCCCGATGTCCAGCTTGGTCTGGGCGTCGGTGGCCCACGAGACCAGGAGATCGGTGTCCCGCGGGATCGACGAGCCGCCGCCCTGGTAGATCGCGTCCGTGGGGCCGAGGTAGCGCAGCTCCAGGCCGGTGGCCTGGGAGATCCGGGCGACCGCGGCCCGGGCGAGTGCCTCGGCCGTCGCAGGGTCGGGGAGCCCCTGGGCCGCGTTGATCCGATAGGTCAGGGTCCGGCACGGGTCGAACCGCACGGGATAGCGGTAGATGTGCTCCCAGGCGCCCGGGTCGCCGCCGGGGGCGTACGGCTCGGTGACGGCGATGCGCTGCGCCCTGCTGGCGTCGGCTCGCGCGCGGCCCTGGCGGGCGGCCAGCACCCGGACCTTCGCCGAGCGGTTCCACCAGGTAGGTACGGCGAACGAGTAGTCGCCCGTGCGGGTCGTGCGGGCCTTGTCCTGGGTGCGCCAGCCCGACGCGGTCCTGAGCTGGAGGCGCACCGTCCGCCTGCCCCTCACCCGGTCCTTCACCGTGCCGGAGACCGAGACCGGGGTGTCGCGCACGACGTCGGTGGCCGTCCAGCTCGCCGACGTCCTGGTGCGGGCGGGGCGGTCGGCGTCGGCCGGGGTGATCAGCGTGCCGCCGACCAGGACCGTGGCGACGAGGCCGGCCGCGGCCGTCGTACGCCGGGCGCGTGGACGGCTGGTGCGTGGCGGTGTGACGTGCGACATGGTGCTCCCTCGTCGGTGGCGTGGCGGGCGGCCTCCTACCCAGTGGCGGCGGGGTTCACACGGTGGGCCCGCGACGGATGTGGCGGTCGGCGGACATACGATTTCGCCATGCGCACCCTGACCCGACCCCTCGTCGCCACCTCGCTGGCCGCCGCCGTGCTCCTGACCGCCTGCGGCGCCCCGCGCGACGAGGGCGACTCCGCGTCGGACACCTCCGCGTCCGGGGAGACGGACGCGGCCGCGTCGTGCGACAAGGACTCGCTCGAGACGCGCTCCGAGGGCGTGCTGACCGTCGGCACCGACTCCCCGGCGTACGAGCCGTGGTTCGTCGACGACGACCCCACCAACGGCAAGGGCTACGAGGCGGCGGTCGCCTACGCGGTCGCCGAGCAGCTCGGGTACGCCGAGGACGAGGTGGAGTGGGTGACGGTGCCGTTCAACGCGGTGGTCAGTCCCGGTGAGAAGAAGTTCGACTTCGACGTCAACCAGGTCTCCATCACCGAGGAGCGTCGCAACGCGGTCGACTTCTCCAGCGGCTACTACGACGTGCGCCAGACCGTCATCACCACCGCCGGCAGCCCCATCGACGGCGTCACCTCGATCGCCGACCTCGCCGACGCCAAGCTCGGCGCCCAGGTCGGCACCACCAGCTACAACGCCATCGGCGAGGAGATCGGCAGCTCGCAGCAGGCGGCCGCGTTCGACACCAACGACCAGGCGGTCCAGGCCCTCAAGAACGGTCAGATCGACGGCATCGTGGTCGACCTGCCGACGGCCTACTACATGACGGCCGTCCAGCTCGACGACGGCGTCATCGTCGGCCAGCTGCCCCTGCCCGCGGGCGAGGTCGAGCAGTTCGGCGCCGTGCTGGACAAGGACAGCCCGCTGACCGACTGCGTCTCGCAGGCCGTCGACGCGCTGCGCGAGGACGGCACCCTGGACCAGCTCGCCGACGAGTGGCTGGCGCAGCAGGGCGCTCCCGAGCTCTCCTGATGTCGGCCCCGGAGGCCGACGCTGCGCCCACCGACTGGCAGCCGTCGGAGGTCCAGCGCGAGCGGGACGCCTGGCGTCGTCGCCAGACCGTGCGCAGCGCCGCGATCGCGGCGACCTCGACGGTCGTGCTGCTCGGGGTGGTGGCGGCGCTGGTCGTCACCTCGCCCGGGTGGGAGCGCGTCAAGGAGACGTACTTCGACTGGGACAAGGCCGTGGACTCGTTCCCGGCGGTGCTGGCGGGACTGTGGCTGAACATCCGGGTGATGGTGGTCTGCGCCGTCATCATCGTGGTGCTCAGCCTCGGCATCGCGGTGATGCGCACCATCCGGGGACCGGTGGCCTTCCCGCTGCGCCTGCTGGGCACCGTGTACGTCGACGTGTTCCGCGGGCTGCCGCTGCTCCTGGTGCTCTTCCTGCTCGGCTTCGGCGGACCGGCCCTCGACCTCACCGGCCTGCCCACCTCGGCCCTGTTCTGGGGGTGCGCGGCACTGGTGCTGTCCTACTCGGCGTACGTCGCGGAGGTCTTCCGGGCCGGCATCGAGTCGGTGCACCCCTCGCAGCGCCTGGCCGGCCGGTCGCTGGGGCTCTCCTACGCCCAGACCCTGCGCCACGTGGTGCTGCCGCAGGCGTGGCGGCGGGTGCTGCCGCCCCTGATGAACGACCTGGTGTCGCTGCAGAAGGACTCCGGCCTCATCGCGGTCCTCGGCGTGATCGACGCGATCCGGGCCGCCCAGATCGAGACGGCCCGCGACTTCAACTACACGCCGTACGTCGTGGCGGGCTTCCTCTTCATCTGCCTCACCATCCCGATGGCACGGCTGACCGACAGGTACGCCCGCAAGCAGGGGTTCCACGGGGCGGGAGGAATGCTGTGAGCGACACCGGCGAGCTCGTGCTCGAGATGACCGGCGTCCGCAAGGCGTTCGGCGACCACGTGGTGCTGCGCGACGTCGACCTGTCGGTCGCACGCGGCCAGTGCGTCGTGCTGATCGGAGCCAGCGGGTCGGGCAAGTCCACGCTGCTGCGGTGCGCCAACCTGCTCGAGACCGTCGACGACGGCGTGATCACCTTCGAGGGCGAGGACGTCACCGACCCCCGGGTGGACGCCGACGCGGTCCGGGCCCGGATGGGCCTGGTCTTCCAGTCCTACAACCTCTTCCCGCACCTCACCGTGCTCGGCAACGTGACCCTCGCGCTGCGCAAGGTCCACGGGGTCGCCGTCCCGGAGTGCGACGCCCGCGGGCTCGCGATGCTGGACCGGGTGGGGCTGGCGTCCAAGGCGGGTGCCCGGCCCGACGACCTCTCCGGTGGCCAGCAGCAGCGGGTCGCGATCGCCCGGGCGCTGGTCGCCAACCCGCGGCTGATGCTCCTCGACGAGGTGACGTCCGCGCTCGACCCCGAGCTGGTGGGGGAGGTCCTCGACCTGCTCACCGAGCTCAAGGCCGAGGGCGTGACCATGGTCCTCAACACCCACGAGATGGGGTTCGCCCGCGACGTGGCCGACACCGTCAGCTTCCTGCACGACGGGGTCATCCACGAGTCCGGGAGCCCGGACCAGGTGATCGGCGACCCGCAGCAGGAGCGCACCCGTGCGTTCCTGTCGCGGCTGCGGCTGGTCTAGGGGCCTCGGGACCTAGACGCCGCGGTCGGCGCCGCGCAGCCGGGCGATCCGGTCCACGGGGCCGGTGAGGTCGACGCCGAAGGTCTCCTCGCGCCCGTGCAGGAAGAGCACCAGCTCGCTCGGCAGGCCGTGGACGGTCACCGGCTCGTCGCCGCGGCGCAAGGTCGCGGTGTCGTGGGTGTCGGTGCGCTCGATCTTCACCGGCACCTTGGCCTTCGCGACGAGTCCGCGGCCCAGGAGCCGCAGCATGGTCCACAGGACGTCCTGGTCGTGGCGGGTGAGCTCGCGCGGCTTCCAGCCGGGTCGGGCGCGGCGCAGGTCCTCGTGGTGGACGAAGAACTCCACCGGGTTGACCCGGTCGTCGACCGCCTTCAGTGCGGCCGGGGTGAGCCGGGGGTGGCGGAAGCGCTCGAGCAGGATGTCGAAGTCCTCCTCGGCCGTACGCCGCATCGCCCGCTCGGTGAGCCCGGCCAGGGGAGGCAGGACGATCCCGGCCGCACCCAGCGGGCTGTGCTCCCGGACGAGCAGGTGGGCCACCAGGTCCCGGGCGTCCCAGCCGCCGCACAGGGTGGGGGCGTCCGGTCCGACGGCGCGGGCGGTGTCGGCCAGCGAGTGACGCTCTGCTCGGGCGAGGCTCATGCCACCCACCCTAGGCGGGGGCGCGAGCACGGCCGCGCGATTGGGTCGCTGTCGGTGGCGGGGAATAGCCTGACCAGTCGAGATGGTTGCGACGAGCAACCTCCTCGGCTGCGGGGTGCGGATGCGCACGCGCCGAGGATTCCGGACGACGAGGGGGCGGGCGACAGACGTGGCAGGCGAGGACGCGGAGCTCCGGGGATCGACGACGTGGGAGGGCTTCGCCGTGCTCGGCCACGCCATCCGCCGCGAGCCCGGCATCTTCATCCTGTCCACCCTCGGCTCGGTGCTCTTCGCGGTCCTGACCGTCGCCGACGCCTGGGTGCTCGGCTGGGCCACCGACCACGTCGTCATCCCCGCCTTCGAGAACGGCGAGATCGCCACGGGCCTGCTCTGGGCCGTCCTGGGACTCTTCCTGGGCGTCGCGGTCCTGCGTGCGGTCGGCATCGTGGCCCGCCGGCTCGGGGCCGGGATCATGCAGTTCCGCATGCAGGCCCACACCCGCCGGGCCGTCACCCGCCAGTACCTCAGCCTCCCGATGGAGTGGCACCAGCGGCACCCGACCGGGCAGCTGCTGTCCAACGCCTACTCCGACGTCGAGGCCGCCTGGGCGCCCATCGCGCCGCTCCCGATGGCGCTCGGCACCGTGGTGATGATGGCCATCGCGGTGGTCCAGATGCTCCTCGCCGACATGGTGCTGGCGCTGGTCGGGCTGCTCGTCTTCCCGGCCGTGGTGGTGGCCAACCTCGCCTACCAGCGGCTCGCCTCCCCCCTGATGACCTACGCCCAGGCCCTGCGCGCCGAGGTCAGCGAGATCGCCCACGAGTCCTTCGACGGCGCGATGGTCGTCAAGACCCTGGGTCGCGAGAGCGAGGAGACCGACCGGTTCCGCGCCAAGGCCCACGAGCTGCGCGACGTCAACATCCGCGCCGGCCGCATCCGCGCGGCCTTCGACCCGACCCTGGCGTCGCTGCCCAACATCGGCGTCCTGATCGTGCTGGCCGTGGGCACCTCGCGTGTCATGGGCGGCCAGACCGATGCCGGCGACGTGGTCACCGTCGCCTACCTGCTGACCATCGTGGCCTTCCCGATCCGCGCCATCGGCTGGCTGCTGGGCGAGTTCCCGCGCTCGGTCGTGGGCTACCGCAGGGCCGAGGCGGTCATCTCCGCGTCCGGTTCCATGGAGTACGGCGCGTCCACGCTGCCGTCCGCCGGCCGCGGCGCCGTCCTCGAGGTCGCCGGCCTGCAGTACTCCTACGACCCCGGGACCCCGCTGCTCGACGGCGTGACGTTCGACGTCCAGCCGGGACGCACGGTGGCCCTGGTCGGCCAGACCGCGTCCGGCAAGAGCACCCTGACCAACCTGCTGACCCGGCTCGTCGACCCCGTCGGCGGCGTGGTGCGCATCGACGGGGTCGACCTGCGCGACCTGGCCCGTGGCGAGCTCGCCGGTGCGGTCGCCCTGGTCCCGCAGACCGCGTTCCTCTTCGACGACACCGTCCGGGGCAACATCACCCTCGGCGCCGACATCGCCGACGACGTGGTGTGGGCCGCCCTGCGCGACGCGCAGGCCGACGGCTTCGTGGCCGCCCTGGGCGACGGTCTGGACACCCAGCTGGGGGAGCGGGGCACCTCGCTGTCCGGCGGCCAGCGCCAGCGGATCTCGCTGGCGCGTGCGCTCGTGCGCCGCCCGCGCCTGCTCATCCTCGACGACGCCACCTCGGCGGTGGACCCCGAGGTGGAGGCGCGCATCCTGGCCACCCTGCGCGACGGGTCCACCGACACGACGCTGGTCGTCGTGGCCTACCGCAAGGCCACGATCGGGCTCGCCGACGAGGTCGTCCACCTCGACGAGGGCCGGGTCGCCGACCGCGGCACCCATCGCGAGCTCCTCGAGCGCAGCGCCGACTACGCCCGGCTCGTCAACGCCTACGAGCAGGCCGCCCACGACGAGGCCGCCGGCACCGGTGGCTCCGCCACCGTCCCGAGTGGCGCCGGAGGTGCCCAGTGAGCTCCACCACCACGACCCGCAACCCCGCCGCCGGCACCCGCATGGACTCCGGCGAGGAGATCGGCGCCATCGAGACCATCCGGCGGGGCATGCGGATCTCGCCCGAGCTCAGTGACGGCATCCGGTTCACGCTGTTCCTCGCCATCGTGGCCGCGTGCGGCCAGGTGGTCGTGCCGATCGCCGTGCAGCAGACCCTGGACCGCGGGCTCAACGGCCCCGACGGTCCGCGGCTCGACTACGTCGTGTGGCTGGGCATCGGGTGCGCGGTGGTGCTCGCCATCACCAGCCTCGCGTCGTACACGATGACGAGCCGTCTCTTCACCACCTCCGAGCGCGGCCTCGCCACGCTGCGGGTCAAGGCGTTCCGCCACGTCCACGACCTGCCGCTGCTCACCCAGAACACCGAGCGCCGCGGCGCCCTCGTCTCCCGCGTCACCAGCGACGTGGACCAGGTCAGCCAGTTCCTCGTCTTCGGCGGCCTGATCTTCGTGGTGAGCATCGGTCAGATCCTGGTCGCCACGGTGATCATGGTGATCTACAGCTGGCAGCTCGCCCTGGTGGTGTGGCTGTGCTTCGCGCCGCTGTTCATCTCGATCCGCTACTTCCAGCGCAAGCTCTCCGAGGCCTACAGCATCGTGCGCCACCAGGTGGGGGTGCTCCTCGGCGCCATCTCCGAGCCGGTCGTCGGCGCCGCGACGGTGCGCTCCTACGCCGTCGAGGACCGCACCCAGGGGCGTATCGACTCGGCCATCGACGACTTCAAGAGCGCCAGCACGCGCGCCCAGAAGTTCACGGTCATGTCGTTCTCGCTGGGCGGCATCTCGGCCGGACTGGCCAACGCCGGCGTGCTGGTCGTGGGGGTGCTGCTGGGCTTCACGTCCGACATGACGGCCGGCAAGGTCCTGGCGTTCGCCTTCCTGGTGACGCTGTTCGTCGGGCCGGTGCAGATGGGCACCCAGATCCTCACCGACGCCCAGAACGCGATCGTGAGCTGGCGCCGGGTGATCGGCATCCTGGAGACGCCGGCCGACCTCGTCGACCCCGGTCCGGACGCCGAGGTCCTGCCGCGCGGGCCCATCGACGTGACCTTCGACGACGTCACCTTCGCCTACCCCGGCGGGCCGCCGGTGCTCTCCGAGGTCTCCCTGCACATCGACGCCGGCACCCGGATGGCGATCGTGGGGGAGACGGGCTCGGGCAAGTCGACCTTCGCCAAGCTGCTGACCCGCCTGATGGACCCGGTCGACGGCGCCGTGCTGCTGGACGGTCTCGACGTACGCCAGATCGCGCCCGCGTCCCTGCGGCGCAGCGTCGTGCTGGTGCCCCAGGAGGGGTTCCTCTTCGACGACACGCTGGCGGCCAACGTGCGCTACGGCAAGCTCGACGCGACCGAGGACGAGATCCTCGCCTCGGCCCACGAGCTGGGCCTGCGCGACTGGATCGACGCGCTGCCGCGTGGACTGGCGACCGAGGTCGGCCAGCGCGGCGAGTCGCTGTCGGCCGGCGAGCGCCAGCTCGTCGCGCTGCTGCGCGCGCACCTGGCTGACCCCGACCTGCTCGTCCTCGACGAGGCCACCAGCGCCGTCGACCCGCAGCTGGAGATGCGCATCGGGCTCGCGCTCGAGCGGCTCATGCAGTCACGGACCTCCGTGACCATCGCGCACCGGCTCTCGACGGCGGAGAACGCCGACGAGGTGATCGTGGTGGACCGCGGTCGAGTCGTGCAGCGGGGCCCGCACCGGGAGCTCGTCACCCAGGAGGGCAGCCGTGTACGCCGGCCTCCACGCCTCGTGGGTGGCCCAGCACGACACCCACTGACGAGCGTCAGACCGCCAGCAGCTGGGCGATCATCTGGTCGACGTCGAGGTGCTCGGCCTCGACTCCCGGAGCGCACACGTCGACCGTGCGACCGATGAAGTCGGTGATGTCGTCGGAGCGGGTCTCGAGGAGCAGGTGGCCGTCCGGGCTGCAGAGCTCGATCTGGACGATCGCGACGCCGTGGTCGCTCAGCGACGGGCAGATCCGCACGTCGCCGTCGCCGATCGGGTGGGTGATGCCGCGCATCAGCAGGTCCCGACCGAAGGTCCAGGTGACCTGCGGCTCGACGTCGCCGAACGTCATGGTGACGGCGAAGGCGTCCGAGCGGGCGTATCCGAGGACCGCGTCCAGCTCGTAGCACTCGCCGTCGAGGTCCCGGCAGTACATCGTCACGTCCACGGAGACGTCCGAGATGATCTTGCGCATGTGTCTCCAACTCTCCTTCGAGGTGCCCGACCGCTCGGACCCTCCCTCGGTGGGTAGGACGGCGGGGGGACCGACCTATGACGTGGGTCCAACGACCCAGTCCGTTGCTGGCTACGACTCACGTTGAGTCGTACCCGTAGGGTCATCACGTGAGCGCAGCAAAGCAGGCAGCCGCCATCTTCCCTGCACCGACACGCTGGGAGAAATCCTGATGGCCGTCCCGGGCACTGGCGCCGCGAAGCGGCTGGTCCTCGAAACCATGGGCTGGGTGCTGCTGCTGGCCGGTGTGGCGGCGATCTTCCTGCCCGGACCGGGTCTGCTGGGCATCTTCGCCGGTCTAGCCCTGTTGTCGCAGCAGTACGACTGGGCCGAGCGGCGCGTCGAGCCCGTCCGCGTCCGTGCCCTGCGTGGAGCGGCCGAGGGGGTCGAGACCTGGCCGCGCATCGTCGCCTCGGTGCTGGGCGCACTGGTGCTGGCCGCCTTCGGCGTGCTCTGGATCTACTACCCCCCGGCGCCGGAGTGGTGGCCCCTCGCCGAGTCCTGGTGGCTGCCCGGCGGCCTGTGGACCGGTGTCACCCAGGTCGCCTCGTCAGCCATCGCCCTGGGCCTCATCGTCTACAGCTACCGACGGTTCCACGGCAAGCCCGAGGCGGCTGGCCCAGCTCCGTCCGAAGGCCGATTCCGAGTCGTCCGCGACGATGGGTTAGAGTTCCCCGGCACCCGCACAGCGGGCGATTGGCGCAGTGGTAGCGCGCTTCGTTCACACCGAAGAGGTCACTGGTTCGAACCCAGTATCGCCCACCGAACATGAACCGCCTCTGACCTGCGAGAACAGTGGGTCGGAGGCGGTTTCCCGTTGGCCCGTGTAGCCCTCATGGAGTCCTACGTTCGCGCTCAAGCGCCTTTCTATAGAGCATCACCAGTCGAAGGTCGGGATGCGCTGGAAGGCGCCCGCAGGTCCTCGAGACGGATTCGGATCGTGCCGCGCCCGCACTGGTAGGCGGGAATCGTGCCGTCGCTGATCCGTCGGCGGATGGTCTTCGCGGACAGTGACATGACGTCAGCGGCGTCGTCGACGCTGAGGTAGACGGGCAGTTGGCGGGCCGTGCGCCCCTGCTGGACCTGATTGCGCTGGCGGGGAGTCTGGGTCCTCATCTGGAGCCTCCTGGGCGTCGGTGGTCATTCAAGAGGTGGGAAGGCCTTGACGGCGCTCCGCCTGGCGCGAGATGTCGACGGTCCAGTGTTGACCGGGGATGACGGGGTGTCGGTCGACTTCTCTCGCTGAGAGGAGGGTCCGCGAGTGCAACGTAGGCCGGACACGGCGCCGGAGTTGCAGGTGCGGGACGTCCGCAGGCGCCTTCTTCGTCGGACGGTGGATCAGCGCGGAATGCAGCTCGACTCTTGTCGGGCCAGGGGTCGTGCAGGGAAGTGGTTCGCGAGGTCGAAGCCGTGCGCGGGCTGTGCGGACGACTGGGAGGTCTGTGGCGGTGGTGACGGGTACGAAGCGTTCGCGGACCGGATGGACCAGGTGCCCGCCTCCCTCGACGAGCCGGGGGAGGGTGACACGCCTGAAGTAGGCACCGCGCTCGAGGCTGTCGTCGATGATGTCGGCGATGCGGTGGTCGAGTCGGTCGAAGAGAAGTTGGAATCCGGACAGGACGCGCGGCTCGATGATGGTGTCCCGGACAAGCCGGGAAACCCGGCAGAGCAAGTCCTGCGGGTCGAACGGTTTCTCTCGATAGGACCGGACCGACAGCGGCTTGAGCGGACTGCCGCAGCGCTACTCGTCCGCCGACCTTGCTGTGGAGATCAAGTCCAGGTCGCGCGCGACATAGCGGTGGTGCTCCCATTCCTCCTCCAGGATCGTGCGAAGGCATGAGAGGACCGTCTCCTCATAGTCCGGGGCATGGGGATTCTTTCGAGGCTGCGCGAGGACCTCCGGCGTGAGGCCGGCCAGGAACTCGCGCACCATCGCCTGCCGGTCGCTGCGCGCCTCCACGACCTCCGCGAACGAGGGCGCCTGGGCGGAGAAGACGCCGTTGTCGTCAGCGTCGCTGTCGTTGTCGTCGTTGGGCAGGCCCGCCGGGTGGTACGGCTGCTCTTGCTCGAGGATGGCCTTGCCGAGCCAGGTGTCGGTTGCCATCACGAGGTGGCGAAGCGTCTCGGCCAACGACCATTCGCCGTCGACGGAGGCGTCGATGGTGCCGGCAGGCATCGCGGTGGCGCGCTCGAGGGTCGCCGTCCAGGTCCGTTCGAGTACGGCCCAGGCGGCGCGCAGGCCCTCGGGGTCCACGGCCGTGCGCAGCTCCCGCCCCGGGAAGCGCCGGTTCAGCTCGGCGTCGACCAAGGGCACAACGTTGACACCGTTGACGAGGAGGCTGCTGTCGCCCTCCAGCAGCCAGGGGGAGTCGATCTCCATGCCGGCGACATCGCTTCCGCGTACGACGACGTCTCCCAGGTCGCAGCCCACGAATCGCGATCCCCGCAGACTCCTGCTCTTGAAGGTCTTGCCCCGGAGGGCCTCAGGTTCGCTGGCGATCATGGGGCAAAATCTGCCACAGCGCGCCGTCGGAACAACGTGGCCCGTGGCAAACCCGGGAGGTGTCGCTCGATGGGCGGTGTGGCTCCGGCGACGCGCACAGGCTTGAAGTCCAAGCGCCGGTCGCTGATGGTCGGGCGAGCGTAGCCGCCCTCAACGCGGCATGCATGTGCGGATGTCTACGCCGAGTGGCAGGGCGGTCGTGAGATGACGGCTACGAGCGCCGACGTCAGGCGGGAGCGATCGCCGCTTGCGCCATCACAAGTCGGTCGGCACAGCGCCGTGGCATGGTCGCGCCGTAGTACGGGAACGTGATCATGGCGATGAGCAGTGCCCACCCTCTTGACGCTGTCCACGTGGCGTCGTCGACATCGAGTGCTCTCCGGAACTCGCGACGGCCCTCGTCATCGAGGACCTCCCAAGCAACGATCAGGTCCACCGTCGGGTTGCCGATGGCAAGGCCCCCGAAGTCGAGCACGGCTGTCAAACGGCCTGCGTCGTTCACGAGCAGGTTCTCGGCCAACAGGTCACCGTGGTACCAGCCCACGGTCGCATCGGCTGCGGAGGAGGCTTCGACTGCGCGGTCCCAGACCCGGAGCGCTTCATCTGTGTCGATTGCCAGGTCGAGCACGCGGCATTCCGCCGCAGCGTCGCGGAAGTCAGCGTCCAGGGAGGCAAGCGGCAGTCCCCGGTACCACCCCAGGGTCTCATCGTGTGCGGCCTCAGGAGGAACCTCCATCGTTCGTAGCTCTGTCAAGAACTGAGCGAGGTCCGTGGCGAGTCCAGAAGGCGCACTGGGGCCCGAGCCCGAGCCCGAGCCCGATTGCGGAGGAGTCGCGCTCGCACCGTCGAGCCACTGCGTGATTGCCCACCGCTCGCTGTATCCGAGGTCAGGCTCGCCGATGCCAAGGACCCTGGGAACCTGGTAGGTGATTCGAGGACCCACAAAGGGCAGCCACCGTGCCTCCTTCTCGATGGTTGCGCCGCCGCCCGGTTGTCGTGGCATCCGCACAAGCAGGTCGTCCCCGAGGCGAAAGAGGGCGTTCGACGAACCGGAGTCGCGGGTGGGTGTCAGGTCGTGACCGGCGTACTCAGGGAACGCCCTATCGACTAGGCGACGTGCCAGCGTGACGTCGATCGACAACTCGTCGCTGTGGAGTTGACTCACGCGGGCATCCTTTCCGGTTCGTGCGACGGGTGCCAGCCGATTCCACCCGCTCATCGGCTCTGGACGTCCCCGACAGGTGGCGCTGTGACGCACTCATCGCGGATGATCTGCGCGTTCGCGCGCGGTGGATCAGCGGTGGGAAGGATTGGTCCGATGCAACCGATCCTGCGTCGATTCCGTTTGACAGTATGTCGGGGACGCAGGTTGCCATGGGTGCGGCCGAGCAGGACGAGGAGTTCGCGGACTACGTCGCGGCATCTCGACCGGCGTTGTGGAGAACGGCCTACCTGTTGTGCGGCAACGTCGCCCAGGCCGACGACCTGGTGCAGAGTGCGCTACTGAAGTTGTACGTCGCCTGGCCGCGGCTGGTACGCGCGGACCGGCTTGACGGCTGCACGCGCAGGATCATCGTCAACGCCCACCTCGACGAGCTGCGGCGCCCTTGGCGGCGCGAGACTGAGTCACTCGATGGGCATGAGCCCGTCACGGCGCTACTGGATGACGACCGCGCCGCGCTGATCCGGGCGCTGAAGGACCGCCTCTGGGGCAGCGCCGGGTGGTGGTGCTGCGCCATTACTGGGGGTTGTCGGTGGCTGAGACTGCAACCGATCTGGGCATCAGTGAGGGCGGCGTCAAGGTCAGTGCGCGATTGGGCTTCACAAGCTCGAAGAGGCCTTGGCCCCCTATTACCGAAGCGAGGATCGGGCATGAGCACCCCCGAGGAGGCGTGGACCGCTCGGCTGCACGCCGCTGTCGACGACCACCCGGGCGCACTGGCGTTCGACGTGTCGTCATACGTGGTCGCTGGCCGTCGACGGGCACGGCGTAAGCGTGCGGCCGCCGGTCTCGCTACGGTCGCGGCGCTCGCCTTGGTAGCGGGAGGAGCAGCGGTGGCCACAAGCGGCACCCTGGGAGGAGCGCCGCAGCCAGCGGACCCTGTGGTCCCGAACGCGACGACGCTCGGTGCGGGCACGTACGGCGGAGTGGCGGTGGACACAGACGAAGACGCGTGACGTTGCGCAACCGAGCAACCCACGCCATTGAAACCGAGCCCGGCGCCGGCCCGCGACCTCAGCGGGCGGACGCCGGTGTATTCGGCGAATTTTGAGTAAATGTCGCCGGATCCCCCCGCTGCTCTTCCCGGTCAGCTGCGGGCCGTTCGATAGTGGGTCCGTTCCGGCGACCCGCCTCCAGGAGGTCGACCCGAGCTCTCGGGGCGAGCCGCGTCATCACTGACGCTGGGAGGCGCCGTGCCCCACTTGCCTCGGCTTCGTGCCGTCATCACTCTCGCAGTCCTCGCCCTGGTGACCGCCGGGGTGCAGGTCCACTCGCCGGCGGACGCCGTCCTCCCCGACGGGTCGGACGTGCTGGTCTCCAGTGGCAGCCCCGCCGGCCCGTTCTCCGCCAATAAGCAGAACGAGCCCGCCGTGGCGATCAACCCCGTCGATCCGACGTTTCTCGTCGCCGGCGCCAACGACAACATCGACATGGAGGCCTGCAACGCGGGGGAGGACAACACGTGCCCCTTCACCGAGGGCGTCGGCGTCTCCGGCGTCTACTTCTCCTCCGACTCCGGCAGCACGTGGCGGCAGCCGACCTACACCGGCCTCACCGCCCGCGCGTGCACGGGCGTCGTCGGTGACGACGACCCCGAGTGCGTGCCGCAGACCGGACCGATCGGGACGCTGCCCAAGTACGCCGAGAACGACCTCGTCTCCGACGGAGACCCGGCCGTGGCGTTCGGGCCGCAGCCCAGCGCCGGCGGGTTCAGCTACGACGGGGGCGCCAGGCTGTACTACGCCAACCTGACTTCCGCGCTGCCCGACACCGCGCCGTTCCGGGGCTTCGAGGCCATCGCGGTCTCTCATACCGACGACCTCGACGGGGCCGCGGCCGGCAGCAACGACGCGTGGAGCGACCCGGTGATCGCCAGCAGGCAGAACTCCGCACTGTTTTCTGACAAGGAACAGATCTGGGCGGACAACGCCGAGTCGAGCCCCCACTTCGGCAACGTCTACGTCTGCTACGCCGGCTTCCGCTCGGTTCCGGGCGTTTCCCAGCCGCTGTTCGTCCTCACCTCGCGTGACGGCGGCGAGAGCTGGACCCAGAAGCAGGTCACCCCGGCGGCCAACAACACCAGCAGCCAGCAGGGCTTCGGGCGCAGCGGCTGCACGGTGCGCACCGACTCCGAGGGCATCGTCTACGTCTTCGACACCACCTTCGGCGCCGGGACGCCCGGCGTGGGCCAGATCCAGATGATCCGGTCCTTCGACGGCGGGCAGCGGTGGAGCCGACCGCAGAGCATCTTCCGGGCCTACGACACCTGCTCGTACGTCGAGCCCTCGATCGGGCGGTGCGTGATGGACGGTGTCGGCGGCGCTCGCTCCGACCTGTCCGGGGCGCCGTCGGTGGACATCGCGAACGGCGCACCCAGCGGCGGGGACGCAACCGACCGGATCGTCATCAGCTGGGTCGACGGTCAGCGGCTGAACGCCGAGACCGTGCGCTTCAGCTGGTCCGACAGTGGCGGCGACAGCTGGGCGGCGCCTCGATCGGTGCAGCGTGCCGGTCACCGCGGCTACTACTCCGCCCCGGCGATCTCGCCGGACGGTGCCGAGGCCTGGCTCGTCTACAACGCCTGGCTCGAGCCGTTCAAGGACAGTGCGGTCGGGCCGGCCAATGACCGCCCGCTGGTCGGCGTGATGCTGCACGCCGACTCCACTGCATCGGGTGTGGGCGCGTTCTCGCTCGTCCACCAGGGAGCCGCGGGCGACGCCCGCGGGTCCAGCCAGAACAACCTGGCCGCGGAGTTCCTCGGTGACTACGTCTACGCGGCCGCCACTCGTACCTACGGCGCGGCCGTCTGGAACGACGTGCGCAACGCCTCCGACTGCCCCGAGGTCGACGCCTACCGCCAGGAGCTGCACGACATCGCCGTCGAGACCGGCACCCAGACCGCCGAGGCCGAGGAACCTCGCGGTGAGTCCGAACCCGCCCAGGAGGAGCGCGAGCTCGGTGAGGCACCCGACGTGCAGCAGGTCTGCGCACCGACGTTCGGCAACTCCGATATCTACGGAGGCGCCTGGGCGGACCGCTGACCGGACGGCGATCGTCGACGGCCGAGGCGGGCTCCGAGCAGGTCGGACCCCGCCTCGGCCGACGCGCGACCACCGGCTCCCGACGGGGGTCGGGGTGGCGGTGGTGCTTCATGCTCAGCTTTCGAACGCACCCCGTGCGCGGGGGCTCATCGAGCACTTCGATTGTTGAACGCAAAACTTCTTCCGGGGCGGACCGGGCGTACCGGGCGTCGTGAGCGACCACCGTAGTCACCGTGACGGCGAGCGCGACGGAACGACCTCGGAGGACAGCCATGTCAGCGCCCACCCACGCAGCCTCGGGTACCCCACTCGCGGGCCCACCGGGGAGGAGCGCCCACCGAGTCTCGCCGAGCTTCTCGTCGACGACCTGCATCTAGTGGCGGTGCCACGCAACCCGGGAAGCCTGATGGCAGCGCCAACTTCGCCCTCGATGGTGCCAGCGATCAGCGCTTGAGCCACGGGATGGTCGCGCGGCTTGAACTCGCAACCTAGGTCAAACCTGACGGCACGGAACTGAACGAGATCGAGTCCCTCATCCTGCGTCAGTTGCAGCTGCCCCTCACTGTGGACAAGGCCGGCGACCCCGCAAGCGGCGCTATGACGCACGCAGATGGGAGCGCGGCGTAGAGCAGAGTGTTGGGGAAAGTGAGGATCTGCTGTGGGTGTGCCTGTCCGTGCGGAGGTCTACCGTCCCAGACATGGGGACTCACGCAGACGCGTTGATGGCCTGCGACCGGGGGGTCCGACAGGCCGAAGAAGACTTTGCGTGCGGCAACGAGACACGGAACCCGTTCCCGGCCAGCAAGACCATGCAATGGGTCGGTTGGAACGGGCGCATGCGCGCGTTGGTCTGCCAGCGTGACCACGGAACGGACGTGTGCTGCCAAGAGCACCGCCAACACCGCATGACCGTCGTCCGGTCGTATCGCGGGATGTCGTTCTGCACTGTGTGCCGAGACGACATCGCGCCGTTGATGGACGCCGTCGCCGAGGTCACCCGACATCCGGTGAGTTGATCGTCCAGCCCTGACCCGGCGAGCAAGGCCACACGTCCAGAGACCCTGCTGCCCGCAGGCCACGTCGAGTGCGCCGGCACGCGGCGCAGTGACGCTCTTGCAGACCCGTCCGGTCACCAGGACTGGGCAAACGTCAAGCTGCGTTCGATGAGAACTCTTCACATTCGGTTCGCCTCAGCTCAGGCGGAGTGAGGCGTGATGGTGTCTCGGACGGACGAAATGGCCGAGGCCACGATGGACAGCCGATTCACAGCGGAGGATCCTGACCCCGGAGGCGATGGACCGGAGGCCACGTGGGTGCACTGCCACGACCCGACCTCCCGCCCGGACCGCGGCGGGAACTCAACAACGCGCTGCACGACCTCCACCACCACGGCGGCTGGCCCTCTCTACGCACCCTCGCCCGCGAGACAGGCGTCTCCCACACCACCGTCTCCCACGTCTTCTCCACCCCCAAGCTCCCCACGTGGGGCGTCGTCGAGCTCCTCGTCGAGGCCCTGCACGGAGACCACGACCACTTCCACGAGCTGTGGCTCGACGCCTCCACCGGCAGGGCCGACGTCCCTCGATCCGCATCCCGGATCGCCGGACGCCGAAGCGAGCTGACCGCCGTACGCCGCCACCTCGAGACAGGGACCGGCCTGCTGCTCGTCACGGGCGAGGCCGGCATCGGCAAGACGAAGCTCGTGACCACGGCCGCTGAGCAGGCCGGGTGCTTCGTGGCCACCACCCACTGTCTTCCCCTGTCCACCCAGGTCCCACTGATGCCCATCGCCGACGCGCTGAGGTCCGTCCTCGCCCAGGACAGTGGTGAGTGGTTCGGCGATGCGCTGAGGACGTGCCCCGCCTACGTCGCTCCAACGCTGGGTGTCCTGCTCCCCGAGCTCGATGTCGATCCGCCTCCACAGATGGGTGGTGGCTCGGATCGTCAGCGCTTCTTCAGTGCCGTCGCAGCGGTGTTGGAGGCTCTCGGAGAGCTACGGCCCTGGGCGCTGGTGATCGAAGACGTGCCATGGGCGGACTCCGTGACGCTGGACATGGTGGAGCGTCTTGTCGCGAGCGAACGCCGCCTGCCGCCGGTTGTCGCCACCTGGCGCACGGAAGACCCCGACCTGCCTGACGAGCACCTCGCCTGGCGGAACCGAGTCTCCCGTCGGGTCGCCACGCTCCACCTGGGCGCATTGACGCTGGCCGAGACCACAGAGCAGCTGCGGTTCCTGGGAGTCATCGCCGCGACCGACGTGGATGCCATCCACCGCAGGAGTCGAGGTCAGCCGCTCTTCACCGAGCAGCTGGCCACAGCTGGGCCTGATCACGGGCTGCCCAGCGAGCTCCAGGCGATCCTGACGCACAGGATGAGTGATCTCGACGAGGGCGCGTGGGTCCTGGCGCGGACCCTCGCGGTGGCGGATCGGCCACTCACCGCGCGCCAGCTCGCGAGTGCGGCCGGTCTCGACGCCGATCTCACGCCGGCGCTTCGCTCCCTGCGCCGACACCGGCTGCTGGCTGACGACAGCGACGTGGTCCGGTTGCGCCATCCGTTGGTGGCCGAGGCCATCCGCCATCACCTCGTCCCTGGTGAGGGGGACCAGGCCCATCGCGGCGTGGCGAGCCTGTTGGCGAAACTTCCGGACCCCCCGAAGGCCGAGGTCGCAGACCACTGGAGCGCCGTGGGCGACCGCTCAGCAGAACTGGTCTGGAGAGTTCGCGCGGCCCGGTCGGCGGAGCAACGATTCGCCCGCGACGAGGCGTATCCACTGTGGAGGCGCGCGCTGGAGCTGTGGCCTGAGACCGACGCCCAGGACGTCGAAGGAGCCACCCTGGCCGAGGTCCATGTGCGAATCATCGAGACCTCGATCGCCGCAGGCCTCGGCGTGGACGTCGTACGTCGCCACGTCGAGGATGCGATGGCCGTGTCGCTACCCGACCGGGGACGCGCAGAAGTGCTCCTGCGAGCCGGTGATCTCGAGTGCGCAGTCGGTGACGAGGACGAGGGTCTGCGACTGATCGACGAAGCGGTCGCCATCAACGACCGGTATCCGCCGACCGCGGAGGCCGGACACATCCTGGAGGTCCAGTCGAACATCCTCGGATCCATGGGACGCCACGCGGAGGCCCGCGCCGTCGTCGACAAGGGCCTCGCGATCGCCGAGACAGTAGGGGCCGTATCCCTACGCCGGGTGATGCTCGCTCACAAGGCCTGGACGCTGGTCGAGCAGGGGCAGGATCGCGAGGCGGTGGCGCTCGCCGCCGAGGCACGGCTCCTGGCCCCCGCGTCCGAGGACCCGGCGTGCGCGCTGCGGGTCGCCGCACGGGAGACCGACGTCCTCGCGGCCACCGGGGCCCCCCGCGAGCTGATCGCCGCAGCCGCGGCGGCCGCGCTCGACCAGGCAGACCGGTGGCACATCCCCAACATCTTCACCGACTCGGTGGTGGCCGCGGTCGCGGCGGCGCACCTCCGGGCAGGAGACGTCACCGCGGCTGCGGCGGTCGTGGACCCGCGTCTCAAGGACCACTCACGGGTGGGTCTCAGCGCCACGCAAGATGCCCACTGCGCGATCCTGCTCCGACGCGGGCAGCTCGACGAGGCCCAGATCCGACTTCGCAGCCATGCGTCCATCGGCAACTACGCCTACCGATCGGCAGAGCGCGACATCCTGGACGGGGAGCTGTGCCTGTGGGCAGGGCGGCCGCAGGACGCGCACGAGCCGATGACCCGATCCGCCGACTTCCTGCTGTCGGGCGGCTATGCGGCGACGTCGTCACGGGTGCTGGCACTGCACGCCCGCATGGAGGCGGACCTCGGGACCGCCGACGCGCCGGACCTCGACCGCGCCGCCCGTCGCCGACGGGTCACGGATCGACGCCGCTCAGGCCACCTCGACCCCCTGGGCTCCAAGGCGCGTGGGCCCGACCTCCTGGCGAACCGGCTGCTCTGGGCCGCGGAACTGGACCGCATCGACGTCTCCGACCGGGTCGAGCAGTGGATCGAGGCGGCCGTGGCCTGGGACCGGATCACGCGGCCGCACGACGCGGCCTACTGCCGGTGGCGCAGCGCCCAAGTCGCGGTCCGAGAGGGGCGGGCCACGCTGGCGGCACGGCTGCTGAAGCGGGGCGCCGCGGACGCCCGCGAGCATGCCCCCCTGCACCGAGCGATCATGGCCACCACAAGCGGCTGCTGACCGCCCTTCCAAGGGGGGATCGCAGTCATGCGCACGGTGGCCCTCGACGACCACCGCCCCCAACAGACACTGGCGCCGACAGGCGGCGAATAGACGCATCTCTGGCCGGGACAGGTCGGCCTACGCGATCTCTGTGGGCACAATCTGCTTATGAACCTGTCACTCCACGGCGTGCGCGCGACGGCCGGAACCCTCCGTGCTGTCGAAGGGGTTGTGCTGCACCACACCTGGACCGATGAAGGGGTCGTGGCCAACCCGGCGGGTAACGGCGCTCAGCTACTGCATCTGTCAGTGGCCCTCTGCGTTCTCAACGACACTTATCGTGAGGCGGAGAGGCTCGGGATCGAGGTGGACGGCGTTGCGGTCGAGGCGGACGGCGGGTTCGACGACGAGTGGCGCTCGACCGGTATTGCCTACTCGGTGACCCTGGACTCGCGGGCCCGCGCCGAGGACCTGGCGCGCCTCGACGCTGTGGTCGACGAGGTCGCTGAAATCCCACGCGCGATGCGTGCCGGAGCGGCGGTCGAGAGGCGCGCGTGATGGTCTAGCCGCTGTTCTTCTGCGCGGCTCTGGCTGCAGGAGCAGTGGGGCGTCGATGGGCGGCTGAAGTCGGTGTTGACGAGGCACTTGTATTTTGCAAGTGTCTGGTCATGAGCCTCTTCATCACCTGCCCGGTCGAGAGCGTCGAGCGCTCGACCACCTTCTACACCGCCATCGGCTGGACCCTGAACGCCGATATGTCCGACCACAACGTGTCGTGCTTCGCGATTGCGCCCGAGCAGTACGTCATGCTCGGCAGCCGCGAAATGTACGCAAGCGTCGGCGGGGTCGAGGAGCTGATCGGTCAACCCGACACCCCATCGAAGGTCACCGTCTCCTTCGACCTCGCCAGCCGCGAGGCCGTAGACGAACTCGTCGAACGAGCCCGCGCCGCCGGCGGGCGGATCGGGGACACAGACGACTACCCCTTCATGTACCAACGTCAGTTCGACGACCTGGACGGCTACCACTACTCGCCGTTCTGGATGAAGCCGGACGCCCAGCCCGACTCGTGAACGACTTGGCCGCAGCCCTCGACGTCGTCGGGGCGCGCTGGGCGCTGTTGATCGTGGAGCGGCTGCTCGAGGGACCGCAGCGCTACGGCGACCTGCAGCGCGACCTGAGCGTGCCGACGAACATGCTCGCGACCCGCCTGCGCGAGCTCGAGGCGGCCGGCGTCCTGACGCGCCTGCCGCTCCGGCACAACACGCGTGCCTATGCGTTGACCGATCGCGGCCTCGCGTTGCGCGATGCGATCCTCGCCCTCGGACGCTGGGGTGACGAGGAGGCCTGACTCTGGTGCACGATCAGGACTTCGTGGCTACGGCGTGAGTCAGTCTCGGCGACTCGCGGCGGGGTGACGCACTTCGCGGTGGACCCAGATGCATGCCGGTCCGCAGTGCGACGAAGTCCGTCCTAGCCGTCCGACGACCCCGTCCGTGGCGCCCGGAACCCGAGGCCCGCCGCCACCGTTGAAGCAGGTGCACAGCCTTCGGCACACCGACGCCCACACCCCAGCTCAAGGAGACCAATGCGCAGCGAACTGTTCGGCACGAGCCTCGAGTCCTCCGGCGACGATCGGTTCGCGTTGCAAAACCCACGCATGCTCCGGGTCGCGCTCGACGGGGAGGTGATGGGAAGACAGGGTGCGATGGTGGCGTACCAGGGCCAAGTCGACTTCGCCTACCAGGGCGCGGGCGGCATGGGGAAGTTCCTGAAGAAGACGTTCACTGGTGAGGGTATGCCGCTGATGAAGGTGTCGGGACGCGGTGACGTCTTCTTCGCCGACGACGCGATGGAGGTTCACCTCGTCAACCTCGAGAACGACGCCTTGACGGTCAACGGCAGTAACGTGCTCGCCTTCGACTCGACCCTCGCGTGGGACATCAAGCGGGTGGAGGGGGCGTCGATGATGGCTGGTGGTGTCTTCAACACCACGTTCACCGGCACGGGCACCGTCGCCCTCACTTCGCACGGCAGTCCGGTCGTCCTCAACGTCGACGCGCCGACGTACGCCGACATCCAGGCAGCGATCGCTTGGTCCTCGTCGCTCACCACGGCCGTACGACGCACCGCCGGTGCCGGTGCACTCATCGGTCGTGGCTCGGGAGAGGCCTTCCAGCTCGGGTTCAGTGGCCAGGGGTTCGTCGTCGTCCAGGCGAGCGAGGGACGGGTGGTGGCCCCTCACAGCCACTGATGGTGGCGCTACCCGACGTGGGAAGACGGTCGGACCCTGCCACTGAACCAGGCACGACCGCATCTGACGGCAGTGCAACCGTGAGCGTCCCGAGGGAAGCTGAAGTGAATCAGTGGGACGACCAACGGCCGCTGGACCAGGCGCTGGCCGCGCGGTTGGACCGGAGGCACCACGAGACCCTCAGGCACGCGCGGTCGCATAGGGATGGGTGACAGCGTGCGACGCCCCGGCGTCCCATACAGAGGCCCGACCGAATGCAGAGCTGGCCGCCCGGGCCGCGCCGACAGGCGGCGGAATGGACTGTGAGGATCGCCAACGCAGCCTGATGGTGCTGGGCTGTGGTGGGTGACCGCGAGTGTGACCCCCGGAATGACTGGCTTCGTGCCTTGTTGCGACCTGTCCGCTCGCGGTTACCGGCCCCGGCCCGGTTGGAGGAGCTGGCCTGATCAGGAGCTTGACCACCTGGCGTTAGCGGCGCCTGGCGTGTCTCATCACAGTCCTGCCGAGCCTCCGTCCCGGACCGGAACCACGTCCCGTCCGGCGAAGGAGAGAACGCATGAACAGTCTGACCGATCTGCGCGAGGTGGTCGATGTCGTCATCGGCGTCGACACCCACGTCCACACCCACTCCGCGGCCGTAGTCGATGCTGCGACCGGTGGTGTCCTCGACGAGATCACCGTCGAAGCAACAGCCCAGGGCTATGGCGAGCTGGTGGAGTTCGCCAACAACCACGCGACGCTGCGAGCGTGGGCGATCGAAGGGACCGGCGGTCACGGCGCCGGTCTGAGTCGTCACCTGCTCGAGTCCTCCGAGATCGTCATCGAGCTGGACCGCCCGAAGCGGGCTGCGCGCCGCAACGGCGCGAAGTCCGACCCGCTCGATGCGATCCGCGCAGCACGTGAAGCGATGTCGCGACCGCGGTTGGGAACTCCCCGCATCGGGGGCGAACGCCAAGCCCTGTCGGTGCTCCTGGCTGCTCGACGCTCCGCGATCAACGCCTCCACCGAGGCCCAGCAGCAGGTCTTCAGCCTCGTCATCGCAGCACCCGAAGCCATCCGCGTCAGGTTCCGCGGCCAGAAGCTGGCCGCGATGCTCAACACCGCCGCGAGCCTGCGCGTGCACTCCTCCTGGGACATCGAGACGACCACCACCGTGGTCGCACTGCGGACCCTGGCACGGCGCGCGCACGCGATGCTGAAAGAGGCACGCGAGCTGCAGAAGCAGATGGTGGCCATCATCCGCAGCTGGCGTCCTGAGCTGCTCGAGGAGTTCGGCGTCGGACCGATCGTGGCCGCGACGGTGCTGTGCGCCTGGTCCCACCCGGGCCGTATCCACTCCGAGGCGGCGTTCGCGATGCTCGCCGGCGTGGCACCCATCCCAGCGAACAGCGGCCAAGTCACCACCCGCTATCGGCTCAACCGCTACGGCGACCGCCAGCTCAACAACGCACTACACACCGTGGTCGCGAGCCGGATCCAGTACCAGCAAGCCACCCGCGACTACGTCGCCCGCCGCACCGCCGAAGGCAAGACCCCCCGAGAGATCAAACGCTGCCTCGCCCGCTACGTCGCTCGCGACCTCTATCGCCTACTCGAAAGTGAGGCCACAGCTGCTTGACGAAGCATAGGAGCGTCGTACCTCCGCGGACGTCCTACTCGCGGCGGCACGACCGGGCGACCGAATGCCCTCAACGCTTCTGATCTAGACCCTCTACACCGATCTGTTGTGGGAACAACCCCCGTAGTTTCGTCAGTGCGCGGGAGAACGCGGGCTCGGTGAATCCTGTAGACAGCGAGTGGGCGTCGGGCGGATCCTGACGGGACGGTGTCTCGGTCCTCGGTGATCGGAGGTGGCATGAGCGCTCTTCCCCGTCCCGACTTGCCACCTGGCCCGCACCGCGACCTGTCGGTCGCCCTGCACGAGCTTCACCACCGCGCCGGTTGGCCCAGCCTGCGCGCCCTCGCCGGCGAAGCCGGCGTCTCCCACACCACCGTCTCCAAGGCATTCTCGTCCCCCACCCTCCCGACGTGGGGCACCCTTGAGCTGCTCGTCGAAGCCATGCGCGGCGACACCGGCCAGTTCCACGACCTCTGGCTTTCGGCGGCGGGTCCTGCCCCCAGCACTGCTGGCGGGTCTGTCCGAAGAACGGTGTAAGCAGCGTTTCCATTGTTAGAGGTTCTCCGCGGCGGGCATCCGGTCGGCGAAGGTGATTGCGAAGGCGTTGAGTGCTGGCTTCCACCTCATCGTCCATCGTGTCTGACCGGTGCCCTTGGGGTCCAGCGACCTGGTGACCATGTACAGGCACTTCATCGCGGCCTGCTCGGTCGGGAAGTGGCCACGCACGGTCACGGCCCGGCGGTAGCGGGCGTTGAGCGATTCGATGGCGTTCGTCGAGCAGAGGACCTTGCGGATCTCGGCGTCGTAGTCGAGGAATGGGGTGAACTGCTCCCACGCCGATCGCCACAGGCCACTGATCGCGGGGTAGGGCTTGCCCCATTTCTCATCGAACTCCTCGAACGCTCGCCAGGCTGCTTCCCTGGTCGGGGCGCCGTAGATCGGTTTCAGGTCTGCAGCGATCTGCCCCCAGTAGCGCTTCGAGGCGTACTTGAAGGTGTTGCGGATCAGGTGGATCACGCAGGTCTGCACGATCGCCTGGCCGAACACGGCCCCGACCGAGTCGGGCAGACCTTTGAGGCCATCGCAGATGACGAAGAAGATGTCTTCGACGCCACGGTTCTTCAGCTCGGTCAGGACCTGGAGCCAGAACTTCGCCGACTCCCCGCTGCCATTACCGGCCCAGATGCCAAGGATGTCCTTGTGGCCGGCCAGGTCGACCCCGATCGCGGCGTAGATCGGGCGGTTACCGACCTGGCCGTCGCGGATCTTGACGTAGATCGCGTCGATGAAGACCGCGGCGTAGACCTTCTCCAGCGGCCGCGAGGTCCATTCGGCCATCTCGGCCACGACCCGGTCGGTGATCCGCGAGACCGTGTCCTTTGACAACGACGCACCGTAGATCTCAGCGAAGTGGGCGCTGATCTCCCCAGTCGTCAGCCCCTTCGCGGACAGCGACAACACAATCGTGTCGACATCGCCCAGGCGGCGCTGACGCTTGGCCACGATCACCGGGCTGAAGGTGCCATCACGATCACGCGGGACGGTGATCTCGATCGGCCCGACGTTGTCGGTCAGCACCGTCTTGGTCCGCACGCCGTTGCGGGAGTTCCCGCCATTGCGGCCGGCGACCTCGTGCTTGTCGTAGCCGAGGTGCTCCGACATCTCCTCGTCCAGAGCGGTCTCGATCACCGTCTTGGTCAACGCCTTCAACATGCCATCGGGGCCCGTCAACGCGACCCCACGAGCGCGTGCGCTGCGGACCAATTCGCGGGCGATCTCGAGCTCCTCAACAGAGGGCTGAGCAGACCCCTCGAACCCAGGGTCATGGTCCTGCGCGACATCCGGCGGTGACACCGCCACATCCTCGGGAGGGCTCACAGAACTCAGTGTTTCGGTCATCGTGACTCCATCTCGCCAACCAACCGGTCAGCGTGTCGAGCCACTTACACCGTTCTTCGGACAGTCCCCTGCTGGCGCGGCTCTGCCCCGCATCGCGGGACGCAGAACCGAGCTCGCGGCCGCGCGCCGCCACCTCCAGACAGGTAGCGGCCTGATGCTCGTCCTGGGTGAGGCAGGCATGGGCAAGACCTCGTTGGTGTCCGCGGCGTCGGACCCCATGGCCGTCGACGTGTTCGTGGCCACCGGCCACTGTCTGCCCTTGTCGAACGAGGTGTCCTTGTTGCCGCTGGTCGACATCCTGCAGGAGACCTATGAGTACGACGACGGGCATTGGGTCGAGCAGGCGTTGGCGGAATGCCACGCCTATGTACAGCATCTGGTCGGGCGACTCCTCCCCGAGGTCGCGACGACGCCCACAGAGCTCCCGCCCGATACCCCTCATCTGCTGCTCTCCGCGATCGGTAGCACGTTGAAGAGCCTGCGATCCCAACGGCCGTTGGCACTGCTGATCGAGGACCTGCACTGGGCAGACCCTGCGACACTTGACCTGCTGGAGCACATGGTGGCTCGTGGCCCTGAGGTTGCGGTGATCGGGACGTGGCGCACCGAGGACTCGGCGACATCGGCCGAGGCTGTCGAGTGGTTGACCAGGGTTCGCCGGCTTCCCACTGTGACCGAGGTCGAGCTCGCGCCACTCACGCGTGAGGAGACCGCCGAGCAGCTTGCGCTGCTCGAGGGTCACGAACCCGAGGCGGATGTGGTCGAGACCATCCACGAGCGCAGCCTGGGGCTGCCGCTGTTCACCGAACAGCTGGCTGCGCACACCGGCCATGGGGGTGAGCTGCCGTCCCTGCTGGAGAACCTGCTGGCGCAGCGGTTGTCCGGGATCAGCGAGGAGGCGTGGCAGGTAGCCAGGATCCTCGGGATCGCGGATCGGCCGCTGCCGGACGCGATCCTCGCCGAAGCGGCCGAGATCACGCCCCGCGAGCAGACGCGGGCGCTGCACGAGCTCCACGACAAACGGCTCCTGTCCGCGTCCGGCGCCAGCTCGCGTGCCCAGCTCCGACACCCGCTCCTCGCCGAGGCCGTGCGCAGTCGGCTGGTGGCGGGCGAGAAGGTGGCCGGTCACCGCCGGCTGGCGTCCGCTCTTTCGGCCGTCGGGTCTGCGGACCCCGCTGAGATCGCGCTGCACTGGCATGAGGCCGATGATCAGGCGCGCGAGCTGGAGTGGCGGGTGCGTGCTGCCCACCATGCCCACGAGCGACTCGACCCCGTTCAGGAGGTCGAGCACTGGGCGCGGGTGGTCGAGCTCTGGCCGGCGGACGGCCCACCCGTGGACCTCGACGGGTGCGCAGATCGCGACGATGCGCTCATCAAGGCCCTCCAGGCGTGCGAGGAGGGCGACGACTGGTCTCGGGTGCTGGCACTCGCCGACATCAGGCTGAGCGAACTGCGCGGCGTGGCGACGAACAGTTCCGCACGTCTCCACGAGCTGATGGCCAGCGTCCACACCATGCACGAGGATCGCGCTGTGGGGCTCGAACTGGCGCGGCAATCGGTCGAGCTGTCCCGGCAGCTGCCCGTCGGCCCGGTGCTTGCCAAAGCACTGCAGACCTACGGGTTCCACCTCGGAGAGGACGGCAGGCAGCAGGAGGGGCTTTCGTTGGTGCGCGAGGCGCTGGACGTAGCCCAGGTTGTTGGCGACCCTGCCGTGATCTTCGAAACCGCGTTGGCGGTTGCCGCGCGTGAGGCGTACAGCGGTGACCTGGGCAGCGCGATGGCAAGGATCGACGCTCTGCGCGCCGGCGGACCAGCGCCCTCGTGGCCGCTGGAGATGCGACTCGGCATGTTCCACACCGACATCTTGCTCACCTGCTGCCGTCCACTGGCAGAGTTGGAGGAAGCAGGACGCGCATCGATCGACCTGTCGCGCACTCCGGGGCTGGCCGGCTTCGGGGTAATTGTCAAGATCAACATCGCCGAGGCGATGATCGGAGCTGGGAGGTTTCCCGGGCCGCGTCGCTTCTCCCAGTGCCAGAGGAGGCCGGGACTCTTCTGACGAACTTCCTGCTCATGACCTGGAGTCGGGTCGAAGCTGTGTCGAGGTCGCCTCGATGAGGCACGGCGCGTCATCGCGGCTCGACGACGTGAGCGTGAACCTGCTGCATGCCGTGGCCTGGCGTGCTGAGGTTGCCGCGCAGCTGGAGCTCTGGAGCGGCAAGCCGGCTTCGGCCTCGCGTCGCCTGCGCGCGGCCCTCGAAGAGTTCCTTGTCACCGGCGGACCGACGATCTCGCCCCGGTGTTCGCGCTGGCGCTCGCGCCGCTTCCGACTGCCAGGCGACGATCGCGACCCTGACGCCTTCACCAGTCTCCAGGACCTTCGTGCCCGAGCTAGCCTGGATCGTTCTCCGGTGTGTGCGTGACAATCACGGCTGGCGGGCCGTGTGGGACGCCGAGATCGCTCGACTGAGTGGAGACGAGACGCCCGACGTGTGGGTCCGGGCCGCGGCACGAGTGGGATCGGTTCACTCGACCCCACGAGGCGGCGTACTGCCGCTGGCGCTGGGCGCAGGTGGCGCTCCGCAACGGTCAGGGCACGGTGGCCGCCCGGCTGCTCAACCGCGCCGCCGCCGATTCACGCGAGCATGTCCCCTACGCCAGGCGATCGCGGCCACCGCTGCGGGTGCCCGCTGCGCCCGGCCAGGGGAACTGTTCCCTCACGGCACGGAGTCCGCGATGCGTGGGGACGGGTTGCCCGCGACGCGCCCGACTTGTCGGGAGCGGCCTTCTGGTCGCGCCCTTGGGGCACGTCGGCTGCGGACCTTCGGCGTTGTTCCAGTGCGACCGGACGTGAAGCACGGCCGGTCCGTGGCGACGTCCCGCTGCCCGTAGCTCGCGGAGGCCAGGGGTGCCGTGATGGGGAGGGCGGTCGCGAATGCCGCGGCTCCGGCGTTGCGCCGATGCGACGGAACGTGTGTTGTTCATGGTGCTTTCCTGGTAGGTCCGCGGCCGGTGCGCGGTTGTTGATCCCAGAGTTGGCCGACCGACCGGTTGACGGGTTGACGGATGGACAGCAGTCGTGCACACGATGCCGGTCTCGGATGATCCCGAACCAACGACATCACGGAACGCTCTCAGCTCGCTAGAGCGGACCGTTCATGGAACCGATAGGCGGCGGTTTGACGCAAGTCGGTCGTCAGGCGCGGGATGGTCCCGCGGGCGTGAGCGGGGGATGATCAACTGCGCGGCCCCGGTGCTTGCTTCGCCTCCGCAGTCGTGCGGCCTGGAGCAGCGACTCGCGGGGCACGCCGCCGAGGCGACGACCGGGCGCGGGAGTCCGGAGGCACCGCAGCGCCTAGGTGGCGCGTCCGATCCTCGGCTCGCGCAGGTTCCAGGTCGGCAACTGACGGGCCAGCTGGCGGTCGCCGGAGACCTCAATCCGCCCAGTACGCAGCGCGCGGTGCCACGGGAGGGCCCCGCGGTGCCAGTCGATGAAGGCCGCTGACTCGGCGCGGACCAGGACGGCAGGCTCGCCTCCCGGGTCGGCGTAGCAGACCTCGGCATCACCGTTGTCCACCAGCAGCCAGTAGTGCTGGTTGCCGCGGGGCTGGTCGTGGAACAGGAATTCGACGACTACCCGCTCTGCGGGCAGCGCACCGCGGTCGAGCTGGACCTGGCACCATGCCCACAGCGCGAAGCCGGGGTCGGTGTGTTCGGAGCCGATCTCGACCCACCGCTCACCCCACTCGGACAGCGCCGAGATGACCGGGGCAAGGTCCTGCCCGGCATCGGTGAGCAGGTACCGGTTGCCCCTGCCGCGGCGCTTCGGAACGACGCTGATCACTCCCGCGCGCTCCAACTCGCTCAGCCGGGTCACTAGCATCGACCGGGACATCTGCGGGACCCCGAGCGCGATGGCGGTGAACGTCTCCGCACCGAACATGAGGTTCCGGATGACTAGGGGGGTCCAGCGTTCTGCCATGAGCTCCGAGGCCCGGGCGATCGGGCAGTACTGACCGTACGTGCGCACGGTCCCACCCTGCCCGTGACCGAGGCCAGTGTCGAGTTCGATTTCAGGACTTCTCTTTGCCCTCCCCGAACCGCACGCTGAGCCCATGGACGACATGGCGACAGATGAGCCCCGACCTGATGACGCGACGCGAGGCCAGGTGACGCCCGGGGCGGCCGAGCTGTACGAGCGGTTCTTCGTCCCCGCGCTCTTCGGCCAATGGCCCCGACGGCTGCTCGAGCTCACTGGCGTCGACGCGGGCGACGCAGTGCTGGACATCGCTTGCGGCACCGGCGTGGTCGCGCGTGCAGCAAAGCCCGTGGTGGGAACGACGGGGACTGTCACCGGGATCGACCTGAACGAGGGCATGCTGATGGTGGCGGCGCGGACAGCGCCGAACATCAGTTGGGTTCGCGGACCCGCGGAGTCTCTGCCGATGCCCGACGACTCGTTCGACAAGGTGTTCTGTCAGTTCGGCCTGATGTTCTTCGACGACCGCATGGCGGCAGTCGGGGAGATGGCCCGCGTTCTACGCGCCGGCGGCACAGCCTGCGTGGCGACCTGGGCCGGCCTGCCCGAGACCCCCGGCTATGCGGCAATGATCGAACTGCTCGACGACCTCTTCGGCCCTGAGGTCGCGGCTGCCCTCGGCGCCCCATTCACGATCGGGACTTCCGCCGAGCTCCATGACGTCATGGCGACCGCCTTCGGCCAGGTCACCGTCCGTCGCCTCGGCGGCAGCGCACGGTTCCCCTCGATCGACGACTGGGTCACCACCGACGTCCGCGCCTGGACGCTTCGAAACATCATCGACGACGCCCAGGCCGAGGAGTTAAGAGCTGCGGCCCAGGTTCGACTTCGCGAGTTCAGCGACTCCACCGGCCGGGTCAGCTTCGACGCCCCGGCGTTCATCGCGGTCGCGCGGACGTGACCGGCGGAATCCCAGTTCACCAGCCGAGCTCTCGTGCAGCCAGGAGTCGCCGGCACCGAAGGGGTGACCGACCTCGTGGATCACGGTCCAACGGACCTGTTCCATGCCCTAGCCCCACGAACGAACGACTGGGTGTGAGCTGGTGCCGACGCGTCCGAGGCGCGGAACCGGAGATCAAGACACCAAGCAACCCCACGGCTACCGGGGGCCTGGGCAGGCACTCTCGGCCGTGGCCATATGTCAGGAGCGCACCGGATCCCGCAAGCCGACCTGGACGGAGCACTGACCGGTCGCCACGCTGCACTCGCCGGTCGCGTCCCACAGCACCCGTCCGACATGCATCGCCGCACGGGGAGGCCGTGCGGCGACACGTTGGCGACCACCTTGCGAATGTCGCTTGCCCGGCACGCGGCGGAATGGGTCATGTCGTGAAGACCCCTTCCCGCAGATCCGTGAGAGGCTCGAAGGACACCTTCATCAGACGGCAGAACGTTGACCACAGGAGGTGCGATGACCAACCCGTCCCCGTCGGCTCGGTGGAGCGGAAGCGACTACTCCCGTAGCTCGGCCCACCATCGGGGCTACGACGAGATGTTTCTGGCACGTCACCAGCCTCGGCCTACCGACGCGGTCGTAGACCTCGGATGCGGCAGCGGCGAGTTCACTGCCCAGCTCGCTGATCTGGTTCCGCGGGGCTCGGTGACCGGCGTCGACCAGGATGAGTCCATGCTTGCCGAGGCCCGTCGGCACACGGCCGACAACCTCCACTTCATTCACGGGTCCGCCCAGCAACTCGACGAGCTCTTGGCGCCGGGCTCGGTGGACCTTGTCGTGAGCCGGGCGATGCTGCACTGGGTGCCGGCGCCGGCTCGCCCGCGAGTGTTCGCCGCGGTCCACCGGTTGCTCCGGCCAGGCGGCTGGCTACATCTGGAGTGCGCCGGAACCGGAAACATCGGCCGGATAAGTGTGGTCTTGAATGAGTTGGCGGCCGCGCATGGCCTGCCCGGACCTCCGCCCTTCCCGGACACCGCTGACGTCTTCGACAGTCTCGAGGAAGCAGGCTTCGAGATCCCGCCGGGGGCCGTGGGCACGGTGGCGCACCGCCGCTCCTTCAGCCGCGACCAGATCGAGGCCCTACTTCGCACCCAAGCGACCTTGGTGCTCACCCGGCATACCTCCGGACCCCGCATCCAAGAGATCGTCGAGCAGGCCGTGGCCTCGATAGACCGTCTGCGTCGCCACGACGGTTCCTACGACCAGACGTTCGTCAGGCTGGAACTCCTTGTCCGCCGACCGGATGAAGTCGCCGCCAAGTCCACCAGAACCCACAGGTAGGAAACGGCTATGGCGGCGCGGGCGAGGTAGCAAGCCGACGGCAGTCCAACACGGGCACTCCGTAGCCCGCCCCTATGGGCACGTGCAGCTGCAACAGGAGCCCTCGCCATCCGCATGGTCGACTGGCGGCGGCGGGTAAGACCAGCCTCCCGGTAGGGACGACTCCTGCTTGCTCATGCGTCTGGGTGGTTTGGTCGCATGGGCGCGACGCGAAGGCCCAACTGCTCAATCGTGACTGCCAGTGCTCGGGTGCACGATGTGCGCATGGCCAACAAGATCGACTACTTCGAGATCGGCTCACCCGACCCGGCGGCGTCGCGCGCCTTCTATGCCGGACTGTTCGACTGGGAGATCGAAGAGAGACCTCAGGGCGACCAGCCCTACCTGATGGTGGACGAGGCGAATGGGGGTCTCTGGGACACCTCGGACATGGGCAGGGGCAACTGGGCGATCTTCTACGTCCACGTCGAGGACGTGGCGGCTGCGCTGGAGCAGGCTGTGGCACTCGGCGCCACTGTCGCTGTTCCTCTGGTGGACAACGGCCAGATCTACTTCGCACACCTGCTCGACCCGCTGGGGAACCGGTTCGGGATCTGGCGGCCCAAGGAGTAGTAGGCCAGCCCTAGGGCAAGTCGGCGGCCGCCGTAGCCGATGGGCGGCGAACTGACGCGCCGAACTCCGGTCGGCGACGACAGTCAACACGTTCGACAAGTCGTTAGGAGAGTTCCTCTGTCAAGGTGTCGCCGTCGCGGCAGATGAGCCCGACGTCGTAGGTCCGGAGCAGGAGGGCTACGTCCTCGCCGGGGCGCCCCGGGAGTAGGACAGCGATCCGGTCATCGGACCCGGGCTCTGTAGCGAGCGGTAGTACATGGCCTGGCCCATCCCGTGCGCCACCATCACGTCGTCGGAGTGACTGGCTTCTCCTAGATGATCAGGTGGCGATTGCGGTCGTACACGTCGGCTCCACGCCCGTTGCTGATTCGGTGCTTGCGCACGTCGGGGCGGCCTAGCCAGGCGAGGTACGCCCGAACGAGGTCCTTCTCCAACTCACGCTCGACAACGCACATAGGCCAGATCCGGACGTGCGGTGCACGCCGGCAGGCGGCGGAATGGGGCACCCCTACTACTGGTGACGTCCAGCCGCACGGTTCCCTCCTTTGAGATCGCTTACAGCGCGGCTAGCGTAGAGAGCGATGCGCTTCGGGCTGTCGTTGGTCGACCGAGTGGCCGCGCGTTTGCGGATGCCACTGGTAGCGGTCGGCGCCACGGTGATGGTCGTGGCGCTGCTCGCCGGACTCGGCGCGGAACCCCCGGTCTGGCTGCGTCGTGTCGGGATCGCTGTCTTCCTGGTAGGACTGGCGCTGTATATCCGGGTGGGCACGCCGGAGGGTGACACCGTGGACATCGGACCGCCTGTGCATGGCCGGTGGCGCGCCCTGAACAGCCCTGCCTCGCGAGTCCCGAGCCACCACGTGCATGGATGGTCCCAGACCTATGCGGTCGATCTGGTCTACGCGCCTCCGAACGAGGCCGGGCCGTCCTTCGGATGGTGGCCGCCAGCCCGGCGCCCGGATGAGTATCCCGGGTTCGGGCAGCCGGTCTTGGCGCCCGTTGATGGCACGGTCGTTCGCACGTTCGGGGCCGCCCGAGACCACTGGTCCCGGACCTCGCCGGCAGCTTTGGCCTACCTATTGCTGGAAAGTGTGCGGGAGGTGGCCGGTCCACCGGGCGTGCTGGGCAACTACGTCGTCGTCCGACATGACGACGGTGTATGCGTCCTCTTGGCGCATCTCCGGCGAGGGTCGCTCAAGGTCGGCACGGGTGATCGAATCCGCAGGGGTGAGCAGGTCGCGGAGTGCGGGAACTCGGGTAACTCCACGGAGCCGCACCTGCACTGCCAGGTGATGGACCGTTCGAGCGTGTGGGTGGCCGCGGGCCTTCGGTTCCGGATCGACGGCTCGCCCCTGCCGCACAACGGAGAATTCTTGGAGCTGGTGTGACCACGCGCTGATGCGCCCGCTTGCGGCTACTGGACACTCGACTGGGCTCATGCCTCAGGTTCGATCACCGGTGACAGATTCGGGCCGGTTGGGGGAGCGCATGTGTCGAGGGCTACCTGGTGCGAGGTGCTGCCACTGAGAATCGGTTGTCCCGCTGAAGGAACGCGTCGACGCGTTGACCAGGCAAACCTCGGCATGCCAGGCACGCGGGTCGAAGACGTAGGCGTCTGGAGCGAGGTTCGATGCGCTTGCCAAGGGCCTAGGCTGGGACCGTGTTGACGGGTCAGTCTGTGACTCTGCGGCAGGTCCACGAGGCGGACCTGGACGCGTTGTACGACGCGCACACGAACATCCAGAACCGTGGTGCGTACTTTCCGCTTGGCGTCATGTCGCAGACAGCATTTCGTGGTGAATTCGGTGAGCACGGCTTCTGGCAGAAGACCGAGGGGATGCTCGTCATCGAGTCCCCCGAGGGCGAGATCGCCGGCCACATCGAGTTTTTCCACCCGGTCTCCTACTGGGATGCATTCGAGTTGTCCTACCAGCTCTATGCGGACGAGTACGCCGGACGTGGGTTCGTGACTGAAGCGGTGCAGTTGCTGGTGGACTACCTCTTCGGCACGAAGAAGGAGCACCGAATCCACTTGGTCATCGTTGGCGAGAACGGCGCCTCACGACGCATTGCGGAGAAGTGCGGATTCTCGCTTGAAGGAACCGTACGAGGCGCGTTCTTCAACGCTGGACGCAACCAGGACGTGTTGCTCTACTCACTGCTGCGGACCGACCCGCGGCCGTGGCACCCAGATGCCAGCGGTGGGTGAAACTGCCCGGCGAAGTTGCACCGCGCGCTCCCAGCGTGCACACGTGTCAGGCTTGGTCTGAGCATGCAAGCGCAGCGCTGACACGGAGCCCCGTTCGCGGCGGTATGAGGCCCTTCCGAGGGTGCGGATCGCGGCTACAGATCCGGGCTCGAGAGCCGGCCCGATCGACTTCGACGCAGTGAATCTCCTTGCTGGCGCGGGAGCGACCGGCGACCTGATCTCTTGGTTGTGCAGAGATCAAGTGATGATCGCTGTCATGCGAATTGAGATGAGCAGCCCCGGTATCTGCGCGCCGAGCTTGGCCGCGTAGCGGGTCGGTGGGTCTGCGGGGAAACACTCCGCGTAGGCCTCGTTCATGCCCGCGAAGTCGTTGGGATCGGCGAGCAGCACACCGACTTCGACCACGTCAGCGAGGGTCACGCCGCCCGCGTGCAGGATGGCTTCGCAGTTGGCCAGCGCCTGGCGGGTCTGAGTGTGGATCGTCTCGCCCGCCAGCTCGCCGGTGGACGGATCGATGCCGGTTGTGCCGGAGACGAACACGTGCGAGCCGGCCCTCACTCCCTGGCTGTAGAGGGGCGAGCTCGGCGCGTCGGGGGTGGTGATGATCTGTCGCGGCATGTGGTCCTCCTGGGATGCCCATGGTCGCAGATCTACGAGGCCCTCGGCGTGACTCGTGACCCGGCAACGCACCGTCGCGGCGCACGGCTGGCCGCGCGGATCCGTATGTACGGAGGGCCGGCAACGCGTTCACGCTCGGCCGGCTACGGACGGCACACGTCTCGCGAGTGGATCCTCCTCGCGCCGTAGACACCCGGGTTCGCTGCGTGCGCGGTCTCGATGTCGGCGACCAGTGCGGCGTCACGCACGCTGCGCGCTGGCGGCGCCCTGGTCCTGGCGGCGTAGTAGGTGCCCGGGGCGGCTTTCGTGGGCCGGGCGCAGCCCCCGTGCAGCCCTGTCTTCGCGCCTGCACGCCGTCCTGGGTGGCCTCACCAGTCAAAGGTCGGAATGCGCTTGAGGGCGCCCCCAAGGTCCTCGAGACGGATTCGGACCGTGCCGCGCCCGCACTGGTAGGCGGGAATCGTGCCGCCGCTGATCCGTCGGCGGATGGTGTTCGCGGACAGTGACCTGACGTCAGCGGCGTCGTCGCTGCTGAGGTAGGCGGCAGGCAGGTCGCCGCCCGGGTCCTTGTCGGGCGTGGTATATGCTTGCGCGACCGCAAAGATTGCCAGGATGCATGCTTGGGAATCCTGAGTCTGCACCCCGGCGGAGGGGAGACCCCGTGAGTGGCTATCGCGACCTCACGCTGCGGGTCGGTCACGACGAGCTCGTGATCCGGGATCGCTACGAGGCGCTGAGCATCGCCAACGACGTGCTGATCGCGTTGTGGTTCGTGGCCGGCAGTGTCCTGTTCTTCTGGGAGTCGACGTCACTGGCGGCGACGTGGATGTTTCTTGCGGGAAGCATCGAGTTCCTTGCGAGGCCGCTGATCCGTCTGGCGCGACGTGTGCATCTGCGCCGCGTCAGCGGGCAGGACCACGCTGCGGAGTCGTCGTACGACTTCTGACTGGCCGTGGCAACCCCACTGACCGACCCAGCCTCGACCGAGAGGAGACGTCCGTGCACGGACCCGACCAGATCGTCCACGACCTGCACCGCATCCTGGAGCGTGAGGGGCCGGACCTTGCCCGGTTGCTCGAGCGCTCACTGGCGCAGGCACGGAAACGAGCGCAGGCAGAGCTGTCACTGGAGCTGCTCGACGCGCTCGATTGGCCCCACGACCTGCATGAGTACGACGACTATCTCCGACGTTTCATCCGGTGGGTGCCACAGCAGACATCCGACCCCGCGTGGAAGACCTCCGCTCCTGAGGAGCGCTATGCCAGGGAGGTCAGCGATCGGCTGGCGCACTTCTTCTGGCTCGTGGACCAGAAGGTCGACGACCAGGGGAGCGCGATCGCGGAGAGCTCCGGGGCCTTCCGCGACTGGCTCACCGACTTCGCGCGGCAGTGGGGCAGCTATCTCGACACCCCCGAGTCCTTCAGCCAGGAGCTGCTCGACTCGTTCCTCGAGAACGCCCCGGAGTACACCATCGAGGAGTCCCTCGTCGAGGGTCGGCCGAACGCGCCGAGCGGCTGGCTCACGTACAACCAGTTCTTCGCCCGGGAGCTGAACGCCGGCCTCAGGCCGGTCAGCGAGCCGGGGGACAACCACGTCGTCACCTCGCCGGCGGACTGCCTGTTCCGGCACTCCTTCGACATCGACCGTGAGTCGAACATCCCCGACACGACCGTCAAGGGGACGCACCACTACGGCAACATCAAGCAGCTCATCGAGGGCAGTCGCTACGCCGACGCGTTCGCCGGGGGCACCTTCGTGCACTACATGCTGCCGCCCTCGGCCTACCACCGCTACCACGTCCCGGTCGCGGGACGGGTGGCGGAGTCGTTCGTGGTGAGCGGCCGTGTCTACATGGAGGTCGACCTGGAGGACGGCGAGCTCCGATCGAGGGACAGCACGCAGTCGGGGTACGAGTTCTCGCAGGTGCGTGGCGTTCTGACGCTGGACACGGCCCACTCGCCCGACGGTGATCTCGGCATCGTCGCGGTGATCCCGGTGGGGATGTCCCACGTCGCTTCGGTGAACCTCACGACGGTGCCCGGCACCGAGGTCGCGAAGGGCGAGGAGTTCGGGTACTTCCAGTTCGGAGGATCCGACATCATCGTGCTCCTCCAGGAGGGTGTCGAGCCGCACATCGACACCGACGCCGGGCTGCGGCACGTCGGCTCCCCGATCGCTCGCGTCCCCGCAGCCGGCTGAACGCGACGTGAATGTGCTGACCCGCGAAATCAGCGTGCGTCTGCCACGGGCGCCGAAACGGGCGGCCGCCTACGCGGCGCGCGTTGCCCACGGCGACCACATGGCCGAGAAGGAGCGAGAAGACCTCGCCGACGTCCGGCAGCATGCGGACCTGCAGACCCGGCACGACATCGCCGTGCAGTTCATTGCCTTCGAGAACCAGCACGCCGGCGGCATCCCTCTCGAGGAACCCGATCCCGGGGACTACGTCGAGGAGCACAGGTGAGCGTCGCCGATCCGGCCGGTGACCTCGGCACCTGCGCCGCCGCATCGGGGTCGCCAGCATCCATGAGCCGGGGCGGCCTCGCCAGATCGTGAGACCATCGGCGGGTGAACGGCTCAGAGGGGACCGCGACGACGGACGGCGAGTCGCGCTGGCCACCGGCTCTCGCCCTCGTCGCGTTCCTGGTGCTGAACATCGCCTTCCGCCTCTGGCTCCCCGGCGAGAGTGCCCTCCGCCTGCCGTGGCTCCTCCCGGCGGTCGAAGCGTTGCTGCTCACCGTGCTCATCGTCGGGCCCGCCAACGTTCCCGTGGACCGCAGGTGGGTACGCCGCGTCTCGCTCACCCTGGTGGTCGTCCTGGTGGCAGCCGCGCTGTGGGCGACCGTCTTCTTGATCCGCGACCTGATCGAGGGAACCGGAGTCACGAACTCACCCAGGGAGCTCCTGGGGTCTGGCGCGGTGGTGTGGCTCGGCAACAACGTCGCCTTCGCACTTCTCTACTGGCTGATGGACGGGGGCGGGCCGATCGGGCGCATGCAGCGGACCGTTCCCGTGGACTTCGCGTTCACCCAACAGCTCAGCCCGGAGATCGATCCGGGGTGGCGGCCGGTGTTCCTCGACTACCTCCACCTGGGGTTCACCAACGCCACGGCGTTCAGCCCCACCGACGTCATGCCGCTCACCCTTCGCGCGAAGTACACGATGCTCGTGCAGTCGACCGTCGCGCTGGGGTTGTTCGGACTGGTCGTCGCGCGAGCCGTGAACGCCTTCACCTGAGCCGCACGCAACTCCCGGTCCCGGGCGGCGCGCGCACGGGGCAGGCCGTCGCGTGCTACCTCGTGCTGGCGCAGACGAACCTCGAGCGGAACAACCTTCCCGAGGCTCGACACCTGCTCGACGCGGTACTCGCGGAGGAGCAGAACGCCTCCGTCGCGGCATCGGCGAGGTCCACGTCCAGGTCTTCGACACCGCGTTGGCAGAGCCGCCACTATCCGCGTCGGATGATGCAGCTCCTCGTACGTCGGTCCACCGTGGGGGAGGGACGACGACGCCGGCACACCTGGAGGACCCCATGAACGTGACACCCGTGTCGTTGCGTGGCTACCAGAGGGCGTGGCTGGCCCGGGATGTCGTCGCCGGACTGACGCTGGCGGCGGTCGCGATCCCCGAGGTGATGGGTTACACCTCGATCGCTCAGACCCCGATCGTGACGGGTGTCTACACGATCATCTTCCCGACCCTGGTCTTCGCGCTGCTCGGGTCTTCGCGGCTGCTCGTCGTCGGTGCCGACTCGGCCACGGCCGCGATCCTCGCCGCCGGCCTGGGCGGGCTGGGGGTCGCCGGACTGACCCCGTACAGCCAGGAGTGGCTGGCGTGGTGCAGCCTGGTCGCCCTGATCTGCGGTGTCCTGTTGATCCTGGCCCGGCTGTTGAGGCTCGGCTTCATCGGCAACTTCCTGAGCGCCAGCGTGCTGGTCGGCTTCCTGAGCGGGGTCGGGATCTCGGTGCTCACCGGACAGCTCCCCGACATGCTCGGCGTTCCGAAGTCGAGCGGTACCTGGTTCCAGCAGCAGTGGGACACCATCACCTCCATCCCCGACGCCAGTGCGGCCACCGTGGCCTTCGCACTGGGCACCGTGGCGCTGATCGTCGGATTCAAGCGGTTCCTGCCCGTCGTGCCCGGTGCGGTCATGGCCGTGATCCTCTCGATCGTGATCTCCACGGCCACCGACGCGAAGAGCCACGGTGTGGCGGTCATCGGCTCGTTGGACGGCGGGTTCCCGCCGGTCGGACTGCCGAACGGGCTCGGCTGGTCGGACGTCGCCAGCGCGACCACAATCGCGTTCGGGTGCTTCGTGCTGATCGTCGCCCAGAGTGCGGCGACCTCTCGCAGCTTCGCGGCCAAGCACGGTGCGCGGGTCGACATCAACCGTGACCTGATCGGCCTCAGCGGGGCCAGTCTGGCCGCCGGTCTGACCGGCACCTTCGTGGTCAACGGCAGCCCCACCAAGACCGAGATCCTCGACGAGCAGAAGGGCCGTACCCAGGTCGCCAACATGACCATGGCGGCTGTGGCTCTGCTGTTCGTCCTCTTTCTCACCAGCCTGCTCACCAACATGCCCGTCGCTGTCCTGGCCGGGATCGTCTTCACGATCGGTCTCGGCCTGGTGGACGTGGCTGGTCTGCGGCGCATTCGCAGCCGACGCCTCGACGAGTTCGTCATCGCCTGTGTCACCGGTGTGGTCGTGTTCGCCATCGGTGTCGAGCAGGGCATCATCCTCGCCGTCCTGCTCTCGCTCCTCGACGTGGTACGCCGCGCCTACCACCCCGGCGACTTCGTCGTGGGCGAAGGTCCGACCGACGAGCTCGAGCTACTCGGCAGCGGAGGCGGGCGTCCAGAGCAGGCCCGGCCTGGTGGTGTTCCGCTTCGATGCCGCCCTGTTCTATGCCAACGCCACGCAGCTCACCGACGACATCAAATCGGTGGTCGAGGGCGCCCCGACCCCGGTGCGCTGGCTGGTGCTGGACTGTTCGTCGATCGACGACGTCGACTACTCGGCCGGCCTGGAGCTCAGCTCGCTGATCACGTACCTGCACCAGCGAGATGCGCAGTTCGGGCTCGCCCATGCCGACGGCTCGCTGCTCGCGACGCTCCGCACGTACGGCGTGCTCGACCAGGTCCCGTCGGAGCGGATCTTCTCCCGGATCGACGAGGTGTTCGACGCCTGGGCGGCTCAACCCGCCGGCGTGGCACCCGATTCCCCGCCGACACTGGACTAGGCAGTGGTCGCGGGCTGCCACTGGCGGCCGGCGGCAGGTCCATGGACGCGCGCCAGCCGCTCTTGTCGAGCGTCGGGACGTCCCACGCGGCCCGCCCACGATCGGCCCCTCAGGTGTCGCCGGCGGCCATCTTCTCCTGTGCCTCACTGATCGCGCCCGTGAGCGCGGCCAGGTGATGGCCCTCGGCGTCGCCGACGACTTCCTTGAATCGCTCGGGTGACGGCCGGCTCGACCTTCTCTGCCGCCGACCTGGGGTGGGCGACGATCAGTCCCGCGCCGCCGATCGGGATGGTCTTTCCCGCCTGGTCCCCGAGCTCGTCGGCGGTCTTGTGGTGGAGCAGCTTGCCGGCTCGTGGACATACGTGATGCGCTTGCCCGATGCCTGGGCGTACGCGATCTCGCGGCGGGTGGCCTCTCCGATGTAGCCGCCGGGGTTCACGATGCGCACCTCGTCTGCGAGGTCGATCCGGCGCAGGTGCAGCTCTCCCAGGGCGCGGACGAGCACGGGGTCCGGCGCGGGCGCCTCGGTGGCCTCCGGAGCCAGGACGATCGCCAGGTCGAGCGTCAAGCGGGCGCGCTCGGTCGCAAGCTCCCTGCTGAAGCGCAGGGAACCGCACAGACACACGATCTTCGGGCGAGCAACCGGCACGGTGGACATGGACACCCTTCACGAGCCACAGGTCGCCAGCATCCCATGCGTGCGGCCGATGCCTGCCGTGGGCGTGCCGGCCCCGCAGGACCGCCAGGGCGTGACCTCATCGTCCGGCCGCGCGACGGAGCTCGTCGCGGCCGCCGCAGCGTCCGGCTACCGCAGGTGCTCGCGCAGCTCGGCGAAGGCGGTGTCGATGAGCACCGGCAGGCCCACGGAGTCGTCTTGCAGCCAGGTCTCGTACGCCGAGAGGGCGAGCGCCAGGGAGACGTGGCCGACGGTGCGGGGGAGCAGGTCGTCGGGCTCGCGGCCGGTGCGACCCGCGACGTACTCGGCGATCACCGCACGCCACTGGGCGTAGCGCAGCACGGAGTGCGCCTGGAGCGTGGGCGTCCCGAGGATCAGGGTCATCCGCTCGCGGTGCTGCCGGTGTGCCTCCGCGGGGAAGTCGTTGAAGCGCCGGACGGCGAGGTGCACGGCCTCGCGGGTCGGCAGGTCCTCCGGCAGGTCCGCGAAGATCCGGCGGAATCCCTCCAGGGTGCGGTCGAACTGGCCCCACGGGATGTCGTTCTTGGAGCCGAAGTAGCGGAACAGGGTGCGCCGACCGACCCCCACTTCACGGGCGATGTCCTCCAGGGTCGTGCCGTCGAAACCGCGCTCGGCGAACAACCGGAACGCGGCCCGCTCGATCTCGCTGTGGCTCGTCGCCACGGGTCGTCCCTTGAGGGTCGCCGTGCGCGGCGCTAGGGCGGGCGGTGGGAAAGGCATGGCCCCCGAAATCTAACAGCCCGACGCCTTCCATTGTGGCCACGAGTGCCATTAATGTGATCGGCATCACTTCCGACACCGAGGAGCACCTCATGAACCCCGAAGAGGACACCACCGTCGAAGCCGAGCTGGTCGCCGAGGACCTGATCGAGGAGGTCTCGATCGACGGCATGTGCGGCGTCTACTGATGTCCGCGCTCGACGAGTCCCCGCCCGACCAGGCACTGCTCGACCGGGCGTGGAACCTCTCGCCGGGGGTCGCGCTGCGTCCGGAGCCGTTCGGCGCCTTGGCCTACCACTTCGGCAACCGCAGGCTGACGTTCCTGAAGCGCCCCGAGCTGGTCCGGGTCGTGCGGGGACTCGCCGAGCACCCCGACGCCCGCTCGGCCCTGGTCGCCGCGGGCATCCCCGTCACCCAGCACGCGGCGTACGCCGCCGCCCTCCGGGGCCTGGCCGACACCGACATGATCCGCCCGCGGACGGACGAGAACGAGGCGGTCGCATGACCCTCATCCAGCAACGCCCTGCCGATCGCCCGACCACCGGTTCGCTGGTGCAGCAGTTCGAGCACGGCCTGGACGCACCCATCTGCCTGACCTGGGAGCTCACGTACGCCTGCAACCTCGAGTGCGCGCACTGCCTGTCCTCGTCCGGCAGGCGCGACCCGCGCGAGCTCAGCACCGAGCAGTGCGAGGCGGTGATCGACGAGCTGCAGCGGATGCAGGTCTTCTACGTCAACATCGGCGGGGGCGAGCCGACGATCCGGCCCGACTTCTGGCACCTGCTGGAGTACGCCGTCAACCACCAGGTCGGCGTGAAGTTCTCCACCAACGGGGTCCGTCTCGATGCCGAACGTGCCGCGTTCCTCGCGTCGCCCGCCTGCGGTGGGTACGTCGACGTACAGATCTCCCTCGACGGCGCGACCGCCGAGGTCAACGACTACGTGCGTGGCCCCGGTTCCTACGACACTGCCATCGCGGCGCTGGAGAACCTGCGGGCCGCGGGCTTCGCCGACGCCAAGATCTCGGTCGTCTGCACCCGGCAGAACATCGACCAGCTCGACGAGTTCAAGGCGCTGGCCGACACCTACGGCGCCACGCTGCGCCTCACCCGGCTGCGTCCGTCGGGTCGTGGCGCGGACGTCTGGGACGAGCTGCACCCGCTGCCCGAGCAGCAGCGCGTGCTCTACGACTGGCTGATGGCCCACGGCGAGGACGTCCTGACCGGCGACTCGTTCTTCCACCTCGCGGCGTTCGGCGAGTCCCTGCCGGGGCTCAACCTGTGCGGGGCCGGTCGCGTGGTCTGTCTCATCGATCCGATCGGTGACGTCTACGCGTGCCCCTTCGCGATCCATGACAACTTCCTGGCCGGCAACCTGCTCGCCGAGGGCGGGTTCACGCAGGTCTGGCGGACGTCCGAGCTGTTCCAGGAGCTGCGCGCCCCGCAGACCGGAGGCGCATGCGCCTCGTGCAGCTTCTACGACTCGTGCCGTGGTGGCTGCATGGCCGCCAAGTTCTTCACCGGCCTCCCGCTCGACGGTCCCGACCCCGAGTGCGTGCAGGGGTACGGCGAGCAGGCGCTGGCCGCGGATCGCACCATCCCGTCGTCGAGCCAGGACCACTCCAGGGCCGACCCCACCCGCAACCAGCCGGTGATGCTGACGCTGCTGAGCCGCCCACCGGTCTCGGCATGCGCCGAGGACCCGCTCGCCGGCTTCGATCCGCACCACGAGAACGGATGCTGTTCGTGAAGATCGAGAACCCCTGGAAGCAGAACCCCTGGTTCGAGTCCGTCGCCGTGGCGCAGGCCCGCGCGAGGAAGCGGCTGCCCGCGCCGGTCTACGGCGCCCTGGTCGCCGGCTCGGAGCGAGGCCAGTCCGTGGGCGACAACCAGGCCGCGTTCATGGAGATCGGGTTCGCCCCCCACGTCGCGGGCCTGCACGCCGAGCGGTCGATGGCCACCACGCTGATGGGCCAGGACATCTCGCTGCCCGTGGTGATCAGCCCGACCGGCGTCCAGGCGGTGCACCCCGACGGGGAGGTGGCCGTGGCGCGGGCCGCCGCGGCCCGGGGGACGGTGATGGGCCTGTCCAACTTCGCCTCCAAGTCGGTCGAGGAGGTCACCGCGACGGGGGCGACGACGTTCTTCCAGATGTACTGGACCGGCGACCGGGACGTGATGGTCCAGCGGATGCAGCGTGCCCACGCCGCGGGTGCCACGGGTCTGATCGCCACGCTGGACTGGTCCTTCTCCACAGGTCGCGACTGGGGGAGCCCCGAGATCCCCGAGAAGGTCGACCTCAGGACGATGGTGCGGATGGCGCCCCAGGTCGCCACGAAGCCGCGGTGGCTCTACCAGTTCGGCCGGACCGGGCAGGTCCCCGACCTCACCGCACCCAACCTCGCCGCACCCGGGGACACCAAGGGCCCGACGTTCTTCGGGGCCTACTACGAGTGGATGACGACGCCGCCGGCGTCGTGGGACGACGTGGCGTGGATGGTCGAGCAGTGGGGCCAGCTCAGCGGCGGCAAGCCGTTCATGCTCAAGGGCGTGTGCCGCATCGACGACGCGCTGCGGGCGGTCGACGCGGGGGTGGCCGCCCTGTCGGTGTCCAACCACGGCGGCAACAACCTCGACGGCACCCCGGCCGCGATCCGGATGGTCAAGCCGGTCGCGGACGCGGTCGGCAGCCAGGTCGAGGTCGTGATGGACGGCGGGATCCGCCGTGGCTCCGACGTGGTCAAGGCGGTCGCGCTCGGCGCGCGCGCGGTGATGATCGGGCGGGCCTACCTGTGGGGGCTCGCGGCCAACGGCCAGGCGGGCGTGGAGAACGTCCTCGACATCCTGCGCGGCGGGATCGACTCCGCCCTGCTCGGCATGGGGGTGTCCTCCATCGACGAGCTCGACCCCGAGCTGCTGCTCGTGCCCGAGGGCTTCCACCGGACCCTCGGCGCCACCGCGGGCGACCGGGTCGTGAACCCGGCACCCGCGCTGCGATGAGGGACCTGGGCGACGCCACCTCGCCCGAGGCGACGGGGGCGGCGCTGGTCCTGGTCCCGGTGGGCTCGATCGAGCAGCACGGCCCCCACCTGCCCCTGGACACCGACACCGTCATCGCGACCGCGGTCGCGACGGCCGCCGCCGAGCGGCTGCCCGGGGCGTGGGTCGCGCCCGCGCTGTCCTACGGCTCGAGCGGCGAGCACCAGTCCTTCCCCGGCACGACCTCGATCGGCACGGACGCGCTGCGGCACGTCGTCGTGGAGCTCACCCGGTCGCTGCGGACCTGGGCCGACCGGGTCGTGCTCGTCAATGCCCACGGCGGCAACGTCGCCGCGCTGACCGGCGCACTCGAGCGGCTGACCACGGAAGGGCACCGGGTCGCCTGGGTCCCGTGCGCCACCGGGAGCGTCGACCTGCACGCCGGCCGGACCGAGACGTCCCTCATGCTGCACCTGCGGCCCGCCTCCGTGCGCCTCGACCGGGCCGTGGCCGGCAACGTCCGGACCCTGGACGAGATCCTCCCCGCCATGCGCGCCCACGGGGTCGGGGCCGTCTCGGCGAACGGCGTCCTGGGGGACCCCGCGGGCGCCAGTGCCGAGGAGGGCAGGACCGTCCTGGCGGCGATGACCGCCGACGTCGTACGCGCGGCGGGGGAGCGGGTCGGGTGAGCAGGGTCGCCCTGGTCACCGGTGCCGCCCGTGGCATCGGATCCGCGACCGTCTCGCGCCTGGTCGCCGACGGCTACCGGGTGCTGGCGCTCGACGCGTGCGAGGGCCCGCCGCTGGCGACGACGGACGACCTGGAGGCCCTGGCGAGCACGCACGGAGACGCGGTCATCACGGTGGTGGCCGACGTCCGCGACCGGGCGGCCCTCCGCGCCGCGGTCGCCCTGGCGGTGCAGACCTGGGGCCGCCTCGACGTGGCCGTCGCCGCGGCCGGTGTCATCCGCGGCGGTCGGCCGCTGTGGGAGACCCCCGAGGAGGACCTCGACCTCCTGTGGGACGTCGTCGCCAAGGGGGTGTGGAACACCGCCGCCGCGGCCGTCCCGGCCATGCTCGCCGGCCCGTCGCCCCGGACCTGTCGCGTCGTGGCGGTGGCGTCGGCCGCGGGCACCCACGGCCTCTTCCACCTCGCGGCGTACAACGCCGCCAAGCACGCCGTCGTCGGGATCGTGAAGGGGCTGGCCGCCGACCTGGTGGGCACCGGGATCACCGCCTCGGCGGTCTCGCCCGGCTCCACCGACACCGCGATGCTGCGCGCCACCGCGGACCTCTACGACGTGACGCCCGAGGAGCTCGCGGAGCACCAGCTCATCGGCCGGATGATCGATCCCGCCGAGATCGCCGACGCCGTCGCGTTCTGCGCGTCCCCGGCGGGCGGGGTCGTCAACGGCACCGTCCTGCACGCCGACGGCGGCTTCCGCGCGTGACGCCAGCCGTCACCCCGGCCGTCATCCCGCTGCCGCCGGGCTTCACGGTCCGGATCCGGGACGAGGTACGCCGTCTCGACGGCGGTCGGCTCCTCGTCGGCGGCTCACCGCTGCGGGCCATCCGCCTCTCGGACCGCGCCCGGTCGCTGCTCACGACCGACGGTCCGGGCGACCTGCTGGTCGTCGACGACGACGCCAGTGCCCTCCTCGCCGCGCGGCTCCTCGACGCCAACGTCGCCCTGCCCGTGCTCGGCGCCCCCGTGCCGGCGGACCGGCTCACCGTGGTCATCCCGGTCCGGGACCGCTGCCCGCAGCTCGACCGGGCGCTGGCCGCCCTCGGCACCGGCCTCCGCCGCCTGGTCGTCGACGACGCGTCCGCCGACCCGGTGGCCGTCGCGTCGGTCGCGGACCGTCACGGCGCCGAGGTCGTCGCCCTGCACCGCAACCTCGGCCCCGCGGGCGCCCGCAACGCCGGACTCGCGGCCGTCCGCACGCCGTACGTCGCCTTCGTCGACTCCGACATCACCGTCACCGCCGACACGCTGCTCCGGCTCGCACGGCACTTCGAGGACGCCCGGGTGGCCCTGGTCGGACCGCTCGTGGCCGGTCGCGTCCGCTCGAGCACGCCCCGCTGGTTCGAGGCCTACGACGAACGCGCGAGCTCGCTGGCCCTCGGCGACGTCCCCGGGGTCGTCCGTCCCGGGGCGGCGGTCGGCTGGCTGCCGAGCGCCTGCGTGGTCGCCCGGGTGACCGACCTGCGGGCAGGGGGGATCGAGGGGTTCGACCCCGCCCTGCGGGTGGGGGAGGACGTCGACCTCGTGTGGCGGCTCGTGGCGGCCGGTCGGACCGTCCGCTACGACCCGGCCGAGGTCGCCGACCACGACGTGCGGACCACGGTCCGGGGGTGGCTCGGTCGCAAGTTCGTCTACGGCACCGGTGGCGCCGTCCTCGCGGCCCGGCACGGCAGCAACGGGGCCCCGGCCGTGCTGTCGCCGACGATGGCGGTCGCCGCCGCGGCCCTCCTGGCGAGGCGCTGGTGGTCGCCCGTCGTCGCCGCCGTCTGCGTGGCGCGGGGCGCCAGGTCGCTGACCGCGACGCTGCCCCCGTCCTCCGGACGGCCACGGCTCGCCGTCGACCTGGCCACCCGCGGGCTCGGCTGGGCGCTGCGCCAGGAGTCGGCCCTCCTGCTGCGTCACTGGTGGCCGGGCGCTGCCGTCGCCTGTCTCGTGAGCGGGCCCGCGCGGCGACTCGTCACCTCCGCGCTCCTCGTCGACCTCGCCGTCGGCACCGCCCAGCACCCGCGCTCCGACCCCGTGGGGACCTTCGCCGGGCGACGGCTGGACGACCTGGCCTACGGCGCCGGACTGTGGACCGGCTGCCTGCGGATGCGCAGCGTTGCCGCCCTGCGGGTCCGCTGGGTCGTCGGGCGGGCGTCGGTCAGGTCCGGTCGTCGGCCAGCATCGCGTTGAGTGCCGCCGGGACGTCGAGCACGGAGGAGATGGCCGCGACCCGGGCCCCGGAGTCCCGGGCCAGGCGCCGGGCCTCGTCGTCGTCCTGCGCCGGGGCGAGGATCACCAGCTCGTCGAGGCTGCGTGCCGCCGGGGTGGCGTCGACCTCGTCGGTGACCCGGCAGTCCGAGAGCAGCAGCACGACGCGCCGCCGGGCCCGGGCGCCGGCCAGCTGCACCTGCGCCTCGCGCAGCGCGCCGGCCAGCCCGGTCGTGCCGTGGCCGCGCAGGGCGAGGATCCGCTCGACCGTCCCGGTGGGGGCGGCGGTCTCGGTGATCCGCTTCAGGAGCGTGGTGGTGGCCGCGAAGGCCAGCACCGCGTGCTCCTGCGGGGCGTAGGTCAGGCAGGCGGCACCGGCGACGGCGGCCGTGGTCAGCCGGGCGCCGTTCATCGACCCCGAGTGGTCGACGACGAGGCACAGCGCCAGCTCCGGACGGCTCCAGTCGACGGCCGTCATGTCCTCCAGCGACGGCATCCGCGCCTCCGCGCGGGCGCCCACGATCGCGTCCATCGAGCGGTCCAGGTCGAGGTCGCCGCCGCGGTGCGCCGGCACCGGTCGCGGCTTCGCGACACCCCGGTTGCGGGGGATCCCGCGCCGGGTCTGGTCGAGGATGAGGCGTGGGGCGAGGCGTCGTACGGCGGCGCGCAGTCGCTCGTCCGTCGCGTGCGACATCTCGACCAGCAGGGTCAGCGTGTCGTCCGGGTCGCTGCGCAGCCGGTCGTCGAGGGCGTCGAGGTCGAGCTCGCCGACCTCGGGGGACAGCTCGGCGAACGCCGGGTTCTTGGCCAGGTCCGAGCGCCCGGTGGTCCGCGGTGCCGAGCGTCGCTGGCGCGACGCAGGCCTGCCGGGTGGAGGGGTGCCCGCCCCGGGGGGCGGGCTCAGCGTTCCCCCGGCGACCCCTCGGATCCCGGATCGGCGTCCCGGTCCGGGTCGGTCTCGGGGTCGTCGGACGGCTCGGCGCCGAAGACGGCGACGTACAGCTCGGTGACGACCTGCTCCGGTGTCCGGTCGCAACCGTCCTGGAGCCGGATGCGCCCCGACAGCGACGCCTTCGCCGCCGCGAGCCCGACGTGCCAGTCGTCGGTCGTCGTGCCCCGGAGCCTGCTGAGCTCGACCGAGAGCCGGGCGATGTCGATCGCGCCGCGCACCGACGACCCGAACCGGATGTCGGCGTGGTCGCGGGTGCTGCGGACCAGGTCGACGACGCGGGCCCGCCACGCCGGATCGAGGTCGCTGGTGCGCAGCCCGACGATCGCCTGCTCGGCCTCCGCGGTCTGGTAGTCCATGGAGATCCGGCACGTCCGGTCGTAGAGCGCACCCGAGACGCGGGCCGTCCCGACCGCGTCGAACGGGTTCATCGCCGCCACCAGGGCGAAGCCCGGCGCGGCGGCGACCCGGCCGAGGCGGGGCACCGTGATCTCGAGCTCCGACATCGCGGTCAGCAGGACGTTGAGCGTCTCCTCCGGGATGCGGTTGAGCTCCTCGACGTACAGCAGCCCGCCGGTGCGCAGCGCCTCGAGCAGGGGGCCGTCCTCGAAGATCTCCGGCACGTAGCCCTTGCTGAGGACCAGCGCCGGGTCGAAGTGGCCGATCAACCGGGCCGGGGTGAGCTCGGCGTTGCCCTCGACCATGACGAACGGGATCCGGCGACCGGTGGCGACGCGGCGCAGCAGCGTCGACTTGCCGGTGCCCGGCGGCCCCTCCAGCAGCACGTGGGCGCCACTGAGCAGGGCCGCCTCGAGGAGCTCGGCCTCGGCGGTCCGGTCGATGACCTCCGTGGGGACGTGCGGGGTCACGGTCCCCACGGAGGACGGGCGGGTCACGAAGTCGTGTCCTTCGGCTCCGTCTCCCTCAGTGGCTGTGCACGACGACGCCGCGCACGTTCTTGCCGGCGAGCAGGTCGTCGTACCCCTCGTTGACCTGGTCGAGGGTGTAGGTGCGGGTGATGATCTCGTCGAGCTTGAGGTCGCCGCTCTGGTAGAGACCGAGGATCTTCGGGATGTCCGTCGTCGGGTTGCAGTCGCCGAAGAGGCTGCCCTTCACGGTCTTGCGGAACAGCGTCATGATCGTGCCCGGCAGCTCGATGTTCTGCTCCATGAGCTTGTTGAGGCCCGTGAGCACCACGACCCCGCCCTTGCCCACCGCGTTGAAGCCGCCGGCGACGATCTCCGAGGTCATCAGCCCCGGGGTCAGGATCGCCGAGTCGGCCATCTGGCCGCGGGTCATGTCGGTGAGGGCCTCCATCGCCTCGTCGGTGCTCGCGAAGCTGTGCGTGGCGCCGAGCTCCATCGCCTTCTCGCGCTTGTTCTCGAGGGGGTCGATCGCGAGGATGTTCTTGGCGCCGGCCATCCGGGCGCCCTGGACGGCGTTGATGCCGATGCCGCCGACCCCCACGACCAGCACCGTGTCCCCGGCCTTGACGTTCGCGGTGTTGACCGCCGCGCCCCACCCGGTCGGCACGCCGCAGCCGACGAGCACCGCCTTGTCCAGCGGCAGGTCGTCGTCCACCTTGACGCAGGAGTTCTGGTGGATCACGCCGTACTGGCTGAACGTGCCGAGCATGCACATCGCGCCGTACTCGCCGCGCGGGCCGGTGATCGGGAAGTGCTCGCCGGGCAGGTAGCCCTCGAGGATCGTGGCGCCCATGTCGCAGATCGACTGCTGGCCGTTGGCGCAGTAGCGGCAGCTGCCGCAGTTGGGGATGAACGAGCACACCACGTGGTCGCCGACCTTGACCCGGGTCACGCCGGGGCCGACCTCCTGGATGATCCCGGCGCCCTCGTGGCCCAGGACCATGGGCAGTCGCGCCTCGAGGTCGCCGTGGGCGACGTGCACGTCGGAGTGGCACAGCCCGGCGTGGGTGTACTGGATGAGCACCTCGCCCTCGCGGGGCTTGTCGAGGGTGAGCTCCTCGATCTCGATCGGCTTGCCGGCCTGGATGACGACTGCTGCCTGGGTCTTCATGACTCTCCTCCGTGGATCGGGATGGGGGGCTCCCGGCCCACGGTGGCAGTCGTCGTGGGGCGTGGGTGTTCAAGAACTGGACACTTCGGCCGTTTGCCCCGCGGGGCATGATGTGTGACGTACCCCACAGCGCCCCAGGAGGTGGTCGGGCGGTGTCCGCACCCGAGATCGCGGTCCACGACGGTGGTGGCACGCGCCCGGACATCGTGGCCTCCTGGCGGCGGGCGAGCCTGGCCGGCGTCGAGCGCACCGGCGCCTTCGGGCGACTGGTCCCGGGGGACATCGACCGCCACAGCTCACTGCTGATCGGGGCCGGACCGGTGCTCGAGGAGCTCGAGGAGCGCCTGGCCGGCACCGGCCACTCCACGATCCTGGGGGATCGTGAGTGCCGCATCGTGCGGCGCTGGTTCGACGACCCGGGCACCCGTGACAGCTTCGACGCGCTCAACCTGCGCGAGGGGGCCAGCCTGCTCGAGGACACCATCGGCACCAACGCCCTGGGCACCGTCTTCGAGACGCGGCACCCCGTCGTGATCAACGGTGCCGACCACTTCGTGGAGTCGCTGCGCGGCTTCAGCTGCTACGGCCACCCGATCCGGCATCCCCTCACCCGACGCATCGAGGGCGTCCTCGACATCTCCGCGGCCGTGCCCACGGCCAGCCCGTTGCTCCCGCCGCTGATCGCGCGGGCCGTCCACGACATCGAGATGCGTCTGCTCGGCGGGAGCCGGATCTCGGAGAAGAACCTCCTCGCGGCCTTCCAGGAGGCCTCCGGCCACGCCAAGCAGGCCGTCCTGGCCATCGGTGAGGACATCGTGATGAGCAACCAGGCCGCCTCCGACCTGCTCGGTCCCGCCGACGTCGCGCTGCTGCGGGTGCTCGCCGAGGATCCTCCGGGGGGCGACCGGAGCGTGCTGCGGGTCACCCTCGAGACGGGTCGCCCCGCGGACGTCACCGTCACCAGGGTGTCGGGGGCTCGTCGCGGCGTGCTGCTCCGGGTCGCCGAGCGGGCGACCGGTCCACACCTGACGCCCCGGGCGATCGTGTCCTCGGTGACCGCCCGGGCACCCGCCCCGACCCTCGTGTGCGGGCCCCCCGGCACCGGCCGGACCACCCGGGCGCGCCAGATCGCCGTACTGCCGGCCAAGGTCCTGCGGGCCGCGACCGCGCTGCTGGAGGGTGAGTCCGCGTGGGCGCGCGAGCTCCAGGGCGCGATGGGACGCTCGGGGGGCTCGGTCGTCGTCGACGGCATCGACCTCCTGCCCGACGAGCTGCTCGACCTCGTCCTGGAGAACGTCGACCGGCGGATCCGCCCCCGGCTCGTGCTGACCTCAGGTCCCGTCGATTCTCTGACCGGCCGGGCCGCGACCCTGGCCGGGACCGCGCTCGTCCGCGAGGAGCTGATGCCGCTGTCGTCGCGTCGTGCCGACATCCCGGACCTGGCCGCGTCCATGCTGGGCGAGCTGGGTGTCGACAGCTCGGTGCACCTGACCCCCGGTGTCCTGCACGCCCTGACCGCCCAGGACTGGCCCGGCAACCTGCGCGAGCTCAAGGTGGTGATCGCGCACGCCGCCGGCGTCCGCAGCCGGGGCGGCATCGCGCTGTCGGACCTGCCGGCCCACTACCGCGTCCCGGCCCCCGTGCGCCCTCTCGCGGCGCTGGATCGCGCCGAGCGCGACGCCATCGTCAACGCGCTGCGCGCCGCCGAGGGCAACAAGGTGCAGGCGGCTCGCGACCTCGGCGTCTCGCGCACCACGCTCTACGCCCGGATCCGGCAGCTCCGCATCACCGGGTGGTGATCCGGGAAGCCCTCAGAGGTCGAGGCGGCGGAGCCCGAGCGTGGCGAGGTCGACCGCCGCCGCGGTGTCCTCGGGCACGGGGGTCCAGCCCTCCGGGTCGATGCCGCTGGAGATGACGTGGACGGCGTCGGAAGTCAGCCGGAAGTCCATCGTGAAGTAGTCGTCGGTGTGCCGGTGGGGGATCTGGTCGTCGTCGTCGAACAGCTCCTGCAGGCCCTCGACGGGTGCGGTGGCCCGGGAGTTGATGTGCACCCCGAACATGTGGGTCGGGGTGAGCAGCAGGGCGTTCAGGCTGGCGTGGGGGAAGTGGTGGACGAGGACGGCCAGCGCCTGGCGGAGGCCCTCGGCGTCGTCACCCCGGTCGCTGATGTTCTGCAGGACGAAGCGGAAGTAGCGCTCGCTGTCGGTGGTGCCGCGCAGCGCCGCGCGCGAGTGCGGGGTGAGCAGGTCCTCGAGCCGGTCGACCGGCGAGATGTGCCCGTTGTGGGCGAAGGCGTACGCCCCCTCGACGAACGGGTGGGTGTTCTCCGGGCTCACCGGGAGCCCCGGCGTGGCCCAGCGGAGGTGGAGCATCCCGGCCCGGCCGAGCGGCTGCCGTGCCAACCGTGAGTAGTCCGGATCGTCCATCGCCGATGTCGCCGAGGTCGTGCAGCGGATCGTGCGGTCGGTGGGGTCCTGCCAGGCCATGCCCCACCCGTCGCCGTGCACCGCGGTGAGCGCGGTGAAGGACTCGAACTCCTCCTCGCCCAGCACGTCGACCACCGACATCGGCTCTCGTGCGACGTAGCCGAGCAGGCGACACATGATCCGTCGCGGTCCCTTCTGGTCCTCGTGGTGCGTCCGGCCCCCACGTCGAGCATCCTCGCCTCGCGGGGGCACGGCAACTGCTGCGGCCGCCCCCCTCCTCGGGTGGAGCGCGTTCTCGCGGGGGAGCCCCCGGTGGTGGGCGAGCGGGCGGGTGGGGTGCCGTCACACGTCAGTCAGGTGGCGTGCAGGCGCCCGGCAGGACGCTGCAGGAGTGAGGACCGACGAGAGCGGGAACCTGTCGCGCTGGCGACGCAGGCTCGCGTACGCCGGGGGCGTGGTCGGTGGCGTGCTCGGCCTCCTGCTGGTGCTGCCGCGGATCTCCGGGGCACCCTGGCGCGCGGTGGCCTCCACGCTGGGCGGGGTGCCGCCCGGGGCGCTCGTGCTCCTGCTGGTCCTGTGGGCGGCCGGTCTGCTGGCGAACACGTTGACCCTGACCGCGGCGCTTCCGGGGCTGAGCCATCGTCGTGCGCTCCTGCTGAGCCTGACCGGCAGCGCGGTGGCCAACGTGCTGCCCATCGGTGGCGCCGCCGGTGTGGCCCTCAACCACCGGATGACCCGACGGTGGGGGTTCTCCCCCTCGGGGATCGCGTCGTACATCGCCGTCACCAACGTGTGGGACGTGCTGGGCAAGCTGGTCCTGCCCGTCATCGTGCTGCCACTGGTCGTGACCGGGATCCCCGTCGGCGCGGGGTGGATCCGCACCATTGCCGTCGCTGCGGTCGCCCTGCCCGTGGTGGCGGGCGCGGCGGTCCTGCTCCTCGTGCATCCGGGGGTCCTCGCCCGGCTCGGCTCGCGCGTCGAGCAGGGTCGTACGACGGCACTGCGCGTCGTCGCGGCGGGGTGGCGGCGGTTGAGCACAGGCAGCGCGCTCTACCTGGGGCTGTTGTTCGTCCTGCTCCTCGCCTGCCTGCACGTGACCGGGGCCGCCGTCCCGTGGAACGTCGTGCTCGTGGCGTTCTGCGTGGAGCGGCTGGCGACCCTCGTCGGACTCACCCCCGGTGGGCTGGGGGTCGTCGAGGCGGGACTGGCTGGCGCCCTGATGCTCGCCCCGGGCGCGTCACCCGCGGGAGTGGCGGCCGGAGTGCTGGTCTACCGCACGCTGACGTTCGGCCTCGAGATCCCGGTGGGTGGCCTGTTGCTGGCCGGGTGGACCTGGCGTCAACGGGTGGCGACATGAGGATCGTGCACGTCACCGACTGCTACCTGCCCCGTCTCGGGGGCATCGAGCTGCACGTCCGGGACCTGGCCGCGGGTCAGCTCGGTCAGGGACACCAGGTCGTCGTGGCGACGCGGACCCCGGTCGGGGAGGGACCCGACCCCAGCCACGTGCGGCGGATCCGCGCCGGCTCGGGGGACTGGCTGGGCGACCTCGGAGCGGACGTCGTCCACGCGCACGTGTCGATCGTGTCGCCGTTCGCGCTGGCTGCCGCCCGGCGGGCAGCCCTCCTCGGGCTGCCGACGGTCGTCACCGTGCACTCCTTGTGGACGCACGCGGGCCCGCTGCCCCAGCTGGCCCGCGACCTGTGGGGGATGGGCGGGTGGCCCGTGACGTGGTCGGCGGTGAGCGAGCGGGCGGCCATCCCGGTGGAGGACCTCCTGCACGTCCCGGTGCACGTGCTGCCCAACGCCGTGGACCTCGACACCTGGGCGCCCGCCCCACTACTGCCGCCGGACGATCCTCCGCGGGTGTTGAGCGTGATGAGGCTGACGAGGGTCAAGCGCGCCCTCCCGCTCGTGAGGATCCTGCGACGCGTCGCCGAGCAGGTCCCCCTCGAGGCCACCATCGTCGGCGACGGCCCCGAGCGGTCGTCGGTGGAGCGCTACCTGCGCAGGCACGGGTTGGCCGACCGGGTCGAGCTGACCGGCGCCCTGGACCGTACGGCGATCCGTCACCGGCTGGCGGGGGCGTCGGTGTTCCTGGCCCCGGCCCACCGTGAGTCCTTCGGCATCGCCGCCCTCGAGGCCCGCGCCTGCGGCGTACCCGTGGTGGCGAGCGCGCGATCGGGCGTCACGTCGTTCGTCGAGCACGGCAGGGACGGCCTGCTGGGCGGCGACGACCGTCAGCTCGCCGCGCACGTCGTGCGGCTGCTGGAGGACGAGCGGTGTCGCGCGGACCTCGCCTGGCACAGCCGGGCCGTGCCGCCGGACTACGGCTGGCCGTCGGTGCTGGCCCGTCACGACGAGCTGTACCGGGTCGCTGTCCGGCCCCGCACCCTGGCGGGTGGGATCGACCGCCCCCGCCGGGTGGGGGTCGAATGAGGACGGGCCCGTTCACCGTGGTGTCGTTCCACGCACACCCCGACGACGAGGCGCTGCTCACCGGTGGCACCCTGGCGCGAGCCGCTGCGGAGGGCCATCGGGTCGTGCTCGTGGTGGCGACCAACGGCGAGGCCGGGCTGGCGCGGGGCGCTCCGGACGTCGACGAGCTGGGTCGCCGCCGTGTCGCCGAGCTCCGCGCCTCGGCCGCCGCCATCGGGGCGGCCCGGGTGGTCCTGCTGGGTCACGCCGACTCGGGGTCGCAGGCACGACACCCGGGCATGGGAGCCGGTGTCTTCGCGGAGCTGGATCCTCAGGCCGTCGCCGAAGAGCTGGCCGGAGTCCTGCGCGAGGAGGATGCCGACGTCCTCACGACGTACGACGCCGCGGGCGGCTACGGCCACCCCGATCACGTGCAGGTGCACCGGGTGGGCTCCCGTGCGGCGGGCCTGGCCGGCACCCCGGTGGTGCTCGAGGCGACGCTGGACCGCGAGCTGCTGGTGCGGGTGACCGGACTGCTGGGGCGCGTCTCCGCCGTCCTGCCCGTGCCACGCATGCCCGCGATGGAGGGCGCCTTCACGGCCAGGAGCGACCTCACGCACCGCGTCGACGTCAGCCAGCACGTGGCGGCGAAGGAGGGGGCGTTGCGCGCCCACGCCAGCCAGATGGGTGGGGATGAGCGCGGTGTGCGCACGGTGGCGTGGCTCCTGCGGCTGCCCGGACCGGTGCGTCGTCGGGTGCTGGGGACCGAGTGGTTCCGGGAGGTGGGCCGGGCTCCGGGGGCACCGTTGCTCGACGACGTCTTCGCCTCAGTGCGTCTGCGCTGACGCGACCGCACCAGGCATTCCGGCCACCCAAGGCCCGTTCGGACGCTTCCGCGGCGACTCTCCGCAGGACCTGCGGGACGGACACGACAGCGTCAGGTTATGCTTGACGCGGTCGTGGGTTGGGTTGCACGGGGGTGAGCCCAACCCACGGCCGTCTCCCGGCCCGGTCGTCCTGGTGCCCGTCGGTCGAGACCGCGGGCTCAGGCGGAGCTGGAGCTCTTGCGGACCTTGCTGCCGGCGAAGCGCTCCCAGGCCGCCTGGCGCGACACCCCGAGGGCCTGGCCGATCTCGGCCCAGGACAGGTTGCGCTCCCGCGCCATCTGCACCCACTCGCCGAGGAAGCTGTTGACCTGCGTCGCCGTGTCGGCGATCAGGGGAGCTTGGCCAGGATCTCGGTGTCCGACATCTCGTCCCACGGGGGCCGCGAGATGGTCTCGAGGAGCTCCGGCGAGCTGAACTTGTGGTGGTAGAACTCCAGGCAGTCCACGCACATCATGGCGCCGAGCCCGCCGGCGAACCGGGTCTCGGAGGTGCCCTGGAACCCGCAGAAGGAGCACGACTTGTTGGCGGAGTCGAAGTCCATGACGTGTCCTCTCGGCGGTGGTGGCTGTCCGGGACGGCAGGAGCGCCCTGGGACCCGCCTGCCTGTGTGCCTGTCTGCCAGCATGGCACAGGCCCGCACGACATCTGGCGTGGCGAGCGGTGTGATCTCGTCGGATCCTCGTCCCCGGCGGTGCTGGAGCGGGCGGTCGAGGAAGGGGGGAGAGACATGATCGAGGTCGTGGTCCTCGACATCGGGGGAGTCCTCGAGGTCATCGACGACTCGGTCTTCCCCGGCCCCTGGCCCGCGCGGGTGGGGCTGTCGGACGACGAGTTCGCCCGGCGGCTCGCCGGCCTCCCGGGAGATCCGGTGCTCGGCGAGGTCACCTGGCCCGAGGTGCTCGACCACTGGCGGACGCGCCTCGGACTGTCCGCAGGGGAGACGGCCGCCATCGAGGCGGACTACTGGCGCTGGTACGTCGGCACGCTGGACCGGCACCTCTTCGACTGGTTCGTGGGACAGCGCCGGCACCGTCGTACGGCGATCCTCTCCAACTCCAGCCCGGGTGCCCGGGAACGGGAGCGCTGCCACGGCTTCGAGGCGGTGGTGGACGAGCTCGTCTACTCCCACGAGGTCGGGCTGGCCAAGCCGGACCCGGCGATCTACGCGCTGATGAGCGAGCGGCTCGGCGTACGACCCGAGCGGGTCCTGTTCCTCGACGACGACGAGCCCCGGGTGGACGGAGCGCGGGCGGCCGGCTGGCAGGCCGTGCACCACGTCTCGACGCCGGACTCCATCGCCGCGATGGAGCGGATCATCGACGAGACGCCGCGGTGATCAGCCCCCAGAGCTGCCGGAGCCCTCGTTGCGCAGCCGCGGCTCGGTGCGCTTCTCCGGGTGCAGCCCGTGCTTGTCGGCGTAGAAGGCCCGGATCAGGTCCATGTCGGCGGCCAGGTCGCCGGTGGGGGTGAACGTCGGGCCCGACCCGACCGTGCGCGAGGGACCGTCCATGAAGGCCAGGGTGATGGGCAGGCCGGTCTGCTGGGAGAGCCGGTAGAACCCGGACTTCCAGTGGTCGGTACGGCTGCGGGTGCCCTCCGCGGCGATGGCGAGCAGGAAGTCGTCGGAGGCGCCGATCCGGTCGATCAGCGCCCGGATGTCGGCGGCCGGGTTGGCCCGGTCGATGGAGACCGCGCCGGTGGCCCGCATGATCGGCGCCAGCGGACCGCGGAAGAACTCCTGCTTCACCATGATCCGCGGTTGCCGGCCCTGGCTCCACGCGAGGAGGAGGGAGAACACCCAGTCCCAGTTGGAGGTGTGCGGGGCGCCCACCACGATGCCGTGCGAGGGCAGCGTCCCCTCGGTGCGCCAGCGCACCAGTCGCAGGACGGTGCGGGCGAGACGGGGACGGACCACCATGCGGGACATGGGCGCAGGCTACTGGTGCCGCTGCCCGGACCCCTGGGCGCCGAAACCGGGGTGAGACCCCTCCGTCCCGGCCGATAGCATCGACGGGTCCGCTCGACGAGCGGAGCACCCTCAATCGCAAGGAGCATCCCGTGTCCGACATCAAGGTCGTCCGCGCCCACGCCGACGCAGCGTGAGGAGCAGACGGTGACGACGGGCACCAAGGCGTGGGAGCTCTTCACGGACGACGCCGACGTCATCGCCGCCCGCGTCGGCGGCGAGCTGAGGGACCTGGCCCACGAGCTGCGGCGACGGCGACGAGGTCGAGGGCGTCGCCATCGACAGCCCCGACGGCCGCGACATCCTGCGGCACTCGACCGCCCACGTGATGGCCCAGGCCGTCCAGCAGCTGTGGCCCGAGGCCAAGCTCGGCATCGGCCCGCCGGTCGACGAACGGCTTCTACTACGACTTCGACGTCGAGACCCCGTTCGTGCCCGAGGACCTCGCCAAGATCGAGACCGCGATGCGCAAGATCATCAAGGAGAACCAGCGCTTCGAGCGCCGGCTCACCTCCGACGCCGACGCGATCGACGAGCTCAAGGACGAGCCCTACAAGATCGAGCTGATCGGCCTCAAGGGCGGTGCCGGCACTGCCGAGGACGCCGCCGAGGGCGCCGACGGTCGAGGTCGGCGCCGGCGAGCTCACCATCTACGACAACGTCCGCCGCAACGGCTGACGTCGGCGTGGTCCGACCTGTGCCGCGGCCCGCACCTGCCGACCACCAAGCGGATCCCGGCCTTCAAGCTGATGCGCACCGCCGCGGCCTACTGGCGCGGCGACGAGAAGAACAAGCAGCTCCAGCGCATCTACGGCACCGCCTGGGAGTCCAAGGAGGCGCTCGAGGAGCACCTGCACCGGATCGAGGAGGCCGAGCGCCGCGACCACCGCAAGCTCGGCCGCGACCTCGACCTGTTCAGCTTCCCCGACGAGATCGGCTCCGGCCTGCCGGTCTTCCACCCCAAGGGCGGCGTGATCAAGCGGGAGATGGAGGACTACGTCCGCCGGCGCCACATCGAGGAGGGCTTCGAGTACGTCGGCACCCCGCACATCGCCAAGGAGGGGCTGTTCCACACCTCCGGGCACCTGCCCTACTACGGCGACACGCATGTTCCCGCCCATGGAGCGTGGAGAGCATGGCACTACTGCCTCAAGGCGATGAACTGCCCGATGCACAACCTGATCTACCGGTCGCGCGGCCGGTCCTACCGCGAGCTGCCGCTGCGGCTCTTCGAGTTCGGCTCGGTCTACCGCTACGAGAAGTCCGGCGTCGTCCACGGCCTGACCCGGGTCCGCGGCATGACCCAGGACGACTCGCACTCCTACGTCACCCCCGAGCAGGCGCCCGGCGAGATCCAGCACCTGCTGGACTTCGTGCTGAGCCTGCTGCAGGGACTTCGGCCTCGACGACTTCTACCTCGAGCTGTCGACCCGCGACGACTCCAAGCCGGACAAGTTCGTCGGCTCCGACGAGGACTGGGCGACCGCGACCGCGGTCCTCGAGGACGTCGCGACCGACTCCGGCCTCGAGCTGGTGCCCGACCCGGGCGGCGCGGCGTTCTACGGGCCCAAGATCTCGGTGCAGGCCCGCGACGCCATCGGCCGCACCTGGCAGATGTCGACCGATCCAGTACGACTTCAACCAGCCGACGAGCGCTTCGGGCTCGAGTACCAGGCCGCCGACGGCACCCGCCAGCAGCCGGTGATGATCCACTCGGCCAAGTTCGGCTCCATCGAGCGGTTCCTCGGCGTGCTGGTCGAGCACTACGCCGGCGCGTTCCCGCCCTGGCTCGCGCCCGGTCCAGGTCCAGGCGATCCCGATCGCCGAGCGCCACAACGACTACCTGTACGACGTGGCGCGGCAGATGAGGCGCGCCGGGCTGCGGGTCGAGGTCGACGACTCCGACGACCGGATGCAGAAGAAGATCCGCAACGCCCAGCTGCAGAAGGTGCCGTTCATGGTGATCGCCGGCGACGACGACGTCGAGGCGGGCGCGGTGTCGTTCCGCTACCGCGACGGCCACCAGGAGAACGGCGTGCCGGCTCGAGGAGGCGATCGACCGGGTCGCGCGGCGGTGGCGTCCCGCGAGCAGGTCTGACAGAGGTGGAGCGGGCGTCACCTACGACTGCCGGGGCGACGTCGCTTGGCGTAGCGCCGGCACGGGGAGACGAAGGTCTCGCCGTGGGCGGCGACCTCGTAGGGCAGGTCGCCCTCGTCGCGCCCAGCCCCGCGCTCGTAGAACGGCCGGGCCCGGGCGTTGCCCGCGACGACGGCGAGCCAGGCCGACGTCGTGCCCGCGGCGCGCGACCTGCCGCTCGGCCTCGCCGAGCAGCAGGTCGCGCGAGCCCGGTGCCGCGGTGCGCCCGGTCGACGAAGACCTGCTCGACCTCGTCGCCCGACCACCATCACGAACCCGCCGCGACCGTCGTCGACCACCGCCACGGTCGTGTCGCCGCACCGCGACCGGGCCGCCGCGCGCTCGTGGAACGCCGCGAGGGTCGCGGCCGGCGGTCAGGCCGTCGGGCACGTGGCCGGCGTGGCCGTCGTGCCAGCCGCGGTGCCAGAGCTCGGCGAGCTGCGCGGCATCGTCGGCGGTCGGCGGGACGCAGGGCCGGGGTCACGCTCGGCCCACCGGCTAGGATCGCGGCCATGGAGCGACGAGGAGTGACGCGGACACGGTCCGCCGTGACGGACCCCGACGGGCTCGACCGGCTGTGGACGCCCCACCGGATGGCCTACGTCCGCGCGGACAAGCCGGCGGACGACACGGGCTGCCCGTTCTGCCGGATCCCCGCGGCTCGACGACGACGACGCGCTGGTCGTCGCCCGCGGCGAGCCGACGTACGTCGTGCTGAACCTGCACCCCTACAACCCCGGGCACCTGATGGTCTGCCCTACCGTCACGTCGCGGACTACACCGAGCTCACCGACGCAGGAGGCGGCCGAGCTGATGGCGATGACGCAGCAGGCGATGCGCGCGGTCCGCGCGGTCAGGGCGCCGCACGCCTTCAACATCGGGATCAACCACGGCCGCATCGCCGGGGGCCGCTGGCCGACCACCTGCACCAGCACGTCGTCCCGCGCTGGCCCGGCGACGCCAACTTCATACCGTCATCGGCGGGACCAAGACCCTGCCCCAGCTGCTGGCCGACACCCGCGGCCTGCTCGCGGAGGCCTGGGACCGGCGAGCTCAGCCGACCGGGTAGGGGTGCTCGGCCGACCGGCCCTGGAACGCCAGGATCGCGGGGTTCTGGATGCGGCCGTCGCGGATCTCGATCGCGCGGCTGATCGTCTCGTCGGCGTCCCACGCGGCGGGCCCGCCGAGCACACGGTCTCGAGGAACGGCAGCAGCGCCTCGCTGTTCTCCCAGGTGGCCGAGTTCCAGAGGTAGGACGGGCTGTGGTCGACGGCGTAGTAGTGGACGCGGTCGCCCACGGTGAACATCGGGTCGTCGAAGGTCGTCGGGCACGGCCCACGCGAAGCCCATGCCCTCGTCGCAGGACACGTCGACGACCAGGCTGCCCGGCCGGAAGGCCGCGAGGTCCTCGGTCCGCAGGTAGGTCAGCGGCGCCGCGGTGTCCTGCAGCGTGCAGTTGACGACGATGTCGTTCTCCGCGAGGTACGGCCGCCAGCGGCTCCCGGCCCCGGTCGGTGATGACGTGGCTGATCGCCGGGTCGTCGGGGTCGTGGTCGAACTGGCGGATCCGCACCGAGTGGATCGGTGAGCCCACGGCCGCGACCCCCCGGTTGGTGAGCACCGCGACCTCGCTGACGCCGTGGGCGTTCAGCGCCGTGACGGCGCCGCGGGCGGTCGCGCCGAAGCCGATGACCACGGCGCTCAGCCGGCGGCCGTAGTCGCCGGTGATCCCGACGAGCTCCATCGCGTGCAGCACCGAGCAGTAGCCCGCGAGCTCGTTGTTCTTGTGGAAGACGTGCAGCCCGACGTGCCCGTCGGCGGTCCAGTGGTTCATCGCCTCGAAGGCGATCAGCGTCAGCTCGCGGTCGATGGCCAGCTGGGTCATCTCGGTGTCCTGGACGCAGTGCGGCCAGCCCCAGAGCACCTGGCCCGGGCTGCATGCGCCGCGACGTCCTCGTGCTGCGGCTTGGGCAGCACCACGACGTCGGAGCCGGCGAGGATCTCCTCGCGCGAGGCGAAGCCGGCCACGTGCGGCGGCCAGCTCGGCGTCGGACGCCGAAGCGTTCGGCGTACCCGTGCTCGAGCGTGATCCGGGCCGGCGATCTCGGGATCGAGGCGCGCCAGGTGCTCGGGGTGCAGCGGGAGACGGTGCTCGTTCTCCTTGGCCGAGGTGCCGATGACGCCGAGGCCGAGCAGACTCACTTCTTCTTGGGGGTCGAGGCGCTCGACGGCGGCGCTCGTCCCGGCGGCCTTGGCGTGCTTCTCGGCCCGCTTCTCCTTGATGGACTTGCCGGACTTCTTGGTCATGCCTTGCCGTGGCGACTTGTCGCTCATCGGGGCTCCCTGGTCGGAAGCCTGGATGGCTCCGTGCTGGCCACAGTACGCCGCCCCGCTAGCGTGGCCGCCGTGGACGACTCCCGATCGCTGCTCCCCGATGTCGACGTCGCTCGGATCCTCGTCGGGGAGGCGGCGCGCTGGCCGAGTCGATGCTCCGAGGGTCTCGGGCGGAGACCAAGACGCACGTCTCCGACATCGTCACCGCCGCCGACAAGGCCGCCGAGGCGCACGTCGTGGCGACACTGCAGCGGCTGAGGCCCGACGACGCGATCGTGGGGGAGGAGGGGGCCGACGTGGTCGGCGCCAGCCGGCCGCACCTGGGTGATCGACCCCGTCGACGGCACCTACAACTTCCACCGTGGCCTCGACTGGTGGTGCAGCGCGTGGCGCTGCTCGACGGCGACGACGTGGTGCTCGGAGCCGTGCACCACCCGTCCCTCGTCGAGACCTTCGTCGGGGGACCCGGTCTGCCGAGCACGCGCGCCGGGAGCGCGCTGGCGCCCCTCGTCGACCGCCCGCTCGCCGAGTCCTGCGCGACGACGTACCTCCACCCGCCGTTCTACGACGGCGAGATCGGCGCGGCGTTCCAGCGCGCCGTGTCGGGCGTGGCGACGCTGCGGATGATGGGCTCGGGGACCATGGACGCGGTCGCCATCGCGCAGGGCCGGTGCGACGTGCTCTTCCAGCACTCGGTGCCCGACTGGGACCGGCTGCCGGGCGCGGCGATCATCCGCGGCGTCGGGGGCGAGTCCCGGGTCGTGCACGCGGCCGGGGTGGACTGGCACGTCGCCGGGGTGCCGACGGCGGTGGCCGAGGTGTGTGCCGCGCTCACGGCCCGGTAGCCTGCGCCCGTGCTCGAGAGGTTCAAGGCGTTCTGGCAGGGCAAGGCCCTGGCGCCCTTCGTCGACCTCTTCATCCGGCTGGGCATCAGCCCGGACGTGGTGACGCTGGTCGGCACCCTCGGGCTGAGCGTCGGGGCGCTGTGGTTCTTCCCCCAGGGGATGGTGTGGCAGGGCGTGCTCTTCATCACCGCCTTCGTGTTCAGTGACCTCATCGACGGCGCCATGGCCCGCAAGGCCGGTCGGACCGACGACTTCGGGGCCTTCCTCGACTCGACGCTGGACCGGATCGCCGACGGGGCGCTGTTCGGCGGGAGCGGCGCTCTACTACGCCTGGGTCGTGGAGGACCGCCTCTTCACCGCGCTGTGCCTCGTGATCCTGGTGATGGGCGCGGTCACCTCCTACGCCCGTGCCAAGGCCGACGTGCTGGGGTACGACGCCAAGGTCGGCATCGCCGAGCGGCCGGACCGGCTGGTGGGCTTCCTCGTGCCCGCGTTCTTCGCCGACGTCCTCGACCTGCCCTGGTCTGCTGCAGGTCGCGCTGCTGGTGCTGGCGGTCGCGGCGACGGCCACCGTCTGCCAGCGCATCTGGACCGTGCGCCGCCAGGCCCTCGCCCGGGCGGCCTCGCAACCCTGATCGCCGGCGTGGGGTTCGGCGTGTCGCCGCCCTAGGATCGAGGCATGTCCGACTCCCCGCAGACCCCCGCCACCGGCACCTCGCGCGTCAAGCGCGGCATGGCCGAGATGTTGAAGGGCGGCGTCATCATGGACGTCGTCACCGCCGAGCAGGCCAAGATCGCCGAGGACGCCGGCGCCGTCGCCGTCATGGCGCTCGAGCGGGTCCCCGCCGACATCCGCGCCCAGGGTGGCGTGTCCCGGATGAGCGACCCCGACATGATCGACTCGATCATCGAGGCCGTCTCCATCCCGGTGATGGCCAAGGCGCGCATCGGCCACTTCGCCGAGGCGCAGGTGCTGCAGTCGCTGGGTGTCGACTACATCGACGAGTCCGAGGTGCTGACCCCGGCCGACTACGCCAACCACATCGACAAGTGGCACTTCACCGTGCCGTTCGTGTGCGGCGCCACCAACCTCGGTGAGGCGCTGCGACGCATCACCGAGGGGGCGGCGATGATCCGCTCCAAGGGCGAGGCCGGCACGGGCGACGTGTCCAACGCGGTCATGCACATGCGCACCATCGGTGCCGAGCTGCGGCGCCTGCACGGCCTGCCCGAGGACGAGCTGTACGTCGCCGCCAAGGAGCTCCAGGCGCCGTACGACCTCGTCAAGGAGGTGGCGCAGGCCGGCAAGCTGCCCGTCGTGCTCTTCACCGCCGGCGGCATCGCCACCCCCGCCGACGCGGCGATGATGATGCAGCTCGGTGCCGAGGGCGTCTTCGTCGGCTCGGGCATCTTCAAGTCCGGCAACCCCGCCCAGCGGGCCGAGGCGATCGTCAAGGCGACGACCTTCTTCGACGACCCCGACGTGGTCGCCAAGGTGAGCCGCGGGCTCGGCGAGGCGATGGTCGGCATCAACGTCGACGAGATCCCGCAGCCGCACCGGCTCGCCGAGCGCGGTTGGTGAGGTCCCGCACCGTTCGCCGACCGGTCGCGGGGTAGTCGTCCCGAGGACCGGCGGCGGACCCCCGGACCCGCATCGTGGACGTCCTCGTCGAGGGGCCTCGTCGCGCCGCCACGCCGTACACGCATGACACGTTCGGGCTACACGGGACGGCGTGGTCCAGACCAGTCCGCGGAGCGGGCGCCACGGCAAAGTAAAGGGTCTTCCACGGGGGGTGAACCCGTCGTCCTCATCGGCGCGGGGGCCGGTCGGCACCGGTCAAGGTTCTGTCAAGAGGTTCCGGACTCGGGCCTCGCACGAACCTCACCGAAGCCGAAGGATCCCCCATGAACAAGACCACCAAGGGTGCGTTCGCCGCCTCCGCCGCCGCCGTCCTGCTGCTCGGCGGCGCCGGCTCGCTGGCCTACTGGAGCAGCGACGCCACGCTCACGACGGGCAGCGTCACCGCAGGCAACCTGTCCCTCAACGACGCGAAGTGCGACGCTGGCTGGACGTACGCGACCGGCAAGGCGGGCAACGGGGCGGCCGTCGCCAAGATCGTCCCCGGCGACGTCATCACCAAGACGTGCACCTTCGTCGTCAAGGGTGCGGGCGACAACCTGAGCGCCACGCTCACGGCGCCGCAGACGACCTCGGCCGCCAACTCGGTCGCCCAGGCCGACGTCGACGTGAAGTACGCCCTCGGTGGCGCCGCCATGACGTCGCCGGCCACGGTGAGCGAGGCGGACAGCGGCAAGACCGTGTCGGCGAAGATCACCGTCACCTTCCCGTTCGGCACCGACGAGTCCGGGAGCCCCACGGTCAACGCCAACAACACCCAGGCCGTGACCACGGTGCTCAACGACATCGCGGTCACGCTCGTCCAGAAGACCCCGAACGCCTGATCCGCGCAAGGGACCTGAGTCGATGAGGGCAGTACTGGGATGGGCCGGCCAGGTGTTCGCCTGGCTGGTCATCCTGGCCGTGGTGGCGCTGCTGGCCGTGGCCGTCGTCGTCCCGAGGCTGGGCGGCGCGACGCCGTACACGATCCTCACCAGCTCGATGGAGCCCCACATGCCGCCCGGCACCCTCGTGGTGGTCAGGCCCGTCGACCCGTCCGAGATCTCGGTCGGCACGGTGATCACCTACCAGCTGGAGTCGGGCAGGCCCACCGTCGTCACCCACCGGGTGACGGCCGTCGGCATCGACGCCACCGGCGAGCTGCGCTTCACCACCCAGGGCGACGCCAACTCCGTGGCGGACGCCGCCCCCGTGCGACCCGTGCAGGTCCGCGGCGAGCGGTGGTACGCCGTGCCGCAGCTCGGCCGCCTCAACACGCTGCTCACCGGCCACGAGCGACAGCTGCTGGTGTACGTCGCCGCCGCCCTGCTGGGGGCCTACGCGGCATGCCAGTTCCTCGGCGCCCTCGTCACCCGGCTCCGACGCCGGACCGCGGGGACCGTGCTCCCCGGGATCGTCGCGTGAAGGGACTCGTCGCGACCCGCGCCCCCGCCCCCTCGCCGGCGGTACCCTCACCGGCATGGCTCGGGCGCTGGCGGTGGCACGGTGCGGGCCGGGCGACGCCGGTGCCGGTCGTGCACCGACCTGATGAGCGCCGGCGCCGGGTGCCGGGCTCGGCCCGCGTGCGCGCCGCCCTCGCCCTCGGTGTCCTGGTGGCCCCCCTCGGGGTCAACACGATGGCCTACTGGTCCGCGCGCGTCGTCATCACGCCGGGCAGCGTCCAGGCGGGCCGGTTCGACCTCACGGTCAACGGGGGCGACCAGCAGGTGGCCCTCGGCCTCGACGTGGTCGACATGGAGCCGAACACCTCGACGGCCGCCGTGGTCACCCTGCGCAACGCCAGCGACGGCGACAACGTGGTGATGACCTACACGGTCGACGCCGCGACCGCCGACTCCGCGCCCACCGGCACGGGGGCCGCCCTCACCGCGAGGGTCACCACCGCCTCCGCGGTGAGCACCTCCGCCACCGGCAAGACCTGTGGCGGCACCGTCGTACCGTCGTCGGCGTCCTTCACCGGCACCCTCGTCGCCGCTCCCCAGACCCTCCCTGCCGGCCAGGCCCGCACCCTGTGCATCCAGGCCACCCTCGGGCCGACCGCTCCCGCCGGGGGCCGGACCACGATCACGGTGACCTTCAGGGCCGTGCAGAAGGACCCCAACTCGTGACCATCGACATCTCGCCCGTGCCCGTCCGGCCGTCGCGCCGCGGCGACCTGCGCGGCCTCGGGGACGCCGCCCTCACGGGCGCCGCCGTGCTCGGGGCGCTGTCCCTCGTCGCCGCGCTCGTCCTGGCCGTGGCGGGCATGACACCCCTCGTCTTCACGTCCGGCTCGATGGGGCCGGAGATCCCGACCGGCTCGCTGGCCCTGGCACGCTCGGTGCCGGTCGACGAGCTCGCGGTCGGCGACGTCGTCTCGGTCCTCGATCCGCAGGGGACCCGGGTCACCCACCGCGTCGTGGCGATCGACGACACCGGGCTGACCCTGAAGGGCGACGCCAACCTGTCCGCGGACCCGGGCACCTACGACGTCGCCGCCGCGGACCGCGTCCTGTGGTCGGTGCCCCGTGCCGGGACCGTCGTGGCCAGGGCGACCGCGCCCCTGGGCCGCGGTGTCCTGCTCGGCGTCGCCGCGATGGCCCTGCTGGCCCTGGTGTGGCCGAGGTCCGGGGCACGCCCGTCGCGGTCCGAGGCCGTGGCGGTGCTGGCCGCGCTGGCCGCCGTGGCCGGTGTGGGGGTGGGCCTGGGCCCGGCCCCCGAGGGCACGTCCGCCTTCTGGACCGACGCGGTGAGCGCCACCAGCCAGGTCTCCGTGGCCAGGGCGGCGCCCGTGCCCGAGAAGCCCGTCCTCACCGGGTGCACGCGGACGGGGAAGGGGGCCTCCCTGACCTGGACGTCGGCCACGGACCCGGCCAGCTTCCAGATCCGGTACGAGAACCCGACCATCGAGGCCCTGCTGGACGGAGCCCTGCGACAGTCCTCGACCCAGAGCGCCAACCTCAACAACTCCACCGGAGAGGTGTGGGTCGTCGCGATCAGGGACGGCCTCGAGTCGGAGTCCAACCACTACCGCTACAGCGGCAACGGCAGCGGCGCGAGCTGCGTCCCGGTCCGGTAGTCCGCGGCGTCAACGCAGGGCGGTCGTGACCACCGCGGCGGCGTCCGCGAAGCCGTACGCCGCCCGGTCCGTCAGGTCCGGTCGGCCGAGGCGCACGACGATGGTGCGCGACCGGGGGTCGACGAGGAGCACCTGGCCGCCGAGGCCCAGGGCGGCGTAGACGTCGAGGCGGGCGCCTGCGGGGCGAGCTGGCCGCTCACCTGCGTCAGCGGCTGGCCCTGCGCGTCGACCGGGTCGGTGGCGCCCCGGAGCGGACCGGGCCGGTTGAGCCACCACAGTAGCCGTAGGCGGCGTTGCGCGCGGTCGAGGAGCGGCCCACCGACTGCCGGACGTAACCGCGCGACAGGAGCGGCGCCCGTCCACGACTTACCCCGACCGAGGTACAGCCGTCCGAAGCGGGCGAGGTCCAGGCAGGTGGTCTGCAGCCCGAAGAAGACCGAGGTCGAGCGTCCGCTCGATCCCGTGATCATCCGGGTGTGGCTCATGCCGAGCGGGGTGAACAACCGTCGCGCGGCGTACCGGTCGACGGGGGTGCCGGTGGCACGGCTCAGCACCGCCTCGAGCACCTGGATGGCCGCGTTGTTGTAGGCCCAGGCGCTCCCGGGCGGGTGCTGCTGGGGCAGGTCGACGGCGTAGCGGCGTGCGGTTGCGAGCCTGGACGAGGGCGCCGTAGTCGGAGTCCAGGGACCAGAAGCGGCCGCTGTCGTTGGACAGCAGGTTGCGGACCGTGACGGTCGCGGACGCGGTGCCGCGCCACTGCGGCACGTAGCGCGAGACCCGGTCGTCGAGCCGCAACGACCCGTCGCGCGCCGCGATGCCGACCAGGGTGCTGGTGACGGACTTGGTGATGGAGAAGACCTCCCGCGGTGTGGTCCGCGGCGTTCCCCAGTTCCAGTCCCGGGCCAGCCGGTCGTCGCGCACCACGGCGTAGCAGGTCGAGTCCACGGCCCTCGCCTCGGCGGCCAGCGCCGCCAGGCGGGCCGGACGCAGCCCCAGCGACGACGGACTCGCGGTGGGCCAGCCGTCGACGCGCTCGCGGGGTGAAGCGGCGGGGGCCGGGGCCGAGGGCGAGGGCGGGAGCGGCCGGTGCCGGGCCGAGGGCGAGCACGGCGGGGACGAGCGCGGACACGCCCGCTGTCACGACGGCGGTGACGCGGAAGGGCCTCATGGGGGCGAGGATACGGACCGGGGCGGTCCGTAGGATCCTCGCTCGTGAACCACACGATCGGCGTCCTCGCCCTCCAGGGCGACGTGCGCGAGCACCTGCGGCGCCCTGACGCGCGCTGCGGCGCGACGCGACCGCCGTACGCCGCCCGGCCGAGCTCGATGCCGTCGACGGCCTGGTCCTGCCCGGGCGGGGAGTCCACGACGATGGTCAAGCTGGCCCGGATCTTCGACCTGCTCGAGCCGCTGCGCGGTGCGGGTCGCCGAGGGGCTGCCGGCCTTCGGCACCTGCGCCGGGATGATCCTGCTGGCCGACCGGGTCGAGGACGGGGCCGCCGGGCCAGGAGACGATCGGCGGCCTCGACATCACCGTGCGGCGCAACGCCTTCGGACGCCAGGTCGACTCCTTCGAGGAGGACCTCCACGTCGACGGGTCTCGACGACCCGGTGCACGCCGTCTTCATCCGCGCCCCGTGGGTGGAGGAGGTGGGTCCTGGGGTCGAGGTGCTGGCACGCGTGGCGGCCGGACCCGCCGCCGGTAGGATCGTCGGCGTTCGCCAGGGTCACCTGATGGCGACCTCCTTCCATCCGGAGGTCGGCGGGGACACCCGGGTCCACGAGCTGTTCGTGGATCTCGTGCGCACGGGCTGACCGCGCGGACCACGCCGTACTGCACCGGAAGAAGAGGGACCCATGTCAGGCCACTCCAAGTGGGCGACCACGAAGCACAAGAAGGCCGCGATCGACGCCAAGCGCGGCAAGCTGTTCGCCAAGCTCATCAAGAACATCGAGGTCGCGGCCAAGCAGGGCGGCGGTGACCCCGCCGGCAACCCGACGCTCTACGACGCGATCCAGAAGGCCAAGAAGAGCTCGGTCCCCAACGACAACATCGACCGCGCCCTCAAGCGCGGCTCCGGTGCCGAGGCGGGCGGCGCGGAGTACCCACGATCATGTACGAGGTGCTACGGCCCCGCCGGTGTCGCGATCCTGGTCGAGTGCCTCACCGACAACAAGAACCGGGCAGCGATGGAGGTCCGCACCGCGGTCACCCGCAACGGCGGCACGCTGGCCGACCCGGGGTCGGTGTCGCGCCTCTTCGCCCGCAAGGGCGTCGTCGTGGTGCCCAAGACCCAGGAGGTCGCGCGAGGTGCCGAGGACGACGTCCTCGAGGCGACCCTGGACGCCGGCGCCGAGGAGGTCAACGACCTCGACGAGGCGTTCCAGGTGCAGTCCGAGGCGACCGACCTCGTCGAGGTCCGCACCGCGCTCCAGGCCGCCGGCATCGACTACGACTCGGCGGACGTCGAGTTCGTGGCCAGCATGGAGATCCCGGTCGATGACAGCGACGCGCGCCGGCAAGGTCTTCCGTCTCGTCGACGCCCTCGAGGACCTCGACGACGTGCAGAACGTCTTCACCAACGTCGACGTCCCCGACGAGGTGCTCGCCGAGCTCGAGGACGCGTAGCGCACGACCGGCGTGTCGGCACCCGACCGCGCGGCCGCCGACCGTAGCGTGGCCGTACGAACAGATGTTCGGACGACCTGACGTGACGACGGTGAGGAGACCGGTCCCATGCGCGTGCTCGGCATCGACCCCGGCCTCACCCGCTGCGGGGTCGGCGTGGTGGAGGGGTCCCTGGGTCGACCGTTGACCCTCGTCGACGTCAACGTGCTGCGCACCAGCGCCGGCGTCCCGGTGGCCGAGCGGCTCGTGACCATCGAGAAGGGCCTCGACGCCTGGCTCGACGAGTTCAGGCCGGACGCGGTGGCCGTGGAGCGGATCTTCGCCCGCTCCGACGTCAGCACCATCATGGGCACCGCGCAGGCCAGCGGGATCGCGCTCGTCGTCGCCGCCCGGCGCGGTCTGCCGGTCGCCCTGCACACGCCCAGCGAGGTCAAGGCGGCCGTGTCGGGCAGCGGGCGCGCCGACAAGGCGCAGGTCACCGCGATGGTGACCCGGATCCTGCGCCTCGACGCACCCCCCAAGCCGGCCGACGCCGCCGACGCGCTGGCGCTGGCCATCACCCACATCTGGCGCGGCAGCGCCCAGGCACGCATCGACGCCGCGCTCGCCGCGGCCGGGAGGAAGCAGTGATCGCATTCGTCCGGGGCGAGGTCGCCGCCGTGACCCTCACCAGCGCCGTCCTCGAGGTCGGCGGGGTGGGGCTCGAGCTCATGTGCACGCCCGGCACCCTGGCCACGCTGCGCGTCGGCCACCAGGCCGTCCTGCCGACCAGCATGGTCGTGCGGGAGGACTCGCTGACCGTCTTCGGCTTCCTCGACGAGGACGAGAAGCAGGCCTTCGAGCTCGTCCAGACCGCCTCCGGTGTGGGCCCCAAGCTCGCGCAGGCGATGCTCGCGGTGCTGACGCCCGACGACCTGCGCCTCGCCGTGGCCACCGAGGACGTCAAGACCCTCACCCGGGTGCCCGGCATCGGTCAGAAGGGGGCCCAGCGCATCATCCTCGAGCTCCGCGACCGCATCGGCCCCCCGGTCGGCTCCGCCGGTCGCGCGTCGTCCGCACCCCTCGTCGACCCGTGGCGCGACCAGGTCCAGCAGGGCCTCATCGGCCTCGGCTGGTCGGCCAAGGAGGCCGACAAGGCGGTCGAGACGGTCTCCGACCAGGCCGGACCGAGCCCCGACGTCCCCGCCCTGCTCCGTGCCGCGCTGCGCACGCTGAGCAAGGCCTGAGGGGACCGCCGCGATGCCGATCGACTGGGAGGACACCGACGAGGGCGACCTGGACGTCTCCGAGACCGACCTGACGGCGGCGGAGGCCGCCCACTTCCGTCGGCTCACCGACGCCGATGCCGACGGTGACGAGCGGGCCGTCGAGGCAGCCCTGCGTCCGCGCAGCCTCGACGAGGTCGTGGGCCAGACCCGCGTGCGCGACCAGCTCGGCCTGGTGCTGGAGGCGGCCCGGCGCCGGGGCAAGGCGCCCGACCACGTCCTGCTGTCCGGGCCCCCCGGGCTCGGCAAGACCACGCTGGCCATGATCATCGCCGGGGAGATGTCCTCGCCGCTGCGGCTGACCAGCGGACCCGCCATCACCCATGCCGGCGACCTGGCCGCGATCCTCTCCGGCCTCAACGAGGGCGACGTGCTCTTCGTCGACGAGATCCACCGGATGTCGCGACCGGCCGAGGAGATGCTCTACATGGCGATGGAGGACTTCCGGGTCGACGTCGTCATCGGCAAGGGTCCCGGCGCCACCGCGATCCCGCTGGAGATCCCGTCGTTCACGCTGGTCGGTGCCACCACCCGGGCCGGCCTGCTGCCCGGTCCGCTGCGCGACCGCTTCGGCTTCACCGCGCACCTCGAGTTCTACGAGCCGCACGAGCTCGACCTCATCGTGCACCGCTCCGCCGGCCTGCTCGGCGTCGAGCTCACCTCCGAGGGGTCCTCCGAGATCGCCTCCCGGTCGCGGGGGACGCCGCGCATCGCCAACCGACTGCTGCGCCGGGTGCGCGACTTCGCGCAGGTGCGTGCCGACGGCGTGGTCACCCTGCCGGTGTCCCGCTCGGCACTCGACCTCTACGAGGTGGACGAGTCCGGCCTCGACCGGCTCGACCGGGCCGTCCTCGACGTGCTGTGCCGTCGCTTCGGCGGGGGCCCCGTGGGCGTCGCCACCCTCGCCGTCGCCGTGGGGGAGGAGCGCGAGACGGTCGAGGAGGTCGCCGAGCCGTTCCTGGTCCGCCTGGGCCTCCTGGCCCGCACGCCGCGCGGCCGCGTCGCCACGCAGGCCGCCTGGCGCCACCTCGGACTCTCGATGCCCGCCGGTGCCGGCATCGAGGGCTCGCTGTTCGACGAGCAGTGACGCGGGTCCCACCCCGGCCCCGTACACTCCACCGTTGGTCCGCCCCGTGCGCGTCAGCAGCCCGGTCGGACCGTCGTCTCACTCCCTGACTCGCGAGGTACTCGACCGTGACGGAGCTCGTCTCCTTCCTGCCCCTGGCGGCCATTGCCGTCCTCTTCTGGCTGATGGTGATCCGCCCGGCCTCCCGCCGCCAGAAGGCGCTGGCCCGCGTCCAGTCGGCGCTGGCACCGGGCCAGCGCGTGATGCTGTCCTCCGGGATCTTCGGCACCGTGACGTCCGTGGTCGACGACCGCGTCCGCGTGGAGATCGCCCCCGGCGTGGAGATCGAGGTCGTCCGCCCCGCCATCGGCTCGGTGGAGGCGTCGGACGAGGACCGACCCGACGCCCCGCCCAGCACCCCCACCGACGGCGAGGCCTGAGGTGGCGCGTCGGCCCCAGCCCGGACGCACCCTGGTCGTCTTCTTCCTCGGACTGCTGCTGTCGTACGGACTCGTCGCGGTCGCCGGGGTGTGGACCCCCAAGCTGGGCCTCGACCTGCAGGGCGGCACCCGGATCACCCTGATCGCGCAGGGCGACGTCTCCACCGACCGCCTCACGGAGGCACGCGGGATCATCGAGGACCGCGTCAACGGCTCCGGTGTGGCCGAGGCCGAGGTGTCGACCCAGGGCAACAGGTACGTCGTCGTGGAGATCCCCGGCGAGAGCCGTCGCGACCTGGTCGAGACGGTCAAGCGCCAGGCGCAGATGCGCTTCCGCGTCGTCGCCGCCCAGGCCGCGGGCACGGCCGGTGCCGGGGGAGGAGCGGGCGGCGGCCAGGGGACCTCACCCACCATGCCGGGCACGCCCGACGGTGGCGCGAGCCCCGAGCCGCAGGTCTCGCCGTCCGGGAAGCCGACGTCGCCGCCCAAGCGGCGCCCGCCGTACTCCTGGAGCGACCAGACCGGCAGTGAGTCGCCCAGCCCGACGCCCACGCCCGCGCCCGGACAGGGCGCCGGTGGCGACACCGGTGACACCGGGTCGCAGAGCAACATCGACGACCCCCTGACCTGGATCGACAACCCCGACGCCGAGTCGCTGGCGGCCTTCGAGGCCTTCACCTGCCCGACCGACGGCCGCCCGGCCGAGGTCGTCGACGACCCGGACAAGCCGCTGGTCACCTGCGACGAGTTCGGCCGCAAGTTCCTGCTGTCGGTCGCCATGATCGAGGGCACCGACCTGGCCGACGCCAACACCCGCCCGCCGGACAGCCAGAGCGTCGAGTGGGGCGTGGACCTCGACTTCGACCGCCAGGGCACCGAGACGTTCGGCGAGATCTCGCGCGCGCTGGTCAACACCCAGAAGCTCTTCGCCATCGTCCTCGACGGTCAGGTCATCTCCGCGCCGACGATGAACGGCCTGATCCTGGACGGCAACGCCCAGATCACCGGTCAGTTCACCCAGACCGAGGCCGACAGCCTCTCGACGAGCCTCAAGTACGGCGCCCTGCCGATCTCCTTCGAGAAGGACCCGCCGGTCGAGCTGGTCGGTCCCTCGCTGGCCGGCAACCAGCTCCAGGCGGGCATCACGGCCGGCCTCGCCGGCCTGCTGCTGGTGATGCTCTACTGCCTGTTCTACTACCGCGGCCTGGGCCTGGTCGTCATCGCGTCGCTGCTCGTCGCGGCCGCCCTGACCTACGCCATGGTGCTGCTGCTGAGCCAGGCGGCGGGCTTCACGCTCTCGTTGCCGGGCATCGCCGGGCTGATCGTGGCGGTGGGCATCACCGCCGACTCGTTCATCGTGTTCTTCGAACGCATCCGTGACGAGATGCGCGACGGCAAGTCGATGCGGGTCGCCGTGGAGGCCGGCTGGCTGCGGGCCCGCAACACCTGCCTGGCCGCCGACGCAGTCTCCCTGCTCGCGGCGGTGGTGCTCTACGTCTTCGCCGCCGGCGTGGTGAAGGGCTTCGCCTTCGCGCTGGGCCTGTCGACGGTGATCGACCTGGTGGTCTTCTTCTGGTTCACCAAGCCGATGGTGTCCTACCTGGCCCGCTACCCCTTCTTCAACCGCGGGCACGCCCTGTCCGGCCTGAGCCGCGACACCCTGGGCCTCGAGCCCCGCACGGCAGGAGCGAACGCCTGATGGGCGCCTTCTCACGGCTCGGCAACGACCTCTACTCCGGTCGGCGCTCGATCGACTTCGTCGGTCGCCGCTGGCTCTGGTACTCCATCTCCGCCCTGATCGTGCTGGTGGCCGTCCTCGGGCTGTGGTCCAAGGGCCTCAACATGGGCATCGAGTTCACCGGCGGCGCGGAGTACCGCGTCACGCTCCCGGCCGAGAAGGTCACCCAGGACACCGCGGACGAGCTGCGTACGGCGGTGGCCGGCTCCGGCGTCGACAGCGCCGGTGCGCCCATCGTCACCACGTCCGGCTCCGAGGCGATCATCGTCCAGACCGAGCCGGTCGACGACACGGAGAGCCAGGCGATCGTCACCACGATCCTCGACACCACCGGCGCGAGCGCCCAGGACATCTCCCAGACCGAGATCGGCCCCAGCTGGGGCAAGGAGGTCGCGCAGCGATCGCTGCTGGGCCTGGCGGTCTTCCTCGTCCTGGTCGTCCTGTTCATCTGGGCCTACTTCCGCGAGTGGAAGATGTCGGTGGCCGCGATCGTGGCCCTGGCCCACGACGTGCTCATCACCGTCGGCATCTACGCGCTGTCCGGCTTCCAGGTCTCGCCGGCGACGGTGACCGGCCTCCTCACCATCCTGGGCTTCTCGCTCTACGACACCGTGGTGGTCTTCGACAAGGTCCGGGAGAACACCCACCAGCTCAAGAAGAGCCGGTTGTCGTACGCCGAGGCGGCCAACCTCGCGGTCAACCAGACGCTGGTGCGCTCCATCAACACCTCGATCGTGGCCCTCATCCCCGTCGCGGCGATCCTGTACGTCGGGGTCGTCCAGCTCGGGTCGGGGTCGCTCAAGGACCTCGCCCTGGCCCTGTTCGTCGGCATGGCCGCCGGCGCCTACTCCTCGATCTTCATCGCGACCCCGCTGCTCGTGCAGCTCAAGGCCCGCGAGAAGGACGTCGACCACGACGAGCGGCGGGCCGCTGCTCGTCGGCGCGAGGCCGCGGCCGACCCGTACGCCCGGGTCAGTGCTGCCGACCGCGACGCCACACCCCCGCCGGACCCGCGCAATGTGGACGCCGACGGCGCCGTACGCCGCCGCCCGGTCACGGCCCCGCCGCGCCGCCAGGAGGCGTACGGCAAGGGTCGCGTCGCCCCGCCGGCCCACGGGCCGGTCAAGCAGAGCGCCTCCTCGGGCCGCGTCCAGCCCACCCGGCAGTCGCGGTCCAAGCGGGGCAGGAAGTGAGCGCCGAGGCCCGCGACCACCTCGACCGGCTGATCGTCGACGTCCCGGACTACCCGGAGGCGGGAGTCGTCTTCAAGGACATCACCCCGCTGCTGGCCGACCACACGGCCTTCGGGTCCGTGGTCGGCGCGCTGGCCGCCGCCGGGCGCGACGCCTCGGGTGTCCCGGTGGTGGACAAGGTCGTGGGCATGGAGGCGCGCGGCTTCATCCTGGCCGCGCCCGTCGCGCTCGAGCTGGGCGCGGGCTTCGTGCCGGTGCGCAAGGTCGGCAAGCTGCCCCGCGAGACGCACGCCGTCTCCTACTCCCTGGAGTACGGCGAGGCGACGCTCGAGGTGCACCGCGACGGCATCACCCCCGGTGACCGGGTGCTCCTCGTCGACGACGTGCTGGCCACCGGTGGGACCGTGGCGGCCACCCGGGAGCTCGTGGAGCGGTGCGGCGGGACCTGCGTCGGGGTCGCGGTGCTCATGGAGCTGAGCTTCCTGCCCGGACGCGACGGGGTCGGCGGGCTGCCGCTCACCGCCCTGATGACCGTCTGACCCCGCCGGTCCGGCGTACGCCCCGCAGAGGGCGTCACTAGACTGGTCAGATGGCCGAGGAGATCACGACACCGGTGCCGCAGGAGCGGTCCGCGGACGTGCCCGTCTCGGCCCGGAGCATGCGGGCCCGGTTGGCCCGGATCGGGGCCAAGGCGCCCACCGGCAACCCGGTCCTCGAGCCGCTCTTCCGGTCCGTGCGCGCCAACCACCCCAAGGCCGACCTCGCGCTGCTGGAGCGGGCCTACGGGGTCGCCGAGCAGATGCACGGCTCGCAGATGCGCAAGAGCGGCGACCCCTACATCACCCACCCGCTCGCGGTCACCACGATCCTGGCCGACATCGGCATGACCGAGCCGACCCTCGTGGCGGCGCTGCTGCACGACACGGTCGAGGACACGCCGTACACCCTCGACGCGCTGCGCAAGGACTTCGGCGACGAGGTGGCGGTGCTGGTCGACGGCGTCACCAAGCTCGACAAGGTGCAGTACGGCGACTCGGCGCAGGCCGAGACCATCCGCAAGATGATCGTCGCGATGTCGCGCGACATCCGGGTGCTCGTCATCAAGCTCGCCGACCGGCTGCACAACATGCGCACGCTGCGCTACCTCAAGGCCGAGACGCAGGAGCGCAAGGCCCGCGAGACCCTCGACATCTACGCCCCGCTGGCGCACCGGCTCGGCATGAACACCCTCAAGTGGGAGCTCGAGGACCTCGCCTTCGCGACCCTGCACCCGAAGATGTACGACGAGATCGTGCGGCTCGTCGCCGAGCGTGCCCCGTCGCGCGACCAGTTCCTCGCCGAGGTGATCGCCAAGGTCGAGGCCGACCTGCGGGACGCCAAGATCAAGGCGAAGGTCACGGGGCGACCCAAGCACTACTACTCGATCTACCAGAAGATGATCGTCGGCGGCCGCGAGTTCTCCGACATCTACGACCTGGTCGGCATCCGGATCCTCGTGGAGGACGACCGCGACTGCTACTCCGTCCTCGGTGTCCTGCACTCCCGGTGGAACCCGGTGCTGGGGCGCTTCAAGGACTACGTCGCGATGCCGAAGTTCAACATGTACCAGTCGCTGCACACGACGGTCATCGGCCCGCAGGGCAAGCCGGTCGAGCTCCAGATCCGCACCTTCGCGATGCACCGGCGCGCCGAGTACGGCGTGGCCGCGCACTGGAAGTACAAGGAGGACGGCAAGGCCGGCGTCGACACCGACCGGCCCGGTGACCTCGACGACATGTCCTGGCTGCGCCAGCTCATGGACTGGCAGAGCGAGGTCGAGGACCCGGGCGAGTTCCTGGAGTCGCTGCGCTTCGAGATGAACCGCGCCCAGGTCTACGTCTTCACCCCCCGCGGCGACGTGATGCCGCTGCCCGTCGGCTCCACCCCGGTCGACTTCGCCTACGCCGTGCACACCGAGGTCGGCCACCACACCATCGGCGCCCGGGTCAACGGCCGCCTGGTGCCGCTGGAGTCGTCGCTGGACAACGGCGACGTGGTCGAGGTGTTCACCTCCAAGGCCCCCGGCGCCGGCCCGTCGCGCGACTGGCTCAACTTCGTCAAGTCCCCCCGGGCGCGCTCCAAGATCCGCCAGTGGTTCACCAAGGAGCGGCGCGAGGAGGCGATCGAGCGCGGCAAGGAGCAGATCGGCCAGATGATGCGCAAGGAGGGCCTGCCCCTCAAGCGCCTGATGACGCACGAGTCGCTGTCCCTGGTCGCCGCGCACTTCAACCACGCCGACGTCTCCGCGCTGTACGCCGCGGTGGGGGAGGGCAACCTCAGCGCCCAGGCCGTCGTACGCCGCGTCATCGACCTGCACGGCGGCGACGACGGGGCGGCCGAGGACCTCGCCGAGGGCGTCACCATCACCGGCCGTCGGGGCCGCACCAAGCCGGCCTCCAGCGACGCGGGCGTCATCGTCAAGGGCGTCGAGGACCTGTGGGTCAAGCTGGCCAAGTGCTGCACCCCGGTGCCGCCCGACCCGATCCTCGGGTTCGTGACCAAGGGCGGCGGCGTCTCGGTGCACCGCAAGGACTGCACCAACGCCGGCAACCTGGAGACCCAGCCCGAGCGGCTGCTCGAGGTCGAGTGGGCGCCCACGTCGCAGTCGACGTTCCTGGTCAACATCCAGGTCGAGGCCCTCGATCGCGCCCGGCTGCTGTCCGACATCACCATGGTGCTCTCGGACGCGCACGTGAACATCCTCAGCGCGACCCTGTCCACCACCCGTGACCGGGTCGCCAAGAGCCGCTTCACCTTCGAGATGGCCGACGCCTCGCACCTCGACAGCGTGCTCCGCGCCGTCCGCTCGGTGCCGGGCGTCTTCGACGCCTACCGCGTCACCAGCTGACCCGCGCGTCGGTCGGACGTCATACGGCGGGGAGCCTGGGGCTTCCCGTCCGTATGACGTCCGGCCCGGGTCAGGCGCCGAAGTCCTCGGCCGCCCTGCGGGCCATGTCGAGGAAGGCCTGCTTGTTGGCCAGCTCGGACTCGAGGTCCGTGGACCGCTTGGCGTCGCCCGCGGCCCGGGCCTTGTCGAGCCTGGCCTGCGTCTCGGCGATGCCGGCCTCGAGCTTGGAGACCAGGTCGTCGGCCCGCGCCGACTTCTCCGGGTCCGAGCGCTTCCACTGGTCGTCCTCCACCGAGCGGATGGCCTGCTCGACCTTGCGCATGCGACCCTCGAGGTCCTTCATCCGGTCGCGGGGGACCTTGCCGGCCTCGTCCCACCGGTCCGCGAGGTCGCGGAAGGCGCGCTTGGCCGCCTCGAGGTCGGTCACCGGCACCAGGGCCTCGGCCTCGACGAGGATGGCCTCCTTGACCTCGGCGTTGGCGGCGAACTCCTTGTCGAGCTCGGCGTTGGCCGCGTCGCGGTTGCCGAAGAAGGTGTCCTGGGCTCCCCGGAAGCGCTGCCACAGCTGGTCGTCCACGTCGCGCGGCGCGGGGCCGGCGGCCTTCCACTCGCGCATCAGGTCGCGGTAGCGGCCGGCGGTCGGACCCCACTCGGTGGACGTCGACAGGGCCTCGGCCTCGGTGGCGAGGCGCTCCTTCACGACCCGGGCGCTGTCGCGGCGGCCGTGCTCCTCGGCGAAGTGCGCCTTGCGGCGACGGGTGTACGTCGTCCGCGCCGACGAGAAGCGACGCCACAGGGCGTCGTCGGTGGCCCGGTCGAGCCGGGGGAGTGCCTTCCACGCCTCGAGGAGGTCGCGCAGCCGGTTGGCGCCGTTGCGCCAGTCGCTGCCCTCCGCGAGCTTCTCGGCCTCGGCGACGATCTTGTCCTTCTCGGCGCGCGACTCGGCGCTGCGCTGGGCCTTCTCGGCGCGCCGGGCGTCACGCTGGATCGCGATGAGGGGGCCGGTGGCGTCGAGGCGGGCGGCGAGCCCGGTGAGGTCACCGACGGCGTTGGCATCGACGACCTGCTCGCGCAGGCCCTTGACCGTCGTCGCGGCCTCCTCGGGGCTCAGCTTGCCCGCGCCGATGCGCTGCTCGAGCAGCTGCACCTCGAAGGCGAGGGCGTCGTAGCGGTCGGTGAAGAACTTCAGCGCCTCCTCCTGGGTCCCCTCGGGGTACTGCCCCACGGAGCGTTCACCATCGGGGGTCCTGACGAAAACGGTGCCGTCCTCGGTGACCCGGCCCCACTCGGAAGCCTGGGAGGACTGCTTGTCGGCGCTCATGGTCGCCCATCGTAGTCACCCCCCTGACGGGCCTCGGTAGGCTGACTCCTCGCTGTACCCACCCACTCACCGCTGAGGACTGTTGCCCCGTGCTGATCGCCGGCTTCCCCGCTGGACCCTGGGGCACCAACTGCTACGTCGTGGCCACCGGTGCCGGCACCGAGTGCGTCGTCATCGATCCCGGCAAGGACGCCGCCGCCGGGGTGGACGAGGTCGTGCGCGAGCACCGGCTCAAGCCGGTCTCGGTGCTGGTGACCCACGGGCACGTCGACCACATGTGGAGCGTCGCGCCCGTCGCCGGGACCTACGACGCCACCGCCTGGATCCATCCGCGCGACCGGCACCTGCTCACCGACCCGATGGCCGGGATGAGCCGGGAGACCACCGCGATGCTGCTCGGCGGCAGCTATCAGTGGGCCGAGCCCGACGACGTGCGCGAGCTGTCGGACCTGCAGGAGATCGAGCTGGCCGGGATGCGCTTCCTCGTCGACCACACGCCGGGCCACACCGAGGGATCGGTGACCTTCCGGACGCCGTACGGACAGGAGAACATCAGCGACCTGATGTTCTCCGGCGACCTGCTCTTCGCCGGCTCCATCGGCCGCACCGACCTCCCCGGCGGCGACCACGCCACCATGCTGCGCAGCCTCACCGACAAGGTGCTGCCGCTGGCCGACGACATCGTGGTCCTGCCCGGTCACGGCGAGCAGACGTCCATCGGGCGCGAGCGCGCGACCAACCCCTACCTGCGCGAGCTCCAGCACGGAGCCGCCGCGGGACCCACAGACCGCTAGAGCACGCGAGGCCGAGAGAGACCATGAGCAAGCCCACGCCCCTGAGCGGGTTCCCCGAGCTGCTGCCGGCGCAGCGCGTCGTCGAGCAGCAGGTCATCGACACCCTGCGCCACACCTTCGAGCTGCACGGCTTCGCCGGCATCGAGACCCGCGCCGTCGAGCCCCTCGACCAGCTGCTGCGCAAGGGCGACACCTCCAAGGAGGTCTACCTGCTGCGGCGCCTGCACGAGGAGTCCACGGAGGGTCACGCCGGCCTGGGACTGCACTTCGACCTGACGGTGCCCTTCGCCCGCTACGTCCTGGAGAACGCCGGCAAGCTCGACTTCCCGTTCCGCCGCCACCAGATCCAGCGGGCGTGGCGGGGTGAGCGGCCCCAGGAGGGCCGGTTCCGGGAGTTCACCCAGGCCGACATCGACATCGTCGGCCGCGACTCGCTGGCCTTCCACCACGACGTCGAGGTCACCCGCGTCATGGTGGACGCCCTGACCCGCCTCGACTTCCTGCCGGCCTTCCGCCTCCAGGTCAACAACCGCAAGCTCATCCAGGGCTTCTACGCCGGCCTGGGCATCGGCGCGGCCCACGGGGACATCGACGAGGTGATGCGCCTGGTCGACAAGCTCGACAAGCTCCCCGTCGACAAGGTCCGTGACCTCCTGCTGCAGGACGCCGGGCTGTCGGTGGAGAACGCCGACCAGGTGCTGCAGCTGGCCACCATCCGCTCCGACGACGACGGCTTCGTGGACGCCGTGCGCGCGCTCGGGGTCGAGCACGAGCTGCTCGACGAGGGCCTGGCCGAGCTGGCCGCGCTGGTGCGCGGCTGTGCGGACCTGGTCTCCGAGCGGGTGCGGGTCACCGCCGACCTGTCGATCGCCCGCGGGCTCGACTACTACACCGGCACCGTCTTCGAGACCCGGCTCGAGGGCTACGAGTCGATGGGCTCGATCTGCTCCGGCGGACGGTACGACGCGCTCGCCAGCGACGGCCGCACGACGTACCCCGGCGTCGGCATCTCGCTCGGCGTGAGCCGCGTCGTCGTACCCCTGCTCGCCCGCACCGGCCTGACCGCCTCCCGCTCGGTGCCCAGCGCGGTGCTGGTGGCCGTCTCCGACGAGGACTCACGAGCCACGAGCAGTGCGGTGGCCGCCGACCTGCGCCGGCGCGACATCGCCTGCGAGGTGGCGCCGGACGCCGCGAAGTTCGGCAAGCAGATCCGGTACGCCGAGCGCCGTGGCATCCCGTACGTCTGGTTCGTCCAGGCGGGCCCGGACGGAGCCACCACCCACCAGGTCAAGGACATCCGCACCGGTGAGCAGGTCGACGCCGATCCCGCCGCGTGGAGTCCGCCGGCGGCCGACCTGCGCCCCACCGTCCGCACCCCGCACACACCTGAGCACGACACCACCCCGAACACCGAGGAGAACCAGTGATCCGCACCCATGACGCCGGCGCCCTGCGCGCCGAGCACGTCGGCCAGACCGTCACCCTCGCCGGGTGGGTGGCCCGACGGCGCGACCACGGGGGCGTGGCCTTCCTGGACCTCCGCGAGGCCAGCGGCGTCGTGCAGGTCGTGGTCCGTGACGAGGCCGTCGCGCACGCGCTGCGCAGCGAGTTCTGCATCAGGGTCACCGGCCAGGTGGTGGCCCGCAAGGCCGGCAACGAGAACCCGCAGCTGTCGACGGGCGACATCGAGGTCGTCGCCGAGGACCTCGAGGTCCTCAGCGCCGCCGCTCCGCTGCCCTTCCCGATCGACGACCACGTCGACGTGGGGGAGGAGGCGCGCCTCAAGCACCGCTACCTCGACCTGCGCCGCAGCGGCCCCAACGACGCCCTGCGCCTGCGCTCGAAGATCAACAAGGCCGCGCGCGACGTGCTCGACGCCCACTCCTTCGTGGAGATCGAGACGCCCACGCTGACCCGCAGCACTCCCGAGGGGGCCCGGGACTTCCTGGTGCCCGCGCGGTTGCAGCCGGGCAGCTGGTACGCCCTGCCGCAGAGCCCGCAGCTGTTCAAGCAGCTGCTCATGGTCGCCGGCATGGAGCGCTACTACCAGATCGCGCGCTGCTACCGCGACGAGGACTTCCGCGCCGACCGGCAGCCGGAGTTCACCCAGCTCGACATCGAGATGAGCTTCGTGGACCAGGACGACGTCATGGAGCTCATGGAGGACGTCCTGGCGGCCATGTGGCGCCTCGTCGACGTCGAGATCCCGCGCCCGCTGCCCCGCATGACGTACGCCGACGCGATGCGCCGCTTCGGCTCCGACAAGCCCGACCTGCGGATGGGCCTCGAGCTGGTCGAGTGCACCGACTACTTCAAGGACACGCCGTTCCGGGTCTTCCAGGCGCCGTACGTCGGCGCGGTGGTCATGCCCGGGGGTGCCGGCCAGCCCCGCAAGAAGCTCGACGCATGGCAGGACTGGGCCAAGCAGCGGGGTGCGAAGGGCCTGGCCTACGTGCTGGTCCAGGAGGACGGCGAGCTCACCGGTCCGGTCTCCAAGAACATCACCGACGAGGAGAAGGCCGGCCTGGCCGCCCACGTCGACGCGAAGCCGGGGGACTGCATCTTCTTCGCCGCCGGGCCGGCCAAGTCCAGCCGCGCCCTGCTGGGCGCTGCCCGCCTGGAGATCGGCCGCCGGGGCGACCTCATCGACGAGTCCGCCTTCGCCTTCACCTGGGTCGTCGACGCCCCCATGTTCGAGCCCAGCTCCGACGCCGTCGAGAGCGGCGACGTCGCCGTCGGCGCGGGCGCCTGGACGGCCGTGCACCACGCCTTCACCGGGCCCAAGCCGGAGTTCGCCGACACCTTCGACACCGACCCCGGCAGCGCGCTGGCCTACGCCTACGACATCGTCTGCAACGGCAACGAGCTGGGCGGTGGCTCGATCCGGATCCACCGCGAGGACGTCCAGAAGCGGGTCTTCGCGGTCATGGGCATCGGCGAGGAGGAGGCGCAGGAGAAGTTCGGCTTCCTGCTCGACGCCTTCAAGTTCGGCGCCCCGCCGCACGGCGGCATCGCGGTCGGCATGGACCGCATCTGCGCGCTCCTGGCGGGCACCGACTCGATCCGCGACGTCATCGCGTTCCCGAAGTCCGGTGGGGGCTACGACCCCCTCACCGCGGCGCCTGCGCCCATCACCCCTGCGCAGCGCAAGGAGGCCGGTGTGGACGCCACCCCGGCGGAGGATGTGTCGCCACAGGTCTGATCCGGGGCCGATCCTGCGGCGATCCGGGCCCGAGGGTCGTGTCCGGATCGTTACGCGTCAGTGATCGCCTGTGCGGTAGCCGTCACATAGAGTCCCGTTTCGGCAAGCCCGTGACCACCCGTCAGGGCAGCCCGGACACCCCCCCGGTTACCCCGGACCATTACCCCCGGACCAGCATCCCGGCCAGATAGGGAGAGCATGTCGCAGCCGACTGCACCCGAGACCTTGGGCTCGTTCACCGACGAGACCCCGGTCGACCCGAACAGCAAGGACGCGCAGGAGATCGCGGGCAAGTCGCCGTTCCAGATCGCCGCCGGCCGGCTGGTCAAGGACAAGATCGCGATGGTCTGCCTGTTCGTCATCCTGTTCTTCGTCTTCATCGCGGTCTTCGCCGGGGTGATCAGCAAGCTCTTCGGGGTGAGCACCGACACCGTGCTCGCCAGCCAGTACCTCGACGTGCTCAACGGCGGCATGCCCAAGCCGGAGTACGGCCCGCCCAACGGTGGCTTCACCATGGACCACCCGTTCGGCATCGCGCCCCGCACCGCGGACGACAACCTGGCCTACTGGCTGTACGGCGCACGCACCTCGCTGATGATCGCCGCCGGTGCGACGTTGTTCGCCACCTTCGTGGGCGTCGTCGTGGGTCTCCTCGCCGGTTTCCTGGGCGGCGTCGTCGACCGTGTGCTGTCCTTCTTCGTGGACACGTTCCTCACGGTGCCGTTCATCCTCGCCGCGCTGACCATCGCGCCGATCCTCAACGAGCGGTTCAACGACAGCGACAGCTACCCCACGATCCAGAAGTTCAGCCTCGTCGCCGTCCTGGCGCTCTTCGGCTGGATGGGCATGGCCCGCCTGATCCGCGGTGAGGTGCTCTCGCTGCGCGAGCGCGAGTTCGTGCAGGCGGCCCGGGTGCTCGGCATGCCGACCTCGCGCATCCTCTTCAAGGAGCTGATGCCCAACCTGGCCGCGCCGATCATCATCAGCGTCTCGCTGATGCTGCCGGCCTTCGTGGCGCTCGAGGCCGGCCTGGCCTTCCTCGGCATCGGCGTCACCGACGGCGCCTCGTGGGGTCGCACCATCAGCTTCGCGGTCAAGTACTTCGAGCAGTACCCGCTCTACCTGTGGGAGCCCCTGATCGGCGTCGTGCTGCTGGTGCTCTCCCTCAACCTCCTCGGCGACGCGATCCGCGACGCCCTGGACCCGAAGACTCGTCGCTGACCACCCGGTCGTCGATGCAGAACGCTGCCGACAGCACCTGCCGTCGGCACGACACAGTTAAGAAAGGCTGGACAGCATGAAGCGGAACAAGCCGCTCGCGCTCGTGGCCGGCGCTGCGCTCCTCACCCTTGCTGCCTGTGGCGGCGGGGGCGACGACAGCAGCTCCGGAGACTCGGGCACTCAGAGGGAGTACCAGGGCCAGGAAGGCGGAGGCAAGGACGCCGAGCGCCAGGGCCCGGCCGAAGAGGTCGACGGGGCCACCACCGGTGGGACCGTCACGGTCTACCTGCCGGGCGACCCCGGACCCAACTCGCTGGACCCGACCGACGGCTGGTCCGTCACCGGCAACTCCATCCAGCAGGCCCTGACCCACCGCTCGCTCACGCAGTACACGCGTGACGACCAGGGCCAGCCCCTTCTCATCCCGGACCTGGCGACCGACCTGGGCACGCCCAACGACGACTTCACCGAGTGGACCTTCACGATCCGCGACGACGCGAAGTGGGAGGACGGCAAGCCCGTCACCGCCGAGGAGGTCGCCTGGGGCATGCAGCGTTCGCTCGACGCCGACACCTTCCCCTCGGGCCCCGGCACCGAGTACTCGAAGAACTACTTCCTGGACGGGGACTCCTACGGCGGTCCCTACACCGACAAGGGCAAGAAGTACGACGGGATCACCGTCAGCGGCCAGGACGTGACCATCAAGATGGCCACCCCCTTCCCGGACATGGACTACTGGGGCGCCTTCATGGCGATGGGCCCGGCTCCGCTCGGCAACGCCTCCAAGCCGCCGAACTACGGCCAGGACCCGCTGTCCAACGGTCCCTACATGATCGAGGACTTCCAGCCCAACCAGGAGCTCACCCTGGTCAAGAACGACCAGTGGGACCCGAACACCGACCCGGGCCGTCACCAGTACGTCGACAAGTGGGTCTTCAAGTTCAACCAGGACCCGGCCAAGGTCGACCAGATCATGCTGTCGGACAACACCGACTCGCAGACCGCGATCTCGACCGCGCTGGGCTCGGACAAGTACACCGAGGCCAACGACGCCCTGGGTGACCGTCTCGTGCAGCAGAGCTCGCAGTGTGTCTCCACGCTGACGCCGGACTACACCAAGATCACCGACATCAACGTGCGCAAGGCTCTCGCCTACGCCTACCCCTACGAGGACATGTGGTTCGCGACGGGCGAGGTTCCCGGCGTCACCCGCATCCCGGCCAACTCCGTCATGCCCCCCGGCATGGCCGGCAAGGTGGACTTCCAGGTCGACGGTGAGCAGATCACCTACAACCCGGAGAAGGCCAAGGAGCTGCTCGCCGAGGCCGGCGAGGAGGGCTACCAGATCACGATGGTCTACTACGAGGTCGACCCGCTGGCCGTGGCCGGTCAGAAGCAGCTCACCAAGGGCTTCGAGGAGGCCGGCTTCAAGGTCAAGGCCATCCCGGTCCAGGTCTCGCCGTACGACATCTGGCTCGACCCCGACAACAAGACGAACAAGCAGCTCAACCTGCGTGGCGTCAACTGGTGCTCGGACTGGCCCGCCGCCTCGACCATGATCCCGCCGCTCCTCAAGACCGACGCCGTGTACAACACCGCAGGGTTCTCGGAGTCCGCGATCGACGACAAGATGGACGAGATCGCGACGATGCCGCTCGAGGACCAGGCCGACGCGTGGGGCGCGCTCGACGAGGAGATCATGACGGACTACTTCCCGATCATCCCCACGGCGTTCCGCAACGACCTGTTCGTCTTCGGTTCCAAGATCGGCAACCCGTCCGGTGACGGCGCCCTCGGCGCCCCGAACTACAAGGACATCTTCGTGATGCAGTGAGCCCTGCGCTCACGCTTCATCGGATGAACCCTGTAGTGCACGCAGCACCGTTCAACGCATAGCACCAATGACGGGTGGGGGTCCCAGACCGGGGCCCCCACTCGTCAGCCCGCACACTTCCACCACCCCCGGAGAGGCTGAGATGTTCGCCTATCTCGTCAAGCGGTTGATCTCAGGTGCGCTCGTCCTCACCTTGGTGTCGATCGGGATCTTCATGCTGTTCTGGTTCGGGCCCTCGAGCCCGGCACAGACCATCTGTGACCGTGAGACCAGCAACCGTTGCGGTGATCGCATCGAGATCTACGAGCGGACCCTCGGCTACGACAACCCCGTCTACGAGGAGTACCTCAAGTGGGCCAAGGGCGTCTTCGTCGGCCGCGACATCCAGATCGCGTCGACGACCTACGAGTGCGACGCCCCCTGCCTCGGCGTCTCCTACCTGACCAAGCAGCCGGTCGCCGAGGAGCTCGTCCGGCGCCTGCCCGCCACCATCTCGGTGGCCGTCGGCGGCGCCTTCCTCTACCTCCTGTTCGGCATCCCCATCGGCGTCGCGGCAGCCCGCAGACGCGGGAGCGTCGCCGACAAGGCCCTGGTGTCGAGCTTCCTGTTCCTCAGCTCCATCCCGTACTACCTCTTCGCGCTCCTGACGTGGCTCTACCTCACCGTCCTGTGGGAGGCGCCGTTCGTCAGCGACACCGGCTACTTCCCGATCACCGAGAACCCGGCCAAGTGGTTCGCGGGCATGTTCCTGGCGTGGGTGGCTCTCGGCATCTTCGGGTGCACGCAGTACACCCGGTACTCGCGGGGGTCCATGGTCGAGGCACTGAGCGAGGACTACATCCGCACGGCCAGGGCCAAGGGCCTTCCGGAGCGCACGGTGGTCTACAAGCACGGACTCCGGGCGGCGCTGGTGCCCGTCGTCACCATCTTCGGTATCGACTTCGGCACCCTGCTCGCGGGCACGATCTTCACGGAGATGATCTTCGACATCAACGGCATCGGCTTCTGGAGCCTCCAGGCGGTCCAGCAGAAGGACCTCCCCGTGGTGGCTGCGACGGCCCTGTTCAGCGCCGTGCTCCTGATCATCTCCAACATCGTCGTCGACGTGGTCTACAGCGTCCTCGACCCGAGGGTGAGGCTGTCGTGACCACGATCCCTTCCGAGCTCCACGCCGGGCAAGGCGCCCGCCCCCAGACCGACGGGCCGATCCTCGTGGTCGAGGACCTGTCGGTGACCTTCCCGACCCAGGACGGGCCGGTGACGGCCGTCAAGGGGCTCAGCTACAGCGTCGAGATGGGCAAGACCCTCGGCATCGTGGGCGAGTCCGGATCCGGGCAAGTCCGTCTCCAGCCTGGCCGTCCTCGGCCTGCACGACGCCAAGTCGAGCAGGATCACCGGCTCGATCCGCGTCGCCGGCACCGAGGTCGTGGGCCTGTCCGAGGCCAAGATGCGCAGGCTGCGCGGCAACTCGGTGTCGATGATCTTCCAGGACGCGCTGGCTGCCCTGCACCCGTTCTACAAGGTCGGCGACCAGCTGGCCGAGGCCTACCTGGTGCACCACACGAGCGCCTCCAAGCGTGACGCGCGCCGCAAGGCCATCGAGATGCTCGACCGCGTCGGCATCCCGCAGCCGGACCGGCGGGTCGACGACTTCCCGCACCAGTTCTCCGGCGGCATGCGCCAGCGCGCGCATGATCGCGATGGGCCTCATCAACGACCCGTCGCTGCTCATCGCCGACGAGCCGACGACCGCGCTGGACGTCACCGTCCAGGCGCAGATCCTCGACCTGCTGCAGGACCTGCAGCGCGAGTTCAACTCCGCCGTCGTGATCATCACCCACGACCTCGGCGTCATCGCCGAGACGGCGGACGACGTGCTGGTGATGTACGCCGGGCGCGGCCGTCGAGTACGGCAGCACCAAGCAGATCCTGACCACCCCGGAGATGCCCTACACGTGGGGCCTGCTGTCCAGCATCCCGGACGTCGCGGCGAGCACCGACGCGCGGTTGATCCCGATCCCGGGCAACCCGCCCAGCCTGCTGAGCCCCCCGTCGGGGTGCTCGTTCCACCCGCGTTGCGCCCACGTGGACAAGGTGCCGGGCCAGCTGTGCTCCACCCAGCTGCCCGAGCTGCACCGCGGCGTCCGGCGTCAACCACTTCAAGCGCTGCCACCTGGCCGACCCCGAGGTGATCTACCGGACCGAGATCCTGCCGGAGATCGCCCCCGACCTGGTCGAGGAGAACTGATGACCCAGGACCCCAACGTCCGCGCCGAGATCGAGCCCACCGAGGTGGGTGCCAACGCGGCCGAGACCGGTGAGCGCGATGTGCGGATCGACAGGCACACGTTCGCCGACGAGGAGGCTCTGGCGGCGGACGCCTTCGAGGGCCACGTGGCCAGCCGCCTCGACCCCGACGCGCCCGCGGTGCTCGAGGTCGAGGACCTGAAGATGTACTTCCCGGTGAAGTCGTCGGGCCTGGTGCGCCGCACCATCGGTCACGTGCAGGCCGTGGACGGCGTGTCCTTCCAGGTGCCCAAGGGTGGGTCGCTGGGCCTGGTGGGGGAGTCGGGGTGCGGCAAGTCGACGACCGGCCGCCTCATCACGCGCCTGTACACGCCCACGGCCGGGTCGATGATGTTCGAGGGCCACGACCTGGCCAAGCTGTCCAACCGGGCCATGAAGCCGCTGCGCCGTGACGTGCAGATGATCTTCCAGGACCCCTACACCTCGCTCAACCCGCGGCACACCGTGGGCGCGATCGTGGGGGCGCCGCTCCAGGTCCACAACATCGTGCCCAAGAACCAGGTGCTCTCGCGCGTGCAGGAGCTGCTCGAGGTCGTGGGCCTCAACCCGGAGCACTACAACCGCTACCCCAACGAGTTCTCCGGCGGGCAGCGTCAGCGCATCGGCATCGCCCGCGCGCTGACCCTCAACCCCAAGCTGCTGGTGGCCGACGAGCCGGTCTCGGCGCTCGACGTGTCGATCCAGGCGCAGGTCATCAACCTTCTGCAGGACCTGCAGAAGGAGTTCGACATCGCGTTCCTCTTCATCGCCCACGACCTCGCGGTCGTGCGCCACTTCTGCCCCGAGATGGCGGTGATGTACCTCGGCAAGATCGTGGAGATCGCCGACCGGGAGACGCTGTACGGCGCGCCGTACCACCCGTACACGCAGGCACTGCTGTCGGCGGTGCCGGACGTCAAGCAGGCCGCCATCGGTGGCCGGCGTGAGCGGATCCGCCTCGAGGGCGACGTGCCGAGCCCGATCAACCCGCCGTCCGGGTGCCGGTTCCGGACGCGGTGCTCGCTGGCGCAGGAGATCTGCGCCAAGGTCGAGCCGCCGCTGCTGCAGATCGGCCCGCGCCACAAGGTCGCCTGCCACTTCGCCGGCGAGCTCGGCCAGCACCCCGCGGCCCCGATCACCGCCGGCCTGCTCGGCGTGGACGACCAGGGCAGCCCGTCGTCCACCGGTCCCGCGGCCGTGCAGGTCCCGACGGGTCCCGGGCTACGAGAAGGACTGGTACGACGTCAAGACCCAGCAGATGACCTCGCAGGCGGGCACCGCCTGACGGTGGAGGGCCTCTTCGACGTTCCCGGGTCCGGGGGAGCATCCCCGGGCAGGGGTTCGCTCGCGGGCGCCGGACCCGGCAGCACGCTGCACGCATCCGCACCGCTCGCCGTGCGGATGCGTCCGCGCACCCTCGACGAGCTCGTCGGCCAGTCGCAGCTGCGGTCCCCGGGCTCGCCGCTGCGCCAGCTCATCGAGGGCGACCAGTCGATGTCGCTGCTGCTGTGGGGGCCTCCCGGGACCGGCAAGACCACGATCGCCTCGATCGTCAGTCAGCAGACGCAGCGGCGTTTCGTCGAGGTGTCCGCCGTGGCGGCCGGCGTCAAGGAGGTCCGCGCCGCCATCGACGCCGCGCGCTCCGAGCTGGCGCGCGGCGGCGACGAGACGGTGCTCTTCGTGGACGAGGTGCACCGCTTCACCAAGGCCCAGCAGGACGCCCTGCTGCCCGGCGTGGAGAACCGGTGGGTGACTCTGGTGGCGGCCACCACCGAGAACCCGTTCTTCTCCGTCATCTCCCCGCTGCTGTCGCGCAGCCTGCTGCTGCGCCTGGAGTCCCTCACCGACGACGACGTGGCGCAGGTCGTGGACCACGCGCTCGCCGACGAGCGGGGCCTGGACGGCGCCTTCACCCTCGAGGAGGACGCCAAGGCCCACCTCGTCCGGCTCGCCGGCGGTGACGCCCGACGGGTGCTGACCTACCTGGAGGCGGCGGCCGGCGCCGCCGCCGACACGCACATCGACCTGTCCACGGCCGAGACCGCGGTCGACCAGGCGGCGGTGCGCTACGACCGGCAGGGCGACCAGCACTACGACGTGATCAGCGCCTTCATCAAGTCCATCCGAGGCTCCGACGCGGACGCCGCCCTGCACTACCTGGCCCGGATGATGGAGGCCGGCGAGGACCCGCGCTTCATCGCCCGGCGCCTGGTCATCTCGGCGAGCGAGGACATCGGCCTCGCCGACCCGACGGCGCTGACGACCGCCGTGGCCGCCGCCCAGGCGGTGCAGCTCATCGGGATGCCGGAGGCGCGCCTCAACCTGGCGCAGGCCACGATCGCGCTGGCGGTGGCCCCCAAGTCCAACGCCGTCACCCTGGCCGTCGACGCGGCCAGCGCGGACGTGCGCGCCGGCAGGATCGGGCAGGTCCCGCCGCACCTGCGCGACGCCCACTACGCCGGCGCGAAGAAGATCGGGCACGGCTCGACGTACGTCTATCCGCACGACGAGCCCTTCGGGGTCGCGGAGCAGCAGTACGCCCCCGACGTCGTCGAGGACGCGACGTACTACCGCCCGACGGCCCTCGGCGCCGAGGCCGCGGTCAAGGAGCGGTGGGAGCGGATCCGGCGCATCGTGCGCGGACGATAGGGTCGTGGGGTGAGCTCCGAGCAGATCTGGCTGGTAGCGGGAGGCGCCTCGGCGTTGCTCCTGCTCGTCGTCGTGCTCGCCCTGGGCCTGGCCGTACGCCGCTCAGGGCGCCGGCAGGCCGTGCTGGCCGATCGCGTCGGCGCGCTCGAGGCCGAGCTCGCCGAGCAGCGGACGCACGCGGCGGGCGGCGAGCCGCGAGTCGGCCAGCAGCCTTCGTCGTACGTCATCACCGGGATCGACCGCGACGACGAGGGCCACCCCGGCCACGCGGACGTCGCGGTGCAGGGCCACGTCGACCGCGCGGTCTTCGCCGACATGGTGGCCCGTGAAGGCGTCATCAAGGTGGCCGGGCTCGCCCACGGGCTGCGCCGTGCGCTGTCCCCCGAGTCGCGCAACCGCATCCGTTTCGAGGTCAGGCGCGAGATCAAGCGATCTCGCAAGCAGCGGCGCAGCGACCTCAAGGCCGCGCTGAGGGACATGCAGGCACGCGAGCGGGCACGGATGGCCGAGGCACACGACGAGGGGGACGCTGCCTGATGGCCAGGACGTTCTGGTTCGTCGCCGGAGCGGGAGCAGGTGCCTACGCCCTGACCCGCGCCCGCAGGGTGGCGGAGTCCCTCACCGCCGACGGACTCCGGGACCGCCTCAGCGGCCTGGCGGTCGGCGCGCGGATGGTGCGCGACGAGGTGGCCGCCGGGCAGGCCGAGAAGGAAACCGAGTTGCGCGAGCGCCTGGGCCTGGTCCCTCATGGCATCCCCGAGCTGGGCGCCGCCGCCCCCACCACCGACACAGAGGAACCCTCCTGATGGACACGTCCGAGATCCGCCGCCGCTTCGTCTCGCACTTCGAGGCTGGGTCGACGTGGGGGGCTCACACGCCTGTTCCTTCAGCGAGCCTGCTCGCCGACGACCCCAACCTCCTGTTCGTGCCGGCCGGGATGGTGCCGTTCAAGCCCTACTTCCTCGGCCAGGAGACGCCGCCGTACTCCCGGGCGACCAGCGTCCAGAAGTGCGTGCGCACGCCCGACATCGAGGACGTCGGCAAGACCACGCGGCACGGCACGTTCTTCGAGATGTGCGGCAACTTCTCCTTCGGCGACTACTTCAAGGAAGGCGCGATCGAGCTGGCCTGGGACCTGGTCACCAAGTCCGTCGCCGACGGCGGCTTCGGCCTCGAGGCGGACCGCCTGTGGCCCAGCATCCTGCAGGGCGACGACGAGGCCCTCGAGCTGTGGATGAAGGTGACCGGCCTGCCGTCCAGCCGGATCGTCAAGCTCGGTCCCCGGGAGAACTACTGGTCGATGGGCGTCCCCGGTCCCGGCGGACCCTGCTCGGAGATCCTCTACGACCGCGGCGACGAGTACGGTCCCGACGGCGAGTTCGCGACCACCACGCGGCTCTCGATGCCCGAGAAGCTCGAGGACCGCTACCTGGAGATCTGGAACCTCGTCTTCATGCAGGACGAGCTGTCGGCGGTGCGGTCCAAGGAGGACTTCGACATCGCGGGCTCGCTGCCCAGGAAGAACATCGACACCGGCATGGGTCTCGAGCGCGTCGCCTACCTGCTGCAGGGCAAGGCGAACATGTACGAGATCGACGTGATGTTCCCCGTCATCGAGCGCGCCATGGAGCTCAGCGGCAAGCGGTACGGCACGAACCACGAGGACGACGTCCGCTTCAGGGTCGTCGCCGACCACGTCCGCTCGTCGATGATGCTCATCGGCGACGGCGTGACGCCGGGCAACGAGGGCCGCGGCTACGTCCTGCGCCGCCTGCTGCGGCGCGCCGTGCGCTCGATGCGCCTCCTGGGCTACGACGACCCGTCGCTGCCCGAGCTGATGCCGGTCAGCCGCGACAAGATGGCCGAGACCTACGGCGACCTGACGCGGGACTGGGAGCGCATCGCGCGGGTGGCGTACGGCGAGGAGGAGACGTTCCGCAAGACCCTCCAGGCCGGGACCCAGATCTTCGACCTCGCGGCCGGCGAGGTGAAGAGGTCCGGCGGCACGACCCTGTCGGGCGAGCGGGCCTTCGCCCTGCACGACACCTTCGGCTTCCCGATCGACCTGACCCTGGAGATGGCCTCCGAGCAGGGCCTGGACGTCGACGAGGTCGGCTTCCGGGGCCTGATGACCGAGCAGCGCGAGCGGGCCAAGGCCGACGCCCGGGCCAAGAAGGGTGGGCACACCGACACCGGGCTCTACCGCGGGATCCTCGACGCGCACGGTCCCACCGAGTGGCTGGCCTACGAGACCCTGGAGACCGAGTCGCGCGCCCTCGCGCTGCTCAGCGGCGCCGCGAGCGTCCCCACGCTGGCGCAGGGTGAGGTGGGCGAGCTGGTCCTGGACCGCACGCCGTTCTACGCCGAGTCCGGCGGCCAGGTGGCCGACGCCGGCACGATCGACTTCGACGGCGGGCGGCTCGAGGTGCTCGACGTCCAGCGCCCCGTGCGTGGCCTCGTCGTCCACCAGGTCCGCGTCGTCGAGGGCGAGCTCGGCGCCGATGCGCTGCTGCACGCCCGGGTGGACCCCGAGTGGCGCACCGGCGCCCGCCAGGCGCACTCGGGCACCCACGTGGTGCACGCCGCGCTGCGCGAGGTGCTCGGCCCCACGGCGCTGCAGGCCGGCTCGTACAACCGTCCCGGCTACCTGCGCCTCGACTTCGGCTGGACGCAGGCGCTGACGCCGGGGCAGGTCCGCGACATCGAGCTGGTCTCCCAGCAGGCGCTGCGGGCCGACCTGCCCGTGGGCTGGCAGTACATGACGCTGGAGCAGGCCAAGGAGTGGGGCGCGATCGCCCTCTTCGGCGAGACCTACGACAACACCAAGGTGCGCGTCGTCGAGATCGGCGGACCGTGGTCGCGCGAGCTCTGCGGCGGCACCCACGTCGAGCACTCCTCCCAGATCGGCACCGTGGTGGTGACGGGTGAGGCGAGCGTCGGCTCCGGCAACCGCCGCATCGAGGCGCTGACCGGGGTCGAGGGCTTCGGCTACCTCGCCCGGGAGCGCGACGTCGTCGCCCAGCTGACGGGCCTGCTCAAGACCCAGCCGGACGACCTCGTGGGGCGGGTGCAGGACCTCACCGAGCGGCTGCGCGCCGCCGAGAAGGAGCTCGACCGGGCCCGCACGTCCCAGCTGCTCGCCGGGGGCGGGCGGCTCGCCGCGCAGGCGGTCGACGTCGACGGGGTCGCCGTGGTCGTGCACCGGGCCGAGGGCATCGGCGGCGGCGACGTCCGCACGCTGGCCCTGGACGTGCGCAGCAAGCTGGACCGCGCGGGTGCGGTCGTCGTCGCCGGCGTCGCGGACGGCAAGGTGGCGCTGGTGGCCGCGGTCAACGACGCCGGGCGTGAGCGCGGCGTCAGCGCCAACGAGCTCGTCCGCACCGTGGGCGGCCTCATCGGCGGCCGCGGTGGCGGCAAGGACGACGTCGCCCAGGGCGGCGGGTCCGACGCCACCCGTCTCGACGAGGCCCTCGGCCTGGTGCCGGGCGAGGTCGCCCGGATGGCCGGTCAGGGCTAGAGGCGGGGGAGATGGACGTGCGCACCGGAGTCAGGGTCGGCATCGACCCCGGGGACGCCCGGATCGGGGTCGCCCGCAGCGACCCCTCCGGCTTCCTGGCGACGCCCGTGGAGACGGTCCGTCGCGGACGCGGCGACCTGTCCCGGCTGCGCAGGATCATCGCCGAGGCGGAGGCCGTCGAGGTGGTCGTGGGGCTGCCCCGGTCGTTGTCCGGCGGCGAGGGCCCGGCGGCGGCGAAGGTGCGGGACTTCGCGGGCCGGCTGGCGCGGCAGATTGATCCCGTGCCCGTCAGGCTGTGTGATGAGCGCTTGACCACGGTGTCCGCGGAGTCCATGCTCCGCGACCGGGGTCGCAAGGGAGCAGCACGGCGTGCCGTGGTGGACCAGGCGGCTGCCGTCCTGATCCTCCAGCACGCGTTGGACACCGAACGGGCCAGTGGCAACGCGCCCGGAGAGATCGTCGAGGTCAGTGATGAATGACGAGCAGCAGTACTTCGACGAGGCCCTCGAGGCCGACGATGCCGAGGAGGCGACCCCCTACGAGGGGGGCCGGCGCCGCAAGAAGCGCGGCGTCTCCGGCTGCCTCGCCGTCATCGTCGCTCTCGCGGTGCTCGTCGGCGGCTTCTACGTCGCGGTCACCCGGGGTGCGGACTGGGTCTCCGACCAGTTCTCCTCCGCCGAGGACTACCCCGGTCCCGGTCGGGGCTCGGTGTCCTTCGAGGTGAGCGAGGGCGACACCACCGCGGAGATGGGCCGCAACCTCAAGGCCAAGAAGGTCGTCGCCTCGGTGCAGGCGTTCCTCGACGCGGCCGCCGCCGACCCCGACTCCGCCGGCATCCAGGTGGGCTTCTACGAGCTCAAGAAGGAGATGGCCGCCGACGACGCCCTGGAGGTCCTCCTCGACCCCGGCAACCAGGTCAAGAGCACCGTGACCGTGCCCGAGGGCATGCGCGTGGAGGACGTCGTGACGCTCCTGGGGGAGCAGACGGACTTCGGCGCGGCGAAGTGGCGCAAGGCCCTGTCGCAGGACATCGGGCTGCCCGACTACGCCGGGGGCAACCCGGAGGGCTACCTGTTCCCCGCGACGTACGAGATCGGTCCCAAGGACAAGCCCCGGGACGTCCTGACCGCCATGGTCGACCGGTGGCGCCAGGCCGCGGACGAGGCCGGGCTGGAGGACGCCGCCTCCGAGCTGGGCAAGACGCCCGCGGAGCTGATGGTGATCGCCTCGCTCGTCGAGGCCGAGGGCCGTGGCGACGACATGCCCAAGATCGCGCGGGTCATCTTCAACCGTCTCGACGGTCCCGGCGACCAGGGTGGCACCAACGGCCTCCTGCAGATCGACGCGAGCGTCAACTACGGCCTCGACCAGGAGCTCGGCGTGGCGCTGACCACCGAGCAGCTCCAGCAGGACACGCCGTACAACACCTACACCCGACCGGGGCTGCCCCCGACCCCGATCGAGGCGCCGGGCGACGAGGCCATCGCCGCGGCGGCCAACCCGGAGCCGGGGGACTGGTACTACTACGTGACGGTCGACCTGGCGACGGGCGAGACCAAGTTCGCGGAGACCTACGACGAGTTCCTCACCTACAAGGACGAGTACACCCAGTACTGCACCACCTCCGACGCCTGCTGATGACCGACCACGAGGGCGGTGCGCGTCGGTGCGGCGTGCTGGGCGACCCGATCGCCCACTCGCTGTCGCCCACGCTGCACCGGGCGGGCTACGCCGCGCTGGGCCTGGACTGGGAGTACGACGCCCACCGCGTGGCCGAAGGCGGGCTCGGCACCTTCCTCGCCGGGCTCGGACCGCAGTGGCGCGGCCTGTCGCTCACCATGCCGCTCAAGCGCGAGGCCGTGGCGCTGGTGGGCGACCTGACGGAGCGGGCGCGCCTCGCGCGCGCGGCCAACACCATCGTGCTCGAGGACGGGCGCCTGCTCGGTGACAACACCGACGTCCCGGGAGCCATCGCCGCGATCCGGGAGCGCACGGGGGCCCACCTGACCACGGCCGCGATCCTGGGCGGGGGCGCCACCGCGACCTCCGTCGGGCTGGCCCTGGCCGACCTGGGGGTGCGCTCGCTGGCCCTGCTGGTCCGCGAGCCCGGGCGGGCCGCCGAGACCCGCGAGGCGCTCGCCGTCCATCCCGGACGGCCGGACGTGGAGGTCGGGCTGCTCGACGACCCGAGGCCCCTGGACGTCGACCTGGTGGCCTCGACGATCCCGGCCCACGCCCAGGACGACCGGCTCGTCGCCCGGTGCCGCGCCGCCGACGTCGTCTTCGACGTGCTCTACCACCCCTGGCCCACGCCGCTGGCCGCCTCCGCCGGCGACCGCGTCCTGGTCGGCGGCCTCGACCTGCTGATCCACCAGGCGGCGGTCCAGTTCGAGCTGTTCACCGGCCGGCCGGCCCCGGTCGCCGCGATGCGGGCCGCGGGGGAGCGGGCGCTCGCCGAGCGGTCGGTTCCGTCGGCCGCGGAGCCCGCCCCGTGAGCGACGCCCTGCTCGCCGCGGTCGTCGCCGGCCTCCTGGCCGGTGGCCTCGGCCTGCTCGTGCCCCGGCTGGTGGCGGCGGTCCCCGAGCCGGCGGCGGCGGTGCCGGATCCGGAGCCGGTGGCCTCCGAGCCGGTGCCGCCCGACGCGGTCCCCACCGCGCCCGTTGCGTCCGAGCCCGGTGCGTCCGAGGCGGTCCCCACCGGGCCCGGTGCGGCGCAGCAGGAGGAGGTCAAGCCGCTCTACGCCGACCTGGCCGCCCGACCGCGCCTGGCCGTGCTGGCGGCGCTGGTGTCGCTGGTCTCCGGTGCGGTCATCGGTGCGGCGACCGGGTGGGACTGGCCGCTCGTGTGGCTGGTGCCGCTGGTGCCCGTCGCCGTCGCCCTGTCCTACATCGACTGGCACACCCGGCTGCTGCCCCGCGTCGTCGTCCTCCCGGCCACCCTGGTCGCGGTCCTCGCGGTGGCCGTGGTCGGGCTGGCCACCGGGGAGCAGGATGCGCTGGTGCGGGCCCTGGTGGCGATGGTCGCCGTCCGCTCCTTCTTCTGGGTGCTGTGGTTCGTCCGCTCCGCCGGCATGGGGTTCGGCGACGTGCGCCTCGCGGCCCTGGTCGGACTCGTCCTCGGCTGGGTCGGCTGGGGGACGGTGGCGATCGGCGTGTGGGTCGGCTTCGTCGCCTTCGCCGTCCCCGGTCTCCTGCTGGCCGTCGTACGCCGCGACCGGGCACTGCTGCGCCAGGCCTTCCCCTTCGGACCGTTCATGGCGGGCGGCGCGCTGGTCGGGCTGGTCTGGGGCCCCGCGCTGGCTGGCGTCCTCTGGGGCTGATCTCGCCGCCCGAGGACGGGCGTCGGCGCCGACGTACCGCGTGAAAGACTGCGGGCATGCTGCGTTGGCTCACTGCGGGCGAGTCCCACGGCCCCTCCCTGGTCGCCATCCTCGAGGGCCTGCCCGCCCACGTCCGTGTCACCTCCGACGACATCTCCGACGCCCTGGCGCGCCGTCGCCTCGGCTACGGCCGTGGCGCCCGGATGAAGTTCGAGGCCGACGAGGTCACCCTCGTCGGCGGCGTCCGCCACGGCGAGACCCAGGGTGGTCCGGTGGCCATCCAGGTCGGCAACACCGAGTGGCCCAAGTGGGACAGGGTCATGTCGGCCGACCCCGTCGACCCCGTCGAGCTGGACGCGCTGGCCCGCAACGCGGCGCTCACCCGCCCGCGCCCCGGTCACGCCGACCTGGTCGGCATGCAGAAGTACGACTTCGACGAGGCCCGCCCGATCCTCGAGCGCGCCTCCGCGCGGGAGACCGCCGCCCGGGTCGCCCTGGGCCGCGTGGCCACCCACTTCCTCCACCAGTCGGTGGGCGCCGAGGTGGTCAGCCACGTCGTCGAGCTCGGCGGCGTGCCCGCGCCGGCGGGATCGGTGCCCGAGCCCGGTGACCAGGACCGGCTGGACGCCGACCCGGTGCGGTGCCTGGACCCCGAGGCCAGCGCCGCGATGGTCGCCCGCATCGACCAGGCCCACAAGGACGGCGACACCCTCGGCGGGGTCGTCGAGGTCGTCGTCCACGGCCTCCCGCCGGGCCTGGGCTCGCACGTCCACTGGGACCGTCGTCTCGACGCGCGGCTGGCCGGTGCGCTGATGGGCATCCAGGCCATCAAGGGCGTGGAGGTCGGCGACGGCTTCGACCTGGCCGCCACCCCGGGGTCGCAGGCCCACGACGAGATCGTCTCCACCCCCGACGGGCTGCGGCGTACGACGGGTCGCTCCGGCGGCACCGAGGGCGGCATGACCACCGGCGAGGTGCTGCGCGTGCGGGCCGCGATGAAGCCGATCGCCACCGTGCCCCGCGCCCTGCGCACCGTCGACGTCGCCACGGGCGAGGAGGCGGTCGCCCACCACCAGCGCTCCGACGTGTGCGCGGTGCCCGCCGCGGGCATCGTCGCCGAGGCGATGGTCGCGCTGGTGCTGGCCGACGCCGTGCTCGAGAAGTTCGGCGGCGACTCCGTGCGCGAGACCCGCCGCAACGCCGAGAGCTACCTCGACACGCTGAGGTTCCGGTGACGCAGGTTCCGACGAGCGGTGCCGGCAGCGGCCCGCGGGTCGTGCTCGTCGGCCCGATGGGGGCCGGCAAGTCCACCGTGGCCGCCCTGCTGGGCGAGGCCTGGGGCCTCCCGGTGCGCGACACCGACACCGACATCGAGGCCACCTCGGGGCGCACCATCGCCGACATCTTCGTGGAGTCGGGCGAGGAGCACTTCCGCGCCCTCGAGGCGACCGCGGTCGCGGACGCGCTCGCCACCCACGAGGGCGTCCTCGCCCTCGGCGGCGGTGCCGTGCTGGACCCGGCCACCCGGTCCCTGCTGGCCGGTCAGCGGGTCGTGTTCCTGCGGGTGGGCCTCTCCGAGGCCGTCAAGCGCGTCGGGCTCGGGGTCGGCCGCCCGCTGCTGCTCGGCAACGTCCGCTCGCGCATCAAGGGCCTCCTCGACGAGCGCACCCCCGTCTACGAGTCCGTGGCCACCGTGGTGGTCGACACCGACGACCGCAGCCCCGACGAGGTCGCGGCCCAGATCACGGAGGCCCTGTCATGACCTCGAGCGACACCGTCCTGCCCGTCGGCGGCGCCTCGCCGTACGACGTGGTCGTGGGCCACGGCCTCGCCGACCGGCTCCCGGGCATCCTCGGCGAGTCCGTCCAGCGGGTCGCGGTCCTGTACGCCGGCCAGCTCGGTGAGCTCGTGCAGCCGGTCGTCGACGCGCTCGTCGAGGACTACGACGTCCTCGCGCTCGGGCTGCCCGAGGGCGAGGCCGCCAAGACCGCCCCGGTCGCCTCCGACTGCTGGGAGGCGCTGGGCGAGGCGGGCTTCACCCGCTCGGACGCCGTGGTGACCTTCGGCGGCGGTGCGACCACCGACCTGGGCGGCTTCGTGGCCGCGACCTGGCTGCGCGGCGTACGCGCGGTGCACGTGCCGACCACCGTCCTGGGCATGGTGGACGCGGCCGTGGGCGGCAAGACGGGCATCAACACGGGGGCCGGCAAGAACCTCGTCGGCGCGTTCCACGAGCCGGCCGGGGTGCTGTGCGACCTGGACCTGCTGTCGTCCCTGCCGCGCGAGGAGCTGGTCTCCGGCCTGGGCGAGGTCGTCAAGTGCGGCTTCATCGCCGACCCCGCGATCCTCGACCTGGTGGAGTCCACCGACCCCGAGGACCTGACGGCCGGATCGGCGGTGCTGCGCGAGCTCGTCGAGCGCGCCATCCGGGTCAAGATCGACGTCGTGGTCGACGACCTCCGCGAGACCGGGGGGAGCGAGGGGCACCCGGGCCGCGAGGTCCTCAACTACGGCCACACGCTGGCGCACGCCATCGAGCGGGCCAGCGGGTACGCCGTGCGCCACGGCGAGGCCGTCGCCATCGGGTCCGTCTACGTCGCCGAGCTGGCCACCCGGGCGGGGTCCCTGGACCCGGCACTGGTCGAGCGGCACCGGTCCGTCCTGGGCCGGGTCGGCCTGCCGACGGGCTACGCCGGCGCCTCCTTCGACGAGCTGCACGCGGCGATGAAGGTCGACAAGAAGTCCCGCGGCGACGAGCTGCGCTTCGTCGTGCTCGACGACCTCGCCGAGCCGCGGATCCTCGCCGGCCCCTCGGAGGAGCACCTGCGCGCGGCGTGGTCCGCCATCGGCGGCGACCGGTGACGTCGGCGCGCACCGTGCTGGTGCTCAACGGCCCCAACCTCGGTCGCCTCGGGCGCCGCCAGCCCGAGATCTACGGGCACACCACCCACGCCGAGCTCGCGCAGCAGTGCGAGGCGTGGGGCCGCGAGCTCGGGCTCGGCGTCGAGGTGCGGCAGACCAACCACGAGGGCGAGCTCCTCGACTGGCTCAACGCCGCCGCCGACGACGGGCACGCGGTGGTCCTCAACGCCGGCGCCTGGACGCACTACTCGCTCGCGCTCTGGGACGCCTGCGCGCAGCTGACCGCGCCGCTGGTCGAGGTGCACATCTCCGACCCGAAGCAGCGGCCCGAGGAGTTCCGGCACCACTCGGTCGTCGAGCCGCACGCGGTCGCCACCATCGCCGGGCAGGGGATCGACGGCTACCGCCAGGCCCTGACCGTCGTCGCCGGCGACCACCGCCCCGCCTGACCACCCGGGTCCCACGAGCCGGTTCGTGGATTCGCGGGGGCCCTCGATAGACTTCCCGGTCGGCGCCGACGCGCGCCGCACTCCCGTGTGACAACAGACCACCCGATGGCGAAGGCAGGCCGGACCTCACAATGGCAACCACCAACGACCTCAAGAACGGCATGGTCCTCAACATCGAGGGTCAGCTCTGGACCGTCATCGAGTTCCAGCACGTCAAGCCCGGCAAGGGCCCGGCCTTCGTGCGGACCAAGCTGAAGAACGTCGAGTCCAACAAGACGGTCGACAAGACCTTCAACGCCGGCACCAAGGTCGAGACGGCCAACGTCGACAAGCGGACCATGCAGTACCTCTACAACGACGGCACGTCGTACGTCTTCATGGACACCTCGACGTACGACCAGATCGAGATCACCCCCGAGATCGTCGGCGCCGCCAAGAACTTCATGCTGGAGAACCAGGACGCGATCGTGGCCACCAACGAGGGCCGTGTGCTCTTCGTCGAGCTCCCCGCCTCCGTCGAGCTGCTGATCAGCCACACCGACCCGGGCCTGCAGGGCGACCGGTCCACCGGCGGCACCAAGCCCGCCACCCTCGAGACCGGCCACGAGATCCAGGTCCCGCTCTTCATCACCAGCGGCGAGAAGGTCAAGGTCGACACCCGCGACTCGTCGTACCTCGGCCGCGTCAAGGGCTGACGCGTGTCGGCTCGCGGCAAGGCACGCAAGCGCGCCCTGGACGTCCTGTACGCCGCCGAGATGCGCGGTGAGCAGCCGGTCGAGGCGCTCGAGCGCACCATCGAGGCGGGCGACGGCCCGACGAACGACTACACCTCCGTCCTGGTGCACGGCGTCGCCGAGCACCAGGTCCGCATCGACCAGCTCCTCGGCACCTACGCCCAGGGGTGGACGCTGACCCGGATGCCGGCGGTCGACCGCAACGTGCTGCGCCTCGGGGTCTACGAGCTGCTGTACGTCGAGGACGTCCCCGACGGCGTCGCGGTCTCGGAGGCGATGAACCTCGTCCGCGAGCTGTCGACCGACGACTCGCCGAGCTTCGTCAACGGTCTGCTCGGCAGCATCGTGCGCGACAAGGCCGATCTCGTCTGAACCGATCGTGTGGCGCCTCACTCGGGTGAGGCGGCGCCCGGCGGCGGGCCCTAGGGTGTGCCGCATGGGAGAGGTCGCCGACAAGGCACAGCAGGCAGGTCAGCAAGCACACCACAGCACGTGGCTCGACTACGCGGTCCGGGCTGGGCTGGTCGCCTACGGCGTCGTCCACCTGATGGTCGCGTGGCTCGCCGCGCAGCTGGCGCTGGGTGACAAGTCGGAGAACGCGTCCAACTCGGGCGCCCTGCACGCGCTGGCCCAGCAGCCGATGGGCGGCGTCCTCATCTGGATGATCGCCGTCGGCATGGCGCTCCTCGTCGTGTGGCGCGTCCTGGAGTTCGCGATGGGCTACCAGGACGAGACCGACGACGCCAAGCGGTGGCGCAAGCGGGCGACGTCGCTCGGCAAGGCCATCCTGTACGGCGTGCTGGCCTGGAGCGCCGTCAAGGTCGCCGTGGGCGAGGGCTCCCAGGGCGGCACCGACTCCACCACCGCCAAGCTGATGGACCTCCCCGGTGGGCAGCTCATCGTCGGCCTGGTCGCCCTGGCGATCATCGGCTACGGCGGTTTCCTCATCTACCGGGGCTGGAGCGAGAAGTTCACCGAGCACCTCGACGCCCAGGGCCAGTCCGGCAAGGACGGTTCGGCGTACATCATGTTCGGCAAGGTCGGCTACATCGCCAAGGGCGTCGCCATCGTGATCGTGGGCGGCCTGTTCGGCTACGCGGCCATCACGCACGAAGCGAAGAAGTCCGGTGGCCTCGACCAGGCGCTGCAGACCGTGCTGGAGCAGCCCTTCGGCCAGGTGCTGCTGATCGCGATCGCGCTCGGCATCGCCTGCTACGGCCTGTTCTGCTTCGCCCGCGCCAAGCACCTGTCGCGCTGACGTGGGCACCCGCATCGCGTGTGACGTCATCGTCCTCGGGCTCGGCCCCGGTGGGCAGGAGCTGGCCACCGAGCTGGCGCAGGCCGGCCTCGACACGGTCGGGGTGGAGATGCACCTCGTCGGCGGGGAGTGCCCGTTCTACGGGTGCACCCCCACCAAGATGATGATCCGGGCGGCCGACCACGTGGCCATGGTCCACCGGGCCGACCACCTCGCGGGCCCGGCCACCATCGAGCCCGACTGGTCGCGGCCCGCGGGCCGCATCACCGACGAGGCCACCAAGGGCTGGACCGACGACGCCAACGCCAAGGCCGTCCAGGAGGCCGGCGTGCGACTCGTGCGCGGCCACGGTCGGCTCGTCGCGCCCGGCGTCGTCGAGGTCGAGGGCGTGGAGTACGAGGCGTCGCGAGGCGTGGTGCTCAACACCGGCACCGAGCCGCTGGTCCTGCCCATCGACGGGTTGGCGGACACGCCGTACTGGACCAACCGAGACGTGGTGCAGCTCACCGAGCTGCCCCGCAGCCTGGCCGTCCTCGGTGGCGGCCCGATCGGGTGCGAGATGGCGCAGGCCCTCGCCCGCTTCGGCGTCGAGGTGACCGTCATCGAGTCCGCCGACCGGTTGATCGCGCCCGAGGAGCCCGAGTCCAGCGCCCTCCTCACCCGGATCTTCGAGGCCGAGGGCATCACCGTGCACACCGGGGTCGAGGTCGACCGGGTCGAGCACGACGGCACGTTCGTGCTGACCGCCGGTGACCTCACCGTGCGGGCCGAGCGGCTGCTCGTCGCCGCCGGGCGCAGCGACAACATCCGCGACGTGGGCCTCGACGCGGTCGGGCTGGACCCGGACGCGGACACCGTGGAGACCGACGAGCGGATGCGCGCCGGCGACCGGCTGTGGGCCATCGGCGACATCACCGGCCACGGCCGCTACACGCACGTCTCGAGCTACCAGGCCGAGGTGGCCAAGGCCGACATCCTCGGCGAGGACGGGCCGCTGGCCGACTACCGTGCGGTGAGCCGGGTGACCTTCACCGACCCCGAGATCGGCTCCGTCGGAGTGTCGGAGGAGCAGGCCCGCGAGCAGGGGCTCGACGTCCGCACCGGCTTCGCCGACATCAGCGGCTCGGCCCGCGGGTGGCTGGACGGAGAGGGCAACGAGGGCCACATCAAGCTCGTCGCCGACGCCGGGTCGGGGCTGATCGTGGGCGCGACGGCGATGGGGCGCACCGGGGGTGACCTGGTCGCCATGCTGGCCCTGGCCATCCACGCCGAGGTGCCGCCGTCCGTCGTCCGCCGCATGCACTTCGCCTTCCCGACCTACCACGGGTCGGTCATGACGGCCCTCGACGACCTGGGGATGTGACGGTCCGGCCCGACGACCGGGGCCGCTGAAGCGGGTGGTCGGGCCGGTGGACGTCCGGCCGGGTGTCCGCGACGGACGTCGACCCCGGTGCGCGGACGTGCGGGGGAGGATCCGCGCTCGAGCACGCAGCTCCACGCAGGTGCGTGGAGCTTCAGGATCGGCGGGTCGCGGCCGACAGGGCGGTGGCGACGAGGAAGTCGCGGACCTGCTCGGGCGACACCGCACCGACCGTCGGCATCCCCGGCGCCGACTCGCCCACCAGGATGCCGACCCGGGCGAGCTGGAGCCCGCCGAGCGCGCTGGCGTAGAGCTGGTTGGCGAGCAGGTTGGTGTCGGCGACCTCGAAGTCCCCGAGCGCGACGCCGTCGTCGATGACCCCGGACAGCACGGAGAGGCAGCCCGAGATGCTGCGGCCGAGTCGGAAGAGCGCGCTCTCGCTGATCTCGTCGAGGAGCTCGGGGCCGGTACGCCGCATCAGTGTCTGCGCACAGTCGACGAACGCCGGGTGAGCCAGGCCGTAGTCGACGAAGGCGGTGACGAGGCCGGTGAGTCGCGCGGCCGGGTCCGTCCGACCTCCGGCGCCCTCGGCCAGCGCGTCGCGGAGCTCGTCGAGGTAGCCGGTGAGGGTGAGCGCGAAGAGCTCCTCCTTGCCGGTGAAGTGCCGGTAGACGATGGCCCGGTTGATCCCCACGGCCCTGGCGATGTCCTCGATCTGGGCGTCCCGCACGCCGCGCTCGTCGAAGAGCGCGCGGGTCGCGTCGAGGATCTCGCGCTCGCGCTGGCGGCGCCGGGCCGCGGCGGCCGACCGACGGCCGTCGACGCGGGGAGCCTGCTCGCTGGACGCCATGGGAGAAGTGTAGGACTCGTGCAACCGCCAGTTGCACGACGTGTGACGCTCGGCCTCGAGGACGATCGCGGGCCACCATCCCGGCGCCGCCCGGCACGAGCCGGGCCCGGACCAGGACGGCGACACACCCGGCTCACCAGGCGAGCGATCCCCCCTGGGAGGTCGATCGACCGGTACGCGGGCGCCCACCGGTGCGACGCCTGAGCGATGCCGGCGCACCGGCCGTCGAGGGTCCTTCGGACCGAGCTTCACACCCGCTCAATGTCCAGCCGGCATCGACAAGGGGTGCGGAGCGGGCAAGGATGAGCGGAAATCTCGTCAGCCGGGACCCGGCAGAGGGTTCCGGCAACCCCCCAGGAGGTCGCAGTGAGCACCATCCTTGTCGGAGTGGACAGCGGGGACTCGTCCACCAGAGCCGTGGAGTTCGCGGTCGAGGTGGCTCGAGGAGGGGATGTGGGCCTCGTCATCGCCCACGTCATCCACTGGTCGCCGTTCACCTTCAACACCCCCACAGACAACGAGGAACGACCTCGCAAACGCGCGGAGGAGCTCGAGCATGCGCGCGTGGCGGTGGTCGGACCGATGGTCGCGCTGGCCGAGGAGTCCGGACATCGCGTCCGCAGCGAGATCCGGCACGGCAACCCCGCGCGCACGCTCATCGCCTTGGCGCAGGAGTATGAGGCGAGCCAGATCGTGGTCGGTCGCACCGGTGACAGCGGCTTCACGGAGGCGGTCTTCGGCAGCGTCGTGGGTCGACTGGCACAGACGTCTCTCGTGCCCGTGACGGTGGTGCCGTGATGAACGTGATTCCTCAGAACATTCTGGTCGACGGCTTCGAGCAGGTCTCGGAGTGGGTGACCAGCACGGTCTTCTACGCCGTCACGATCGGCGGCGTCTCGGTGCCGCTCATCCTGGTCTGGCTCGTCGCGGCCGGCTCGTTCTTCACCGTCTGGTTGGGGTTCGAGAACATCCGGGGCTTCCGGATCTCCTTCGACACGATCCGGGGGAAGTACTCCAGCCCGGACGACGCCGGGGAGGTCTCCCACTTCCAGGCGTTGGCCACGGCGGTCTCCGGCACGGTGGGACTCGGCAACATCGCCGGCGTGGCCGTCGCGATCTCGCTCGGCGGTCCGGGGGCGACCTTCTGGATGATCATGGCCGGCTTCCTGGGCATGAGCACGAAGATGGCCGAGTGCACCCTCGGGGTGAAGTACCGCCACGAGCACGCTGACGGCAGCGTCTCCGGCGGGCCGACGTACTACCTCCAGGACGCCGTCGGGAAGATCGTCAACCCGACCTTCGGCAAGGTGCTGGCGACGCTCTTCGCGATCTTCTGCATCGGCGGCGCGCTGGGCGGCGGCAACATGTTCCAGTCGAACCAGGCCACCACGCAGCTGCTCAACGTCACCGGCGGGCAGGACGGTGCGCTCGGAGACTTCCGCTGGCTCATCGGGCTGATCTTCGCTGCTCTCGTGGGCGTGGTGATCATCGGCGGGATCAAGAGCATCGCCCGGGTGACGGAGAAGATCGTGCCGTTCATGGCGGTGCTCTACCTCACAGCCTGCCTGATCGTCATCCTCGTCAGCTTCGACCAGATCCCCACGGCGTTCGGTGACATCGTCAGCGGTGCGTTCAGCCCCGAGGGGATCACCGGCGGCGCGGTCGGCGTGCTGCTGGTCGGTTTCCAGCGCGCGGCGTTCTCCAACGAGGCGGGCATCGGATCGGCCTCCATCGCCCACTCGGCGGTGAAGACCAAGGAGCCGGCCACGGAGGGTTACGTCGCTCTGCTCGAGCCGTTCATCGACACCATCGTGATCTGCACGATGACTGCCCTCACCATCGTCATCACCGGCGCCTGGGACGACCCGGACGCCCCGACGACCGAGGGCGTGTCGTTGACCTCGCGGGCCTTCGAGTCCGTGCTTCCGTGGTTCCCGAACGTGCTGGCGGTCGCGGTGATGTTCTTCGCGTTCTCGACGATGATCAGCTGGTCCTACTACGGCATGAAGGCGACCGGCTACCTGTTCGGCGACAACCAGACCGCGGAGAACGTGTTCAAGCTGATCTTCTGCATCTTCACCTTCATCGGTGCCGTGGCCACGCTGGGCCCGGTCATCAACTTCTCGGACTCGATGATCTTCGCCATGTCGGTGCCCAACATCATCGGGCTCTACATCCTGGCCAGGATCGTGCGGAAGGAGGTCAAGGGCTTCCGCTCGCGGGTCGAGCAGGGATCGATCAAGACCTACACCTGAGGCGCCGCATGTGCGCGGGGTGATGGACCGTGCCCCGGGCTGATGGCGACATCCGTCCATCAGCCTGGGCCCGGTCCGGGTCAGGTCGGATCCGCCACGTCTCACACGATCCGGGGCTGGAGGAGTGCGCGGACGTCCTCGATGGTGTCCGCCTCCGCTGCGGTCTTGTCGTCGCGGTAGCGCAGCACGCGGGCGAAGCGTAGGGCCACGCCGCCCGGGTAGCGGGTCGAGCGCTGGAGACCGTCGAAGGCGACCTCCACCACCTGCTCGGGCCGGACGTGGACGACGTACTCGCTGCGGTCGGCCGGCGTGGTGGCGAGCTCGGTGAAGCGCGCGGTCTGCCACGCGAGCATCTCGTCGGTCATGCCCTTGAACGTCTTGCCCAGCATGACGAAGCCGTCGCCGTCGGGCTCCCGGGCGCCGAGGTGGATGTTGGAGAGCCAGCCCTTGCGGCGCCCGCTGCCCCACTCGACGGCCAGCACCACCAGGTCGAGGGTGTGGACCGGTTTGACCTTGACCCAGCCGGCACCGCGGCGACCGGCCTCGTAACGGGCGTCGAGGTCCTTGACGACGACCCCCTCGTGGCCGGCGGCCAGGGTGGCGGCGACGAACTCCTGCGCCGCGTCCGCGTCGTCGGTGACCAGCCGCCCGACCCGGTGCTGCGCGGGGACCAGGCCGTCGAGGACGGCCAGGCGCTCGTGGCCCGGCTCGTCGAGGAGGTCGCGTCCGTCCACGTGCAGGACGTCGAAGAAGTACGGCGCGACCACGCCGCCGCCCGCCTGCGCGGTGCGCGAGGACGTCTCCTGGAAGGGCCGGGGGCGGCCGTCGTCGGCCAGCACCAGCGCCTCGCCGTCGAGCACGAACCGCTGGGCCGGCAGCGACCGGGCGATCTCGACGACCTCGGGCAGCCGGCCGGTGATGTCGTCGAGGCTGCGGGTGACCACGAGCACGTCGTCGCCGTCGCGGTGCACCTGGATGCGGATGCCGTCGAGCTTGGCGTCGATGGCGACCGGCCGGCCGCGCATCTTGTCCAGGGCCGCGGCGACGTCGGGTGCGCTGGAGGCCAGCATCGGCAGCACCGGACGGCCCACCTCGAGGCCGATCGCGGCCAGCGCCTCCTCGCCCCCGTCGAAGGCGGCGACGGCCGCGGCGAGGGTGCTGCCGGCCAGCATCGCGGCGCGGCGCACGGATGCCACCGGGACCTCGGCGACCGCGGCCACGGCCTCCTGGACCTGGGCGTCGAGGGCGCCCTGGCGCACCTCGCCGGTGACGAGGCCGCGCAGCCACGCCTGCTCGTCCGCGGTGGCGCGGCCGAAGAGGTCGGCGACCGCCGTCCTGCGCAGCCCCTGGGACCCCGTGCCGGCGATCCGGCTGATCTCGTCGAACGCCCGGTGGACCTCGCTCACCGTCAGCGTCGGCTCGTCCGCCGGCCCCGGGAGGTCGCTGACCCCGCGCCACCCGAGTCCGGTGCGGCGCTGGCGCAGGGTGCCGCCGAGGTAGGCGACCACGGTCTCGAGCTCGTCCGGCTCGGCCCGGCGCAGCGCGGCGGCGAGCGACTCGGCCTTGGCCTTGCGGGAGCGGGTGGCGCTGACGGCCTGCGAGGTGGCGACGAGGTCGGCGAGGAGCATGGCCCCATCCTGCCGCGGGGCACCGACAGCGGGGCTCACCCGCGGGGGCCGTCCGGTGGGCTGGCACGATGCGGCGGGTGTGGGGGAGAGGATCGAGGATCCGTGAGCGGTTCACCGGCCGGATCGCCGGCGTGGGGAGCGCGAGCGGCGTACGCGTGGTGGTCGGGCGCTGGGACGACGGCCCGTGGGGACCGTTCGCCGACCTGATGGTCGAGGACACCGCGGGTCATCGGGTGCTGGTCGCGCCGGACGAGCGGATCCGCGACTTCGTGGCGGCGACCTACACCTTCGACGAGGTCGTCATCACGGCCGTGGAGGTCCGCGACACCCCTGCCGGGTGGCGGGTCGAGTCCGCTCCACTGACCCTGGACCTCGGGATCGGCGGGCCGACGCCGGTGGGGCGGCTGCTGGCCCTGGTGCCGTCCCGGGTCGCGACCGCACCCGCGTGGTGTGCGCTGGTGGACCCCGTCGCCCGGGTGGTGATGCGCGGCGTCCGCACCCGCGGGACCGCCGGGCAGGGCCGTCGGGAGTGGTACGGCGCCACCTCGGCGCGCGCCGTGACGGCCCTCGGCGGCTCGTGGCGCGACCGGGACCTGGGCACGCTGGCTCCCGTCGACCCGCCGTGCCGCTTCGGGTTCTCGTCCACGCCGCGACGGCCGTCGGTGACCGGCGTGGTCACCACCATCGAGCGGGACGCCTAGCTCACTCCCCGACGCGCGTGCGCACCGCGAAGAGCTCGGGGAAGAACGTCAGGTCCAGCGCCCGGCGCAGGAAGTCGACACCGCTCGAGCCGCCGGTGCCGACCTTGTGGCCGATGGTGCGCTGCACGACCTGGAGGTGCCGGAAGCGCCACTGCTGGAAGTTGTCCTCCACGTCGACGAGCTCCTCGCAGGTCTCGTAGATGCCCCAGTGCTCGGACGGTGCGGCGTACACGGTGGCGAAGACGTCGACCAGGCCGGGGGAGAGGGCGTGCGGGACGGTGAGGTCGCGGTCCAGGACGTCGGGCGGCACGGCGTACCCCTGCCGGGCGAGGAGGCGGAGGAACTCGTCGTACAGCGACGGCTCGACCAGGAGCGCCGACAGCGCGCCGTGCGCCGCGGGGTCGTGGCCGAAGACGCGGACCATGTCGGCGTCCTTGTTGCCGAGGAGGAACTCGACCTCGCGGTACTGCGCGGACTGGAAGCCCGAGGAGGTGGCCAGGAAGGGCCGGATCTCGGCGTACTCGCTCGGGGTGAGGGTCGCCAGCACCGCCCACTGGTCGGTGAGGACCCGCTGGATGTGCTTGATCCGCGCCAGCCGCTTGAGCGCGGGCGCGAGGTCGTCGGAGGCCAGCAGGTCGCGCGCGGAGCGCAGCTCGTGGACCATCAGCTTGAGCCACAGCTCGCTGGTCTGGTGCTGGACGATGAAGAGCAGCTCGTCGTGCTGCGGCGGGTCGCTCTGCGGCCGTTGGGCGGCCAGGAGCAGGTCGAGGCGCAGGTAGTCGCCGTACGACATCTGGCTGCTGAAGTCGCGCTCGATGGTCGGCTCGATCTCGCGCCGGCTGCCGGTCTCGGAGTCACCCATGTCAGGAAGGTAGTCGGTGCCGTCGTCTACCGTCGCGGTGTGGGTGAGGTACTGACGCGGGAGTGGCGGCCGGACTGGCCGTGCGACGCGACGTCGGTGCTGGCCCAGCAACGGCGCGGCGCCGGGGACCCCACGCAGCGCACCGACCTGCGCGGTCGCGTCTGGCGCGCCACCCGCACCCCGGACGGTGCGGCCACCTTGTGCGTGGAGCCGCGACCTGCCGACGGGGTCGTGGTCGGTACGGCGTGGGGCCCGGGTGCGGCGTGGGCCCTGGAGACCATGCCCTCGCTGCTGGGAGCGGCCGACGACCCGCAGGGCTTCGAGCCCCTCCACCCGGCCGTGGCCGCGGGCTGGCGGCTGCGGCCGCACTGGCGCCTGGGGGCCAGCCGGCGGGTGATGGAGGCACTGGTGCCCTCGATCCTGGAGCAGAAGGTGACCGGCAAGCAGGCGTTCGGGGCCTTCCGCCAGCTGGTGCTGCGCCACGGCGAGCCCGCTCCCGGGCCGGAGGACGTCGTCGCGGGGCTGCGCCTGCACGTGCAGCCCGACCCGGCCACCCTGGCCGCGATCCCGTCGTGGGAGTGGCTGCGGCTGGGCGTGGAGCCGTTCCAGTCCCGAGCGCTGGTCACCGTCTGCCGGGTCGCCCCGTCCCTCGAGCGGCTCGTCGACGCACCGCCCGAGGAGTTCGACCGCCGGCTGCGGTCGGTGCGGGGCATCGGCGTGTGGACCAGCGCCGAGGTGCGCCAGCGGGCGCTGGGCGATCCCGACGCGGTGAGCTTCGGCGACTACCACCTGGCCAACCACGTCGGCTGGGCGCTGGTCGGCCACGACATCACCGACGAGGAGATGGCCGAGGTGCTCGAGCCCTACCGGCCGCAGCGCGGGCGGGCCGCCGCGCTGGCCTGCGCCGGCGGTCGGACGCGGCCACGGCGGGGGCCGAGGATGAGCGTGCCCACCCACCTGCCCACCCGCGGCACCGGGCGGCGTACGACCTGACGACCCCCATTTGTGGGGTCGCTGCCACTCCGCGGCGCGAGTAGCGTCGACAGCACCGCTGGAGGGGGGCCACCATGGACGACGTCGACCCTGTCCTGCTGCTGGCCACGACGGACCCCGCGTCTCGCGACGTGCTCGGGGCCGAGCTGCGCAGGCGGTACGGCGGCGACTACGAGGTCGTCGTGTGCGCCGACTACGCGCACGCCCGCGCGGTGCTCGAGGGGCTGCGGCGGTGGGGCCGCCAGGTGGCGCTGGTCATCGGCTGCTACGGACCCGGCGACCGTGAGGGGCTCGACTTCCTGCGTCGCGCCTACGCCCTGCACCCGTCCGCCAAGCGGGTCGTGGCGGCGGTGTGGGGCGACTTCGAGAGCACGTCGACGGTCTTCGCGGCCATCGCCCACGGCCACGCCGAGCTGCTGGTGCTGCGGCCCGAGCGGCGCCGCGACGAGGAGTTCCACGGCGCCCTGGTCGACGCCCTCGACGACTGGCACCTCGCCCAGGGCATCGGCTTCGAGGCGGTGCGCCTCATCGGTGAGCAGCGCGACGAGCGCACCCACTTCCTGCGGGACTCCTTCGGCCGCAACCACATCCCGGTGGGGTTCCACCCGGCCGACACCGAGGTGGCTCAGCGGATGCTGGACGACCTCGGACTCGAGGACCCGGCCCTGCCGGTGGTGGTCCTGGCCTTCACCTCGCCGCCGACGACGCTCGTCGCGCCGACGGACCTCGAGATCGCCGACGCCTTCGGGCTGACCCGTCCGCCGCCGGCCGACCACGTGTACGACGTCGTGGTCGTCGGCGCCGGGCCGAGCGGCCTCGCCGCGGCCGTCTACGCCTCGTCGGAGGGGCTCTCGACCCTGGTGATCGAGCAGCAGGCGGTGGGCGGGCAGGCCGGCACGTCGTCGCTGATCCGCAACTACCCCGGCTTCTCGCGCGGGGTCAGCGGCGCCCACCTCGCCTACCGCTCCTTCCAGCAGGCGTGGGCCTTCGGGACGGAGTACTCGTTCATGCGCCAGGTGCAGGGCCTGGGCTCCGAGGGTGCCCTGCGCACGGTCTCGATGTCCGACGGCAGCGTGGTGACGGGCCGGAGCGTGGTCGTCGCCACCGGTGTGGACTACCGACGCCTCGACGTCCCCGAGCTGGAGGCGCTCGTCGGTCGCGGTGTCTACTACGGCGCCGCCGTGTCCGAGGCCCCCTCGATGACCGGCCAGGAGGTGTACGTCGTGGGCGGGGGCAACTCCGCCGGGCAGGCCGCCCTCCACCTGGCGCGCTACGCCCGCCACGTCACGCTCCTGGTCCGCGGGCCCTCGCTGGCCGCGAGCATGTCCGACTACCTCATCGACCAGCTGGAGGCGACCCGCAACGTGGCCATCCACTACCGCTCGGCCGTGCTCGGCGGCCGCGAGGCGGACGGCTGCCTGGTGGGCCTGAGGCTGGGGGACCCCCACGGTGGCGAGAGGGAGACCGAGGACGTGCCGGCGGCCGGGCTCTTCGTGCTCATCGGGTCGGTCCCCCGCACGTCGTGGCTGCCCGACGAGGTGATGCGCGACGACGCCGGCTTCGTCCGCACCGGTCCCGACCCCGCCGACGCCGCCGGGATGGCGCAGGGGCAGGCCCGGCTGCCGCTCGAGACGAGCATGCCGGGGGTCTTCGCGGTGGGTGACGTGCGCGCCGGGTCGATCAAGCGGGTGGCCACCGCCGTCGGCGACGGGGCCACGGTGATCGCCCTCCTCCACGGCTACCTGGCGGCCCACCCCGTCGACCGACCGGTCGGCGCCGCGCCACCGGTCGGCGCCGCGCCACCGGGGGCGGGCCGATGACCGGGCGCGACGTCGCGGTCGTCCGGCCGATGCGGGTCATCCTGGTGGTGGCCGCGGTCCTGGTCTTCCTCGCCGGTCTCCAGCTCACCGTCTTCCCGCGGCGCACCGCCGACTGGTTCGCGTGGACCATCGACGCGCCGATGACCGCGGTCTTCCTCGGCGCGGCGTACTGGTCGAGCGCCGTCCTGGAGATCGCGGGGGCGCGGTCGCCCGGGTGGGGGCGGGCCCGCCTGACCGTGTGGACGGTGCTGGTCTTCACCTCGCTCACCCTGGTGGTGACCCTGGTCCACCTCGACGCGTTCCACCTCGGACCCGGGTTCGCCACCAGCGCCCGGCTCGTGACCTGGGGCTGGCTGGCGATCTACGCCGGGGTCCCGGTCGCGATGCTGCTGGCCCTTGCCATGCAGGCGACGTCGCGGGCCCCCGGTCCGCGCTCGACCCTGCATCCGCTGCCCACCGGGCTGCGGCTGCTGCTCGTGGTCCTGGCCGTCGTCCTGATCGCGGGCGGAGTCGTGCTGCTGCTCGCGCCGGGGTGGGCCGCCGACGGCTGGCCGTGGCCCCTCACCGACCTCACGGCCCGCGCGGTCGGTGCGTGGCTGGTCGGCCTGGGCTGGGCGGCCGCCCACGCCCGGATGATCGACGACGTCGACCGGGTGCAGCCGCTCGGCCTCACCGGCATCGCCTTCGTCGTCCTCGAGACCGTCGCCCTCCTGCGGTACGGCGATGCGCTGGACTGGGCGGGCGGGCCCGGCGTGGGCTTCGTCCTGGGTCTGGTCGCAATCGGGGTCACGGGGACCTGGATCCTGGCGCTCGGCCGCCGGGGACGGCGTACGGCCGGCGGGGTCGGCACTCCCGGTGCGGGCCAGGTCGGTCCGCGCGACGTCAGAGCAGGGGACGCAGCGGCGCGAGGACGTACTCGGTGAACTTGCGGTGCAGGTCCCGGGCCTCCCACTCGCCGAGGGTCAGCTCCAGGGAGTTGGACTCGTCGGCGAGGAAGATCTCCTCCAGCACCGCGGCCATCGACTCGTCGATGACCTCGACGTTGATCTCGTAGTTGCCCTGGAGGCTGAGCCGGTCGACGTTGGCGGTGCCGACGGTGGACCAGTTGCCGTCGATGGTCGAGGTCTTGGCGTGCACCATCGCGTCACGGAACCGCAGGATGCGCACCCCGGCCTGCAGCAGCTGGCCGAAGTAGCCCCGCGAGATCCAGTCGGCCACGATGTGGTTCGACTTGAGCGGCAGCAGCAGCCGCACGTCCACGCCCCGGCGCGCGGCGTCCCGCAGCGCGTCGACGAAGTCCTGGTCGGGGATGAAGTAGGCGTGCGTCATCCAGATGTTGCGGGTGGCGCGGTTGATCGCGTCGAGGTACATCGACCGGATGGGGAAGACCCACAGGCGGGGGACGTTGCGCGCGAAGCGGATCCGCGGCTCCCACACCGACGCCGTCTCCAGCAGCAGCGGACGCTCGGAGCGGCCGATCCGCTTGCGGCGGTTGAGGTTCCAGAAGTCGGCGAAGGCCCGCTTGAGGTCCCACACGCCGGGACCGGTGATGCGGATGTGCGTGTCGCGCCACTCGGTGGCGTAGGCGGTGCCGATGTTGTAGCCGCCGACGAAGCCGACCTCCTCGTCGACGACGAGGATCTTGCGGTGGTCGCGTCCGTAGAGGCGCAGGTTCCAGAAGCGCAGACCGGCCGTGTAGACGGGGTAGCGCAGCACCTTGAGCGAGGCGGGGAAGCGCCGGAAGCGGGGCGAGACCACCAGGTTGGCGAACCCGTCGTAGATGCAGTAGACCTCCACGCCTCGCTCGGCGGCCGCGACGAGCGCCGCCTTGAAGCGCTCGCCGACCTCGTCGCCCTTCCAGATGTAGGTCTCGAGGAGCACCTGCTTCTGCGCGCCCTCGATGGCGGCGAGCATGTCGGCGTACAGGTCCTGCCCGTAGGTGTACGTCGTGAGGGTGCCCTCGCCGACCTCGACGGTCTGCGGCGGCGTGACCGGGAACGGCTTGGGCTTCTTGCCGCGCCGGCGGTAGGAGTCGACCAGGGAGAGCGCGAGCGCGAGCAGGAGCTGGAACCCGACGATCGACATCAGCGTCCGGCGGACGACGGTCAGCACGCGGGCGGCAGTCACGGGGACAATCTAGCGACGGGTCGCGAGTCGGGTGTCAACGCTGCGGCGGGCCGCCCATCCCCGTCCTGGTCGCGGGCGTTGTCGGTGCCCGGTCGTAGGCTCGACGCATGCGTCCAGTCACAGACCTCGAGCGCCGTGTCGCCCCCTTCAAGGTCGTCTCCGACTACCAGCCCTCCGGCGACCAGCCGGCGGCCATCGAGGAGATCACGCAGCGCATCCAGGGCGGGGAGCAGGACATCGTGCTGCTGGGTGCCACCGGCACCGGCAAGACGGCCACCGTGGCGTGGGTGGCCGAGCAGCTCCAGCGGCCCGTGCTCGTGCTCCAGCCCAACAAGACGCTGGCCGCGCAGTTCGCCAACGAGCTGCGCCAGCTCTTCCCGGACAACGCGGTCGAGTACTTCGTCTCCTACTACGACTACTACCAGCCCGAGGCCTACGTCCCGCAGACGGACACCTACATCGAGAAGGACTCCTCCATCAACGAGGAGGTCGAGCGGCTGCGGCACAGCGCGACCAACAGCCTGCTGACCCGGCGTGACGTCATCGTGGTCAGCACCGTGTCCTGCATCTACGGCCTCGGCACCCCCCAGGAGTACGTCGACCGGATGCTGCGGCTGCGCGTCGGCGAGGAGCACGACCGCGACTCGATCCTGCGTCGCCTCGTCGAGATCCAGTACACGCGCAACGACATGTCCTTCACCCGCGGCACCTTCCGGGTCCGCGGGGACACCCTCGAGATCTTCCCGGTCTACGAGGAGCTCGCGGTGCGCATCGAGTTCTTCGGCGACGAGGTCGAGCGGCTGATGACGCTGCACCCGGTCACCGGCGAGGTCATCACCGAGGACCAGGAGCTGCACGTCTTCCCGGCCACCCACTACGTCGCCGGCCCGGAGCGCATGGAGCGCGCGATCAAGGGCATCGAGCTCGAGCTCGAGGACCAGCTCGCCACCTTCGAGCGGCAGGGCAAGCTGCTCGAGGCCCAGCGCCTGCGGATGCGCACGACGTACGACATCGAGATGATGCGGCAGGTCGGGTCCTGCTCCGGCATCGAGAACTACTCGATGCACATGGACGGCCGCTCGCGCGGCTCGGCGCCCAACACGCTGCTCGACTACTTCGCGGAGGACTACGTCCTCGTCGTCGACGAGTCACACGTCGCGGTGCCGCAGATCGGCGGGATGTACGAGGGCGACATGTCCCGCAAGCGCAACCTCGTCGACCACGGCTTCCGGCTGCCCAGCGCGATGGACAACCGGCCCCTGCGCTGGGAGGAGTTCCTGGAGCGGATCGGCCAGACGATCTACCTCTCGGCGACCCCGGGCAACTACGAGCTCGACAAGGTGGGCGGCGTCGACAACACCGTCCAGCAGATCATCCGCCCGACCGGGCTCATCGACCCGGAGGTCGTGGTCAAGCCGACCAAGGGCCAGATCGACGACCTGATCCACGAGATCCGCACCCGCTCCGAGAAGGAGGAGCGCGTCCTGGTCACCACGCTCACCAAGAAGATGTCCGAGGACCTCACCGACTACCTCCTCGACGCCGGCATCCGCACCCGCTACCTCCACTCCGAGGTCGACACCCTCAAGCGCATCGAGCTGCTGCGCGACCTGCGGCTGGGGGAGTACGACGTCCTGGTCGGCATCAACCTGCTCCGCGAGGGTCTCGACCTGCCGGAGGTCTCGCTGGTGGCGATCCTCGACGCCGACAAGGAGGGCTTCCTGCGCTCCGACAAGTCGCTCATCCAGACCATCGGACGCGCGGCTCGCAACGTGTCCGGTCAGGTCCACATGTACGCCGACAAGATCACGCCGTCCATGGAGGCGGCCATCGACGAGACCAACCGGCGTCGCCAGATCCAGGTCGACTACAACACCGAGCACGGCATCGACCCGACCCCGCTGCGCAAGAAGATCGCCGACATCACCGAGATGCTCGCCCGCGAGGACGAGACCACCCAGGAGCTCCTGCAGACCTGGGCCGACGTCGGCCAGAAGGGTCGTGCCGGCGGGGTCAAGGCCAAGTCGCCGACGCCGTCGCTGTCCACGCTGCACTCGGACCTGCCCGACACCGCCGGGATCCCGTCGACCGACCTCGCCGAGCTGATCCAGGGCCTCACGGACCAGATGAAGACGGCCGCCGCCGAGCTGCAGTTCGAGGTGGCCGCGCGGCTGCGCGACGAGATCAGCGAGCTCAAGAAGGAGCTGCGCCAGATGATGGAGGCGACGAAGTGAGCGACGGTGCGCGCGGGCCGAGGAGCAAGGTCGGCGGCACACCCGGCGAGCGAGGAGCACCAGGGCGAGCGCCGACCACGACGTGAGGCGGCGCTGCGCGTCGACGCCGTGCGCCGACGCTCAGTCCTCGTCCGACGTCCGCTCGTCCAGCGCCCGCGCCTCCCGTTCGATGATCTTCTGCTCGTGCTCCTCGACGAGGTCGTGCTTCTGCATCTGGATGCGCAGCAGGTTCACCACGGCCGCCAGGGTCGGGAAGAGCGGCCAGGGGAAGCCGCCCAGCATCGTCACCGCCCAGATCGTCCACGCGATGAGCGACACGCCCACGAGGCCGGTCATGGCCTCGCGACGCTCCTTGGCCCATTGGCGGACGGCCTCGGTGTGCTGGTCCCTGGCGGCAGGCGTCGAGCCGGCCACCCGCGCCGTTGCGAGCGACGACAGGGGCACCAGGTCCTCGAGGAGCGGCACGAGGTCGCCGAGGACCTTGACGGCAGCGACGGCCGAGGAACGGGCGTCGTGCTCCTCGCGGTCGAGCCGGCCGTCGGCGTAGGCCTGCCCGAGCACGTCCAGGGCGATGTCGCGATCACGGTCGGAGGCCCGCAGCCGCGTTGCCTGCGGTGAACGCGGGTCCTGCGCGAAGCGCTCCCAGGTGCCAGCCGACATGGCGCCAGCATAGGGACGGTCCGCGGTCGCGAGGAGCGCGGAGCACCGTCCTGCCCGCGACACTCGACTGGTGCCCGCGTCGAGGCCCCGTCCGACGGCTCTTGCTGCGAGCATGCGTGCATGACCCGTCCGACCACTGCCCGACCTGCCGGCGGCGCCACATGAGCGCCCGCGCCAACGTCGGGCTCGCCGTGCTGGTGCTGGTCCTCGGCGCCGTGCTCGCGGCACTGGCCCTGCGGGACGCCGACACGCCCACCGCCGACCGCGGGACCGACACCGTGGCCGTCCAGCAGGACGCGGCCACCCGGGCGGCGGCCGAGCAGGTCGGTGCCTTCCTCGACATCGACCACACCGACGTCGAGGCCCAGCTGGAGACGATGCTGGAGACGACGACTCCGCGGTTCCGCCGCCAGTTCGCCCCGCAGGTGCGCACCATCACGACCGAGACCAAGCGCCGGCAGTCCTCCGCCGACGTCACCCTGCTGCGGGTCGGGCTCAGCAGCTGGGCCGACGGCGCCGCCACCGCACTGGTCGCGGCCGACACCGAGGTGACCAGCCGCGCCGGCGGCGACGACGCGCGTCGTACCGTCCCGTGGCGCATCGAGGTCGACCTCGTCCAGGACGGTGGCCGCTGGCTCACCGACGGCCTGAGGTTCGTGAACTGACGTGCCGGACGAGACCCCGCAGACCGCAGAGCGCTCCGCGCTCGCGAGCCCGTGGCTGAGCGCCGTGCTCGCCCTGACGGCTGCGGTGCTGGCCCTCCTGGTGGCCCTGCAGGCGCACGACGACCGGGAGCCGCTGGGCCTACGGACAGCGACCACGACGGTCCTGACCGAGGCCGGCGCCCGGGCCCGCCTCCTCGAGGTGGCGAGCACGGCCGGGGAGCGGGTGCTCACCTACCACCACGACTCGTTCGACAGCGACGTCCAGGCCACCCGGCAGGACCTGACGCCCGCGTTCGCCGAGGAGTACGCCGCCGCCATGCAGCGGGTGCGGGACGCCACCGTCCGTGACCGGATCGACCAGGAGACGACCGCCGTGTCGTCGGCCGTCGTGTCGGCGACCGACGCGCGCGCCGAGGTGCTGGTCTTCGCCAACGAGGAGACCACCTCCGCCGCGACCGGCGCCCGTCGTGCCCGGCGCGACCGGCTCGTCGTCACGTTGGTGCGCGACGGCGGGCGCTGGACCGTGGCAGGGGTCACCTCGCTCGGCTAGGTTGGCAGCGTCCTGACGGCGACGAAGGAGTGACCGGGTGCCCGAGGTCGATCTGCTCATCATCGGAGCCGGTCCCACCGGGCTCTACGCCGCCTACTACGCGGGCTTCCGCGGCCTGAGCGTGGGGGTGGTCGACTCGCTGCCCGAGCTCGGCGGCCAGATCACCGCGATGTACCCGGAGAAGGCGATCCTCGACGTCGCGGGCTTCCCGACGGTCAAGGGCAGGGACCTCGTCGAGGGACTCGTGGCCCAGGCCGCCACCGCCGACCCGCACTACTTCCTCGACCGGACCGCCCAGACCCTCACCCACGCCGACGGGCACGTCGTGGTCGGCCTCGACGACGGCACCGAGGTCAGCGCCGGCGCCCTGCTCGTCACGGCCGGGATCGGCAAGTTCAGTCCCCGCCCGCTGCCGGCGGCGGAGGGCTGGATCGGGCGCGGTGTCGAGTTCTTCGTGCCCTCCTTCGCGCCGTACGCAGGCAAGGACGTGGTCATCGTCGGCGGCGGCGACAGCGCCTTCGACTGGGCCCAGCACCTCGAGCCGATGGCGGCCTCGGTCACCCTCGTCCACCGTCGCGACGCGTTCCGGGCCCACGAGCGCACCGTCAAGGCCGTGCGCGACTCCAGCGTCGAGATCATCACCCGGGCCCAGGTCACCGCGCTGCGCGGCGCGGACGCCGACGGCGGCGGGCACGTCGCCGAGGTGGAGATCGTGGTGGACGGGCAGGAGCCCCTCGTCCGTCCCGCCCAGGCGGTGGTGGCCGCCCTCGGCTTCGTCGCCGACCTCGGCGCCCTCCAGTCCTGGGGGCTGGAGACCGACAAGCGGCACGTGGTCGTGGACAGCGCGATGCGGACCAACGTGGAGCGGGTCTTCGCGGCCGGCGACATCACCGAGTACCCCGGCAAGGTCCGGCTCATCGCCGTCGGCTTCGGCGAGGCGGCCACCGCCGTCAACAACGCGGCCGTGGTCATCGACCCGTCGGCCCACGTGTTCCCCGGCCACTCCAGCGAGGCCTGACCGGGCACTTCCCTGCGCTATGGGCGTGCCGACCGGGCACTTCCGTGCGCTAAGGCGCCCCGACCGGGCACTTCGGTGCGCTCAAGGCGTGCCCGACCGGGCACTTCCGTGCGCTCAAGCGTGCCGACCGGGCGTTCTTGTGCGGGTGGGAAGGGCTGGACCGGCCGTACGTCGCGTGCGTCGGTGTATGCCGCGTCGCCGCATTGCCGCCCCCGCGGCAGGTCGACGTACCGAACTGCAGGGAAGTGCCCGGTCGGGCGTCGTGAGGTGCAGGGAAGTGCCCGGTCGGGCGTCGTGAGGTGCAGGGAAGTGCCCGGTCGGGCGTTGTGAGGTGCAGGGAAGTGCCCGGTCAGCGCAGGACCAGGCGGATCGCGCGCTCCAGGTACGCCGACGTCTCCTCGGCGCTGCTGCGGCCGGTCACCCAGGCCATCAGCGCGGCCAGCCAGACGTCGCCGACGACGCGGGCCATGGCCAGCTCCTCGTCGGTCGGTGCCTCGTCGCGCGCGACGTCCGAGCGCATGGCGCGCGTCAGGATCCGCACCAGCAGCGTCCCGACGTCGTTGATCTCGTGCCGGGCGGACCGGTCGGCGAACATGAACGCCCGGGTCAGGGCCTCGGTGAGGTGCTGGTCGTCCTGGAGGCCGCGGGTCATCGTCCGCAGCACCTGGACCACCCGGTCCGCGGCGGTGTCGCCCGGGACGGGGTTGTCGGCCATCTCCGCGTCGGCGCGAGCGAACTCGCGCGCCAGCGCGGAGACCAGCAGGTGGATCTTGGAGGGGAAGTAGCGGTACAGCGTCCCCAGGGCCACGTCCGCCTGCTCGGCCACGGCCCGCATCTGGACGGCCTCGAAGCCACCGCGTGACGCGAGGGTGATGGTGGCGTCGAGGATGCGCGTGCGGCGCTCCCGCTGGACGGGCGAAGTTGGGTCGTCGTTGGCCACGTGCGCCATGATAGGAACACGTTCCACTTCGAGAAAGGTCGCAGCACGTGCGCATCGCCATGCTGTCCTACCGCAGCAAGCCCCACTGTGGCGGCCAGGGGATCTACGTCCGGCACCTGAGTCGTGAGCTGGTCCGCCTCGGCCACGAGGTCGAGGTCTTCTCGGGCCAGCCCTACCCCGAGCTCGACGAGGGCGTGCGACTGACCAAGGTGCCCAGCCTGGACCTCTACCGCGAGCCCGACCCGTTCCGTACGCCGCGCCCCCGCGAGATCCGCGACCTCATCGACGTCGAGGAGGTCCTCACCATGTGGACCGCCGGCTTCCCCGAGCCCAAGACGTTCTCGCGCCGCGTGGCCCGGGCGCTGCGCGCGCGGCTCGACGACTTCGACGTCGCCCACGACAACCAGGTCCTCGGCTACGGGATGCTCGACATCGAGCGGATGGGTCTGCCGATGGCCACGACCATCCACCACCCGATCACCGTCGACCGTCGCATCGACATCGCCAACGCGCCCACCCTGCGCAAGAAGCTGACCCTGCGCCGGTGGTACGGCTTCCTGCGGATGCAGGCCAAGGTGGCGCGGCAGGCCCGCACCATCATCACTCCGTCGGACACCTCGGCCCGCGACATCGCCCGCGAGTTCGGGGTCGACCCCGCGCGCATGCGCACGGTGCTGCTGGGTGTGGACGAGTGCTTCGTGCCGCCGACGACCCCGCGCGTCCCCGGCCGGATCCTGGCCATGGCCAGCGCCGACGCCCCGATGAAGGGCATCGCGACCCTGCTCGAGGCCTTCGCCAAGCTGCGCACCGAGCGCGACGTCTCCCTCGTGCTGGTCACCCGGCCCGAGCCCGGCGGACGCACCGAGCAGCTCATCGACCGCCTCGGGATCGCCGACTCGGTGCGGTTCGTCAGCGGGGTCAGCGACGCTGAGCTCGTCGACGTGATGGGGTCGGCCGAGGTCGCCTGCGTGCCGTCCCTCTACGAGGGCTTCTCCCTGCCCACGGCCGAGCTGATGGCCTGCGAGACCCCGCTGGTGGCCTCGCGCGCGGGGGCGATCCCCGAGGTCGTGGGCGAGGACGGCGAGTGCGCCGTGCTCGTCGAGCCCGGTGACGTCGGCGAGCTGGAGCAGGCGCTCGCCGCGCTCCTCGACGACCCCGCGCGCCGCGAGCGGATGGGCCGGGCCGGTCGCCTGCGCGTCCAACGGCTCTTCACCTGGCGCGCGGTCGCCGAGGCCACCGCCGCGGCGTACGAGGACACCATCGCCAGCTACCGTGCCGAGCAGGACACCGCCCCGTCCGACACCGTCCAGGAGGACCTCCGTGCTGACCGTTGACTTCGACCGACTGGGGCTGCGCCCGGGCGAGCGCGTGCTCGACATGGGCTGCGGCGCGGGTCGTCACGCCTTCGAGATGTACAAGCGCGGCGCCGACGTCATCGCCTTCGACCAGGACGCCGACGAGCTGGCCACGGTGCGCGAGTGGTTCGCCGCGATGCGTGACGCCGGCGAGGTGCCGGCGGGCGCGGAGGCCGACGTCAAGGAGGGTGACGCGCTGTCGCTGCCCTTCGCCGACGGTGAGTTCGACCGGGTCGTCGCCGCCGAGGTGCTCGAGCACATCCCCGCCGACATCCAGGCGATCCACGAGCTCGTCCGGGTGCTGCGCCCCGGGGGGACCCTCGCGGTCAGCGTGCCGCGCTGGTTCCCCGAGGTCGTCAACTGGAAGCTCTCGGACGACTACCACAACACCCCCGGCGGCCACATCCGGATCTACACCGACAAGGAGCTCGTCGACAAGGTCACCAAGGCGGGCATGGACCTCGAGGGCAAGGACTACGCCCACGGCCTCCACGCGCCGTACTGGTGGATCAAGTGCGCCGTCGGTGTCCACGACGACGACCACCCGCTCGCCAAGGCCTACCACAGGCTGCTGGTCTGGGAGATCATGAAGCAGCCCAGGGCCCTGCAGGTCGCGGGCAGGGTGCTCGACCCGGTCATCGGCAAGAGCATGGTGCTGTACTTCCGCAAGCCCGATGCGGTCTGAGCCGCACGTGAGGGACGTCCACGACGTCGTGACCGCGGCCCAGGTCCGGCAGACGGCCGCCTCGATCGCGGCGATGCAGGAGCCCGACGGGGCGATCCCGTGGACGACCGGGGAGCACACCGACGTGTGGAACCACGTCGAGGCGGCGATGGCGCTCGTGGTCGGCGGCCAGGTCGAGGCGGCCGAGCGCGCCTACGACTGGGCTGCCCGCACCCAGCGGCCCGACGGCTCGTGGCCCATGAAGCTCGTCGCCGGCGAGGTCGAGGACCACAGCGGCGAGACCAACATGTCGGCGTACCTCGCCGTCGGGGTGTGGCACCACTGGCTGGTACGTCGCGACGAGGCGTTCGTGCGCCGGATGTGGCCCGTCGTGCGCCGCGGCCTGGACTGGGTCGTCGGCATGCAGCTGCCGTTCGGCGGCATCGCCTGGTCGCGGGAGTGGCGCGAGGGGCGTCCGGGCCCGGTCAACGCCGACGCCCTGCTGGCCGGGTCCTCCAGCATCTACCAGAGCCTGCGCGCCGGGGTCGCGCTCGCGGAGCTCCTCGACGAGCCGCAGCCCGGCTGGGAGCTGGCCGGGGGCCGGCTCGGCCACGCGCTGCGCCGTCACCGCGACCTGTTCCTCGACAAGTCGGAGTTCTCCATGGACTGGTACTACCCGGTGCTCGGCGGCGCGGTCCGCGGCGACGCCGGGCGGGCCCTCCTCGCCGAGCACTGGGACACCTTCGTCGAGCCGGGCCTCGGCATCCGGTGCGTCGCGAGCAACCCGTGGGTCACCGGTGCGGAGACCTGCGAGCTGGTGATGGCCCTCGACGCCCTGGGCGATCGCCCCCGGGCGCTGCGGCTGCTCGCCGACGTGCAGCACCTGCGCGCCGAGGACGGGCGCTACTGGACCGGCTACGTGTTCCCCGACGACGTCAACTGGCCGGTGGAGCACACCACCTACACGGCGGCTGCGGTCGTGCTGGCCGTGGACGCGCTGACCGACGCCACCCCGGGCTCCGACATCATGCGCGGGACCTCGCTGGCCCCGGACTTCGACGAGCTGGCCCTGGAGTGCGGCTGCGAGTCAGCGGACCGGGTCGCCGGCGTCTCCTGAGGTGCGCCGCAGCACCCGCACCGACCCGAGCGCCTCGACCTCCTCGAAGGCACCGCTCTCCAGCGCGCGCAGGAAGACGTGGTACGGCGGTCGCCCGCCGTCGGCGGGGTCGGGGAACACGTCGTGGATCACCAGCAGGCCGCCGCTCCTCAGCCACGGCGCCCAGCCGGTGTAGTCGTTCTGGGCGTGCTCCTCGGCGTGCCCGCCGTCGATGAAGAGCATCGACAGGGGGGTGCGCCACAGTGCGCTGATGGTGGTCGACCGGCCGATGACGGGGACGACCTGGTCCTCCAGCCCGGCCCGCTCGATGGTCCGGCGGAAGACCGGCAGCGTGTCCATGCGACCGGACTCGTCGTCGACGAGGCTCGCGTCGTGGTGCTCCCAGCCGACCTGGTTCTCCTCCGAGCCGCGGTGGTGGTCGACGGTGACGACCACGCCCCCCACCTCGCGGGCCGCGGCCCCGAGGTAGATCGCGGACTTGCCGCAGTAGGTGCCGACCTCGAGCACCGGACCGTGCGGCAGCCGCTCCCGGGCCAGCCGGTGCAGCAGCAGGCCCTCGTCCTCGGGCATGAAGCCCTTCGCGTCCCGCGCGTGGGCCAGCAGGTCGGCCGGCATGGTCGTCCGGGCCGACGGGTCCACGGGGGTGCTCACGCGGTCGCTCACACGGGGAGACACTAGTGGGCATGAGCCATCCGGTGAGCCTGCCCCCGCCCGTGCCGCCCGGAGGGCAGGTGGCCGTCGTCTCGCCGTCGTGGTGCGCTCCGGCCCACTTCCCGGCGATCCACGAGCAGGCGCTCCGGCGCGTCCGCGAGCTGGGCGTGGAGCCCGTGGAGTACCCGACCACCCGCCGGCAGGGCTCGCCGTCCGAGCGCGCCGAGGACCTGATGGCCGCCTTCGAGGACCCGGCGGTCAACGCCGTGATGGCGACGGTGGGCGGCGACGACCAGGTGACCGTGCTGCGCCACCTGGACCCGGCACGGATGACCGCGGTCCCGAAGCGCTTCCTGGGCTACAGCGACAACACCCACCTCGCCAACTGGTTGTGGGACCACGGGATCGGGTCCGTGTACGGCGGCTCGACGCAGGTGCACCTCGGCCCCGGGCCGGCGGTCGACCCTCTCCACCTGGCGTCGCTGCGGGCTGCACTCTTCGGCGGTCTCCTCGAGGTCGAGGTGGTGCCTCGCACGCACGACGTCGGCCTGGCGTGGGACACCGCCGAGGCGCTGACCGAGCCGGCGCCGGACGTGGCGGCCGAGCCGTGGACCTGGGCCGGCCGGGCCACGCGCGTCACGGGACGCACCTGGGGCGGCTGCATCGAGTCGGTGGCCGAGACCATGCAGGTCGGTCGCTGGATGATGCCCGGCGAGTCGTACGCCGGCTCCGTGCTGCTCCTGGAGCCCTCCGAGGAGCGCCCCGCGCCCGAGGAGTGCTTCCGCATCCTGCGCGCCCTGGGGGAGCGCGGCATCCTCGGGGCGGCCGCCGCCCTGGTGTGGGCCCGGCCGCCGGTCGGTGACCGCGACGACAGGCCCACACCGGAGCAGGCCTCGGCCCGTCGTGCCGAGTACCGGGAGGCGGTGCTGCGGGCGGTGTCCGACTACGCGCCGCACCTCGTCGTCGCGCTGGACGTCGACTTCGGGCACACCTCGCCGCAGGTCGTCCTCCCGTACGGCGGTGAGGTCACCGTCGACGGCGAGCAGCAGCGGATCGTCGCGGACTTCGGCTGAGGTGTCACACCCACGCGCTCGGCGTCGTCAACCACCCGACAGACCGGCCAGCACCGGCCAGCACCAGCCCGCACCGGGGAATCCCCGGTCGACCCAGGAGGACACCATGACCGTCAGCTCCATCGTCATCCCCGTCAAGGACGTCGCCGCGGCGACCGCCTTCTACCGCACCGCCCTCGGCGCCGAGCCGCACACGGAGACGCCGTACTACGTCGGCTTCAACCTCGAGGGTCTCGAGATCGGCCTCAACCCGAACGGCCACGCCTCCGGCATGGTCGGCCCCACCGCCTACCACGCCACCGACGACGTCGAGGCGAGCGTGGCGACGCTGGTCGAGGCCGGAGGGGCGGTCGTCTCGCCGGCCACCAGCGTGGGCGGCTCGACCGTGGTCGCCATCGTCGCGGATGCCGACGGCAACCACCTGGGCCTGATCAGCGCCTAGGCGCCGGTGCCGGGCTCGTCGCCCGGCGCCGCTCCGGCGTCGACCGCCTGCCCCTGGCGCCACGAGTTCCAGTGCCAGGTCAGGTAGCGGTCGACGGCGCGGACCACGTGCGAGGAGCGGATCGAGGGGAACGTGTCGAACGCGTGCTGCGCGCCCGTCAGCTCGGCGTACACCACCGACCGCTTCGAGACCCGGCGCAGCCTGTCCACGAAGGCCCGGGCCTGACCGACGTCCACCAGGGTGTCGTGGGTGCCGTGGATCACGAAGAAGTCGGGCTCGTCCCCGTCGACGCGCAGGATGGGGGAGGCGGCCTCGAACAGCCCGGGGTCACGCTCCCAGGTGGTCTGCATGACCCGCGGCGCCAGGAAGGCGTCGCGCATCCCGACCGCGTTGCGCAGGCCCGTCGACCCGGCGAAGTCGTAGACGCCGTAGTGCGGGACGGCCGCCTGCACGGAGGTGTCCGCCTCCTCGAAGCCGGGCTGCCACTCGGGCTCGTTGGGCGTCACCGCGGCGAGCGCGGCCAGGTGGCCCCCGGCCGAGCCACCGGTGATGACGAGGTAGTCGGGGTCGCCGCCGTACTCCCCGATGTGCTCCTTGACCCAGGCGATGGCGCGCTTGACGTCGATGACCTGGTCCGGGAAGGCCGAGCGCGGCGAGAGGCGGTAGTTGATGGCCACGCAGACCCAGCCCCGGGCCGCCATGTGCTGCATGAGCGGGATGGCCTGACGGTCCTTGCGGCCCGTCGTCCAGGCGCCACCGTGCACCTGCAGGAGCACCGGAGCCTGGGCGAGCCGGCCCTCGGCGGGACGGTAGACGTCGAGCAGCCCGCGCCGGCCGTACGTCGAGTAGGCGATGTCCCGGTCCACGCGGACGCGGGGGTCGGTCATCCGGAACGGGTTGAGCAGCCGGCGCCACGGGACGGCCAGCTCGGCGGGGGTCGGCGGTGCGTCGAGCTGCTCGACGTACTCGACCCCCAGCCCCTCCACGAGCGCGTCCTCCACCTGCTGGCGGGTCCGGTGGCCCTGGCGGACCAGGTGTCCGAGCCCGAGCACGCTGGCCGCGGCGAGGGTCAGGCCGAGCCGGCTGCGTGGTCCCCGGTGCAGCGGGGAGAGGTGGACGGCCGTGTCCGCCAGGGTCAGTGCCAGCACCTGGGGGGCCAGCTCGCCGGTGAACCACCCGGCGGCGAAGGTGGCGAGGCCCGCGTGTCGGCCGGGCGGGGGACGCAGCGCGTTGGCGGTGAGGGCGGCGATCACGCCCTGGCGGCGGAGGAAGCTCACGTGCCGATGCTATCCGGCCGGGTAGAACCTGTTCTCCTCGTGGGACCGGGGGCCCTCAGCCGACGAGCTCGCCGACGAGCTCCGCGACGATCTCGTCCGCCGCTGCCGCGCGGGAGGTGTCGACGGTCCTGGTCGGCACCGGCCACGGCGTCCACGACGCCCGCAGGTCCTGCACGCGCTCCCACGGCACGTCCCGCAGCTCGTGCGCGCGCGACTCGAGGCGCTCGCGGTGCAGGCCCTCGTCACCGCAGCGCACCTCGACGACGACCACGTCGTGCCCGTGCTCGTGGGCCACGTCCAGCCACGCCCGGCGTGCCTCCGGGTGCGCGTTGACCGCGTCGGCGACGACCGTGTGGCCCAGCCCGAGCTGGACGGCCACGACCCGGTTGGCGACGGCGTACGCCGCCAGGCCGACGGGCTGCGTCGGCTCGATGCCGGCGTCGTGCAGGCCGCGCTCGATCGTGTCCACGGAGACCACCGCACACCCGAGGTCCCGGGCGAGGGCGGTGGCCACCCGGGTCTTGCCGCTCCCGGGCAGTCCGGTCATCACGATCAGGGTCACCGTGCCATCCTCACCGCACCCGGTCGGCGAGCGCCGACCCGGGGGGTACTGGACGCAGCGCGTCCATCGCGGGGCGGTTCCGCAGTCGAGTGCTCGGTTCCTGCGAGGTCGACGGCCCGCGGGGTTTGAGGGACCTGACCAACGGGAACGACGGGGCAGGCGCGAAGGGCGCGAAGGCATGCAAAGGAAGAGGGGCGGTCGTGGGCAGGGACGTACATGCGTCGTTCTCCGGCATGAAGAACTATGCCGAGCTGTGTCGCAAGCAGGAGGCGATCCTGGGGAAGGTCGAGGAGGTCGTGACCGGCTCGTGCGCCAACTTCGGCGCCTTCACCGGCTTCATGTCCATGTTCAGCGGCGGATACCGCGACGCCCAGAGCACGGTGGCGACCGAGATCTCGCGGGCCCGTAGTGCCGCCGCGGACATGGCCGCCAACATCGATGCCACGGTCGCCGACTTCCGAGAGACGGACTCGGGGGTGTCGAACGACATGGGCAAGCTGCAGGTCAAGGTCACCAGCGCCCCCGACCCGGGAGACGCCCCCGGACACCCCGACGGTCCCGAGGTGCCGGCACCGATCAAGACGGCGAACTCCGGGGCATCCACGGTGGCCGATGCTCCCGACGTGGCCGACCACCTGCCCCAGCACCTGCCCGACGGCCTGCCGGGGCGGACGCCCACGCTGGACGACGCCGGCATCCGGGGCCTGCCCACCGACGGTGTCGAGGTGGTCACCCAGGTCACGGACACGATCGCTGCGGGTCAGTCGATCGGCCACGCGCAGGACGACGAGGACACCTACGAGGACTTCGAGAACCGTCACCGGAAGGACAAGTGAACCGATGAGCGTCGCCTTCGCCGACCCGTCAGGACTGCTGTACGCCCACCGCTCCGACGCCGAGGCGGACATGGTGGACTCCATCCGCAGCGAGTGCGGATTCATCCTCCAAGGCATCGACTGGGCCGCGCGCAAGCTCGGCTACGACCTCATCGGCGCGATCATGGACCCGATCGCGGGTGACTTCTCGGCCGTGGACGGGATGCGGCAGGACTGGCACGCGCTCTCGGCGGGCCTGGCCTCGCTGGGTGACAACTACCGCGAGATGGCCGACAACCTGTCCACCGTCTGGACCGGGAAGGCGGCCGACCGGGCCCAGGCCCGCCTCGCCCGGATGGCCAGGGGCCACGGCACGCAGGCCGAGGCCGCCGAGCTGATGTCGATGCAGATGAACAACATGCTGACCGCGGTCAAGGAGGCCTGCAAGCTCGTCGCCAACGTGCTGGGCCTGCTGGAGGAGCTGCTGTTGTCCTTCTCCATCGCCAAGTGGGCCAAGGAGGTGCTGACGATGGGCTCCGGCGTGCGTCGGGCGATCACCTTGATCGACAAGGCCATCACCTTCATCAAGAACCTGAACAACGTGATCCCGCCGATCCTCAAGGCCGCCGGCATCATGGCCGCCATGTTCCGTGGCCTCAACATGGCGTTCATGCTGCCGATGTCGATGAACGAGCACCGTGACGCGGCGCAGCACATCGACGACACGGCCGACGCCGGGTTCGGCTCCTAGCCGGACGTGGGAGAGGATCTGACGATGGGCAACGAGGACGACGTCGACCACCTGACCGTCGCGCTGCACGAGGCGATGGCCGAGATGGAGGCAGTGACTGAGGACCTGCGTCGCGAGAGCGCCCTGATGAACGCCGAGGTCGAGGCGGAGCGGGAGGCGCTGCGCGCCCAGCGCGCCCATGCGCTCGACGACTACGCCGAGCTCGCCCGCGAGGGTGGCGCCGGAGAGGCTCGCGAGGTGCTGCAGGGACGCCTGGACCGGGAGGAGACGACCTGGCGCGACGTGATGTCGGGGGTCGACACCCACTGGAGTGCCCAGGAAGTGCGGGACGAGATCGTCGGTGAAGCGCGCGCCGAGGTCGATGAGATCGAGCGCTCCGAGCCGGGGCTCGCCGCTACGTACCGCGAGCAGGCCGTGCTGCGCCGCGACGACCGGATCGGTGAGTGGGCCTCGTGACGTCGCAGGATGAGTGCGCGGAGGAGCCGCTCAACCGGACGGTCAAGCAGATCGAGTGGTGGCAGCTGCTGCGCAGTGCCGTCCCCCTCATCGCCATCGGTCTCGGCATCGGCTGGCTCTACGCCGTCATCGGGGTCGACTCGCGTCGCTTCTGGGTGGGTTCGGGGCTGGCCGTCGCGGGCTCGGTGCTGGCGCTCATCGGCTATGTCGGGCGGTTGAGGGAGATCCGCGGGCCGGGCGAGCCGACCACCCGGCACTACCCGCTGATCTTCCTGGCTTGGGTGCTGGTCCTGGCCGGGGCCATCATCCCGCCCTACACCGCCCGCTGACGGGATCTGTGGTCCCGGCCCGCTCACGGACCCACCCGTCAGCGCAGGTGCTCGGCCAGGAAGGAGAGCACCGCGTCGACGCCCTCCTGCTGCCGGTGTGCCGTCACGGTCGAGTGGCCCTTGCCCTCGAACTCGACGCGGATGAAGGCGTCCCCGAGCTCACGGGTGAGCGTGTCGAACCGCTTCCCGACGGCGGGGTCGTCGCGATAGCGCAGCCCCAGCACCTGCTGACCGGCGGCGCAGCGTCCCCTGACGACGTCGAGGTCACCGGGGGAGAGGTTGAGGTCGGCGGCCCGCTTCCTGCCCACCGCGAAGGGGGTGCTGGGCTGGCACAGCACCGGCGCGGCGACGGCCGGGTCGACCGCCATCGCCAGCGCGAAGCCCCCCGTGAAGCACATCCCCAGCGCCCCGACGCCTGGCCCGCCGAGCTCGCCGTGCAGCTCGCGGGCCAGCGAGCGCAACCAGCCGGCGACCGGGGTGGTCTCGCCGGTGCGGAGCTTGGTGAACTCGCGGCTCACGCACACCCGCCCGAGCGACGAGGCCACGGTCCGCGCGGACATCGGGGCGCCGTCGGTGCCGAAGAGGCTCGGCATCACCACCGTGAAGCCGGCGTCGACCACCTCCTGGGCGAACGTCGCGACCTCCGGGGTGATGCCGGGGATCTCGTGGATCACGATCACCCCGGGCCCCGTCCCCCTCCGGTACGTCGCGTGGGTGACGCCGTCGTGGGTGTGCGAGCCGCGGGTCCAGTCGTCCGGGAAGGTCATGAGCGCCAGTGTGGCCCCTCGGACCAACGCGTCTACGTCGTGCGGCTCCGTGTCCAGCGACTCCGGCACCACCACGCGATCGCGGTCGCAGACCTGCGGCGGGGAGTGGTCGCCGCGCCGGGGGACCGGTGCGCAAGACTGGCGCGGTGGACGTCCCGCACGACTTCGAGTGGCGACCCGGCGAGACGCTGGAGGTCGACGGCGAGGCCGCGCGCACCCAGGCGCGCTGGTTCCGCGAGGTGCTGGGCCGCTATGCGTCCGGCGTCACCGTCGTCACCACGACGGCCGACGCAGAACCGATCGGGATGACCTGCCAGTCCTTCACCAGCGTCTCCCTCGACCCGCCGCTGGTCGCCTTCCTCCCCACGCGGGAGTCTCGGGCCTTCGCCGCGATCCGCCGCTCGGGCACCTTCTGCGTCAACCTCCTGGCCGTCGGGCAGGCCGTCGTCTCGGACCGGATGGCCGGCCCGTCCGACGACAAGTTCGCGGGTCTGGCCTGGAGTCCGTCGCCCGGGACCGGCTCGCCGGTGCTCGAGGGGATCGTGGGGCACGTCGACTGCACCGTCGAGACCATCCACGAGGCCGGGGACCACGTCATCGTGATCGGCCGGGTCGTCGACCTCGCGGCTGGTGACGACGCGCAGCCGCTCGTGTATCACCGCGGGCGCTACACGACCACGAAGTGACACAGATTTGTCCGGCGAGGCCGTAGCCCGAACGGGCTCCTCCCGCCTAGGTTGACCGGACCAGTGCTCACCACCTGAAGGGATCACCCCCCCATGCGTCCCACGCGCCTCCTCCGGTCGGCCGCCGCCGCCGGCGTCCTGTCCCTCGTCCCGCTGACCTTCGCGGCCACCCCCGCCCTCGCCTCCGTCGCCTCCGACGGCACCGTCGCCTGCGAGGACGGCACCTCCGGGGCCCGCGTCGCGAAGGGCGCCTCCGCCAAGGAGCCCGCCCTCTACGGCCCCAACGACGCCAAGAAGTACGGCGTCATCAAGGACCTGCCGCAGCTCGCGGCGGGCTCGGTGAACGTCGAGACCGTCTTCCACGTGATCACCGGGTCCGACGCGACCCAGGCCGACCGCGACCGGCTCGGGACGTTGGTCCAGGCCCAGATGGAGGTCCTCAACGACTCCTACTCCGGCGCCACGGCGGCGGACGCCGCCGACACCCCGTTCCGCTTCGACCTCGTCGACGTCAACTACGTGACCAACGACGCGTGGGCCAACGTCGCCCCCGGCAAGACCGAGCGCGACATGAAGGCGGCGCTCCACGTGGGCGACTCCGAGACCCTCAACGTCTACACCGCCGACATCGGCGGCGGCCTCCTCGGCTGGGCCTACTTCCCCAAGGGCTACAACAACGGGCGTGACTACATCGACGGAGTCGTCATCCTCGACGAGTCGATGCCCGGCGGCACCGCCGGCAAGTACTCCCTCGGCGACACCCTCACCCACGAGGTCGGCCACTGGATGATGCTCGAGCACACCTTCGCCGGCGGCTGCTCGGCCAGCGGTGACGGCGTGGCCGACACCCCGCGCGAGGCCTACCCGCAGTTCGACTGCCCGGAAGGCGCCGACACCTGCGCGGCGCCCGGCCTCGACCCGATCCACAACTTCATGGACTACACGCAGGACTCCTGCATGGACATGTTCACCGAGGGCCAGTCCGCGCGCATGAGCGACGCCTGGCGGGCCTTCCGCGCCGGCGGCAACGGCTGACGCGATCCACACCTGCTGCCCGACAGCGGCGTCGACCGGTGCTGCACCGGCCGGCGCCGCTGTCGCGCGGCCCTGCGTGATCGTGCATGGCTCTGCGTGACCCGGCTGCAGCGATCCGTGCGTCAGAAGCGGTAGTCGAACTCCGCGACGTCCTTGGCGTAGACCTGGGCGATCCGGTCGCGGGTGCGCGGGGTGTAGTAGTCGCGCCACGACCCGCTCGAGCGGGCGTTGCGGTGCGGCAGCTCGATCGCGGGCAGGTCGAGCTCGCGCGCGATGGTGGCGATGTCCTCCGCGAGGTGCTCGGTGCGGCCGATGAAGTCGGCCCGGTGGTCCTCGCCGACGAGGTAGTCGACCTGCGGCATCGCGAGCCGGTCGTGCTCGGCGGTGCCGCGCAGGACGAAGTCGTCGAAGTCGGCGTACGTCGCGACCGCCCGCCACAGCGGGTTGCCGTCACGGGTCGATCCCCACTGGCCGTCCTGCGGACGCCCCGAGGCGGGCCCCCAGCGGTGGTTCCAGGTGTCGATCATCGAGTACCACGACACCATCCGCGACCACGGGTTGCGGACGAAGCCGAACGACCAGTAGTCGACCAGTCCCGGCTCGTGGCGCAGGATCCGCTGCAGCCGCGCGTGCCGCTGCCTGCCGACGGTGCGGGCGTCGGGACAGGCCTCGCGGAGCAGCTGCTCCACCGACGCCCCACCCGTCTTGGGGATGTGGACGAAGAGCATCCGGCGGTCGTCGGAGATCAGCACCCGAGCAGGCTAGACGACGGATGCCCACCGGCGGGACGACCGGTGACGGCAGGGCGGGCCGCCGGTCGGTGCACCCCCTCCACCTAGGCTTGCCGGGTGAATCGCTTCCGTGCGCGCAACCAGTCCGAAGCCACCCTGCGCTCCTCCCCGGACAAGGTGTGGGACGTGCTCACCGACCCGGTGCTCCTCACCCAGCTGACGCCGTACCTCAAGCGCATCGACGTGGACGGCAAGCACTGGACCTGGAACCTCACCCACATCCCGGTGCTGAGTGCGACCGTGGCGCCCGTCTTCACCGAGGTGATGACCTTCGACGAGCCCACGCGGATCACCTTCGAGCACGACTCCGAGCGTCCCGACGAGCGCACCGGCGTGGAGGGCGAGTACCTCCTGCGGCCCGAGGGCGAGGGGACCCACGTGGCCATCGACCTCGGGATCTGGTGCGACCTGCCGTTGCCGAAGATCTCGCGGGTGGCCGTGGAGACCGTCATGCACGGCGTGGTCGCTGCCATGGGCCGGCGCTTCGCGTCCAACATGCTGCGCCACCTGGGGGAGTGATGGATCCCCGCTCCCGCCGCGTCCTGGTCCTCGGCGCCACCGGCTACATCGGCTCGCGGCTCGTCCCCGAGCTGCTCGACCGCGGCTACCTCGTCACCGCCGCGACGTCTCGCCAGCCCACGCCGGAGCGCTTCTCGTGGGGCCACCACGTCGACTGGGTGCGCTGCGACGTCACCGACGCCGCCGACGTCGCCGTCGCGCTCGAGGACGTGGACGCGGTCTGCTACCTGGTGCACTCGCTGAGCTCGCGCGGCTTCTCCGCGAAGGACCGCCTCGGTGCCGAGACCGTACGCCGCGGCGTCGACGCCGCGGGCGTCCCGCGGGTCGTCTACCTGTCCGGCCTCGTGCCGCAGGTGCCGCGCGAGCAGCTCTCCGAGCACATCACCTCGCGCCTCGAGGTCGAGGAGGAGCTGCTCGCCTCCTCCGCCTCGACCGTCGCGCTGCGCGCCGGCGTCGTCATCGGGGCCGGCTCGACGTCGTTCGAGGTGATCCGCCAGATCGGCACCCTGCTCGTCCTCCAGCCGATCCCGCTGTGGCTGCGCTCCCGGGTGCAGCCGATCGCGGCCACCGACGCGGTGCGGGCGCTCGTCGAGGCCCTGGATCCCGACTCCACGCTGACCGGGGCGGTCGACATCGGGGGGCCGGACGTGCTGCGCTACCCGCGGCTGCTCGCGGCGTACGCCCGCGCCGCGCGCCTGCTGCGCATCCGGGTGCCGGTCGCGCTGATCCCCACGCAGGTCGCGGCGGCCGGGACCGCGGGCCTCGTCCAGGCGCCGTTCTGGACCGTCAACGCCCTGGTCGATTCGCTGCACCACGACATGGTCTGCCGACCCGAGGCGACGTGGGTGCCGGCCGACGGCGGGCGCCTGCTCGACGTCCGCGAGGCCATGCACCGCGCGGTGCGAGGTGACGTGGGCACGGCCGAGGCGCCGCTGCCCAGCGACCCCGACTGGACCCGCCAACGGGCTCCGATCGTCGACGCCCTGCCGACCCCGCGCAGCGTGCGGGCCGGCGCCAGTCTCGCCTGGCACCGGCTCCGCCAGCTGACCGACTGAGCCGACCGACGCGGCCTGCCTACTCGGCGCCGATGCGGCGCAGCAGGTGGGCGAGGTCAGGGTCGCCGCCGCGGAAGTGGCGGTAGGACTCCATCGCGTCGACCGACCCGCCGGGCCCGAGCAGGGTCCGGCGGAAGTGCTCGCCGGCCGTGCGGTCCATGCCGCCCTGCTCGCCGAACCACGCCACCGTGTCGGCGTCCATGATCTCCGACCACAGGTAGGAGTAGTAGGCCGCCGAGTAGCCGCCACCGAAGATGTGGTGGAAGTACGCCGAGCGGTAGCGCGGCGGGACGGGGGCGTAGCGGACCCCGGCGCGCTCGAGCGCCGCGAGCTCGAAGGCCTCGACGCCGGCCGGGTCGGTCGGCAGCTCGTCCGGCGGGCGTCTGGTGCCACGCCTGGTCGAGCAGCATCGCGCTCAGCAGCTCGGCGTACCGGTAGGTCTCCTTGCCCGACGTGCCGAGCAGCTGCTCGACCCACGCGGCCGGCATCGGCTCGCCGGTCTCGTGGTGCACGGCGTACCGCGCGAGCAGGGACGGCTCGTAGGCCCAGATCTCGTTGACCTGGCTGGGGAACTCCACGAAGTCGCGGGGCACCGACGTGCCCGAGCGCGACGGGAAGCGGACGTCGGACAGCAGCCCGTGCAGGTCGTGGCCGAACTCGTGGAAGAGCGTGATGACGTTGTCCCACGACAGCAGGCTCGGGGCCCCCGGGGCGGGCGGGGGGAAGTTGCAGGTGTTGGTGACGACCGGGTCGTCGTCGAGCAGGTGGCTCTGGTCGACGATGCTGGTCATCCAGGCGCCGCCCTGCTTGGACGGGCGGGTGTACGGGTCGATGACGACGACACCGAGGTGGCTGCCGTCCTCCTCGCGCACCTCGTAGACGCGGGCCACGTCGGTGTAGCCGACCAGGTCCTCGCGCCGGTGGAAGGTGATGCCGTACAGCGCGCCGGCGGCCGCGAAGACGCCCTCGGTGAGCACCCGGTCGAACTCGAGGTAGGGGCGCAGGGCGCCGGGGTCGAGGGCAGCCTCCTCGCGGCGCAGCTGCCCGTCGACGTAGGCCCAGTCCCAGGGTTCCAGGGTGGTGCCGGGCTCGGTGGCGTCGAGGTGCGCCTGGAGCTGCTCGCCGCGGGCACGCACCAGTCCGTACGCCGCGGGGCCGAGCCGGCCGAGGATCTCGTTGACCGCCTCGGTGCTGCCGGCGCAGCCGTCCTCGGCGGCGTACGCCGCGTGGTGCGGGTAGCCGAGCAGCAGCGCCCGCTCGTGGCGCAGCCGGGCCATGGTGAGCAGCACCTCACGGGTGTCGGTGTCGGTGTCCGCGTCGGTGTCGGTGTCGGCGGTGCCCAGGCCACGCTCCGCGCTGGCGCGGAAGACGCGCTCGCGGGTGGGCCGGTGGGTGAGGGAGCCGAGCACCGGCTGCCCGGTGGTGTTGGTGATGGTGAGCAGCCAGCCGTCGTGTCCGGCGGCCTGGGCGGCCTCGTGGGCCGCGGCCTTCTGGCCGTCGTCGAGTCCGTCGAGCTCGGCCTCCTCGGTGACGAGGACGGCGGCGGCGTTGCGTCCGGCGACCAGCATCTGGTCGAACCGGGTGGACAGGGTCGCCAGGTCGGTGTTGAGCTGGCGCAGCCGGGCCTGCTTCTCGTCGGGCAGGGCGATGCCGCCGCGCTCGAAGTCCTTGAGGCGCTCGGTGAGGAGGTGCTGCTCCTGCGCGTCGAGCGTCACCTCGCCGGCGTCACGCCGGGCGGCCAGCGACGTGAGCCGGCCGTAGAGCCGGGCGTCGAGCAGGATCGCGTCGGAGTGCTGCGCGAGGCGCGGCGCCATGTCCTCCTCGATCGCGTCCCGCTCGTCGTTGGTGTCGGCGGACTTGGCGACCCAGAACGCGTTCATCGCCCGCGTCAACAGCGCACCGGACCGCTCCCAGGCCTCGAGGACGTTCGCGACGGTGGCGGGGGAGTCGTCGGTCGCGATCGCGTCCAGCTCCGCGAGGTGCTCGGTCATGCCCTGCTCGATCGCCGCGCGGTAGTCGGCGTCGGACAGGTGGGCGTAGTCCGGCAGGCCGAAGGGCAGCGTGGACGGGCTCAGGAGGGTGTTGGTCATGAGCCCATCCAAGCAAAGCGACCCGTCGCGTCACCCGCCGGCAGGGGAGGCGCTCAGGCGCAGTTGTCGCAGACCTTGGTCGCCGGCAGGGCCATGTTGCAGTCCGGGCACGTGTCGATGGGCCGAGCCAGCGCGGAGGCCTTGCGGGCGCGGGTCCGCGCGGCGCTGACCTTCTCGGTCAGGGTCGGCACGCCACCGTCGGCCGGCAGGTCCGGGGCCTCGAAGTAGGTGTGGCAGGCAAGTCGCTCGCGCGCCGCGTGGTCGTCGGAGTCACCGATCTCCTCGCCGCGGGTGTCCATCATGGTGGAGGCGTACGCCGCGCCGATGCTGCCCTGCGCGTTGACGGCGAGGGACGCGAGGTTGGGCTCGTTGCGCTCCGCGCAGTCGCTGGCCACGCGGTGGAGGACGTCGGCCATCCAGTGCTGCATCGGCTGGCGGGTCGAGATGCCGGTGGCCTCCTGCATCTGTGCCGCGAGGTCCTTGTAGCTCACCATGGCGCGGTACCGCTGGGCGGTCTTGATGAGGATCGGGCGGGCCGCCTCGGCCCACGCGGTGCGCGTGGCCTCGGTCGGGGGACCGGTCACGTCCTCCTCCTGCTCGATCTGGTCAGCAGTGTCGAGCTCGAGGTCAGTCATTCCTCGACAGTAACCCCCGTCGGTACTTCTGACCCCTTCGGGACTGGGGTACGTCGAGTTCTGCGGCCCGATGACGTGGATGCATGACCTGGCCGTGCCGCCGATCTGCGCGCACCCGCCCTTCGTCGTGGATGTCGGTGCCCGGTCCTACGTGCGCCGGTGGAAGCGGACGCTGCCGTCGGGCAGTCGGGTGGTGTCGTAGCGGGGTCCGCCGCGGGCTTCGGTTCTACGCCCGCGCCCACGAGGGCGAGCGCAGCCGCGCCGACCAGGACCAGCCGCAGCGGCACCGACAGGTCCGCCCAGTACATCCCGACCAGGATCCCGGCGCCGACCAGCGCGCCAGAACCGAACGGGCCGACGGCGCGGGACCTTCTCCCCGGCGCCGGCGGCGCCGCCGCGCCGACCGACCGGTCATGCGGGTCCGGAGGCGCGCACCGCTACCGTGGGGGTGTACATCCGACGGCCACTTGTGAGGATGACCAGCATGGTGCGCATGGCTCCACACACGGTCGTGCTCCACGGCCACGAGCTCTCCTACGTCGACAGCGGCTCCGGGCCGGTGGTGTTGTTCATCCACGGGATCCTGGGCTCGCAACGGCAGTGGTCCCGCCTCGTCGACAAGATGGACGACGACCACCGGGTCCTGGTGCCCGACCTCTTCGGCCACGGCGAGTCGGCGAAGCCGATGGGGGACTACTCGCTCAGCGCGCACGCCGCGACGATGCGCGACCTCCTCGACCAGCTCGGGATCGATCGCGTCACGCTCGTCGGGCACTCGCTCGGCGGCGGCATCGCGATGCAGTTCTACTACCTCTTCCCGGAGCGGGTCGATCGCCTCGTCCTGGTCTCCAGTGGTGGTCTGGGGCGTGAGGTGAACCTGGTCCTGCGTGCGGCGACCCTGCCGGGCGCCGAGCAGGTGCTCAGCCTCGTGGCCTCCGCGCCCGTCCTCTCGCGGGTGGAGGCGCTGGGGCGTGGCGCGTCGAAGGTCGGCTGGCAGCCGGGCGCCGACGTCGGCGCGATCTGGCGCGGGTTCAGCTCCCTGGCGGACCGGGAGAGTCGACGCGCGTTCCTCGCCACCACCCGGGCCGTCATCGACATCGGTGGTCAGAGCATCAGCGCCCACGACCACCTGGAGGCGACGCTGCCGATCCCCACCCTCATCGTCTGGGGCTCCAAGGACCGGATGATCCCGGCCTGGCACGCGCTCAGCGCACAGCGCGCGGTCCCGGAGTGTCGCGTCGAGCTGTTCGAGGGGGCCGGGCACTTCCCGCACCTCGACGACCCGGACCGATTCGCGCGGGTCCTGCGCGAGTTCATCGCCGACGACCGGCACGGGGAGCGACCGAGCGCGATCGAGGGCTGACGCGCGGCGGGGAACCTTCGCGACGGCGCGCTGACCTGACCCGCTCCTCGCCCCGACCCGTCCACTGGCGGCGCGCGACAGCTCGGACGCCGGCGACCCACCAACTGGCGGCGCCGGACAGTCCAGGCACCCGACGAGGCGTCGTACGCCGCCAGTTACGCCGAGCCGTCGCTCCCCGCACCAACTGGCGGCGCGCGACAGCTCGGCGCCGGCGACCCACCAACTGGCGGCGCCGGACAGCCCAGGCACCCGACCAGGCGTCGTACGCCGCCAGTTACGCCGAGCCGTCGCGCAGGGTGGTGCCCCGACCCGTCCACTGGCGGCGCGCGACAACCCCGGCGCCGGCGACTCACCAACTGGCGGCGCCGGACAGCCCAGGCACCCGACCAGGCGTCGTACGCCGCCAGTTACGCCGAGCCGTCGCGCAGGGTGGTGCCCCGAGCCGTCACTGGCGGCGCGCGACAACCCCGGCGCCGGCGACTGACCAACTGGCGGCGCCGGACAGCCCAGGCACCCGACCAGGCGTCGTACGCCGCCAGTTACGCCGCTCCTGGTGGGGCGAGGCAGTCTCCGGGATGGGGAGTGCGATCACCGCCCTGGCGCTGCAGACCCTGGTGCTGGTCAGCCTGCAGGGCGGCGCCGTCCAGGTGGTGACGCCGAGGGCCACGGCGGAGCAGCCCCCGGCCGACGCCCGGTCAGGGCCAGGGCAGGGGGAGGAGCGCGGCCGCGAGGAGCAGGAGTGACGTGCCCACCAGCTGTGGCGCGTCCCCGGCCGGCATCCACGGCTCCGGGGGCGGCGGGAAGTCGTGGAGGTGGTCCATCCGCGTGCAGCACTCCGCGCCCACTGCCGGCGGAGCGGGGTCAGGGAACGGCGCCCTCACGCGAAGATCGCGCCCCAGTCGTCGGCCATGCTGATGACGGTCCAGCCGAGGCGGGCGCCCACGTCGGTGATCGGCTCCGGCTCGGCGAAGGTCTCCGCGGTGCTCACGTAGGAGAACTCGCGCGGCGCGTCGTCGTGGTCGACGAGCAGCGCCAGCGTGGGGCCGTCCGCGGAGGAGGCCCACTCGAGCATCTCCCGGTCGCCGCCGGAGTTGCCCGCGGCGAGGATCGGGCGTCGCCCGAGCTGGGTCTGGATGTGGGTGACCTTGGCGGCCCCCTCGTTGGCCGCACCGACCAGCCGGTCTGCCCGGGTCAGCCTCGGCCCGGACCCCCCGGTGGTGGGGACGAAGTCGTAGTCGATCAGGCTGCCGACCACGGCCTCGGGCGGTACGCCGTACAGCTCCTGGCTGATCGCGCGGACGAACTCCGTCCCGCCACCGGTGACGACGAAGATCGTGAAGTCACGGCGTCGCAGCTCGGCGAGGAGCTCGAGCATCGGCAGGTAGGTGGTGGAACGCAGGGGACGGCCCAGGGCCGGGTGCACCGCCCGGGAGAGGAACTCGCGGACCCGGGCCGTGAAGTCCTCCGGCTCGATGCCCCGGAACAGACCGGTGAGGGCCAGCGCGATCCGCTCCAGCCCGATCTCGCCGACCGCCGCCCGGTCCCCGGTCAGCAGCGCCGCGAACTCCGGGGTCTCCGACAGGGCGGGGTTCGTGTCGACCGCGCTCTGCAGGGCGTCGACGAAGAAGTCGTACTGGGGATAGCTCGGTCGCTCGCACCACAGGGTGCCGTCGTTGTCGAAGCAGGCCACCCGCCGCTCGACCGGCACCGAGGTGGCCGCCTCGAGGAAGGCCAGGACGGCCTCACGGGTCACGCCGGGACGCCAGGACGGCAGGCTCTCGGCAGTCACGGCGTGCTCGCGTCCCCGCGGCGTACGCACCGGAAGCCCTGGTGGCTGGTGCCGGTGTCGATCATCTGCGGTCGCCGTGCCGCCGGCCGGTAGCGCAGGCAGTAGGTGTCGGCGCACAGGTGTGAGCCTCCCTTGACCACCTTGCGGCCGATCCGGAACTGCGGCTGGGCCGCGTCGTAGCTGTCCTGCAGGTCGCCACCTCGAGGGTTGCTGGGCAGGCAGCAGGGCTTGTCCACCGCGTCGGGGTGGCGCTCGGTCCACCAGTCGTCGGTCCACTCCCAGACGTTGCCGGCCATGTCGAAGAGTCCGAAGCCGTTGGGAGGGAAGCTGCCCACCGGGGCGGTGCGCAGGAAGCCGCTCTCGCCGCTGCTGCGCCAGGGGAAGTCCGGACCGTCCCACGTGTTGGCCATGATCCGGCCTCCGGGGCGTGGCTCGTCGCCCCAGGTGAAGACCGCCCCCTCGAGGCCCCCGCGCGCGGCGTACTCCCACTCGGCCTCCGTCGGGAGCGAGGCGCCGACCCAGGCGGCGTAGGCCCGCGCGTCCTCGTGGGCGATGTGTACGACGGGGTGGTCCAGCACCGTGTCGATCGAGCTCCGCGGGCCCCGGGGTTGCTGCCAGCTCGTGCCGGGCTTCCACCGCCACCACTGGCTGAGGTGCCGGAGGTCGACCGGGCCGCGCGTCGGCGTGAAGACCATCGACCCCGGCTGCAGGTTCTCCGGGGGCGCGTCCGGGTAGTCGGCCGGGTCGGGGTCGCGCTCGGCGACGGTGACGTAGCCGGTGGCGGCGACGAACGCGGCGTACTCGGCGTTGGTCACCGCGGTCGCGTCGATCGAGAAGGCGTCGACCACCACCCGGTGGGTCGGCGCCTCTTCCGGGTAGTGGCGGTCGGAGCCCATGGTGAACGTGCCGCCGGGCAGGTCCATGCGCACCTCAGCTGCTCCCGACGCCGGCCTTGAGCTTCTCCATCAGCTTGTCCAGGTTGAAGCTGGCCGGCTCCTGGCGGCGCGGGAACTCGACCAGGCTCTGGATCATCTGCGCGACGTACGTCTGGGCCGGGACGAACGCCCAGACGTGGTCGAGCACCCAGTCGTAGTAGGTGTTCGACGTGACGTCCGCCCGCTCGTACGGGTCGGTCCGGAGGTTGAAGAGCTTGGGGAAGCGCAGCTCGGTGAAGGGCTCGGCCCAGATGTTCAGCGTGCCGTTCGCCCGCTGCTCCAGGAACACGAACTTCCAGTTGTCGTAGCGCAGCGCCACCAGGTCGCCGTCGTCGGAGACGTAGAAGAAGTGCTTGCGGGGGCTCTCGTCGGTCGCCCCCGTGACGTAGTCGAGCTGGTCGTGCCCGTCGAGGTGCACCTTGTACGTCGTCCCCGCGAGGTCGGTGCCCGCCCTGAGCCGCTCGGCGACGTCGGGGTCGCCCGCAGCGGAGAGCAGCGTCACGAACCAGTCGGCGTGGCTGACGATCCCGGTGCGCACCTCGCCGGCCGGGATGTGTCCCGGCCAGCGGACCACGGCGGGCACCCGGAAGGCGCCCTCCCAGTTGGTGTTCTTCTCGCTGCGGAACGGCGTCATCCCGCCGTCGGGCCAGCTGTTCATGTGGGGGCCGTTGTCGGTGGAGTACATGACGATGGTGTTCTCGGCCAGCCCGTGCTCGTCGAGGAAGTCGAGCACGGTCCCGACCAGGTCGTCGTGGTCGCACATCGTGTCGTGGTACTCCGACTGCCAGCGGCCCGCCCGGCCGCGGCTGCCGTCCTTGACGTGGGTGCGGAAGTGCATGTGGGTGGTGTTGAGCCAGACGAAGAACGGCGTGTCGCTCGACTGGGCGTCGCCCATGAAGCGCAGCGCCTCGGGCACGATCTCGTCGTCGATGGTCTTCATCCGCTCCTTGGTGAGCGGACCTGTGTCCTCGATGCGCTGGGTGCCGTCCGGGTCGGCCCACGAGTGCATCACTCCGCGGGGGCCGAAGCGTGCGCGGAAGTTCGGGAACTCCTCCTCCGACGGGTAGTCGTAGAGCTCCGGCTCCTCCTCGGCGTTGAGGTGGTAGAGGTTGCCGAAGAACTCGTCGAACCCGTGGGCGGTGGGCAGGAACTCGTCGCGGTCGCCGAAGTGGTTCTTGCCGAACTGCCCGGTCGCGTACCCGAGCGACTTCAGCGCCGTCGCGATCGTCGGGTCCTCGGCGCGCAGGCCGATGTCAGCCCCCGGCATGCCGACCTTGGTGAGTCCCGTGCGGTACGGGTTCTGGCCGGTCATGAACGCCGCGCGGCCCGCCGTACAGCTCTGCTCGCCGTAGTAGTCGGTGAACAGGACGCCCTCGGCCGCGATGCGGTCGATGTGGGGTGTCCGGTAGCCCATCAACCCGTTGCTGTAGCAGCTCAGGTTGCTGATGCCGATGTCGTCGCCCCAGATGATCAGGATGTTGGGTTGGTCGGCCACGGTGAGCTCCCTCGGGACGCGCGGATCGTCGACGCCTCGCGGACGCAGGCGTCCCGGCACGCTACGCAGGATTCCGGTCCGGCGGCCTCATCCCCCGATGGTGAGCCCGACCGGGCGGCGATGTCGGTGGGCTCCGCGACAGTGCTTCCATGATCGATCTCGAGACACCCCACGACGCGGCCGCGCGGCTGGACGCCTACCTCGAGGTGGAGGGGCTGGCCGAGTGGTCCGCGTGGGCACCCTTCGCCGACGCGCTGCCGTGGGCGCCGCGCCTGCCCGGCGTCTACCTCTTCCGCGAGCGCGACAGCCATCGCATCCGGTACGTCGGCATGGCCGGTGAGCGCGGCGGGGGAGGTCGACCCCAGGGCCTCTACGGACGGCTCTCGGTCTACCGCACCGGCCAGGGGGCGGTGTCCGGCTTCGGTGAGGCGGCCCTCGACCGGGCCCTGGCCGATCCCGCCTGGCTCGAGGCACGGCTGGAGCGACTGCGCGCCGGACGGCCCGGGCGGGCCAAGGACTGGGCCCGCGAGGCCGTCGTCCGCCTCGCCCCCGACATCAGCTGGGCCACCTGTCCCGAGCGTGCCGACGCCCGCCACCTCGAGGCGCAGGTGGAGGCCCTGCTCGGGCCCTGCGGCCTGTGGAACCGCTGAGGTCGGGATGCCCCGCGTGCCTCAGCCCTGCTCCTCCGAGCAGAACCAGGTGGTCCGCCCCCCGACGGTCGCCCGCTGCATGGGCGCGCCGCACCGGGGGCAGTGCCCGCTCGCCGAGCGGTGCTCGATGACCTCGCCGGTGTGCACGCCGCCGTGGCGGATCGCCGCGCGGGTGGCCTTCTTCAGCGAGGAGTGCAGGGCGGTGAGCGTGTCGTGGTCGAGCGAGTCGACCCGTCGGCGCGGGTCGAGCGACGCCTGCCAGAGCGCCTCGTCCGCCAGCAGGTTGCCCACCCCCGCGATGACCGACTGGTCCAGCAGCCGGGCCTTGACGGGGGCCGTGCCCCGTCCCACCCGCTCGCGGAACTCCGCGACGCCGACCTCGGCGGCGTCCGGGCCGAGGCGGGTCAGGTCCGGGTCGAGCCGCACCCGTCCGAGCCGACGCTTGTCGAAGAGGCGCATCTCGCCGCCGTCGGCGAAGCGGATGGTGAAGCGGTCCCACGCCAGGTCCCGGTCGGGTGAGGTCGCGGTGAGCCCCCGCACCCGGTCGCCGCCCTCGACGGGAGACCCCGCGCCGTCGGACACCACGATGCGCCCGCTCATGCCCAGGTGCATGCCGAGCACCGGCCCGTCGCCGGAGGTCTCGCACCACATGCTCTTGCCGCGACGCAGGGCCGCGGTGAGCCGTCGTCCGATGAGTCCCTCGCGGATCTCGCCGGGGGAGTGCGGTCGACACACCCAGGTGTCGGTGTCGTCGACGTCGGCGATCTCCCGGTCGAGGGCGCCGGCCTCGATGACGGCGCGAGCGCTCTCGACCTCGGGCAGCTCGGGCACGCCGCTCAGTCCCGGGCGGTCAGGACGATCGGACCGTCCTCGGTGATGGCGATGGTGTGCTCCATGTGCGCGCCGCGCGACCCGTCGGCGCTGCGCAGCGTCCAGCCGTCGGGGTCGGTGAAGATCTCGTCGGTGGTGTGCAGGAACCACGGCTCGATGGCGATGACCAGCCCGGGCTTCAGCGGGAAGCCGCGGCCGGGCGCGCCGTCGTTGGCGATGTGCGGGTCGCCGTGCATGGTCCGACCGACCCCGTGCCCGCCGAACTGCATGTTGATGCCCAGCCCGGCCTCGCGGGCCACCGACCCGATCGCGTGGCCGATGTCGCCGATCCGGCTGCCGGCCTGCGCCGCCGCGATCCCGGCGTCGAGCGCCCGGCCGGTGACGTCGATGAGGCGCAGGTCCTCGGGCCGCGGCGTGCCGACGACGAAGGACAGCGCCGAGTCGGCGACCCATCCGTCGACGGACACCGCGAAGTCGAGGGTGACCAGGTCCCCGTCGGCCAGCGCGTAGTCGTGCGGGAGCCCGTGCAGCACCGCGTCGTTGACCGACGTGCAGATCACCTTGCCGAAGGGCGAGGCACCGAACGACGGGTGGTAGTCGATGTAGCACGACTCGGCGCCGCGCTCGCGGATCATGTCGTGCGCGATCTCGTCGATCTCCAGGAGGTTGGTGCCGACGTCGACCACGCCGGAGAGGTGGGTCAGCACCTCGGCCACGAAGCGGCCCGCGGGACGCATCTGCTCGATCTGGGAGGGACTGCGCAACTCGATCACACCGGCCAGCCTAGGGGTGGCACCACGGGGGTCGCGCATCCCCCACAGCACCCCTAGCGTGGCCGCATGACTGCCGACCCCTCCACCTTCACGTCCCCGTCCGACGGGACCGCGCTCGCGACGTACACCTGGGACGACGTCGCCGACCCGGTCGGTGTCGTCCAGGTCGCCCACGGCCTCGCCGAGCACGCGGCCCGCTACGACCGGCTGGCCCTCGCGCTCAACGCCGCCGGGTACGTCGTCCACGCCACGGACCACCGCGGCCACGGCGCGTCCATCACCGGGACGCCGGGCGACTTCGGGGACGTCGGGTTCGAGGGCCTGATCGCCGACGTCGCGGCGTACGGCGCCTCGCTGCGGCAGTCGTCCGGCGACCTGCCGCTCTTCCTCGTCGCCCACTCGATGGGCTCGTTCGCGGCGCAGTCGGTGCTGCTCGAGCACTCCGACCTGTACGACGGGGTGGTGCTGTCCGGGTCCACCGCCCTCGACGTGATGGCCGCCGGGCTCGCGCAGGCCGAGGGACCCGTCGGGCTGGAGGCCTTCAACGAGGGATTCGAGCCGCGCACCGGCTACGAGTGGCTGTCCCGGGACGAGTCCGAGGTCGACGCCTACGTGGCGGACCCGCTGTGCGGCTTCGACCTGCCCGACGACACCGTGCCGTCCCTCTTCGGTGCTGCCGCGACGCTGGCCGACCCGGCCGCGCTCGCCCGCATCCGCAGCGACCTGCCGCTCCTGGTCGTCTCCGGCTCGGCGGACCCGCTGGCCGGCGGGGGAGAGCTCGTCCAGGTGCTGGCGCAGCGCTACCGCGACGCGGGCGTCGCCGACGTCACGGTGCGCGTGTACGCAGACGCCCGCCACGAGGTCTTCAACGAGACCACCCGCGACGAGATCACCGGGGACGTCATCGCCTGGATCGACGCGCACCGGTGACGCACGGCCGACTCACTGCTCCAGTGGCCAGCCGCGCTGCGCCCAACCGGCCGTCCCGTCGGTCACGTTGACCGCGTCGACCCCGTTGGCCTGCAGGTACTGGGTGATCGCGCGACTGCGGCTGCCGCTCTGGCAGATGACGTGGACGCGGCGGTCCGTCGGGACCTCGGCCAGCCGCTGCGGGACGTCGTTCATCGGGATGTGCACGGAGCCGGGGACGCGACCCGCTGCGAACTCCTCCTGCTCGCGCACGTCGAGGACGTAGCCGCCGCCGGCGTGCGCGGCGGCGAGGGTGTCGAGGTCGACCTCGTCGGGGTGGGCCTCGGCCTCCGCGATCTGCGCGCGGATCGCGTCCATGTCCAGCTCGCGGGCCTGCTCGATGACGCCCTCCAGCGCCTGCGGGGGCAGGGCGCCGGCCTGGTTGAACAGCAGGATGCCGTCGCGGAAGAGCATCAGCGTGGGGATGGAGGTGATCCCCGCCATGCCGGCCAGCTGCTGCTCGGCCTCGGTGTCGACCTTGCCGAAGACGATGTCGGGGTGCTTCTCCGACGCGGTCTCGAAGATCGGTCCGAACTGCTTGCACGGTCCGCACCACTCGGCCCAGAAGTCGACGAGGACGATGCCCTCGCCGGCCACGGCGTCCTCGAAGGTGTCGGCGGTCAGCTCTCGAGTACTCATGGCAGCCAGCCTAAGAGGTGGGTCCGCACGGGCCATGGACCCGCCTGCGTCCCGGACGTAGCGTCCAGAGGTGGGGCCCACGGGGGCCGGGAAGCAGGAATCGTCATGACCGCACAGGAGAACATCGAGAAGACCAAGAAGGCCTACGAGGCATTCGGCGCAGCGGACGTCGAGAGCGCGAGCGCGGAGCTCGACGACCAGGTCGAGTGGATCACCACGGGCAACAGCTCGATCTCGGGGACCCGCCACGGCAAGGAGGAGGTGCTCGACCTCTGGATGAAGCTGGCCGAGAAGGGATTCTCCACGCATCCGCAGCACTTCCTCGGCGACGAGGAGCGGGTCGTGGTGCTGACCTCCGTCACGGTCGGCGGTGAGACGTCGGACCAGGCCGACGTGCTGACCTTCCGCGACGGCAGGGTGGTCAAGTTCCAGTCCGCGGGGGACACCGCCATGCTGGAGCGGGTGTGGGGCACCAAGTGACCCACCGCCGCTCGCGCCGCTGACCCCGCCACCGTCAGGCGAGCGGGGCAGTCCGGCGGGACCAGTCCGGCGGGGTCAGTCCGGGGGTGGGCGGGGATCGCTCGGCAGCAGGCTCCACAGCTGGGTGTCGGCCCGCACGCCCGGCTTCCAGTACTCCGACCGCAGCACCCCCTCGAGCCGGTAGCCGCAGCGCTCCGCGACCGCCTGCGAGGCCGGGTTGGCGACCGCGATGTGGAGCACGATGCGCTCCGCCCCCAGCTCCAGCGCACGGTCGGTCAGCAGGGCCAGGGCCCGGGTCGCCACGCCGCGGCGGCGGGCCCCGGGGGAGACGATGTAGCCGATCTCCACCGTGCTCGACCGCCGGTCGATGACCGGCAGCATCCCGGCCCCGAGGAACGCCCCGTCCTGGTCGACGAAGGCGTACGCCTCACGCTCGCCGGTCGCGCGCCCCTCGACGTACCGCTCGACCCACGTGGTGGCGAAGTCCTCCGGCGGCGGCTCGGGGATGCGCGTGAAGCGCAGCGACTCGGGGTCCCGGGTCAGCTCGGCCATCCCCGGCACGTGCTCGGGCGAGAGCGGGACGAGGCCGAGGCCCCGGATCGGCTCGGGCATGGCGCGACCCTAGTCAGCGGTGGCCAGCAGGTCGAGGTGGTCCACGGTCACCGAGAGTGATCCCGCCGCCAGCTGCGCCCGGCGGCGCAGGGTGTACGCCGCGGCGTCCTCGTGCAGACCGGGGTCGTGGTCGACGGCCGCCCCGACCCAGCCGCTCAGCCACGCGGTCGCCAGCGCCGCGCGGGCGGGCCCGAGGCGCCACGGGCTGCGACGCACCGTGACCTCGAGCCCCGCCCGCCGGAAGGCCTCGACGGCCCGGGTCGCGGCGTCCGGTCCGAGCAGGTCCCCGCCCGGGGTGGCCCGCCGCTGGTGGGCGTTGAACGCCGCGACGACCCGAGGGTCGAGGGGGTCGCCCGGGTCCAGCTCCACCCGGCCGAGCACGCTCAGCGTGACGAGCACGGGGCACCCCGACCCGGCGCAGGTGGCGACGAACCGGGCCAGCTCGTCCCCGGTGAGCATGTCGAGCAGCGCGGAGGCGGTGACCAGCGAGGCGTCTGCCAGGTCCTCGGGGTCCAGCCGGGTGATGTCTCCCAGGCGGGTCTCGATCGTGACGGCCCCGCCGTCCGACGACCGGGGCGGGGCCATCCCCGTCGCGAGGTCGAGCAGGTCGGGGTCCCGGTCGTGCAGCACCCATCGCTGCCCACCGGCCAGCCGGGGCGCCAGCCACCGCGCCGTGGACCCGGTGCCGCTCCCGAGGTCGTGGACGACCAGCCCGGTGGCGGGCAGCCGGGGACGCAGGATCTCGACGAGGGCGTCGGACCGGGCGTCGGCGTCCGCCGGCTCCCGCAGCGCCAGCCAGGCCGACCCGGCCCGGACGGGTCCCGTCGTCATCGCGCCTCCGCACACATCGGTGGACCGAACGGCGGACCGACCGGTGAACCGAACGGCGGCACCGTGCGTCCACCACCGTAGACGCCGACGCGGGAGGGCCCGGTGACACCTGTTCGCAACGCCCTGGGGGTCGCTGTCCCGGCGCTGGCCGTCCTGCTCACCCTGCTCGCGGGAACGGCCGGGATCGGGCGGGGGGCCGCGCTGGTCGGTCTCGGCTGCGGGCTCGTGCTGGCGATCGCGGCCGCACGGACCGCCTCCCGTGAGCGCGTGGAGCTGCTGGGGCCGGCCGACCTGGTCACCGTGACCCGGGCGGCCCTCGCCTGCTGCGTGGCCGCGCTGGTGGCGGACTCGTGGTCCGGCGGGTCGGCCGTCGGCCTCCTCGTGGCGCTCGCCTCGCTCGCCCTGGTGCTGGACGCGGTGGACGGTCGGGTGGCGAGGCGGACGGGCACCGTCTCCCGGTTCGGGGGTCGCCTCGACGGGGAGGCCGACGCCTTTCTCATGCTCGTGCTCAGCGTGTACGTCGCGGAGTCGGACGGTGCGTGGGTGCTCGCGATGGGCGCGGCCCGCTACCTGTTCGCGGTGGCGGGCTGGTGGCTGCCCTGGATGCGGGCCACGCTCCCCGCGCGCCCCTGGCGCAAGGTCGTGACCGCCACCGCGGGAATCGCCCTCACGTTCGCCGCCTCGGGCCTCGGCCCGGCCGCGGCGACGTACGCCGGACTCGTCCTGGGCTTCCTCCTGCTGGCCGAGTCCTTCGGTCGGGACGTCTGGTGGCTCTGGCGCCGTCGCCGCTCCGTGCGGCCGGAGCCGGGCCGGGCCGCGTACGACGACGCCCTGCGGCGCGCCCGCACGGCGGCGTACCCGCCCGGCGACTTCGTCGGCCAGGAGAGCTTCATGTCGGGCCGCGAGATCCTGTCGGTGGCCCGGACGGCCGGGGTCCGGCCGGGCGCCAGCGTGCTCGACCTGTGCTGCGGCGTGGCGGGGCCGGGCCGCCTCATCACCGGCGCGCTGGGTTGCGTCTACCTCGGCGTCGACCAGCGGCCCGACGCCATCGAGGTGGCCCGCGCCCGGTCCACCGACCCGCGCTGCCGCTTCGAGGTGGGCGAGGTGCCGCCCCTGCGCCCGGGCACCTTCGACGTGGTGCTCCTGCTCGAGACCCTCCTGGCCTTTCCCGACAAGGAGGCGTTGCTCCAGGAGGTCTCGTCGGCCCTGGTCCCCGGCGGTCGGTTCGTGATCACGGTGGAGGAGGGGCGGCCGCTGACCGACCGGGAGCGACGGGACATGCCCGGCGGCGAGACCGTGTGGCCGGTCCCGCTCGCCGAGCTGGTCTCGATGCTGGCGGCCGTCGGGCTGCAGGTGCGCTGGGTGCGCGAGTGCACCCGCGAGCACCGGCTGGTGGCCGATGCCCTCGTCGAGGCCTTCGAGGCCGACCGGTCCGCGATCTCGGCCGCGGTCGGCGCGGACGTCGTCGACCGGCTGCTCGTGTCCCACCGGCTCTGGAGCGCCTGGATGGCCGGCGGACGCGTGCGCAAGTTCGCCGTCGTCGCGCACCGCGTCGACGGCGGGGGTGTGGCGTGCTGAACCGGACGGGCGGCCGGTCCGTTCACCCGGACAGGACCTCGTCGACCGGATCGGTGATCGTCATGCGCTACCTGGCAGCAGCCGCAGTGCTCGTGTCGGCCGCCGTCCACCTCTACCTGTGGTCGGACGGCATGCGGGACGCCGACGTGGTGGGACCCGCCTTCCTGCTCAACGCCGTCGGGGGCGCCGCGATCGCCGTGCTCCTGGTGGCGTGGCGGCACTGGGTGCCGCCGCTGCTGGCGGTCGGCTTCGGGTTGTCGACCCTGACGGCCTTCGTCCTCGCGGCCACGGTCGGGCTGTTCGGGGTCGAGGAGGCCTGGACCGGGTGGGCGGTCTGGACGGCGGCGGTGGCCGAGGTGGTCGCGGTGGTGGCGGGCTCCCGGCTCCTCCTGGCCGACAACCCGCTGCGCTCACGCACGTAGCCGCAGCACGACGAGGCCCGTGGTCGTGCGCACCTCCACGGACCTGATGTCCGCCCGGGCGACCGAGGTGGCGGCCGGGACCTGCATGGTCGTGCCGCCGATCGACCGCCAGCTGCCGACCTGCTCGGTGCGACCGTCACGGGTCCGGACGAAGAGGAGGTAGTCGGCCTCGGCGGGCAGGGCGTACTCCACCGAGCTCGGCTCGTAGGTGCAGGTGAGCAGCAGACGGGTGCCCCACGCGACCTGCTCGAGGCCCACGGTCGCCTCGACGGGCACGTCCCCCTGCGGGACCATCGCGCGGGTCTCGACACCGCCCGGTGTGGCGGTGGACCCGGCGCTCGGTGTGGCGGTGGACCCGGCGCTCGGTGTGGTGGGTCCGGCGCTCCCGTCGGTCAGGCTCGACACCACCGGGATGCTGAGTGCCGCCACCGTCGCGGCCGCCGCGGCGAGTCCGGCCATCGCGTACGCACGGCGCCGGCGGCCTCGTCCGACCTCGCGGGTCAGGGCCGGCAGCAGCGTGTCCGGCACCGGCGGGTCGGTGGTGGGGTGCTCCAGCACGCTGGCGTCGACGCGGTCCAGGAGACCGGGCAGGCCCGCCAGGGCCCGGACCGACCGGCCGCACTCGTCGCAGGTCGCCAGGTGCCTCTCGAACTCGAGGCGCTCGGCCGGGCTCAGGGCGCCGAGCACGTAGGCACCGTCGTCGTGGGCGAAGGAGCAGCTCATGCGCTCACCCCCATCTCCTCCAGCGCGAGCCTCAGCGCGCGGAGCGCGTAGTGGGTGCGCGACTTGACGGTGCCCTCGGGGATCCCGAGGCGTCGCGCGACCTCCGCGACCGGACGGCCGCCGTAGTAGCACTCGAGCAGCACCCGGCGGTGGTCCTCCGAGAGGTGGGTCAGCGCCTCGGCCACGACCCACGAGAGGAGGAGCTGGTCGTTCGCGTCGTCCTCCTCCGAGCGGCGTTGCTCCGGCACCTCCGCGACCGTGGTCTCGGGGTGGGACCGACGGCTGCGCCAGTCGTCGATGACGATGTTGCGGGCGACGGTGAACAGCCAGGAGCGGACGGCGGCCGGGGGGCTCTCGAGCACCGAGGGGTGTCGCCACGCGCGCAGCAGCGTCTCCTGAGCGACGTCCTCGGCGTGCGTCCGGTCGTTGCCCACGAGGCTCAGGCAGAAGCGCCAGAGCACCTCGGCGTGCTCGTCGTGCACCTGCTGCATCACAGCGGTCTCGTCCCGGGGCACCTCACCCTCCTACCGGAGAGGACGCGCGACGTGCGTCATCGGTTCAACGCCGCTGCCGCGGTCCTGGTCCCAGTGTGCCGCCGGGACCGTAGGCCGCGAGGAACCGGTCGCGGAAGGCGTCCATCCGCCACACCGGCGCGCCGGTGTCGGGACGCAGCCCGTCGTCCCAGCCCCACCCGGAGATCCGGTCCGTGACGGCGGGGTCGCGGGCGATCACCGACACGGGGACGTCGTGGCCCGGGTCCTCGCCGGACACGATGGTCGCCGGCTGGTGGTCGCCGAGCATCACCACGACGAGGTCGCGATCGCCGTACGAGGTGAGGAACGAGACCACCGACGCGAGGGAGTACTCGATCGCGTGTCCGTACGCCGCCCGGACGCGCGTCGGGGAGGGCCAGATGTCGGTCTCCGAGTCCAGGGTCTCCGGCATCCCGTCGTACACCGACCCGTCGCCCACGGCGTGCTGCGGCAGCATCCGCGGCGTGCGCGACCACGGGGCGTGGCTGGTGACGAGGTCGATCTCGGCCATCACCGGGACGCGGTCGTGCGGCGCGAGCTCGAGGCGGTGGAAGGCGTCGAGGGTGTACTGGTCGGGCATCGTCGGGTAGCCGAACCGGGGCCCGCGGTAGCCCACGTCGCGGGAGTCGTAGACGTGGTCGAAGCCGTAGAACGCGCCCTGGGGCCAGTCGCGGTCGTCGGCCGGGACGTCCGCGACGGTGCGCCACCCGGCGCGTCCGAACAGGCTCGTCAGGGTCGGCCGGGAGCTGGTCACCAGGTGGTCGTAGCGCTGCTGGCTGTCCACCCACAGGCCCGACTGCAGGGTCGAGTGCGCCAGCCAGCTGAGCGCGCCGAACGTGGGGGAGGTGAGGAAGGCGCTGCGAGCGGTGAAGCCCCGGCGTCGCAGCCTCCGGGTCCCCGAGTCCAGCACCGCGTCGATGCCCGGGGAGAAGCTGGACCCCTCGACCGCGACCCGGCCGTAGCTCTCGACGAAGACGACGAGCACGTCCTTGCCGCGCAGCGCCGTCAGCAGGTCGCCGGCGGGGACGTCGCGCATCGGGTCCGTGGCCGCGGCCCGGGCGAACTCACGCTGGTCCCGGAGCTGGGACGGGACGCGGGCGACCTGGGCGGCCACGTAGCCGGCCGTCGCCCCGGACGCCACCGGACCGGCCCCGGCGCGCACGTCGAGCAGGCTGAGAGCGAGCCAGAGGCCGGTGAGCGCAGCCACGAGCCGACCCGTGGCGACCCGGTGCCGGACCGCGACGCGCGTCATCCGCAGGACCGACAGCGGCACCAGCACGAGCACCGCGACCACGACCACCGCGGCCAGGACCAGCAGACCGTCCCCCACGGCGCCCTGGGCGGAGCCGCGGACCGTCTCCACCAGGGAGCCGGCGTAGCGCCAGTCGATGAGCGGGTCGAAGGGTCGGTCCAGCGCTTGCAGGAACCCGACGTCGAGGAGCTTGAAGACCGTGACCACGGCCAGCAGGACGCCGGCCACGACGGCGACGGTCCGACGTACCGGGCCGAGGCGCGCGGGCAGGACCAGCACGACGGCGAGATAGACGAGCAGCTCGACGGGCAGGCGCACGAAGGCGGCGGGGGCCATCGCCTCGAGCCGGTTCGGCGTCGTGAGGGCGAGCACCACCAGGACGGTCGCGAGCGTGGTGAGGAGGGTCCGCAGGACCGCCGACCGGCGCGTCGCGGCCGGGCGTTGAACCTCGGGCACGGTCCCTCCGTTCACCTGTCCAGGAAGCCGGGGGAGACGGGAAGCCCCCACGAGTGGGAACGTGGGCGAGGGCCCACCGGTTCACGCCGGGGGTCGAGGTGGGTGACATGCAGCGAGAGGCACGGGCGTTCTGGCTCCGCGAGCCGGGGACCGGCGAGATCCGGCGCGCGCCGCTGGCGGACCCACGACCGCAGGACGTGGTCGTGCGGACCCTGCGGAGCGCGGTGAGCCGGGGGACCGAGACGCTCGTGTTCGGCGGGCACGTGCCGCCGAGCCAGTACGCCGCGATGCGGGCACCCTTCCAGGACGGGGACTTCCCCGGCCCGGTCAAGTACGGCTACCTCAACGTGGGCATGGTCGAGGCGGGCCCGGCCCGGCTGCGCGGACGCACGGTCTTCTGCCTGCACCCGCACCAGACGCGCTACGTGGTCCCCGCGTCCGCGGTCACCGTCGTCCCCGACGAGGTGCCCGTCGCCCGCGCGGTGCTGGCCGGCATCGTGGAGACGGCGGTCAACGCCCTCTGGGACGCCCCACCCCTGGTCGGCGACCGGGTGGCCGTGGTCGGCGCGGGCCTGCTCGGCTGCTGCGTCGCCCGGCTGGTCTCCCGGATCCCCGGCACCACGGTGACGCTCGTCGACGTCGACCCGGGGCGTGCCGTGGTGGCGGCGGCGTGGGGGGTGGGCTTCGCGGCCCCCGGTGAGGCGGAGGGCGGGTGCGACCTGGTCCTCCACACCAGCGCCACCTCCGCGGGCCTGCAGCGCTCGCTGGAGCTGCTGGCGCCGGAGGGCACGGTCCTGGAGCTCAGCTGGTACGGCGACGCCACCACCACGCTGTCGCTCGGCGGCAGCTTCCACTCCGGACGGCTGAGCCTGCGGGCCAGCCAGGTCGGCCGGGTGGCGCCGGCCCGTCGCGATCGCCGTACGACGGCGCAACGCCTCGCGCTGGCCCTCGACCTGCTCCGCGACGACGGGTTCGACCACCTGCTCACGGGGGAGTCGCCCTTCGACACGCTCCCGGAGGTCATGCCCCGGCTCGCCTCCCGGGAGCTCCCCGCCCTGTGCCACGCGGTGACCTACGACGAGGAGGGCGCGCCGTGTTCGGCGTGACGGTCCGCGACCACCTGATGGTGGCGCACAGCTTCCGCGGGGAGGTCTTCGGGCCGGCCCAGCGGCTGCACGGGGCGACCTTCGTGGTCGACGCGACGTTCCGCGGGGACGCCCTCGACGACGACGGGGTCCTCGTCGACATCGGGCGGGCGGCCGCCGCGCTGCGTGCCGTCGTGGCCGGGCTGACCTACCGCAACCTCGACGACGAGCCGGTGTTCGAGGGCACCAACACCACGACCGAGGTGCTGGCCCGCCACGTCGCCGACCGGCTGGCCGAGGCCGTCCGGGCCGGCGACCTCGGTGACGTCCCGCAGGTCGGGGCGATCCTCGTGACGCTGCACGAGTCCCACGTGGCCTGGGCCAGCTTCGAGCGGTCCCTGTGAGCGGGCGGCGGGTCGACGTGCTGGTCCCGCAGGGGATCCACGACCCCCGCCGGCCGAGCGGGGGCAACACCTACGACCGCCGGCTCGCCGACGGGTTGCACCGCGCCGGGTGGACGGTCCGCACGGTCGAGGTCGACGGAGGCTGGCCGTGGTCGAGCCGGACCGGCCGCGACGCGCTGGCGGAGGCACTGGCCGCCGTGCCCGAGGGATCGCTCGTCCTGCTCGACGGTCTGCTCGCCTCGGGACTGCCGGAGGTGGTCGTGCCGGCGGCGCAGCGGCTGCGCATCGTGCTGGTGGTGCACCTGCCGGTGGGGGTCGACGACGACGCCGGGGACGCCCGCCGGGCCGAGCGCGCGGTCGTGCGCTCCGCGGCGGCGGTCGTCGTCCCGAGCACGTGGTCCCGGGAATGGCTGCTCACGGCCTACGACCTCGACCCCGCGCGCGTGCACGTGGCGCACCCGGGTGTCGACGAGGCCCCTGCCGCCCCGGGGACGTCGGACGGCGGGTCCCTGCTGTGCGTCGGCACGGTGGCCCCCGGCAAGGGCCACGACGTGCTGCTCGCCGCCCTGGCCGCGGTCGCCGACCTCTCCTGGCGGTGCGTGTGCGTCGGCTCCGGGTCGGTGGCCCCCGACTTCGCGGCCCGCCTGGTGGGGCGTGCGGGGGACCTCGGGCTGGCCGACCGGTTCCTCCTCGTCGGTCCGCTCGGGCGTGCCGAGCTCGACGCGGCCTACGCCGGGGCGGACCTGCTCGTCCTGGCCAGCCTGGCGGAGACCTACGGGATGGTCGTCACCGAGGCCCTGGCCCACGGACTCCCCGTGGTCGCCACCGGTGTCGGCGGCGTCCCCGAGGCGCTCGGCCGCCCGACCGGGGGCCTGCGGGCGGGCCTCCTCGTCCCGCCCGGGGACCCCGTCGCCCTCGCCGGTGCGCTGCGCCGCTGGCTCTCCGACGCCACGCTGCGCGGGTCCCTGCGGGCCACCGCCCGACGTCGGCGCGACGAGCTGACGACCTGGTCGACCACGGCCGGCGAGGTCGCCCGGGTGCTGCACGAGGTGACCGCATGAGGTCGCCGTCGTGGTCCCGCGGATCGTGGCGCTGGGTGGGCGGCGCGGGCATCATCGCCCTCGTGCTCGCGCGCACCGGGGGCGGCCCCGTCGTCGCCGGGTTACGGGCCCTCGACGTCGAGGTGCTGGCGCTGGGGGCCGGCATCGCGCTCCTCACCACGGTCGCCTGCGCCTGGCGGTGGCACCTGGTCGCGCGTGAGCTGGGCGTCGGCATCCGCCCGTCCACGGCCGTCGTCGCCTGCTACCGGGCGCAGTTCCTCAACACCGTCCTGCCGGGCGGCGTGCTCGGCGACGTGCACCGGGGAGTCGTGCACGGCCGCTCCGCGGGAGCGACCGGTCCCGCCCTGCGCGCCGTCGCCTGGGAGCGGTTCGCCGGGCAGGTGGTGCAGGCGGTCGTGGCCACCGCGCTGCTGCTGGCCCTGCCGTCCCCCGTGGGGCCGCGGCTGCCGTGGGTGGTCGGGGTGGTGGTCGCGGTCACGGCAGTGGTCGCCCTGGTGGCCTGGCGGGCGCCCGCCGCGGGCGGGGAGTGGTGGCGGAGGCTGCTGCGGACCGCGCACGAGGACGTGCGCCTCGGCCTGCTCGTACGCCGGTCCTGGCCCGGCGTGGTGGTGGCCTCGACGGTGGCGATGGCCGGGCACGTCGCGACGTACGTCGTGGCCGCCCGGGCGGTCGGTGTCACGGCCCCCCTCCCGACCGTGCTCCCGCTGGCCGTGCTCGTCCTCGTCGTGGGGGGCCTGCCTCTCAACCTCGCCGGCTGGGGGCCCCGCGAGGGCATGGCCGCCTGGGTGTTCGCCGCCGCCGGCCTCGGGAGCGGCACGGGCGTGGCCGCCGCCGTGGCGTACGGCGCCATCGTGCTCGTCGCGAACCTGCCCGGGGCGGTCTCGCTCCTCGTCGGGTCGGACCGGCACCCGTCGCCGCGCGCCGCCGCGCGCGCTCCTGCGGGGGCCGGTTCGCGCCTGTGCGTGGGAGGGAGGGTCGATGCCTGAGCGCCCGTACACGATCCTCAGCTGCAGCATCTCGCTCGACGGCTACCTGGGCGGCGCGTCCCAGGAGCGCCTGGTGCTGTCGAACGAGGCAGACCTCGAGCGCGTGGACGAGGTCCGGGCCGCGTGCGACGCGATCCTCGTCGGGGCCGGCACCGTGCGCACCGACAACCCCCGGCTGCTGGTGCGCAGCCCGCACCTGCGCCGGCTGCGTCGTGACCGGGGGCTGGCCGAGACGCCCACCAAGGTCACGGTGACCGAGCACGGACGACTCGACGCGGGCAGCAACTTCTTCGTGGCGGGGGACGGCGAGAAGATCGTCTACTGCGCGAGCCCGGCGGTGCCGGTGACCCGCAGCCGGCTGTCGGCGGTGGCCACCGTCGTGGACGGGGGGCGGCGGGTCGAGGTGGGCCGGCTCACCGAGGACCTCTACGACCGCGGCGTGCGGCGGCTCATGGTCGAGGGCGGGGGCAGGGTGCACACCCAGTTCCTGACCAGCGGCACGGCCGACGAGCTGCACCTGGTGGTCGCCCCGTTCTTCGTGGGCACCTCGCGAGCCCGCCGCTTCGTCGGGGACGGCGCGTTCCCCTGGCACCCCGGTCACCGGGCGCACCTGGCCGAGACCCGCCAGATCGGCGACGTCGTGCTGCTGCGCTACGCGCTCTCGGACCGCTTCGGGGCGACCGGGTGAGCGGCGCCCGGTTCAGAGTGACCGCAGGAAGTCGATCACACCCGGGAAGTAGTGCCCGGGGTCGTCGAACTGCGACAGGTGACTGCCGTCGGGGCAGTGCAGGTAGCGCCCCTGCGGGAGCTGCTCCGACATCCACTGCATGTGCGCAGGATCCATCGTGTCGTGGGTGGCGCCGATGACCAGCGTCGGGACGTCGACCTCCGCCAGGTCACCGGAACGGTCCCAGCTCTCCAGCGTGCCACTCATCCCGAGCTCGCTGGGGCCCTGCATCGGCACGTAGATGGCCCGGTTGATGTGGGAGAGGGATCGGATGACCGGGTCCGGCCACTCCTCGAGGGGCAGCCGGCAGACGTGCAGGGCGTAGTGGTGCTCCATCAGCAGCTGCTCGTAGCGCGGGTCGTCGGTGGTGCCCTCGGCCTCGAACCGTGTGATCTCCGCCAGCACGGCCTGGTCCATCGCGGGCATGAGGACGTCCTTGGCGTATGCGTTGTACTGCCGCGAGCTGGACATCATGTTCGAGATCACCAGACCCTTGAGCTGGTCCTGGTGGTGGATGGCGTACTCCAACGCCAGCAGCCCGCCCCACGACTGCCCCAGGAGCACGAAGTTGCTGCTGTCGAGTGCCAGCGCCTTCCGGACCTGCTCCACCTCGTCCACGAAGCGGGCCAGGTCCCACAGCTGCGGCTCATCCGGTTGGTCGCTGCGGAAGGACCCGAGCTGGTCGTAGAAGTAGTACTCGACACCCGCCCCCGGGAACCAGGTGTCGAAGCATTCATAGAGCTCGTCGCTCGCCCCGGGACCGCCGTGCAGCAACAGCACCTTGAGCTCCGGATTGTTGCCGACCCGTTTGGTCCACACCCGGAACTCGCCGGCCGGTGTGCTGATGGGCACCATCCGTGAGCCACCCGAGAGCACGTCGCGCGGATCCCATGTCGACGTGTCGAAGTACGAGGCCGCTGAAGACTCCATCACCGCAACCTACCGACGATCGGGTCGGGGCGGCCGCGTTCGGTCCGGGGTCCTGCGTCGATGATGCGCCGGACCTCGGTGAGGTCGAGGTCGAAGGGCCCGATGCGGGTCAGCACCCACGAGGCGCCGCGGTCCAACCAGGGGGTCGGATCCTGCTCGGGCCTGAGATCGATCACCACGTCGAAGCCCGGCGCTGGATCCTGCTCGGCGACACCGACCATCAGCTCGTCCAGGTCCTCCGGGCGGTCCAGGCCGATGACGAAGAAGCCGTCGTGCCGTGCGGCCCGGCGTAGGGGCGCCTGGTTGCCGAAGCGCCCGGCCAGCCAGATCGGCACGGGAGGCGCGGGGCGGAACCGTACGTCTCGCGCGGTGTAGTGAGCCCCCTCGTGGTCCACCGGCTCGCCGCTCCGCAGTCCGGTGAGGACCGCGAGGCCCTCGTCGAGCATCCGACCGCGCACCTTCGGGTCCGGCTCGTCGCCGAAGGCGCTGAACTCCCCTACCCAGTCGTCGCCCAGCCCCAGACCGAGCACGAAGCGGCCCCCCGAGAGCACCGCGAGGCTCGCGGCCTGCCGGGCCAGGACCTGTGGCCGGCGCCGCGCCAGCGGGGTGACCATCGGCCCGAACGACAGCCGTTCGGTGCGCATGGCGACGGCCGCGCAGCAGGTCCACACGTCGGCTATCGCGGTGATCCGCTCGCCGTACTGCAGGTGGTCCCAGATGAAGAACCCGTCCCAGCCCGCTGCCTCCGCCGCTGCAGCCAGGTCGCCGATGACCCGTGGGTCGGCCAGCGCATCGAAGGGGGCGACGAAGAGTCCGCGGCGTGTGGTCATGGCCCCGATCATGCCGACCCGCGCAACGGCGCCGTCAGGTGAGGTGAGTCACCGGCCGGACGGCTACCAACCCCGGGCGCGCCACTCGGGCAGCGAGGACCGCTCGGCGCCGAGCGTCGAGTCGCCGCCGTGCCCCGGGTAGAACCACGTGCTGTCCGGGAAGACGCCGAAGAGCTTGGCCTCCACGTCGCCGAGGAGCTGCCGGAAGGCGTCGGCGTCGCCCCGGGTGTTGCCCACCCCGCCGGGGAAGAGCGAGTCGCCGGTGAAGAGGTGCCCGCCGTCCTGCGACCACCAGAGACAGATCGACCCCGGCGTGTGACCGGCCACGTGGACGACCTCGAGGTCGCAGGTGCCCACCGCGACCCGGTCGCCGTCGCCGACCCGCCGGGTCACCTCGACACCGGTCTGCTCGGTGATCGCGTCGGCGTCGGCCTCGCCGGCGACGACCGCCGCCCCGGTGGCGGCCACGACGTCGGCCAGTGCGCGGTGGTGGTCCCAGTGCTGGTGGGTGGTGACCACGGTCGTCAGCGACCGGTCCCCGATGAGCTCCAGCAGGCGTGGCGCCTCGGCGGCGGCGTCGACGAGGACGAGCTCGTCGGTCTCCTCGCAGTGGAGCAGGTAGCAGTTGTTGGACATCTGCTGGTCCACCGCCACCTTGGTGAGGGTGATGCCGCCGATCCGGCGTACGGCGGGCGGGCCGCCGGGCGAGACGTCGCCCGTGTAGTCGTGCGGGTTGTCGTTCGAGCTGTCGTTCACCACGAGGGCACCTCCGGGAGTCGGTCCGTGTCGACGGTCAGGTCGTTGCCGTCACCGCGTCCGGTGAGCCACCACCCCAGGGAGGCGGCGTCCCCGGTGACGTTGGCCACGGCGGCGCCGTCGCCGAAGTCCCACGACCGAGCGAGGTCGCGGGCCAGCACGCGGAACGGCTGGGGGTAGGGACGCCGGGTCATCGACTCGATGAGGACGGCGCAGAACGCACCGGGCCAGTCGGCCGCGGTGTAGTCGACCCCGAGGTCGGCGTGGTGGATCTCGACCTCGCGCAGCCGCATCAACGGCACGGAGGCCACCGCCATCGACTGGCCGCCGGGGGTGCGCTCGAAGTGGGCGTGCCAGGCGTCGCCGGCCAGCGCCGCCGCGGCCCGTTCGAAGCGGTGGGTCGAGGCCAGGAGACGCTCCCGCAGCTCGCTGACCTCGGCCTTTGCCAGCTCCTCGATGTCGGCGTCGCGCGACTCGGGGGAGGCGTACATCGGGCGCTGCTCGCCCCGGGCGGCCGCGTCGAGCACCTGCTCGAGGGCCTCGCCGTTGAGGGCGACGTGGGCCACGACGTGGGCCCGCGTCCAGCCGGGCAGCAGCGAGGCACGGCCCATCCCCTCGGCGTCGAGGCCGTCCACGGTGCGCACGAGACGCTGGTCGGCCTCGGCCAGGAGCTCGATCTGGGTGGGCACCCAGGGTGGGGCCTCGGCCCCTGGTCCGGGGGCAGCGGTGTCCGTCATGACTGTCATTCAACACACACGTAGGGGTGCTGTGCAGCCCCGTAGGATCGAGAACCGACCGCGCGGCGGGTTGCAACCCGCCGCCGAGTGACGAACACTTGTTCGAACCCACCCTTCCTGCTCGAGCGACCGCTCGGACACGGACCCCCTGCGCAGTGAGGACTACTGTGGCCGACCAGCTGATCATCCGCGGTGCCCGCGAGCACAACCTCAAGGACGTCTCGCTCGACCTCCCGCGTGACTGCGCTCATCGTCTTCACCGGGCCTGTCGGGCTCCGGCAAGTCGAGCCTGGCCTTCGACACGATCTTCGCCGAGGGGCAGCGCCGCTACGTCGAGTCGCTGTCGGCCTACGCCCGCCAGTTCCTCGGTCAGATGGACAAGCCGGACGTCGACTTCATCGAGGGCCTCTCGCCCGCGGTGTCGATCGACCAGAAGTCCACGTCGAAGAACCCGCGCTCGACCGTCGGCACCATCACCGAGGTCTACGACTACCTCCGCCTGCTCTACGCCCGCGCCGGCCGGCCGCACTGCCCCGTCTGTGGGGCCCCCATCGAGCGGCAGACCCCGCAGCAGATCGTCGACCGGGTGCTGGCCCTCGAGGAGGGCGCCCGCTTCCAGGTGCTGGCGCCGGTCATCCGCGGCCGCAAGGGCGAGTACGTCGAGCTGTTCCGCCAGCTGCAGACCGACGGGCTTCAGCCGTGCCCGGGTCAACGGCGAGACCTACCCGCTGGACGAGCCGCCGAAGCTGGACAAGCAGAAGAAGCACACCATCGAGGTCGTCGTCGACCGGCTCGCGGTCAAGGAGTCGTGCAAGCGCCGGCTGACCGACTCGGTCGAGACCGCGCTGGGCCTGGCCGAGCGGTCTGGTGGTCTTCGACTTCGTCGACCTCGACGCCAAGGACCCGGGCCGCGAGATGAAGCTTCTCCGAGCGGATGGCCTGCCCCAACGACCACACCATCGACACCGACGAGCTCGAGCCCCGCTCGTTCTCCTTCAACTCGCCCTTCGGCGCGTGCCCGCAGTGCCACGGCCTCGGCACCCGGATGGAGGTCGACCCGGAGCTGGTCGTGCCCGACCCGCGCGCCACGCTCGGCGAGGGCGCGATCCAGCCGTGGAGCAACGCCCACGTCGCCGACTACTTCCTGCGCCTGGTGAACGCGCTGGGCGAGGAGCTCGGCTTCGACCTCAACACCCCGTGGGACGAGCTGACGCCCAAGCCGCGCACGGCGATGCTGGAGGGCCACTCGACCAAGGTCCACGTCGTCACCAAGAACCGCTACGGCCGCCAGCGCTCCTACTACGCCGCCTTCGAGGGCGTCCGTCCCTACATCGAGCGGCGGCACCGGGAGGCCGAGTCCGACACCAGCCGTGAGCGCTTCGAGGGCTTCATGCGCGAGGTGCCGTGCCCGGCCTGCCAGGGCAGCCGGCTCAAGCCGGTCTCGGTGTCGGTGACCCTCGGCCCGCGAGGAGGGCGGCAAGAACATCGCCGAGGTCTGCGCGCTGCCGATCAACGAGGCCGCCCACTACCTCCGCGACCGTCGAGCTGTCCGCTGCGGGAGCGGCAGATCGCCGAGCGGGTGCTCAAGGAGATCCAGCGAGCGGCTCAGTTCCTGCTCGACGTCGGCCTCGACTACCTGTCCCTCGACCGGCCTCCGCGGTCGCTGTCCGGCGGCGAGGCGCAGCGCATCCGGCTCGCCACGCAGATCGGCGCCGGCCTCGTCGGCGTGCTCTACGTGCTCGACGAGCCCTCCATCGGCCTCCACCAGCGCGACAACCAGCGCCTCATCGAGACGCTGCGTGCGGCTCAAGGACCTCGGCAACACGCTCATCGTGGTCGAGCACGACGAGGACACCATCCGCGCCGCCGACTGGGTCGTCGACATCGGTCCCGGTGCCGGCGAGCACGGCGGCCAGGTCGTGCACTCCGGCACGGTCGAGGACCTGCTCGAGCACCCCGACTCGCATCACCGGCCAGTACCTCTCCGGGCGCCGGCGAGATCCCGGTGCCCGCCGTACGCCGCCCGCGCACCAAGGGCCGCGAGCTCACCGTGCACGGGCGCCACGGAGCACAACCTGCGGACGTCGACGTCGAGCTTCCCGCTCGGCGTCTTCTGCGCGGTGACCGGCGTCTCCGGCTCGGGCAAGTCCACGCTGGTCAACGACATCCTCTACACCGCGCTGGCCAAGCAGATCTACAACGCCCGCGCGGTGCCCGGCCGGCACACCCGGATCAGCGGAGTCGAGCACGTCGACAAGGTGATCCACGTCGACCAGTCGCCGATCGGTCGCACCCCGCGGTCCAACCCGGCGACCTACACCGGTGTCTTCGACCACGTCCGCAAGCTCTTCGCCGCGACCCCCGAGGCCAAGATGCGCGGCTACCTGCAGGGCCGGTTCTCCTTCAACGTCAAGGGCGGTCGCTGCGAGGCGTGCTCCGGCGACGGCACGATCAAGATCGAGATGAACTTCCTGCCCGACGTCTACGTCCCGTGCGAGGTCTGCCACGGCGCCCGCTACAACCGCGAGACGCTCGAGGTCCACTACAAGGGCAAGACCATCGCCGAGGTGCTCGACATGCCGATCGAGGAGGCCGCGGAGTTCTTCGCGGCCGTCCCGCCGATCGCGCGCCACATGAAGACGCTGTGGAGGTCGGTCTCGGCTACGTGCGGCTCGGCCAGCCGGCGACGACGCTGTCCGGCGGCGAGGCGCAGCGCGTCAAGCTCGCGAGCGAGCTGCAGAAGCGCCGACCGGCCGCACCGTCTACGTCCTCGACGAGCCGACGACCGGCCTGCACTTCGAGGACATCCGGAAGCTGCTCACGTGCTCGGCCTGGTCGACCAGGGCAACACGGTGCTGGTGATCGAGCACAACCTCGACGTCATCAAGACCGCCGACTGGCTCATCGACATGGGCCCCGAGGGCGGCACGCGCGGCGGCACGGTCGTCGCCGAGGGCACGCCCGAGGACGGTCGCCAGCGCAAGGCGAGAGCCACACCGGGCGCTACCTGGCGCTCGATCCTCGAGGTCGTGGCGCCCAGCAGCCTCGTGACCCTGGACGCGGACGGCTCCGCCCGAGACACGGCGGAGATACCCCGGTTCGTCGCGTTGCTGGTCGCCGGCGCCGACTTCGCCAAGGGTTCCCGGTTCCTCCACGGCGGTGGCAGCGCCGACATCACCGGCATCCGCTCCCTCGGCAACAGGGCGCTGTGTGCGGTGGCGAACCGGGCGTACGGCGCCCACTTCACCGACCTGTGCTACGGCTACAACGCGTTCTGGGCCGACTGCCTCGACCACCTCAGCAGCCCCTGGCCGTGGTTCAGCGGAGACAGCCTGGCCGACTACGGGACCGGGTTCGAGGTGGAGACCGTCATCAACGTGCGATCGGTCAAGGGCGGACTGGTCGTGTGGGAGGTGCCGAGCTACGAGTGCCGGCGCCTGCACGGCTCGAGCAACCTGCACGCCGTACGCGACGGCCTGCGCATCGTGCGGACGCTGTGGCGGGAGAGTCCCGGGAGGGCCGCGCGGGGAGCACGCCCAGCGGGTCGCCGATCGGGATGGTGGAGGGCATCCTGCCGATCCACCCGGCCACGGCACCGCGTGAGGTGTCCGGGGTGCCGACGACGGTCATCCCGACTCCGCGGGGTACGGAGTTCGTGCAGCTCGTGGGCCCTCCCGCCGGGGGAGTCCCTCGAGGGAGCCGGTGTCGACCATGTCCTCTGACGTTCCGCAGGCTCGGGAGGCGGGCCGAGCCGAGGGACCGGTGCCCAGCATCGTCATCTGCTGCTACACGCTCGCGCGCTGGTCCGACCTGGTCGATGCGGTGGCGGAGGCGGACCGGCAGGCCGGTGGCGTGGCCGAGGTGCTCGTGTGTGTCGACCACAACGATGCCCTGCTCGAGCGGGCACGGGAGCAGCTCCCTCGGGCGACCGTCATCGAGAACATCCACGAGCGTGGCCTGTCCGGGGCGCGCAACACCGCGGTCGAGCACGCATCGGGGGAGGTGCTCGTCTTCCTCGACGACGACGCCGTCCGGGACCGGGCTGGCTGCGGTCGCTGCTCGACCCGTTCTCCGACGGCACGGTTGCCGTCGTCGGCGGCGCGGCCGCACCCGCGTGGCCGGACCAGCACGGGCTGGTTCCCCGCGGAGTTCGACTGGGTGGTCGGGTGCAGCTACCGGGGCCTGCCGCGCCGGCGAGCCAGGGTGCGCAACGTCATGGGCTGCAACATGGCCTTCCGCCGGGAGGTGTTCAAGGCAGGGCTGCGGTTCCTGCAGGTCGGCCGGACCGGCGACGACACCGCCGGGTGCGAGGAGACGGAGCTGTGTATCCGGGTACAGCAGCTGTGGTCGAACGCGGCGGTCGTCTTCGAGCTCGAGGCCGTCGTCCGGCACCGCGTGCCGCAGAGCCGGTGCTCGTGGACCTCGCCCGACGCTGCTGCGCGGAAGGTCGCTCCAAGGCGCGCGTCTCCGGCCTCGTCGGTCGACGGGACGCGCTGAGCACCGAGCGGGAGTACACCTTCCGCACCCTGCCCCGAGGGTTCGCCCGGGGGCTGCGCGAGGTGGCCGCGGGCGAGGTGAGCGGTCTCGGTCGCTCGGCGGCCATCCTGGCGGGGCTCGGCATCACCACAGCGGGCTACGCCCGGGGCAGGTGTGCCGGATGAGGCCGCTGCCGATCTCCTGCTCTACCACGCGGTGGACGACGACCCGCGCCCCGACGTGGCCCGGTGGTCGGTCACGCCCCGCCAGTTCGCCGAGCACATGGCGGTCCTGCGGCACGGGGGCTGGAGCACCATCACGCTCACCGACATGACGCGCATGACCGAGGCCGGGACGCCGCTGCCCGACCGCTGCGTGGCGGTCACCTTCGACGACGGCTTCGAGGACGTGCTGACCCGGGCGATGCCCGCGATGGACGGCATGGTGGGCACCGTCTACGTCACCAGCGGGTGGATGGGCGGGCGGCCCGGGGACCACACCGGCGCGCCCCGGCGGGATACTGCTCGCCCGACAACTGCCCGAGATCACGCCCGCCGGCTGGGAGGTCGGGGTCCACGGCCACCGGCACGTGGCCCTGGACGCGGTGTCACGGGCGACGGCAGCGCGGGACATCAGCGACAGCAAGCACCTGGTCGAGGACGCGCTGGGGACACCGACGACCAGCTTCGCCTATCCGTACGGCTACCACGACAGGCACGTCCAACGCCTCGTGCGCGAGGCCGGCTTCGGGCACGCCGTGGGCGTGAAGAACGCCACTGGCGCGCGCACGACGACCGGTGGGGGATGGCGCGAATCATGATCGAGCGTGGGATGTCGGCGGGGTGGCTGGAGGCCACGTTGGACCAGCCGGATCCTCGGACCGCTCCGCCCAGGGAGCGGCTGAGGACGACGGGTTGGCGACAGGTGCGCCGCGCACGAGCGGCACTGATCGAGCACCTCATAGGTGCGCACACCGAGGAGGCGGACACGATGGGAAACACGGAACCACCGGCGGGGCCGGGGCCGGTGCTGGTCACGCAGATCGACCTCGACCGGGCGCTGCCGACGCTGCCCGAACGGACCGGGGCCGGGGCGCGCTACCGCACGGCGCTCGTGACGGCGCGGCTCCACGGTGCACCGGTTGCGGTCGCGGAGGTCAAGGTGACCCCCGGCATGGCCACGCCACCCGCCCTGCTCGCCGCGCTGCTGTGGCCCAGGGTCGCGGGTGAGGTCAACGCCCACCTGCGCGGGGACAGGCTGCCGGAGGTGACGAGGCTCGACCCCGGGCATGGACTCGGCAACGGCAGCAACGGCCGGGGACCGGCCTGCCAGCGCTTCTCGACGGCAGGCCTCACCGGCGACGACGTCACGGTGGTCATCCCGACGCTGGGCCGGTCACCGGTGCTCCCCGATCTGGTGCGGAGCCTCCTGACCGGCCCGACCAGGCCGGCCGCGATCGTGGTCGCCGACAACGACCCGGCAGGCGGGCTCGTCGCGCCGCGGCTGGAGCGGGAGTTCGCCGCCGAGCCCGTGCGTGTCGTGCCGGCCCGTCGGCGTGGTGCCGCGCACGCCCGCAACGTGGGCGCCGCCGCGGCTGAGACGCGCGTGGTGGCCTTCCTCGACGACGACGTCGCCGTGGATCCGGGATGGCTCGGCGGACTCCTCCGCGGGTTCGGGCGGGACGACCGCGTGCAGTGCGTGACGGGCCTGATCATGCCGGTTTTCCTCGACTTCCCGGCCCAGGTGCGCCTCCAGCAGTTCGGGGGCTTCGACAAGGGCGCGAGGGCCCGGCTGTTCGACCTCGGGGAGCACGCCGCCGCGCACCCGCTCTACCCCTACCTCCCCGGCGTGTACGGGTCGGGCGCCAACCTCGCGATCCGCCGCGAGGCGCTCGTCGCGCTCGGTGGCTTCGACGAGCGGCTCGGACCGGGGACGGCGACCCGCGGCGGCGAGGACATCGACCTGCTCATGCGCACGGTCCTCACCGGCCACCTGCTCGCCTACGAGCCTCAGGCCCTCGTGCTGCACCACCACCGGGCGACCGAGGCGGACCTGCGCGCGGTGGTGTTCGGCTACGGGCTCGGCCTCGGAGCCGTCCTGTGGAAGCAGGCGGCGGGCCCGGAGTCAAGGCGGGAGCTGGCGCGTCGCGCCCCCGAGGGCCTCCGGTACCTGCTGGGCAGCTCCTCGCCGAAGAACGCGCGGATCCGGGGAGAGGCGTACCCGACCTCGCTCCGCCTCGCAGAGGTCGCGGGGATCCTCGCGGCCCCGTTCTGCTACACGCGGACGCGCACCGTCTCCTCGGGGTCGTGACGTGGCGTGAGGACCGAGCTCCTGCAGCGCGAGGGTGACGCGCGGCCCGACGGCGCGCGACGACCGCGGTCGAGCCGCCGCGCGCCCGTGCGCGTCCCGTGGCCGACCCGAGCCGGGCACGCCGCAGGCGACCGGGCGGGCCGGGCGTGGGGGGCGTCGCGGGACCTGCTCGGGCACCGGCTGGGGGCGGCCGTCTCGGCGGCGTCAGCGTCATCGGGCTCGGCATCGGCCTCGGGTTCGGGCTGACGCTGGGCGTGCTGAGCCTGCGGACGAGCTCCGCGCAGGACATCGGTGAGTACGGGCTGATCCAGGCGCTGGACCGCGACTACTTCGTCGCCCTGGCGGTGCTGAGTGTCTCCTTCGTCGCCTACCTGACGCGAGCGCGGACCCTGCCAGGGCTGGGGGCCCTCTACCTCGGCATCCTCGTCCTGCTCGTCGACGGGGCGCCGTTCGCGATCGAGGGGCAACCCCGCTTCCCGGTGACCTACGTGCACGCAGGGTTCGCTGAGGCGATCATGCGGGGTGGCGAGACCCTCCCGATGCTCGACGCACGGTTCTCGTGGCCCGGCTTCTTCGCCCTCTTCGGCTACCTCAGCGAGGCGTCCGGCCTGCGGGACACCATGCCGCTGGCCATCTGGTTCCCCTTCGTGGTGAAGGTGCTGTGGCTCGCCGCGCTGTGGGTCCTGCTGCGCCGACTCTTCGACGACGTGGCGGTCTGCTGGCTCGCGCTGTGGATCTTCGAGTTGGTCGAGTGGAGCGGCCAGTCCTACTACTCGCCCCAGGCCATGGGGGTGTTCATCTACCTGGTGTGTCTCGCGGTCCTCGTCGTGGCCCTGGACCCCGCGCAGCGACCCGGTCCGAGCGGGACGACCGCCGTGGCAGTCGCCGTGGCGGCGTACGCGGCCCTCGTGGTGAGCCACCAGCTCACCCCCTTCATGGTGGTCTCGTCCGCGGCCCTGCTCGGCGTGCTGGGCCTGACGAGGGCGAGTCCTGTGGGTGCTGTTCGGCGTGCTCTTCGTGGTGTGGTTCAGCTTCGCGACCACGGACTACTGGATCGGCCACCTCGACAGCCTGTTGGGCGACGCCGGCCAGGTGTCGCACACGCTCGACGACAACGTCGCCGAGCGGCTCGCCGGCAACGTCGCGCACCAGCGGGTCATCTTCGCGCGGATGGCGATCAGCGCCGTCGCCGCCGGTCTCGCCGCACTGGGGGTCCTGCTGGCGTGGCGCCGGCGACAGCTCGACGCGCGGGTCGTCGTCCTGACCGCGGCGCCGATGGGAGCCGTACTGCTCCAGTCCTACGGCGGCGAGGGACTGATCCGGGTGTTCCTGTTCATGCTCCCCCTGCTCGCCGGGTCGGCCGCGTTCCTGCTGCTCGCCGCGAGGCGGCCGGTCACCCGCGGACTGGTCGCGGCGGCCACCGTGGTGCTGCTGCTCGCGATGATCCCGGTCTCCATCCTGGCGAAGTACGGCGCGGAGTCGTTCGAGTCGGTGTCCGCCAGCGAGCGGAGGGCTGCGGCATGGGTGGTCGACCACGCCCGCCCCGGCGACCTGGTGGCCAGCATCGCCCCGGCCGGCTATCTGCGTGAGCGCGGCGTCGGTGAGCTCGACTTCGCGCCTGCGCTCGACCGCTTCCAGACAGGCGACCTCTCCAGTGTGCGGCGCCTCCTGGCCGACCACGAGGGCCACCGGTACCTGGTGCTCAGCGAGAGTCAGTACGCCTACGGCACGCAGGTCAGCGGCCTGCCCCAGGGGTGGGAGCTCGAGCTGCTGGACGAGCTCGAGATGAGCCGCGACTTCCGGCTCGTGCACAGCGACGGCTCGACCTTGGTCTACCTGATGAGGGGGACCGGCGATGCTCCGAGCTGACCCGCTCCACCCCGCGCTCGCCGCCGTGCTGCTCGGGGCCAGTGCCGTGATGTGCGTCGAGGACGCCCTGGCACCGGGGCCCCGGAGCGCCCTCGTGGTCGGTTATCTGCTGCTCGCGCCCGGCTACGCGCTGCTCCCGTTCTTCGGTCGGGAGCACTGGCTCCTGCACGGCCTGCTCGCGCTCTCGCTCGGGGTGGCGCTGTCGGTGGGCATCGCCACGGCGATGAGCGAGACCGGCTGGTGGCGTGTCGAGGTCGGCGTCAGCGCGACGTGGCTGCTGGTCGTGCTCACAGTAGTGTGGCGCACGTGGCGCAACCGCGCCGCGGTCGTGCACCTTGTCGGGAGGGTCGGGTGAGCGCCGTGGGGGTGGTCGCAGGGGTGTGGCCGGAGCGCCTGGCGCCCGAGCCGGCGGGCGCCGCCGGCCTGGCTCTGGCACTCCTGGTCATCGTCGTCCTCAGCGTTCGCCAGGTCCGTGCCGACTTCGAGGACCACCGTCCCGGTCCGGTCCCGACCCGCCAGCCCGCGTGGGAGACGGAGGCGGTGCCGTTTTCCGTTCTTGGTTCGGTTGGTATTGCTCCTCCGTCTCCCACGCGGGCCGGCGGGTCGGGACCGGACCGGGGGGACGGTGGTCCTCGAAGTCGGCACGGACCTGGCGAACGCTGAGGACGACGATGACCAGGAGTGCCAGAGCCAGGCCGGCGGCGCCCGCGGCTCGGGCGCCAGGCGCTCCGGCCACACCCCTGCGACCACCCCCACGGCGCTCACCCGACCCTCCCGACAAGGTGCACGACCGCGGCGCGGTTGCGCCACGTGCGCCACACGACCGTGAGCACGACCAGCAGCCACGTCGCGCTGACGCCGACCTCGACACGCCACCAGCCGGTCTCGCTCATCGCCGTGGCGATGCCCACCGACAGCGCCACCCCGAGCGAGAGCGCGAGCAGGCCGTGCAGGAGCCAGTGCTCCCGACCGAAGAACGGGAGCAGCGCGTAGCCGGGCGCGAGCAGCAGGTAACCGACCACGAGGGCGCTCCGGGGCCCCGGTGCGAGGGCGTCCGCGACGCACATCACGGCACTGGCCGCGAGCAGCACGGCGGCGAGCGCGGGGTGGAGCGGGTCAGCTCGGAGCATCGCCGGTCCCCCTCATCAGGTAGACCAAGGTCGAGCCGTCGCTGTGCACGAGCCGGAAGTCGCGGCTCATCTCGAGCTCGTCCAGCAGCTCGAGCCTCCCACCCCTGGGGCAGGCCGCTGACCTGCGTGCCGTAGGCGTACTGACTCTCGCTGAGCACCAGGTACCGGTGGCCCTCGTGGTCGGCCAGGAGGCGCCGCACGCTGGAGAGGTCGCCTGTCTGGAAGCGGTCGAGCGCAGGCGCGAAGTCGAGCTCACCGACGCCGCGCTCACGCAGATAGCCGGCCGGGGCGATGCTGGCCACCAGGTCGCCGGGGCGGGCGTGGTCGACCACCCATGCCGCAGCCCTCCGCTCGCTGGCGGACACCGACTCGAACGACTCCGCGCCGTACTTCGCCAGGATGGAGACCGGGATCATCGCGAGCAGCAGCACCACGGTGGCCGCCGCGACCAGTCCGCGGGTGACCGGCCGCCTCGCGGCGAGCAGCAGGAACGCGGCCGACCCGGCGAGCAGGGGGAGCATGAACAGGAACACCCGGATCAGTCCCTCGCCGCCGTAGGACTGGAGCAGTACGGCTCCCATCGGCGCCGCGGTCAGGACGACGACCCGCGCGTCGAGCTGTCGCCGGCGCCACGCCAGCAGGACCCCCAGTGCGGCGAGACCGGCGGCGACGGCGCTGATCGCCATCCGCGCGAAGATGACCCGCTGGTGCGCGACGTTGCCGGCGAGCCGCTCGGCGACGTTGTCGTCGAGCGTGTGCGACACCTGGCCGGCGTCGCCCAACAGGCTGTCGAGGTGGCCGATCCAGTAGTCCGTGGTCGCGAAGCTGAACACACCACGAAGAGCACGCCGAACAGCACCCACAGGGACCTCGCCCTCGTCAGGCCCAGCACGCCGAGCAGGGCCGCGGACGAGACCACCATGAAGGGGGTGAGCTGGTGGCTCACGACGAGGGCCGCGTACGCCGCCACGGCGACTGCCACGGCGGTCGTCCCCGCTGGACCGGGTCGCTGCGCGGGGTCCAGGGCCACGACGAGGACCGCGAGACACACCAGGTAGATGAACACCCCCATGGCCTGGGGCGAGTAGTAGGACTGGCCGCTCCACTCGACCAACTGAAGATCCACAGCGCGAGCAGCAGACCGCCACGTCGTCGAAGAGTCGGCGCAGCAGGACCCACAGCGCGGCGAGCCACAGCACCTTGACCACGAAGGGGAACCAGATGGCCAGCGGCATGGTGTCCCGCAGGCCGGACGCCTCGCTGAGGTAGCCGAAGAGGGCGAAGAAGCCGGGCCACGAGAACCGTGCGTCGAGCATCGGGAGGGTCTCGCCACCCCGCATGATCGCCACGAACCCTGCGTGCACGTAGGTCACCGGGAAGCGGGGTTGCCCCTCGATCGCGAACGGCGCCCCGTCGACGAGCAGGACGAGGATGCCGAGGTAGAGGGCCCCCAGCCCTGGCAGGGTCCGCGCTCGCGTCAGGTAGGCGACGAAGGAGACACTCGGCACCGCCAGGGCGACGAAGTAGTTGTGGTCCAGCGCCTGGATCAGCCCGTACTCACCGATGTCCTGCGCGGAGCTCGTCCGCAGGCTCGGCACGCCCAGCGTCAGCCCGAACCCGAGGCCGATGCCGAGCCCGATGACGCTCGACGCCGCCGAGACGGCCGCCCCCAGCCCGTGCCCGAGCAGGTCCCGCGACGCCCCCCACGCCCGGCCCGCCCGGTCGCCTGCGGCGTGCCCGGCGCGGGTCGGCCACGGGACGCGCACGGGCGCGCGGCGGCTCGACCGCGGTCGTCGCGCGCCGTCGGGCCGCGCGTCACCCTCGCGCTGCAGGAGCTCGGTCCTCACGCCACGTCACGACCCCGAGGAGACGGTGCGCGTCCGCGTGTAGCAGAACGGGGCCGCGAGGATCCCCGCGACCTCTGCGAGGCGGAGCGAGGTCGGGTACGCCTCTCCCCGGATCCGCGCGTTCTTCGGCGAGGAGCTGCCCAGCAGGTACCGGAGGCCCTCGGGGGCGCGACGCGCCAGCTCCCGCCTGGACTCCGGGCCCGCCGCCTGCTTCCACAGGACGGCTCCGAGGCCGAGCCCGTAGCCGAACACCACCGCGCGCAGGTCCGCCTCGGTCGCCCGGTGGTGGTGCAGCACGAGGGCCTGAGGCTCGTAGGCGAGCAGGTGGCCGGTGAGGACCGTGCGCATGAGCAGGTCGATGTCCTCGCCGCCGCGGGTCGCAGTCCCCGGTCCGAGCCGCTCGTCGAAGCCACCGAGCGCGACGAGCGCCTCGCGGCGGATCGCGAGGTTGGCGCCCGACCCGTACACGCCGGGGAGGTAGGGGTAGAGCGGGTGCGCGGCGGCGTGCTCCCCGAGGTCGAACAGCCGGGCCCTCGCGCCCTTGTCGAAGCCCCCGAACTGCTGGAGGCGCACCTGGGCCGGGAAGTCGAGGGAGACCGGCATGATCAGGCCCGTCACGCACTGCACGCGGCTGTCCCGCCCGAACCCGCGGAGGAGTCCGCCGAGCCATCCCGGATCCACGGCGACGTCGTCGTCGAGGAAGGCCACCACGCGCGTCTCAGCCGCGGCGGCGCCCACGTTGCGGGCGTGCGCGGCACCACGCCGACGGGCCGGCACGACACGCACGGGCTCGGCGGCGAACTCCCGCTCCAGCCGCGGCGCGACGAGCCCGCCTGCCGGGTCGTTGTCGGCGACCACGATCGCGGCCGGCCTGGTCGGGCCGGTCAGGAGGCTCCGCACCAGATCGGGGAGCACCGGTGACCGGCCCAGCGTCGGGATGACCACCGTGACGTCGTCGCCGGTGAGGCCTGCCGTCGAGAAGCGCTGGCAGGCCGGTCCCCGGCCGTTGCTGCCGTTGCCGAGTCCATGCCCGGGGTCGAGCCTCGTCACCTCCGGCAGCCTGTCCCCGCGCAGGTGGGCGTTGACCTCACCCGCGACCCTGGGCCACAGCAGCGCGGCGAGCAGGGCGGGTGGCGTGGCCATGCCGGGGGTCACCTTGACCTCCGCGACCGCAACCGGTGCACCGTGGAGCCGCGCCGTCACGAGCGCCGTGCGGTAGCGCGCCCCGGCCCCGGTCCGTTCGGGCAGCGTCGGCAGCGCCCGGTCGAGGTCGATCTGCGTGACCAGCACCGGCCCCGGCCCCGCCGGTGGTTCCGTGTTTCCCATCGTGTCCGCCTCCTTGGTGTGCGCACCTATGAGGTGCTGATCAGTGCCGCTCGTGCGCGGCGCACCTGTCGCCAACCCGTCGTCCTCAGCCGCTCCCTGGGCGGAGCGGTCCGAGGATCCGGCTGGTCCAACGTGGCCTCCAGCCACCCCGCCGACATCCCACGCTCGATCATGATTCGCGCCATCCCCCACCGGTCGTCGTGCGCGTGCGAGTGGGCGTTCTTCACGCCCACGGCGTGCCCGAAGCCGGCCTCGCGCACGAGGCGTTGGACGTGCCTGTCGTGGTAGCCGTACGGATAGGCGAAGCTGGTCGTCGGTGTCCCCAGCGCGTCCTCGACCAGGTGCTTGCTGTCGCTGATGTCCCGCGCTGCCGTCGCCCGTGACACCGCGTCCAGGGCCACGTGCCGGTGGCCGTGGACCCCGACCTCCCAGCCGGCGGGCGTGATCTCGGGCAGTTGTCGGGCGAGCAGCATCCGCCCGGGCGCGCCGGTGTGGTCCCCGGGCCGCCCGCCCATCCACCCGCTGGTGACGTAGACGGTGCCCACCATGCCGTCCATCGCGGGCATCGCCCGGGTCAGCACGTCCTCGAAGCCGTCGTCGAAGGTGACCGCCACGCAGCGGTCGGGCAGCGGCGTCCCGGCCTCGGTCATGCGCGTCATGTCGGTGAGCGTGATGGTGCTCCAGCCCCCGTGCCGCAGGACCGCCATGTGCTCGGCGAACTGGCGGGGCGTGACCGACCACCGGGCCACGTCGGGGCGCGGGTCGTCGTCCACCGCGTGGTAGAGCAGGATCGGCAGCGGCCTCATCCGGCACACCTGCCCCGGGCGTAGCCCGCTGTGGTGATGCCGAGCCCCGCCAGGATGGCCGCCGAGCGACCGAGACCGCTCACCTCGCCCGCGGCCACCTCGCGCAGCCCCCGGGCGAACCCTCGGGGCAGGGTGCGGAAGGTGTACTCCCGCTCGGTGCTCAGCGCGTCCCGTCGACCGACGAGGCCGGAGACGCGCGCCTTGGAGCGACCTTCCGCGTAGCAGCGTCGGGCGAAGTAGGTCCACGAGCACCGGCTCTGCGGCACGCGGTGCCGGACGACGGCCTCGGGCTCGAAGACGACCGCCGCGTTCGACCACAGCTGCTGTACCCGGATACACAGCTCCGTCTCCTCGCACCCGGCGGTGTCGTCGCCGGTCCGGCCGACCTCGGTGGAGAACCGCAGCCCTGCCTTGAACACCTCCCGGCGGAAGGCCATGTTGCAGCCCATGACGTTGCGCACCCTGGCTCGCCGGCGCGGCAGGCCCCGGTAGCTGCACCCGACCACCCAGTCGAACTCCGCGGGGAACCAGCCCGGGCGCCGGTCCGGCCACGCGGGTGCGGCCGCGCCGCCCACGACGGCAACCGTGCCGTCGGAGAACGGGTCGAGCAGCGACCGCAGCCAGCCCGGTCCCGGGACGGCGTCGTCGTCGAGGAAGACGAGCACCTCCCCCGATGCGTGCTCGACCGCGGTGTTGCGCGCCCCGGACAGGCCACGCTCGTGGATGTTCTCGATGACGGTCGCCCGGGGGAGCTGCTCCCGTGCCCGCTCGAGCAGGGCATCGTTGTGGTCGACACACACGAGCACCTCGGCCACGCCACCGGCCTGCCGGTCCGCCTCCGCCACCGCATCGACCAGGTCGGACCAGCGCGCGAGCGTGTAGCAGCAGATGACGATGCTGGGCACCGGTTCCTCGGCTCGGCCCGCCTCCCGAGCCTGCGGAACGTCAGAGGACATGGTCGACACCGGCTCCCTCGAGGGACTCCCCCGGCGGGAGGGCCACGAGCGGCACGAACTCCGTACCCCGCGGAGTCGGGATGACCGTCGTCGGCACCCCGGACACCTCACGCGGTGCCGTGGCCGGGTGGATCGGCAGGATGCCCTCCACCATCCCGATCGGCGACCCGCTGGGGCGTGCTCCCCGCGCGGCCCTCCCGGGACTCTCCCGCCACAGCGTCCGCACGATGCGCAGGCCGTCGCGTACGGCGTGCAGGTTGCTCGAGCCGTGCAGGCGCCGGCACTCGTAGCTCGGCACCTCCCACACGACCAGTCCGCCCTTGACCGATCGCACGTTGATGACGGTCTCCACCTCGAACCCGGTCCCGTAGTCGGCCAGGCTGTCTCCGCTGAACCACGGCCAGGGGCTGCTGAGGTGGTCGAGGCAGTCGGCCCAGAACGCGTTGTAGCCGTAGCACAGGTCGGTGAAGTGGGCGCCGTACGCCCGGTTCGCCACCGCACACAGCGCCCTGTTGCCGAGGGAGCGGATGCCGGTGATGTCGGCGCTGCCACCGCCGTGGAGGAACCGGGAACCCTTGGCGAAGTCGGCGCCGGCGACCAGCAACGCGACGAACCGGGGGATCTCCGCCGCGTCGGCGGAGCCGTCCGCGTCCAGGGTCACGATGATGTCACCCGTCGCGTGCCGGAACCCGAGTGCCAACGCGTCCCCCTTGCCCTTTCCCGTCTGCGCGACGACCTCGACGTCGGGGCGCAGGGTGCGCGCCACCTCGACGGTGCCGTCGGTCGACCGGCCGTCGACGACGATCACCTGGTGGAGGGCCCGGGGCAGTCGACTGAAGACGAGCGGCAGGTTGCTCGCCTCGTTGCGGGTCGGCACCACCACACTGACGCGCGGTGCCACACGATTGCGCCTGGCCCGGCGCGATGCCATGACCTCCCCGACGCCCTGCCCACGAGTGTTGTCGCCGTCTGACGCGCTCGTCACCATCACGCTGCCTCCCCGGTTGCTCTGAGGCAGGGATGCAAGCACGCGGTGTCAGGGCAACACGGCATGTGCCCGGCAGATGCCCCTAATTGGGGATTCCCCAGCACTGCCCCAGCGTCAAGACCCCCCGTCCCGCTGGCGTCAACCCCGTCCCGTGTGCAAGATGCCCGCATGACGGGGGAGCAGACGATGTTCCGCAACGCCTACGCGTTGATGGCGGCAACGGTGCTCACCTCTGCCCTCGGCGTGGGGTTCTGGGCGCTCGCCGCGCGTCTGTACGACACCGGGACGGTGGGGCGCGCCTCGGCGGCGATCGCGGCGATGATGCTGATGAGCAACGCCTCCCAGCTCAACCTGTCGGTCGGGCTGATGCGCTTCCTCCCGGTGTCGCGCGGCAGCGAACGGCGGCTGGTCTCGACCGCCTACGCGATGTCCGCGGGGGTGGGCACACTGGCCGCGGTGGCCTTCCTCCTCGTCGCGCCGCGGGTGTCCCACAAGGTGTCGTTCCTGGCGGACGGTCGCTTCGCGACCCTCTTCGTGGTCGGCGTGGCGACGTGGGTGGTCTTCGCGCTGCAGGACGCCGCCCTGACCGGGATCCGGGCAACGATGTGGGTGCCGGCGGAGAACCTGGTCTTCGGCCTGCTCAAGCTCCTGCTGCTCGCGGTGATGGCTCCGGCGCTGTCCGACCACGGCATCCTCACGGCGTGGGTCGTGTCGATGGTGATCATGCTGGTGCCGGTCAACTGGCTGATCTTCGGCAGGCTGCTCCCCCGTGCGCGTCGCACCGTCCGGGACCCGGGGATGCCGCCGGTCCGCGAGATGGTCCGGTTCGTGGGCGGCGACTACGTCGGGAACCTCCTCTCGCACGCGTCCACCACGGCGTTGCCGGTGCTGGTCATCGCCGTGGCGGGGCCGGAGGAGAGCGCGGTGTTCTTCATGGCCTGGACCATCGGGCTGGCGCTCGACTTCATCGCCACCGGGACCGCGTCCTCGTTCCTCGTCGAGGGCGCGGGCCGGCAGGACCAGGTGGACCGCTACCGGCGGGCCGCCACGAGGCGCGCCGCCCTCCTCCTCCTGCCCGCGGTCGCCGCCACCTGCCTGCTCGCCGATGTCCTGCTGTCGATCTTCGGCACCGAGTACCGGGACGCCCGCTGGGCCCTGGTGGTGCTGAGCCTCGCGGCTGTTCCGCGGATGCTCCTGCTGCTCCGCCTGGCCTACCTGCGGGTCGAGCGCAGGATCGGGACGGTGGTGCGGCTCCAGGCGCTCGCCTGCACCTCGATGCTGGGGCTGTCGGCGGTGTCCCTCCACCTGGGCGGTGGCTCGCTCTCCGTGGCGCTCAGCTGGCTCTTCACCGAGGTCCTGGTCCTCGGGGTCGCTGGGCTCACGGCCCGGCACGCCCCGACACCTGCCGCCGCGGCGGCGTACTCCCCCGGCTTGGCGGAGGCGACGCCCGCGCGACGGCGCATCCGCGGCTGACCCCGGCGACGCCGTGCCGCACCGCGTCGGCTCAGGACGTGGCCCGATCCGCCTTCGCCGCCCCAGCGGATTACTGGGTCGCCTTCCGCTTGGCGGCCGACTTCTTGGCCGCGGCGTTCCTCGCGGCCTTCTTGGCCAACCGGGTGGGCGGCTCCTCCTTGGGCGACAGGCGTCCGCGGGGCTGCTTGGCGTGCCGGCCCTCGAGCAGCGGCGCCAGGTAGCGCCCGGTGTGGCTGTCGGGGTGCGCGGCGACCGTCTCGGGGGTCCCCTCCGCGACCACGATGCCGCCGCGCTTGCCGCCCTCGGGTCCCATGTCGACGAGCCAGTCGGCGGTCTTGATGACGTCGAGGTTGTGCTCGATGACCAGCACCGTGTTGCCGGCGTCGACGAGCTTGCCGAGCACCAGCAGCAGCTTGCGGATGTCCTCGAAGTGCAGGCCGGTGGTGGGCTCGTCGAGGACGTAGACCGTGCGGCCGGTCGAGCGCTTCTGCAGCTCGCTGGAGAGCTTGACGCGCTGCGCCTCACCGCCCGACAGGGTGGTGGCCGGCTGGCCGAGGCGGACGTAGCCGAGACCCACCTCGCACAGCGTCTTCATGTGCCGCGCGATCGGCGGGACGGCCGCGAAGAACTCGGCGGCCTCCTCGATCGGCATGTCGAGGACCTCGGCGATGGTCTTGCCCTTGTAGTGCACCTCGAGCGTCTCGCGGTTGTAGCGGGCGCCGTGGCAGACCTCGCACGGGACGTAGACGTCGGGCAGGAAGTTCATCTCGATCTTGAGCGTGCCGTCGCCGGAGCACGCCTCGCAGCGACCGCCCTTGACGTTGAACGAGAACCGGCCCTGCAGGTAGCCGCGCACCTTGGCCTCGGGGGTCGCCGCGAAGAGCTTGCGGACGTGGTCGAAGACACCGGTGTACGTCGCGGGGTTGGACCGCGGGGTCCGCCCGATCGGCGACTGGTCGACGTGGATCACCTTGTCGACGTGCTCGGTGCCGCTGATCCGGGTGTGCCGGCCGGGCACCGTCCGGGCGTTGTAGATCTGCTTGGCCAGCGACGTGTAGAGGATGTCGTTGACCAGCGTGGACTTGCCCGAGCCGGAGACGCCGGTCACCGCGCAGAAGACGCCGAGCGGGAAGCTCACGTCGACGTTGCGCAGGTTGTTCTCCTTGGCCCCGTGCACGGTGAGCTCGCGGCCCTTGGTGCGCGGGCGGCGTACCTCGGGGACCGGGATCTGCCGGCGTCCCGAGAGGTACTGGCCGGTGATGGAGTCGGGGTGCTCGTACAGGTCCTTGACGCTGCCGCTGTGCACGACCTGGCCGCCGTGCTCGCCGGCACCGGGACCGATGTCCACGACCCAGTCGGCGGTGCGGATGGTGTCGTCGTCGTGCTCCACCACGATGAGCGTGTTGCCGAGCTCCTTGAGGCGCACGAGGGTCTCGATGAGGCGCTGGTTGTCGCGCTGGTGGAGCCCGATGGAGGGCTCGTCGAGGACGTAGAGCACGCCGACGAGGCCGGCTCCGATCTGCGTGGCGAGCCGGATGCGCTGCGCCTCTCCCCCGGACAGCGACCCGGACGGCCGGTCCAGCGACAGGTAGTCGAGGCCGACGTCGAGCAGGAAGTTGAGCCGCTGCTGGATCTCCTTGAGCACCTGCTCGGCGATCTGCTTCTCCCGCTGGGACAGCTCGACGCTGTTGAGGTAGTCGGCGGCCTCGTTGATCGGCAGCGCGCAGACCTCGGCGATGTTCTTGCCGCCCTCCTCGCGCTGGCCGAGGGTCACCGACATCGAGACGGGCTTGAGCCGGCTGCCCTGGCAGGCCGGGCAGGGAACCTCGCGCATGAAGCCCTCGAAGCGCTCACGACTGGTGTCGGACTCGGCCTCCTGGTGCCGCCGCTCGATGTAGGGACGGACCCCCTCGAAGGCGGCGTAGTAGGAGCGCTGGCGGCCGTAGCGGTTCTTGGTGACCACGTGGACCTTGGTCTTGTGGCCGTCGAGGATCGCCGTGCGCGACTTGGGCGCGATCTCGTCCCACGGGGTGTTGAGGTCGAAGCCGAGCTCCTCGCCCAGCGCGTTCATCAGGCGCAGGAAGTAGTCGGCGACGTGGGCGTTGCTCCACGGCTGGATCGCGCCCTCGCCGAGCGTGGCGCGCGGGTCGGGCACGACCAGCTCCGGGTCGACCTCCATCCGGGTGCCGAGGCCGTGGCACTGCGGGCACGCGCCGAAGGGCGAGTTGAAGGAGAACGAGCGGGGCTCGAGCTCGTCGGTGTCGATGGTGTGCTCGTTGGGGCAGGCCATCCGCTCGGAGAAGCGCATCTCGCGGCCCGCGTCCTTGGCGTCGAGGTCGACGAAGTCGAAGACCACCAGACCGCTCGCCAGGCGCAGCGCGGTCTCGACCGAGTCGGTCAGCCGGCGCTTGCTCGACTCCTTGACCGCGAGCCGGTCGACGACGACCTCGATGGTGTGCTTCTTCTGCTTGTCCAGCTTGGGCGGCTCGTCCAGCTGGTAGGTCTCGCCGTTGACCCGGGCACGGCTGAAGCCGTCGGTCTGCAGCTGGCGGAACAGCTCGACGTACTCGCCCTTGCGGCCGCGGATGACCGGGGCCAGCACCTGGAACCGGGCGCCCTCCTCGAGGGTCAGCACCTTGTCCACGATCTGCTGCGGGGTCTGCCGCTCGATGGGGGCCCCACAGACGGGGCAGTGCGGCCGGCCGGCACGGGCGTAGAGCAGGCGGAGGTAGTCGTAGACCTCGGTGATGGTGCCGACGGTCGAGCGCGGGTTCTTGGAGGTGGACTTCTGGTCGATCGACACCGCGGGCGAGAGCCCCTCGATGAAGTCGACGTCCGGCTTGTCCATCTGACCGAGGAACTGGCGGGCGTACGCCGACAGCGACTCGACGTACCGGCGCTGCCCCTCGGCGAAGATCGTGTCGAAGGCCAGGCTCGACTTGCCGGAGCCCGAGAGGCCCGTGAAGACGATGAGCGCATCACGCGGGAGGTCGAGCGAGACGTCCTTGAGGTTGTGCTCGCGGGCACCGCGGATGATCAGCTGGTCGGCCACAGTAGTCCTCACTGCGCAGGGGGTCCGTGTCCGAGCGGTCGCTCGAGCAGGAAGGGTGGGTTCGAACAAGTGTTCGTCACTCGGCGGCGGGTTGCAACCCGCCGCGCGGTCGGTTCTCGATCCTACGGGGCTGCACAGCACCCCTACGTGTGTGTTGAATGACAGTCATGACGGACACCGCTGCCCCCGGACCAGGGGCCGAGGCCCCACCCTGGGTGCCCACCCAGATCGAGCTCCTGGCCGAGGCCGACCAGCGTCTCGTGCGCACCGTGGACGGCCTCGACGCCGAGGGGATGGGCCGTGCCTCGCTGCTGCCCGGCTGGACGCGGGCCCACGTCGTGGCCCACGTCGCCCTCAACGGCGAGGCCCTCGAGCAGGTGCTCGACGCGGCCGCCCGGGGCGAGCAGCGCCCGATGTACGCCTCCCCCGAGTCGCGCGACGCCGACATCGAGGAGCTGGCAAAGGCCGAGGTCAGCGAGCTGCGGGAGCGTCTCCTGGCCTCGACCCACCGCTTCGAACGGGCCGCGGCGGCGCTGGCCGGCGACGCCTGGCACGCCCACTTCGAGCGCGCCCCCGGCGGCCAGTCGATGGCGGTGGCCTCCGTGCCGTTGATGCGGCTGCGCGAGGTCGAGATCCACCACGCCGACCTCGGGGTCGACTACACCGCGGCCGACTGGCCCGGTGCGTTCTGCGCCGTCCTCATCGAGTCGATGACCCGGCGTCCCTACCCCCAGCCGTTCCGCGTGCTGGCCCGCGACCTCGCTCGGTCGTGGGACTTCGGCGACGGCGCCGCCGTGGCCAACGTCACCGGGGACGCCGCCTCCCTGGGGTGGTGGCTCACCGGACGCGGTGACGGCAACGACCTGACCGTCGACACGGACCGACTCCCGGAGGTGCCCTCGTGGTGAACGACAGCTCGAACGACAACCCGCACGACTACACGGGCGACGTCTCGCCCGGCGGCCCGCCCGCCGTACGCCGGATCGGCGGCATCACCCTCACCAAGGTGGCGGTGGACCAGCAGATGTCCAACAACTGCTACCTGCTCCACTGCGAGGAGACCGACGAGCTCGTCCTCGTCGACGCCGCCGCCGAGGCGCCACGCCTGCTGGAGCTCATCGGGGACCGGTCGCTGACGACCGTGGTCACCACCCACCAGCACTGGGACCACCACCGCGCACTGGCCGACGTCGTGGCCGCCACCGGGGCGGCGGTCGTCGCCGGCGAGGCCGACGCCGACGCGATCACCGAGCAGACCGGTGTCGAGGTGACCCGGCGGGTCGGCGACGGCGACCGGGTCGCGGTGGGCACCTGCGACCTCGAGGTCGTCCACGTGGCCGGTCACACGCCGGGGTCGATCTGTCTCTGGTGGTCGCAGGACGGCGGGCACCTCTTCACCGGCGACTCGCTCTTCCCCGGCGGGGTGGGCAACACCCGGGGCGACGCCGACGCCTTCCGGCAGCTCCTCGGCGACGTGGAGGCCAAGCTCTTCGGCGTCTTCCCGGACAGCACGTGGTTCTACCCGGGGCACGGCGGCGACTCGACGCTCGGCGCCGAGCGGTCCTCGCTGCCCGAGTGGCGCGCCCGGGGTTGGTAGCCGTCCGGCCGGTGACTCACCTCACCTGACGGCGCCGTTGCGCGGGTCGGCATGATCGGGGCCATGACCACACGCCGCGGACTCTTCGTCGCCCCCTTCGATGCGCTGGCCGACCCACGGGTCATCGGCGACCTGGCTGCAGCGGCGGAGGCAGCGGGCTGGGACGGGTTCTTCATCTGGGACCACCTGCAGTACGGCGAGCGGATCACCGCGATAGCCGACGTGTGGACCTGCTGCGCGGCCGTCGCCATGCGCACCGAACGGCTGTCGTTCGGGCCGATGGTCACCCCGCTGGCGCGGCGCCGGCCACAGGTCCTGGCCCGGCAGGCCGCGAGCCTCGCGGTGCTCTCGGGGGGCCGCTTCGTGCTCGGTCTGGGGCTGGGCGACGACTGGGTAGGGGAGTTCAGCGCCTTCGGCGACGAGCCGGACCCGAAGGTGCGCGGTCGGATGCTCGACGAGGGCCTCGCGGTCCTCACCGGACTGCGGAGCGGCGAGCCGGTGGACCACGAGGGGGCTCACTACACCGCGCGAGACGTACGGTTCCGCCCCGCGCCTCCCGTGCCGATCTGGCTGGCCGGGCGCTTCGGCAACCAGGCGCCCCTACGCCGGGCCGCACGGCACGACGGCTTCTTCGTCATCGGCCTGGACCGCCCGGAGGACCTGGACGAGCTGATGGTCGGTGTCGCCGAGCAGGATCCAGCGCCGGGCTTCGACGTGGTGATCGATCTCAGGCCCGAGCAGGATCCGACCCCCTGGTTGGACCGCGGCGCCTCGTGGGTGCTGACCCGCATCGGGCCCTTCGACCTCGACCTCACCGAGGTCCGGCGCATCATCGACGCAGGACCCCGGACCGAACGCGGCCGCCCCGACCCGATCGTCGGTAGGTTGCGGTGATGGAGTCTTCAGCGGCCTCGTACTTCGACACGTCGACATGGGATCCGCGCGACGTGCTCTCGGGTGGCTCACGGATGGTGCCCATCAGCACACCGGCCGGCGAGTTCCGGGTGTGGACCAAACGGGTCGGCAACAATCCGGAGCTCAAGGTGCTGTTGCTGCACGGCGGTCCCGGGGCGAGCGACGAGCTCTATGAATGCTTCGACACCTGGTTCCCGGGGGCGGGTGTCGAGTACTACTTCTACGACCAGCTCGGGTCCTTCCGCAGCGACCAACCGGATGAGCCGCAGCTGTGGGACCTGGCCCGCTTCGTGGACGAGGTGGAGCAGGTCCGGAAGGCGCTGGCACTCGACAGCAGCAACTTCGTGCTCCTGGGGCAGTCGTGGGGCGGGCTGCTGGCGTTGGAGTACGCCATCCACCACCAGGACCAGCTCAAGGGTCTGGTGATCTCGAACATGATGTCCAGCTCGCGGCAGTACAACGCATACGCCAAGGACGTCCTCATGCCCGCGATGGACCAGGCCGTGCTGGCGGAGATCACACGGTTCGAGGCCGAGGGCACCACCGACGACCCGCGCTACGAGCAGCTGCTGATGGAGCACCACTACGCCCTGCACGTCTGCCGGCTGCCCCTCGAGGAGTGGCCGGACCCGGTCATCCGATCCCTATCCCACATCAACCGGGCCATCTACGTGCCGATGCAGGGCCCCAGCGAGCTCGGGATGAGTGGCACGCTGGAGAGCTGGGACCGTTCCGGTGACCTGGCGGAGGTCGACGTCCCGACGCTGGTCATCGGCGCCACCCACGACACGATGGATCCTGCGCACATGCAGTGGATGTCGGAGCAGCTCCCGCAGGGGCGCTACCTGCACTGCCCCGACGGCAGTCACCTGTCGCAGTTCGACGACCCCGGGCACTACTTCCCGGGTGTGATCGACTTCCTGCGGTCACTCTGAACCAGGCGCCGCTCACCCGGTCGCCCCGAAGCGGTCCGAGAGCGCGTAGCGCAGCAGCACGACGTCGCCGATCTGGCGGGTCTCGGCCAGGTGCGCCCGGTGACCGGGGTGCCAGGGGAACGCGCCGTCCCCGACGAAGCGGCGGGCTCGCGAGGTGCCCACGAAGAACGGGGCGACCACCAGGTGCAGCTCGTCGGCCGTGCCGCTGGTCAGGAACTGGGTGTGCACCCTGCCCCCGCCCTCGACCATGAGCCGCCGCACGCCGCGGTCGTCGAGGTCCTCGGTGAGCCGGCCCACCTCGACCCGCCGCCCGCCGTCCACGACGGTGGCCACCGCCGACAGCCGGCTGCGGGTCACCGGCACCGCCAGGCTCGCGCAGTAGACGATCTTCTCGCCGTCCCCCGCCACGAAGAAGTTGCTGCCCGCGTCGAGTCGTCCGTGCTCGGTCACCGTGACCTTGGTGGGCGTCTCGGCCAGCCCCCGGTCCGACGCAGCCGCGCGCAGGTGCGGGTGCGCACCAGCAGCCGGGGGTTGTCGGTGCGCACGGTGCCGGCCCCGACGAGGATCGCGTCGCACGCGGCCCGGACCGCGTCGACGCGGTCGAGGTCTGCCTCGTTCGACAGCACCAGGCGCTCCTCGGACGCGCCGCCGAGGTAGCCGTCGAGCGAGATGCTGCAGCTGAGGATCGTGTAGGGGCGCTCAGGCATCGACCCTCCTTCCCACGCACAGGGGCGGAACGGCCCCCGCAGGAGCGCGCGCGGCGGCGCGCGGCGCGGGTGCCGGTCCGACCGACGAGGAGCGAGACCGCCCCGGGCAGGTTCGCGACGAGCACGATCGCGCCGTAGGCCACGGCGGCGGCCACGCCCGTGCCGCTCCCGAGGCCGGCGGCGGCGAACGCCCAGGCGGCCATGCCCTCGCGGGGCCCCCAGCCGGCGAGGTTGAGAGGCAGGCCCACCGCGACGAGGACGAGCACGGCCAGCGGGAGCAGCGGTCGGACGGGGGCCGTGACGCCGACCGCCCGGGCGGCGACGACGTACGTCGCGACGTGCCCGGCCATCGCCACCGTCGAGGCCACCACCACGCCGGGCCAGGACCGGCGTACGAGCAGGCCGAGGCGCACGTCGTCGTGCGCGCGCCCGCAGCAGCCTCCGCCACCACTCCCCGCCCGCGGCGAGCGCCCGCCAGGCCACCAGCGGCGACCACGGCCGTGACCGCGACCACCAGCCCGACCACCCACGGCAGCCGCGGCGCCCACGCGGGGACGGCAGGGCCAGCAGCAGCGCGGTGAGCCACGACCGCCTGCACCACCTGGCCGGCGAACCGCTCCCAGGCGACGGCGCGCAGGGCGCGACCGGTCGTCCCGCGTGGCGGCCGTGCGCGACGCCCGGTGCACGTCGCCGAGCACGCCGCCCGGCAGGACGGTGTTGAGGAACTGCGCCCGGTAGCAGGCGGCGACGGCCGCGGGCAGGCGGATGCCGACGCCGAGCTCGCGCGCGACCAGGTGCCAGCGCCAGGCGCAGGCGACCGTGGTGACGACGCGCGATGCCGGCGCCCAGCGAGCAGCACCTCGACGTCGAGGGCCCGAGCCCGGCGAGGACGGGGCCGGCCCCGGTGCGCGCCACACGAGGCGCGACGATGCCCGCGCCGCACCAGCCCAGCGCCACGACCCCGCGGACCACGACGGCCGCCTCATGCCGCCACCTCCGCGCAGCACCGGCGACCGCGGCCGGCCGTGCGTCGACCAGGCCGCGAGCTCGTCGCGCCGTCGTCGGGCGTGCGCCCGCAGGCGATCCCGCAGCGTCGCGTCGGAGAGCCAGCGGCGCAGCGCCCCGGCGAGCGCGGCGGGGTCGCCGGGCGGCACCAGGAGACCGGGCCGGTGCCGTCCGCGGTCGCACCCAGCGCCTCCGGACGCCGCCGCACGTCGGCCGCGACGACCGGGAGGCCGCGGGCGAGTGCCTCGGTGACGACCATGCCGTAGGTCTCCGTGCGGCTGGGCAGCACCAGGAGGTCCGCCGGCGGCGTAGGCGGCGTCGAGCGGCGCACGCCGGTGCGGCCCGCGAGGACGACCCGGTCGGCGAGGCCGAGGCCTCCGCGCGCGGTCCGCGCACGGAGCCGTGAAGTCCGCGCCACCGACCAGCGACCCGACGCAGGTCGCAGCGCCACGGAGAGGTCGGCGAGCTCGGCCAGCGCGGCCAGCAGAGGTCCTGTCCCTTGCCGGGCGTCACCGCTGCCGACGCAGAGCAGCGTCGCCGCCGTCCGCGTGCCCGGGGCCGGCCGGGGCCGGGTCGACACCCGGGTCGGCGACGTGCACCCGCGCCGGGTCGAGCCCGTAGGCCACGAGCAGCCAGTCACGGCACCAGGTGCTGGGGGTGACCACCGCTGCGGCCGCCGCGCAGCACCGCGCGCTCCCCGGCGGCGCGCCCGGCGGGTCGGCGACGCCGACCGGCAGGTGCACCAGCACGACGACCCGAGCCGGTGCGCACACCGGCACCACCACCTCCGGCAGGCGCGAGGCGACGAGCCCGTCGACGAGCACCAGCGCCCCGTCGGGCAGCCCGGCCAGGGCCCCGCCAGCGCGTCGCGGCCGTCCGGCTCGCCACGGCCCCGCCACCGCGACCTCGATGACGCGGACCGTCCAGCCCAGCGCGGCGCAGCCGTCGGCACAGCCGGCGGTCGTAGGTGTTGCCGCCGCTGGCCGCGGCGGGTCGTCGATCCCGTCCGGGACCACGAGGTGGACCGCGCCGCCGTCACAGGGCCCGCTCGTAGCTCGCCCACGCGACGTGGGACTCGTGCAGGGTGACCACGATCGCCGCGACCTGCCGGCGTCGCCGAGGGCACCGGCCCACGCCGGTCGGCGAGCCGGTCGGCGACGTGGCGGGCGAGCACCTCGGTGGTCGTGTTGGTGCCCGCGAAGGCCGGCTCCTCGTCGAGGTTGCGGTAGCTCAGCTCAGCGACCACGGCGTGCAGCGCCTCGGCCGCGCGGCCGATGTCGACGAGGATGCCGTCGTCGTCGAGCGCGTCGCCGCGGAACGTCGCGTCGACGACGAAGGTCGCGCCGTGCAGCCGCTGGGCCGGCCCGAAGACCTCGCCGCGGAAGCTGTGCGCCACCATCATGTGGTCGCGGACGGTCACGCCGAACACGGCGCGCCCTCCTCGTCGTAGGTGACGGCGTGGCACAGCGCGGGCAGCCGCCCGAGGCGAGCCGCGGCATCACCTCCGGCAGCGTCCTCGAAGGGCGACTCCCCGGTGAGCAGGCGTCGAAGCCGGCGTCGCGCAGCAGCTCGAGGGCCAGCGCCAGCCGCTGCGCCGGTCGTCGGCGGTCCCGGCGCGCCGGCGCCACCCGGCCGACCTGGCTGGCCCGCAGCCTCAGCCGCCGGGAGTGGAAGCTCCGCCGAGCGGGACCGTGGTCGGGTCGTCGCCGTACCAGCTGAGCTCCAGGACGGTGCCCTCCGGCGCCAGCAGCTCCAGCGAGCGCTGCAGGCCCGCGGAGTGGCGCTCGTGTGGACGACGAGGTCGCGGTCGCCGGCCGCCTCCTCGGGCGGCGCGAAGCCAGCGCCGAGCGTCGCCGCGACCTCGGCGCGCGCGGGGTCGACGTCGACGAGCGTCACCGGGCGCCGGGCACGCGGGCGAGCAGCCGGGCGACGCAGCAGCCGACACGCCGGCGCCGACGACGGCGACCCGGTCGCCGACCAGCGGCGGCGCGTCCCAGAGCGCGTTCACCGCCGTCTCGACGATGCCGGCGAGGACCGCGCGGGCGACCGGCACGCCCTCGGGCACGACGGTGACCGCGGCCGCGGGCACGACGTAGCGCCGTCTGGTGCGGGTGCAGGCAGAAGACCGTGCGCCCGCGCAGCGGCGGGCCCTCCTCGACCACCCCGACGCTGAGGTAGCCGTACTTGACCGGGCCGGGGAAGTCGCCGTCCTGGAAGGGCGCGCGCATCGCGTCGTACTGGCTGGGGGCACGCGTCCACCGAAGACCAGGCTCTCGGTGCCCCGGCTCACCGCGGACCGCAGCGTGCGCACGACGACCTCCTCGCGCCGGGCTCGGGCAGCGGCGCCCCGCGGATCTCGCCGAAGCCCGGCTCGCGGACCCAGAAGGCCCGCGCCTCTCTCTGCATCGCACCACCCTCGGTTCCTCGGGGTGAACCAGCGGAGCCTCGCCCCGTTGGACGACGTGGAGGCTAGTGTCCGGGGTGCCTCACGTGAACGGAGGGGCGTGCCTGAGGTTCAACGCCCGGCCGGGACGCGCCGGTCGCGGCCTGCGGAGCGGTCCGCTCGCGCCGCCTCGTGGTGCTCGCGCTCACCGCGCCGACCGGCTCGAGGACGTGGCCCCCGCCGCCTTCGTGCGACTGCCCGTGGAGCTCCTCGTCTACCTCGCGGTCGTGCTGGCGCTGCGCGCGCCGGGAGGTGCGTCGGGGGGGCCGTCGCGGCCGGCCTGCTGCTCGCCTGGTCGCGGTCTTCAAGGCCCTCGACCTCGGGTTCATGCTGGCGCTCAACCGGCCGTTCGACCCGTCATCGACTGGCGCTACGCCGGCGCGCTCGTCGAGACGGTGCGGGCGCCGCGCCGGGCGCCTCGGCGCCTCCTGCTGGTCCGGCCGCCGCCGTCCTGGTCGGGCTGCTCGTGCTGGTCCCGCTGGCGGTCCTGCGCGTGACCCGCGCCGCGGTCCGGCACCGGGCGCCACCGGTCGGCTGCTGGCCGTGTCCCGGCGCTCTGGCTGGCGCTCAGCGTGCTCGGCGTCCGCACGGCGTCGGGTCCGGTCGCCTCCGGGCGGCGGCCGGCTACGGCCTACGGCCAGGTCGCGCGCGTCCCTCGCAGCTGCGCGACCAGCGCGAATTCACCCGCGCCGCCGCGGCCGACCCGGAGCGCGACGACCCCGCCGGCGCTGCTCACCGGGCTGCGCGGCAAGGACGTGCTGCTGGTCTTCGTCGAGAGCTACGGGCGCGTCGCCTCGACGACCCCGGCCTCTCCCCGGGCTCAACGCGGTCGATCGGCGCGGGCGGCGACGCGCGCCGCTGGGCTTCGTCGCACGCAGCGCCTGGCTACCTCGCCGACCTTCGGCGCGCTCAGCTGGCTCGCGCACTCCACCCTGCAGTCCGGGCTCTGGGTCGACAGCCAGCAGCGCTACGACCACCTCGTCACCGGCGCCCGGCCGACCCTGACCAGCCTGTTCGGCGGGCCGGGTGGCGCACCGTCGCCGCCGTCCCGGCGAACACCCGCGACTGGCCCCAGGGCGAGACTACGGCTCGACCGGGTCTACGACTCGCGCAACCTCGGCTACCGCGGCCCCCGGTCCGGCTACGCGACCATGCCGGACCAGTACTCCCTCGACGCGCTCCGCCGCCTCGAGCTCGCGCCGCGACCGCGGCCCAGTGATGGCCGAGATCGACCTGATCTCGAGCCACGCTCCGTGGTCGCGACGCCGCGCCGGTGGCGCAGCCACCGTCGGCGACGGCTCGGTCTTCGCCGGGATGCCCGAGCGATGCCCTCGGAGGCCGACATCTACCCGACCCCGACAGGGTGCGGGCGGCGTACGCCGGAGCGGTCGAGTACACGCTCGCGGCGGTCGTCGCCTTCCGCAAGGCGGACGCCGAGCGGGACCCCGTGCTGGTCATGCTCGGCGACCACCGGGCCCGCGCCATCGTCTCGGGCGGGATCCCGGCCACGACGTGCCGGTGTCGGTGATCGCCCGCGCCCCGGCGGTGACCGACCGGATCGCCGGCTGGGGTGGGACGACGGGCTGCGGCCCGGCTCCGATGCGCCGGTCTGGCCGATGGACACCTTCCGCGACCGGTTCCTCGCGGCCTTCGGGCGCCGAGCGCGCCACACTAGGGACGGGGCGCGCGCGGGCGGCGGGTGAACCGAGGACGTGGGTGGCCCGTGCGTTCCCGTCGAGGGAGGTGACATGTCGAAGGACGAGGTCGCGCTGATGCAGCAGGTGCACGACGAGCACGCCGAGGTGCTCTGGCGCTTCTGCCTGCACCCTGGTCGCCAACGACCGGGGGGCCGCGCGGACGTGGCGCGGGAGACCCTCTTGCGGGCCTGGCGGCACGGCACCATCCTCGCGAGCCCTCCCGCGGCCGTGCGCTCGTGGCTGTTCACCGTGGCGCCGGAACAGCGTGCCGCTGGACGACTGGCGCAGCCGGCGGGCCCGCCCCGAGACCCCTGTGGACGAGGTGCCCGAGCAGCGCCGCTCGCTCGACGACGACGAGAGCGACCAGCTGCTGCTGTCGTGGGTGGTGGCCGAGGCGCTGACGCACCTGTCGGAGGACCACCGCACCGTGCTGCTGGAGTGCTCTACCGCGGCCGTCCCGTGGCCGAGGTCACCCGGCGGCTCGGCGTCCGCCGGGGGCACGGTCAAGTCGCGCACCCACTACGCGCTGCGCGCCCTCAAGCTCGCCCTCGAGGAGATGGGGGTGGGTGTCACCGTGAGTTCATCCCTCGGATGACGCCCGCACCACGACGACGCCGCCTACGTCCTCGGCGCCCTGAGCCCCACGGAGCGCCTCGACTTCGAGCGGCACCTCGCGGCCTGCGACGAGTGCTCGAGCTCGATCCGGTCGCTCGCGGGGATGCCCGGGCTGCTCGACCTCGTGGACGCCGCCGTGCTCGGAGCGCCGCCCGAGCGACACCCCCACTCCGCCGGGCCGCTGCTGCCGTCGCTCACCCGCGCGGTCGAGACGCACCGCCGGCGTCGACACAGGTGCGCCATCTACGCCGACTCGCAGCCGCGGCCGCCGCCGTGGTCGCGCTGGGGGCCGTGCCGACTGACGCTCCGCGGCAACGACCTCCGGTCTCCGGGCCCGGGAGCACGAGCGGCCCCTCGAGCGCCCGGGGGGCCGCGACGGGCAGAGTCGAGACGCACGCGATGGCGCCGCAGGGCGACGTACCCATCAGGCCACACTGGGCCTGGAGCAGGTCACCTGGGGCACCCGGATGCTGCTGACCTGCACCTACGAAACAAGGACGCGATCGGCGTCGAGCTGCCCGAGCAGGTCGACTACCTGCTCTACGTCACCGACGCCCGGGGCGGCCACTCCAGCAGGTCGGCAGCTGGACCTCGGTCAGCGGCACCACGATGACGGTGCCGGCCGCCACGTCGGTCGCCCGCGACGACCTCGCCTCGGTCGAGGTGCGGATTCCCGACGGGCGGGTCGTGCTACGACTCGACGCGTGAGGCGGAGCGGGTTGTCCACGGCCGGGAGCAGCCGGGCACCCGCGACGATCGCGACGACCTCTGCGGCGGCGGCGACCCACACGGCCCAGCCGGTCCAGTGCTGGCCGTCGGTGCCGAAGAGCCCGACGGTCGTGGCCGGAGGACGAACGCCGGGAGCGTGGAGAGGCCGAAACCGAGGGCCAGGAAGGCCGGCACCCAGTGCCGCCAGGCGAACAGCAGGACCGCGATGCCCGCGCCGGCGACGGCGTTGAGCAGGAACGCGGGCCCGAAGAAGTCGGCGTCCCGCAGAAGTCCAACCAGAGGTAGAGGTGCACCGCCGCCGAGACCAGGACCGCCACCGCCGCCAGCGCCGCGCATGACGCTCCCGCTCCCATCCGGGGGGGTCCTGCCTGGGGAGCGCGACCGCCGGCCCGGGCGGTTCACCGCCGGGCCGCGGCCTTCTCGGGGCGACGAGGGTGAGCTTGCGGAGGCCCCACCATCGTCAGCCACTCGCTCCAGAGCCGGTGGGACGCCAGCAGGCCATCGGCGACGGCCGTCCCCGAGGTCGGCCGCGATGTCCCGGCCCGGTCCGCGCGGAAGGCGGCGAGCAGGGTGTCGGCGACCAGCCGGTGGCTCGCGGGTGCACTCCTGCAGCCAGCCGACGCGCAGCCCGACGTCGGCCAGGAGCCCGACCAGCACGGGCAGCGGCACCGGCCAGACGGTGTCGGCGGCGGGCAGTTCGCGTCCTGCTCCGCCGGCCGTCAGGGGCTGCCCCTCCTCGAGGGTGAACGCGAACCGGCCGCCGGGCACCAGCGCGGTCGAGACCCCGAGCAGCAGCGCCTTCTTGTCCCGGAACGCCAGCATCGTCTCCAGCAGGAGGACCACGTCGAACGGACCGCCCGCCCCACCGGTGGCACCTCCGCGACCTCGAACCGGCAGGGAGAGCCCGTCGGCGCGGGCCCGGGCCAGCCCGACGGCGCCGGCGTCCTGGTCGACGCCGAGGTAGGTGCCGCCCAGGTCGCGGTGATGAGCCGTCCGGGCCCGGCGACACCGCAGCAGAGGTCCAGCACCGGAGCCCGGGCCGACCCCGGCCCAACGGGCCAGCCACAGGATCTCGTCGGCCGAAGACATCGAGCTTCTCCTGGCCCACGAACTGACCCGGCGCGTACGCCGCCGTGCGGGCGTGGCGCAGCGCGTCGTCGTACGCCGTGCGCGGGGGCTGTGTCATGACGGTGTCCGGAGGGCACCGGCTCCCGGCTCGCTCCCGGTGGTCCTGCCGGCGGTCGTCCCGGTGTTCGTCGCGGTGTTCGTCGCGGCCCCGGTGCCTCCACAGCCAGCCGACGTCCCGGCCGAACGACTCGACCAGCAGGGAGGAGGCCGACGACCAGTGCTGCGTACGTCGCCTCCTCGGGCCCGACGTCCGCCGCCGCGGCGAAGGTCAGGGCGATCCCCGCGGTCGCGGTCACGACCTTGCGCCAGTAGCGCGGAGGCAACGACGCCCTCAGCCAGGGCAGCGCCCATCCCGCCACCGCCAACGCGTAGCGCAGCGCTCCCATCACCGCCACCCACGCGCCGGCCGACCGGGCGACGTACACGCTCAGCACGAGCATCAGGAAGGCGTCGGCCTCGCCGTCGAGGCGACCCCCGAACCGGGAGACGGTGCCCGTCCGCCTCGCCACCCGACCGTCCACCGCGTCCAGCACCAGGGCGAGCGAGGCGAGCGCCACGAGGAGGCCGACGGCCGACCCGCCGGACCACGAGTCCGCCACCAGCGCGGCCACGCAGCAGGCGAGGGCCGCCCGGGTCACGGTGACCAGGTCGGCCGGCCCCAGCAGCTCCACGCCCTCACGGGAGGCGGTCCGTGCGGCCGCGATCGCCAGCACGAGCCCGCAGCCGAGACCGACCAGCGCGGCCCCCCGCCCGATCCCGGCCGTTCCCGCGAGCAGGGTGAGCAGGACGGCCAGCGCCGGGACAGCGACCCCCAGGGCGTTGCGAACAGGTGTCACCGGGCCCTCCCGCGTCGGCGTCTACGGTGGTGGACGCACGGTGCCGCCGTTCGGTTCACCGGTCGGTCCGCCGTTCGGTCCACCGATGTGTGCGGAGGCGCGATGACGACGGGACCCGTCCGGGCCGGGTCGGCCTGGCTGGCGCTGCGGGAGCCGGCGGACGCCGACGCCCGGTCCGACGCCCTCGTCGAGATCCTGCGTCCCCGGCTGCCCGCCACCGGGCTGGTCGTCCACGACCTCGGGAGCGGCACCGGGTCCACGGCGCGGTGGCTGGCGCCCCGGCTGGCCGGTGGGCAGCGATGGGTGCTGCACGACCGGGACCCCGACCTGCTCGACCTCGCGACGGGGATGGCCCCGCCCCGGTCGTCGGACGGCGGGGCCGTCACGATCGAGACCCGCCTGGGAGACATCACCCGGCTGGACCCCGAGGACCTGGCAGACGCCTCGCTGGTCACCGCCTCCGCGCTGCTCGACATGCTCACCGGGGACGAGCTGGCCCGGTTCGTCGCCACCTGCGCCGGGTCGGGGTGCCCCGTGCTCGTCACGCTGAGCGTGCTCGGCCGGGTGGAGCTGGACCCGGGCGACCCCCTCGACCCTCGGGTCGTCGCGGCGTTCAACGCCCACCAGCGGCGGGCCACCCCGGGCGGGGACCTGCTCGGACCGGACGCCGCGACCCCGGGCCGTCGAGGCCTTCCGGCGGGCGGGGCTCGAGGTCACGGTGCGTCGCAGCCCGTGGCGCCTCGGGCCCGCCCGCGCGGCGCTGGCGACCGCGTGGCTGAGCGGCTGGGTCGGGGCGGCCGTCGACCACGACCCCGGTCTGCACGAGGACGCCGCGGCGTACACCCTGCGCCGCCGGGCGCAGCTGGCGGCGGGATCACTCTCGGTGACCGTGGACCACCTCGACCTGCTGGCCACCGCTGACTAGGGTCGCGCCATGCCCGAGCCGATCCGGGGCCTCGGCCTGCGTCCCACTATCGCCCGAGCACGTGCCGGAGATGGCCGAGCTGACCCGGGACCCCGAGACGCTGCGCTTCACGCGCATCCCGAGCCGCCGCCGGAGGACTTCGCCACCACGTGGTAGAGACGATGCTGGTGGCGGAGGCGACGCCACAAGTCGGCGGCTGGCCTGACGGAGCAGATTGCTCGTCGACGATGTGATGGACGTGCAGCGGTGGAGGTGGGCGGCATGGTCTCGCCGAGCGCCCGCGGCGCGGCGTGGCGGCGCCGGTGGGCTGTGGCTCGCCTGGACCGTGCATGGGCGTTGCGGGCGGCGGGCGTGCACGTGGTGGCGAGGACCGGGCCTGGCAGGCGGTCACCGAGGCGCTGGGCTACAGTCAGAGAGATGTGATGGAGAATTTGTTTATGGAGGCTGGGCGTGGCGGCGCGGGGCTGCGGGCTGGCTCAAGCAATCCCACCCGTCGACCACCGGTGCTGTGGTTCACCGGTGCGCCACTGGCGCCTGGGCAAGATGACGTGGCGGCCGAGCAGTGGGTCGCTGCTGTAGCCCACACCCATTCCACGGCATAGCAATGTGCCCCCAACTGAAACTGGCGCCTTGGAGAAATTAACATGAGCTGTCGTCGACCTCTTCACCAACTGTAGATGAGCACGCCAACCAGCTCGTCCGATCACGAGGAAGTGTGCAATGGCATGAGGAGTGACTGAGCAGGCCGCTTCCTGGAGGTTGACCTCGTCTTGCCGTGGCAGCTGCTCCCGAGAGATGGAGTATGTACATGGTGATGGCTCGGCCTCATCAAGCTTGCACACTGACCTCAGTCCCATCCACCAAATGAAATGCCTCCTGTGACCCTCTGTAAATGTCATATGAGATGAGCAACCTGCTGCTCCAACGGCGTGGCGCCCACCTGGACACTGGTGCAAGGAACACAGGTCAATGCACATGGACAACAGCCCTACTCACTGGCTAGCAATACAACAACT
>CAWALI010000006.1:0-725077 GCA_963782905.1 uncultured Actinomycetota bacterium
GCCCCGCCGCGTGGCCGGTGGAAGGGACTCAAGCGCCTCTACTTCGGCCTGCTCCTGCGCTGCGTGCCGACCCCCGACGTGGCCGTGCTCCTGGAGGCCCGGGAGAGGTGCTGTACGCGGCGCAAGGCGAGATGAGCCCCCAGATCCTGGACGAGAACAGGGACGCGATCGCCGGCCACGTGCACGCCGTGCACCACCGGACCGGCCGGCCCGCGTGGTCACCGTCGACGCCACCCAGTCGGCCGCCACCGTCGCCGACGAGGTCGTGGCCGCGCTCTGGGGAATCGCCGCGGAGCGCCTGCAGGGCAAGAGCACCGGAGGGACGCCATGAGGACCGTAGCGAGCGCACTGGACACCGGCACCTTCGTCATGGACCGGCTCCGGGAGCATCCGCGGCGCCGTACCGAGCGGCAGGACGTCGCGCGGACGGCCGCGAGGCCTACCTGGCCGCCGGGGGTGGGTCGCCCACCGGTGGCGAGTGGGCCTGGAACGCGCACCGCGTGACCTGGGTGCGCGACGACTGCGTCGTCAAGGTCCCGCGCTCGGCGTACGGCGAGGCGGCCCTGCGCCGCGAGCTGTCGGTCCGCACCTGCATCCACACCCGCCCGGCCTGGCCGTCGTGGCGACCAAGTCGCCCGCACGCTGGGGGAGCACGAGGGCGCCGACCGCTTCGCCGTCGTCGAGGAGCAGCTGCGCGGCGTGCCGCTGATGGGCCTCGCCCAGACGAGGCGGTCATGGCGGCCGTGCGGGCCGAGGTGGCCCGGCGGAGTCGCGCGACGGCGCACGAGGTCCTGGCCGACGACTGGGTGCCCGCCTGGTTCCTCGCCCCCGCGGCGACGGTATCCACCCTGCTCCGCCGCTGGGGACAGCGGCCAGGGGCCGACTCGGTCACCCGGTGGGCGTACGACGTGGCGGCGTCCCTGGAGGGCCGCACGTGTCGCGTCGCCCTGGTCCACGGCGACCTGTGGCCCGGGAACATCCTGCTGCGCCGCGGCGCAGGTCTCCGGATTCATGGACTGGGACCAGGCGGCGTTCACCGACGTGGCGCCGCACGACCTGCTCCACCTCACCCTCTACCCGATCTGCCACGAGCTGGTTGGGCGGACTTCTTCTCCGACTCGGTCCTCCGCCGGCTGCTCACTGCCGGTGTCCACCAGGGGAGCTGGGCGCCGCCGTGAAGCGCCAGTGGGATCCTCGACGAAGTGCTGGAGGGCGTCGGTGTCGCCCGGCGGGATGCCCTCCTTTGGTACTGGCTCCGCCACGTCGACCGCATCGTCCGCGAGCTGGGGCTGACCGACCAACCCGCTCGTCCTGGGCCGCACAAGCACAAGGACGTGGCCGGCAGCGGCCGCGATCGAACAGGGACAGCGACATGACACATGCAAGAGGCATGCTCGTGCGCGGCTCACCGCGGCTGCTGGTGGCGGGTGTCTCGTCGATGCCCTCATCACCACGACGGCGCAGGCCGCGCCCGGAGACGTCGGTGTTCGCCGACTACCAGTACGGCCCGCCGACGCCCCCAGGGGCGGGTGGCGTCATCGACCCGGATCTCTCACCCACGGCGTCCAAGCCACAGAGCAAGCTGTGGTTCGCCCAGGGGACGTGGTGGGGGGTCCTCCAGGTTCCCAACACCACGACGACCACCATCCACGCCTACGACCCGAACAGCCAGGTGTGGACCGACACCGGCGTGGTGGTCGACGGCCGACTCGTGCCCACGCAGGCGGACGTCCTCTGGGACGGCGCCAACGGGAAGCTGTACGTCGCCTCCGCCGGCCGGAACGGCACGTCGAGCGGCATCAGGGTGATGCGGTTCCGCTACGACACGGCCACGGGGAAGTACGTCACCGACCCGGGTCTACCCAGCTGGTGCCATCAACGGCGGGGGCGTCGAGGCCGCGGTGATCGCCAAGGACTCCACGGGTCGTCTCTGGGTCGCCTACACCGCCGACGCAGCCGCTACGGCCACCACACCCGCCGGGCGGTTGTGCGGGTCAAGGTGAGCGACGCCGCCCAGACGGGATGGTCGGACCCGATGTCGCCACCCGTCGAGGGCACGTTCGTCGACCGGGACGACATCGCCACCGTGGTCGCCCACGACGGCATGGTCTCGGTCGTGTGGAGCAGCCAGAACGCCGACGTGGCGGGCAACACCGCGATCTACGTCGCCCAGCACCCGGACAGCGCCCTGCCGGCGGAGGCATGGAGCGCCTCGCAGCGTATCTTCAGCGGCCCCAAGGCGGCCGACGACCACATCAGCCTGGCCAGCGCGGAAGGTGCCCCGTCGGGCAGCGTCTTCGCGGTGGTCAAGACCGGCCGCGACGACAGCGTTCCCATCGACACGGCGGCCGGACTGGTGCGGGTGCTCGTGCTGCGTCCCTCCGGAGTGTGGGAGTCGTACGTGCACAGCACCGTCGCCGACGGCATGACCCGGCCGATCATCCTCCTCGAGCCGGCCAAGAACCTGCTCCACGTGTTCGCCACCGCACCGGTCGCGGGCGGGGTCGTCTATGAGAAGACGAGCCCGATGGACAACGTCGCCTTCGCCAGCGGCAAGGGCAGCCCCTTCATCAAGCTGGCGGCCCACGACTTCGTCAACAACCCCACGTCGACCAAGCAGAACGTGACGGCAGCCTCCGGCATGCTGGTGCTCGCGTCGGACCAGAAGACCGGGTAATACGTCCACAACTACGTGCCCGGGGTGGCCGTGGCGAAGCCGGTGGCGGGCTTCACCTACACGCCGGCGAGCGGGCCGGCGCCGCTGGCGGTGACCTTCACCGACACCTCGACGGGGGCGCCGACCAGCTGGGCGTGGGACTTCGGGGACGGCGGTAGGTCCACCGCCCAAAACCCGACCCACACGTACACGCAGGTGGGGACCTACACGGTCACCCTCACCGCGTCGAACGCCGGCGGGACGAGCACGCCGAAGACGGCCACCGTCACGGTGACCGCGCCGGCGCCTGCTCCCGCCACGAAGCCGGTGGCGGACTTCACCTTCACCCCGGCGAGCGGGCCGGCGCCGCTGGCGGTGAAGTTCACCGACACGTCGACGGGGTCCCCGACGAAGTGGGCGTGGGCCTTCGGGGACGGTGGCACGGCGATCGTCCAGCACCCGACGCACCCGTACACGAAGGCGGGGACCTATACGGTCAAGCTGACCGCGTCGAACGCCGCCGGGTCGAGACCGAAGACGGCCACCGTCTCGGTGACCGTCGCGGCCGGCCCGCCGCCCCCGCCCCCCGCGCCCGCCGGGCCCCCGGTCGTGGAGCTGGACAAGCCCGACGCGGCCTTCGCGAAGGCGCCGCACGTCGACGCCGCCTGGCACACGACGACGGACCCCGCGGCGGTCGGCAGCTATGACGTGTGGGTCCGCCAGATCGGACCGGGCCGCCGCTCGACCTGGAGCGACAGCTACGTCAACCAGCACCAGGGGACGGGCGTGCGGCTGCGGGCCCGTCCCGGCCACACCTACTGCCTCCGGGTGCGGGCGACCACGCTCGGCGGCACGACGGGGGCGTGGTCCGCGGACCGCTGCACGACCGTGCCGCTCGACGACCGCTCCATGTCGCGCCACGGCGCGTGGCGCAAGCTGTCGGGCAAGGCGTACTTCATGGGCACGGCGACGATGACGCGTGCCCGCGGGGCGACGCTGGTCCAGAAGGTCACCGGCACCACGGTGTCCCTGCTCGTCACCAAGCGCCCGGCGGCGGGAAGGTGCGGGTCTACCAGGGCCACCGGCTGGTCAAGAAGGTGTCGCTCAAGGCCAAGTCGAAGCGGACCCGGTTCGTCAAGATCGCCTCCCACGCCAAGGTCACGACGGCGCGTTACCGCGTCGTGGTGTTCTCCGGGGGCAGGCCGGTTGTCATCGACGGCATCGCGGGGTCCCGCGAGTAGGCCACCAGCGAGCCGGCCCGCGCCTCCGACCAGGGGCGCGGGCCGGCTGGCTAGGCTTGTGGCATGAGCGCCCCCCTCGACCGTCGCCAGGCCCTGGCCGGTGCGGCCGCCCTCGCCGTGGGGCTGCCCGTCCTGGCCGCCTGTGGCAACAACTCGTCCGGCGCCGGCACCGCCTCCGACACAGCTCGACGTCGTCCACGCCGGCCGGCGGCGCCGGTCCGCTCGCGAGCACGGCGGACGTCCCCGTCGGTGGGTGCGCGGTCTTCGAGGACCAGAAGGTCGTCGTCACCCAGCCCACCGAGGGCGACTTCAAGGCGTTCAGCTCCATCTGCACCCACCAGGGGTGCGCCGTGAGCTCCTCGAGCGAGGGCGACATCCCGTGCAACTGCCACGGCAGCCGCTTCTCCCTGGAGGACGGATCGGTCATCACCGGGCCCGCCACGGCGCCGCTTCCCTCGGTCACGATCTCCGTCGAGGGCGACAGCATCACCCTGGCCTGACGCGGTGCGGCGGCACCGGACGCGGGCTCGTCACCACCCCGGGGGGACTGTCCCCGGTCGCCCGTAGGGTTGTCGCGTGGCCACCCCCAGCAGCTATCGACCCGCACCCGGGTCGATCCCGACCGACCCGGGGGTCTACCGGTTCCGTGACGGCAAGGGACGGGTGATCTACGTCGGCAAGGCCAAGAGCCTGCGCCCGCGACTGTCGTCGTACTTCCAGGACATCGGCAACCTCCACCCGCGCACCGCCAGCATGGTCACGACCGGTGCCAGCGTGGAGTGGACGGTGGTCAAGACCGAGGTCGAGGCCCTCCAGCTGGAGTACAGCTGGATCAAGGAGTTCGACCCCCGCTTCAACGTGAAGTACCGCGACGACAAGTCCTACCCGTGGCTGGCCGTCACCCTGGGCGACGAGTTCCCGCGGGTGATGGTGGGCCGTGGTGCCAAGCGCAAGGGCACCCGCTACTTCGGCCCCTACGGCCACGCGTGGGCGATCCGCGAGACCGTCGACCTGCTGCTGCGGGTCTTCCCCATGCGCTCGTGCAGCAACGGCGTCTTCAAGCGCTCGAGCCAGATCGGCCGGCCGTGCCTGCTCGGCTACATCGACAAGTGCGCGGCGCCCTGCGTCGGCAACGTCACCCCCGAGGAGCACCGGCGCATCGTCGAGGACTTCTGCGACTTCATGGCCGGCAACACCAACGCCTTCGTGCGCCGCATCGAGCGGGAGATGTACGCCGCGTCCGAGGAGATGGACTTCGAGAAGGCCGCCCGGCTGCGGGACGACCTCGGCGCGATGCGCAAGGCGCTGGAGAAGCAGGCGGTGGTGCTGGGCGACGGCACCGACGCCGACGTCATCGCGCTCGCCGAGGACCCGCTCGAGGTGGCGGTCCAGATCTTCTACGTGCGCGGCGGCCGCATCCGCGGCCAGCGGGGCTGGGTCGCCGACCGCTCCGACGACGGCGACACCCCGGCGCTGGTCCAGGACTTCCTGCTCCAGCTGTACGGCGGCGCCGCGGCCGACGACGACGCCTCCTCGATCCCGCGGGAGGTGCTGGTGCCCGCCCTGCCGCCCGACGCCGGGGTGCTCGAGGACCTGCTCAGCGACATCCGGGGGAGCCGGGTGGCGATCCGGGTCCCGCAGCGGGGCGCCAAGCTGGACCTGCAGGAGACCGTCGGACGCAACGCGTCGCAGGCCCTGGCGCTCCACAAGACCAAGCGGGCCAGCGACCTGACCACCCGCAACCGCGCCCTCGAGGAGATCCAGAAGTCGCTGGGCCTCGACGAGGTGCCGCTGCGCATCGAGTGCTACGACGTCTCCAACCTCCAGGGCACCGAGGTGGTGGCCTCGATGGTCGTCTTCGAGGACGGGTTGCCGCGCAAGGGGGAGTACCGCCGGTTCGTCATCCGCGGGGAGGACGGCGCCGACCGGGACGGCCAGGTCGGCCAGAACGACGTCGCCCACATGCACCAGGTCATCACCCGCCGGTTCCGCCGGCTCCTCGACGAGCAGGCCCGCTCCGAGGCCGTGAGCACCGAGTCCGGTCCGATGCTCGTCGACCCCGAGACCGGCCGGCCCCGCAAGTTCGCCTACGCCCCCGGTCTGGTCGTCGTCGACGGCGGCCCGCCGCAGGTCGCGGCCGCCCAGCAGGCCCTCACCGAGCTGGGGATCACCGACATCCCCGTGTGCGGCCTGGCCAAGCGCCTCGAGGAGGTGTGGCTGCCCGACGAGGAGGACCCGGTGATCATGGCCCGGACCAGCGAGGGTCTCTACCTCCTGCAGCGGGTGCGTGACGAGGCCCACCGGTTCGCCATCACCCACCACCGCTCGCGCCGCTCCAAGACCATGGTCGAGAGCCTGCTCGACGACGTCCCGGGCCTGGGGGAGGTGCGCCGCAAGACGCTGCTCAAGCACTTCGGATCCCTGAAGAAGCTCCGGGAGGCCGACCCCGACGAGATCGCGCTGGTGCCCGGCATCGGCCCCCGCACCGCGGCGTCGATCAAGGAGGCGGTCGCCGGCGCGGCCGCCGACCGCAAGACTGGCAGCCCGCGGATCAACACCGCCACGGGCGAGATCGAGGAGGACTGATGGATCCCCAGCCGGCCGAGCTGGTCATCGTGACCGGCATGACGGGCGCCGGGCGCAGCACCGCCGCCAAGGAGCTCGAGGACCTCGGGTTCTTCGTGGTCGACAACCTGCCGCCCACCCTGGTGCGCGACGTCGTACGCCTCGTGGACGACAACCACGGGATCAGCCAGCCCATCGCCGTGGTCGTGGACGTCCGCTCGGGCTCCTTCTTCGACTCCCTGCAGGCCAACCGGCACCAGGGCGTCACCGGCCGGCCCACCACGCTGCTGTTCCTCGAGGCCACCGACGAGGTGCTCGTCCGCCGCCAGGAGGCCGCCCGGCGTCCCCACCCGCTGCAGGGCAGCGGCCGCCTCCTCCACGGCCTGCACCGCGAGCGCGACGTGCTCGCCGAGCTGCGCGGCGATGCGGACGTGGTCATCGACACCACCAACCTCAACGTCCACCAGCTCACCGACCGCATCGCGGAGGCCTTCGGCACCGCGGAGTCGACGCGGCTCAAGGTCACGGTCACCAGCTTCGGCTTCAAGTACGGCATCCCGGTCGACGCCGACTTCGTCGCCGACATGCGCTTCCTCCCCAACCCGTTCTGGGTGCCCGAGCTGCGGGCCCTCAACGGGCGCGACGAGGCGGTGGCGGCGTACGTCAAGGAGCGTCCCGGTGCCGCGGAGTTCCTCGCGCAGTACGTCCCGGTGCTGGAGACCGCGGCCCGGGGCTACCTGCGGGAGGGCAAGCGCTTCATGACCGTGGCCATCGGCTGCACCGGCGGCAAGCACCGCAGCGTGGCGATGACCGAGGAGATCGCCGCCCGCCTGCGCGAGCGGGGCTACGACACCGGGGCCCGGCACCGCGACCTGGGCCGGGAGTGACCTGATGGCACGCGACACCGCCCAGGCCGCCGTCGCCCTGGGCGGGGGACACGGCCTGTTCGCCACCCTGAGCGCCCTGCGGCGCCTCGAGGCCGACCTCACGATCGACTCGCTCACCGCGATCGTCACCGTCGCCGACAACGGCGGCTCGTCGGGACGCCTGCGCGGCGAGTTCGGCGTGCTGCCGCCGGGCGACCTGCGGATGGCGCTGGCCGCCCTGTGCGGGGACGACGAGTGGGGGCGCACCTGGGCCGACGTCGTGCAGCACCGCTTCGCGGGGGAGGGCGACATGCAGGGCCACGTCATCGGCAACCTGCTGATCGTGGGGCTCTGGGAGCTGATGGGGGACCACGTCCGGGCCCTCGACTGGGTCGGCCGGCTGCTCGGCGCCCAGGGACGGGTGCTGCCGATGGCGGTGACCCCGATGGACATCACCGCCGAGGTGCGCGGGCTCGATCCCGCGGACCGGGCGCTGACCACCACCGTCCGTGGCCAGGTCGAGGTCGCGACGACCGCGGGCGACATCGTCTCGGTGGCCCTCGACCCGGTCGCACCGCAGGCCTGCAGCCGAGGCGGTGCAGGCCATCATGGACGCCGACTGGGTGTTCCTGGGTCCGGGCTCGTGGTTCACCTCGGTGATCCCACACCTGATGGTCCCGGGGCTGCGCGAGGCGCTGGTCAGCACCTCGGGCCGGCTGGTCGTCGTCCTCAACCTCGAGCCCCAGGCGGGGGAGACCCCCGGCTTCGGCCCGGAGGACCACCTCGCGGCGCTCTTCGAGCACGCGCCCGACCTCGAGATCCACACGGTCCTCGCCGACCGCGGCAGCGTCGCCCATCCCGACGCGCTGCGAGAGGTCGTCGCCTCCTCCGGGGCCGAGCTGGTGCTGGCCGACGTGGCCGCCGACGACGCCTCCGACCGGCACGACCACGCCCGGCTCGCGGAGGCCTTCGAAGGCATCGTCTCGCGCGCCTGAGCGGCCCGTTCCGCATGCCGGGTGTGATGCCTCTCATGGGCAGGCGGCGGTGCCGTCGCCTGATGGACGAGGATGATTGACGTGCATGGCAGGATCGGGGCCATGGCGATGACGGCACAGGTGAAGGCGGAGCTCGCCAACACCCAGATCACCAAGACCTGCTGCCGGAAGGCCGAGGTCGCGTCGATGCTGCGGTTCGCCGGCGGTCTGCACATCGTCAGCGGCCGCATCGTGGTCGAGGCCGAGCTGGACACCGGTGCCTCCGCCCGCCGCCTGCGCAAGGACATCGCGGAGGTCTACGGCCACCAGTCCGACGTGGTCATGGTCCAGGGCAACGGGATCCGTCGCGGCAGCCGCTACATCGTCCGCGTGGTCAAGGACGGCGAGGCGCTGGCGCGCCAGACCGGCCTCATCGACCAGCGCGGGCGGCCGGTCCGTGGTCTCCCGCCGGCCGTCGTCTCCGGGGGTGGCTGCGACGCCGTCGCCGCGTGGCGCGGTGCCTTCCTGGCCCACGGCTCCCTCACCGAGCCGGGCCGTTCCTCGTCGCTCGAGGTCACCTGCCCGGGCCCCGAGGCCGCGCTGGCCATCGTCGGGGTGGCCCGACGCCTGGGCATCTCCGCCAAGGCGCGCGAGGTCCGCGGTGTCGACCGGGTCGTCATCCGTGACGGGGACGCCATCGGCGCGCTGCTGACCCGCCTCGGCGCCCACGAGTCGCTGATGGCGTGGGAGGAGCGGCGGATGCGGCGCGAGGTCCGCGCGACCGCCAACCGTCTCGCCAACTTCGACGACGCCAACCTGCGCCGCTCGGCCCGCGCGGCCGTGGCGGCCGGAGCCCGCGTCGAGCGCGCGCTCGAGATCCTGGCCGAGGAGGTCCCCGACCACCTCAAGCTCGCGGGCTACCTGCGCCTCGAGCACAAGCAGGCCAGCCTCGAGGAGCTCGGACAGCTCCACGACCCGGTCCTGACCAAGGACGCCATCGCCGGTCGCATCCGCCGGCTGCTCGCCATGGCCGACAAGCGCGCCGAGGAGCTCGGCATCCCCGACACCGAGTCGTCCCTGACGCCCGAGATGCTGGCCGAGGAAGCCTGACCGTCGCCGCCTCCGTGGACCCGGACGCCGGGCCCATGGCACGCGGCTCGGGCCCGTCAGGGGTTACCCGCACGTACGCCGACACGGCCCCGGCACGCGGCGCCGCAGCGCGATAGGGTCGGTCGGGACGTCGACGTACGCACTCGTGTGCCGTCGTGCCCCCTTGACCCAGCACGCCCGTTTCCCTGAGGAGAACCGCAGTGACTGTTCGCGTAGGTATCAACGGCTTCGGCCGTATCGGCCGCAACTTCTTCCGCGCCGTGCGTGCGTCGGGTGCCGACATCGAGATCGTCGGCGTCAACGACCTGACCGACAACGCGTCGCTCGCCCACCTGCTCAAGTACGACACGATCCTGGGCCGCCTCGACGCCGACGTGACCAGCGACGACACCTCGATCAAGGTCGGCGACCAGACGATCACGGCCTTCGCCGAGCGCGACCCGGGCAACCTCAAGTGGGGCGAGCTGGGCGTCGACGTCGTCGTCGAGTCCACCGGCTTCTTCACCGACGCGACCAAGGCCCACGCCCACGTCGACGCCGGCGCCAAGAAGGTCATCATCTCGGCGCCCGCCTCCAACGAGGACATCACCGTGGTCATGGGCGTCAACCACGAGCTCTACGACCCCGCCAAGCACACGGTCATCTCCAACGCCTCGTGCACGACCAACTGCCTGGCCCCGATGGCCAAGGCGCTCCACGAGGAGTTCACGATCGTCAAGGGCCTGATGACGACCGTGCACGCCTACACCGCCGACCAGAACCTGCTCGACAACATCCACAAGGACCCGCGCCGCGCCCGCGCCGCCGCCCTCAACGTGGTGCCCACCTCGACCGGTGCCGCCAAGGCGATCGGCCTGGTCATGCCCGAGCTCAAGGGCAAGCTCGACGGCTACGCCCTGCGCGTCCCCGTCCCGACCGGCTCGGCCACCGACCTCACCTTCGAGGCCGGCCGCGAGACGTCGGTCGAGGAGGTCAACGCCGCGGTGCAGAAGGCGGCCGACGGCCGGTACCTCAAGTACTCCACCGACCCGATCGTGTCCTCCGACATCGTCACCGACCCGGCGTCGTGCATCTTCGACGCGCCCCTGACCAAGGTGATCGGCAACCAGGTCAAGGTCGTCGGCTGGTACGACAACGAGTGGGGCTACTCCAACCGTCTGGTCGACCTCATCGGTTACGTCGGCGAGACCCTCTGACGTGTCGGACATCGCCTCCCTGGGGGACCTGAGCGGCAAGCGTGTCCTGGTCCGCTCGGACCTCAACGTGCCGCTGGACGGCGGACGCATCACCGACGACGGCCGCATCCGGGCCAGCGTTCCGACCATCAAGCAGCTCGCGGACGCCGGTGCCCGTGTCGTCGTGGTGGCCCACCTGGGCCGTCCCGGCGGCGCGCCGGACGCGACGTACAGCCTGGCCCCGGTGGCCGCGCGCCTCGGCGAGCTGCTCGGTCAGGACGTGGCCTTCGCCACCGACACGGTGGGCGAGAGCGCCACCGAGACCGTGGCCGGCCTGCAGGACGGACGGGTGGCCCTGCTGGAGAACGTCCGCTTCAACGCGGGTGAGACGAGCAAGGACGACGCCGTGCGCGGCTCCTTCGCCGGTCAGCTCGCCCAGCTCGCCGACGCGTTCGTCTCCGACGGCTTCGGCGTCGTGCACCGCAAGCAGGCCAGCGTGTACGACGTGGCGCTGCGACTCCCGTCGGCCATGGGCGGTCTCGTGGCGACGGAGATCGACGTCCTGCGCCGCCTCACCGTCGACCCCGAGCGACCGTACGTCGTCGTCCTCGGCGGCTCGAAGGTCTCCGACAAGCTGGGCGTCATCGACAACCTGCTGGAGAAGGCCGACAAGCTGCTCATCGGCGGTGGCATGGTCTTCACCTTCCTCAAGGCCCAGGGCCACGAGGTCGGCAGGAGCCTGCTCGAGGAGGACCAGCTCGACATCTGTCGGCGCTACCTCGAGGAGGCGACCGAGCGCGGGGTCGAGATCGTGCTGCCGACCGACGTCGTCGTGGACACGGCGTTCCCGTCGGGTGACCACGACCCCTCGCCGCGGGTGGTGGCCGCCGACGCCATCCCGGCCGACGCACTGGGCCTCGACATCGGTCCCGAGTCGGGTGCCGCGTTCGCGGCCGCCCTGGCCGACGCCCGGACGGTCTTCTGGAACGGCCCGATGGGCGTCTTCGAGGTCGACGCCTTCGCGGAGGGCACCCGCGCCGTCGCGCAGGCTCTCACCGAGGTCGACGGCCTGTCCGTGGTGGGTGGTGGCGACTCCGCCGCCGCCGTCCGCAAGCTGGGCTTCGACGAGGCCGCCTTCGGTCACATCTCCACCGGCGGCGGCGCCAGCCTCGAGTTCCTCGAGGGCAAAGAGCTGCCCGGCATCGCCGTACTCGAAAGGAACTGACCCTCATGAGCCGCACCCCGATCATGGCCGGCAACTGGAAGAGCAACCTCAACCACCAAGAGGCCGTGGTGCTCGTCCAGAAGCTCGCCTGGACCCTGTCGGACAAGCGTCACGACTACGGCAAGGTCGAGGTGGTCGTCGTGCCGCCCTTCACCGACCTGCGCTCGGTGCAGACCATGGTCGACGGCGACCGGCTCTCCCTCAAGTACGGCGCGCAGGACGTCTCCATGCACGACGGGGGCGCGTACACCGGTGAGATCTCCGCCGCCATGCTGGCCAAGCTCGGCTGCTCGTACGTCGTCGTGGGCCACAGCGAGCGTCGTGAGCACCACGCCGAGTCCGACGAGACGGTCAACGCCAAGGCCCACAAGGCCCTGGCCGCGGGCATGACGCCCATCGTGTGCGTGGGGGAGGGGCTCGACGTCCGCAAGGCCGGCGAGCAGGTCTCCTACACGCTGGCGCAGGTCGACGGCTCCCTGGCCGGCTTCACCGCCGAGCAGGTCGCCGGTCTCGTCGTCGCCTACGAGCCGGTGTGGGCCATCGGCACCGGCGAGGTGGCCACGCCGGACGACGCACAGGAGGTCTGCGGAGCCATCCGCGCGCGCATCCGCGAGGTGCACGGGGACGTCGCCGCGGACGGCGTACGGATCCAGTACGGCGGCTCCGTGAAGGCCGCCAACGTCGCGGGGATCATGGAGAAGCCCGACGTCGACGGGTGCCTCGTCGGCGGCGCGAGCCTCCAGGCCGAGGAGTTCGGCGGGATCTGCCGGTTCTACGAGATGCCGGTCCTCTGATCCTCACCGGTGTGACGTAGGCTTCCGCTCGTGATTCCGCTCTTCACCATCCTGCTCGTCATCACGAGCCTGATCCTCATCCTGCTGGTGCTGCTCCACAAGGGACGCGGCGGCGGATTGTCGGACATGTTCGGTGGCGGTGTCTCCAGCACCCTGGGAGGCTCGTCCGTCGCCGAGCGCAACCTCGACCGGTTCACCATCGGGGTCGGCATCATCTGGTTCGCCTGCATCATCGCCTTGGGCCTGCTCAAGGCGTACACCTGACGTTCTGTTGACGGGGATCGTGTCCCGGGCGACCTGGTCGCCGGGGTCTTGGCAAAGGAGAAGCACGTGGCTGGTGGTGGCGGAAACGCGATCCGAGGAAGTCGGGTCGGTGCCGGTCCGATGGGCGAGGCAGAGCGTGGCGAGGCGGCTCCCCGCCAAGCGGTGACCTACTTCTGCTCGCACGAGCACCGGTCGGTGGTGACCTTCTCGGTCGAGGCCAACGTCCCCGAGTCGTGGGACTGCCCCAAGTGCGGCCTCCCGGCCAGCCTCGACAGCGACAACCCGCCGCCGGCGCCCAAGATCGAGCCCTACAAGACGCACCTCGCCTACGTGAAGGAGCGGCGCTCGGAGACCGAGGCGGCCGACATCCTCGACGAGGCGCTCCAGCTGCTCCGCAGCCGGCGCAAGTCCGGCGACATCATCTTCTGACCGACCGGGCACTTCCTCGCGCTTCGTGGGCGGTGAGCGGGCACTTCCTCGCGCTTCATGGGCGGTGAGCGGGCACTTCCTCGCGCTTCATGGGCGGTGAGCGGGCACTTCCTCGCGCTTCGCTTCGGGCCTGTGGATGACGAACGCAGGGCGGTGCCGAAGTCGGGCACCGTGGGGGCATGGGCCACCGACTTCCGACCTGGTGTCGTGACGCGATCCTGCTCGGCGAGGATGCACCGTTCCCGATCGACCGCCCCTTCACTGCGGCGTACGCCGAGTCGGCCGGTGTCGGTGCGCGCCTGCGACACCGGCTGGTGGAGACCGGACTCCTCCGACCCGTGCTGCGTGGTGTCCTGGTGGCCACGCAGGTGCCGGACTCCCTGCGTCTCCGCGTGCGCGCAGTGCGTCTGGTCGTCCCTGAGCACGCCGTCGCTGTCGACCGGCTGGCCGCGTGGATCCACGGGGTCGATGCGCTGCCTCGCAGTGCGATCCACGAGATGCCGTCCCTCGACGTCTTCAGCCGCGCGGGCAGTCGGATGCGGCGCGACGGCGTCCACAGCGGCGTACGTGACCTGACCGCGAGGGACGTCACCGTGATCGGGGGACTCCAGGTCACGACTCCACTGCGGACCGCGTGTGACCTGGGTCGGCTCCTCTGGCGCTACGACGCGCTGGGTGCGATGGACGGCTTCCTGCGGATCGGCGTCGACCAGGACGAGCTGCTCCGTGAGGCGGAGCGCTTCAAAGGCTTCCGGGGCGTCGTCCAGCTGCGGACGTTGGTGCCGCTGGGGGATCCGGCCGCGGAGTCGCAACCGGAGAGCGCGCTCCGACTGCACTGGCACGAGGCGGGGCTGCCGTGGCCCCAGACCCAGATCTGGGTGTACGACGGCGATGTACCGCGGTTTCGCATCGACGTCGGTCACGAGGCGACGCGCTACGGCGCGGAGTACTTCGGCGAGGAGTGGCACGACGAGGAGCGGCGGGAGCACGACGAGGGCCGGATCCGCTGGCTGGAGGACGAGAGGGACTGGGTCATGGGTGTCTTCTACAAGCACCACGTGTACGGCCAGGACCTCGTCGGTCTGCGTCTGCGGCAGGGCTTCGAGCTTGCGCGCCGGCAGCTGGGCCTGCGCGGGACGACGTACATCGACCTCGGCCGTTGAGCTTCGCCCCAGCGCTGGAAGGTGCCCGGTCGGCACGATCCGAGCGCCAGGAAGTGCCCGGTCGGCACGATCCGAGCGCCAGGGGGTGCCCGGTCGGGACGATCCAAGTGCCAGGAAGTGCCCGGTCGGCACGATCCAAGCGCCAGGGAGTGCCCGGTCGGGACGATCCAAGTGCCAGGAAGTGCCCGGTCAGAGGGAGGAGGCAGCGGCCTCGTCGAGCAGCCAGAGCGTCTCGTCCGTCCCGACGACACCCCGGGCGGGGATCTCGTGGACGTCGCCCCCGGCGAGGGCGGCGGCCACCGCGTCGGCCTTGCCGTCCCCGCTGACCAGGAACCACACGGCCTTGGCGCGGTCCATCGCCTCGAAGGTCAGCGACACCCGGTCCGGCGGCGGCTTGGGGGAGTCGTGCACCGCGATCGCGATCGCGTCGGTCGCGTCGAGGCCCGGGTGGCCGGGGAAGAGAGAGGCGATGTGCCCGTCCGGCCCGACGCCGAGCATCAGCACCTCGAAGAAGCCGGCGCCCTGCGTGCGCATCTCCTGGGAGTACGCCGCCGCCGCGTCCTCCGCGGTCGCCACGGCGTCGGCGGTGGGGACCTCGTGCACACGAGCGGGGTCGACGCCCAGCCCGTCGAGGAATGCCTCCCGCGCCTGGCGCGCGTTGCGGTCGGGGGACCCGGCCTCGACGAAGCGCTCGTCGCCCCACCAGAAGTCGACCCGCGACCAGTCCACGGAGGAGTCGACCGCACGCCGGGCGACCTCGCGGTGGATGGCGTCGGCGATGGTGCCGCCGGTGAGGCCGACGTGCGGGACCTCGCCCCGCCCCTGCGCGGACTCGAGGCGGTCGAGCAGCAGGGAGGCGACGTCACCGGCAAGGGCCTGGGCGTCCTCGTGGACGACGGTGCGAGGACTCGCGGTCACGGTCAGGACTCCTTGTCGAGGGCGACGAGGCGCTTCGCGGTGGCCGCGTAGATGTCGTCCTCGTCGAGGCGGCGCAGCTCCTCCGTCAGCAGGGCGGGGACCTCGCGACGCTTGAGCGCGACGGGTCGGTCCGGGCGCTCGGGGGAGGAGAAGGTGGCCATCCGGCCGTCTTCGCGGGAGATGGTGATCGGCCCCTGCTTGGTGTCCATCACCACCTGGGTGATGCCCGGACCGTCGGAGGTGTGCCGCTCGACGGGCACCTTGAGCCGGTCGTTGAGCCAGGCCACCAGGAGGTCCGCGCTCGGGCTGATGCGCTCCGCGGCCACCGAGGCGCGGGTGACCTTGAGCGGGTGCTGGTCGAGCGCCGCGGCGAGCAGTGCACGCCACGGGGTGAGCCGGGTCCAGCTCAGGTCGGTGTTGCCCGGCGCGTACGCCTGGCACTGGCGCAGCATCACCGACGACTTGCCGCGCTTGGCGGCCGCGGAGTCGGTGATGCGCCGCTTGGCCAGGGCCCCGAGGGGGTCGTCGGCCGGGTCGTCCGGCGGCTCGGTGGGCCACCAGATGGCGACGGGGGAGTCGGGCAGCAGCAGTGGCAGCACGACGGACTCGGCGTACCTCACGACCTCGCCCGAGAGCCGGATCAGGGCGGTCTCGCCGCCCCACCCGCCGCCGATGGCGACGGTGGCGTCGACCTGTGCCTTGCCGCGGCCGTCACCGAGGATGACGCCCAGCACCCGCGCGGGGTGCTCCCGCGACGCGCGCTGCGCGGCCTGCATGGCGGTCTCGGCGTCGCTGTCGGGCACCACGATGATCAGCGTCATCACCATGCCCATGGCCGGCGAGCCGGCGCGGGTGCGGGCCCGCACGAACTCGGCGGCGATCCCCGAGGCGTTGGTGTTCTCGAGCTCGAAGGTGGTCATGGTCGCCTCCAGGTGCGTCCGTCGCGGGCGAGCATCTTGTCGGCCGACTCCGGCCCCCAGGTGCCGGCCGGGTACGGCTCGGGCTTCCCCTTGCGGGCCCAGTGCTCGAGGACCGGGTCGAGGATCTTCCACGAGAGCTCGACCTCCTCGTGGCGGGGGAAGAGCGGCGGGTCGCCCAGCAGCACGTCGAGGATGAGCCGCTCGTAGGCCTCGGCGCTCGCCTCGGTGAAGGAGCCGCCGTAGGCGAAGTCCATGTTGACGTCGCGGATCTCCATCGCGGTCCCCGGCACCTTGGAGCCGAAGCGCATGGTGAGGCCCTCGTCGGGCTGCACCCGGATGACCAGCGCGTTCTGGGTGAGCTCCTCGGTGGAGGTCGCGTTGAAGGGCAGGTGCGGTGCCCGCTTGAAGACCACCGCCACCTCGGTGACCCGGCGGCCGAGGCGCTTGCCGGTGCGCAGGTAGAACGGCACCCCGGCCCAGCGGCGGGTGTCGACGTGCAGCGTGATGGCGGCGTAGGTCTCGGTCTTGGAGGTGCGCTTGATGCCCTCCTCCTCGAGGAAGCCCATGACCTTCTCGCCGCCCTGCCAGCCGGGGGCGTACTGCCCGCGGGCCGTCGTGGTGTCGAGTCGCGACGGGAGGACGACCGAGGAGAGCACCTTCTGCTTCTCCAGGCGCAGCTGCTCGGCGTCGAAGGAGGTCGGCTCCTCCATGGCGACCAGCGCCATCAGCTGGAGGAGGTGGTTCTGGATGACGTCGCGGGCGGCGCCGATGCCGTCGTAGTAGCCGGCGCGACCCCCGATGCCGATGTCCTCGGCCATGGTGATCTGCACGTGGTCGACGTAGTTGGCGTTCCAGATCGGCTCGAACATGTTGTTGGCGAAGCGCAACGCCAGGATGTTCTGGACCGTCTCCTTGCCGAGGTAGTGGTCGATCCGGAAGATCGAGCCCGACGGGAAGACCGGAGCGAGTACGTCGTTGAGCTCGCGCGCCGACTCGAGGTCGTGGCCGAAGGGCTTCTCGACCACCACGCGCCGCCACGACGGCATCCCGGTGGCGTCGACGCCCGGCTCGGCGAGGCCGTGCTCCTTGAGCTGGCCCACCACGGTGCCGAAGAACCCCGGGGGGATCGCGAGGTAGAAGGCGGTGTTGCCGCCGGTGCCGCGGGCCTCGTCGAGCTCGCGCATCGTCCGGCCCAGGGTCACGAACGCCTCGTCGTCGTCGAAGTTGCCCGGGACGAACCGGAAGCCCTCGGAGAGCTGACGCCACACCTCCTCGCGGAAGGGCGTCCGCGCGTGCTCCTTGACCGCGTCGTACACGATCTGCTCGAAGTCCTGGTCGGCCCAGTCACGTCGGGCGAAGCCGATCAGGGAGAACCCCGGCGGCAGCAGCCCGCGGTTGGCCAGGTCGTAGATCGCCGGCATGACCTTCTTGCGGGACAGGTCGCCGGTGACGCCGAAGAGGACGAGGCTCGACGGTCCCGCGATGCGGGGGAGCCGCCGGTCCTGAGGATCCCGGAGGGGGTTGGTGCGCATCTCGCCGCCGATCAGCCGCGGTGGGCCAGGTAGTAGGAGACCAGGGACCGGGTGGAGGCGTCCTGCTCGGCCAGCGCGTCGGCGTCGCCGGCGACGGCCGGGCTGACCTGCTGGGCCAGCTGCTTGCCGAGCTCGACGCCCCACTGGTCGAAGCTGTCGATGCCCCACACCACGCCCTGGGTGAAGGTGATGTGCTCGTAGAGGGCGATCAGCTGCCCGAGCACCGAGGGGGTCAGCGCCGGCGCCATGATCGACGTGGTCGGCCGGTTGCCGGTGAAGACCCGGGCCGGGACGATCTCCTCGGGGGTGCCGTCGGCGCGCACCTCGTCGGCGGACCTGCCGAACGCCAGCGCCGCCGTCTGGGCGAAGAAGTTGGCCAGGAACAGCTCGTGCACGTCCGTCCCGTCGTCCTGCAGGGGGTACGCCGGCGTGGCGACCGCGATGAAGTCGGCGGGCACGAGCCGGGTGCCCTGGTGGATCAGCTGGTAGAACGCGTGCTGGCCGTTGGTGCCGGGCTCGCCCCAGAACACCTCGCCGGTGCCGGTGGTGACGGGCGTGCCGTCCCAGCGGACCCCCTTGCCGTTGGACTCCATGGTCAGCTGCTGGAGGTACGCCGGGAAGCGGTGCAGCAGCTGGCTGTAGGGCAGCACGGCGTGGGTCTCGGCGCCGAGGAAGCTGGTGTACCAGATGTTGAGCAGGCCCATCAGCGCCGGCACGTTGTGCGCGAGGTCGGTGGTGCGGAAGTGCTCGTCCATCGCGTGCATGCCCGCGAGCAGCTCGGCGAACGCGTCCGGCCCGACGGCCACGACCAGGGAGGTGCCGATGGCGGAGTCCAGCGAGTAGCGCCCGCCGACCCAGTCCCAGAAGCCGAACGCGTTGTCGGGGTCGATCCCGAAGTCGGCGACCTTGTCGAGGGCCGTGGACACCGCGACGAAGTGCCGGGCGACCGCCTCGGCGTCGTCGTCCCCGAGAGATCCGGCCTCACGCAGGCCGTCGAGCAGCCAGGCCTTGCACAGCCGGGCGTTGGTGAGCGTCTCGAGGGTGCCGAAGGTCTTGCTGGAGACGATGAACAGCGTGGTGGCCGGGTCCAGGCCGGCCAGCGTGATCGCGCAGTCGGTCGGGTCGATGTTGCTGATGAAGCGGCACTCGAGCCCGTCCTGGACGTAGGGAGCGAGCGCCTCGTAGGCCATCACGGGTCCGAGGTCGGAGCCGCCGATGCCGATGTTGACGACGGTGGCGATGCGTTGCCCGGTGACTCCGGTCCACTCACCCGACCGCACGCGCTCGGCGAACGCGTAGACCCGCTGCAACACCTCGTGCACGTCCGGCACGACGTCGTGCCCGTCGACCTCGACCACCGCGCCGGCCGGCTGCCGCAGGGCGGTGTGCAGGACGGCGCGGTCCTCGGTGACGTTGATCCGCTCGCCACCGAACATGGCGTCACGGCGCTCGGTCAGGCCCACCTGCTCTGCCAGCGCGAGCAGCGCGGCCAGGATCTCGTCGTCGACCAGGTTCTTGGACAGGTCGACGAAGAGGTCCCCGGCCGTGTGGGTGTGGCGCTCCACCCGGCCCGGGTCCTGGTCGAACCAGGCCCGGAGGTCGGGCGAGGAGCCGGCCGCCAGGGCGGTGAGCTCCGACCACGCCTCGGTGGCGACCGCGTCGACGGGCGAGGAGGTCACGCCGACGTGCCCTCGCCGGCGGACTTGAGCTGGCCGGAGACGGTGTCGAGCAGCTCGGCCCACGACGCCTCGAACTTCTCCACGCCCTCCTGCTCCAGCGTGGCGATGACGTCGTCGTAGTCGATGCCCACGGCCGCGAGCCGGTCCATCACCGACTGCGCCTCGGCGTACGTCGTGGTGACCCGGTCGCCCTCGACCTCACCGTGGTCGGCGAAGGCCTCCATGGTCTTCTCCGGCATGGTGTTGACGGTGTCGCGGACCACGAGGTCGGTGATGTACATCGTGTCGCGGTAGTCCGGGTTCTTGACGCCCGTCGAGGCCCACAGCGGGCGCTGGGCGTTCGCCCCGGCGGCCGCGAGGGCCTCCCAGCGCTCGCCCGAGAAGAACTGCTCGAAGTCGCGGTAGGCGAGGACGGCATTGGCCACCCCGGCCTTCCCGCGCAGCGCCAGGGCCTCGTCCGTGCCGACGGACTCCAGCCGCTTGTCGATCTCGCTGTCCACGCGGGAGACGAAGAACGACGCCACCGAGTGGATGCGGGACAGGTCGTGGCCGTTGTCGCGTGCCTGCTCGAGGCCCGCGACGTACGCCTCCATGACCCCGCGGTAGCGCTCGAGGCCGAAGATCAGCGTCACGTTGACGCTGATGCCCTCGCCCAGCGCGGTGGTGATCGCGGGCGCGCCCTCGGTGGTGGCGGGGATCTTGATCAGCAGGTTGTCGCGGTCGACCTCGGCCCAGAGCTTCTGGGCCGCAGCGGTGGTCGCGTCGGTGTCGAAGGCCAGCGTGGGGGCGACCTCGATGGACACCCGGCCGTCCGCACCGTCGCTGGCGTCGTACGCCGGCTTCAGGATGTCGGCGGCCTGGCGCACGTCGGTGGTGGTCAGCGCGAAGACGACGGCATCGACGTCGGCGCCCTCGGCGGCGAGCTCGCGCACCTGCGCGTCGTACCGCTCGCCCTCGGCCAGCGCGGCGGCGAAGATCGAGGGGTTCGTGGTGACCCCGACGACGGAGCGCGTCTCCATGAGCTCGGCGAGGTTGCCGGTCTCGATGCGCTCGCGGGACAGGTCGTCGAGCCAGATGGACACGCCCGCGTCTGCGAGGGCCTTCATGCGGTCACTCATGGTTCCTCCTGATGTGGGTGCTGGGGGATGGCGGCGGACCGTGGGTCAGTCGGTGGAGACCCGGATGCTGTCGCGCGCGGCGTCGGCCACGGCCTCGCCGGTCATGCCGTACTCCTGGTAGATCCGGGCGTAGTCGGCCGAGGCGCCGTAGGTGTCGATGGAGACGATCCGGCCGTGGTCGCCGACGATCTCGCGCCAGCCCTGGGCCACCCCGGCCTCGACCGAGACCCGGGCCTTGACGGTGGGCGGGATCACGCTCTCGCGGTAGGACTGCTCCTGCGCGTCGAACCACTCCCGGCAGGGCATCGACACCACGCGGGCGCGGATGCCGTCCTCGGCGAGCAGGTCGCGGGCGGCCACGGCGATCTGGACCTCGGACCCGGTGCCGACGAGGACGACGTCGGGCAGGCCGCCCTCGACGTCCAGCAGGACGTAGCCACCGCGGTGGACGTCGCTGGTGTCGCTCCAGTGCTGTCCGGTCTCGGCGTCGGTGCCGCGCGGGAACACCGGGACGTTCTGGCGGGTCAGCGCCATGCCGGCCGGGCGGTCCGTGTGCTGGAGCACCGCGAGCCAGGCGGCGGCGGTCTCGTTGGCGTCCGCGGGACGGACGACGTCCAGGCCCGGGATGGCGCGCAGCGCGGCCAGGTGCTCGATCGGCTGGTGGGTCGGGCCGTCCTCGCCCAGGCCGATGGAGTCGTGGGTCCACACGTAGGTGACGGGCAGGCCCATCAGTGCCGCGAGGCGGACCGAGCCGCGCATGTAGTCGGAGAACGTGAGGAACGTGCCGCCGAAGACGCGGGTGCCGCCGTGCAGGGTGATGCCGTTGAGGATCGCGCCCATGCCGTGCTCGCGGATGCCGAAGTGCAGCACCCGACCGGCCTCGGGGTCTCCGTCCCACTGGTCGGTGGAGCGGTCCTTGGGGATGAACGACGGTGCGTCGCTGATGGTGGTGTTGTTGGACTCGGCCAGGTCGGCGGAGCCGCCCCACAGCTCGGGCATGACGGCGGCGACGGCGTTGATCACGGCGCCGGAGGCCTTGCGCGTCGCGACGCCCTTGGCGTCGGCGTCGTACGTCGGCAGGGCGTCGGCGAGGCCCTCGGGCAGGGCACGGGTCTGCATGCGCTCCCACGTGGCGAGCGTCTCGGCGGAGGCGGCGTCGCGCCAGGCGTCGAACCGCTCGTCCCAGGCGGCCTGGGCCTCCTTGCCGCGGGCCACGAGCGATCGCGTCTGCTCGAGCACGGCCTCGGGGACCTCGAAGTGCTGCTCGGGGTCGAAGCCCAGGATCTTCTTGGTCGCCGCGACCTCGTCGGCGCCGAGGGCGGAGCCGTGCGAGGCGCCGGTGCCCTGGGCGTGCGGGGCCGGCCAGGCGATGATCGTGCGCATCACGATCAGGCTGGGCCGGTCGGTGACCGCCTCGGCCGCGCGGACGGCGTCGTGCAGCTGCTCGATGTCCTCGACGTACTCCGTGCCGTCGTGGGTCCAGTCGACGGTCTGCACGTGCCAGCCGTAGGCCTCGTAGCGCTTGCCGACGTCCTCGGTGAACGCGACGTCGGTGTCGCCCTCGATGGAGATGCGGTTGGCGTCGTAGATGACGGTGAGGTTGCCCAGCTGCTGGGTGCCGGCGATCGAGGATGCCTCGGCGCTCACGCCCTCCTGCAGGTCGCCGTCGCTGCAGATCGCGTAGACGCGGTGGTCGAACGGCGACTCACCCTCGGCGGTGCCCGGGTCGAGCAGACCCCGCTCGCGGCGGGCGGCCATCGCCATGCCCACCGCGTTGCCGACGCCCTGGCCGAGCGGGCCGGTCGTCGTCTCGACGCCGGCGGTGTGGCCGTGCTCGGGGTGGCCCGGGGTCTTCGAGCCCCAGGTGCGCAGCGCCTTGAGGTCCTCGAGCTCGAGGCCCCAACCGCCCAGGAAGAGCTGTGTGTAGAGGGTGATCGAGCTGTGTCCGGCGGACAGCACGAACCGGTCGCGACCGGCCCAGTGCGGGTCGGCGGGGTTGTGCCGCATCACCTTCTGGAAGAGCAGGTAGGCGGCCGGCGCCAGGCTCATCGCCGTACCGGGGTGGCCGTTGCCGACCTTCTGCACGGCGTCCATGGCCAGGACCCGCGCCGTGTCGACGGCCTTCGAGTCGAGTTCGGTCCAGTCGAGCGCGGGGGGAGTGGAAGGCACAGAGATCCTCTCGGACGTTCATGGGCAGGCACCTCCGAGCCTACTCATGTCGCGGGCTAGACTCGACAACGCATCAGTTCCCCTTCCTCGAGGTTCCATACCGTGTCCCACGCCGGCCGTCCGGCCTCCGCTGCCGTGCCGTCGACACCGTCGGCCGAGGCCGGGGAGCTCCTGAGCGCGCGTCCTTCCGCGACGTCGTCGCGGCGTACGTCGGGCTCACCAAGCCACGGGTCATCGAGCTGCTGCTGCTGACCACCGTGCCGGTGATGTTCTTCGCCGAGCGCGGCATCCCGCCGCTGGGCCTGGTCGTCGCGACCGTGGTCGGCGGGTCGCTGTCGGCCGGCTCGGCGTCGGCGTTCAACTGCGTCTACGACCGGGACATCGACGAGCAGATGCGTCGCACCCGACGACGTGCGCTGCCCCGCCACATCGTGTCGCCGGTGTCGGCGCTGGTCTTCGCCACCGTGCTGGCGGTCTCCTCGACCGTGGTGCTGGCGCTGTGGGTCAACTGGCTCTCCGCGGGCCTCTCGCTGGGGGCCAACGCGTTCTACGTGATCGTCTACACGATCATCCTCAAGCGGCGCACCACCCAGAACATCGTCTGGGGCGGGCTGGCCGGCTGCTTCCCGGCGCTGATCGGCTGGACCGCGGTGACCGGCGAGCTCGCGTGGACGCCGGTGGTGCTCTTCCTCGTCGTCTTCTTCTGGACGCCGCCGCACACCTGGGCACTGGCCCTGCGCTACCGCGAGGACTACGCGGGCGTGGACGTGCCGATGCTCCCGGTCGTCGTCCCGGCCGCCGAGGTGGCGCGCCAGATCGTGCTCTACAGCTGGGTCATGGTGGCGACGTCACTGCTGCTGTGGCCGGTGGCCGGCACCAGCTGGTTCTACCCGTCGGCCGCGGCGGTGCTGGGGGCGGTGTTCCTCGTCGAGGCGCACCGCATGTGGCGCCGGGCCAAGGCGTCGGACCAGCTGTCCGAGATCGCCCCGATGCGGCTGTTCCACCACTCCAACCTCTACCTCAGCCTGCTGTTCGTCGCGGTCGCCCTCGACCCGCTCATCGGCTGACGGGCCGGCTGGGGGACCGCCTCGGCGCGGTGGCGGCCGCGGGCGGCCAGGACCACCCAGGTGACGCTGGCGGAGATCAGCGCGGCGCCGAGCATGTGGATGCCGACCAGCACCTCGGGCAGGTCGGTGAAGTACTGCACGAAGCCCACCACACCCTGAGCCAGCTCGACGACCAGCAGCACGAGCGCGGCGTGGGCCAGCGTCGGCGTACCGGCCCGGCGGGCCAGGACGACCAGGCCCAGCGTCAGGGCCAGCAGCAGGTAGACCGCCGCGGCGTGGACGTGGGACATGACCTGCGGGTCCAGCCCGGTACGCCGCGAGTCCAGGTCGCCGGAGTGCGGGCCGCTGCCGGTGACCACGGTCCCCAGGTAGAGGACCACCCAGGTGACCGCGAAGACGGCCCAGGTGAGCCGTGACGCCTGCGCGGGGGCGGCGTCCCGGTCGGGGGAGCGCAGCTCGTCGAGGAGCACCACGCAGACGCCGATGATGGCCATCGACACGAGCAGGTGCAGCGACACGATCCACGGGTTCAGATCGGTGTGGACGGTGATGCCGCCGATGACCGCCTGGGCCGGGATGCCGAGGGTCACCACGGTGGCCAGCCAGAACGGGCGCCACGCGCGCTCGCCGTGCCAGGTGCGGACCAGGCCGACCAGCATGGTCACGAACAGCGCCAGGGCCAGGACGACCAGGATGAAGGTCAGCATCCGGTTGCCGAACTCGATGGCGCCGTGGAAGCCCAGCTCCCCGTGCGCGACGTAGGAGTCGTCGGTGCAGCGCGGCCAGGTCGGGCAGCCGAGTCCGGAGCCGGTCAGGCGCACGGCACCGCCGGTGACGACGATGCCGATGTTGGCGACGAGGTTGGCCACGGCCAGGGCCCAGGCCAGTCGTCGGAAGCGGGTCGAGGGGTGCAGGCGGGTCATGGTCATTCCCAGGTGAAGGTGCGCGCGGTCAGCAGGGTGCCGACGGCACCCCAGGCGATCAGGACGAGGAGGGCGGTGAGGTCGAGGTGGGCGTCGACGAGCGCGCCGCGCATCGCGTCGCCCAGCGCCGCCGACGGCAACCACTGGATGACGCCCGACGCCGCGCCGTACGACGACGTGGGCAGCACCACGCCACCCCCGGCCATCAGGAGCAGGTAGACGAGGTTGGCCAGCGCCAGGACGGCCTCGGCGCGCAGGACCCCGGCCACGAGCAGCCCGAGCGAGGCGAAGGCCCAGGTGCCGGCCGCGACCGCGAGCACCGTGGCGGCGAGGGTGAGCGGCGGGTGGTCCGGGGTGGGTCGCCAGCCGAGCAGCAGGCCCACCACGACCAGCGACACCAGCTGCAGCGCGACCACGTTGAGCAGGGCCAGGACCTTGCCGAGCAGCAGGCCGTGACGGGGGAGCGGGGACGCGCCGAGCCGCTTGATGACGCCGTAGCGGCGCTCGAAGCCGGTGGCGATGGCGATCGAGGTGAACGCCGTCGACATCACGGCCAGGGCCAGGACGCCCGGGGTGAGGACGTCGACGGCCCGGTGGCCCTGGAGGTCGAGGCCGAGGCGGTCCGCCCCGGCGACCCCGCCGACGAGCACGATCACCGGGATCACGATGGCCAGCAGCAGCTGCTCGCCGTTGCGCAGCATCAGCCGCGACTCCATGCGGGCCTGGGCCGCCACCTGGCGGTGCAGCGGCGCCGCTCCGGGGCGGGGCGTGAACGTGCTCAGGGGTGGGGTCGTGCTCATGCCACCAGCTCGCGCCCGGTGAGCTCGAGGAAGACGTCCTCGAGGGTGCGACGCCCCAGCGACAGCGACTCGGGCAGCACGTCGTGGAGCTCGCACCAGGCGGAGACGGTGCCCAGGGTGCTGCCGTCGGCCGGGCCGGTGATGAGCATGCTGACCGCGTCGAGCTGGGTCACCTCGGTGAGCGGGCCGAGCGCGGTGCGCAACGACTCGGGGGCGCCGTCGGGGAAGGGCCGGGTGACCACGAGGCGGATGGTCGCGGACCGGCCGCCGCTGGTGAGCTCGGTCGGCGACCCGGAGGCGATCAGCCGGCCGTGGTCGATGATGTGGAGGGTGTCGGCCAGGTGCTCGGCCTCGTCCATGTGGTGGGTCGTCAGCACGACGGTGACGCCGTCGCGGCGCAGCTCCTCGAGCAGCTCCCACGTGGCCCGTCGGGCCTGGGGGTCCATGCCCGCCGTGGGCTCGTCGACGAACACGAGCTCGGGACGACCGACCAGCGCCATCGCCAGCCCGAGGCGCTGCTGCTGGCCGCCGGAGAGGCGTCGGTACGGCGTCCGGCCGCACTCGCCGAGCCCCAGCCGGTCGCTGAGCATCGCGGTGTCCAGCGGGTGCGCGTGCAGGGCCGCCACGTGGTCGAGCATCTCCATCGCCCGCACGCCGGACCAGGCGCCCCCGGCCTGCAGCATGACGCCGATGCGGGGGAGCAGCTCGCGACGGTCGGCGTGCGGGTCCAGCCCCAGCACCCGGACGGTGCCCGCCCGCGGGCGGCGGTAGCCCTCACACGTCTCGAGGGTGGTCGTCTTGCCGGCGCCGTTGGGGCCGAGGACCGCGGTGATCGTGCCGCGCTCGACGCGCAGGGACAGCCCGTCGACGGCCACCTTGTCGCCGTACCGCATGACCAGGCCGTCGATCTCGACAGCGGGGTAGTCGGCGGGCACCCTGAAAGTCTAGGAGTGGCATGGAGGAAACGATGAATGGGGGAAAAGCGGACGCGCCCTGTCCGTGGCAGTGGTTAGCGTGAGGTCCATGACGACGGCCCACGCGATCGAGGCGGAGCACCTGGTCAAGCACTTCGGCGACACCGTGGCGGTGGACGACGTGTCCTTCGTGGTCCCGGAGGGGTCGGTCCTCGGCCTGCTCGGGCCCAACGGCGCCGGCAAGACCACGACGGTGCGGATGATGACCACGCTGACCGCGCCCACCTCCGGCACCGCCCGGGTGGCCGGGCACGACGTCCGGAGCGACCCCGGGGCGGTGCGCCGCAGCATGGGGCTCACCGGCCAGGCGGCCACGGTCGACGAGCTGCTCACCGGGCGGGAGAACCTCCGCCTCATCGGGCAGCTCTACGGGCTCGAGGGGGGCTACATCCGACGCGCCAGCGAGGACCTCCTCGAGCGCTTCTCGCTCGCGGACGCGGGGGACCGGATCGCCAAGACCTACTCGGGCGGCATGCGTCGCCGCCTCGACCTGGCCGTGAGCCTGATCGCCACTCCGCCGGTGCTCTTCCTGGACGAGCCGACGACGGGCCTCGACCCGCGCTCCCGGGTGGAGCTGTGGGACGTGCTGCGGGAGCTGGTCGCCGACGGCACCACCCTGCTCCTCACCACGCAGTACCTCGAGGAGGCCGACCAGCTGGCCGACAACATCGTGGTCATCGACCGCGGCACCGTCATCGCCGAGGGCACGCCGCTGCAGCTCAAGGACCAGTCCGGGGCCGCCGCCCTGGTCGTCACCGTCTCGCAGGCCCGCGACCTCGAGGCCGCCGAGGCACTGATGCGGCCCTACGTGCGGGAGGTCCACGTCGACCCCGGCGCCCGCCAGCTGACCGCACCCGCCGAGGGCCTGGGCCACATGACCCGCGTCGCCGGCATCTTCGACGAGAGCGGCATCGCGCTCGACGACATCGGGCTCAAGCGCCCCAGCCTCGACGACGTCTTCCTCCACCTCACCGGGCACCGCGCGGAGGACAGGGACACCGGCTCCGGTGCCGCCGCGAGCGGCGCCGACGACACCGACGACAGCAGGGAGACCGTCCGATGACCGCCCTGGAGCGCCCCGAGATCCGGCCCACCACCCTGATGGGCCAGTCGTGGTCCATCGCCCGCCGCAACTTCCTGCACATCCGGCGGATGCCCGAGATGCTGCTGGACGTCACCATCCAGCCGGTGATGTTCGTGCTGCTCTTCGCGTTCGTCTTCGGCTCGTCCATCGCCGTGGACACGGCCGCCGGCTACCGCGCGTTCCTGCTGGCCGGGATCATGGCGCAGACGGTCGCGTTCGCGTCGTTCATCGTCGCGGTGGGCCTGACCGCCGACCTGGACAAGGGCATCGTGGACCGGATGCGCTCGCTGCCGATCAACCCCTCGGCGGTCCTCGTCGGGCGCAGCATGTCCAGCCTGGCGCACGCCTCGATCGGACTCGTGGTGATGTCGCTCACCGGGCTGCTCATCGGGTGGCGCATCCACACCAGCGTGCCGGAGGCAGTCCTGGGCTACCTGCTCCTGCTGGGCTGGGGGTTCGCGATGATCTGGGTCGGCATCTGGGTCGGCTCGGCGATGCGCTCCGTGGAGGCGGTCAACGGCGTCATGTTCGCGACGATGTTCCCGATCACGTTCCTGGCCAACACCTTCGCGCCGACCGACCAGATGCCCACCTGGCTGCGCCTCGTGGCCGAGTGGAACCCCATCTCCTCGCTGACCCAGGCCGTCCGCGTCCTGTGGGGCAACGACCAGCCGCTCGCCGACGGCGCCGCGTTCCCGATGCACCACCCCATCCCGTTCACCATCGGCTGGATCCTGCTGATCACCGCCGTGGTGGCCCCGCTGGCCGTGCGCGCCTTCCGGCGGCGTACCGCCGCCTGATGCCCGCCGCACGACAGGGTTAGGCGACCCTTGCTTGAACAGGAGGAAGCATTAACGTCACACTTGCGTTGTGCAATTCGTGAGGACGACTTCTGCGGCGCCCGACAGGGACGCCCCCACCCGTGAGCGGGTGGCTCGGTCGATCCTCGAGAACGGACCCTCGACCGCCGTCGCTCTGGCCGAGCGGCTCGAGCTGACGCCGGCCGCCGTACGCCGACACCTCGAGCACCTGGTCGAGACCGGCACCGTCGAGGGTCGCGAGCAGAAGGTCTACGGCAGCCGCGGGCGCGGGCGCCCGGCGCGGGTCTTCGCGCTGACCGAGTCCGGACGCGACAGCCTTCGACCAGCAGTACGACGACCTCGCGGTCGACGCGATGCGCTTCCTCGCCGAGACCCAGGGCGAGGAGGCGGTGCTGGAGTTCGCCCGTCGCCGGGTGGCCTTCGTCGAGCGCGACTACGCCGCCGTGACGGCCACGGACCCCACGCTGACGCCGGCCGAGGCGCTGGCGCGCGTCTTCACCGCAGGGGGCTACGCCGCCACCGTGCGCGACCTGCCCATCGGCGACCAGCTGTGCCAGCAGCACTGCCCGGTCTCCCACGTGGCCCACGAGTTCCCGCAGCTGTGCGAGGCCGAGACCGAGGCGATCGCCGGGTCCTCGGCACCCACGTGCAGCGGCTGGCGACCATCGCCCACGGCGACGGCGTCTGCACGACCTGCATCCCCCGCACCAGTACGACCAGCACGACGGCACCACCCAGACCAGGAGCACCCCCTCGAGCACCAAGGAGAAGCCATGACGTCGATCGAAGAGCTCAACCCCGAGCTCAAGGGCATCGGCCGCTACGAGTTCGGCTGGTCCGACTCCGACACCGCCGGCGCCACCGCCACGCGCGGGCTCAACGAGGACGTCGTGCGCGACATCTCCGCCAAGAAGGACGAGCCGCAGTGGATGCTCGACCTGCGCCTGAAGGGCCTCAAGCTCTTCCACCGCAAGCCGATGCCGACCTGGGGCTCCGACCTCGCGACCATCGACTTCGACAACATCAAGTACTTCGTCCGCTCCAGCGAGAAGCAGGCGACCTCGTGGGAGGACCTCCCCGAGGACATCAAGAACACCTACGACAAGCTCGGCATCCCCGAGGCGGAGAAGCAGCGCCTCGTCGCCGGCGTCGCCGCGCAGTACGAGTCCGAGGTCGTCTACCACTCGATCCGTGAGGACCTCGAGGAGCAGGGCGTCCTCTTCCTCGACACCGACACCGCGCTCAAGGAGCACCAGGAGCTCTTCAAGGAGTACTTCGGCACCGTCATCCCGGTCGGCGACAACAAGTTCGCCGCGCTCAACACCGCGGTGTGGTCGGGCGGCTCGTTCATCTACGTGCCCAAGGGCGTCCACGTGGACATCCCGCTGCAGGCCTACTTCCGGATCAACACCGAGAACATGGGCCAGTTCGAGCGGACGCTGATCATCGTCGACGAGGACGCCTACGTGCACTACGTCGAGGGCTGCACCGCGCCGATCTACTCCTCGGACTCGCTGCACTCGGCCGTCGTGGAGATCGTCGTCAAGAAGGGCGGCCGCTGCCGCTACACGACCATCCAGAACTGGTCGAACAACGTCTACAACCTCGTCACCAAGCGCGCCACCTGCGAGGCCGGCGCGACCATGGAGTGGGTCGACGGCAACATCGGCTCCAAGGTGACGATGAAGTACCCCGCCGATCTACCTGATGGGCGAGCACGCCAAGGGCGAGACGCTGTCCATCGCCTTCGCGGGCGAGGGCCAGCACCAGGACGCCGGCGCCAAGATGGTGCACGCCGCGCCGCACACCTCCAGCTCGATCCTGAGCAAGTCGGTGGCGCGCGGCGGCGGCCGTACGTCGTACCGCGGCCTGATCCAGGTCAACGAGGGCGCCCACGGCTCGAAGTCCAACGTGCTGTGCGACGCGCTGCTGGTCGACCAGATCAGCCGCTGCGACACCTACCCCTACGTCGACATCCGCGAGGACGACGTGTCGATGGGCCACGAGGCGAGCGTCTCCAAGGTCTCCGACGACCAGCTCTTCTACCTGATGTCGCGCGGCATGGAGCAGGACGAGGCGATGGCGATGATCGTCCGCGGCTTCGTCGAGCCGATCGCCAAGGAGCTCCCGATGGAGTACGCCCTCGAGCTCAACCGCCTGATCGAGCTGCAGATGGAGGGCGCGGTCGGCTGACCGCCGTCCCGCCGCCCCCTCACACGTTCCCCAGAAAGAGAAGTAGTGACAGTCACCTGAATCCGTACGCTCCGCGCTGGAGCAGGACAAGGTCGAGAGCCACCTCAACCCCGTCGGCTCCTTCGACGTCGCCGACCACCCCGTGCCCACCGGGCGCGAGGAGATCTGGCGCTTCACCCCGCTCAAGCGCCTCAAGGGCCTGCACGCCGACGCGGAGTTCATGCGCTCGGCCACCTCGTGCACGTGGAACACCCCGGCCGGTGTCCGCATCGAGGGCGTCTCGGGCGAGGAGGCCCTGGCCCTGCGCGGGATCTCCGGCCTGGTCCCCAACACGCGCCACGCCGCCCGGATCCTCGCCGAGGTCCCCTCCACCCTGCTGATCGACGTGCCTGCCGACACCGAGGTGGCCGAGCCCATCGTGGTCGACCTCGACGGCAAGGACGTCACGGTGACCGAGGCCGGGCACGTGGCCATGCGCTTCGGCTCCCACAGCAAGGCGGTCGTGGTGCTCAACCACACCGGGTCCTCCACGATCGCCGCGGTCGTCGAGATCGTCGTGGGCGACGGTGCCGACGTCACGGTCGTCTCGATCCAGGACTGGGCCGACGACGCCGTGCACCTGGCCCACCACCAGGCACTCGTGGGTCGCGACGCGACCTACAAGCATGCCGCGGTCTCCTTCGGCGGCGACCTGGTCCGGATGGACGCCAACGTGACCTATGACGGTCCCGGCGGGTCCGCGGAGCTGCTCGGCCTCTACTTCGCCGACGCCGGCCAGCACATCGAGCACCGGATCTTCGCCGACCACAACGCGCCCCGCACCAAGTCCCACGCGATCTACAAGGGTGCGCTGCAGGGCGAGAGGGCCCACACCGTGTGGGTCGGCAACGTGCTGATCCGCAAGGTCGCCGAGGGCATCGAGACCTACGAGGAGAACCGCAACCTCGTCCTCACCGACGGGTGCCGCGCCGACTCCATCCCCAACCTCGAGATCGAGACCGGCGAGATCGAGGGGGCCGGCCACGCCTCGGCCACCGCGCGCTTCGACGACGAGCAGCTGTTCTACCTCCAGGCCCGCGGCATCTCCGAGCAGGAGGCCCAGCGCCTCGTCGTGCACGGCTTCTTCAACGACCTGATCCGCAAGGTCGGCGTCCCCTCCATCGATGACCGCCTGCTGGCGACCGTCGAGGCCGAGCTCGCCAAGAACGTCCTCAAGGACGTCGGCTCGCTCGCCGCCTTCGGGGCGGACAGCTGATGGCGCTCGAGCGCGCCTGCGCGCTGGACGAGGTCGCGGCCGACCAGGGCCTCGCGGTGACCCTCGGCGGCTACGAGATCGTCGTCGCCCGCGACGGCGACGAGGTCTTCGCGGTGCAGAACGAGTGCAGCCACGCCGCCGTCGCCCTCAGCGAGGGCGAGGTCGCCGACTGCCAGATCGAGTGCTGGCTGCACGGGTCGATGTTCGACCTCCGCACCGGCAAGCCCACCAACCTCCCGGCGACCGAGCCGGTCGCCACCTTCCCGATCGAGGTGCGCGGCACGGACGTGTACGTCGACACCGAGACCACCCTGAACGGAGTCACCCCCGCATGAGCAAGCTCGTCATCACCGACCTGCACGTCACCGTCGAGACCGAGGACGGCCCCAAGGAGATCCTCAAGGGCGTCACCCTGACGATCAACGACGCCGAGACCCACGCGATCATGGGTCCCAACGGGTCGGGCAAGTCCACGCTGGCCTACTCCATCGCCGGTCACCCGAAGTACACGATCACCGGCGGCACGGTGACCCTCGACGGCGAGGACGTCCTCGCGATGTCCGTCGACGAGCGGGCCCGCGCCGGTCTCTTCCTGGCCATGCAGTACCCCGTCGAGGTCCCCGGCGTCTCGGTGTCCAACTTCCTGCGCACCGCCAAGACCGCGGTCGACGGCGAGGCCCCCAAGCTCCGCACGTGGGTCAAGGACGTCAACGCCGCGCTCGAGCAGCTCAACCTCGACCCGACCTTCGGCACCCGCAACGTCAACGAGGGCTTCTCCGGTGGTGAGAAGAAGCGCCACGAGATCGCCCAGCTCGAGCTGCTCGAACCCCAAGGTCGCGATCCTCGACGAGACCGACTCCGGCCTCGACATCGACGCGCTCAAGGTCGTCAGCCGAGGGCGTCAACCGCTTCCGCTCGCAGGACGGCAAGGGTGTCCTGCTGATCACCCACTACACCCGCATCCTGCGCTACATCACGCCCGACTTCGTCCACGTCTTCGTCGACGGCCGGATCGCCGAGCAGGGCGGCCCCGAGCTGGCCGACCAGCTCGAGGCCGAGGGCTACGACAAGTACATCAAGGCCGCGTCGGTCTGACCGACCGTCCGCAGCCCACGACGTCCGACGAGAGGAGACCAGACATGAGCATCCCGGGACTGCTTCCCGAGCTGGAGATCATCCGCAAGGACTTCCCCATCCTCGAGCGCGTGCTCGACGGGCGGGCACCCGCTGGTCTACCTCGACAGCGCCAACACCTCGCAGAAGCCGCAGGTCGTCATCGACACGATGGTCGACCACCTCGAGCACCACAACGCCAACGTCGCCCGCGCCATGCACCAGCTCGGCGCGGAGTCGACGGAGGCCTTCGAGGGGGCGCGCGACAAGGTGGCGGCGTTCATCAAGGCGCCCAGCCGCGACGAGGTGATCTTCACCAAGAACGCCACCGAGGCGCTCAACCTGGTGGCCAACACCCTGGCGTGGGGCGGTGACCTCCGGGTCGGCCCGGGCGACGAGGTCGTCATCACCGAGATGGAGCACCACTCCAACATCGTCCCGTGGCAGCTGCCTCACCGAGCGCACCGGCGCGACGCTGCGGTGGTTCGGGCTGACCGACGACGGCCGCCTCGACCTGTCCGACATCGACGAGCTCGATCACCGAGCACACCAAGGTCGTCGTCGCTGACCTGGGTGTCCAACATGCTCGGGCACGATCAACCCGGTCGCCGAGATCGCCGACCGCGCGCACGCAGGTCGGCGCGATCGTGGTCGTCGACGCGTCGCAGGCGGCGCCCGCAGCTGCCGGTCGACGTGGCGGCCAGCGGCGCCGACTTGCTGGTCTTCACCGGCCACAAGGTGGTCGGCCCGACCGGCATCGGCGTGCTCTGGGGTCGCCGGGAGGTGCTCGAGGCGCTGCCGCCGTTCCACGGGGGCGGCGAGATGATCGAGACCGTCCGCATGGACGCGCTCGACGTACGCCGGGATCCCGCACAAGTTCGAGGCCGGCACGCCGCCGATCGTCGAGGCCGTCGGTCTCGGCGCCGCGGTCGACTACCTCGCCCACGTCGGCATGGACGCGATCCACGCCCACGAGCAGGCGATCACGGCGTACGCGCTCGAGGGCCTGCAGACCGTGCCCGGGCTGACCGTCATGGGCCCGCTCGACGCCGCCTCGCGCGGCGGCGCGATCTCCTTCGAGCTCGACGGCGTGCACCCGCACGACGTGGCCCAGGTGCTCGACTCGCGCGGCATCGCCGTGCGGGCCGGCCACCACTGCGCCAAGCCCGCGCACGCCCGCTTCGGGGTGCAGAGCTCGACCCGGATGTCGTCGTACCTCTACACGACCCCGGCCGAGATCGACGCCCTCGTCGAGGGGCTCCACTACACCCGTTCCTACTTCAAGCTGGGGGAGTACGATGGACCTCGACTCGCTCTACCAGGAGATCATCCTGGACCACTACAAGCACCCTCACCACGCGGGTCTGCGCGACCCGTTCGAGGCGGAGGTGCACCACGTCAACCCCACCTGCGGCGACGAGCTGACCCTGCGCGTCCACCTCGCCGACGGCGTCGTCGTCCGGACGTGTCGTACGACGCCATGGGCTGCTCGATCTCGCAGGCCTCCGCGTCGGTGATGGCCGACCTGCTCATCGGCAAGCCCGTCGACGAGGCCATGACGATCCACCAGACGTTCCTGGAGCTGATGCAGGGCAAGGGGAAGGTCGAGCCCGACGAGGACGTCCTCGAGGACGGCATCGCGTTCGCCGGAGTCGCCAAGTTCCCCGCCCGCGTCAAGTGCGCCCTCCTGTCCTGGATGGCGTGGAAGGACGCGACCGCACAGAGTCTCGAGAAGGAGAAGGCATGACCAACGACAGCACCGGTGCCCCGGCCCCGACCGCCGCGCACCGCGTCGACCACGGCGACCTGCCCGACGTCCCCGCCGCCGGCGGTGGCACCAGCACCGTCACCGTCGACGACGTCACCGAGGCGATGAAGGACGTCGTCGACCCCGAGCTCGGCATCAACGTCGTCGACCTCGGCCTGGTCTACGGCGTGCACGTCGACGAGGACCACAACGCCGTCATCGACATGACGCTCACGTCCGCGGCCTGCCCGCTGACCGACGTCATCCAGGACCAGACCAACTCCGCCCTCGAGGGCCTGGTCAACGACGTGGCGATCAACTGGGTCTGGATGCCGCCGTGGGGTCCGGACAAGATCACCGACGACGGTCGCGAGCAGCTGCGCGCCCTCGGCTTCAACGTCTGAGGTCCCGCTAGGGTTCGGGCATGAGTGACGCCGACGCGACCGTGACCGAGCCGGACCACCCGGAGGTCCGTGCCTTCTGGGACGTCGCGCGCATGCACGCCAAGATGAACGCCGCGCCGTCGTACTTCGGGCCGACGCCGCTCGAGTCGGTCCCGCCGCCGGCCTGGTCCTTCGGGTCCGACCCGGCCGAGGCGGACGCGTTCGTGGAGGCCGCGCTCGCCGACGAGGCGGGCACGACGACCGCCCCGCTCGCCGACTACGACGGCATGCTGCCCGAGGAGGGCGTGCTCTCGATCCTGTGCGACGGCGAGGGCCGCCCCCGGGCGCTCGTCGAGGTCACCTCGGTCGAGGTCTCCGGCGACGAGGTGCGCGAGCACTTCCGCGTCGTCCACCGGGGCGCCTGAGCATGTCCCGACGCACGACGTACCTCCTCGTCGACGGCGAGAACATCGACGCCACCCTCGGCAACTCGATCCTCGGCCGTCGTCCACGACCGGAGGAGCGACCGCGCTGGGACCGGCTGCTGGAGTGGACCGAGCGGGCCTTCGACCAGGACGTCACCGGGCTCTTCTTCCTCGCCGCCGGCACCGAGCTGCCCACCACCTTCGTCCAGGCCCTGATCGCGATCGGCTACAAGCCGGTCCCCCTCAGCGGCCCGGGCAAGGTCGTCGACATCGCCATCCAGCGCACCGCCGAGGCGCTCGTCGACCGCGAGGCCGACGTGGTGCTGGTCAGCCACGACGGCGACTTCGTCGAGCAGGTGTCGCGCCTGTGCGACGGCAGCCGCCAGGTGGGCGTCGTGGGCTTCAACGAGTTCGTCAACGGGGCGTTCCGTGGGCTGCCCGGGCTGCGGATCATGGATCTCGAGCACGACGTCGGCGCCTTCACCTCCGCTCTGCCGCGGGTGCGGGTCATCCCGATCGACGAGTTCGACCCGCTCGACTTCCTCTGAGCCGTGCCCGTCGTCCTGGTCCCACCGGCGCGCCTCGAGCGCTGGGTCGACAACTTCGTCGGCCGTCACGGCGCGACGTCGTACGCCGTCGTCGACGGTGCCCTGCGCGGGGACGCCGACGACGGCTCGTCGTTCGTCGCCCGGTTGCCGCTCGCCGCGTCGTACGACGGAGTCCCCGACGTCACCGGCCTGCTCGCCGCGGCCACGTGCCCCGCACCGTGGGGGGTGCTGCTGGTGCGCAAGGGAGGCTTCGCGGTGGCCCGGCTCGAGGGCGCTCGCCTGGTCGAGCACAAGATCGGCCAGCGCCACGTGCAGGGCCGCACCAAGGCCGGCGGGCAGAGCCAGCAGCGCTTCGCTCGCCGGCGCGACAACCAGGCGCGGCAGGCCTACGAGGCGGCCGCCGACCACGCCGCCCGCATCCTGCGCCCGGGGCCGCTGGTGACCGGGGGAGACCGGACCGCGGTCGACGAGGTGCTCGACGACCCCCGGCTGACCGGCATGCGGGTCGTCGAGCCCTGGCTGGCGGTGCCCGATCCCCGGCGGGCGGTCCTCGACCGGGCCGTCCTCGATGCCCAGTCCTTCTCCGTGGACGTCACCAACGCCTGACGGCCTCCTGGACCAGCGACGCGGCGGCCTCCCGCGGCTAGGGTGGCCGGGGAGCAGTGAGGGGCTGCCACACCGGGGGACGGATGGAGCATCTGGTGGTGGGGAGAGCGTCACCGACAGGCCGCGAGGTGGTGCTCCGCGTGCTGGGCGGCGACGCGCCCGTCGCCGTGGTGACGTGGGCGCTGACCGCTCCCGCGGCACTCGTCTGGGCCCGCCGCATCGACGTCGACCCGATGAGCGAGCAGGGCGCCTTCCTGCCGATCGGCGCGGGGGCCGTGCTGCTGGTGCTCGTCGGCGTCCTCGCGTGGCAGCCGTTCGCCACCCGGTGGATCAGCGCGGTGGCGGCCGGCCTGTTTGCGGCCTGGGTCGCCTTCGCCCTCCAGGTGGGACTCATCGGTACGCCGTTCGGGTACGCCGGCCTCCAGAGCGACAACGGCCGGATGACCGCGGCCGTCGTGCGCTACTCGGCGACCGCCTGGTCCTCCGACACCTTCGTGGAGGATGTCCCGTCCGAGTATCCGCCGCTGTTCCCCTGGTCGGTCGGCCGGCTCTCGCTCCTGACCGACACGCCGGCGTGGCGCCTGGTGGCGCCGGCCGAGGTCCTCCTCCTGTCGTTCGGCGTGGTCGTCGGCTTCGTGATGTGGAGCAGGCTGGTCCAGCCCCCGGTCGCGCTCGCCTGCTCGGCCGTGTCGCTGCTGGTGTACGGCGTGCCCTTCAAGCCGTTCACCACCGTCGCCCTCGTCGTGGTCGTGCCGTGGCTGATCGCGACCTTCACCCACCCTCCTCGCGGCCGTCTGCACTGGCTCCCGGCGGGTGTCATCGGGGGTCTGGTCGTGCTGACCTACCACGGGTGGATCACGTTCGCCTTCATCGGCGTGCTCGCCGTCGTCGTGGGTGGGTTCCGGCGCGCTCCCGACCGCCGCGCCCATCTTCGGCACGTGGTCCTCACGGTGCTCGTCATGTCGCTGGTCGCCTCGCCCTACCTGCTGCCGTACGGATGGGCGTTGCTCACCACGGAGGGTGGGCAAGCCCTCAGCGACCTCGCCCTGACCGCCGAGATCACCGACACCGGCTTCCCCTTCCTCGAGGTCAGCATCCTGGGCGCGCTGCAGCTGGTCGGGCTGGGCGGCCTGGTGTGGCTGCGTGGCACGACCTTCTGGGCCTGGCCGATGCTCCAGCTCGTCCTGGGCGCGTACGCGTTCTGGCTCGTCTTCGGGCTCCGGTTCGTGGTCACCGGCCACACGACGATGTTCTACTACGTCGCCCGCCTCAACGGTGAGCTCCTCGCCACGGCCGGAGTGCTCACCCTCGCGTACGTCGGACCGGTCCTGCTGGAGCGAGGGATACAGCCGCCCCGGGGCTTCGGCGCGGCGGTCGTCGCTGTGTCGCTGGTGTGGGTGGGCTACGGCTACTGGCAGGAGTGGCGACCGCGCCCCGCCATGCTCGGGACCCAGGGCGACTTCTCGGTGATGGCGCACCTGGAGCCGTCGCCGACCTGTACGTGGCCGCGGTACAAGCCGGACATCGCGTGGGTCGGCTGCCTTCCCGCCGCGCAGATCCGGGCGGAGGTCGAGTCGGTCCGCGGCGCGGGGGACCGCCCGCACACCCTGTCCGGGGACGAGCGGCTGTTCTCGTTCCTGCCCTGGCGGGCCTACATGGGGGTGGACCGGAACGCCGCCGGCACGCTGACCCGGTACGACGACCGGCTCGCGGAGCTGGTGCGCCTCGCCGGCATCCGGGATCCGGCGGAGCTGGCTCGGGCGACCGAGGACACGGAGTTCGGGCCCATCGACGTCTTCGTGATCGGACGCGTCGACGAGGGCCGCCGGTGGAACTTCCAGACCGCCGAGTTCCGGCCCCGCCAGTTCGCGTCCCCGGCCTGGAAGGTCGTCGACCGCCCGGAGTGGCCGGTGGTGGTGATCATCCGACGCTGAACGCGCCTGGTCGTCACCAGCGCTGGGTGAGGAGGGACGGGGCGGTCCACGACTACGCTCGAGGCCGTGGCGAACCCCATCGAGATCTCCGGTCTGGTCAAGTGCTTCGGTCACCTGCGTGCCCTCGACGGCCTCGACCTGACCGTCGCGGCGGGGGAGGTGCACGGCTTCCTCGGGCCCAACGGGTCAGGCAAGTCGACCACCATCCGGGTGCTGCTGGGCATGCTGCGCAAGGACGGCGGGGAGGCGCGCCTCTTCGGCGCCGACCCGTGGACCGAGGCGGCCGACCTCCACCGACGGCTGGCCTACGTGCCCGGAGACGTCAACCTGTGGCCGACGCTGACCGGGGGTGAGGTGATCGACCTGCTGGGCCGCCTGCGGGGAGGGCTCGACGAGCGTCGCCGCGCGGACCTGCTCGAGCGCTTCGAGCTGGACCCGACGAAGAAGGGACGGACCTACTCCAAGGGCAACCGGCAGAAGGTCGCCCTGGTCGCGGCCCTCGCCAGTGACGTGGAGCTGCTGGTGCTCGACGAGCCGACCACCGGTCTCGACCCGCTCATGGAATCGGTCTTCCAGGACTGCATCGACGAGTTCCGGGAGAACGGACGTGCGGTGCTGCTGTCCAGTCACGTGCTCGCCGAGGTCGAGCGGCTGTGCGACCGGGTGAGCATCATCCGGTCCGGGCGGCGGGTGGAGTCGGGGACGCTCTCGGAGCTGCGGCACCTCACGCGCACGTCGGTGCATGCCGAGACGTCCGCGCCGGTGGTCGGGCTGGAGGTGCTGGCGGGCGTCCACGACCTCGCGGTCGAAGGACGGCGTGCCGTGTTCGAGGTCGACACGTCGCACCTCGGCGACGCCCTCGGACTGCTGCAGCGAGCGGGTGTCACGTCCCTGACGGCCACCCCACCGACCCTCGAGGAGCTGTTCCTGCGGCACTACGGGGACCACCTCGAGGACACAACCGACACGGAGGACCGGGCGCTGTGACCGGCACCGGCGTCCTGCTGCGTCACTTCCTGCGCCGCGATCGTTGGATGCTCCTGTGGTGGTCGGTCGGCACGATGCTGCTCTACTGGTCGCAGGCCGCCAGTGTGAAGGGGCTGTACGCGACGCAGGCCGAGTTCGACGCCGCCGCCGCCAGCATGGAGTCCAACGCGGCACTGATCTCCATGGCGGGACCGGCCCGGGCGCTGAACACCGTCGGGGGGCAGGTGTCGTGGCAGGCGACCGCCTTCGGTGCCATCGTCGTGGGGCTCATGTCGATGTTCCTCGTCGTGCGCCACACCCGCGCCGAGGAGGAGTCCGGCCGCGACGAGCTGCTCCGCGCTGCGGCCGTCGGCCGTGCCGCACCGACCCTGGCCGCCGTGCTCGTGGCCCTGGTGGCCAACGCGCTCGCCGGCGCGCTGGTCACCGCGAGCCTCGTCGCGGTGCCCCTGGCGGTGCCCGACTCGGTGGCCCTGGGCGCAGGGCTGGCCGCGACCGGGGCGGTGTTCACCGGGACGGCGCTGCTGGCGGCGCAGCTCACGAGCGGACCACGGGCGGCCTACGGACTGGCCGGAGCGGTCATCGCCGTGGCCTACGTGCTGCGTGCGATCGGCGACGTCGGCACTCCGGTGCTGACCTGGGTCTCACCGATCGGCTGGTACCAGGGGATGTACGCCTTCTCGGGCCTGCGCTGGTGGCCGTTGGCGATCCTCCTCGTCGCGGCGGCGGCAAGCCTCGTCGTGGCGCTGCTCGTCTTCGCCCGGCGTGACTTCGGCGCCGGGGTGCTCGCCGCCCGGCCGGGACCGGCGCGCGCAGCAGGGGCGCTCACCCGTGACGTCGGGCTCGCCACGCGCCTCCAGCGGGGCTCGGTCGTCGGTTGGACGGTCGGGATGTGGCTGATGGGGCTGGCCTACGGGTCCATGGGGTCGGACGTCGGTGACCTGCTGGGCAACAGCGATGTCAGCCGCGAGATGTTCGTCCGAGGCAACGGAGGCATCGTCGACGGGTTCTACGCCACGGCCATCGTGCTGCTGGCACTCATGGCGTGTGGCTTCGCCGTCAGCAGCGCGTTGCGGCCGCGCGGCGACGAGGTGGACGGCCGGGTCGAGACGCTGCTCGCCACCGGTCTGTCGAGGACACGGTGGCTCGTCGCCAACCTGGCGGTCACGGTGGTGGGATCCTTCCTCGTCGTGCTCGCCGCCGGACTCGGGCTCGGCACCGGCTACGCGCTGGTGGCCGGCGACTCCGCCGCCGTGCTCGACTACACGATGGCCACGCTGCCGTACGTCGCCCCGGTGCTGGCGACCGCCTCGGTGGCCTGCCTGCTGTTCGGACTGGCTCCTCGGCTCGCGGGCCTCGCCTGGCTGGTGCTCGGCTTCGCGGTGGTGGTGCTGATGTTCGGACAGCTCCTCGGTCTGCCCGACTGGCTCCAAGCCCTGTCGCCGTTCCACCACCTCGCCCTCGTGCCGGCCGAGGACTTCCGGTGGGCACCCTTCCTGGCCGTCGGCGCCGTGGCCGTCGCTCTCGGCGCGGCGGGCGTGCTCGGGTTCACCCGTCGGGACGTCGAGGTCCGCTAGCCTCCGAGGCATGTGGCAGCCCGAGCCCGGTTGGCAGCGTCTCCCGGGAGCCGGCCCGTCCACGTTCGGGGTGTGGTCCGCCGTCGAGGACGGCCGCGAGGTGGTGGTCAAGCGGCTCGTCGCACCGGAGCCGCCCGACCCGCCCGGCCTGCGCGACCCACGGGACGCCAACTACTGGCGCCGGGCCGCCGATGTGGCGCTGTCGGGCGTGGTACGCCGCACGCCCGGGCTGCGGGGGGCGGGCGTCGTACGCGTCGAGGAGGACGACGACGGCGTGACGGTCGTCCACGAGCGGGTGGCGGGCGAGGCCCCCGGCGCGCTCTTCATCGCGCGCGCACTCGGCCGCTTCGCGGGCGCCGACCTGGGTGGCGAGCCGTGGCTGGCCACCGGGCAGCTGCGCACCCGGCTGGGCCTGGTCGAGCGGCGCGGAGGCTGGCGGACCCTGGCGCGGACCCCGACCGCCGACATCGCCGAGCACCTGTGGACCCGTCGCGAGATGTGGCTGTCGCGCTGCGACGCGCTGCCGCACGTCGCCCAGCACGGGGACCCGGTGGCGGCCAACGTGCCGGTCCGCGACGGGGACGACGCGGTCGCCATCGACTGGTCGCACCTGGGCACCGGGCCGGTCGGCGCCGACCTGGGCTACCTGTCGCTGTCCTCGCGCGAGGAGTTCGAGCCGTTGCTCGACGCCTATCTCGACGGCCTGCCCGCGGGGCTCGCGACCCGGGAGCAGGCCGAGCTCGGCGCTCGGGTGACGGCCGTCTACACCGCCCTCACCCGCGTCGACTGGGCGCTGGGCCGCGTGGCCGACGGGGAGGGCGCGCTGGCCGGCAAGTTCCGCCACCCGTCCGTCGCGCCGTACATCATCGCCATGCAGCGGCAGGTGACCCAGATCGAGGCCCTGATCGGCTGAGAGCGGGCCAGCGGTGGGGTAGTCCGCGACGAACGGACCCTCGAACCGGGTGATCCGGGGTCCGTTCGTCGCGGACTACCCCGAGATGAGGCTCAGAGCTGACTGGCGGAGAACGTGTCGCAGGCCTCGAGCGTGCCCTGCTCGTAACCGGTGGTGAACCAGCGCACGCGCTGCTCCGACGAGCCGTGGGTCCAGCCCTCGGGGTCGACCCGCTGGCCCGACTTCTGCTGGATGCGGTCGTCGCCGACCGTCTTGGCCGAGTCGATGGCCTCGTCGATGTCGCCCTGGTCGAGGTCGGCGAGGATCCCGTCGCCGTCACTGGCGTCGCGGGTCCACATCCCGGCGTAGCAGTCGGCCTGGAGCTCGAGGCGCACCGCGTCGGACTCGGGACCCTGCTGGGTGCGGACCCTGCCCATGGTGCCGAGCATGTTCTGGATGTGGTGGCCGTACTCGTGGCCCAGGACGTAGGGCTCGACGAAGTCGCCGCCCTGGCCGCCGAGCTGGCCCTCCAGCACGTCGGAGAAGAAGGTGGTGTCGAGGTAGACCTGCTGGTCGGTGGGGCAGTAGAACGGGCCGACCTGCGAGGTGGCCTGGCCGCAGCCGGTGTTCACGCCGCCGCTGAAGGTGACGATCTGGGCCGGGGTGAAGTCGGCGCCGCCCTGCTCGGGGAGGGTCGTGGCCCAGTACTGCTCGAGGGAGTACGCCACGGCCTTGCGGGCACAGTCGACGTCCTTGTTGGCGTCGGCGCCGGTCTTGCAGTTCGCGTAGCGGTCGCTGTCCTGGTCGAGGCCGGAGGGGTTGCCGCCCTGCCCGGACGGGTCGATACCGGTGCCGGTGCCGCCCCCACCGCCGACGCACTGGGTCAGCACGAGGAACAGGATGATCACCAGCACGCCGCCGATGCCGCCGCCGGCCCTGGTGCCGCCCGGCATCGGGATCCGCATGCCGCCCCCGCCGCCGCCGCCCCCTCCGCCGCGGCCGGCATCGCCGACGCGACCCCTGCTGATGTCAGCCTTCGGGTTGAACCGCATGAGGAGCGCCTTTCGACGGAGCAGGGGGACCGGGGGGCAGGCTATCCCGCGGTGGCCCGATCGCGGGTCCGCGCCGATTCCTAGGGGTGGGCCCGGCCTCCGTACACTGGGGGGCGATGATCACCGCCCAGCAGCTCGAGGTCCGCGCTGGCGCTCGTCTCCTCATGGAGAACGTCTCCTTCCGCATCGCGGCAGGCGACAAGGTCGGCCTCGTGGGCCGCAACGGCGCCGGCAAGACCACTCTCACCAAGATCCTCGCCGGCGAGGCCCAGCCGGCGTCCGGGACCGTCCTGTCCAAGGGCGAGGTCGGCTACCTGCCGCAGGACCCGCGCATCGGCAACCCCGAGGTCCTGGCCCGCGAGCGGATCCTGTCCGCGCGCGGTCTCGACGACGTCGTACGCCGCATGCGCGACGCCGAGGTCGACATGGCGTCGGAGGATCCTGCGGTCCACGAGCTCGGGATGAAGCGCTGGGCGCGGGCGGACGCCGAGCTGCACGCCGGTGGTGGGTACGCCGCGGAGTCCGAGGCCGCGCAGATCGCCGGCAGCCTGGGCATCGAGACCCGGCTCCTCGACCAGCCCCTCAAGACGCTCTCCGGTGGCCAGCGCCGTCGGGTGGAGCTGGCCCGGATCCTGTTCTCCGGCGCCGAGACGCTGCTCCTCGACGAGCCGACCAACCACCTCGACGCCGACTCGATCGTGTGGCTGCGCGGGTTCCTCGCGTCCCACCGCGGCGGCCTCATCGTGATCAGCCACGACAACGCCCTCCTCGAGGCGACCGTCAACAAGGTCATGCACCTCGACGCCAACCGCGGCGTCATCGACGTCTACAACATGGGCTGGAAGAACTACCTCAGCCAGCGCGAGACCGACGAGCGCCGGCGCAAGCGGGAGCGCTCCAACGCCGAGAGCAAGGCCAAGACCCTCACCGACCAGGCCAACAAGATGCGGGCCAAGGCCTCCAAGGCCACCGCCGCGCAGTCGATGCTGAAGCGGGCCGAGAAGATGGTGGCGGGCCTCGAGGGCGAGCGCGCGTCCGACAAGGTGGCGCGGATCAAGTTCCCCGCCCCCGCCCCGTGCGGCAAGACCCCGATCACCGGCGAGGAGCTGTCGAAGTCCTACGGCTCGCTCGAGGTCTTCACCGACGTGGACCTGGCGATCGACAAGGGCTCGCGGGTGGTCATCCTGGGCCTCAACGGCGCGGGCAAGACGACCATGCTGCGGATCCTGGCCGGCGTCGACGAGTCCGACACCGGCCGCATCGTGCCCGGCCACGGCCTGAAGCTGGGCTACTACGCCCAGGAGCACGAGACCCTCGACACCGGTCGCACGGTGCTGGAGAACATGCAGTCGGCCGCCCCGCAGCTCACCGACAGCGAGGCGCGCAGCGTGCTCGGCTCCTTCCTCTTCTCCGGCGACGACGCGCACAAGTCCGCGGCCGTGCTCTCGGGCGGCGAGAAGACCCGGCTGGCCCTGGCCGCCCTGGTCGTCTCCAGCGCCAACGTGCTGCTGCTCGACGAGCCCACCAACAACCTCGACCCGGCGTCGCGGGAAGAAGTGCTGGCCGCGATCCGTTCCTACGAAGGAGCGATCATCCTCGTCACCCACGACGAGGGGGCCGTGCGGGCCCTCGAGCCCGACCGGGTCCTGCTGCTCCCCGACGGGGACGAGGACCTGTGGAACGAGGGCTACCTCGACCTGGTGTCGCTCGCCTGACCCGGAGCCGCGCCGACTTGCCTTCATGTGGACATGAAGTCCTAGCCTCCCGACCGGGACGTTGCGTTTCAGGACCTGAGGAGGTCACATGTCGATGATGGGTGGTGCCGGTCGCGGAGCTGTCTTCCGCCACATGCGCACGGACCGGTCCGAGGTGCCGCGCGGCGTGAGCCGCGAGACCGTACGCCGCGTCCTGTCGTTCGCACGCCCGCACCGGCGGCTGATCGCGATGTTCCTGCTGCTGACCGTCGTCGACGCGTGCCTCGTGGTGGTCAACCCGCTGCTCGTGCAGCGCCTGATCGACGACGGCATCACGGGCGACAACGGGACCCTGGTCACCCTGCTGGCGCTGGCCATGGCCGGGGTCGCGGTGCTGAGCGCGGGCCTGGCGGTGGTGGGCGGCTGGTTCTCCTCGCGGATCGGCGAGGGCCTCATCTTCGACCTGCGCACCCAGGTCTTCGGCCACGTGCAGCGCCAGAGCCTGGCGTTCTTCACGCGCACCCAGACCGGCGCGCTGGTGTCCCGGCTCAACAACGACGTGATCGGCGCCCAGCGCGCCTTCACCTCCACCCTGTCGAGCACCGTCTCCAACTCGATCTCGGTGGTCGTGGTCGGCATCGCCATGCTCGCCCTGAGCTGGCAGGTCACCCTGCTGTGCCTGCTGCTCTTCCCGATCCTGCTGATCACCTCGCGGGTGGTGGGCACCAAGCTGGCCGGGCTCACCCGCGACCAGATGGACGGCAACGCCGACCTGGGCAACGCCATGACCGAGCGCTTCAACGTCGGCGGGGCCATGCTCCTCAAGCTCTTCGGACGCCGCGGCGAGGAGGACGTCGTCTTCGCCGAGAAGGCCGGCGTCGTCCGCGACCTGGGCGTGCGGATCTCGCTGATCACCCGCATCTTCGGCGCCGCGATGATGCTCGTCCCGGCGCTGGCCACCGCGTTGGTCTACGGCGTGGGCGGCCACCTGGCGCTGCGCGACGCCCTCACCATCGGCACCCTCTTCGCCCTGGCCACCCTGCTGCTGCGACTGCTCGGACCGCTCCAGGGACTGTCCAACGTGCGCATCGACGTGATGACGGCCCTGGTCAGCTTCGAGCGTGTCTTCGAGGTCCTCGACCTCCCGTCGCTGGTCGCCGAGAAGCCCGACGCGATCGTGCTGCCGCGCACCGCCTCGCGCCTCGAGTTCGACGACGTGTCCTTCACCTACCCGAGCGCCGACGAGGTCTCGCTGGCGTCGCTGGAGAAGGTCGCCCGGCCCGAGTCCCGCGACAGCGGGGAGGTCCTCAGCGGCGTCTCCTTCACCGCCGAGCCCGGCCGGATGGTGGCGCTGGTCGGCCCGTCGGGTGCCGGCAAGACGACGGTCACCCACCTCGTCGCCCGCCTGTACGACGCCACGGCCGGCACCGTGCGTGTCGGGGGCCGCGACGTCCGCGACGTCACCCTGGAGTCGTTGGAGGACGCGGTCGGCTACGTCACCCAGGACGCCCACATGTTCCACGACACGATCCGCGCGAACCTCGTCTACGCCCGCCCGGGCGCCGGCGACGAGGAGATCTGGGCGGCCCTCGAGGCGGCCCAGGTGGGCACCCTGGTGCGCGGCCTGCCCGACGGTCTCGACACCGTCGTCGGCGACCGCGGCTACCGACTCTCCGGCGGGGAGCGCCAGCGGCTGGCCATCGCGCGGCTGCTGCTCAAGTCGCCGTCCATCGTGGTGCTCGACGAGGCCACCGCCCACCTCGACAGCGAGTCGGAGGCCGCCGTCCAGCGCGCCCTCGACGCGGCCCTGGAGGAGCGCACCTCGCTGGTCATCGCCCACCGGCTCTCCACGGTGCGCAACGCCGACCAGATCCTGGTGATGGAGGGCGGCCGGGTCGTGCAGACCGGCACCCACGCCTCGCTGCTCGTGGAGGGCGGCCTGTACGCCGACCTCTACGCCACGCAGTTCCGCGAGGACGCGGCCCCGGTCGAGGCCTGACCTGCCTCTAGGGTCGGGCCATGGACCTGTCGCTCACCGATCGTGTCTACGTCGTCACCGGGGGAGCGCGCGGACTCGGCCGCGCCACCGCCGACTGCCTCGTCGCCGAGGGGGCGCGGGTCGTCCTCTCGGGCCGCTCGGCGGAGTCCCTGGACGTCGCGGCCGCCGACCTCGGCGACGCCGCGACCACGATCGAGGCCGACAACGCCGACCCGGGCACCCCGGCCCGCCTGATCGCCGCCGCCCACGAGCGTTGGGGACGCCTCGACGGCGCCCTCATCTCCGTCGGCGGGCCACCCCAGGGGGCGGTCACCGCCATGACCGACGAGCAGTGGACCACGGCCTTCGGCTCGGTCTTCCTCGGCGCCGTCCGGCTCGCCCGCGAGATCGGGTCGGCCCTGGCCGACGGTGGTGCGCTGGCCCTGGTGCTCAGCTCCAGCGTCCGTGCGCCACTGGCCGACATGGCCATCTCCAACGGCCTGCGGCCCGGGCTGGCCATGGTCGCCAAGACGCTGGCCGACGAGCTCGGACCCCGCGGCATCCGGGTCAACGGCCTGCTGCCCGGCCGGGTCGCCACGGAGCGGGTGGCCGAGCTCGATGCGCTGTCCGGGGATGCGGAGCGGGCGCGGGCGGCCGCCGTGGCCACCATCCCGCTGCGGCGTTACGGCGAGCCGGAGGAGTTCGGCCGGGCGGCGGCCTTCCTGCTGTCGCCCGCCGCGTCGTTCGTCAACGGCGTCATGCTGCCGGTCGACGGCGGGATGCTGCGGGCGCTCTGAGGATCCGCGTCCCGGTCCTTCCCCCCGGACGCCGGATGCCGGCGCGAGCCGCGCACCGGACCGCGGCCGCCGCGCGACTCGTCGTACACGAGGTAGGCGAAGCCGAAGAGGGCGAGCAGTCCGAAGAACCACCACTGCAGGCCGTAGAAGAAGTGCGGCCCGTTGTCGAGCTCCGGCAGCTCGGCGCCCGCGAGCGGCTGGTCGGCCTCGGGCGACTCCGAGCGCACGTCCACGAAGCCGGTCAGCACGTCCTGGTCGATCGCCGGGCCGATCTCTGCGCTGCTGATCGAGCGCGTCGACCGGTCGGTGACCTGGGTGCTGTCGCCGGTGGCGTCGAGGCGGACCCAGCCCTCCACCTCCACCTCGCCGGCGGGGGGAGGGGGGACGTCCTCGGGGGTGGTGCCCCGGTTGTCGGTGGCGAACCAGCCGCGGTCGACGAGCAGACTGGTGCCGTCGGCCATCACCAGCGGCACGACCACGTCGACGCCCGAGGCGCCGTCGCGGGTGCGGTAGCGGACGACGACGCTGGAGTCTGCGTCGTACGTGCCGGTCGCGGTGACCCGCGTCCACTCCTCGGCGGAGGTGAGCGGGCGGTCGACGCCCATCACGTCGGTGACGGGCACCGGGTCCTGGGTCTCGTTGCGCTGGATGACGGCGTTGCGGTCCTTGCGGTCGTCCAGGCGGTGGAACTGCCACTCGCCGAGGCGCCAGGCCACCCACGCGAGCGCGAGGACGGTGAGCAGGAAGAGCACCCAGCGTCTGCTGAGCAGGAAGCGGAACCGACGCACGGCTCGAGGCTATCCGGCGCTCCCGCACCCGGGGCCGCCGCGTCCGCCCGAAAGGCGGTACCCGCGCCCGCGCACGGGGCCCCGGGACCGCCCACCACCTAGACTGATCAGGTGACGACCCGGATGCTGCCCCTCGCGGACGCCTACGGTCGTGTCGCGACCGACCTGCGCGTCTCCCTGACCGACCGCTGCAACCTGCGGTGCTCCTACTGCATGCCTGCCGAGGGGCTGGACTGGCTGCCCGACGACCAGACGCTCACCGACGACGAGGTCGTGCGGCTGATCACCATCGGCGTACGCCGCCTCGGCGTGCAGGAGGTGCGCTTCACCGGCGGCGAGCCGCTCGTGCGCCGCGGCCTGGTCGACATCGTCCGGCGCACCCACGACCTCGGCGACGTCGAGACGTCGCTGACCACCAACGCCCTGGGCCTGCAGCGCAACGCCCAGGCGCTGCGCGACGCCGGCCTCGACCGGATCAACGTGAGCCTCGACAGCGTGCGCCGCGAGACGTTCCACGAGGTCACCCGCCGCGACCGGCTCGACGACGTGATCGCGGGTCTCGAGGCGGCTCGGGCGGCCGGGCTGTCGCCCCTCAAGCTCAACGCCGTGCTGCTGCGCGGGCTCAACGACGACCAGGCGCCCGAGCTGCTGCGCTGGGCCGTCGAGCGGGGATACGACCTGCGCTTCATCGAGCAGATGCCGTTGGACGCCCAGCACGGCTGGAGCCGTGCGGAGATGATCACGGCCGACGAGATCTTCGACGCCCTGAGCGCCGAGTTCGACCTGACCCCGCACGGCGCACCGCGGGGGAGTGCTCCGGCGGAGCTGTTCGACGTCGACGGCGGACCCGCCACGGTCGGCATCATCGCCTCGGTCACCCGACCGTTCTGCGGCGACTGCGACCGGGTCCGGCTGACCGCCGACGGCCAGGTGCGCAACTGTCTCTTCGCCCGCGACGAGTCCGACCTGCGTACGGCGATGCGCGCGGGCGCCTCGGACGAGGAGCTCGCCCAGCGCTGGGTGACCGCGATGGCCGGCAAGCTCCCGGGACACGGCATCAACGACCCGTCGTTCCTGCAGCCGGACCGACCGATGTCCGCGATCGGCGGCTAGCGCGGACGCGCCGGCGGCCGCTGACGGTGCTCGACCATGGAGTCGGGGCCGGGCGCCGTCAGGCAGGGTGGGCGACGACGTCCTTGAGGAAGCCGCGTGCCCCGAGGAAGTCGCTCAGCGTGCTGCGGTGCTGGTCGCACGCCAGCCACGTCTTGCGACGCTCCGGCGTGTGGATCTTGGGGTTGTTCCACAGCAGCGCCCAGGTGGCGGGAGCGGTGCAGCCCTTGGCGGAGCAGGTGTCGGGGAGCTCGTCGCTCAACCTCGACCACCCTCTCGCACGCCACGGCCGCCGGTGGACGGGCCACCGGTAGATGGAGGCGGTGCCGGACAGCCACGGGGGAAGCCGTCCGGCACCGCTGGTGCCACCTCAGACGGGGGATGCTGGGTGGCGAAGTTGATTCTTGCACGACGCATCGGCAAAACCAACAACCGGTTACCGGCGAGTGGCGGACGGCGGGAGCTCGCGCGTGGACTCCGATCCACGGAGCTCGAAGCTGTCGTCCTTGCGCGACTCGGGGTTGGCCATCACGACCGCGACGTACGGCAGCAGCACGGCTCCGGCGACCAGCACCCACCGCAGCCAGCCGGACCCGACGGCGACCGCGCCGACGAAGCACAGGGTGCGGATCGTCATGGAGATCACGTAGCGGCGCTGACGGGCCGCGATGTCCGCGTGGTGGCTCGTCGCCGCAGTCGTGATGCGCACGGGAACGCTCTGATCGTCACGGCGGGCCATATCTTTGATGGTACGTCGGAGCCCCAACGCGGAGCCGGTGCTCGCTAGGCTCCGGAGCACCGCGCACCCTGCCCAGCACCAGCCCACCAGGAGGACCCGTGTCCAATCGCACCTACCGCGTCACCGAGATCGTCGGCACCTCGCCCGAGGGCGTCGACCAGGCGATCCGCAACGGCATCGAGCGGGCCGGCAAGACCCTGCGCCACATCGACTGGTTCGAGGTGACCCAGATCCGCGGCCAGGCCAAGGACGGCCAGGTCGAGCACGTCCAGGTCGGCATGAAGGTCGGCTTCCGGCTCGAGGACGAGTGAAGCGGCGAGGTCTTTTCGCATACCGCGGGGTAATCACTAGCGTCGAGCAGCATGAGTGACGACACCCGCCCCGCGTCCCGATCCGTCCTGGTGACGGGCGGCAACCGTGGCATCGGCCGCGCCATCGCCGAGGCCTTCCTCGCCCAGGGCGACAAGGTCGCCGTGACCACCCGCAGCGGCGGAGCCCCCGACGGGGCGCTGGACGTCCGCTGCGACATCACCGACCCCGACGCCGTCGAGGCGGCGTTCACGACCGTCGAGGAGGCCCACGGGCCCGTGGAGGTGCTGGTCGCCAACGCCGGGATCACCGCCGACACGCTCGTGCTCCGCATGTCGGAGGAGCAGTGGTCGAGCGTCATCGACACCAACCTCACCGGCTCCTTCCGGCTGGCCAAGCGCGCCGCCAAGGGCATGCTGCGGCAGCGTCGCGGACGCATCATCTTCATCTCCTCGGTGGTCGGACTGCTGGGCTCGGCCGGCCAGGTCAACTACGCCGCCTCCAAGGCGGGCCTGGTGGGCATGGCCCGCTCGCTGGCCCGGGAGCTGGGGTCGCGCTCGATCACCGCCAACGTGGTGTCGCCCGGCTTCGTGGAGACCGACATGACCGACGTGCTCACCGACGAGCAGAAGCAGATGATCAAGGCGCAGGTCCCGCTGGGGCGCTACGCCGCCACGGCCGAGGTCGCCTCGGCCGTGACCTGGTTGGCGTCGGACGGCGCCGCCTACGTGACTGGAGCCGTCATTCCTGTTGACGGCGGACTCGGAATGGGGCACTGACATGGGACTTCTCGACGGCAAGCGGATCCTGGTGGCCGGAGTGACGATGGACTCCTCCATCGGCTTCGCCACCGCCAAGGTGGCGCAGGAGCAGGGCGCCACGGTGCTGATCTCCAACTTCGGGCGGGCGCTGGGCATCACCAAGCGCATCGCCAAGCGGCTCCCGGTCGAGCCGCCGGTGCTCGAGCTCGACGTGACCGACGAGGAGCACCTCGCCGGGCTCGCCGACCAGGTGCGGGAGCACGTGGACGGCCTCGACGGCGTCGTGCACTCGATCGCCTACGGCAACCCGGAGACCCTGCTGGGTGGCAAGTTCATGGAGGGCCCGTGGGAGGACGTCGCGCAGGCCGTGCAGGTCTCGGCGTACTCGCTCAAGTCCCTCGCGGTGGCCACCCGCCCGCTGATGTCGCGCGGCGGCTCCATCGTGGGCCTGACGTTCGACGCGACGTCGGCCTGGCCGGCGTACGACTGGATGGGCGTCGCCAAGGCGGCGCTGGAGAACACGTCGCGGTACGTCGCGCGCGACCTCGGTCCCGAGGGCATCCGCTGCAACCTCGTCTCGGCGGGGCCGCTCAAGACGCTCGCGGCCAAGGCGATCCCCGGCTTCGAGGCCCTCGAGTCGTCGTGGAAGGACCGCGCCCCGCTCGGGTGGGACGAGACCGACCAGGTCCCGACCGCGCAGGCCGTGTGCGCGCTGCTGAGCGACTTCTTCCCCGCGACGACCGGCGAGATCGTGCACGTCGACGGCGGCTTCCACGCGATGGGGCTGTGACCCGCGCCGGTCGGTAGCGTGCGCGCGTGACCTCTCTCGTCGAGCTCCGGGTCCTGGAGGGCCCCAACCTCTACTTCCCGCGCGCCGCCATCAAGCTGACCCTCGACGTCACGACGATCGCGGAGGCGTCGGAGGAGACGGCGCTGCGCTTCGCGCGCCGGATCGGGCTGCGCAGCACCCGGCCGGGCGCGCCGGGGAGCGGCTTTCGCCAGCGGTTCGCGATGCGGGCGGTGGAGCGGTTGGTGCGGGCGATCGCGGCGGAGTCGGGTACGACGCGGCTCGCGGTGCGGGTGCGCCCGACCAGCGACCCCGACCGCCTCGTCGTCGCCTATCCGTGGCGGCACCGGGGCCGGGCCGAGTCCCTGGGTCGGGCCGTGGCCGATGCCCTCGACGCGCTGCCGACCCCGGACCTCGAGGCCGCGGTCAGCGCGGCCGCGGCATCGGTGGCGGCCGCCGAGCCCGGTGACGGGCCGACGACGCTGACCCCGCGCGTCCCCGTCGTCGCGGTGACCGGCACCAACGGCAAGACCACCACGAGCCGGATGATCGCGCACATCGCACGGGCCCACGGGCTGCTCACCGGCTGGTCCAACACCGACGGCATCTACATCGACGGCGAGCTCGTCGAGGCGGGGGACTACTCCGGTCCCAGCGGCGCCGGCCGGGTGCTGGCCCACCCGCAGGTCCAGCTGGCCGTCACCGAGACCGCCCGGGGCGGGATCCTGCTCAAGGGCATCGGGCTGCGCCACAACGACGTGTCGGTGGTCACCAACGTCACCGCCGACCACCTCGGCCTCCAGGGGATCGACACCGTCGACCAGCTGGCCGAGGTGAAGTCCGTCGTCCCGCAGATCACCCGCAAGGACGGCTGGGCGGTCCTCAACGCCGACGACCCGCGGGTGCTGGCCATGCGCGCGGTCACGAAGGCGAAGCCGTGGATCTTCTCCCGCGACCCCGACTCCCCGGCGATCCGCGAGGTCGTCGGCCACGGCGGCCGGGCGACCACCGTCATCGACGGCTGGGTCACGGTCCTGCGTCCCGGGGCGGATCCCGAGCCGCTGGTCGAGCTGGTCGACGTACCCATGACGCTCGCCGGGCTCTCGCGCTTCAACGTGGAGAACACCCTCGCTGCCACCTCGGCGGCCCTGGCGGTCGGCCTGCCCGCATCGGCGGTGGTCGAGGGGCTGCGGTCGTTCCTGCCCGACGCCGAGCACAACCCCGGGCGGATGAACTTCTTCACCCTGCCCGTCGACGGCGACGGCCTCTCGGTGGTCATGGACCTCGCCCACAACGAGGCCGGGCTGGAGGCCCTGCTGGAGATCATGGGCGGCGTACGACGCCCCGGCGCCCGGCTCCTCCTCGGCCTCGGCGCGGTGGGGGACCGGACCGACGAGCTCATCGACACCCTGGGTGAGATCGGCGCCAAGGGCAGCGACGTGGTGGCGATCGGCCACAAGGAGCACTACCTCCGCGGTCGCACGATTGACGAGATCGACACCCTGCTGCGCGCCGGAGCCGCTCGCGTCGGGGTCGAGGACATCGAGACCCACGACACCGAGGTCGCCTGCCTGGCCGCGCTGGTGGCGCAGGCACGACCCGGCGACGTCGTCGGGCTCATGTGCCACGCCGAGCGCCAGGAGGCCTACGACTGGATCGCGGCTCACGGCGGTACGCCGGACTCGCCCGAGGTCCTGGCCGCGAAGGTGCGCGCAGCGTCGGTGTGAGCGGGAGGGGCCCGGCGGTCCCGTCGCGGGGGCTGCCCGGCGCGTCCCATGGCGGGAGCGGCCCGGCGCGTCCGTCGCGGAAGTGCCGGGCGTGTCCCGTCGCGGGACGTGCCCGGCGCGTCCCATGGCGGAGCTGGGTAGCGGTGCAGAGCCGAGGCGCAACGTTGCGGGGCCGCTGGGTGACCGGGACCTGCCGGCGCGCACCAGCTCGGTGGCCCCTCGTCGGCGTGACTGATCAGGACGTGCCTGTGCCCCCGCCGGTGTCACCGAGGCGGGGTGCGGGGCGTGGTGGTCACTGGTCCGGCGGGTTAGCGCCCAGGTGGGCGCGGGCGGCGCGGGCGTCGGGCACCTCGATCAGGCTGGGGCCGTGCTGGCGCTCGCCGTCGTCGGGCCAGGCGCGTCCGGTGGCGGTGCTGCCGGTGTGGTCACGCCGGTAGGTGTGTCCCAGCGGGCTGGTCCAGAGGTAGACGCCCGGGCTGGTCATCTCGTAGCGCCATCGGCCGTGGGTCTTGAGCCGGTGGTGCAGCCGACACAACGCGGCAAGGTTGTCGGTCGAGGTCGGGTCCGCCGTCCTCGGGGTGGTCGTGGTCGTAGGCGACGATGTGGTCGAGGTCGCAGTGGCGGGCGTTGCGACCACACCACGGGAACACACACGTCCCGTCCCGGACGATCACGTGCTCACGGATCTTCTCGGTCGGCTTGTAGCCCTGGCACTCGAGGCGCTCACGCAGGTCGATGACCTGCTTCACCACCACCTGGGCGTCGGGGCGTCCGCACCAGGCCCGGATCTGCTCCACCGACAGCACCCGCTGGCCGGCCTGCTCGACCCGCGCACACAGCGCCTCGCCGGTGGGGTTGTCGAACTCGGTGATGGCGTCGGCGGACAGGTGGGCGTAGAGCACCACCTGGGTCACCGGAGCCACCGCAGCGACCGGAGCGCCGGCAGCGCCGGACGGTGTCGAGACGGGCCCCTGCGGGCCCTGCGCAACCGGCGAGGAGCCGGCCGGGTTGGCGGCACCGTCGGCCACTTGGGACGTCGTCGTCGTCGAAGCCGATGGTGAGCTGGTGCCGGGCGAGGTCCCCCAGGGCGGTGGCCCGGCGGCCGTCGACGGTGTCGGTGGAGCCGAGCCGGGCGAGGTGCTCGGCACCCGACGTGACCGCCGCGGCCAGGGCGAGGGCGTCGGGGATCTCCAGGCTCGCCTCGAGGCCCATGGTGCCGTCGTAGGAGGCCTGCTGGGTGTCGAAGGTGACGTGCCGCTTGTCCGCGGACTTCTCCAGCGCGTCGGCCACGGCCTCGGGCATGAACCGGACCCGGGCCTCCTGCACCAGCCGGTCCAACGCCGACGGCGTCAGCTTGGAGGCGCACCAGAACACCTGCTCGTCCACGTACGACGCGGCCTGCAGGGACAGGTCGATGGTGGTGTCCGCGATCAGCCGGGCCCGCCACCCCGCCACCAGGCCGGCCTGGACGGCACCCCACAGCTGCGGGAGGCGGTAGGCGACCTCGACGCACTCGGTGAGGAACCGGCCCGCACTGTCGTTGGTGCGTCCCAGCATGGTCGCGAACTCGGGCACGCAGAACTCGTCGATCATCGGTGACCCCTCGCCGGCGAACGTCTTGGGTGAGGTGAAGCAGGCTTCCGCGAACTCGGGGTCCGCGAGGTGCAGGTCGGCCCAGTGCACCCCGAGGCGCATCATCTCGACGTCGGCCCGATCGGCCGCCTTCTTCTGATCCCGCACCGCACGCAGCAGCGCGGCCGGGGTCTCCGGCAGCGCGGGTGCGGTGGTCTTGGCCATGACCCCATTCCAGCAGGGACCACCGACATCGCAGCCTCAGAATCGACGGTTCCGACCGGCATGTGGACACCACTTTCGACGGGTTTCCCGAGCGGTCGGGCCGGGCTTCGAGACGTGCCTGACGGCCCTCCTCCACCGGCGGTGACCGACGCGGGGACGTGGTGTCGAGACGGCGCTGACGCGCCTTCCTCGATCGGCGGTGACCGACGCGGCACGTGGTCCAGCGACGGCGCTGACGCGCTCTCCTCGATCGGCGGCGACCGACTCGACGCGTACTTCAGCGCCGGCGCTGACGCGCCTTCCTCCACCAGCGGCGACCGATGCCGCGCGTACTTCAGCGACGGCGCTGACGCGCCTCCTCGACCAGCGATCGAGCGGCCCAGTCAGGTGTCGCCGGGGTCGACCTGCTCGCCGGGGGCGCCGATGTCGAGGTCACCCTCGACGATCACGGCGGTCATGCCCCATGGGGGACCGGGTCTCGTGCAGCTCGCCGGGCTCCCAGACCGCGGCGGAGCCGGCCGTGAGGCGGCGTACGGCACCCTCCGCGCCGGCGACCTCGGCCTCGCCCGAGAGGACGATGAGCAGCTGACGCCCACCGGCCGGGTGGCGACCGATGACGCCGCCGGGGACGAGGGAGACAGCCACGAGGTGGGCGTCCGCGCTGATGCCGAACGCGCCCACCGAGAAGCCGCGGCTCCCGTGCGCCTCGACCGGCCGGTGGGGCAGGTCGGTGAGCGAGAGGATCCGCACTCAGGACTCCGTCGGCGCGGTGTAGTCGGGGTCGGCGGCCGGGGTGTCCGACGAGGCGCCGGCACCGGCCTGGGCCTGGGAGGACCAGTTCTCCAGCTCGGTCATCACCTCGGCGTGCTTGTCCACGCAGACGACGACGAGGTCGCCCTTGTTGGCGCGGTTGAGCGCGTGGCGCACCGCGGAGATCTCGTCGAGCACCTCCTCGGCCTGCTTGCACCGGGAGCCCTCGGCCATGGCGTTGCGCACGCCCTCGAGGACCAGTCCGGCGACGTCACCGCGCTCGCGGCCGCGCAGGGCGACGTCCTCGCGCACGATGCAGACGTCGAAGTGCTGGGCGGCGATGTGGCCGAGCTCGCGCATGTCCTCGTCGCGACGGTCGCCGGCGGTGGCGATGATGCCGATCCGCGACGGCCGGGCCAGGTCGTGCGACGACTCCAGCGAGTCACCGACCCGGTCGACGAAGTCGCCCAGCATCTTCATGCCCGGCGCGTTGTGGCAGTAGTCGACGATGACGTTGACGCCGTTGACCTCGACCTCGTTGAGACGGCCGGGGGAGAGGTAGTAGTTCGTCGAGAAGCTGCGCAGGCCCTGCCGGATGTCGTGCAGGGGGGCACCGGCGGCGAACGCCGCGGCGGCCGCGGCCAGCGCGTTCTGGACGTTCATCCGGGCCTTGCCGCCGAAGGTCGCGGGCAGCAGGTGGGTCCAGGCCAGCTGCATCTCCCGGCGTCCGTGGCGTACGACGATCATCTCGCCGCGCTCGGACGGGTCGAGGACCAGCGCCTTGCCGCCCCGGCGGCAGTGCGCGTCGATCATGTCGCGGGCGTCCGAGCCCGGCTCCTCCATGGAGAACCACACGACCTGGCCCGAGCACCGCCGGCGCATCTCGCGCACCAGCGGGTCGTCGGCGTTGAGGACCGCGTGGCCGTCGCGGGGGACGGCCTCGACGATGACCGCCTTGACATCGGCGAGCTGCTCGACGGTGTCGATGCCGCGCAGGCCGAGGTGGTCGGGCTGCACGTTGAGCACGACGGCCACGTCGTTGCGCTCGTAGCCGAGGCCCTCACGCAGGATGCCACCGCGGGCCACCTCGAAGACGGCCGTGTCGACGCGCGGGTTCTGCAGCACCATCCGGGCCGAGCGGGGACCGCTGGCGTCGGCGCGGATGACGAGTCGCTCGTCGATGACGACCCCGTCGGTGGAGGTCATGCCGACCTTGCGGCCCATCCCCTTGAAGATGTGGCTGATCATCCGGCTGGTGGTGGTCTTCCCGTTGGTGCCGGTGACGGCGATGATCGGGATCCGCGACGTGGCGCCGGGCGGGAAGAGCATGTCGACGACCGGCTTGGCGATGAACTGCGGCTCGCCGATGGTCGGATGGGTGTGCATCCGGAAGCCGGGAGCGGCGTTGACCTCGCAGATCGCGCCGCCGGCCTCACGGACCGGCTCGGTGATGTCGGGGCAGATGAAGTCGATGCCGGCGATGTCGAGGCCGACCATCCGGGCGGCCTCCTCGGCGATCTCGACGTTCTCCGGGTGGGCCTCGAAGGTGCGGTCGATCGAGATGCCGCCCGTGGACATGTTGCCGGTGAGTGCGAGCCTGACCATCTCGCCCTCGGCCGGCACGGACTCCAGGGAGTGGCCCTGGCCGGCCAGCACCTCGAGCGCCGCGGCGTCGACCTTGATCCGGGTGAGGACCTTCTCGTGGCCGACCCCGCGACGGGGGTCGGCGTTGGTCAGGTCGACGAGCTGCTCGACGGTCGACGTGCCGTCACCGGTCACCGACGCGGGCACCCGCTCGGCGATCGCGACCATCCGCCCGTCGATGATCAGGCAGCGGTAGTCCTTGCCGGTCACCATCGTCTCCACGATCACGACGCCGCGCCGCGACTGCTCGCGGGCGATCTGGAAGGCACCGCGGACGTCGTCCTCCGACCGCAGGTCCAGGCAGACACCGCGGCCGTGGTTGCCGTCGAGCGGCTTGACGACGACGGGGTAGCCGATGCGGCGGGCCGCAGCCACCGCGGCGTCGGCGGAGCGCACCGACTCCTGCTTGGGCACCGGCAGGCCTGCCGCGCCGAGGAGCTTGGTGGTGAGGTCCTTGTCGGAGGCGATGTCCACGGCGATCGAGCTGGTCTCGCTGGTCATCGTGGCCCGGATGCGCTTGGCGTGCACGCCCTGTCCGAGCTGGACCAGGGAGTACTGGTTGAGCCGGATCCACGGGATGTCGCGCGAGACGGCCTCGTCCACGATGGCCTGCGTCGAGGGACCGAAGGCGGTCCGCTCCGCACGGCGGATGAAGGCGTCGCGCTCGGTCTCCCAGTCGAAGTCCGGGTCGCCCTGGACGAGGTGGTTGACGAGTCGTACGGCGAGCTTGCCGGCCTCGAGGCCGACCTGCTCGTCGATGTACCCGTAGATGATGTTGTAGTGGCCCTTGTGGCCCTTGACCGAGCGGGTCTTGCCGCGCCGGATGTCGTGCCCGACGACCTGCTGCAGCGACAGCGCGACGTGCTCGGCGACGTGGCCCAGCCAGGTGCCCTCCTGCAGCCGCTCGAGGAAGCCGCCGCGGCGACCTCGCGAGCAGGAGTGCTCCCGCAGCCCCGGCAGCATCGCGACCAGCTCGTCGGAGAAGCCGGGCAGGGTGTTGGTGGGGAACTCCTCCAGCGAGCCGAGGTCGACGACCAGGTGCACCGACTTGTCGTACGACCAGACGTTGGCCCCGCGGTAGACGCGGGTCTCGAGGATCGTGAGGTCGGGCGTGGGGCGCTCGCTCATGCAGGGTCTCCGTCCGGAGCAGGGGTGGGGGTGGGGGCAGCGACAGGGGGAGTCACGGGGGCGGTGGCCGGAGCGGTGGGCTCGGTCACCCGGCGGGCGCGGGCCAGCCGTCGGCGCAGGTTGGTGGGGGAGATGTCGCCGGCGGCGATGTCACGGGCGAGCTTGCGCAGGTCGCGGCCGGCCTCGGCGATCTCCTCCGCCTCGCTGTCGTCGATGACCGGCTCGCGGGGCACCAGCGCGCGCGCCGTCAGGTCGTACGCCGACCCGGCGGGCAGCACGTGGAGGGTCACGCCACTGGCCAGCAACGGCGCCGACTGACGGGCCTCGTGGGCGTTGGACACCATCCTGGCCGGGTCGAGGATCGTCACGGCGCCCCTGCCGGCGACGCGCAGCACCTCGTGGCCGTCGATGACGTCCACGATGGCGGCGGTGTCCTCGTCGACGCCGATGCCGAGCAGCTGCGGGCTCTGAGCCACGATCATCAGCAGCCGGCCGTAGCGGTTGCGCTGGTCGAAGTGCTGGTCGATGACGGTCGAGCCGACGAGGCCGAGGCCGGCGGCGACCTGCGTCATCCGCTGCTTGGGCGTCGCGCCGCCCGACCCGAAGGCCACCATGTGCGAGGACTGGATGCTGGCGCCGGCCGACGTACCGGCGACCACGGCTCCCCGCTCGTGGGCGGCGACGATCGCGTCGCCGAACGGCGTGCCGCAGACGACGCCGGACAGCTTGAGCTGGTTGCCACCGGTCATGAAGATCCCGGTGGCGTCGTCGATGGCCGCGACCAGCGCGGCGTCGTGGGCGTCCTCGCGGCTCTCGGGACGGGCGGCGCGGACCTGCCCGGCGCCCAGCTTGGTGAAGAGCGCCTCGTAGACCTCGACGATCTCGGGGCCGAGCGAGGAGGCGGTCGGGATGACGACGATGCGGGCGTCGTGGCCGCCGCTGGCGACCACGAACTCCGTGAGGATGGTGCGCCTGCGCAGCTTGTCCTCGGCGCCGCCGATGATCATGAGGGGTCCTGAGGGCATGACAGGCAGGCTATCGGCTGGGACAGTGTGCCCGTGCACGAGACGCCAGCCACCCAGACGACGCCAGCCCGCAGGCTGGTGGTCATGCGCCACTCCAGGGCCGAGTCGTGGGGCGAGTCCGACCAGGGCCGCCCCCTCGAGCCGCGTGGGCGCGACGACGCCGCGGCGGCCGGACGGTGGTTCGCGGCGCAGGGCTTCGTGCCCGACCACGCGCTGGTGTCGACCGCCAGCCGCACCCGGGAGACCTGGGAGGCGGTCGCGGCCGCCGCCGGCTGGGAGCTCGAGCCGGACTTCGACACCGGCCTCTACGCCGCCGGCCCCGAGGCCGCCCTCGACCTCATCCGCGAGGTGCCGGCAGGCGCCACCGACGTGATCGTCGTCGGCCACAACCCGACGATGGCCTACCTGGCCCAGCTGCTCGACGACGGCGGCGGAGACCCCGAGGCGGGTGCCGCGATGGTCGGCGGCTTCCCGACGTCGGCCGTCACGGTCCTGGAGTACGACGGCGCCTGGGTCGACCTGGACATGGCCTCCGCCTCGGTGGTCGCCTTCCACGTCGGTCGGGCCGAGGTGAGTGGGGGCTGAGCACCCGGGTGTCCCTCGTCGCCCGGCTGCGGGCCGCGGGCTGCGTCTTCGCCGAGGACGAGGCGCGTCTGCTCGTCGGCACCGGCCTGACCGGCGAGGCCCTGGAGCTCCTGGTGGCGCGCCGCCTCGCAGGCGAGCCGCTGGAGACGGTGCTGGGCTGGGTCGACTTCGCGGGCCGCCGCCTCAGCGTGGTGGCGGGCGTCTTCGTGCCGCGACGCCGCACCGAGCTGCTGGCCCGGGTCGCCGCGTCGTACGCCGGTCCCTCCAGCGTCCTGCTGGAGCTGTGCTGCGGCGTCGCCCCGGTGGCCGCCGTCGTGCCGGCGGGCGAGGTGCACGCCAGCGACGTGGACCCGGTCGCGCTCGACTGCGCACGACGCAACGTCCCGCACGCCACCCTCCACCTCTCCGACCTGTACGCCGCCCTCCCGGACGCCCTGCGCGGGCGCGTCGACGTGCTCGTGGCCAACGCGCCGTACGTGCCGACGGAGCGGATCGCCCTGATGCCGCCCGAGGCCCGCGACCACGAGCCCGCGGTCGCGCTGGACGGCGGCGTCGACGGTGTCGACCTGCACCGGCGGATCTCGGCGGGCGCGCCCGCGTGGCTGGCGCCCGGGGGAGTCCTGCTCGTCGAGACCAGTCCGGCCCAGGCGCCGCTCACCACGGCCGCGATGCGCGAGGCCGGGCTGAGCGCCGAGGTGCGCACCGACGACGAGATCGGCGGCTGCGTGGCGGTCGGGGTCAGACCGGGGGAGCCGGGGTGACGATCCCGTCGGCGGCGTCGGCCGCCTCGATCTCCTCCCGCGAGATGCCGAGCAGGTAGAGGATCGTGTCGAGGTAGGGCACGTTGACCGAGGCGTCGGCGGCGTCGCGGACCAGCGGCTTGGCGTTGTAGGCGATGCCGAGCCCGGCGGCGTTGAGCATGTCGAGGTCGTTGGCCCCGTCGCCGATGGCGATGGTGGCGTCGACGGGCACCCCGATGTCCGCGGCGAACTCGCGCAGCGCGGTGGCCTTGCCGGCCCGGTCCACGACGGCGCCCACGACGCGTCCGGTGAGGCGGCCGTCGACGATCTCGAGCTCGTTGGCCCGCGAGTAGTGGATGCCGAGGTCGGCGGCCAGTCTGTCGGGTGATGTGGGTGAAGCCACCCGAGACGATCGCGAACCGGTAGCCCAGGCGGCGCAGCATCCGGACCATCGTGCGGGCGCCGGGGGCCAGCTCGATGGAGTCGTAGACCTCGGCGAGGGCCGACTCCGGCACGCCCTCCAGCAGCGCGACGCGCTCGCGCAGGGACTCCTCGAAGTCGAGCTCGCCCCGCATCGCCCGCCTCGGTGACGGCGGGCGACCTCCGCCTCCGACCGGCGTGCGCGGCGATCATCTCGATGACCTCGCCCTGGATGAGGGTGGAGTCGACGTCCATCACGATGAGCCGCATCGCCGCGGCGCAGCAGGCTGGCCGGCTGCACGGCGATGTCGATGCCCTGGGTGGCGGCCTCGGTGGCGAGCAGCGGCCGCAGCACCTCGGGCTCCACGCCCGAGATGGACAGGTCGATGGCCGTCACCGGGTAGCGCGCCATCCGCTCGATGCGGTCGATGTTGGCGCCGCAGTCGGCGATCCGGCCGGCGATGGCGGACATCGCTGCGGCCCGGAGCGGGGCGCCCAGCACGGTCACGTGGGAGCGGCCCGAGCCCGCCTCCCGGTTGTCCCCGACGCCGCGGTCGACCTCGACCTGCATCCCCAGCGAGGACGCGGTCTCCTCGACGGCGTCGCGCAGCTTCTTCCAGTCCCGCGGTGCGGTGATGAGCACCCCGAGCACCAGCCGGCGGCGCAGCACGATCTGCTCGATGTCGACGACCTCGACGCCGGCCGCCGACAGGGTCGCGAACATCGCGGAGGTGACGCCGGGCCGGTCCTTGCCGGTCAGGGTCACCAGGAGGGTCTTGGGCTCGTCTTCCGTCCGCGTCGCTCATCTCGCGCCCGAGGCTATCCCCGCCGCGCGGGGTGCTCAGGACTCCGGCCACACCTCGGGCGAGCAGGCGGCGACCACGGCCCGCCGTGAGGCGCGCTCGAGGGGCGCCAGCGCGTCCCGGCGCCGTGCGATCTCGTACGACGACAGCGCACCGCCGTCGTCCTCCAGCGCCAGGTCGACGATCGCCCACCCCTGGAGCCCGCGCGCGGCCAGGTCGGTGCAGCGGGCCGGCACGCCCAGCGGCGCCTCCAGGTCGGGACGGTGCCGCAGGTTCATCAGCCGGTCGGCCACCTCCGGGCGCCACCGGGCGACGTCGAGGTCCGCGAGCAGGGTGGCGGCGTCGACGAGCGCGGCCCGCAGCGCCCGGTCCGCCTCGCCCACGTCGGGCAGCTGGCGCGGCGCGGACGGCAGCACCCGCCACCGCACGACCTCGCCCACCACGGCGGGCACCAGGGCGAACGACGCCAGCACGACGGCCTCCCCGGAGTCCACCGCCCGGTCGTTGAGGTCGCGGGGTCCGCCCAGCCCGAGCAGGTCGCCCTCCACCGGCAGCGCGATCCCGGCCCGGTCGGCGCCGCTGCGGCGGGCCGCGACGAAGGCGTCGAGGAGCGTCGTGCCGGAGCCGTCGGTGACGTCCTCCAGACCCTCGACGACGTGACCGAGGTCGCCGTGGGTGACGGCGTCGAGGACGTGGTCGGTGACCTCGTCGCCGCGCAGCCAGGCGGTCAGCCACCACGCGAGGCGGCCGGACAGGGGGAGTTCGAGTGACACGGCTGACGACGATACGTCGGGTGCGTCGGGAGCGCGGTCCCCGCTGGATAGGGTGAGCCGCATGAGCGCCGTGATCGAGTGTCGCAGGTGTCACGGTGCGCCGTGGTGGGGCGACGCTGCTCGACGACGTCGACTGGACGGTCGAGGAGGACGAGCGCTGGGTGGTCATCGGACCCAACGGCGCCGGCAAGACCACGCTGCTGCAGGTCGCCGCGGCCCAGATCCACCCGACGGCGGGGGTGGCCGGGATCCTCGGGGAGGTGCTCGGCACCGTCGACGTCTTCGACCTGCGCCCGCGCATCGGCCTCACCAGCGCCGCGCTCGCGGACCGCATCCCGCGCAGCGAGCTGGTCCAGGACGTCGTCGTCTCGGCGTCGTACGGCGTGCTGGGCCGCTGGCGCGAGGAGTACGACACCCTCGACCACGACCGCGCGACCGGCCTGTTGCGTGAGGTCGGCGCCACCCACCTCGTCGACCGCACCTTCGGCACCCTCAGCGAGGGCGAGCGCAAGCGCGTCCAGATCGCCCGTGCCCTGATGACCGACCCGGAGCTGCTGCTGCTCGACGAGCCCGCGGCGGGTCTCGACCTCGGCGGTCGCGAGGACCTCGTGTCCACGCTGAGCGTGCTCGCCCTGGACCCCGACTCTCCCGCGACGGTGCTGGTGTCGCACCACGTCGAGGAGATCCCGCCCGGCTTCACGCACGCGATGATGCTGCGTCGGGGCCGGGTGGTGGCCCAGGGTCCGCTCGAGCGGGTCGTCACCGAGGAGGCGCTCTCCGAGACCTTCGGGATGCCGCTCGAGCTGCGCGTCGAGGACGGGCGGTACGCCGCGCGGCGACGCACCCGGCGCAGCACCGTCTGAGGCTGCACCCCACCGGATAGGGTCTGGCCATGGACTGGCTGCTGCGACATCTCTGGGAGGCATGGCTCGGTCTGGCCATCGTGCTCGGGGTCGCCGAGATGTTCAGCCTCGACCTGATCGTGGGCATGCTCGCCGTCGGTGCCGTCGTCGGCATGGTCCTGGCCATCGCCGACGTGCCCTTCGCCGTCCAGGTCCTCGGCGCGGCCGGAGCCTCGGTCGCCATGCTGGCCCTGGTCCGCCCGTCCATGGTGAAGAACCTGCACGGCGGGCCCGACCTCGCCCTCGGCCACGGCAAGCTGGTGGGCACGCAAGGGATCGTGACCACCGAGATGAGCGGCCTGTCCACGGGCCGCATCCAGCATCGGCGGGGAGGACTGGTCGGCGCGTCCCTACGACGAGACGTTGACCATCCCCGCGGGCGAGACCGTCGAGGTCCTCGCCATCAAGGGCGCGACGGCGTACGTGCACCCGGTCGCCCGGCTCGAGCTACTGACCCGCTCCACCACCATCACCACCCACGGGGGAACTACATGCCCACAGCACTGCTGGTCCTGTTCGTGCTGCTCGTCCTGTTCGTCGTCGTGCTGCTCGCCAAGACGGTCCGGATCGTGCCCCAGGCGCGCGCCGCGATCGTCGAGCGGTTCGGCAAGTACAAGGGCACGCTGCCGGCCGGGCTCAACATCCTGGTGCCGTTCATCGACAGGATGCGCTACCTCATCGACCTGCGCGAGCAGGTGGTGAGCTTCCCGCCGCAGCCGGTGATCACCGAGGACAACCTGGTGGTCTCCATCGACACCGTCATCTACTTCCAGGTCACCGACCCGGTCGCCGCGACGTACGAGATCGCCAACTACATCCAGGCCATCGAGCAGCTCACCATGACGACGCTGCGCAACATCGTCGGTGGCATGGACCTCGAGGAGACGCTCACCAGCCGCGACTCCATCAACTCCGGCCTGCGTGGCGTCCTCGACGAGGCGACCGGCAAGTGGGGCATCCGGGTCAACCGTGTCGAGCTCAAGGGCATCGACCCGCCGCCCTCCATCAAGGACTCGATGGAGAAGCAGATGCGGGCCGACCGCGAGAAGCGCGCCGTCATCCTCACCGCCGAGGGTCAGCGCCAGGCCGCGATCCTCACCGCCGAGGGCTCCAAGCAGTCGCAGATCCTCAACGCCCAGGGTGACCGGGAGTCGCAGATCCTGCGGGCCCAGGCCGACCGCGAGGCCTCGATCCTGCGCGCCCAGGGTGAGGGCCAGGCCATCCAGACGGTCTTCCAGGCCATCCACGACGGTCAGCCCGACCAGTCGCTGCTGGCCTACCAGTACCTGCAGATGATGCCCAAGATCGCCGAGGGCAGCGCCAACAAGGTGTGGGTCATCCCCTCCGAGATCACCAAGGCGATGGAGGGGCTCGGCTCCTCGATCCACGAGATCGCGGGCATCCCCAAGGACGCCACCCCGCGCACCCGCGTCGACATGGGCCCGTCCGAGCCGGAGGGCGGTGTCAGCCCATCCGGTGACGCCGAGCTCAGCGACGCCAGCAAGGCCGTCGAGGAGGCCATCGCGGCCGCCGAGCTGGCGGCCCGGCCGACGGGTCGCGCCAGCAGCACGCCCAACACCTCCGGTGGGACGACCCCGCCGGTCGCCTCCGAGCCGGTCGACCCGTCGCCCGGCGAGGGCCCGGTCGACCCGAGTGCCCCGGGGGCAGCCGGCCAGTGACCTGGATCGAGGCCGTGCTGATCGCCCTGGCGGGCGTGGCGGCCGGAACCATCAACACGGTGGTGGGGTCGGGGACGTTGATCACGTTCCCGACCCTGCTGGCGTTCGGCGTACCCCCGGTGACCGCCAACGTGTCCAACTCCATCGGGCTCGTGCCGGGCTCGGTCACCGGGGCCGTGGGCTACCGCCGCGAGCTGCGGGGCCAGCGCGCGCGCCTCCTGCACCTGGCCAGCGCCTCGGGCATCGGTGGCCTGCTCGGTGGCGTCCTGCTGCTGTGGCAGCCGGGTGCGTTCGAGGTCGTCGTGCCGGCGCTCATCCTCCTCGGCCTGCTGCTGGTGCTGGCCGGTCCGCGCATCTCGGCGTACGTCGCCCGCCGCCACGAGGCCAGCGGAGGGCTGCCCGAGCGCGGCGCGTGGTGGGTGTGGCCGGGCATGTTCGCGTGTGGCGTGTACGGCGGCTACTTCGGCGCCGCCCAGGGCGTGCTGATGATGGCGGTGCTCGGCATCGGCGTGGATGAGACCCTGCAGCGGCTCAACGGCGCCAAGAACGTCCTCGCCGCCCTGGTCAACGGCATCTCCGGGCTGCTCTTCATCCTGCTCGCCGACGTGGACTGGAGGATCGTCGGGCTCATCGCGATCGGTGCCGTCGTCGGCGGGGTGCTCGGCTCCTCGGTCGGCCGCCGGCTGCCGGCGCCCGTGCTGCGCGGGTTCATCGTGGTGGTCGGCGTCGTGGCGCTGGTCGCCTTCCTCGTCTGAGCACTGTCCCGACCGCGCGTGAGCGCGACGAGGCTTCAGACCGGGGGCACCGGGCATCCGCTCCCCGGTGCCGTTCCTGGTGGTCGGCCCGCCTGGTCCGCGGGGTCGCGCGGCAGCGGGGCCTCACCATCTGAGCGCCGTCGGGGCTCAGTGCTGCCGCACGTAAGCCCCGAGCCACCGGTCGATCTCGTCGTAGACCTTCGCCCGGACGTCGGGCAGGGACAGCACCACGTCGTGGCGTGCACCGTCGACGGCGATGCTGGTGACGTGCCGGCCCAGGCTGGGAGCCCAGCGCCGGATCTGCTCGACGTCCAGCACGACGTCGTTGCTGTGCACGGCCTCGCCCATGGTGGTGGGCCACGCGGAGGTCGCCGACGACAGCACCAGGCAGGGCGCGGGCACGTCGAGGCCGCGGTGCAGCTCGGCGTGGCCGCGGCGCACGGCGCGCAACCACCCGACGTACACCGGATAGGACTCGACGGGCTTCCAGTCGAGGTTGAAGTCGAACTCGCCGTGGTGGTCGCGGTGCAGCGACTGGGTGTAGACGCCGCTGACCTTGCGGGGGATGAGTCGCCGCGGCCGGCGCGCGCCCATCCGGTCGATGGCGATCCGGGCGGCCGGGGTGCGGAGCCAGGCCGAGCCCTGCAGGTCGAACCAGGGTGAGTTGAGGAAGACGCCCGCCAGGGCCACGGGGCGACGCTCGTGCAGCCACAGCGGCAGGGTCAGCCCGCCGGTGGAGTGGGCGGTGGCCACCACCGTGGCGTGCCCGGCGGTCACCCGCTCCCACGCGGCGTCGAGGTCGGGGAAGTACTCCCGGAGGTCCTCGACGTAGTTGGGCGTCTGGTGCTCGAGCAGCGACCGGCCGTACTTGCGCAGGTCGAGGGCGTAGAAGTCGTAGCCCCGGGCGTTCCACCACTCGGCGTACTCGGTGTGGAAGAAGTAGTCGGCGAAGCCATGGACGTGCAGCACGGCCCGGTCGGTCGGCTCGGCGGCCGGGCGGTGGACCAGCGTGGCGCGGACCGGACCCTCCGCGTCCTCGCCGAGGTCGAGGGTCTCCACGGTGTACGGCGCGCCGAGGACGTCGTACGTCGGGTCAGGGGCCATGGCGCGCACGATATCGGGCGACCGCCGCGGGAGGGACGGCACGAGGGGCCACGGACGCTGTCCGGGGCCCCTCGTGGTCGTGCGTGTGGTCGATCAGCTCGACGCGTGGGTGTCGCTCTCCACGACCGGCGCCGAGGCGTCGTCCTGCGCGTCGTCCGGCTGGCCGCCGGGGTTGTGGTTGGGGCCGTCGGCCCGCACGAGCTCCTCGATCTGCTTGCCGCAGTCGGCGTCGACGGCCTTCCAGTAGGCGAAGGCGCGCTCGAGGACGTCGCCCTCGACCCCGCCGAGGAGGTGACCGGCGACCGTCTTGACGAAGTTGGCCCGGATCTCGTCGTCCCACACCTCGCGGACGAGGGCGCCGGCCTGTCCGAAGTCGTCGTCGTCGCTGCGCAGCGTGTAGGCCTGGCGCACCATCGCGCCGTCGGCCTCCCAGCCGTCGCTCACCTCGCCGACCTCATCGGCGTACCCGCGACCGAACGAGTTGGGCGCGTAGACCGGGTCGTCGGCGCGGTGCTCGTAGGCCATCGGCCCGTCCTGCGTGTAGGTGTTGATCTCCACCCGGGGGCGGTTGACCGGCAGCTGCAGGTAGTTGGGGCCGATGCGGTAACGGTGCGTGTCGGAGTAGGCGAAGGCGCGCCCGAGCAGCATCTTGTCGGGGGAGAAGCCGATGCCGGGGACGGTGGCCGACGGCTCGAAGGCCGCCTGCTCGATCTCGGCGAAGAAGTTCTCCGGGTTGCGGTCGAGCGTCATGGTGCCGACCTCGATGAGCGGGTAGTCGCTGTGCGGCCACACCTTGGTGAGATCGAACGGGTTGAACCGGTAGGTCCGGGCGTCCTCGTAGGGCATCGCCTGGATCGACAGGGTCCACGACGGGTGGTCGCCGGCCGCGATGGAGTCGTAGAGGTCGCGACGGTGGAAGTCGGCGTCCTCGCCGGCGATCCGGGTGGCGTCGGCGTCGGCCAGGCCCTCGACGCCCTGGTTGCTGTGGAAGTGGTACTTCACCCAGTGCTTCTCACCGGCGGCGTTGATCCACAGGTAGGTGTGCGAGCCGTAGCCGTTCATGTGGCGGTAGGACTTCGGGATGCCGCGGTCGCCCATGAGGTAGGTGACCTGGTGCGCCGACTCGGGATTGAGCGACCAGAAGTCCCACTGCATGTTGTTGTCGCGCAGCCCGTTGCCGCCGCGGCGCTTCTGCGAGCGGATGAAGTGCGGGAACTTCATGGTGTCGCGGATGAAGAACACGGGGGTGTTGTTGCCGACGAGGTCGTAGTTGCCCTCAGACGTGTAGAACTTCAGCGCGAAGCCGCGGGGGTCGCGCCAGGTGTCGGGGGAGCCCTGCTCGCCGGCGACGGTGGAGAAGCGCGCGAGCATCTCGGTCTTCACGCCCGGCTGGAAGAGGCCGGCCTTGGTGTAGGCGCTGACGTCCTGCGTCGTCTCGAACCGGCCGAAGGCGCCGGAGCCCTTGGCGTGCACGTTGCGCTCCGGGATCCGCTCCCGGTTGAAGTGCGCCATCTGGCTGAGGAAGTGCACGTCGTGGAGCAGGATCGGCCCGTCGGCGCCGAGGGTCAGCGAGTTGCGGTCGCTGGGAGCGGGGGCGCCGGTGTCCGTCGTCGAGCCGAGCGACGCCTCCGACGAAGGAGCCGTGGCGATCGAGGTGTCCGTGGGCTGGGGGAGGTCGGGCATGTCACTCCTGGTGGTCGTGGTGGTGTGGTGCGAGCGCTGCCGGGTCCTTGAGGAGGCTGCGTGTGACGCATCTCCAACGTCGCACTCGATCTGGAACAGGTCAAGAAAACGCGCCCGGCGGGGTGGGGTTCATCCGAGGAGGTCGGGGCGGCCGAACATCTCCGCGGTGGCCCGGGCGCTCGGGGTGCCCGCGTCGGGGTCGGCGCCGCCCGCGAGCAGGGCCGCCACCACGTCGTCCTCACCCTTGAAGACCGCGCCGGCCAGCGGCGACTGACCGCGGGCGTTGGGTCGGTCGGGGTCGGCGCCGCGGCCCAGCAGCATGGTGACGGTCCCGGCATGGCCGTGGTACGCCGCGAGCATCAGGACGGTGTTGCCGTCGCCGTCGGGGTGGTTGGCCGGGAAGCCACCGTCGACGTAGCGGGCGAGCAGCTCGGTCTGCCCCTCGCGGGCGCAGTCCATGGCGAAGGCGACGATGCCGGCGAGCTGGTCCTCGGACGGTCGGTCCTCGTCGCTCGTGGGCTCGGTGTGGTCGGGGGTGTCGGTCATGGTCCAGCGAGCGTAGGGGGCGCCTCCGACATCGGGCGATCTGCCTCGGCGGGCCGACCCCGACCCGTATCCTCCGGTGGTGTCGACAGCTCTCGGAACCGTGCCCCGACGGGTGGCGTCGCACGTGCACGACCGGGTCGAGGGCTGGCGCACGGGATCGCCGGCGAGCCAGGTCTACGTGCTGTGCATCCTGCTCGTCGTCTCCGCCGTCTCCTTCGTCGCGTCCTGGGTGGCCTACGACCTGGTGCCCCTCACCCTGTGGTTCGTGTGGCTCCTGCTCGGGGTGCTGCTGCTGCGGACGGTGCCGTTGCTCGCACTGTCCGCGGCCGTCCTCGTCGCGGCGGGGGTCGCGACGCTGCACCACGGCCTGGACGGGCCTTCGGCGGCCGGCCTGGTCACCCTGGCGGTGTCCGTGGGCCTGGTGGCCGGCCAGTCCAGCCGGCAACGCTCCGGCCTTCCGGTCGCCCTGAGCGAGCCGATGCTGGCCCAGCTGCGGGACCGCCTGCAGCGACAGGGCGTCGTACCCGACCTGCCGGCGCCGTGGCGGTCCCAGTCGGCGATGCTCAGCGCCCACGGCACGCGGTACGCCGGCGACTTCCTGGTCGCCGACCTGCGGGAGGAACGGCACCTCGAGATGGTGCTGGTCGACGTGTGCGGCAAGGGGGCCTCGGTCGGTCCCCAGGCCCTCCAGTTCGCCGGTGCCCTCGGCGGCCTGCTCGGGGCGCTGCCGCCCGACGCGCTGATGCGGGCGGCCAACGCGTTCCTGCTGCGCCAGGACTCCGACGAGTCCTTCGCCACCGCCGTGCACGTCCGCGTCGACCTGGAGACCGGCGACTACACGATCACCAGTGCCGGGCACCCGCCCGTGCTCCACTGGCGCCCCGCGCTGTCGCAGTGGGCTGTCGACAACGCACGCGGTACGGCGCTCGGCGTGGTCCCGGACCCGGAGCTGCGGGCCAGCGAGGGCCGCCTCGGCGAGGGGGAGGCCTTGATGTTCTACACCGACGGGGTCATCGAGACGCGGGGCCGGGACCTCGACGACGGCCTGGCGTGGCTGCGCGAGGTGGCACGCACCGCTGTGCAGGCTCACGGCTTCGCGGGCGTCGCCCGGGCAGTCCTGCGCGAGGTGCCGCGCGGCGACGACGACCGGGCCGTGCTGGTGCTCGACCTGGGCGCCGCGTGACCCGGCCGGGCCCCTAGTCCCGGACCCGGCCGGTCTCGTACCCCCACATCGCGACCTCCACCCGGTTGCGGGCGCCGAGCTTGGCCATGAGGCTGCCGATGTGGGTCTTCACCGTGCTGAGGCTGATGTGGAGCTCGGTGGCGATCTCTGCGTTGGTGCGACCCCGCGCGAGGGTGAGCAGCACCTGCTCCTCGCGTTCGGTGAGCGGGTCGAGGGGCTGGGCGGGAGCCGCCCGACCCGTGCCCGCGAACGTCGACAGCAGCCGGCGGGTGATGCTGGGCGAGATGAGCGAGTCACCGCGGGTGGCCGCCCGGATCGCCTCGCCGAGCAGCTCGGGTCCGGCGTCCTTCAGCAGGAAGCCGGTGGCGCCGGCCGACAGCGCACCGTGCACGTACTCGTCGAGGTCGAAGGTGGTGATCACGACGACCGCGACCGGATCCTCGACGCCCGGCCCGGCCAGCAGGCGGGTCGCTTCGACGCCGTCGAGGACGGGCATCCGGATGTCCATCAGGCACACGTCGGGGCGGAGCTCGCGGGCCAGCCGCACCGCCTCCTGCCCGTCGCGCGCCTCTCCCACGACCTCGATGCCCTCCAGGGTGCCGAGGATCAGTCGCAGGCCGGTCCGCACGAGATCCTGGTCGTCGGCGACCAGCACCCGGATGCTCACGCCGGCACCTGCCGCGGCAGTGTCGCGCTGACGGCCCAGCCGCGACCGGGGCAGGGACCTGCCCGGCACGCGCCACCCAGGAGCAGCGCGCGTTCCTCCATCCCGGTGAGCCCGAACCCCGCTTCGGGGGCGGGGTCGCCCGCGCGCCGGTCACCGTCGTCGCGGACGACGAGGCTGACCGTCGACTCCTCGCCGGCGACGCGCACGTCGACCAGGGTGGCGTTCCGGGCATGCCGCAGGGCGTTGGTGACCGCCTCCTGAGCGATCCGGAAGACCGCGGCGTCGATCGCCGCCGGGAGTGCGGCGAGGTCACCCGAGACCCTGACCTCCACCCGCGGTCCGGCGGGCGATGCCCCGGACAACCGTTCGAGGTCGGCCACGCCGGGCTGCGGGGCGTAGTCGACGGGTGCCCCGTTGCGCAGCACGCGGACCATCGCCCGCATCTCCGCGAGCGTGCGCGTCGCCTCCAGCTCGATCACCTCCAGCGCCTCGAGGGGCGACGACGGGCTGGTCGCCGCGAGGGCGCGCCCTGCCTGGGCCTGGACGGCGATGGCAGAGACGTGGTGCGCCACCGTGTCGTGCAGCTCGCGCGCCAGCAGGACCCGCTCCTCCGACTTCACCTGCTCCATCCGTCGCTCGCCGGAGCCGTGCTGCGAACGCACGGCCCAGCCCACGGCGAAGGCGGACATCAGGACACCGACGCCGCCGACTGCCTCGGCCACCCCGGGCCAGTCGGCGACGATCGCGATGGTGGCCGGGACCAGGATGATCGCCAGACCCGCCACTGCCTCTCGCCCGGAACCCCACCGGAAGAGGGAGTAGGGCAGCAGCAGGACGTAGAGCATCGTGTACACGTCGAGCGCCGGTGCGTCGGACGCGATCAGGCCGATGTCCACGACCGCGACCACGCCGAAGGTGGTCGCGACCACGACGAGCGGGTGCGTACGCCGCCACAGCAGCAGCGGCGCCAGTCCGAGCGTCAACACCACCGACAGCCCCGGTAGCGGCATGTCCTCGCGCAGGGCACCCTCCAGCACCACGCAGACCGTCACGAACGCCAGCAGCGCCCAGTCCCGCCACACCCGAACCGGCGGGGCCGAGGGCCGGGGTTCCTCCAGCAGGGACCGCAGTGGATTGCTCACCCCCTCAGCGTAGGGACGGAGTGCCGCCATGGGACCGGCCGAAAGTCTGACGCGGCCCCCGGCCGAAGGCACGACGGGCTCGGAGCCTCACGGCCGATGCCCGGCGACCACGATCCCCGTCACGGTGGGGTCTGGTCCTGCGCACCCGGTGCAGGCCGCCACAGGAGGCACCATGTCCAGCGCACTCGAACGCGAGGGTTTGAGCCATGATCACAGTTGAGTCCCTGACCCGGAGGTATGCCGGCTTCACCGCCGTCGACAACGTCTCGTTCACCGCCCGGCCCGGCCGCGTGACCGGTTTCCTCGGTCCCAACGGCGCCGGCAAGTCCACCACGATGCGCGTCATGGTCGGTCTGACCGTCCCGACATCCGGCTCCGCGACCATCAACGGAGAACGGTTCGCCGACCTACCCAATCCCGGCCTCGAGGTGGGCGTCCTGCTGGACGCCTCCGCGCAGCACGCCGGTCGCACCGGCCGTGAGATCCTCGCGGTCGCCGGGGCCACGATGGGGCTGCCCGGCTCTCGCGTCGACGAGATGCTCGAGCTGGTCAGCCTGACACCCACCGAGGCCAGGCGCCGGGTGCGCAACTACTCGCTCGGCATGCGTCAACGCCTCGGCATCGCCACCGCGCTGCTCGGCGACCCACGGGTGCTGATCCTCGACGAGCCCGCCAACGGGCTCGACCCCGCGGGGATCCGGTGGATGCGCGACCTGCTGACGGGCTTCGCCGGCCGGGGCGGCACGGTGCTGCTGTCCTCGCACCTGCTGCACGAGATCGAGGTCATCGCCGACGACCTGGTCGTCATCGGCAACGGCAGGATCGTCGCGTCCGGCACCAAGGAAGAGCTCCTCGCGGCCGCCGGGACGCTCGCCCGCTCGACCTCACCGCGCGACCTCGCTCACGCGCTCGAGCAGGCCGGGATCCCCAGCACGCTCGCCGGGGACGGCTCGGTCCGCACCGATGCCGATCCCGCCCAGGTCGGGGCCGTGGCCCTGACCGCCGGCATCGCCCTCACCGAGCTCCGGTCCGCCGAGGGCGCCGGTCTCGAAGACATGTTCCTGTCGCTCACCGCCGACACCCAGCGCGAAGGAGTTGCGGCATGACCGCCACGACCGTCCCGGCGGCCTCCAGCACGGAGGCCGCACCGGTCCGCCGGACCGCCCGTCCCATCCCGACCGCTCGGCTCGTCACGGTCGAGCTGCGCAAGATGTTCGACACCCGCTCGGGATTCTGGATGCTCGTCAGCATCGGCGTCCTGTCGGTCGCCGCGACCGGGGCGGTCATCGTCTTCGCTCCCGACAGCGCCGTCACCTATGACAGCTTCGCGACGGCGATCGGCCTCCCGATGTCGGTCATCCTGCCGATGATCGCGATCCTGGCCGTCACGAGTGAGTGGAGCCAGCGCAGTGGGCTCACGACGTTCACGCTGGTGCCGAGCCGCGGACGCGTGATCGGCGCCAAGGCCGTCGCGACCGTCGTGGTCGGCCTCGGCTCGATGGCCGTCGCCTTCGCGGTGGGCGCCGTCGGCAACCTGGCCGGCTCCGCGCTCGCCGGCGTCGACACCGTCTGGGACGTGCCGCTGTCCACCGCACCCCAGATCGTGCTCGGCAACCTCATCGGCATGGCGATCGGCTTCACCCTCGGCGTGGTGCTGAGGGCCTCGGCCGCGGCGATCGTCGCCTACTTCGTGGTCTCGTTCGTGCTGCCCGGCGTCCTCGAGCTGCTCGCGTTGGTGCGGGATTGGTTCCTGGACCTGCAGCCGTGGATCGACTGGAACTACACGCAGGTGGAACTCTTCGACGGCGCCACGAACACCGGTGAGGAGTGGGCGATGCTCGCCTCGACCACGATGATCTGGATCGTCATCCCCCTCGTCGTCGGGCTGCTCTTCCTGCGCCGCTCCGAGGTCAAGTAGTCACACACGGGCGGCGGTGTCCGGAACTCATCCGTGCGTTCCGGACACCCGCGGTGTCGTGGTGGACCGGCTCAGCGTGCGAACAGGCCGCGATTCTCTGCGTCCGAGGCCGGCGGGCATCCTGGTGTCCGCGAGCAGCGGTGCGCTCGGCTACGCTCGCGTCTGCCGATGGAGGGAGTGTCATGGGGGAGCTGGACAAGCCGTTCGATCGTCGTCGGGCAGGCGTCCTCCTGCATGTGACGTCCCTGCCCGGACGTGGGCCCACCGCTGGTTCGAACGACGGCGACCTCGGTGACGAGGCCTACCGGTTCGTTGACTTCCTCGCCGCCGCCGGGTGCTCGGTCTGGCAGGTGCTGCCGCTGGTGCCGACACATCCGGGGGATGGCTCGCCCTACAACGCTCCGTCCGCGATGGCGGGCAACGCCGCGATGATCAGCCGGGCACACCAGGCCGCTCACCATCTCGAGTCTCCGTCCACGCTGGACGAACACCAGCGGTCTGCCTTCTCGTCGTGGTGTGCCGCCCAGGCCGACTGGCTGGATCCGTACGTCGAGTTCACGGCGCTGCGCGAGCTCCACGACGGCGCTCCTTGGCTGTCCTGGGCACCTGCGCTGCGCGACCGCGACCCGCGCTCGGTCGCGGATGCGCTCACCCCACTCAGCGACCGCCTGGAGTCGCTGCGCTTCGAGCAGTGGGTCTTCACCGTGCAGTGGGCGCGCCTTCGCGAGTACGCCGCGTCCCAGGGCGTGCTGCTGTTCGGCGACCTGCCGATCTTCGTGTCCCTCGACAGTGCCGACGTGTGGGCCTCGCGGGAGTTGTTCCAGCTGGGCGAGGAGGGGCGCCCGGTGACGGTGTCCGGTTGCCCGCCCGACTACTTCGCGGCCGAGGGGCAGCGATGGAACAACCCGCACTACGACTGGGATGCGATGGCGGCGGACGGGTTCGACTGGTGGCGGCGCCGGATCGCGCGCCAGCGCGAGCTGTTCGACCTGGTCCGCATCGATCACTTCCGGGCGTTCGAGGCGGCGTGGCACGTGCCGGCCGACGCCCCCACGGCCCGTGGTGGCCGGTGGGTCCCGGGGCCGGGCGCAGACATCTTGTCGGTCCTGGTCGACAGCGCAGGACCGGGGTCGTTGGTGGCGGAGGACCTCGGAGTCATCACGTCGGAGGTCGAGGAGCTGCGGATCCGGTTCGGTCTGCCCGGGATGAAGGTCCTGCAGTTCGCCTTCGACGGTGACCGCGACAACCCCTACCTCCCCGGCCACCACGGTGAGCAGAGCGTCGTCTACACAGGCACCCACGACAACGACACCACCCTGGGGTGGTGGGAGCTGTTGGACGAGCAGACCCGCGACCGCGTCCGCTCCTGTCTCCCTGATCCGGAGGAGGCGATGCCGTGGGCGTTGATCCGACTCGCCATGCAGTCGACGGCTCGGCTCAGCGTCGTACCCGCCCAGGACATTCTCGGACTCGGCAGCCAGAGCCGGATGAACACACCCGGCACCCCCCAGGGCAACTGGGCCTGGCAAGCGCCTGCCGGGGCCTTCGACGTCCACCTCGCCACCAGGATCCGGGAGCTCCTGGCCGCCACGGACAGGCTCGGTTGACCACGCTGTCCAGACCGCAGAAGCTGCACGACGTCCCTACGGTCGTGGCGCACGTGCGAGTTGCAGCGCGAAGGGTCCACCATCCCGGTGGGGCGCGTCGATCCGCCGCCTGGCGGCTTCCCCACGAATGAGTAGATGGGTGCATGGGGTGGTCCCCGCCTGCTGGCCCGGTTAGCGTCGATGGATGAATGCGGATGGAGTGGCGCCCTTCCCGGCGGATGCCTTCGAGCGGGTGTTGTGTGTCGTCGCCCATCCCGACGACGTCGAGTACGGAACCTCCTCGGCAGTCGCGGCCTGGACAAGCCAGGGGGTGGAGGTGGCGTACCTGCTCTTGACGCACGGCGAGGCGGGCATGGATGCCAGCGCCCCCGACCGGACTGCTGAGCTCCGCGTGCGTGAGCAGGTTGCCGGCTCGACCGCTGTCGGGGTGGCGCAGGTCGACTTCCTGTCCTACCCCGATGGCGTCCTGGTCTACTCCTTGGACCTGCGCCGCGACATCGCCCGCGCGATCCGCCGGTTCCGTCCCGATGCCGTTCTCGTGGGTTCGTGGGAGGTGGAGTTCGTCGCCGGCCTGAACCAGGCCGACCACCGTGTCGCCGGCCTCGCCGCCCTGGACGCAGTGAGGGACGCGGGCAACCGGTGGGTGTTCCCCGAGCTGCTGGATGGCGAGGGTCTCGAGCCGTGGTCGCCGCGATGGTTGCTCGTGTCGGGCGACACCCGACCTACGCACGGCGTTGACGTCACCGGCCAGGCCCTGGAACGGGGGATCGCTTCGCTGGAGGCTCATCGCGAGTATCTCGCCGGCCTCCCTGGACACCCTCCACCCCGGCCGATGATCAGCGGAATCACCGCGATGCAGGGGCAGCGGATGGGTGTCGCTCACGCGGTGCTGTTCCGTGCCTTCGACTTCCATGCGCCGCCGCCCATCGCCATGGAAGCAATGACGTTGGCCGGGACGGAGGCCCCCACCGTCGGTGACTGACGGGCGTGGGCCGCGCTCGAGACGTCGAAGCACCCGATCCTCTGGACCTGCACTCAGATCCTGCTTCCGAACCGACGCCCAGCCGAGAGGGCGATCGCCGCCGACGCACGTCACACATCACAGTGCCGCTCCTTCCACCGCGTCTGGTGCGGGCCCTCGGCTCGCGGTCCCCAGCCGAAGGAGTTCCGCGTGCGCGCTACCGCTTCACCCAGGGCCCGAAGGTGCGGCGATCCGCAGCCCAGTCCACGGTGTTCGTGCTCTCGTCCTTGAACTGCACGGCGACCCGGACTCGTCGTGGGTTGTCGAGGCAGCGGCGCGGGATCCGGATCGACACGGGCTTGTCGGTGAAGACGTCGGCGCGAAGTCGTATCCCTCGACACTGCACATAAGACCGACGACCATCGAAGGACCGCACGCGTGCGAGCACCTCGTCGAAGTCGGTGTTGGCGCGGAACGCGACGTAGTAGTCCGGCCGGCGTCCGTGGCCGGAGTCGATCCAGAAGGCGTAGAGCTGTCCGGTTCGTAGTGGAACACCTGAGTGAACGCGCACCATCACCGAGTCCCGATGGACGACCCGTACGCGCGAGATGTCCACGGAGGTCGAGTCGCCGACGGGATCATCGAACACCGTGGTGTCTCCCATCGCTGGCCCAGGAGCCATGGCAAGGGTCAGGCCAAGCATCCACATGGACAGTCCTCGAATGGACCACTTCGTTGCGAGCATGCGCATCCCCGTTCACCACGACCCCTGTCGCCCTCATCGTCGGCTGTTTCAACGCCGCTGGCAAGGTCGTGTCTCCCGCACCCACCGCATGACGGGCCCGGCCGTGAGGCGTGATCTGACCCCGCGAGCCACGGTCTTGCGCTGCACGCAGGAGCACGACGTGGACTCGGGTCAGCCCTTCGCGGGATCGTCGACGTTGACGGTCGGGATGCCGCCACCCACCCGGGCGATGACGGCCAGAGATGGCTCCCGGGCGGGGTTCGACTCGCGGTGAACGGTCCAGGCCGGAACGTGGACGAAGTCGCCGGGGCCGGCATCGAGGTAACCGTCGTAGCCCTCGAACTCGAGACGTAGCACGCCGCGCACGATGTACAGGCTCGACTCGTTCCGCTCGTGGTGGTGCCAGCCCGACACCGCTCCAGGCTCAGTGACGACCTGGCCGGCCCAGAGCAGCGGGAGCTCGAAGGCCAGGGCACGACTCATGCCGGGCGTCGGGTCGGCCGAAGCCACGTCGGCCGGCGTGAAGACCCGTACGGGCCGAGGCACCTCACCGCTCATGACGTCAGCGTGCCACGACCGGGCGCCCCTCACGACCCACGACCAGCACGACACGGCCGACACCGGCCGCGAGCCGACCCTGTTCGGGGAGGAGACCCCGATAACGTCCGGGGGTGGCCAGTCCTCGACGATCCGGTGCTCGTCGACGCAGCGCGTCCCCCCGCCGGAGCGGCACACGACGACAGCAGCGGCCCTTGCCGGCCGCCGGGCCGGGGGAGCGGCTGTGGGTGCTCGACGTCCCGTACGCGACGCAGGTCGACGGCGCCACCTGGCACCCTGCCGTCAAGACCCACCTGTACGTCGGGTGCACCCTGCCCGCGCACCTCGCGCCGTACTCTCCGGGGCCGTACACGCTCGGTCAGTTCATCGAGAACACCCTCAATCCCGACCATCCGACGCCGAGCCCCGAGCCGACCGACGAGCTCGAGCCCCGGAGGATCCAGTTCGAAGCAGCCGATGCGATCGCGGCGCGCGCCGCGGCGGGCGGACGCCAGTTCCTGCTCGCCGACGAGCCCGGCGTGGGCAAGACCATCGCCGCGGTCCTCGGGGCGACGGCGGTGGGCGACCTCCGCGGTGCGCGACGGGTGCTGGTCGTGGCCGACCGGCCCGCCGCGATCACGATCGGGCACTGGTGTCGCACGATCACGGCTCTGGGACATGGCGGTCTGGAGTGGGTCGTGATCACGTGGGACCGGCTGGAGAAGGTCAAGGACCACACCTGGGACGTGATCATCGCGGACGAGGCCCACGCCCTGCGACGTACGACGACGAAGCGGTGGAAGCTCTGGGCGCAGATCTCGGGGCACGGCCGGCCGCACGACAAGGCGCCGTTCGTCATCGCGACCACCGCGACGCCCGGACACACGCCGCTCGAGCTGCCGTACCTGGCTCCCGCATACGCGCAGGTCCTCGGCGAGTCGATGAGGGAGTGGACCTCGGGGGCGCAACCCGGGGACGCCTTCGCCACCGCGCTCGAGCGCCACGGCGTCGGGGTGGAACGGGGACGCTACGGCGCGACGTGGACCACCGATCCGGCGCGGCGCGCTGCGGACCTCAAGCTCGTGCGCGGCTGGCTCGACGAGGAGCGGCCTCCGGCGATGCTGCACCGGGCCGCGCCGTGGGGTCCGGTGCCGATCTCCGGCATGCCCGTGGCGCTCACGCCCGCGGAGCGAACGGCGTACGAGGCCGAGTGGGGGGAGTTCTGTCGTGAGATGGACATCGCCCGCCGCGGCCGCAATGTCGCGAAGGGGCGGGCCGCGCTCCTGCGCTTCCGGCAGAAGGCCGGGCTCATTCGGGTCGACTCGACGGTCGCCTGGATCGCCCAGCAGGTCGAGGGCGAGCGACAGGTGGCGTGCTCGGTCGAGTTCGTCGCGACCGCCGCCGACCCGATCGCCGACCGGCTACGCGACTCGGGCATCGACGTCGCCACGATCTACGGCCGCGACCGGTTCGATCCAGAGGTCGAGCGGCTCCGGTTCCAGACCGGGCAGGCGAAGGTCTGCGTCTTCACCACGGTCGCCTCCATCAGCCTGCACGCCGGCGAGACCCTCGCCGACGGCCGCCGTGCGAGCACGGAGCCGCGGGTGGGTGTCTTCCACCAGGCCCGTTTCTCGGGCATCGCCGGGCGACAGGTGACCGGCCGCACCCACCGCGACCACCACGTCTCGCCGTGGCACATCGCGTACGCCGAGGGCACCGTCGAGGAGCAGGTCGGCAAGGTGATGGTGGAGCGGATCGCCGCGGCCTCCGACACCGTGGGCGGCGACACCACCGGCCTCGCCGACCTCGCCCAGCTGCTGGGAGCCGACTGGCTGCCGATCACGACCCTGACCGAGGGCGGTGCCTGACCGGGCCCGGCCCGGGTCCGGCCGGTCACGGACCGGCGATCGCAGATCCAGAAGCGAGGGAGGACGGCCCCGCCTACGCTGGTCCCATGGCCGAGGTGAGTCCGGTTCCCCGTTCCCGGCCCCTCGAGCGAGGTTCCGAGCGCGCCATGTTGGAGAGCATGCTCGACTGCTATCGCGCGACGGTGGTCAACAAGGTCGCCGGACTGACCGATGCTCAGGCGTTCGCGGCCGCCGTGCCACCTTCGACACTCACTCCCGCGACCGTGGTCAAGCACCTGGCGGGAACGGAGCGGTTCTGGTTCAGCATCGACTTCGCCGCTCTCGACGTGCCGTGGCCATGGACTGACGACGACCTGCACGGCAACTTCCGCATCGAGGCCGGCGACACCCTGGCCGGGATCGTGGGTGACTACCTCCACGAGTGCGAGCTCTCCCGCCAGGCGATCGCTGACGCCCACCTCGACCAGCCCGCTCGCGGCGAGGAGATGGACTTCACCCTCCGATTCGCACTGCTGCACATGATCGAGGAGACCGCACGGCACTGCGGGCATCTCGACCTGCTGCGCGAGGCCACGGACGGCGCCGTAGGCTTCTAGGCCGGAGGCTTGCCTGTGGTGCCCAGCACGGCTGATGCGGTGTCAGCGTCCGTCGCCTGTGCCCGGGCACGGGGTCTTCCTGCCGATGATCCCGAGGTCATCGCCGAGGGGTACAGCGTCCGTGTGCGCCTCAGGCCCGCAGCCGTCGTCACCCGCGTGGTCACCACTGGGCGAGAGCTACGCCCAGAACCCTTGCCGTGGCTGGAACGTGAAGTGGCTGTCGCGCAGTTCCTGGCCGCGTCGAGCGTCCCCGTCGTGGGTCCGTGGGAGCACCCAGGGCCCCACCTCGCGGAAGGGCTCGACGTGTCCTTGTGGCACTGGGCCGACCACGACTCGAGCGAGGTGTCGGGCGCCGACTTCGGGGCGATGCTGGGACGTCTGCACGATGCCCTCGCGTCGTACCCCGGTGACCTGCCCACGCTGGTGGGCCCCCTCACCGACATCACCACGGCACTCAACATCTCGTCTGATCCAACCCTCCACCGCGCGGCGGCCGAGCTGCTCCCACTGGCCCTGTCCTGGCCGCGCCGCCCCCTGCACGGAGACGCCCACACAGGGAATGTCCTGGTGACGCCGTCGGGCCCCCTCTGGACGGATTTCGAGGACGTCTGTGTGGGGCCGGTGGAGTGGGACCTGGCTTCGATGACGGTCACTGACGACGCGCTCGATGCCTACCCCGGCCACATCGATCGAACCCGACTCGCCGACTGCCGTGACCTTCGTCGTCTGCAGGTATTGGCAAGCCTGCTGGTGGGGGTCCACGACGATGCTGCGCTCCGCACGTCGCTCAGGACGCACCTCGACCGACGTCGCGATCAGCACTGAACCTGGGCTGATCAACGAGAGATGGAATCCGCCGGTGCTGGGGGCGCCGCTCGTCGCGGTGGGGATCATGGTTTGGGGTTCGTGCTGGTGCGTGGTCCGGTGGGGCTCCGAGCGGACGTCAGCCGAGCAGGGCTGCGCGGGCCACGTCGCCGCCCGGTGCCCGGCGCAGTTCCTCGCCGATCGTGCGGGCCAGGTCCGGGGCAGGGCCGTCGAGGACGGCGCGCACGGCGGCACGCAGGTCCGCGGAGGTGACCACGTTCGGGTCGAGCGCTGCCCCCAGCCCGGCGGCCTCGATCGCCGCCGCCCCCGCGAACTGGTCGGTGGAGAACGGCAACACCACCATCGGCACCCCGGCAGTGAGCGCCTCCGTCACGCTGTTGTTGCCGCCGTGTGTGACCAGCACCGCCGTCCGGTGCAGCAGGGCGACCTGCGGCAGGTAGGGACGCATCAGCCAGTCCGGCGGAGCCTGCGGCAGGCCGGTGGCGGAGCCGGTGGCCACCGCGACCCGAAGGCCGAGCGGGCGCAGCGCGTCCAGCACCGTCGCCAGCACGTCCCCGCGCGCCGACAAGAAGCTGCCGAAGCTGACGTAGATCACCGGCCGGTCGTCGACGGCGAGCCAGTCCCGGACGTCGTCGGTCGCCGGCTCGGCCCGCACGGCCGAGCCGAGAAACGCGTGCGGTGGCAGCAACGCCGTGCGTGCCGGGTCGTGCAGAGCGGCCGGGTAGTTCAGCATCAGCAGGTCACCGTGCTCGGCGAACGCGTCCGCCGACGGCGTGGCACCGGGTGCCAGCTCGTGCAGGGCGGTGTTCCACTCCGCAGTGAAGGCGTCCCGGACGTCGCGGCACAGCCGGTGCAGGGCGGCGAGGTCGGACTCCGGCGCGGTGAAGGCGGTCGGCCAGGCGGGCGGGTAGCCGTACACCTCGTCTCCGACCGGCAGCGCGGACGGGTGGCCGAGCACGACATCGGCGTACGGGACGCCCGCCACGGCCAGCGCGAGGCGGGCGCTGAACGCCAGATGGTCGACGATCACGTGGTCGGGCTTCACCCGGTCGACGACGTCCAGGACGGCCCGGGCCCGGTCCACCGGCTCCCACAGCAGGTCGGTGCGCCGCGCCTCGGCCTGGTAGCGCAGCGTCGCCACCATGCCGTGCCGGGTGGCCGCGAAGAAGCCACGCAGCGCTGCGTCCTCGCCGGGTGGCTGCTGCTCGACCCGGATGACACCGGGATTCGAGCCCCGGCCCAGCACCAGATGGGCACGGTCGAAGCCGAACCCGGCGACGATGTCGGCGGTCGCCGGGCCGGTTGCCACCACCACAGGCTCGCCGGCGTCCCGCCAGGCCGTCGCGAGAGTCGCCAACGGCAGCAGGTGCGACGCGTAGTCCGGACTGATCACCAAGAGGGTCATGCGAGTGACCGTGTCACGAGCGGCCCGCCGTACGGGCGGCACCGGCGTAGATCGCGCTCAACCGGTCGGCCATGGCCTGCACGGTGAAGTCGGCGCTGATCCGCTCCAGCGCCAGGTCCATCCGCTCGACCTGACCCGGCGCGGAGGCGAGGCGGAACGCGGCCCGCATCGCACGGGCCACCTCGTCCGGCCGGCGGGTGTCGACGAGTACGCCGGTCACCCCGTCATCGATGTAGGTGGCCGGTCCGCCGGCCGACGGGCCCACCACCACCAGCCCGGAGGCCAGGGCCTCCACCAGCGCCAGGCCGAACTCCTCCTTGAGGCTGCTGCACACGTACACCCCGCCCGGGCCGATGCCGCCTGCCGTGCCCGCCCGCGCGGCCGCCAGCCAGACCGCCACCACGTCGTTGGGGCGGTGACCGGGCATCAGCAGGCCCGCAGCGGCCGCGGGGGACCGCGTCACCAGCTCGGCGATCAGGTCGAGCTGCTCGCGTTCGTCCGGGGAGGGATCGGCCAGGTCACCGCCGACGATGAGCAGGTTGCACCGCTCGGCCAGCTCAGCATCGCCGGCCCACGCCTCGACCAGGGTCGCCATTCCCTTGACCCGGTGCAGGCGCCCCACGCTGATCACCAGCGGCAGCCGTCTACGGTGCTCGGGCAGCGCGGCGACGAGCGCGTCGAGCTCGGCCAGCGCCGGGCCGGGCGTTCCGGGCCGCTCCACCTCGGCGGCAGCCGTGGCACTGACTCTCAGGTCGATGCCCTCCGGCACCACGGTGAACCGGCCGGGCTGCCCGGCCACGTCCAGCCCGAGCAGCTCGCGCATGTCGCGCTGCAGCTCGGGGCGGGGGAAGAGAACGATATGTGCCGAGTCCTCGGCCAGTCGCTGCACGAGACGGGCACGGAACCAGTAGTGCTCCCGCTCGTCGATGGTGCCGAAGTTGCGCCGGTGCAGGCCACCGGTCATGTCCAGGGCATGGATGACGGCGTGCGGGTCGGGCGCGAGGGTGAACACCACCGGGATACCCAGCTCGCGGGCCACCTCGGCAGCGGCCAGGCTGCCCACCTCCGCCATCCGCAGGTGCAGGACGTCGGCGCGGTGCGTCCGCAGCACGCGGCGGATCCCGCGTTCCGCCGCGACCCGCGACGGCCAGGCCTGCGCGGCGGAGGCGGCCTCGGTGAGCAGGGGCACCGGGGTCAGCAGGTGCCCCTCGGCCGGGGTCAGCGCGTCCAGGGCGGCGCGGGAGGTGCCGCGGGACAGCGTCAGCACCCGGTCGACACCGGGCCCGGTCGCCAGCGCGTCACCCAGCCGGACCAGCAGCGTGGCGACCCCGCCGTTGTCTCCTGCGCCCGCCCGGCTGAGGTCACGGTCGATGTCGGCGTGCAGGAAGAGCTGGGCGACGGTCAGTCCGGGCCCGCTGCCGCCACGCTCGGCGGCGTCGATACCCAGATCGATCGCGGCAAGCCGGGCGACGGTTCCCAGGTCCCCGTCGGCCGCGCTGAGGTGACGGATCAGCGCCACCGTGGCGGCCTCGGCCGGGCGGTCGCCCAGGGCGGCGACGGCGGTCAGCCGTACCGTCGGGTGCTCGCCGTCGTCGGCGGCGAGCTGGAGCAGCGCGCGTCCGGCGATCGGACCGGGCACCAGGCCAAGGGTCTCCACCAGCCTGCTGCGGGCCGCCGGACCGGCCGCCCCGGTGAGCGCACCTTCGATGGCGAGCGAGACCTGCCCCGGCGCGGAGACGGCCCATCGGGCGAGCGTGCGTTGGGCGAGGACGCCGGAGAACCCACCGCTCACGACGACCCGGACCAGCCTGCCGATCGCGTCGAGGCGGGGCAGCCGAGCCTTGAGCGCCCAGCTCGCGTGCTCACGCAGGAATGCCCGGGGGTGCGACAGCAGCTCGGACAGGAGGGCGTCGGCCTCGTCGTCGAACACCCTGGCAAGGGCATGCACGGCCGCCACCGCGGTCAGCTCGTCGTCCTCGTGGATCACCGCGGCCAGCAGCCGCACCGGTTCCGGTCCGCCCTCGCCGCCGGCGGCGGCCGCGAGGCGGTCCCCGCTGCGCAGCACGTCCACCACGAACGGTGCCTGCTGGACCTCGTCGAGGATGTGCCGCAAAGACAGCGCCATGCTCGGTGTTCGGCGCCGGGCCCGGAGCGGATGGCCCCCAGGACCGGGTGGTCTGGACCACCTCACCGGGGAGCTCCCCGGTGGGATCACCCACCCGGCGTGCGGACACTCGGGGGAGTGGTCCACACTGGTCACCTGCCAGTCTCGTCAGGGGCTGGCCTCGCGGACGTGGTGTAGTTGCAGCACGCTTCCCTTCCAGGGAAATGGTCGAGGTTCAAATCCTCGCGTCCGCTCCACTCCTTTCAGGGCCGGAGCTCGACAGCAGCGGGCGCTGCGTGCAGGCCGAGGCGGTCCCCGCCTCACAGCGCCCGGGTGCGCACCATCCGCAGCACCTCTTCGGAGCGTTCGGTGAGCGCACCGACCACCACGGGCGCGGCCCGGGCGGCCGCCACCTCGCGGGCGTGCCCCACCCACGCCTCGTCGATCGCGAACACCGGGAAGAGACTGAAGGTGAGGGCCAGGCCGGGGATCATCCCGCCCTCGTGCAGGGCGGGCAGCGCCTCGATGTAGCGCTCGGCGTACGGAGCCAGCACCTCGTCCTGGCCGGGCCGCCAGAAGGCTGCCCCCACGGTGCTCGCGGTCTGGATGGGCACGGCGCGCTCCACCAGCGCGGTCCACGCCTCCTCCTTCGCCTCGGCGGAGGATGCGCTCGCCCGCACGCAGAGCGCACGGACCCAGGCGTCGGGGTCGGGGTCCCGCTCCTGCAGGGCCTGCACGGCATGGGTGTCCACGTCGCCGAGCTCGGCCCGGCGCTGCAGGACGAACCACTGCAGGTCCAGGTCGTCGCCGGCCCGTTCACGCAGCGAGGCGAGGTCCTCCTCGCCCGCCGCCGTCCGGGCCAGCGTGCGCAGCGCCGAGTGCCGCGACACCCCTGCGTCCACCAGGTGACGGGCCGCGGCGGCCACCTGCGCCTCCAGGCCGACCCGCTCCGACTCGGGCGCCCACTGCTGGGCGGCGCCGAGGGCGAGCGCGAGGCACGGCTCGGCGACCGTCTCCACGGTCTCCACCGACAGCACGTCGGTGAACGCGCCCACAGCCTCGGCGGCTGTCGCCTCCGCGCTGGACAGCATGTCCCACACGGTGGCCATCGCCACGGCGCGGGCCAGGGTCGTGGGCAGGCCCGAGGGGTGGCCGATGAGTATCTCGCGCCCGGCGACGTCAGGTCGGGTCGTGGCGAACGTGGTGTCGTCGTGGTTCACCAGGTAGAGGTCGGCCTGGGGCAGACCCTCGACGGCGGTGCGCTCGCCCTCCACCTCCACGCGGGCGGAGCCCACCTCCTCGAGCGCCTCGCCGGCGCGGCGGTAGGCGCCCACGCCCACCACCTGCGGGTGCGGGGCACCGTGTGCGCCGACGGCGGTGAGCACCAGGCCGTCGTCGGTGTGATCGATGCCCAGGCGGTCGACGCCGGCTGTCTCCAGCCACGCGGTGCGCCACGGCTGGAGGTCGCGGCCGCTGGCCCGCTCCAAGGAGCGGACGAGGTCGTCGAGGGTCGTGTTGCCCCAGGCGTGCTCGGCGAAGTAGGCGCTCATGCCCACGCAGAACGTGTCCTCACCCACGAAGTGCATGAGCTGCTTGAGGACCGCCGCGCCCTTGGGATAGGTGATGGAGTCGAAGATCGACTCGGCGTCGGCCACGGTGGGCACGGATTGGCGGATGGGGTGCGAGCTGGGCCCCTGGTCGGCGAGGTAGGCGTTCAGCTTGTCGCCCACCAGGTTGTTGGCGGCCGTGTCGCCGTACGCGGTGGCCCGCTCGGCCGCCCACATGCAGGCGAACTCGGCGAAGGCCTCGTTGAGCCAGAGGTCGTCCCACCAGCGCATGGTGACGATGTTGCCGAACCACATGTGCGCCATCTCGTGCAGCAGCACGTTGGTGAACAGCTGCCACTCGCCGGTGGTGGGCTCGTGGCGGCGCAGGACGCTGTCGGCCCAGGTGACGCAGCCGTAGTTCTCCATCGCCCCGCCGAACTCGGCCAGGAACACCTGGTCGTACGAGCGCTGCGGGAACGGCATGCCGAAGCGCTCGCCGAAGAAGGCGAGGCCCTGGGCCGTGAGCGTGAACAGCTGCTCGGCGTCGCGCTCCAGCGCCGAGGCCAGGGTCCGCCGGGCGTAGAGGCCGAGGTCGTACCCGCCGGCCTCCTGGCGCACCTCCACGAACGGGCCCGCCACCACCACAGGGTTGTAGGTGGAGAGCGGCGGCGTGGGCTCGAACGTCCACCGACGCCCGCCCTCGACGTCCTCGATGAGCGGGTCGCCGGAGTTGCTCACCACGGTCCACGCCGCCGGCGCGGTGACCGTGAACGCGTGAGGTGCCTTGAGGTCGGGCTGGTCGAAGCAGGCCCAGGCGTAGCGCGCCTCGTCGGGCTCGAAGCTGGTCCACACGTAGACGTTGTCGTCGCCGGGGTCGACGGCACGGTGCACCCCCCGTCCGTGGGTGGTGTCCCGCTGCATCGTGGCCACCACCAGCTCGTTGTCCTCGGCGAGGTCGGCCAGCGCGATCCGTCCTTCGACCGCTGCGGGCAACGGCTCGCCGTTGAGCCTGGCCGACTCCACCTCGGCGCAGCAGTCGACGAACGTCGACGCCCCGGCGGTGCCCGTGAAGCGCACCGTGCTGACGGCCCGGAAGCCGGGACCGTCGAGCATCTGGGCGAGGTCGATGTCGATGTCGTAGGAGGTGACCGACAGCAGCGCCGCACGCTCGACGGCCTCCTCCTGTCGAAGACTGCGGACGGGCACAGGCGTGGTCCTCACTCGAGGTCGGGTGCTGCGGACGGCGCCCGAGGTGAGCGACGTACGCAGCCTAGGGCCCGGTGCACGCCGGAGCGAGGGCTCACCGGTGGCACGGAGGCACGGAGGTCGGAGCCGCAGTAGCCTCACAGGCGTGACAGTCTCGCGACGAGGAATGCCAGAGCGAGCCGTCGAATCGGGAGGCGCCAGGATGTTCACTCGAGTTGCCATCGTGAATCGCGGCGAGGCCGCGATGAGGCTGATCCACGCCGTGCGGGACCTGAACGCGCACGGTGGTGGGGCACCGATCCAGACGATCGCGCTGCACACCGACGAGGAACGGACGGCGATGTTCGCGCGGGAGGCCGACGAGGCCTTCTCGCTGGGTCCGGCCTCGGCACGCCCGTACATCGACCTGGCCGTCCTGGAGCGGGTGCTGGTCGAGTGCGCCGCAGACGCGGTGTGGGTGGGTTGGGGGTTCGTCGCCGAGGACCCCGCGTTCGCCGAGCTGTGCGAGCGCCTCGGCGTCACGTTCGTGGGTCCGAGCGCCGACGCGATGCGCCGGCTGGGCGACAAGATCGGATCCAAGCTCCTCGCGCAGGAGGTGGGCGTGCCGGTCGCGCCGTGGAGCGGCGGTGGGGTCGACACGCTGGACGCGGCGCTGGACGCCGCCGCACGCATCGGCTACCCGCTCATGCTCAAGGCGACCGCCGGCGGGGGCGGCCGGGGCATCCGCAGGGTCGACTCGACCGCCGACCTCGAGGACGCCTACCAACGCACCCGCGACGAGGCCGAGCGCGCCTTCGGCAGCGGCGTGGTCTTCCTCGAGCGCCTCGTGACCGGGGCACGGCACGTCGAGGTCCAGCTGATCGCCGACGGTCACGGCACCGCGTGGGCGGTGGGCGTCCGCGACTGCACCGTGCAGCGGCGCAACCAGAAGGTCATCGAGGAGTCGGCGTCGCCGCTGCTCGACCGGAGCCAGACCGATGAGCTCAAGGCGTCCGCCGAGCGGCTGGCCCTCGCGGTGGGGTACGTCGGCGCGGGGACGGTCGAGTTCCTCTACCACCCGGGTGAGCGGTCGTTCGCCTTCCTCGAGGTCAACACCCGCCTGCAGGTCGAGCACCCGATCACCGAGACGACCACGGACCTCGATCTGGTCAGGGCGCAGCTGCACGTCGCCGCTGGTGGCCGGCTCGAGGGGCCGAAGCCTCTCGAGCGGGGACACGCCGTCGAGGCCCGGCTCAACGCCGAGGACCCGGACCGGGACTTCGCGCCCTCGCCCGGACGGATCGCGCTGCTCGACCTGCCCTCGGGGCCGGGGATCCGCGTCGACACCGGCGTCGGCGAGGGCGACACCATCCCCGCCGACTTCGACTCGATGATCGCCAAGATCATCGCCTACGGCAGCACCCGCGACGAGGCGCTGGCCCGGCTGCGTCGGGCGATGGGGGAGACCACCGTCGTGATCGAGGGGGGTGCCACCAACAAGAGCTTCATCCTCGACCTGCTGCGAGCAGTCCGAGGTCGTCGACGGCGAGGCGGGCTGGGCCGACACCAGCTGGATCGACCGGGTCCGCGCCGAGGGACGACTCGTCGTGCACGAGCACTCCGGCATCGCCGTCGTCGCGGCCGGCATCGAGGCCTACCAGGACGAGGCGCAGGTCGAGGTCACCCGACTGCTGGAGAGCGCCCACGGAGGTCGACCGCAGGTGCAGCACAAGGTCGGCCGCGCGGTCGACTTCAAGCTGCGCGGGACGGCGTACAAGGTCACCGTCCTCCAGATCGGTCCGCACCGGTACCGGGTCGGCGTGGCGGCGGGCGGTGCCGAGCACGTCGTGGTCGCCGACGTCGAGCGGCTCGACGCCTTCCACACCCGGCTGACGGTCGGCGACCAGCGCCACCACCTGGTCACCGCCACCCATGGTCCCGTCCACATGATCGAGGTCGACGGTGTGGCCCACCGGGTCAGCCGCGACGAGGGCGGGGTGCTCCGCTCGCCGGCACCCGCGCTCGTCGTCGCCTCTCCCGTCGCGGTCGGCGACCTGGTCGCGGCCGCGGCTCCGGTCCTGGTCCTGGAGAGCATGAAGATGGAGACGGTGCTGCGGGCGCCGTTCGCGGCCCGGGTCCGTGAGGTCCTGGTGCCGACCGGGAGCCAGGTCGAGACCGGCGCCCCGCTGGTGCGCCTCGAGCCCGTCGAGGAGGACGCCGCCGAGGAGGCGGCGCCGTCCGACGAGGCCGGACCCGCCCTCGACCTGCCGCCCTTCGTGCCGGCCGACTCCGCGCGGGAACGCGCCGCGCGCAGCCGCGACGACGTCGCGGCGATGGTCATGGGGTACGACGTGGACGCGAGCGAGGACGGCGACGTGATCGCGGACTATCTCGTGGCCCGCGACGAGCTCGTGGCGGCGGGCGTCGACGTGGTGGCCGACGAGATGGAGCTCCTGCGCCTCTTCGCCGACCTCGCCGAGCTCAGCCGCAACCGCCCCGCCGGGGAGGACCTGCACACCGAGCTGCGCGTGCACAGCCCGAAGGAGCACTTCCACGCCTTCCTGCAGAGCCTCGACGTGGACCGGGGCGGACTCCCCGAACCGTTCCGCGACCGCCTCATCAGGGTGCTCGCCCACTACGGCGTGACCGACCTGGACCGGACTCCGCAGCTGGAGGAGGCGGTGTTCCGGATCTTCCTGGCGCAGCAGCGACCCGACCCCGAGGTCCGCCTGGCGACCGAGCTGCTGCAACGCTGGATCGTCGAGCCGCCCCCGGCCGAGGAGCTGGCCGGGCCGGCGCGCGACCTCCTCGAGCGGCTCGTCAGGTCCACCCAGCTCCGCTTCCCGGCGGTCGGCGACCTGGCCCGCAGCACTCGCTTCCGCTGGTTCGACCAGCCGCTGGTCGACGCGGAGCGCTCGAGCGTGCTGGCGGGGGTCCGCGACGAGGTGGAAGCCCTGGCCGCGGATCCCGACACTCCGGACCGGACCGCACGGCTGGAGGCGCTGGCCGCGATCCCGGAGCAGATCGTGCGGTTCCTCGCGGAGCGGCTGGAGGGCGGCGTCCCGGAGCACGAGCCGATGCTCGAGGTGCTGGTGCGCCGGCACTACCGCGAGCACGACCTGCACGGACTGCGGTCCTTCGTGCGTGACGGGCGGACGTTCGCGGAGGCCGACTACGTCCTCGACGACCGCCCCACCCGGGTGGTCTCCACGGTCGGCACCGTCGCCGAGCTCCGCGATCCGGACAGCCCGCTGGTCACGGCCGTCAGCGAGGAGATCGCCGCCCGTGCTGCTGATCAAGAGGTGGTGCTCGACCTCTACCTGCACTGGCCGGAGGCCCCGGACGTGCCGGAGCAGGCCAGCGCCGAGCTCGCCCGCATCGTCGGAACCCTGCCCCTCGCCCACGACGTACGCCGGATCGCCGTGGCGGTCTGTCCCGGCGCGGGCAGGTCGGTCACCTACTTCACCTTGCGTCCCGTCGTCGACGACGGCATCGTCGAGGACGACCTCGTCCGTGGCGTGCACCCGATGGTCGGTCGCCGTCTGGACCTCTGGCGGTTGCGCGACTTCCACGTCACCCGCGTCGAGGCCCCCGAGGACGTGCTCCTCTACGAGTGCGTCGCCCGGGAGAACCCCGCCGACCGGCGGCTGGTCGCCCTGGCCCAGGTCCGTCAGCTCGCCGTCGTCCGCGACGAGGACGGCAGGGTCACCGGCCTGCCCCACGCGGAGCGGGCGGTGGAGAACTGCCTCGAGGCCATCCGCCGCGTCCGTGCGTCGCGCGGCGCGGCCGGCAGCAGGCTCGACACCAACCACGTGTGGGTGCAGGTGTGGCCGGTGGTCGAGGTCGACGTGGGCCAGCTCACCACGCTGCAGGACAAGATCACTCCGCTCACCGACGGCGCCGGCATCGAGGAGGTGCTCGCCCAGGGCCGTGTCGTCGGTTCCGACGGCCGCCCGACACCCATCGCGATCCGGTTCCACGCCCGTCCCGGCGCCGGTGTCACGGCGTCCATCGAGGGCCCTCCGACCGAGCGGCTCAAGCCCCTCGACGAGTACGCCGCCAAGGTCGCCCGCGCCCGTCGCCGTGGCCTGGTCTACCCCTACGAGCTCGAGGGAGTGCTCGCCGGTCCGGACGGGAGCCTCGTCGAGCACGACCTCGACGACACCGGCACCCTGGTGCCCGTCGACCGGCCGCACGGACTGAACAAGGCGGGGATCCTGGTCGCCGTCGTGACCACCCCGACCGCGCTGCACCCGGAGGGAGTCACCCGCGTCGTGCTCTGCGGTGATCCGACGAAGGCGCTCGGCGCCGTGTCGGAGCCGGAGTGCTCTCGCATCATCGCCGCGATCGACCTGGCCGAGCGGATGCAGGTGCCGGTGGAGTGGTACGCCCTCTCTGCGGGAGCCCGGATCTCGATGGACTCCGGCACGGAGAACATGGACTGGGTGGCGGCCGGGCTCAAGCGGATCATCGAGTTCACCCAGGCCGGCGGCGAGATCAACGTCGTCGTGGCGGGCATCAACGTGGGGGCGCAGCCGTACTGGAACGCCGAGGCGACGATGCTCATGCACACCAAGGGCATCCTGGTGATGACGCCGGACAGCGCGATGGTGCTCACCGGGAAGCAGTCGCTCGACTTCTCCGGCGGCGTGTCCGCGGAGGACAACTTCGGCATCGGTGGCTACGACCGGGTGATGGGCCCGAACGGGCAGGCGCAGTACTGGGCGCCCGACCTGGCCGGCGCCTTCGCGGTGCTGCTGGCGCACTACGACCACACCTATGTCGTGCCCGGTGAGTCGCGGCCGCGGCAGGCCCCCACCACCGACCCCACGGACCGCGACGTCTCGTCGTACCCGCACGTGTCGGCGGACAGTGACTTCACCACGGTCGGCGAGATCTTCTCCGCGGCCGCCAACCCGGACCGCAAGAAGGCCTTCGACATCCGCACGGTCATGCGGGCCCTGGCCGACCAGGACCACCCGACGCTGGAGCGATGGGCCGGGATGGCCGACGCGGACACCGCCGTGGTCCAGGACGCACACCTCGGCGGTCATCCCGTGTGCCTGCTCGGGATCGAGTCGCGGCCGGTCCCACGGCGCGGCTTCCCGCCCACCGACGGTCCGGACATCTACACCGCCGGCACCCTGTTTCCCCGTTCGTCGAAGAAGGCGGCCCGGGCGATCAACGCGGCGAGCGGGAACCGACCGCTGGTCGTGCTGGCGAACCTGTCCGGCTTCGACGGCTCGCCGGACTCGATGCGCAACCTCCAGCTGGAGTACGGCGCGGAGATCGGCCGTGCGATCGTCAACTTCGACGGCCCGATCGTCTTCTGCGTCATCTCGCGCTACCACGGCGGCGCGTTCGTGGTCTTCTCCAAGGCCCTGAACCCGAACATGACCGTGCTCGCCCTGGAGGGCTCCTACGCGTCGGTCATCGGAGGTGCTCCGGCGGCGGCGGTCGTGTTCGCCGGCGAGGTCGAGAAGCGTACGTCGGCAGACCCTCGCGTCCGGGACGTCGAAGCAGGCATCGCCGACGCCACAGGACCGGACCGGAGCCGCCTGGTCGTCGAGCTGGCCGACCTGAGGGCAGCGGTGCGACCGGAGAAGATCGGGGAGGTCGCCGCCGAGTTCGACGGCGTGCACGACATCCACCGGGCAGTCCGCGTGGGCTCGGTGGACGAGGTGATCCCGGTCGCGCGGCTCCGGCCCCGGGTGATCGAGGCCATCGAGAGTGGGCTGAGCCGTTAGTCGCGTGAGTGCCCGTCCTCCGACATGCCCGCTCGGCGCCGGGGGAGGAGGAGCTTCACGACCGGGTGGACGCGGACATCGCGCTGGTAGCTGCCGTCGGGCCGCAGTCATGTCGTGCGTCCGCGCCGTCAGCGACAAGCGTGTCACCGCCCGTTGACGGCGCCCTCCCTCTACCGGACATGCCGATGTGAGGATCTTGGTCAGTCGCTGGCGGGAGCCTTCGCTGTACCTGCCGCAGCGCGGTGGCCGATCTCGACCGCGAGGGCCAAGGGGAGGATGAAGTCCACCAGCGCGAAAGCGATCGCCGGGCCGAGGTAGACCGCAGCACCGCCCAGTTGCGAGCCGATGATGATGAGCCCGAGGGAGCCAAACCGGAAGACTGACACCAGCCCAGTTGTCGTGACCACCTCAGTGTCCCGCCTGCCCCCGAGGAGCCCGGACAATGCCCCGATAGCGCCTGCGACCACGACGATGACCAGTGCGGTGACGATGACCCACGATCCGAACATCGTCTTGATGGTGCTCCAGTTCGCGGCGATGCCGGTCGCCAGCGCGATCACCAAGGCGAGGTTGGCGATCCTCACCAGACTCGCCTGCCAGTCGGTGGCGTGCTCGGTGTAGCGGGAGCGGATGAACAACCCGACCACCAGTGGGAGCAGCACCAGCGCTAGCAGGCTCTTGACGATGTCCCAGGCGCTGATTGACGCGCCGGTCAACACTTGGCCCGCCCATAGAGGCACGGCGACGATGTTGACCAACTGGAGCACCACGACCACCGACACCGCGAGTGGGAGATCGGCCCGCCCTGCCAGTTGGGCTGCCTTCAACGACGCGGCGCTGCCTGCTCCCAGAGTTGCAAGGACCAGGCCGGGCACGTACTGGTCACCCATCGGCGACACCTCGGCGATGCTCCAAGCGATAGCCGGGATCACCACGGCGTTGACGATCACCATCACGATGACCAGCCCGGCACGGTGAAGCGGTGCCACGAGTTGAGCCACGGTAAACGTCATGCCGAGAGACAAGACCGTCGCGCCCACCGAGATAGCGATTCCGGCGTTGAACAGCGCGTTGAGGAGTTGGTCGCCGGTCACTTGTGGCTCCCTTGCTGGTTGGCTCCGATGCCCCCGATGGCGAGGTCCGGGCTCCATCTGATGGTCGGGCGCACGGGCCCGGAAGAGCATCACCCACGTGGGGTGAGCGCGCCGACGCCTTTCAGGGCAACGCACTCACATGCCGCGATGCGCGGATCTGGCTGATGAGCGGGTATGGCCGAAGAACAGTCGGGTACGTGCTCGCCATGGATGCGCACCCAGAGGTACCCGATCAGCCGAGGATGCCGTCGAAGACAGCCGGGCTGCTCTACGGCCTTGGGTTCGGCGGCTTCGTCGACGGCATCGTGCTGCACCAGATACTTCAGTGGCACCACATGGTGAGCCATGTCGAGGGTTACCCGACCGACACGGTGGCGGGCCTTGAAGTGAACACCCTGGCGGACGGCTTCTTCCACGTAGCAACGTGGTTCTTGCTCCTGGGTGGCTCGATCGCAGCCATCAAGGCTTGGCGCGAAGGTCGTTTCGCCCCAAGTTGGTCCTTCCACTTCGGTCTGGTCCTAGCAGGCTGGGGCATCTTCAACCTGGTCGAGGGCATCATCGACCACCACATTCTGAGTGTGCACCACGTTCGCGATGACCTCGGCTCACCGCTGGCATGGGACCTTGGTTTCTTGGCATTCGGCGCGCTGCTGGTGATCGGCGGGTGGCTGATGCACAAGCGCGGCCTGGCGACAATGGAGCGGCACGCCTCGGCGACCTAAGTGCCTCCCCCTGCCGCCCGTCAGGCGCGCGGATCTGCCGCGTCGAGCGCGCGGATCTGTCCTCGGGTGGGAAAGCCATGGGTCCATCTTCCTCACAGCCCTGGGGTTCGACAGCACGTCGCTGCCGTGGGACCCGCCGCTGCCACTCCAGTAGACCCCCGGCGCTCTGGGCGCCGCGCGTCGTCGGCGTACGCAGAGCAGATCGGCGTCACCGCGAGACAGGCACTCTTCGGACGGTGACCCTCTCGGCACCTGCTCAACCGGACGTCAAGTCGTAGCAACCGTTGTCGCCTGGGAAGGATCAGGCAACGACCTCCGGCCAGTCACGCCAGCACCGACCTCCTCCAGCACCCGGAGATGCCCCACCTGGGCCTCCGAAAGGTCTGGACGTGCTGGTTTCGCACGCTCGTGCCGGTGAGCGGGCGTGTGGCTCTCTCACCCCGGGCGGATCAGCTGTCCGCCCGAGGACCTACGCTCCGGGCGTGCCTCGGATGACCGTCAAACTGTTGTTGTTGGACGAGCATGACCGTGTTCTTCTCATCCGCGCGACGGATCCACCGACGGGACGGCAGTGGTGGTATCCCGTCGGTGGCGGCGTCGAGTCGGGGGAGTCCCTCCAACAGGCCGCCAGCCGCGAGGCCTATGAGGAGACGGGGCTGGCGGAGCTGCCGAAGGGGACCCTCGTCTGGACCCGCGACCACACCTACCAGTACGACGGACGAACCTCCGATGTTCATGAGGACTGGCTTCTCCACTCGGTCCAACACTTCGAGCCGGCCCCAGCAGACCTGAGCGCCTACGAGTCCAGAAGCGTCCTGGGGTTCCGCTGGTGGCACGCCGAGGAGTTGTCCCGGACGTCGGATGCCGTGTTCCCTCCCAGGCTCGGGGATCTGCTGTCGACGTTGCTGCGGGACGGACCGCCGTCGGTTCCGGTTGACATCACCGAGCAGGACAGCAACTGATCGTTGAGTTCGCTCGCGGTGATTCATCGAAGAACCTACAAGCGCCAAGTCCGCTCATGCCGCCACCCGAGCGTCCACTCATTCCGACGTGGCGGCGGCCGGTGCTGCGAGGCGGCGGTCGCCATCGGGGCCGCCGCCAGCCCCTTGTCCGGCGGCCTCGGATACTCGGTTGTCGTGAGTGGCGGTCGTACGTAGGAATAGGTCCATGTTGGTGACACCGAGCGTGGAGTCGTTGGCCGTGATCATCGAGGAGATGCGCACCTGGGCCTTCGACCCGGACCTCGCTCCGCTGCATGTGGGCGACCTGGGTTGGAACCAGCAGTTCGGTGCGCCTGCGCTGGCCGCCGCCCTGCGTGTGTGGCAGGTCGATGACCGCCTGGCTGCGGTAGGTCTCCTCGACGAGCCCGAGCTCCTGCGTCTCACGGTGGCACCGGAGTGGCGTCATGACGAGGCGTTCATACGCGACCTCGTGGCCGACCTCGCTGCGGACGACGGACGCGTGCTGCCGGCCGGTGAGGTCGCGCTCGAGGCGCGCTTCGGAGGCCCGCTGCACGACCTGTTGCTGGCCCACGGGTGGGAGCACGACGAGCCGTGGACCCCGCTCGTGCGCGAGCTGTCGCAACAGGTGCCGGAGCCTCACCTGCGCATCGAGGACGTCGACCCCGTCCGGCTCGGTGACCGCCTCGCCGTGCACCACTCGGCGTTCGCCCGCAGCACCTTCACGCCGGAGCGGTGGCGCGCCATGACGCAGGGACCCGCGTACTCCCGTGCCCGGTCGCTGGTGGGGTACGACGACCGGGACAACGCGGTCGCCATGGTCACGGTGTGGGCGGGCCGGTCAGGTGGGCCCGGCGAGCTCGAGCCCATGGGTGTGCATCGCGACCACCGGGGCCGCGGTCACGGCCGGGCGATCTGCTTGGCGGCCGCCCTGGCCCTCCAGGAGATGGGGTCCTCGCACGCGTTCGTGAGCACCCCGAGCAGCAATGCAGGTGCCGTAGCGACCTATCGGGCGGCCGGCTTCGAGGAGAAGCACCCGGTACGTGACCTACGACGTCCCGCCTGAGACGGCTCTGCGGACCGGTGGCGACGTCCGGTCGTGTCGCGATGCGCGGGCATGGCTCGACGCGTCGTCCGGGATGTCGATCTTCGAGGTCAACGACGATGAGGAGGCCCTCGGGTCGGCGCGGGGACCCATGGCCGGGTGACCGCGCTGTCCCACCGCCGAGGGCGGGCAGCGACGACTCCTCAGACGCTGCGGGAGTAGAGGTCGCGGATGACCTCCTCGATGTCCGGCTCCTGGATCGAGAGGTCGGCCACGTCGTACGACGCCGCGACGGCCGCGACGAGCGGGGCGGCGCTGGCCTCGGCCGGGAACGACAGCCACTGGCGCGGCCCCTCGACGCGTCGTACGACGGCTCCGGGGACCTCGATGGCGGGCGCCTCGTCGACCAGGTCCACGACGAGGGTGCGCGTCGACCCGCCCTGGGCATGCAGCGCGGCCAGCGGTCCGTCGAAGACCGCGGTGCCGTGGTCGATGACGAGGACGCGGTCGCAGAGCGCCTCGATGTCCTGGAGGTCGTGGGTGGTGAGCACCAGCGTGGTGCCGCGCTCGGCGTTGAGGGCCCGGAGGAACTCGCGCAGCCGGCCCTTGCTCACCACGTCGAGCCCGATGGTCGGCTCGTCGAGGTAGAGGATCTCCGGGTCGTGCAGCAGGGCCGCGGTGATGTCGCCGCGCATCCGCTGGCCCAGGCTCAGCTGCCGCACCGGGGTGTCGAGCTGGTCGCGCAGGTCGAGCAGCTCCACGAAGCGCTCGAGGTTGGCGCGGAAGCGCTCCGGCGGGATGCGGTACATCTTCTGGAGCAGCTCGAAGGAGTCGCGCAGGGGCAGGTCCCACCACAGGGTGGTGCGCTGGCCGAAGACGACCCCGATGCGTCGGGCCAGCGCGACCCGGTCGCGGCTGGGATCGAGCCCGGCCACCCGGAGACGGCCGCCGGTGGGGACGAGGATGCCGGTGAGCATCTTGATGGTCGTGGACTTCCCGGCGCCGTTCGGACCGATGTAGCCGACCATCTCCCCGGGCTCGATGGCGAAGGTGAGGTCGTGGACGGCTCGCACCTCGTCGCGCACGCGTCGGCGTCCGCCGTCGACCTTGCGGCGTACGACGAAGGTCCGCTCGAGGTCCCGCACGTCGATCAACGACATCTCAGCTCCCGGTGGAGGTGTAGTGGCGCACCCCGGTGCGCCAGACGGTCAGGGCCAGCACCACGGTCACCAGCGCGGCGACCGGTGAGGTGAACTGCAGCCACGAGGGCATCCCGAAGGGGTCCTCGCGACCCAGGATGTAGAGCGCGGGATACCAGTTGGTGAAGGCGACCGGCACGACGAGGGTCAGGGCGACCATGACCTCGCGGGTGAAGATGGTCAGGGGGTACTGCGTCACCGTGGCACCGCCGTAGGTGAAGGCGTTGGCGAACTCCGTGGCGTCGGTCGTCCAGAACTGGATGCAGGAGAAGCCGACGAAGAGGCCGAAGAAGATCGCCGCACCGCTCAGCACCATCGACACCGCGACCAGGCCCCGCAGCGGCGTCCAGTCGACGTACGTGCAGGCCCAGCCGAACACGATCGTGGCCTGCGTGATGCGGCCCAGCCGGCGCAGCGTGAACTGGTCGGCGCAGACCTGCACCAGCAGCGGCACCGGCTTGGTCATCATCTGGTCGAGCCGACCGGTGCGCACGTAGGTGCCGATCCGCTCGACGCTGCCGATCACGGTGTCGGCGATGCCCAGCGCGAGCGACCCCGCGCCGTACAGCAGCGCGACCTCGTGGAGGGTGAAGCCGGCCAGCTCGTCGAGGTGGGTGAACATGATCCACAGGCCGACGAAGTCCAGGCCGGTGATGAGGCCGTTGCCCACGGCGAGCAGCACGAAGGACACGGGGTACTGCCAGGCCGCGCGGATCCACAGCCAGGCGATCTGGCCGTAGGTGCGGAGGTGGACCGCCGGCGTGGGGGAGAGGTCAGCCACCCTGGACCACCACCTTGCGGGTCGCCGCGCGCAGCACGGCGTGGCAGCAGCCGAGCAGCACCACCATCCAGAACACCTGGAAGCCCAGCGCGGCGAGCAGGCCGGCGCCGGTGTGCTTGCCGAGCCAGATGTCGGCCGGGACCTGCACGTACGACGCCCAGGGCAGCGCGTTGGCCAGCGCCCCGAGCCAGCCCGGGAAGAGCACGAGCGGCAGCATCATCCCGCTGAAGAAGATCGCGAAGGCCCCGCTCATCACCTTCACGCCCGACTGGTCCAGCAGCCAGAAGGCCGTGCTGGCGACCAGGAAGCGGATCGTGAAGCTCACCACGACCGCCAGCACCATCGACACCGCGAAGCCGAGGGCCGCCGTGGGCCCGGCCGGCAGGCTGATGTCGAAGAGCAGGAACCCGATCACCGTGGGCCCGATGCCGCGGGTGAGGAGGTGGTACGCCGCGCGGCCCAGGTCCGAGGCGAGGTACCAGCCGACCAGTCCGACCGGGCGGTACAGGTCGATCGCCACGTCCCCGGTGCGGATCCGCTCGGCCAGGTCGTCGGTGCTGCCGCCGCCCCACAGGGCGATGGTCATCAGCAGCGCCTGGCCGAGCCAGACGTAGGTCACCGCGTCGGCGGCGTCGTACCCCCCGGCCGTCGGGTTGGCCTTCCACAACGCCAGGTAGGCGAAGGAGTAGATGATGCCGAAGACCGAGTTGGTGAAGACCCCGGCCAGGGTGGCGGCGCGGTACGTCGAGTAGCGACGGAACGCGCGCGTCGCGATGGCGACGTAGAGCATCCCGGCCTCCCCGAATCGAGCGACCGGGATCCTCTCACACGTCGTGCCGGACGAGCGTCAGTGCTGGTAGGTGCCGTGGATGATCGCGCGGGCGAGGGTCTTGAACGCCAGGTTGAAGGAGACGACGGCGTTGGAGGCGTCGGCGTCGACCCCGAGCGACTCCTCGCCGACCGCGTGGACGACGAAGAAGTAGCGGTGCGGGTGGTCGCCCTGCGGAGGAGCGGCCCCCGCGAAGCCGGCCTCGCCGGTGTCGTTGCGGACGTGGAACGCCTTGCCCGGCAGGTCGCCCGACGCGGCGCCGGTGTCGAGGGAGGTGACGTCGGCCGGGAGGTCGACCAGCGACCAGTGCCAGAAGCCGCTGGGCGTGGGGGCGTCGGGGTCGAAGCAGGTGACGACGAAGCTCTTGGTGCCCTCGGGCGCGCCCTCCCAGCTCAGCTGGGGGAGGTGTTGCCGTGCTCGGCGACCTGGTCGTCCTTGAGGGGCTGGCCGTCGGTGACGTCGGTGCTGGTGACCGTGAACGACGGCACGGACGGGAGGTAGTCGTAGGGATTGGGCGCGATGGGGCGTTCGAGACTCATACCCCGAACCTAGAAGTGCGGTGGTTGGCGTTTCAAGGGTGGACGGGCTCATCGCCGAGATGCCGACGCGGGAGGATGGACGCCATGAGCGACCCCACGCCGTACCTCTCGGGACTGATCCTGCGCGACCGCCGGGTCGTCGTGGTGGGTGGTGGGCACGTGGCGCAGCGTCGGGTCCCGGTGCTCATCGCCGCCGGTGCCCGCGTCACCGTGGTCTCGCCCGCGGTCACCCCGGCCCTGGAGGGGATGGGCGGCGAGATCACCCTCGAGCTGCGCCGCTTCGAGCCCGCCGACCTCGACGGGGCGTGGTACGTCATCGCCGCCACCAACGACCCCCACGCCAACGCCCTGGTGTCCGAGGCCGCGGAGGAGCGACGGATCTTCTGCGTCCGCAGCGACGACGCCACGGCCGCCACGGCCTGGACGCCTGCCGTGGGCCGGCACGGCACCGCCACCATCGGCGTGCTCGGCAACCGCGAGCCGCACCAGTCGGCCACCCTGCGCACCGACATCCTCACCGCGCTGCGCGACGGCCACCTCACGGCCTCCGGGGCGCTGGACCGTACGCCCGGCGTGGTGCTGGTCGGCGGGGGACCGGGCGACCCGGAGCTGGTGACCGTGGCCGCGCGGCACGCCCTGGCCTCCGCCGACGTGGTCGTCGCGGACCGGCTCGCCCCGCGCGAGCTGCTCGACGAGCTGGGCCCGGGGGTCGAGCTCATCGACGTGGCCAAGCTGCCCCGTGGGCGGTCCGCGTTGCAGGAGCACATCAACGAGCTGCTCGTGGACCGCGCGCTCCAGGGCAAGCGGGTGGTGCGCTTCAAGGGGGGCGACAACTTCGTCTTCGGTCGTGGCTACGAGGAGGTCATCGCCTGCCAGGCCGCCGGGGTCCCGGTCACGGTCATCCCCGGCCTCTCCTCGTCGGTGGCCGTGCCGGGCGTGGCGCAGATCCCGGTGACCCACCGCGGCATCACCCACGAGTTCACCGTCGTCTCCGGCCACCTGCCGCCCGGCCACCCCGAGTCGCTGGTGGTGTGGCCGGCGATCGCCCAGCTCCGCGGGACGGTGGTGCTGATGATGGCGGTGGAGAACGCCCCCCACATCGCCGCCGCCCTCCTCGACGGCGGCCGGCCGGTCGACACCCCGGTCGCCGTGGTCGTCGAGGGGACGATGCCCGAGGAGCGCACCGTGCTGGCCACCCTGGGCACCCTGGCCGAGGAGCTCGCGGCCCACCGGGTGCGGCCGCCGGCGATCATCGTGGTCGGCGAGGTCGTGGCCGTGGCCCACCCCGCGCACTACGGACGGGACGCCGCTGCCTCATCATGAGCACCGTGGATGAGTGCCGTGGCTGACCTGATCGAGATCTCCGACCCCGCAGACCCGCGGCTGGCCGACTACCGCGACCTGCGCGACGTCGAGCTCCGCAAGCACCTCGAGGCCGAGCACGGCCTCTTCCTGGCCGAGGGGGAGAAGGTCGTACGCCGCGCGGTCGAGGCCGGCTTCGCGCCGCGGTCCCTGCTGATGGCGCCGCGGTGGGTCGACGGCCTCGCCGACGTGCTGGCACGGACGGACGCCCCCTGCTACGTGCTCTCCGAGTCGATGGCCGAGGAGGTGACCGGCTTCCACGTGCACCGGGGCGCGCTCGCCTCACTGGAGCGGCGTCCGCTGCCCCCGGTGGCCGACGTGCTGGCCGGGGCCCGGTCGGTGCTGGTGCTCGAGGACATCGTCGACCACACCAACGTCGGCGCCATCCTGCGCTCGGGTGCCGCCCTGGGCTTCGACGCGGTGCTGCTGTCGCCGCGCTGCGCCGACCCGCTCTACCGGCGCGCGATCAAGGTCGCGATGGGGGCGGTCTTCACCATGCCGTGGACCCGCCTGCCGGACTGGTACGACGCCCTGCCGGACCTGACCGCGGCCGGCTTCACCACCGTGGCGCTCACCCTCGCCCCGGACTCCACGCCCATCGAGGAGGCCGTCGCCGGCGTCGACCGGCTGGCCCTCGTGCTGGGGTCGGAGGGGCACGGACTCTCGTCGCGCTGGGAGCAGTCGGCCGACCGGCGGGCGATCATCCCGATGCGCGAGGGCATCGACTCCCTCAACGTCGCGGCCGCCACCGCGGTCGCCTGCTACATCGCCGCCCGCCGCTGACCGACGCCGGACGCGGGCACGGTCGGGCGCCGTCCCTACGCACCTGCGCAGCCATGCGGGCCGGGTCGGGCGCCTTCCCTGCGCACCTGCGCAGCCATGCGGGCCGGGTCGGGCGCCTTCCCTGCGCACCTGCGCAGGGATCCGGGCAGCGACGGGCACCTCCCTGCGCACGTGCGCAGGGAACCAGGCAACGACGGACTCCAGAACTGCGCAGGTGCGCAGGCACGGGGAGTCGCGACCCGACAACGCGAATGTGCTCGGACATCACACCCAGGCGGACGACGTCAGGCGGGTCCGCGGCGCTGGCGTGCCGCCTCGTCGAGGACGATCGACCCGGCGGTGGCCGCGTTGAGCGAGCTGGCCGAGCCCGCCATCGGGATGGACACGAGCTCGTCGCAGGCCTCGCGCCACGCGGCCGTCATGCCGGCGGTCTCGTTGCCGACGACCACCACCAGCGGCCCGGTCAGGTCGGCGGCGCGGAGGTCCACCGCACCGGCCTCGTCGGTCCCGACCACGCGGACGCCGGCCGGACGCGCCCAGTCCAGCACCTCACGGTGCGAGGGCGCCCGGACGACCGTCAGGGCGAAGAGCGACCCGGTGCTCGCACGGACCGCCCGGGGGTCGTAGGGGTCCGCCGCGTGCCCGGTGACGACCAGGCCGCTCGCCCCGAACGCGTCGGCGGACCGCGCGAGGGTGCCGATGTTGCCCGGCTGGGTGGGGCGGTCGAAGACCACGGTCGAGGCCGGCCGGTTCCAGGCGCGCGAGGTCGTCGGCGGGCATGCCCACCACGGCCAGCAGCTCGGCCGGCTCGTCCTTCTCGCTCAGCTCGGCGACGAGCTCGGGGGCCATCACTACCCGCTCGGCGTCGGTCGATCCCCAGAGCCCGGCCGCCCAGGCCGACATCCGCGGCGCGCCCGTCGGAGACCAGTGCGCGGATGGTCCAGCCGTGCTCGACGGCCAGGTCGATCGGCCGCACGCCCTGCACCAGGAACTCGCCGAGGCGGTGCCGCTTGGTGCGGTTGTGCAACAGCGACTCCCACTGCTGGAAGCGCGCGTTGCGGGTGGTGATGCGGAGGGTCACGACCCGGCCGGCCAGTCGAGCGGGTAGTCCTCGGCCGCCTTGTCGTGCTGCTTCTGGAGCTTCTTGCGCGCCTTGGTGGGCAGCCGGTCGCCGAAGACGGTGCCGAGCGTGTGGTCGGTCTCGTGCTGGAGGCAGCGGGCGAGCAGCCCGTCGCCCTCGAAGTGGACGGCCTCGCCGTCGAGGCCGGTGCCGTCGACCGCGGCCCAGTCGGGGCGCGCGCACTCCACGAACGCGCCGGGGAAGGACAGGCAGCCCTCCTCGCCGTCGTCGAGGCTGCGGTCGCGTCCCTCGGGCAGCGTCACCACCGGGTTGCAGACCACGCCGACCGTGTGCTCGCCGCTCTCGTCGGGGCAGTCGAAGACGAACATCGCCACGTCCTCCCCGACCTGGCAGGCCGCGAGCCCGACGCCGTCGGCGGCGTACATGGTGGCCACCATGTCGGCGGCCAGCGACCGCAACGCGTCGTCGTACGACGTGACCTGCTGCTGCGCGGAGTGCATCACCGGGGTGCCCCAGCGGGTGACCGGACGGGCGGTGCCGCCGGTGGGGAGGGGGCCGTGGGGAGCGTGGACGGTGGGGCCCGTGGGTTCGGCTGGCATGGCGAGGATCCTAGTGACGTGCCCCGTGCGCGACGGGCATCGAGTGGTCCTCCTGGACGTCAGTGGCGTGGGGTGTAACTCAGAGTTACATTAGAGCCATGTTCCTCACCGCAGACGCCCTCAAACGGGGACTCCGGCCCGGCGGCAGGCACGGGCTGGCCTCGACCGAGAGCCGCGATCCCATCGGGCTGGCGGTGGCCGGGCTCAACCGGCTGGCGCGCAGCGAGATGCTCGACCGGCTGGGGATGCGCAAGCAGGCCGAGCAGGCGGTCTTCACGGTGACCCGCGGCGGGTTCCGCACGGCCACCGCTGCCGGACGGCAGTTCGCCCGACTCGGCACCCGGGGAGCTCCCGGTGCCCGGCCGGAGGCCACGCGGGCCGACGGCCTCTTCGACCTCACCCCGACCGAGGACGAGCAGCTGCTCGTCGCCGTGGCGGGGAGTTCGCCGCGGACGTCCTGCGGCCCGCGGCCGCCGAGGCCGACGCGGCCTGTGCGGCCCCCGACTCGCTGCTCCGGGCCGGCCTGGAGATCGGGCTGCCGATCCTCGGTGTCCCCGAGGCGCTGGGCGGCGTCGCCGAGGAGCGCTCGGCGATGGCCGGCACCCTGGTCGCCGAGGCGCTCGCCCACGGTGACATGGGCCTGGCCGTGGCGGCGCTCGCCCCGGGCGCGGTGGCCACCGCCCTCGGCCTGTGGGGCACCGACGCCCAGCAGCGCACCTACCTGCCCGCCTTCACCGGCGACGACGTACCCGCCGCCGCGCTGGCGCTGACCGAGCCGACGGTGCTCTTCGACCCGCTGTCGCCGGCCACCACGGCCCGGCGTGACGGCGACGGCTTCGTGATCGACGGCCTCAAGTCGGCGGTCGTGCGTGGAGCCGAGGCCGAGCTCTTCGTCGTGGGCGCCGAGCTCGACGGCCGACCGGTCCTCTTCCTCGTCGAGTCGTCGGCACCAGGGGCTGACCGTGGAGGCCGACCCGTCCATGGGCGTGCGCGCCGCGTCGCTCACCCGCCTCGCCCTCACCGGGGTGCGCGTCGGTGCCGACGCCGTGCTCGGCGAGACGGACGGGTCGACGTACGCCGAGTGCGTGCGGCTGTCCCGCCTCGCCTGGTGCGCCCTCGCGGTCGGCACCGGCCAGGCCGTCCTCGACCACGTCAAGGCGTACGTCAACGAGCGCGAGGCGTTCGGCGAGCCGATCAGCCACCGCCAGGCGGTGGCGTTCATGGTCGCTGACATCGCCATCGAGCTGCAGGCCATGCGGCTGGTGACCTACAAGGCGGCCTCGCGCGCCGCCCAGGGCAAGGACTTCGCCCGCGAGGTCGCCCTGGCCCGCTCGCTGTGCGCCGACAAGGGGATGCGGATCGGCCTCGACGGCGTCCAGCTGCTCGGGGGCCACGGCTTCGTCAAGGAGCACCCGGTCGAGCGGTGGTACCGCGACCTCCGGGCCATCGGGATCATGGAAGGAAGCGTGCTCGTCTAGTGATCAACCTCGAGACCCCCCGCAAGCACCGCACGCTCGTCGAGCAGGCCCACCAGGTCGCGATGAACATGCTGCGGCCCATCTCCCGCACCTACGACCGCGCCGAGCACTCCTACCCGCACGAGCTCGACATGCTCGCGGCGATGATCGACGGTCTCTCCGAGTCCGGCTCGGCGGAGGGGGCCGGTGCGGCCGGCGTACGTCGCGACGACCGCGAGCCGGACGCCACCGGTGGCGTCCGCAACGGCGCCAACCTGGCGTCGGTCATGTCGGTGGCCGAGATGTGCTGGGGCGACACCGGCCTGCTGCTCTCCATGCCCCGCCAGGGCCTGGGCAACTCCGCCATCGCCTCCGTCGCCACCCCCGAGCAGCAGGAGCGGTACGCCGGGACGTGGGCGGCGATGGCCATCACCGAGCCGAGCACCGGATCGGACTCCGCCAGCATCTCCACCACCGCCCGACTCGACGGCGACGAGTACGTCATCAACGGCGAGAAGATCTACGTCACCTCGGGCGAGCGGGCCGACAGCGTGGTCGTGTGGGCCACCCTGGACAAGTCCCTGGGCCGGGCGGCGATCAAGTCGTTCGTGGTCCGCAAGGGCAACCCGGGGATGAAGGTCGAGCGGCTCGAGCACAAGCTGGGCATCCGGGCCTCCGACACCGCGGCGATCACCTTCACCGACTGCCGGGTGCCGGCCGAGGACCTCCTCGGCTCGCCGGAGATCGACGTCAAGCAGGGCTTCGCCGGCGCGATGGCGACCTTCGACAACACCCGACCGCTGGTGGCCGCGATGGCCGTCGGGCTGCGCCCGGGCCTCCCTCGACCTCACCCGGGACCTGCTCGCGCAGGCGGGCATCACGGTCGACTACGACCGGCCCGCCCAGGTGCAGTCCGCGGCGGCCGCGACGCTGCTCCGGCTCGAGGCCGACTGGGAGGGCGCGCAGCTGCTGACCATGCAGGCCGCCTGGATGGCCGACAACCGCAGGCCCAACTCGCTGGAGGCCTCGATGGCCAAGGCCAAGGCGGGTCGCGTGGGCTCGGCGATCACGCTCGCGTGCGTCGAGCTGGCCGGCACGCTGGGCTACAGCGAGGTCGAGCTGCTGGAGAAGTGGTCGCGCGACTCCAAGATCCTCGACATCTTCGAGGGCACCCAGCAGATCCAGCAGCTCATCGTCGCCCGGCGGCTGCTGGGACTGACCAGCGCCGAGCTCCGCTGATCCTCCGCAGACGCACGACAGCCCCTCCCGGGTCGTCCCGGGAGGGGCTGTGCGTCGTGGTCAGGAGACCGAGCGGAACGGGTCGTGCTCGGCGAGGATCTTGTCGACCCGCGCCTGGTCGATGCGGCTGATGACGGTCAGGTTCTCCTGGGCGTCGCGCACGCACTTGGCGAGGGTGAAGGCCGAGGTCGTGACGTACATGATGCCGAGGCCGAGGAAGGCACGGATCCACGGGTCGACGGGCAGGTAGAGGATCGCGAAGATCATGGCGACCAGGGCGACTCCGAAGGAGATCGCGGCCTGGGCGAAGAAGGCGTTGGTGTTCTTGGACTGCGTCGGTGTGCTCATGGGTCAACCCTCGCCGTGGGTGGGGGAGTCGGGACCCGGTCGGCTACCCGATCCGCCCTGAGTACGACGGCTCAACCCGGAGCAGTACCTTCGGGCCATGTCCGAGAACGCCAGGCCCCAGAACGTCAGGCCCGAGAACGCCGAGCCCGAGAGCAGCGCGCACATGTCCCCCGAGGAGTTCCGGCGCCAGGGGCACGCGGCGATCGACTGGATCGCCGACTACTGGGCCTCCCTCGACGACCTGCCGGTCCTCGCCCGGGTCGCCCCGGGCGACGTACGACGGGCGCTCCCGGAGGCGGCCCCCGAGCAGGCCGAGGGCTTCGACGCGCTCCTCGCCGACCTCGACGAGGTCGTGGTGCCGGGGCTGACGCACTGGCAGCACCCCCGCTACTTCGCCTACTTCCCGGCCAACTCCTCGCCGGCCGCGATCCTCGGCGACCTCCTCTCCAGCGGCATCGGCGCCCAGGGGATGATCTGGGCCACCAGCCCCGCGGTCACCGAGGTCGAGCAGGTCGTCGTCGACTGGCTCGCCCAGGCCCTCGGCCTGCCCGAGCAGCTCCGGCACAACGCTCCCGGTCCGGGTGGCGGCGTCATCCAGGACACCGCCTCGACCGCGACCTTCACGGCGCTGCTCGCCGCGCTCCACGCCGCGAGCGGCGGCCGGGTCCGCGACGCCGGGCTCGGCGACACCCGGTGGACCCTCTACGGCTCCTCGCAGGCCCACTCCTCGCTGGTCAAGGCCGCGATGATGGCCGGCCTCGGCTCCGAGTCGGTGCGGATGGTCGACGTCGACCCGGCGACCCAGGCCATGGACGTGGGCAGCCTCGAGCGCGATGCTGGCCGACGACATCGACGACGGCTGCCGCCCCGTCTTCGTCCAGGCGTGCGTCGGCACCACGTCCACGGGGGCCGTCGACGACGTGCAGGCGATCGCGGAGGCCCTCGACGGCGTCGGCGCCTGGCTGCACGTCGACGCCGCCTGGGCCGGGGTGGCGGCGGTCTGTCCGGAGCACCGCGACACCCTGACCCGCGGCCTGCACCTCGCGCAGTCGCTGGTCACCAACCCGCACAAGTGGCTGCTCACGACGTTCGACTGCAGCGTGCTGTGGGTGCCCGACCGGGAGTCGCTGACCGGTGCGCTGTCGCTGACCCCGGAGTACCTCCGCAACGCCGCGTCCGACTCCGGCGAGGTCGTCGACTACCGCGACTGGCACCCCCAGCTCGGACGCCGCTTCCGCTCCCTCAAGCTCTGGGCGGTGCTGCGCACCTACGGGCTGGAGGGCCTGCGCGCCCACATCCGCGAGGGCGTCGACCTCGCCCGGCGGGTCGAGGAGCTCGTGGCCGACGACGAGCGCTTCGAGCTGGTCACCCCGCGCAGCCTGAGCCTCGTCGTCTTCCGCGCCGTGGCCGGCGACGACGAGACGATGGCGATCATGGAGCGGGTCAACGCCTCCGGCATCGCCTACCTCAGCCACACCCGGGTCGAGGGGCGGGCCGCGATCCGCTGGGCCGTGGGCAGCTGGCGCACCACCCCGGCGGACATCGACCGCACGTGGGCGGTCCTTGCGGAGGTGGCCGCACGGCCCGAGTGATGCTCGGATGGGGCCATGAAGCTCTACGCCGACAGCCCCGGCCGTCGTACCGCCCAGATCGTCGCCGACCTGCTCGTCGTCGCCTGGCTCGTCCTGTGGGTGTGGGTCGGGATGGCCGTCCACGACGGCACCAGCGCGCTGGCCGGACCGGGCCGGCAGACCGACGAGTCGGCCACGGCGTTGGCCGGCCAGCTCCGCGACGCGGGGGGCCGGCTCGACGACACGCCCCTCATCGGTGACGAGCTGGCGACGCCCTTCGACAGGGCGGCCGACGCCTCCGACGGGATCGCCTCGGCCGGACGCGCCTCCGTGGACGCGGTCGAGCAGCTGGCGCTCGTGCTCGGCCTGGCCATCGCCCTCATCCCGATCCTGGTGATCCTCGCCGTCCACCTGCCCCGGCGCTGGCGGTTCGTGCGCGAGGCCACGGCCGGGGCGCGCTTCATCGACTCCGTCGACGACCTCGACCTCTTCGCCCTGCGGGCGCTCGCCCACCAGCCCATGCGGGTGCTGGCCCGGGTGAGCGACGACCCGGCCGGCGACTGGCGCCGCAAGGACCCCGACGTCGTACGCCGCCTCGCCGAGCTCGAGCTCGAGGACGTCGGCCTGCGCCCCCGCCGGGTGCTGACGTAGATTCCTGACACGTGCGTTTCCTCCACGACGCGGCCCCGCCGCACGACCTGACCTACGACGACGTCTTCATGGTCCCGCGGCACTCGGCCGTGGCCAGCCGGTACGACGTCGACCTCGCCACCCACGACGGCACCGGCGCGACCCTGCCGCTGGTGGTCGCCAACATGACGGCCATCGCCGGCAAGCGGATGGCCGAGACGACCGCGCGGCGCGGCGGCCTGACCGTCATCCCGCAGGACATCCCGATCGAGGTCGTGACCGACGTGGTCCGCGTGGGTCAAGGGACGCCACCACGTCTTCGACACCCCGATCGAGCTCGCCCCGCACCAGACGGTGGCCGAGGCGCTCTCGCTGATCCCCAAGCGCGCCCACCGCGCCGCCGTCGTGGTCGAGGACGGCCGCCCCGTCGGCGTCGTCTCCGAGGCCGACTGCGCCGAGGTCGACCGCTTCGCCCAGGTGCGGTGCCGTGATGAACGCCGCGACCGTGGTCACGGTGACCGCCGACGCCGACCCGCGGACCGTCTTCGACCGCCTGGACGCCGGCCAAGGCGCCGCTCGCCGTCGCGGTCGGGGACGGCGGTGCGCTGGTCGGCGTCCTCACCCGCCTGGGCGCGCTGCGCGCCACCCTCTACGCCCCGGCCGTCGACGCGACCGGCGGCCTGCGCGTCGCCGCGGCGGTCGGCGTCAACGGCGACGTCGCCGTCAAGGCTGCGGCGCTGCTGGACGCCGGGGTCGACTGCCTGGTCGTCGACACGGCCCACGGCCACCAGGACCGGATGGTCGAGGCGCTGCGCGCGGTGCGGGCGCTGTCGCCCGGCGTGCCGGTGGCGGCGGGCAACGTCGTCTCCGCCGAGGGCACCCGCGCGCTGGTCGAGGCCGGCGCGGACATCGTCAAGGTCGGTGTCGGACCCGGCGCCATGTGCACGACCCGGATGATGACCGGCGTCGGTCGACCGCAGTTCTCCGCGGTGCTCGAGTGCGCGACCGCGGCCCGCGAGGCTCGGCAAGCACGTCTGGGCCGACGGGGGAGTGCGCCACCCGCGCGACGTCGCGCTGGCGCTGGCCGCCGGGGCGAGCTCGGTGATGATCGGCTCGTGGTTCGCCGGCACCCACGAGTCGCCCGGCGACCTCATGCACGACGCCGACGGCCGGGCCTTCAAGGTGTCCTTCGGGATGGCGTCGGCGCGGGCCGTGGCCAACCGGACCTCGACCGAGTCGGCGTACGACCGGGCCCGCAAGGGCCTCTACGAGGAGGGCATCTCCTCGTCGCGGATGTACCTCGACCCGGCCCGCCCGGGCGTCGAGGACCTCATCGACCAGATCTGCTCGGGGGTGCGGTCCTCGTGCACGTACGCCGGGGCCACGACGCTCGAGGAGCTCCACGAGCGGGCGGTGGTCGGCCTCCAGTCGGCGGCCGGCTTCCACGAAGGACGGCCGCTGAGCACCTCCTGGTGAGGGAGGCGCCCAGCGGCCGCCGGGTCGTGCTGGGATCAGGCGTGGGTCACGCCCGGGTGGTCGCCTCGGTCCCGTTGGTGGCGGACGACGCCGTCGCCCCCGTGCCGGGCTCCTGCTCGAACGAGAGGCGGAAGTCGTCACCGTGCTCGGTGACGCCCGCGATCACGGCGTCGTGGACGGCCTCACGGGCCACCCGCGTGCGCACGATCATCGAGTCCTGGCTCAGGTCCTTCACCAGGGACACGCACAGCCCGATCATGACCAGCACGAACGGCACGGCCGCGACGATGGTGATCGTCTTGAGCCCGTCGAGCGCGGTGTCACCGCCGACCAGCAGCATCACCGCGGCCACGCCACCGGTGGCGACGCCCCAGAAGATGACCGGGCCCCGGCGCGGCTCGATGGCGCCGTTCTGCGAGAGGGAGCCCATCACGATGGACGCCGCGTCCGCGCCGGAGACGAAGAAGATCGCGACCAGGACCATCACCAGCACGCTGGAGACGGCGGCGAGCGGGAACTGGTCCAGCATGGTGAACAGCTGGTCCTCGAGGGCGCCGGCACCGTAGATGTCGGTGCCGTCCATCTGCAGCTTGATCGCCGAGCCGCCGAAGATGGCGAACCAGATCAGGCTGACCAGGCTGGGCACCAGCAGCACGCCGGAGACGAACTGGCGGATGGTGCGGCCCCTGGAGATCCGGGCGATGAACATGCCGACGAAGGGGGTCCAGGAGATCCACCAGGCCCAGTAGAAGACGGTGTAGCTGCTCAGCCACGCTGCCGCCTCCTCGCCGTCGGCGTTGGTGCGCCCGGCCATGGTCGGCAGCTCGCGCACGTAGGAGGCGATCGACGTCGGGATGATGTCCAGGATGAACATCGTCGGGCCGACGACGAACACGAAGACCGCGAGGAGCAGCGCCAGCACCATGTTGATGTTGGAGAGCCACTGGATGCCCTTGGCGACCCCGGAGACGGCCGACAGGATGAAGCAGGCGGTCAGCACGGCGATGATGCCGACGAGCACGCCGTTGCCGACCTCGCCGATGCCGGTGACGATGCGCAGCCCGCTGGCGATCTGGATGGCGCCGAGGCCCAGCGACGCCGCCGAGCCGAACAGCGTGGCGAAGATGGCCAGGATGTCGATGACCTTGCCGACCGGGCCGTTGGCGTGCTTGCCCAGCAGCGGCTCGAAGGCAGCGCTGATGAGCTGCAGGCGCCCCTTGCGGTAGACGCCGTACGCGATCGCGAGACCCACGACCGCGTAGATCGCCCACGGGTGCAGGGTCCAGTGGAACAGCGTGTGCGCCATCGCGGTCTCGGCGCGCTGCGGGTCGGAGAGGCCCTCGGACCCGGGCGGCGCGAAGCCGGCGGTGTCGGCGAAGAAGGTGAGCGGCTCGTTGACCCCGTAGAACATGAGCCCGATGCCCATGCCGGCGGAGAACATCATCGCGACCCAGGACGTGGTGGAGAACTCCGGCTCGTCCCCGTCGCGACCGAGGGGGATGTTGCCGTACTTGCCCAGCGCCAGCCACAGCGCGAAGACCACGAAGCCGGACGCGGTGAGCACGAACAGCCAGCCGAGGTACTTCATGGTGCCGGTCAGCGCGCTGCCCGAGGCGCTGGCCAGCGACGCGGTGTCGAGGAAGCCCCAGAGCAGGAAGCCGACGGCGATCGCGGCGGTGACTCCGAAGACGACCTTGTCGAGGACCTGGGGACCCTCGGACTCGGCGGGGGGTTCGACGTCCAGCGCCGGGTGGGGGATCACCGAGTCGGTGGGGGACTTGAGGGAGTCGGAGAATGGTCGCTCCGACGTCTTTTCCTGGGTCACTGGGGGGTGACACCTCCTGGGTTCACTCGTCTGAAAGGGCCCGTCGACACTAAGGGGTGGGGTGGGCAAAGGCGAACCAGCACCGGGTCGGCGTGACGTGGTGCACACCCCCGTGGTGCACACCCCCGTCGTGCCCGGCGGCCGGCCCGGCGGGCGGCCGGCCGGGCGGCTTGCTCGGCCGGCTGCGGCTCGACGAGTGGCTCAGCGCGAGCTGGTGATCCTGCGTCCGCGCACGACGCCCACGAAGGCCTGGGTCACGTCGTCGTCGCGGTCGCGCAGCCACACCAGCGCGATGGTGCTGGGCGCGAGGTCGGTGACCGGGCGGGTGACGACGTCCTTGCGCTGGAAGAGCCGGGCGACGCTCATCGGGACGACCACCACCCCGGTGCCCGCCGCGACGGTCTCGATCGCGTCCTGCTCCGACATGGGCGGCCAGTCGAGCTGCTCGGCGGTCGGCGTCCAGCCGCTCGCGTGCGGGCGCACCAGCTGCTCGTCGGCCAGGTCCTCCAGGGTCACCTCGTCGACAGCGCCGATGACGTGCTCGAGGCCGGCGACGGCGACCGGCACCTCGTCGTACAGGCGGATGACGTGCAGCTCCTCCGGGCTCCCGGCGCTCCCGGTGTCCACCGGCAGGCGGACCAGGGCCATGTCGAGGCTGCCGTCGCGGACGCCGCGGACCTGCTCGTCCTCGGTGACCGGGACCAGCTCGAGGGACTCGCGACGACGCTCGCGCCAGGCGCGCGCCCACTTGTCGGGGGTCGCGCCGGTCACGAAGCCGACGCGCAGGGTCGGCGGGGTCGGTCGGCGGTGGTCACTCACCCGGCGAGCCTAGGGTGACCGGTGTGATCACGCACGTGCTGCTCGACGCCGACGGCGTGCTCCAGGACCTGCCCGGCGGCTGGTACGCCGCGATGGAGCCGTACCTCGGCGACCGCGCCCGCGAGTTCCTCCACCGGACGTGGGCCGACGAGCTGCCGACGCTCACCGGCGAGGGGGACTACCTGCCCCTGCTGGAGGCGACGCTGCGCGAGTACGGCGTCACCGCGCCGGTCGAGGAGGTGTACGCCGCCGTGTGGCACCGCATCGACGAGGTGCCGACGACCTTCGAGGTCGTGGCGGCGCTGCGCCGGGCCGGGTACGGCGTGCACCTGGCCACCAACCAGGAGCGGCACCGGGGCTCCTACATGCACGACGTCCTCGGCTACCGCGACCGCTTCGACGTCTGCGCGTACTCCTGGGAGGTCGGCGCGGCCAAGCCGGACCCCGAGTTCTTCCACCGCGTCGTGCGTCGCATCGGGGTGGCGGCGGACGAGGTGCTCTTCGTCGACGACAACGAGGTCAACGTCGAGGGCGCGCGGACCGCGGGGCTCGTCGCCGAGCACTGGCACTTCGAGCGCGGCCCCGAGTCCCTGGTCTCGTTGCTCGTGTCGCACGGGGTGCGGCTCACCCCTGTCTGAGATGCCGACAGGGGAGTACGGTCCGGTCATGGGGTGGCTGCTGCTCGGGGTCCTGGTCGTGTTCTTCGTCGTGTGCGACGTCGTGCTCGAGCGGCGCTGGCGCAACGACCCGCCCGGGCTCATGGACTCCGACGCGCCGGGGGTGCCCGGCCTGGGCGAGGCGCCGATCCGCGTCCATCACCGGATGGGCCCGTCGGGCCGGCCGAGGCGGGGTCGCTGAGCGTCTCCGACGCCCCGAAATGAAGAAAAGGCCCCGTGGAGCCGGGGCCTTCTCAGTGTCCGAGGGGGGACTTGAACCCCCACGCCCTAATACGGGCACTAGCACCTCAAGCTAGCGCGTCTGCCAATTCCGCCACCCGGACGAGTGCTGGTGAACCGTAGCAAGACGTCCGCCCAACTCCCGAATCGGGGTCCCCTCCCGTCTGGGGCAGGATGGGGGCATGGCTGACGAGACCTCGGTGACCCGTCCAGAGACCGCGACGGACCCCGCCCACGACCCCGCCGGCGAGGTCGTGGACCTGTGCCGGGAGCTGATCCGCATCGACACCTCCAACTACGGCGGCGAGGACGGTCCGGGGGAGCGCAAGGCGGCGGAGTACGTCGCCACGCTGCTCGACGAGGTCGGCATCGAGTCCCGCCTCTACGAGTCCGAGCCGGGGCGCACCTCCCTGGTGGCCCGGTGGGGTGGGACGCCCGGGTCGGGCAAGGCGCCGCTGCTGGTGCACGGCCACCTCGACGTCGTGCCCGCGGCCGCCGAGGACTGGCAGGTGCACCCGTTCTCGGGCGAGGTCCAGGACGGCTTCGTCTGGGGCCGCGGGGCCGTGGACATGAAGGACTTCGACGCCATGCTGATCAGCACCGTGCGGGCGCGGGCCCGTGCGGGCCGACTGCCCGACCGTGAGCTGGTGCTGTGCCTGACCGCCGACGAGGAGGCCGGCGGGCACAAGGGCGCCGAGGTGATCGTCGAGCAGCACCCCGACGAGATCGCCGACTGCACCGAGGCCATCGGCGAGGTCGGCGGCTTCAGCGCGACCGTGCGCGGCCGCCGGGTCTACCTCATCGAGGCCGCCGAGAAGGGCATGGCCTGGATGAAGCTCACCGCCCGCGGGCGGGCCGGCCACGGCTCGATGATCAACACCGACAACGCCGTCACCCGGCTCTCCGGGGCGGTCGCCCGGATCGGGGCGCACGAGTGGCCGGTGCGGCTCACGCCGACCATGGAGGTCCTGCTGGCCACCGTGGCCGACATCGCCGGCACCGAGGCGACCCCGGAGAACGCCGCGGAGCTGATCGACGAGTTCGGCAGCGCCGCCCGGATGCTCGGTGCGGTGATCCGCAACACCGCCAACCCGACGATGCTCGGAGCGGGCTACAAGGTCAACGTCATCCCCACCGAGGCCACGGCCCACGTGGACGGCCGCTTCCTGCCCGGCTTCGAGGACGAGTTCTTCGACACCCTGCGCGAGCTGTGCGGCGAGGGCGTCGACATCGACTTCCTGTCCCACCAGCAGCCGTGGGAGATGCCCTACGAGGGCCACCTCGTCGACGCGATGACCCGCTCCCTCCTGGCCGAGGACCCGGACGCCGTGGTCGCGCCGTACCTGATGAGCGGTGGCACCGACGCCAAGCACTTCACCAAGCTGGGGATGACGTCGTACGGCTTCGCACCCCTGCGGCTGCCCGCCGACCTCGACTTCACCGCGCTCTTCCACGGCGTGGACGAGCGGGTGCCCGTCGACGCGCTGGAGTTCGGGGCGCGGGTCTTCGACCGGTTCCTCGACGAGCTCTGAGCGCGCACGGGGAAGGCAGTTCGCGGCTCCCGCGGCGTGATTGCGCCTGGCGCCGCGGTGAGGACCCGCGAACTGCCTTCGCTGTGCGCCGGCCCTGGCCGAGGAACAGCCCGTCAGCCGGCGAAGAGGGTCAGCCGCTGGCGGATGATCTTGCGGCGCAGCACGACGCGGCGTACGCCGTCGTCACCGATCCGCAGCCGGTCGAGCTCCCAGCCCCCGTGCTCGGCGCGGTCGACGAGCATCCGGGTGACGACGTTGCGCGAGAAGTCGCGGGGGAGCGTGAGGGTCTCGAACTCCCACTCGACGCCGGGCCCCGGCGGGCGGCGGTGCACGCGGGCCATCAGTCGCCGCTCACGTCGTCGAGGGCGTCCACGATCTCGCGGGGCAGGGTCAGCTCCTCGATGCCGAGGGCGCCGCGCAGCTGGGCGGCGGTCCGCGCGCCCACGACAGGAGCGGTGACACCGGGCCGGTCGCGGACCCACACGAGCGCCACCTCCAGCGGCGACCAGCCCAGGCCGTCGGCGGCCCGGGCCACGCCCTCGACGATCCCGCGGCCCCGCTCGTCGAGGTAGACCCCCACGAAGGGGCCGAAGTGCTCGGTGGCGGCCCGCGAGTCCGACGGGGTGCCGGAGCGGTACTTGCCGGTCAGCACGCCGCGTCCCAGGGGCGACCAGGGGAGCACGCCGAGGCCGAGGGCCTGCGCCGCGGGGACGATCTCGTGCTCGACGCCCCGGTTGAGCAGCGAGTACTCCACCTGGGTCGACGCCAGCGTCGCCCGCCCCGGCACGGCGCGCTGCCAGGTGGCCGCCTGCGCGGTCTGCCAGCCGCTGTAGTTGGAGACGCCGACGTACGACGCGCGCCCCGACGTGATGGCCAGGTCCAGGGCGGTGAGGGTCTCCTCGATCGGTGTCTCGTCGGTCCACACATGCACCTGCCACAGGTCCACGTGGTCGACGCCGAGCCGCCGGAGCGAGGCGTCGAGGGAGGTCAGCAGGTGCCCGCGCGAGGTGTTGGTGACCCGCTCGCCGCTGCGCCGCGAGATGCCGGCCTTGGTGGCCAGCACGATCTCGTCGCGGCCCACGACGTCGCCGATGAGGGTGCCGATGAGCTCCTCGCTGGCCCCGTCGCCGTACCCGGCCGCGGTGTCCAGCAGGGTGCCGCCGGCCTCGGCGAAGGCGATGAGCTGGTCGCGTGCCTCGTGCTCGTCGGTGTCGCGTCCCCACGTCATGGTGCCGAGACCGAGCCGGGACACCTTCAGGCCGGTCGAGCCGAGAGAACGCTGCTGCATGCGGCAGAGATTAGTCATGCCCACCACGGCGGGCCCTCCGGCTCGCCGCAAGCGTGCCCCGTAGGCTCATCACCCGTGTCGGATCTCCTGCAGGCCATCGTCCTCGGCATCATCCAGGGACTGACCGAGTTCCTGCCGATCTCCAGCAGCGCACACCTGCGGATCTTCCCCGAGCTCTTCGGCTGGGGAGACCCGGGCGCCGCGTTCACGGCCGTCATCCAGATCGGCACCGAGCTCGCGGTCCTCATCTTCTTCCGCAAGGACATCTGGCGCATCGGCCGCGCGTGGGTGCTGTCGCTCTTCAAGCCGGAGTGGCGCGGTCAGTTCGACGCCCGCATGGGGTGGTTCATCATCATCGGCTCGCTGCCGATCGTGGTGCTGGGCGTGCTGCTCAAGGACGTCATCGAGCAGGACTTCCGCAACCTGTGGATCATCGGCACCACGCTCATCGTGATGGGCCTCGTGCTCGGTCTCGCCGACCACTACAGCAGCGACGACCGGGAGATCGACCGGATCACGTTGCGCGACGCCATCCTCATGGGGGCCGCCCAGGCCGCGGCGCTCATCCCCGGCGTCTCGCGCAGCGGGCGCGACGATCTCGATGGGCCGGGCGCTGGGCTTCGAGCGCGAGGCCGCCACCCGCTACGCCTTCCTGCTGGCCATCCCCGCCGTGGTCGGCGCCGGCCTCTTCGAGCTCAAGGAGATCCCGAACGGCGACAACACCTACGGCTGGGGGCCCGACGATCATCGCGACCGTGGTCTCCTTCGTCATCGGGTACGCCGCCATCGCCTGGCTGCTGCGCTACGTCTCGACGAACTCCTACACGCCGTTCGTGATCTACCGCGATCCTGCTCGGCTCCGCGACGCTCATCCTGCTCGCGACCGGCGTGCTGTCCGCCTGAAGGTCGACGATGAGCAGGGCCAGGGCCGCGAGCTGGCTGAGGGCCACCACCACGACCAGCGCGGTCAGGGACCGCTCGTAGAGCCAGCCCGCCCCCGCGCCGCCGAGGATGGCGAGCAGTCCCTGGATGCCGGCGAAGACGCCGTACGCCGTCGCCAGCCGGGGCGCCTCGACCAGGTCGGCCACGGCCGCCTTGATCGTGGAGTCCTGGACGCCGTGGGCGAAGCCCCACACCACGACGCCGGCGACCACGACCGCGAGCGTCGAGCCGAGGGCCAGGGCGGGGACCATGGCCACCAGCACAGGTACGACGAGCAGGATGCGGGCCCCGGCCCGGTCGTAGGCCCAGCCGACGAGCAGCGCGGCCACCGCCTCGACGGCCATCGCGGTGGCGTAGACGAGGGGGACGGCCGCGACCGGGACGATCCCGTCGACGGTGAGGTGGTAGCCGATGATCCCGAAGGTCACCAGCGCGCCGGTGGTGAGCGAGGCGGCGATCGCGTAGCGGAAGAAGTCGCCGGGCAGGCCCACGCCGACGGCCTCGGCCCACCAGCCGCGGCTCGGGGCGGGGACCTCCGGGTCCGCACGGTCCGCGGCGTCCACGGCGGCGACCGGGGCGTCGTACACGCTCGGGTCCGGGACCTGCCGGCGCAGCGTGAGGAGCAGCACCATGGCGACGGCCCCCGGGATCGCGAGCACCGCCATCCCGGCCCACAGCGAGGCGACGGCGACCACGGCGGCCACCAGCAGCGGGCCGGCGAAGGCGCCGACCTGGTCGAGGGCCTTGTGCACCCCGAAGCCGCGCCCGCGACCCACGGCGCCGGCGACGTGGGCGAGCAGGGCCGACTTGGAGGGGGACCGCACCGCCTTGCCCAGCCGCTCCAGCAGGATCATCGTGACCGCGAAGGCCAGCCCGGCCGCACCCAGCCGCGGGGCGAGCCAGAGCAGCGGAACGCAGACCGCGGTGAGTCCGTAGCCGACGATGGTGAGCGTCCAGTAGCGGCCGGTCCGGTCGGCCACCGGCCCGAACACCAGGCGCAGGACCAGCGCCATCGCCTCGCCGGCCCCGGTCACGAGCCCCACGACGACGGCGGAGGCGCCGAGCGCGGCCAGCACCGGGCCGTACATCGAGCGCGCGCCCTCGTAGACCATGTCCGCGGCCAGGCTGACGAAGCCGAACCACCAGACCACCCGCCAGGCGCCCAGCCGCGGTGCGGACACCTCGCTCAGAGCCACCCGACTTCTTGAAGAACCACAGCAGGAACGCCGAGGCGCCGACCATCAGGGCGATCGCGAAGAGGTAGCCGTAGGTCCAGTGCAGCTCGGGCATGTGGTCGAAGTTCATGCCGTAGACCCCCGCGATGAGGGTCGGTACGACGACCAGCGCGGCGCCGGCGGAGATCTTGCGCATGTCCTCGTTCTGCTGCACCGAGATGCGCGCCAGGTGCGCGTCGAAAGCGGTGGAGAGCAGCCCGTCGAGGTTGTCGATGACCTCCGAGACCCGCTGGAGGTGGTCGGAGACGTCCCGGAAGTAGGTGGCGGTCTTCTCGTCGATCCCGCGACACCTCGGCCAGGGCGAAGCTTGCGCATCGGCTCGCGCAGCGGCATGACCGCGCGGCGTACCTCCGCGATCTCGCGCTTGAGGGTGTAGATGCGCACCGAGTCGTCGGTGCGGGCGGGGGAGAAGACGGACTCCTCGACCTCGTCGACGTCGGTCCTCCAGCGCGGCGCCGACCCGCTCGTACTCGTCGACGACGCGGTCGCAGATCGCGTACATCACCGCCATCGGCCCGTGCTCGAGGACCTGGGCCCGCTGCTCGAGGTCCTTGCGGGAGGTCGGCCAGGTCGATGCCCTGGCCGTGCCGGACGGTGACCACGAAGTCGCGGCCCACGAAGAGGTTGATCTCGCCGGTCTCCACGGCGTCCTGCTCGTCGACGTACCAGAGGGTCTTGAGGACGAGGAAGAGCATCTCGCCGTACCGCTCGACCTTGGGACGCTGGTGGGAGTCGCCGGCGTCCTCGACCGCCAGGGGGTGCAGGTCGAAGGTGGTCGGCGATCTGCTGCAGCTCCGCCGGGGACGGGTCGTGGATGCCGACCCACTGGAAGTCGCCGATGCCGCACGGGACGCGGGCGTGGCCGAGGCTGGGGTCCCCGTCGTCGAGGGGGACGCGCACGCCGTCGTGATAGAGCGCGTTGTCGACGATCACCCTCTCAGGCTAGTGCCACCGACCGCCGAGCGAGCCCGTCGGCCGCCAGCCACGCTGCCGCTAGGGTCGCGGGCATGGCAACCGTGATCCTCGTGCGACACGGCCGCTCCACCGCCAACGCCACGGGCGTGCTGGCGGGTCGGCTGGCCGGCGTCCGGCTCGACGAGCGGGGCACCCAGCAGGCCGCCGCGACCGGCGAGCGGCTCGCCGCGGTGCGACTGGCGGCCGCGGTCTCCAGCCCCCTCGAGCGCTGCAAGCAGACGACGCGCGCCGTCCTGGCCGCCCAGTCCGGCGACGTGGCCGTCACCACCGAGCGGCGGCTCAGCGAGTGCGACTACGGCGAGTGGCAGGGCCGCGCGCTCAAGGACCTCGCCAAGGAGCAGCTCTGGAAGGTCGTGCAGTCGCAGCCGTCGGCCGTCACCTTCCCCGGGGGCGAGTCGATGCGGGCCATGCAGGACCGCGCCGTGGAGGCGGTCCGCCGCCACGACCGGCTCGTCGAGGAGGAGCACGGCCCGGGCGCGGTGTGGCTGGCGGTCAGCCACGGCGACGTGATCAAGGCGATCCTGGCCGACGCGCTCGGCACCCACCTCGACCTCTTCCAGCGCATCCAGGTCGACCCGGCGTCGGTGTCGATCGTGCGCTACACCGAGTCGCGCCCCTACGTGCTGGGCACCAACACGTCCGCGGGCGACCTGTCCTGGCTGAGCCCGCCGGCGAAGAAGAAGGGCGGCAGGCGTCGTCGTACGGCGGACGCGGCGGTCGGCGGCGGAGCCGGGCCGGACCCGTCCCCGGCAGGGTCCTAGGGTGAGTGGCATGCCTCTCGTCCACGCCTTCGACCCGCCCGAGCGCTTCGTCGCCGGCACCGTCGGCGAGCCCGGTCACCGGACCTTCTTCCTGCAGGCCCGCGACGGGGCCCGCGTCACCAGCGTCGCCCTGGAGAAGCAGCAGGTCGAGGCGCTCGCCGAGCGCGTCGACGAGCTGCTCGACGAGGTCATGCAGGCCACCGGCGGCAGCGCCGTCGTGCCCGCCGTGGCACCCTTCGACCTCGTCGACAACGACCCGCTCGAGCAGCCGATCGAGGAGGAGTTCCGGGCCGGCACGATGACGCTCTCGTGGGACTCCTCGACCGAGCGCATCGTCATCGAGGTCTTCCCCTTCACCGAGGCGGCCGTCGTGTCCCCCGACCAGGTCGAGGAGGACCTCGAGGAGCCCGAGCCCGACGAGATCTTCCTCGTCCGCCTCACCGCCGGCGCGGCCCGGGCGTTCGTCGGGCGGGCCCGCACCGTCATCGGCGCGGGGCGTCCCGACTGCCCGTTCTGCGGCAACCCCGTCGACCCCGACGGCCACCTGTGCGTGCGGGCCAACGGCTTCAAGCGTAGAGACCCGCAGGCCTGATCCGGTCGTGACCGAGCCCACCGGTGGCGACGTGCTGGCAGGGGAGATCACGCTCCACGGCCGGGTGATGCCTGCCTCCAACGCCACCTTCGTCGGTGAGATCGCCGGGGTCCGGTGCGTCTACAAGCCGATCCGCGGGGAGCGGCCGCTGTGGGACTTCCCCGACGGCACCCTCGCGGCGCGCGAGGTGGCGTCGTACGCGGTGTCGGAGGCCTTCGGCTGGGACGTCGTCCCCCTCACCATCCTGCGGGAGGGGCCGCACGGGCCCGGCATGGTCCAGCTGTGGCGTGAGCCCGACCCGGCGCAGGACGCCGTGGACCTGGTGCCCGGTGGCGGGGTGCCGGAGGGATTCCGGCACGTCTTCGACGGTCTCGACGAGTCCGACCGGCCCATCGCGCTGGTCCACGAGGACTCCGACGAGCTGCGCCGGATGGCCGTCCTGGACGTCGTGATCAACAACGCCGACCGCAAGGGCGGGCACGTGCTGGCGATGCCGGACGGGCACCGCTACGGCGTCGACCACGGGGTGACGTTCCACGTCGAGCACAAGCTGCGCACCGTCCTGTGGGGCTGGGCGGGCGAGCCGCTGACCGAGGAGGAGACCGCCGGCGTCGAGAAGGTGCTCGACGCGCTGCGCGGGGACCTGGGGGAGCGGCTGGAGGACCTCCTCGCGGTCGCCGAGGTCGAGGCCACCCGGCGGCGTGCCGAGCGCCTGCTGCGCACCGGCGTGCTGCCCGATCCGCAGGGGTCGTGGCCGGTCATCCCCTGGCCGCCCTTCTAGGGCCGGCGTCCTGCCGGCCGGATAGGCTGCGCGACATGCGCAGCTGGTCCTCTCCCGACGTCCCGACCCTCCCCGCCAGCGGCCCCGTCGTGCGGGTGCACGACACCGCGACGGGGGAGCTCGTCGAGACCCGCCCCGAGGGTCCGGCCCGCCTCTACGTCTGCGGGATCACGCCGTACGACGCCACCCACATCGGCCACGCCGCGACGTACGTCGCCTTCGACCTGCTCAACCGCGCGTGGCGCAGCGCCGGCCACGACGTCACCTACGTCCAGAACGTCACCGACGTCGACGACCCGCTGCTGGAGCGGGCCACCAAGGTCGGCGTGGACTGGGTCGAGCTGGCCGAGCGGGAGACCGAGCTCTTCCGCCGACGACATGGAGGCGCTGCGGGTCCTGGCCCCGGCCCAGTACATCGGTGCCGTCGAGTCGATCCCGCTGGTCATCGACCTGATCGAGCGGCTGCAGGAGGTCGGCGCCGTCTACCAGGTGGAGACCGACCTCTACTTCTCCGTCACCGCCGACCCCGCCTTCGGCGACGTGTCCGGCTGGGACCGCGAGACGATGCTGCGGATCTTCCCCGACCGCGGCGGCGACCCCGACCGGCCCGGAAAGAAGGACCCCCTCGACTGCATCGTGTGGCGCGGCGAGCGTGAGGGCGAGCCGTCGTGGGACAGCCCCTTCGGCCCGGGCCGGCCGGGCTGGCACATCGAGTGCAGCGCCATCGCGCTGGAGCACCTCGGCGCCGCGTTCGACGTGCAGGGCGGCGGCAGCGACCTCGTCTTCCCCCACCACGAGATGTCGGCGGGCCACGCGCAGGTCGCGTCCCCCGGGGAGCGCCTGGCGCGCGCCTACGCGCACGCCGGGATGGTGGCCTACGACGGCGAGAAGATGTCGAAGTCCAAGGGCAACCTCGTCTTCGTCTCGGCCCTGCGGCTCAGCGACGTCGACCCGATGGCCATCCGGATGGTGCTGCTGCGCCACCACTACCGCAGCGACTGGGAGTGGACCGACGCCCAGCTCTGGGACGCCGTGGACACCCTCGACACATGGCGCAAGGCGTTCTCGCTCGGCGCCGGTGCCCCCGCGGCCCCGGTGGTCGACGCGATCCTCACCGCGCTCGCCGACGACCTGGACGCGCCGAGCGCCCTCGCCGCCGTCGAGGGCTGGGTCGCCGCGACGCTCGGGGACCACGGGCTCGCGGACCCCAGCGACCGGGACGCGGCCGCGACCCTGCTGCCCGTCCTCGACGCGGCACTCGGGCTCGCGCTCTGAGGGGTGCCGGTCGGTCGCGGTCGCGGTCGCGTCGACTGGCGGCCCGCGACAGCCCGAACGGTCTCGGATCCGTCGGGCGCCGCCAGTTGCGCCGGCGTGACCTGCTGACCCGTCGTACGCCGCCAGTTGCGCCGCGGGGTCGGGGGATCGGTCGGACCTGGTCGGCCTGGTCGGTCCCGGTCGCGTCGACTGGCGGCCCGCGACAGCTCGAATGGTCTCGGATCCGTCGGGCGCCGCCAGTTGCGCCGGCGTGACCTGCGGACCCGTCGTACGCCGCCAGTTGCGCCGCGGGGTCGGGGATCGGTCGGACCTGGTCGGCCTGGTCGGTCCCGGTCGGGTCGCGTCGACTGGCGGCCCGCGACAGCTCGAACGGTCTCGGATCCGTCGGGCGCCGCCAGTTGCGCCGGGGTGACCTGCGGATCCGTCGTACGCCGCCAGTTGCGCTCGGCGGGGTCGGGCGGATCGGTCGGACCTGGTCGGCCTGGTCGGTCCGCGGTCGCGTCGACTGGCGGCCCGCGACAGCTCGAATGGTCTCGGCTACGTCGGGCGCCGCCAGTTGCGCCGGGGTGACCTGCTGACCGTCGGACGCCGCCAGTTGCGCCGGCGTGACGTGCTGACCCGTCGTACGCCGCCAGTTGCGCCGCGGGGTCGGGGGATCGGTCGGACCTGGTCGGCCTGGTCGGTCGCGGTCGCGTCGACTGGCGGCCCGCGACAGCTCGAATGGTCTTGGATCCGTCGGGCGCCGCCAGTTGCGCCGGGGTGACCTGCTGACCCGTCGGGCGCCGCCAGTTGCGCCGGCGTGACCTGCTGATTTGTCGTACGCCGCCAGTTGCGCCGCGGGCCGACCCGGCCAGCCACCGACCCGGCCGGCCACCGGCCACCAGCCGCCGCTGGCAGTCGAGACGGCGTGCCGGCTCAGTCCTGGTCGCGGCGCTTGAGGTAGCGCTCGAACTCCCGCGCGATCGCCTCGCCGCTGGCCTCGGGGAGGTCGGCGGTGTCGCGGGTCTCCTCGAGCGCGCGGATGTAGTCGGCGACGTCCTCGTCCTCCTCGGCGAGCTCGTCGACCCCGCGCTCCCACGCCTTGGAGTCCTCGGGCAGGTCGCCGAGCGGGATGCTGCACTCCAGGAGCTCCTCGAGGGCACCGATGAGGGCGAGGGTCGCCTTGGGGCACGGCGGCTGCGCGACGTAGTGCGGCACCGCGGCCCAGTACGACGCCGACGGGATGTCGAGCTGGACGCACGCGTCCTGGAAGACGCCGACGATCCCGGTCGGGCCCTCGTACGTCGACTGCTCCAGCGTGAGCCGGTCGACCAGGTCGGGCTCGGTGGCGGTCCCGGTGACGGGAATGGGTCGGGTGTGCGGCGCGTCGGCCAGCAGGGCGCCCAGGGTGACGACGAGCTCGCCGCCGAGGTCGTCGCACGCGGCCAGCAGCTCGGCGCAGAACTGGCGCCACCGCATGTTGGGCTCGATCCCGCGGACCAGGATCACGTCGCGGTGCAGGCCCGGGGGAGAAGCGATCGCGATCCGGGTGGTGGGCCAGGTGAGCCGGCGGTGGCCGTGGTCGTCGGTGCCGACCATGGGGCGGTTGACCTGGAAGTCGTAGAACTCCTCCGGATCGATGGCCCCGATGACGGTCGCGTCCCACACGGACATGAGGTGGTCGACGACCGCGGAGGCGGCGTCGGCGGCGTCGTTCCAGCCCTCGAAGGCAGCGATCACCACGGGAGACACCAGGTCCTGGACATCGTCGAACTCGATCACCGTTCCAGCGTAGTCCGCCGGGAGCCGCGCAGGGTGACCTGCGCCGCGACGGGCCGAGCGTCGCCGCCCCCGTCACGGCGACGTCCGCTCCCCGTCGGGCTTCCGCCCCCCTGGTCCGGCGGCCCGCCCTGACACGCTAGACCGGCCCCGGCCCGGGCGGAATGGCCCGAGCGGGTGGCGTGCGCACACCCGGATGAGCCAGCACCCGGTGCCGTTCGACCGGTCGCCGACCGCCCGCGCGGCGGGCCCGGGATTTCGGTGGCGCACCGGGGCGGTGTCACGATCTGGGAAGGGTGTCCACCCCGTGGAACGCCGAACCTAGGCTGGCAGTCCCGCCGAGAGGAGCCGAGAGGCCCGTGAGTCCCGATCCCGTGATCCAGCACCGCCCCGATGCCACCGAGGAGCTCGCCGCCACCATGCGCGAGCGGATCCTGGTGATCGACGGCGCCATGGGCACGGCGATCCAGCGGGACCGCCCGGACGAGGCCGGCTACCGGGGCGAGCGCTTCGCCGACTGGGACAGCGACCTGATCGGCAACAACGACCTGCTCACGCTCACCCAGCCGCACATCGTCGAGGGCATCCACCGCGAGTACCTCGAGGCCGGCGCGGACATCGTCGAGACCAACACGTTCAACGCCAACGCGATCTCGCTCTCCGACTACGGCATGGCCGAGCTGGCCTACGAGCTCAACCTGGAGGCCGCGCGCCTGGCCCGGCGGGTCTGCGACGAGGTCAGCGCGCAGAGCCCCGACCGGCCCCGGTACGTCGCCGGCGCGCTGGGCCCCACGACGCGCACCGCGTCCATCTCGCCCGACGTCAACGACCCGGGCGCCCGCAACGTGACCTACGACCAGCTGGTCGCGGCGTACTCCGAGGCGACCCGGGGGCTGCTCGACGGCGGCGCCGACCTGGTCATCATCGAGACGGTCTTCGACACCCTCAACGCCAAGGCGGCCATCTCCGCGGTCGACCAGGTCTTCACCGACCTGGGGCGGCGCTGGCCGGTGGTCGTCAGCGGGACGATCACCGACGCCTCGGGCCGCACCCTGTCCGGACAGACGACCGAGGCGTTCTGGAACTCGGTGCGCCACGCCCGCCCGCTGCTCGTCGGCCTCAACTGCGCCCTCGGGGCCCGGGAGATGCGCCCGTACGTCGCCGAGCTGTCCCGGATCGCCGACGTCTTCGTGTCGGCGTACCCCAACGCCGGGCTGCCCAACGCCTTCGGTGAGTACGACGAGGCGGCCGAGGAGACCGCGGCGGTCGTCTCGGAGTTCGCCGAGAGCGGCCTGGTCAACCTGGTCGGAGGCTGTTGCGGCACCACCCCGGCCCACATCCGCGCCATCGCGGAGGCGGTGGCCGGCAAGACGCCCCGCGTCCCCGCGCAGGTCGCCCCGGCGATGCGCCTGTCCGGGCTGGAGCCCTTCACGATCACGAAGGACAGCCTGTTCGTCAACGTCGGCGAGCGCACCAACATCACCGGCTCCGCCCGCTTCCGCACCCTCATCAAGGACGGTGACTACGACACCGCCCTGTCGGTCGCCGCCCAGCAGGTCGAGAACGGCGCGCAGGTCATCGACGTCAACATGGACGAGGGGATGATCGACGGCGTCGCGGCCATGGACCGCTTCCTCAAGCTGATCGCCTCCGAGCCCGACATCAGCCGGGTGCCGGTGATGGTCGACTCCTCCAAGTGGGAGGTCATCGAGGCCGGCCTCAAGTGCGTGCAGGGCAAGGCCATCGTCAACTCGATCTCCATGAAGGAGGGCGAGGAGAAGTTCCGCGAGCAGGCCCGGCTGTGCCGCCAGTACGGCGCCGCGGCGGTCGTGATGGCCTTCGACGAGGACGGCCAGGCCGACAACCTCGAGCGTCGCAAGCAGATCTGCGAGCGGGCCTACCGGATCCTGGTCGACGAGGTCGACTTCCCGGCCGAGGACATCATCTTCGACCCCAACGTCTTCGCGGTGGCGACCGGCATCGAGGAGCACGCGTCGTACGGTCTCGACTTCATCGAGGCGACCCGGTGGATCAAGCAGAACCTCCCGGGCGCCAAGGTCAGCGGCGGCATCTCCAACGTGTCGTTCTCCTTCCGCGGCAACAACCCGGTGCGCGAGGCGATCCACGCCGTCTTCCTCTTCCACGCCATCGAGGCGGGCCTCGACATGGGCATCGTCAACGCCGGGGCGCTGACCGTCTACGACGAGGTCGACCCCGCGCTGCGGGAGCGGATCGAGGACGTCGTGCTCAACCGCCGCCCTGACGCCGCCGAGCGGCTGCTGGAGGTCGCCGAGGAGCACAACCGCACCGGTGAGGCGGCCGAGGTCGCCGAGGACGAGTGGCGCAGCCTGCCGATCGGGGAGCGGATCACCCACGCCCTGGTCAAGGGCATCGACGCCCACGTCGAGGCCGACACCGAGATCCTGCGCCAGGAGATCGCCGAGCGCGGCGGTCGGCCGATCGAGGTCATCGAGGGGCCGCTGATGGACGGGATGAACGTCGTCGGCGACCTCTTCGGCGCCGGCAAGATGTTCCTCCCGCAGGTGGTCAAGAGCGCCCGGGTGATGAAGAGGGCGGTCGCCTACCTCATCCCGTACATCGAGCAGGAGAAGCTCGACAACCCCGAGTACGCCACGGCCAAGGACACCAACGGCACCATCGTGATGGCCACCGTCAAGGGCGACGTCCACGACATCGGCAAGAACATCGTCGGCGTGGTGCTGCAGTGCAACAACTACGAGGTCATCGACCTCGGGGTGATGGTGCCTGCGCAGAAGATCCTCGACACCGCCGCCGAGGTCGGCGCCGACATCATCGGCCTGTCCGGGCTCATCACGCCGTCCCTCGACGAGATGGTCAACTTCGCCGCCGAGATGCAGCGCCAGGGCCTCGACATCCCGCTCATGATCGGCGGCGCCACCACCTCGCGGGCGCACACCGCGGTCAAGGTGGACCCGCGGTACGACGGCCCGGTCGTCTGGGTCAAGGACGCCTCACGCTCGGTGCCCACCGCCGCCGCCCTGCTGCACGCCGACCAGCGCACACGGCTGCTGGCCGACGTCAAGGCCGACTACGACTCCCTGCGCACCCGCCACTCGGCCAAGCACGACCGACCGATGCTCACCCTGGACGCCGCCCGCGACAACGCGACGCCGATCGACTGGAGCGACTACCGGCCGCCGGCGCCCGCGCAGACCGGCGTGCACGTCCTCGACGACTACGACCTCGGCGAGCTGCGCGACTACATCGACTGGCAGCCGTTCTTCAACGCCTGGGAGATGAAGGGCCGCTTCCCCGACATCCTCAACAACCCCACCACCGGCGAGACGGCCCGCACGCTGTACGACGACGCCCAGGAGATGCTGGACCGGATCGTCGAGGAGGGGTGGCTGACCGCCCGCGGGGTCTACGGGTTCTTCCCGGCCAGCAGCATCGGCGACGACGTCCACGTCTACACCGACGACTCGCGCTCGGAGGTGCTCACCACGCTGCACCACCTGCGCCAGCAGGGGGAGCACCGGTCGGGGGTCCCCAACCGGGCGCTGAGCGACTTCGTCGCGCCGCAGGAGACGGGGCTCGCGGACCACGTCGGCGGCTTCGCCGTCACCGCCGGCCACGGCATCCGCGAGCACATCGAGAAGTTCAAGGCCGAGCACGACGACTACGCGGCGATCCTGCTCGAGTCGCTGGCCGACCGGCTCGCCGAGGCCTTCGCCGAGCGCCTGCACCAGCGGGTGCGCACCGAGTTCTGGGGCCACGCCTCCGACGAGACGCTGGGCAACGAGGACCTCATCGCCGAGCGCTACTCCGGCATCCGGCCGGCGCCGGGCTACCCGGCGTGCCCCGACCACACCGAGAAGCTCACCCTGTGGGACCTCCTCGACGTGGAGGCGCGCGCGGGCATCGAGCTCACCGAGTCCATGGCGATGTGGCCGGGAGCCGCGGTCTCGGGCTGGTACTTCTCGCACCCGCAGTCGCAGTACTTCGTCGTCGGTCGGCTCGGGCGCGACCAGGTCGCCGACTACGCCGAGCGCAAGGGCTGGACCCTCGCCGAGGCGGAGCGCTGGCTCTCGCCCAACCTGGGCTACGACCCGGAGGACTGAGCCGGGGCGTCCTCGCTGCCGTCCTCGTCGGGGTCGAGGTCACCGCCCGTCGGGTCCGGCGCGGCGGCGTCGTCCAGCCACGCGCCGCCGATCGGCTCGCGGTGCCACGAGGCGACGACCCAGCCGTCGGCGGGGCTGCCGTCCACGGTGATGCAGCCGGTGTTGTGCAGGCCCTCGTGGATCGGGGCGTGGTCGCCGCCGGCGCGGTGGGTGACCCACGTCCGGATGGCGGCACCGTGGCTGACCACGAGGGTCACGTCGGTCCCGTCGGTGCAGACCCGCTCGACCGCGGCGTCGTACCGGGCCAGGAACTCCGCGCCCGTCTCGCCGCCCGGCATCCGGCGCTCGAGGTCGCCTTCCAGCCATCCGCCGATGGTGCCCAGGAAGCCCTCGATGGCTCCGTGGTCGTTGCGCATCTCGAAGTCGCCGGCCGCGATCTCCCGGAGCCCGTCGTGGGCGACCGGGGTCAGGCCCAGGGCCGCGACCAGCGGCCCGGCGGTCTGCCTCGTCCGGACGGCGGTGGACACCGCGACATGGCCGATGCCCGCCTGGGCCAGGGCCCGGGCTGCCGCGTCCGACTGGCGACGGCCCAGCTGGGTGAGCTCGTGCCCGGGGGACGCCGTGTCCAGTGCGGCGGTCGTGTTGGCAGACGTCTGGCCGTGGCGGAGGAGCAGCAGGCGCATGACGCAAGGCTAGGGCCGTGACTCCGCGCGCCGGGCGAGGAGGTCGTCGACGTGCCTGCGCCGGTGTCGTCCGGGGTCACCCAGCAGGCGAGCGCGTGCTCGGTCCGGCGACGTGATTTGTGCGGACGTACAACATGGAGGTCAGGCGTCCCGGGCGGGCGGCCACAACCGGGTGGCCTCGAGGGCCAGGTAGAGGTGCACGAGGTCGCTCGGGACGTGCAGGTCGCGTCCGGTCAGCCGGGTGACCTTGGCGAGTCGGTAGCGGACCGTGTTGGGGTGACAGTGCAGAAGCCGGGCGGCGTCCGCCGCCGAACCCTGGGCGGTGTACCAGGCCCTCAGGGTGGTGAGCAGGAGGAGCCGCTCGTCGTCGTCCTGCTGCAGGACGCCGGCGAGCACCTGCTGGGCGAGCCCCCTGGCGAGGTCCGGCGTCGCGGCTACGAGGGCGGCGACGCGGGCGTCCCCGAAGCGCATGACGACGTTCTCCCCGGGGGTGGCGGTGTCCCGGGCGAGCTGGGCCTGCGTCACCGCCTGGGGGGTGTCGACGATGGCCTCGAACGCCTCGCTGATGCCGACGCGACCGACCGTGAGCGAGGTGAGGTAGCCCATCAGTCGGTCGACCCGGTGGCTGCGGTCCAGGCAGACGAGGCCGACCTCTCCGTCGGCCTCCGAGCGCCACGCGGAGCGCACACCGAGTGAGGACAGGGCCCGCTCGGCCGACGCGGGTGCGTCCTCCTGCTCGACGGGCCACGAGTCCGAGGCGACGACGACGAAGCGGCCGACCTTGGGCAACCGCAGCGCCGTGGCTGCGTCGGCGTAGCCCTGGCCCGACACCCCCACCCCGCTGAACAGGGAGGCCAGCGCCGCCTCGCGCACCCGGGCGCTGCGCAGGAGCCGCTCCGTCTCCACGTCCCGGTAGGCGGCCGCCAGCTCCTGCGAGTACACGTCGACCGCGCTCCACAGCGCCGAGGCCGAGTCGAGCAGCGCGCGGCTGGTCGCGGGGTCGTCGCCGCACAGCCGGATCAGCCGCTCCCAGATGTGCAGCGCGGTCAGGCGGTAGGCGTGCAGGACGATCGTCAGGGGCACCCGGGCCTCGGCGCGCTCGCGTCCGGTGCGTCGCGGCGCGGCCAGCAGCGTGGTCTCGTTGACCATCACGCTCTCCACCAGTCCCACGACGTTGGGGCGCACCGCCGTCGCCAGCTCCTCGAAGCTCATGACGTCGAGGTACGCCGGTTCGTCGGCCCGGATGATCCGCGCCGAGCTGCAGGCGATGTCGTCGGCCTGGTCCAGCAGGAGCCCGCAGGCGCGCACCACCAGCGGGTCGGTCGTCGTTGCGTGGACAGTCACCTGAGTACCTCCCATTGTGCTGGCGAACAAAGAAACGCCGGCGATGTGAGCGCCGTCACTATGGCCGATGGATCGTCGTTCCACAACTGTGGGGCCGTCACAACTGTCCACGACGGAGTCCTGCGTGAACCTGGCCCAGAACCTCGAACGCACCGCGCGCGCCCGTGGGCGCTCCGCGGCGCTGACGTCGGGCGACCGGGTGACGACGTTCGGCGAGCTCGACCGGGACAGCCGCCGGGTCGCCGGCCTCCTCGCGGCGCGAGGGGTGCGCCCCGGGGACCACGTCGGGCTGGTGGTGCCGAACGTGCCCGAGTTCGCGGCGCTCTACTACGGGATCCTCCGCCTCGGTGCGGTGGCGGTCCCGACGAACCCGCTGCTCGGGGAGCGGGAGACGCAGCAACACGTCGAGGACTCGGGCGTGCGGACCCTGGTGGCCTGGTCGATGTCGAGCGAGCACGTGCTGCCGGCCGCACGCTCGGTGGGCGCCGACGTCCTCCTGCTCGAGTCCGGTGGGCTCGACACCCTGCTGGGTGACGCCCGGGCGTTCGACCGGGTGGAGCCGCGGGCGGCCGGGGACACCGCGGTGATCCTCTACACCTCGGGCACGACCGGCCGCCCCAGGGGGGCCGAGCTGACGCACGGCAACCTCGTCCGCAACTGCGAGGTCGTGGTCAACGACCTCCTCCAGCTCACGTCCGAGGACGTCGTGTTCGGCGGGCTGCCGCTGTTCGACTCCTTCGGCCAGACGGTCGGCCTGAACGCCGCCGTCCGGGCCGGGGCCTGCCTCGCCCTCCTCACCCGCTTCGACGGCGCCGCGGCCCTGCGCACCCTGCAGGACCAGCGGGTCACGGTGATGCAGGGAGTGCCCATGACGTACGCCGCGATCCTCGAGCAGGCGGACGGCGTCGATCACGACCTGCACCGGCTGCGGGTGGGCGTCTCCGGTGGCGTCTCCATGCCCGTGGACGTGCTCCTCGGGTTCGAGGAGGCCTTCGACTGCCTGGTGCTCGAGGGCTACGGGCTCACCGAGACCTCGCCGGTCGTGAGCTTCAACTGCCGTGACCGGCGCCGCGTCGGCTCCATCGGGATGCCCGTGAAGGGCGTCGAGCTCCGGGTGGTCGACGACGAGGGCGCCGAGGTCGAGGACGGCGACCCGGGGGAGATCCTCGTGCGTGGGCACAACGTGATGAAGGGCTACTGGGGGCGACCCGAGGACACCGCGACCACCGTCGTCGACGGCTGGCTGCGCACCGGAGACGTGGGTGTGCGCGACGAGGACGGGTTCTTCTACGTGGTGGACCGCACGACCGAGCTGATCCGACGCGGCGGCCGCACGGTCTACCCGCGTGAGATCGAGGAGGTGCTCCAGGAGCACCCCGACGTCGTGGAGGCCGCGGTGATCGGGCTGTCCCACCCAACCCTGGGCGAGGACGTGGGCGCCGCCGTGACCCTGCGCCCCGACGCGAGGACCACCGGCGACGAGCTGCGCGACTTCGTCCGCGGTCGCGTGGCCCCGCACAAGCACCTCCGGATCGTCGACGTCGTCGACGAGATCCCCAAGACCGCGACCGGCAAGATCCTCAAACGCGAGATCCGACTGGAGACCCGAGCATGAGCATCCCCGCCACACCTGGCCGACCCATCCTCGAGGTCACGAACCTCGCCGTGACCTACGGCGGGGTGGTGGAGGCGCTCCGCGGCGTCAGCCTCTCGGTGGACGAGGGCGCCGTCGTCGCGCTGCTCGGCAGCAACGGGGCGGGCAAGACGACCCTGCTGCGGACCCTGTCCGGCACCCTGCGCCTGCACCGCGGACGCATCGAGCAGGGGGAGGTGATCTACCGGGGGGACAACCTCAAGGGACGCGACCCCGCCGCCTGCGTGGCCAGCGGGCTGGTGCAGGTCCCCGAGGGACGGCGCATCTTCACCCGGCTCACGGTCGAGGAGAACCTCAGGGCGGGTCGGCTCGCGGTGAAGGACCGCGGCGAGAAGTCGGCCGACTACGACCGCATCTACGACATGTTCCCCGTGCTGGCCGACCGGCGGGCCCAGCGTGCCGGCCTGCTGTCCGGAGGCGAGCAGCAGATGCTGGCCATGGGGCGCGGCCTGATGTCCCGGCCCCAGCTCCTGCTGCTCGACGAGCCCTCCCTGGGGCTGGCGCCGCGGATCATCGGCCAGATCGGTGAGGTCATCCGCGAGATCAACCGCCAGGGAACCGCGGTCCTGCTCGTCGAGCAGAACGCCACGATGGCGCTCGGCGTGGCCGACACCGCCTTCGTCCTGGACGTCGGCACCGTGTCGCTGTCGGGCTCGGCCGCCGAGCTGGCGACCTCCGACGCCGTCCAGCGGCTCTACCTCGGGCACGGCAGCGAGGACGAGACCTCCCGGCGACCCGCCGCATCCACCCGTACCAAGAAGCTGACGAGGTGGTCCGCATGAGCACGACGTCCACCGGGGCCACCGGGTCCACGGGGCCCGACGCCGGCCTCCGCGCCGACGTGGAGACCTTGACCGTCGAGAACATCACGGTCGAGTTCGGAGCGATCAAGGCGCTCTCGGACGTCTCCTTCACCGTCCTCCCCGGCACGGTGCACGCCGTGATCGGGCCCAACGGGGCCGGCAAGTCGACCATGTTCAACGTGCTGTCCGGCGTCTACCGGGCCACGTCGGGCGAGGTCCGCCTCGGTGACACCCTCCTCAACGGGCTGCGGCCGTACAAGATCGCCAACCTCGGCGTCGCCCGGGCCTTCCAGAACATCGCCCTGTCGGGGACCCAGACGGTGGCCGAGAACCTCATGCTCGGGCGCCACTCGCTGACCCGGGCGGGCTTCCTCTCGTCCGGGCTCCGGCTGCCGCGGGCCACCCGCGAGGCGAAGGTGCACGGCGAACGCATCCGTGAGATCGCCGACTTCCTCGAGCTCGGCGCCAAGCTGGACGTCCCGGTGGGCGTCCTGTCCTACGGCGACCAGAAGCGGGTCGAGGTGGCCCGGGCGCTGTGCACGGAGCCGCGCCTGCTGCTGCTCGACGAGCCGGTGGCCGGCATGAACTCGGAGGAGACCGACCGGATGGCCCGGGCCGTGCTCGAGATCCGCGACGAGCTCGGCATCTCCATCGTGCTGGTCGAGCACGACATGGGCATGGTCATGAGCATCGCCGACCGGGTCACCGTCCTCGACTTCGGTCGCCGGATCGCCGACGGCACCCCGGAGGAGACCCAGGCCGACCCGGAGGTCATCCGCGCCTATCTCGGCTCGGGCGATGAGACCGGCTCCGCTTCGACCGCCGACCAGCACGAGGACCAGCACCAGGAACCAGCACCAGGACCCCCACGAGGAGACCCCGCGATGACGCAATTCCTGTCCCTGCTGCTCAACGGACTGTCGCTGGGCGCGATCTACGCGCTCATCGCGCTCGGCTTCGTGATCATCTTCAAGGCCAGCGAGGTGACCAGCTTCATGCAGGGCTCGCTGCTGCTGCTGGGCGCCTACCTGATGGGACGCTGGCACGAGACGCTGGGCTTCTGGGGTGCGGTCGCGCTCGGCATCGCCGGATCCGCGATCGCGGCGGTCCTCGTCGAGCGCGTGCTGATCAACCGGTTGCGGGGGGCTCCCGTCATCAGCCTGGCGATCCTGACCATCGGCGTCGACCTGATCATCGTCACCGAGCTGACCCGCCGCATCGGCTCCGACATCCTCAACGTCGGCCACCCGTGGGCCGGCGGCGTGATCTCGATCGGTGGGGTCGGGATCACCACCAACCGCGCCATGGCGATCCTCGCGGCCGCCGTGCTCATCGGCGCGTTCTTCCTGACCTTCAAGTACTCCAACTGGGGCATCTCGATGCGGGCGGCCGCGGAGGACGGCGAGGCCGCCGCCCTGATGGGTATCCACATGGGACGCGTCTCCATGTTCGCCTGGATGCTCGCGGGGGTCCTGGCCGCCGTCGCCGGCCTGTTCGCCGTCGGGGCACCGACTCCGGGGGTCACCCCGGCGGTCGCCACGGTCGCCCTCAGCGCCCTGCCCGCGGCCATCCTCGGTGGCCTCGACTCGACCGGCGGGGCTCTCGTCGGCGGCATCCTGATCGGGCTGGCGGAGTCGTTGGCCGCCGGCTACCAGGACGAGATCGCCTTCCTGGGCCGCGGTTTCGGCGACGTCGTCCCGTACGTCGTCATGGTCGCCGTGCTGCTCGTGCGGCCCGCCGGACTCTTCGGGACCCGGGAGATGACTCGTGTCTGAGACCACCACCACCGTGCGGGAGACCAAGGACCCCAGCCGCGGGAGCCGAGCCTCCGGCTGGTCCGCCGCCCGTGGCGGGAAGCTGCTCGTCCTGCTCGCGCTGGTCCTCGTGCTGCTCGCCCTGCCGCTCTACGTGGACGAGTTCTGGCTGCGCACCGGGTTCGCCGTCTTCGCCGCGATCATCGGTGCGCTCGGGCTCAACCTGCTGGTGGGCACGACCGGCCAGCTGTCGTTGGGCCACGCCTTCTTCCTGGCCGTCGGCGCCGTCACCTACACCTACGTGTCGGGTGCGCCCGGCGGGTCGGCCAATCCCTACGGTGGACTCGAGCTGCCGCCGCTGCTGGGCATGGTGCTGGGCGTGGTCGCCGCCGGCCTCGCCGGCGTGCTCTTCAGCCCCATCGCGGCGCGGCTGCGCGGGATCTACCTCGGTATCGCCTCGCTGGGACTGGTGTTCATCGGCGACCACGTGCTCAACACCTGGAGCTCGGTGACCGGCGGCTTCAACGGCCGGCTGGTGCCGTACTTCTCGCTGTTCGGCTTCGAGTTCAGCAACCTGGACTCGCCGCCCCTCGAGGTGCTGGGCGTGCCCTTCGGCCAGGCCGAGCGGCTCTGGTACCTCGGCCTCGTGCTGTGCGTCGCGGCCGCCTGGTTCGCGGCGAACCTCGTGCGCTCGCGGCCCGGGCGGGCACTGCAGACGCTGCGTGACAGCGAGGTGGCGGCTGCGGTCATGGGGGTCAACATCCGTGACTACAAGGCGAAGGCGTTCCTGGTCTCCTCCATGTACGCAGGCCTGGCCGGGGTGCTCTACGCGCTGTCGATCGGCTCCGTCGCGCCCGAGTCCTTCGGGTTGGTGCTGTCGGTGCAGTTCCTCGCGATGATCGTGCTGGGTGGCCTCGGCTCCGTCTGGGGATCCATCATGGGCGCCGCCTTCGTCAGCGCCCTGCCCCTGGTCTTCCAGGAGTACGCCGGCGCGCTGCCGCTCATCGTCGAGCCCGGCCAGCCCGGCATCGTGGCCAGCCAGGCCGCGGCCTTCCTGTACGGACTGGCGATCATCCTCGTCGTCGTCTTCGAGCCCGGCGGTCTCGCCGGCCTCGCGCGCCGCCTGCGGCGGCGCCCCTCACGTGCATCCGGTGCCGCCTCGGCGGACGCCTCGGGTGCCGATCAGCACCACACCACCACACCGGCACAAGCCGATTCGTCAACCGGAGGTAACAACTGATGAGAACACACACGAAGCGCGGGACGGTCACGCTCGTGTCGGTCGCCATGGTGCTGGCCGCCTCGGGCTGCAGCACCAAGTCCTCGGACTCGGAGACCAGCACGCAGGACGGGGTGAAGGTCGGCCGAGGCATCGACGGCGACACGATCACGCTCGGGTCCCTGACCGACCTGACCGGAGTCTTCGCGGCGCTCGGCAAGGACATCACCGACGCCCAGTCGCTGTACTGGGAGGACAACAAGGTCTGTGACACCTACACCGTCAAGACCACGGTGAAGGACCACGGCTACGACACGCAGAAGGGCATCCAGCTCTACAGCTCGATCCACAACGACGTGCTGGCCATCGAGCAGACGATCGGCTCGCCGATCAACACCGGGCTGCTGCCGCAGTTCGAGGCCGACCAGATGGTCAACATCCCGGCGGCCTGGGCGCAGTCGCTGACCGAGAGCCCGGAGATCGCGGTCGTCGGGGCGACGTACGAGGTCGAGATGATCAACGTCCTCGACTACCTGCTCGAGGAGGGGAAGATCAAGGAGGGCGACAAGATCGGCCACATCTACTTCGAGGGCGAGTACGGCGAGGGCGGCCTGGCCGGCTCGAAGTACTTCGCCGAGCAGCACGGCATGACGGTCGTCGAGCAGCAGATCCAGTCGACAGACACGGACATGACGGCGCCGGTGACCAAGCTCAAGTCCCAGGGTGTCAAGACCATCGCGATCACCGTGGCGCCGACGCAGACGGCCTCGGTGGCCGGGGTGGCCGCCTCCCAGGGCCTCGATGTGCCGATCGCGGGCAACAACCCGGTGTTCGCGCCGGCGCTGCTCGAGGGCCCCGCGGGCGCGTCGTTGAAGAAGAACCTGTACGTCGCGTCGCCGGTGGCGCCGTTCGACCAGCTCCCGGACCTGCTCAAGAAGTACGAGGACGCCAACCCCGGCGACCCCACGCTGGGCGTGGTGTGGGGCACGGCGGCCGCGGACACCATGCGCCAGATCCTGGACAAGGCGTGCGAGGACGGCGACCTGACGCCGGAGGGCGTCACCCAGGCCAAGGAGGACATCGGCACCGTCGAGACCGGGGGCCTGGCGGTCCCGCTGACGTTCGAGGTGGGTGCGTCGCCCAGCGATGCGAGCTACATCTTCCGGGCCGCGGATGTCCCGGGAGGCGCGAAGTCCGTCTCCGACAAGTACGTCGGTGAGGACGTCGCCGGCTTCATGAGCGGGAGCTGAGCCCCGCCGGACGCCGTGAGGGCCCGGACCGTCAGGTCCGGGCCCTCGTACGTCCTCGGGCCCCCATCGCCGCTGCCCGTCGGTCTACGGTGGAATCGTGAGCCACGAACACCCGACCGCGCCCTCCACGACGATCGCCCCGGTAGGTCCCGGCGGTCGTCGGCGACCGTCACTGATCGTCTTCGACGTCAACGAGACGCTCTCTGACATGTCGCCGATGGCGGAGCGGTTCGTGGACGTCGGCGCGCCCGACCACCTGGCGAGGACGTGGTTCTCCGGACTGCTCCGCGACGGCTTCGCCCTGACCGCGGTGGGGGCGAACGAGGCCTTCGCCACCATCGCTGCCGAGTCCCTGCGCGTGTCCTTCGACGCGCTGACGCTGGAGCGCCCCGTCGAGGACGCCGTGCGACACGTGATGGAGGGCTTCGCTGCCCTGCCCGTCCACCCGGACGTCGTGACCGGCGTGCGGAGCCTGACCGACCGGGGGCTCCGGCTCGTCACGCTCAGCAACGGATCCGCGGCCGTCGCCGAGGCGCTGCTCGACCGGTCCGGGCTGCGGGAGCACTTCGAGGCGATGCTGTCGGTGGAGGACGCACCCTCGTGGAAGCCGGCCACGGCGGCGTACCTCCATGCGCTGGAGGTGTGTGACGTGGCTCCGTCGGACGCGATGCTCGTGGCCGTGCACCCGTGGGACATCGACGGCGCCACGCGGGCGGGCCTCGCCACGGCCTGGATCAACCGGGACGGAGGCACCTACCCGGCGTACTTCAAGGCCCCCGACCTCAGCATCGGGTCACTCACCGAGCTGGCCGGGAGACTGGCCGCGTGGCCGTGACGACCTCCGTGGCGCGGACGGCCCTGCGGTGGACGCTGGCGCTGGTGGCGTACGCGGTCGTGGTGGCGGTCGTGGTGGCACCCGTGGCGGCCGAGAGGGCGATCGAACGCGCGCGCTTCGAGGACCACCTGGGGGCCTTCCCGGTCGAGGTCTCCCTGGCGCACAACGGGCTGTCGTCCCTCGACACCGGCCTGATGGGCACCGTGTACTGGCGCCGGACGGGAGCCGCCGGTTTCGGTGCCGCGCTCAGGTCCACCGGCCCGCCCGAGGCGGGGGGAACCCTGTCGTCGTACGTCACCCCGACGTTCCTCAAGGCCAACGCCGCCTTCCTGGACCAGCCGGAGGAGGTCGCGCGCGTCTACGGGGCCGAGCTGCGTGACCAGCTGGTGGGCTCGTTCCTGAGGAGCGAGGTGGTCGCGGCCGGGGTCGGAGGGGTGTTGCTGCTCGTCATCTTCCGCGGCGCCGCGCCGCCGGTGCCGCGCCGCCTCGCCTCCGACGGGGCGCGGTGGTCGTGGCGCCTCGGGTACGTCGTGACGGCGATCGGCGTCTCCTCCCTCGTGGCGCTGTCGTCCTTCGGGCGCTGGGAGGGCAGCGCCGGGACCGAGACCACCTACCCGTTGCCGGGGCGGGACGCGTTGTCGTTCAGCAGCCCGCAGGCACGGGAGATCGCCGAGCAGATCGAACCCTTCATCGTGAAGAACTCCCAGCGCATCGAGGAACGCTCCGCTGCCTACGAGCGGGCGGCGCAGGCGAGTGCGGCGCTGGTGCTGCCCGCCCACGAGGCCGGTCTCGCCCCGCGGGCGGGGGAGCGGGTCGTCCTCGCCGAGGCCGATCCCCAGGGCAGCCAGGTGGCGACGAGGGTGCGCACCTCCCTCTACCCGTTGCTGGAGGAGGTCCTGGGCCAGGATGTCGTCGCGATGCGGACCATCGCCGGCGACGTGACGTCGAACGGCACGCTGGCCGAGCGCAGCTTCGTCCGGTCCGAGACCGAGGCGAGCGGTGACGTCCCCCTCGTCGCCGTGAAGGGCGACCACGACTCGGCGGTGACCGTCGAGCAGCTGCGCGAGACGGGCGCGCAGGTGCCCGACCTGGAGCTGCTCACGGTGGGCCCGCTGCGGGTCACCGGTGCGGCGGACCCGGCGTCGAAGGCTCTCTTCGGCGGCATCTCCGTCAACGACTCGGGGACCACCGAGACCGAGCTGGGCCAGGAGCTGCGCACCCTGGTCGACGACGAGCTCGGCGAGGGCGAGTCCGTCCACGTGCTGGTGCACCAGCCGCGCACGGCCGCGGGGTACCTCGGTGTCGGCTCCACGAGCGAGCTGGCCGGGACGCCGGGCCACGAGACGGTGCCGTACGACGACGGCGTGCCCGACGTCCCGCCCGGAACGGTCACCATCGGGCACCTGCACGACGCCGACGGCCCGTGGGTGGTGTGGAACACCGACGGCGACGAGGTGACCTGGACGGTGGTCAGCCAGCTCGGCACGGCGGGCGGCGTCGAGGAGCGCCCGACGTTCAACCGCTTCTCCACACCGTTCTCGGTGCCCCTGAAGGACGTCAGCGTGCGCCTGAACTACGTCAACCCCGACACGGGACTCCAGACCGGGTACGCCTCGATCGTCGTGGACACCGACGGTGTCGTCACTGTCGAGGACCGGGTGGATGTCGGACTGCCGGGCGGCGTGCCGGGACGGTCCTGACCCGGGGCTGCGGATCTCACCGTCCCGGGTCGATCGATTGTCATGGGAATGTCTCCTTCCTGACCCGGTGCAGCGCACGGTCGGGCGGAAGAGTGGAGCTCGTGGACGCTTCGATCGCACCCCATCGCCCCGGCGCCCTGCGGCCGCGCTGGGCGGGACCCACGTCGGACGGCACGCCGGCCGAGGACCACCCGCACGACTCCGTCGTCGTGGCCATGTCCGACGACACGTTGCTCGAGGCGCGTGACGAGCTGCGGTGGCGGTTGCGCGACACGTTGGAGTCCGGACCGTCGCGGCTGGAGGTGGACCTGACGCGGGTGTCCCGACTCTCCTCGACCACTCTCGCGACGCTGCTGTGGCTGAAGCGGACCTGTGGGTCCCGGGCCGTGGAGCTCGTCGTACGTCCTCGTTCGAGGAGCAGCGCCGCGGTGCTCCTGCGGACGGGGTTGACGCCGCAGGGCGGCCCGGCCCGCGGACCAGCGCTCGCGGCGACGGTCGGCCCTGGTTCGACCAGGGCGCGCCGGGGGAGGGGCCGCGCATGACGACCGGCGACCTCTGGCCGCCCGTGCCGGTCGCAGGGCGCTTCGACCTGACGGGCTCCGACGGTCCGGAGTCGGCGGGTCTGTCGTCCACCCGGGGTTCGGTCATGGCGGTGGCGCGCAAGTGGTGCGTCGACCGGGCGCTCCGTCCGGCGACGGTGACGACGGTGGCCTACCTGACGGGGGAGGCGGTCTCCTGCGGGCGGCGAGTCGGGGCGAAGGGCCTGAGCCTGAGGATGCGGTGGTTGGACCTCGACCGGATGCGGATAGAGCTGGACTGGCACGGCTGCCGCGCGGCGGCGCTGTCCGCCGACGAGGCGCTGCAGCCCTCCGTGTGCCCCTTCGACCGGCTGGCGGACGGGTGGGGCGTCGAGGCGAGGGGTGTCGACGAGTCGCACCAGTGGTTCGACATCGATACACGCACCACCTCACCTCGGTCGCGCTGACGTCGGCCGGACGTCGGCTCGACGTCGATCGCCCACGGTCGGTGCAGGACGGGGTGACTCATGTACCGCCCGGGCACCGAGGGTCGTCGGTGCCACCACCACGAAAGGGCGACGAGCCCCAGAAGCTGGGCGGCACGAGCGACTTGTAGGCGGCCGCGGTCACCGGCGTTGCCGTGAGCACCCCGTCGGCGTCAGGGAGCTGGACGCGTTCACCGTTGCTGAGCAGCGAGACCCGTCTGATCTCGGGCGTCGACGTGAGGGTCAGGACCACCTGACCGATCGCCACAGGCAGACGATCCGCTCTCACCTGCGTGTCCGTCCCGAGATCGACGACGACGAGATCGTCCGCGGTGGCGACCAGCTCCAAGGTGGCGTCGGGAGGGAGGGCCGTGGCCAGGCCACGGTCTCGCACCTCCTGCGTCGGACCGGCGGACAGCTCGTCGAGGAGCGTCGCCACGTCGAGCGGGCAGGTGTCCGACGCGGCTCGTGGGATCAACAGGCCGTCATCGTCCACCCAGAACACGACCAGCTCGTTCGCGCCGGACACGCTGCCCGGCTGGTCGCCCTGCGGAGACGGCCGGTCATCGAGGAGGTGGTAGGGAACCGTGACGTCATCCACGGTGCGCGCACCCTCGGACGGCAGGCCGCAGCCGACCGCGAGCACGGCCACCGCCGCGCACGCCACGCCGCGCGCCAGCGCCCTCACGACGGCTCCTCCGGGGCCCTGCGCAGGCGGAGGGTGAGAGCCGCCCCACCGCCCGGGGCCTCGCTGCACCAGACACTGCCGCCGTGGTTGTGGACGGTCTGGGCGACGATGCTCAACCCCAGCCCACTGCCCGTCCCCTCCTTGCGCGAACCCGCTCGGGCGAAGCGCTCGAAGACCCGGTCCCGGTCCGCCACCGCGATGCCCGGGCCGTGGTCCTCCACATGGAGGTCGACCACCTCCCCCCGAGCGACGACACGGCACCGGGCGAGCCCGCCGCCGTGGATGTCGGCGTTGTCGAAGAGGTTGGTGAGGGCTCGTCGGAGCTGCCCCAGGTCCGCGCTGACACAGGCGTGTCGTGACGCCTCGTCGGGTTTCGCCAGGAGGGCAGGGTCCCGTCCGCTGCTCAAGAGCGCCTGGCGGACGAGGTCCGCCGCTCCGACGGTCGTGACGTGTCGTTCGTGGGTGTCGGAGTCGAGTCGGCCGAGGGTCAACAGGTCCTCGAGGGCGCGGGTGAACCGACGCAGCTCGGCTGACATCAGTCGCACCGCCTGTTCCGACCTCGGTGACAGGTCGGTGGCTCGCTGGAGCAGGCTGAGACTGGTGGTCAGGGTCGTCACGGGGGTACGCAGCTCATGGGCCACGTCGGCGGCAAAACGCGACTCCTTCTCGATCCGCTCGTCGAGGGCATCCACCATGTTGTTGAAGGCGGCGACCAGCGGGATGAGCTCGGGGTCGTCGGTGTCCCGGAGCCTCGTGCTCAGATCGCCTCCGGATATCTGGGCCGCCGCGCCGGCGACCTGGGTCATCGGGGTGAGCACGCGACGGCTCGCGAACCTGCCGAGCAACGCGCCGGCGGCGATGGTGAGGACAGCGCAGGCGCCCAGCGCCACCCGGAGCGTCTGCAGGGTCTTGTCCAGCTCGGCGGCTGCGGCCACCTCGTAGTACTCCGCACCGACAGCGGGCAGGGGGATGCCCACGACGACCGACGAGGGGCGTGTGAGGTCCGTCCACCCCAGCGCCACCGACCCGCCCCGGACCGCCGGGCGGACGACCGAGGTCACGCCATCGGCCCCGGGGTCCAGGGACGACGAGTACCACTCGTCGCCGCGCCGGACGTAGAGCACGGTGCCCGCCGGAGGAGAGATCGAGCCGAGGACGTCGCTCACCCCCGCATCGGGCGTCCGCAGCGCGTCGCGCACGAGGGAAGCGTCGATGAAGGCCTGCCGCGTGGCCGTCCGCTCGCGCTGGTCGATCAGCAGCTGTCGGGCCGCCAGGTAGGTGCCCAGCGCCAGCGCGGTGGACAGGACGAGGGCCCCGAGGGCGAACCCGGCCGTGACGGAGGACCGCAACCCCAGACGGCTCACCGGAGCAGTCACGCCAGGTCGAGGCGGTAGCCCAGACCACGCACCGTCACCAGGACCCGGGGGTTCGCCGAGTCGGTCTCCAGCTTCTTCCTCAGCCGGCGGACGTGCACGTCGACGATCCGCTCGTCGCCGAAGTAGTCCTGCTCCCAGACGTGCTGGAGGAGGGCCACCCGGGTGAGCACCTTGCCTGCGTGGTCGGCCAGGACCGACAACAACCGGAACTCCGTCTGGGTGAGATGGACCTCTTCCTCCCCCCGACGCAGGACGGCCGCCCCCACGTCGAAGAGCAGTGGACCCGAGCGGTCCAGCGTCAGCACGTCACGGTCGACGTCGTGGTCCGCCTCGCCGATCGTGGGCCTGCGCAACAGGGCACGCAGACGGGCTTGGACCTCCTCGACGGAGAAGGGCTTCGTCACGTAGTCGTCCGCTCCCGCCTCGAGGGCCGCGACGATGTCCTCGGTCCGGTCCCGGGCACTGACGACCACGATCGGTGCCTCGGTCCTGGGTCGCACCCGGGCGATGAAGGAGAACCCGTCCATCCCGCCCAGCATCAGGTCCACGAGCATCAGGTCGACGCCGGAGTCCTCGACGGTGCGCAGGGCGACCTCCGCGTCAGCGGCCTCCACGACCGCGTACCCCTCGTCTTCCAGCACCAGCCGCAGTGACGTCCTCAGACCGTCGTCGTCCTCGAGGATCAGGATCCGCGTCGGGCTGTTCACGTCCCCATCGTGTCCGATCGCTCCGGCGGAGTCACCCTCGGTCCCCCATGTCATGGAACTGCAACACCGCGGGTCGGGGCGCTGTCACACCGGCGCGGGAGGCTCGAAGTCCGACCGGAGCAGTGGGCGAGCCGCTGGGCGCGGGCCCCCGAGTCCCGGTCGGACCGACATATCTCAGCCACGGGAGGGGAACGATTCATGCTCACCATGACCTACGACGCCCTGGGCGTCGTACGCAAGTTCACCGCCAACCCGGTCCTGGACATGTCTTCCGGAGTGCGCATCGCCGAGAGGGCAGGTACACCCAGGCTGCAGGTGCGGGCGGTGAACGAACCGGAGCCGGACGACCTGGTCATCGTGCAGTCCGGAGGACGCCTGTTCGTCGGGCCCCACGCGGTGGAGCGGGTGCGCGACAAGGTGCTGGACGTCCGCGGAGACGCAGCCGGACGCGTGGAGTTCGTGCTCACTGACCCCTCGTCGGAAGCCAGGCGGAGTCCACGTCCGACCTGATGCCTTGCTCGTGCAGCACTGCGTCGATCACCGTCGCCCGGCTCCGCATCTCCTCGCGGTGGGACTCCTGGAGGCGTCCGTGTTGGATCGCCTCCAGCACGTCACTCAGCTGTGCCTCGACTGCAGCGGTCTGACCTCGGCCGGCACCGACCCAGGCCACTGCTTCGAGCAGGTCCAGCAGAGCCGCCACGACGAACGGGTCGTCGGCCCCGTAGAGGCGTGGTTGCGCCACGGCGAGGTCCAGCAGCTCGGCGAAGGACCATTGCCGGGCGACCACTCGGATGCGGCCCAGGTCATCGCGGACCGTCTCCGAGCCCAGGTCCCGCTGCAGCAGGGCGCACAGCAGCGCGGCTGAGTGGTTGAGCGCGTGCACGGCTGTCGTCGGGTCGTTGATGCCGGGCGAGAGGGCCTTGACCGCCACGTCGGTCAACTGGCGAAGCCCGAAGGCCACGTCCTGTTGGGCGGTGCGCTCGAACCGGATCCCCAACGCCTCCCCGAGTCGTTCCTGCAGTGCATCCGCGTCCGTCTCGGACAACGGGGTCCCCGAGACGGACCAGGCGCGAGCGACGGGGGTGTCCACGACTATTGCGTCCCCGACTCGCCTGTCCACCACCACCACCGCGTCCGCGTCCTGAGCTGACTCGCTCAGGGCGTCGGGTCGGACGCCGACGATGAAGCCCGAGGACGGTGCGAGGAGAGGGCGCACCTGAGCCGCTCTCGGCGCCCGGGGCAGCTCATTCGAGGTGTCCCGCTCACCGAAGGCCTGTTCGATGGAGGCGTCTGCGTCCTCGTGGACGTTGCGCAGGACGGTCTCGACCCGGATCTCGCGCGCCAGGTGCGCGAGGAACAGGACGAGACCGAGAGCACAGGCCAAGGTCAGGCCGTAGGCCACGGTGACGGACAGCTGAGGCACGAACATGGTTCCACTGCCATCGGCGGTGCGCACGGTGCGGAGCACGGTGAGGGCGTAGACGAACGACCCGAGGAACAGCGCCAGTGTCCGTTGCACGAAGCGGTCACGGGTGAAGGTGCGCAGCAGCCTGGGGGAGTACTGGCTGCTGGCCAGCTGCAACGTCAGGACCGTGAGGGAGAAGGTCAGGGAGGTGACCGTGATCAGCGACGTGGCGATGGCGCTGAGCACGGTCTGCGCAGCCCCGGCTCCGCCGCCGAACAGGTAGGCCGACACCGAGGGTCCCAGCTCGTCCCCGAGGGCCTCGTCCAACCGCGGCAGGGCCACACCCAGCGACACGGCGATGACCAGGGCTGCGACCGGCAGCGGCCACAGCCTGGTCCGCATCTCGTCGAGGAACCGCACCGATGCCAGCGGACCGGTCATGCGACTCCCTGCCTCTCCAGCACGGGGAGGACAGGGAGGGGCGAGAGGCTCGGTGGATGCTGTCTCACGTCGATGACTCCTCGGGACGTTCGGGACGATGCAGGACGAGCCGCCCCACGTCACCGGCGAGCGGGACGAGGAGGGCCACTGGGAACACCGCCGACATCACCGCGGCGACCCGGTGCGACCGTACAAGGGCGGCCGGGGGATTCGCCGTCACGTGGCGACTTCCGTGCGCGCCACGCCGACGAGAAGGCTCGTGCGCGGGCGCACGCACCACCGGGGTGGGCCGGCGACAGGTCAGTGGGGGCCTCACAGGCTCAGCAGGTAGCCGGTCGCGAACCCCGCAGCGCTGGCCAGCGCGATGAGGGGTCCCCCCTTGCCGAAGGCTTCGGGGGCGAGGGTGTCGATGACGGAGGCCAGCACGGCGCCGGCCGCGAACCCGAGGGGGATCGCCAACGCCTCCGGTGACGCACCGGTGAACGCGAGGCGACCCGCGATGACGGCGGCGGCCAGGAGGAGCGTCGCTCCGCCCCACAGTGCCACGACAGACCGGGCGCTGCGACCCTTGTCGCGCATGCTGATCGCGCCGGACAGGGCCTCGGGGAAGTTGCTGGCGAAGACCGCCACCAACAACGCGATGCTTCCCGCAGTCGTCAGGGACACCCCCAGAGCGGTGTTCTCCGGAATGCCGTCCAACGTGACTCCGGCGAGCAACGCCAGCCCCGTGGGGTTGCCCGCGGACCGGCGTTCCAACGCATAGTCGGCGAGGACGAAGACCAGCGCTCCCGCGGCGAACGACAGCCCCGTCCGGACCAGCCCGCCGTCCTCGTAGCTCGGCTCGAACAGCTCGAAGGACACCGAGGCGATCAGGGCGCCTGCCGCGTAGGCCAGGGCGGCGGCCACGAGGTCCTGAGGCGGGCGCCAGCGCACGCCCACCAAGGCACCGAGGAGCAGCGGAAGCGAGGCTCCGCAGGCGTACACGATGGTCTTGAGCATCTCTGACCCACTTCCGGTTGTCGTCATCGGCGCACCATCCACACCAGGGCGGCGCACAGCAGCACGAAGATCACCCAGCCCGCGACCAAGGACTCTGCAGCAGTCATCGCGCCTCCCCCTCGTGCAGGGTCGGGTACCGCTCCAGCGGTCCGTCGATCACCACGGCGTCCGTCCAGCCGCGCACCTGGTCCACGGGTACGACGCGTGCGTGCGAGGCGGCGGCCGAGACCAGGAAGTGCAGGGCTGCGGGTCCGGAGCGTGGGCGCGCGGCGTACCCCCACGCGTGCGCGAGCCGGGACCGCCAGTCGCCGCCGCCGACCACCACGGCACGGACGGAGCCGACGGCAGCTCCACCGGACACTCGCCCAGGCTCGAGCCGGAGATCGTGGACGATGCCGACCCGGTGCCGGTTCGCGTCGTACACCGGCGCATTCAGGAGTCGGGACAGCAGCAGCCCACCGGCCACGGTGGCCGGCGTCGGGGAGGGAGCCGCGCTCCTCGGTGCGACCGGGGGCTCACCCGCACCGGGGAGCCTGCCGATGAAGTGGGCGGTCAGCCACCGCTCCAGTCCCGCCACTCCGTGCAGCTCGGCCATCGGTCGGGTCAGCCTCACCACGGAGGACAGCTCGCCCACCAGGGCGGCAGGGATGCGGGTGACGCCGTCCGGGGGATCGGCCTCCGGGCCGGCCGCACGGAGTCGGACGGCGCTGCTGAGGAGCCACCGTCCCACGGTCCCCCCGAGCCGGCGGCCCAGGGCTCCCTGCCCGCACGCCAGTGCCACCACGCTCACCCCATCAGGGCTCCGGTCGAGCTCGACGTCGTCCACGCGGCCGATCGGCAGGCCGTCGGAATCGACGACCTGGAGGTCCAGCAGCCGCAACCGGGCGCTGATCGTTGCCGTCTCCATCACTCTCACCCCGATCCCGCACGGGTCAGCACCAGCAGTGGGAGGGCCGCGAGCGACACCAGCAGGCTGACCGCGAGGGTCGCGGAGCCGATGGCGTTCGAGAGTCGCCCGTTGACCAGGTCGCCCATCAGCTCCCGGTCGTTGCCCACCAGCAGCACGGGCAGGAACGCGAAGGGCAGCAGCATGGCGCTGAACACCACGGCGTAGATCGTGACGGTGATGGGGTTGAGCGTGGTCAGCGCCAGCCCCGTCGCCCCGAGCAGCACTGCGGTGACCACGGTGGTGAAGCGCGACGCCCGGGCCGGTGGGTGGACCTCGCCGTAGGACCACCCGGCGTACTGGGCGATCTCGTAGCCGGTCGCGAAGAGGGTCTCCAGCGTGGCACCGAAGGTCGCGGCGAAGACCCCGACCAGCGCGACCACCAGGCCGACGGTGCCGAGCGCCACGGCGACCGGGAGGACGGTCTGTGAGATGTGCTCGACCTGGATGCCCGCCGGGAAGAAGACCAGGAACGCCACTGCCTGGATGGCGATGGCCAGCAGGCCTCCCAGCGGAAAACCGAGCATGACGTTGACCCGCATCTCGACGAGGTCCTTGCGGCCCCACCGGCTCTCGACGGCGCCGGAGGAGAAGAAGTACATCTCGTACGGCGTCATCTGTGCACCGATCAGGGTGACGGCGAAGAAGAGGTAGGCCCCCCAGCCCTCACCGGGCACCGGCATCAGCGTCGCGGCCGACGTCGCCAGGTGGCCCCAGTCGGGTCCCAGCTGCCACACCGCGACGACGTAGACCAACATCGTCAGGCCGAGCAGTCCGTAGATCTGCTCCATCTTCTCGAACGGCAGGACCCACACCACGACCGCTACCAGCGCTGCCGCCACCGGCACCCACAGCAGGTGGTGCACGCCGGTTGCCAGCTGCAGCGCCAACGCCACCCCGCTCAGCTCGGCCATCACCAGCAGCGCGGTGACCATGAAGGACCCCACCAGACCGAGGAGCGCATAGCGGGGACCGAGGCGCGAGCGCATCTGCGAGAACGCCGGCCGCCGGGTCGCGATGGTGACCCGCGCCGACATCTCGGAGAAGCAGGCGATGCCGATCACCGCCAGCACGGTCACCCAGGCGAGCCGCAGCCCGAACCGGGCACCGACCAGCGCGTCGGCGACCAGGTCCCCGATGTCGATGAAACCGCCGATGGCCGACAGGACGCCGAGGGTGAAGCCCAGCAGCTTCGACGGCTTCATCGCACGACCCCCGAGGCCAGCTGCGCCAGCTGTTGCTGCAGTCGGTCCAGGCGGTCGGCCAGAGCGGGCAACCGCTGCCACTGATCGGTCTCGGCCGCGACCCGGACCTGTCCCAGCAGGCCGACGACCCGGTCGCCGGCAGAGGTCACCTGGTCCCGCACCGGCACCGTCCGCGTGAGCGGATCCGGAGGGGTGTAGCCGGCGAAGCCCGCTGCCTCCCTACGGGCGTCCTCCTCGCTCTCGACGAACGCGACCCGCGCGGCCGTCCTGGTCGCCCTGCCCGCCTCGACCGCTCCGATCCAGAGTCGCGCCGTCTGTGTCTGCGACCTCCACATCTGGAGCGTCGACGAAGCCCGATCGGCGTACGCCGGCGCCGAACGTGGCGGAGCGACGGCGTACGCGAGGGACACCGCGACCACCGCCATGGTCAACAGGACCAGGAATCGACGCATCGGGTGCCCTACTCCGCCGTCGCCGTGACCAGCGCCGGCAGCGGTGCCAGGACGAGGAACCCGACGACGCCGGGGTCCACCCACAGCTCGGTCGTCATGCTCGCCCTCTCCGGTTGTCGGACCACGGCCACATTGCTTGGCCTCAGACATGTATGCTCCCAGACAAGGAAACCGTCTGTCACGGAGGCGCGCAAGTGGACGATGACCCCGACCTGGTGGACGCGTTCCTCACCGTCAGCCGGGCGCTGGTGGCGATCTCGGTCAGGTCGGTGGACGCCGCCGAGCCTGAGGTCACGCTGGCGCAGCACCGGATCCTGGTGCTGCTCGGCGCTCGAGGCTCGCAACGCATCGGCGACCTGTCGGCAGATCTGAGGGTTGATCCTTCGGTCGCCACTCGGCACTGCGACCGCCTGCAACGAGCCGGTCTCGTGGCGCGTCACCGCGACGAGGACGACCGCCGGGCGGTGCGGGTCTCGCTGACCGCCGCCGGGAGAGCGAGACTGGACACTGTCACGACGGCCCGGCACGACGAGGTGTCGCGGATCCTGCGTGCCATGTCGATCCCGGAGCGTGAGCACCTCCTCGGGGCGCTCCGGGCCTTCAGTGCCGCCGCTGGTGAGTCAGAGGACGACGGGACGCCATGAGCGCCGCGGAATCCGGGTAGGGGAGGGGTCGACGTGTTCGCAGGCGTTCTCACCCTGGCCGTCGGGTCGGTCCTGGGTCTCGGCGGCATCTACGTGTTGCACGGGCTCACCGCCGTCTGTCGCGATCCCCTGCTGGTGCTTCCCTTCCAGTCCGGGTGGCTTCCCGAGGAGCACGCCCTGGCGCGCTACCACGTGCGCTGGTACCTGGCGACGTTGCTGTTCCTCGCCTTCGACGTCGAGATGCTGTTCATGTACCCGTGGGCAGTGGTGGTCGCCGACGTGGGCGTCAGCGCGATCATCGAGATGTTCCTGTTCCTCGGCGTCCTGTTCGTCGCGGTCGTCTGGGCCTGGCGAGAAGGGGCGCTCAGGTGGGCATGACCTCCGCGTTCGCCCGGGCCGCCGCTCGCCGTGCCCACGTCCTGGTCATCGAGGCACCGGGTCACTGGCGCACCCGAGCGGCGATGGAGGGCGCTGTCCATCGCCGCGGCTGGAGCCTCGCCGTGTCTCCCGCCGACGCCGACGTGATCGCCGTCTGCGGAGGGACCTCGATCCGCATGGCGGAGGCGATCGACCTGGTGTGGAACCAGCTGCCCGGGCCGCGAGTGCGGGTGGACGCGGCGTCGGGCGCCCGGGCCGAGGCCGCTCTCGACGAGGCCGAGGCGGCGCTCCTCGACGCGGCGCTCCACCACCATGACGCGGTCAGCAGGTCGAGCGCCGCGGACCTCCTTCGCGACATGGACCACGGCGACATGGACCACGGCGACATGGACCACGGCGAATGGACCACGGCGACATGGAGATGGCTCCGGGCGGCATCGCGCTCGCGCAGGGCGGCGAGGACCGGGACGGCCTGGAGATGGACGTCCTGAACGTCCGGCTCGGTCCGGTGCTGCCGTTCTGGCCGGGAGGTCTGGTGCTGTGCTGCGCCGTGCAGGGCGATCTCGTCACCGAGGCGGGTGCGGAGCTTCTCGACGGGGTGGATCAGCAGGCAGACACGGGGCGTGCGCGGACCCTGGACAACGTCGTCTCCCTGTTGGCGCTGGCGGGCTGGGACGACGCTGAGGCACAGGCACGGCGAGCCCGCGACGCGATCCTGGAGGACGCCGACCGGACGACCATCGACCGACACCTGCAGCGTCTGCACCGCAAGGTCACCCGCTCGCGGTTGCTGCGCTGGTCCCTCAGCGGCATCCGCGCCCTGGGTGGGGAGGAGCTCGAACGCGACGGGCTGCCGATGCACCTCCACGGTGACACCTACCTCCGTCTGCTGGGCATGCTCGACCGTGCCTGCGACGGGGGCGAAACGGTTCCTGCCTTCCCCGTGAACGCCCTTCCGCGACTGGTGGGCGGCCTCGACCTGGCCACGGCACGCCTGGTCGTCGCCAGTCTCGATCTCCACGAGCTGACGACCGGCGCGGTCCCCGACGGGGTGCCCCATGCCTGACGTGCTGACAACGACCACGTCCTCTGCGGTCGTCACGGTCGCGCCGGGGTGGGCCCTGCTCGCCGTGGTGATCCTCGGCGCCCTGGTCGTGCTGGCGGCGGCCCTCGACGGCGCGCTCACGGCCCGCGGCAACGGTGCCGTCGGCGCGATGCGCGGCGGGGCCGTCCGGCCCCTCGGCGAGGCCGCCCGGCTGATGCGCCAGCGACGTCGTACGACGGTCGAGGCGGACGACCTGTTGTGGCGGATCGGCGGGGGAGGGCTCGTCGTCACGGCTGCACTGATGGTCGCCGTCGTTCCGCTCGGGAGCTGGACGATCTTCGACCTCGACGTGGGCGTCGTGTGGTTCAACGCCATGGACGTGATGGTCTGGGCGCTGGTGTGGCTGACCGGGTGGGGGGCCAACTCCGTGCACTCGCTCGTCGGCGGCTACCGGTTCCTGGCCCACGGGCTGGGCTACGAGCTCCCCCTGATGTTCGCGCTCGTCGCCCCGGCCATCGCTGCCGAGACGTTGAACGTCGGACTCGTGGCCCGCGCTCAGGAGGACGGGCCCTGGTTCGCGGTGTGGATGCCGGTGGCCTTCCTCGTCTACTGCCTCGGGGTCGTCGCCTTCTCCGTCGGAGGACCGTTCGCCCCGGCGCTGGGAGCAGATGTCGCCGGCGGCGTCCGTGCCGAGCTCTCGGGCGTCGACCGGCTCGTGTTCGAGCTGGGCCGCTACGCGCTGCTCGCGGCGGGTGCCGCCTTCGCCGTCCCGATGTTCCTCGGGGGCGGATCCGGCCCCGTGCTGCCCGGCTGGGCCTGGGTGTTGGTCAAGACGACCGCCCTGCTGGCCATCATGATCTGGGTGCGGCGTCGGGTCCCGGCGCTCCGGCCCGACACGTTCATGGAGGTCGGCTGGATCGTGCTCCTCCCGGCGGTCCTGCTCCAGGACCTCGTGGTCGCCGTCGTCGTCGTGTGGAGGGGATAGAGATGGCGGGCGACATCGCCTTCTGGGCGCTGGGTGTGGTGGCACTGGTGGCGGGAGCGGCGGTCTTCTACGTGGACTCCATGGCGCGGGCGACGTACGCCCTCGCCCTGTCGTTCGTCGCGGTCGGCCTGCAGGTGCTCCTCCTGCAGCAGAACTACATCGGCGTCGTGATCATCCTGATGATGGTGATGGAGATGGCTGTCATGGCCGTCTACATGGTCATGTTCATGGGGATGAACCCGGCACTGATGCCGATGAGCATGGTGCACGACAACAGGAAGGCCCTGGCGGCCGCGATCGGGACCTTCCTGGTGCTGGCTGCCGGGGTTCTGGCCGTCGACTGGCCCGAGCGTGCCGGTGGTCCTCCCGAGGACGTGACGAGGGCGCTCGGTGAGGCACTGATGGGCCCCCAGATGCTCGTCATGGCGGTCATCAGCCCGGTGATGGTGGCCACCATCGTGGCCGGAGTCGTGCTGGCGGCGCACCGGACCCGTTACGACCGGTTCGGTGACGACCTGGGGCGCCGGACGCCCGATGACCCGCAGCCCGGGGGTGTCGGTCGATGACCCTGGAAGCGACGCTGCTCATCGCTGCGGCGATCTTCGCCGTCGGCCTGTACGGCGCCATCTCGCAGCAGGTGGTGGTGATGGTGATGATGGGCCTGGAGCTGATGATCAACGCCGTCATCCTCGCGGCCGCCGGCTTCTGGTGGTTCCTCGCGCCCGCCCCCACGGGTCAGGTCCTGCTGCTGGTGGTCATCGCCGCGATGACGGTCGAGATGGCGATGGGCTTCGCGGTCGCCACGCTCCTGCACCGGGAGCGCGACGCCGACATGACCGACATGGCCACGGACCTGAGCGGATGACGGGGCCGATGATGCACGCCGCTCTCTGGCTCGTGGTCCTCGTGCCGGCGGTGGTCGGCGGGGTCCTGGCGCTGGCGCCCCGGGCCGGGCGGCTCGCCGCCCCGGTGTCCCTGGTGACCGCCTCCGCCACCGCTGTCCTCACCGTCCCGGTCGCACTCGAGCGGCCGTCGGTGTCCATGCCCTTCATGGCGGGGAGCGACTTCGCGCTCGGTGTCGACGCACTGTCCGCCCTGGTTGCGCCCACCGTCGCTGTGGTCGCGCTGCTGGTCCTGGTCTTCTCGGCCGGGGAGATCAAGGAGTCGCGAACGCGCTTCCACGGCCTGATGCTGCTGTTCGCCTCCGCGGCGCTGGTCACCGCGACGGCCCAGAACCTCCCGACCCTCCTCTTCGCGTGGGAGCTCATGGGCGCGACGTCGTACGCCCTGATCGGCTTCTGGTGGCGCGAGGACCGCCGGGTGTCCGCCGGTCTCACCGCCTTCGTCACCACGCGCACGGCCGACGTCGGGCTCTACGTCGCGGCGGGGGCGGCCCTGGCCGGGGGAGCCGGACTGGCGCTGGCCGACCTGCCGGAGGCCAGTGGGGGGTGGCGGCACGTGCTGGCCGCCGGCGTCCTGGTCGCGGCGCTCGGCAAGGCGGCCCAGCTGCCGTTCTCGTTCTGGCTCTCCCGGGCCATGGAGGGTCCCAGCCCGGTCAGCGCGCTGCTGCACTCGGCCGCCATGGTGGCGATGGGTGGCTACCTGCTGCTGCGCACCGAGCCGCTGCTGGCCGCGACCGGCTGGGCGGCCAGCGCCACCGCCTGGGCGGGTGCGCTCACCGCTCTGCTGCTGGGCGCGGTCGCCGTCGCGCAGCGCGACCTCAAGCAGCTGCTCGCCGCGTCGACGGCCGCGCAGCTCGGCTTCGTGGTGATGGCGGCCGGGGTCGGCTCGGTCGGGGGAGGGGCGGCGCACCTCGTCGCCCATGCGTCGGTCAAGGCACTGCTGTTCCTCGCCGCCGGGGCGTGGCTGACCGCGCTGGGGACCAAGCGGCTCTCCGGCCTGGGGGGCGCCGCCCGGCGGTGGCGTCTGCTCGGCTGGACCGCGACCGTGGGTGCCCTGTCCCTCGCCGGGATCGCCCCACTGGCGCTGTGGGCCACGAAGGACTCCATCCTGGCGGCGGCGCTGGAGGAGTCGCCGTGGCTGTACGCGGTCGGCCTGGCCGCGGCCGGGCTGTCGGCCGGGTACGCCGGCAAGATCCTCGTGGTCATCTGGCGCGGCACACCAGCGGGGGAGGCGGCGGTCGCGAAGCACCTCGACGAGGAGCAGCAGGGCACCCGTCACGTCGGCGTCCCGGAGCAGGCTCCGCTGGTGGTGCTCGCCCTGGGGGCGACGGCCCTGGGCGTGCTGGCGCTGCCTCCGATCGGAGACCGGCTCGCGAGTGCCCTCGGGGACGCACCGGCCCACCCCGGCCTGCTGGGCATGGCGGTCTCGACGCTGGTCGCGCTGCTGGTCCTCGTCGTGGTGTGGAGGCGATACGTCCCGGAGCCGCGGTGGGCACGAGAGTGGCTCGGCCTCGAGCGGGCGGCTGAGGCGGTGGTCGTGGCCCCCACCCTCGCGCTGGCGCAGGCGCTGGCCCGCTTCGACGACCGCGTCCTCGACCGCGGCGTCGCCGGTGCCGCGACTGCGGCACTCTCGACGGCGACACGGGCCGCGGTGTTCGACGACCGGGTCCTGGACGGCGGGGTGGAGGCGACCTCGCGTGCGTCCCTCCGCGCAGCCGAACGCGCCGCGCGCGGCGACGACCGGCGGGTCGACGGTGCCGTCGAGGGGCTCGCCGGCCTCATGGGACGGCTCGGCCGGCTGGCCCGCCGGCCGCAGACCGGCCTGCTCCACCACTACTACATCCAGGCCGTCGCGATCCTCGCGGTCGGTGTCCTGCTTCTCGTCACGATGAGGTGAACGTGCTCAGTCTGATCGTCTTCCTGCCCCTGGTCGGCGCCCTGGCCCTCCTGGCCCTGCCCCGGCTCGGGGACGCGGCTGCCCGATGGGCGTGGGTGACCGTGGCGGCGGTGGAGCTCACCCTCGTCGTCGCGCTGTGGCTGGGCTACGAGTCCCCGGAGGCCGGCCGGCTGGCGTTCGAGGAGCAGGCCCCGTGGATCCCGGGAGTCGACAGCAGCTACCACCTCGGCGTGGACGGCCTCTCGCTGCCCCTGATGACGATGACCGCGGTGATCTTCCTCGCCTGTGCGATCTACGCCTTGAGCGAGGCGGACCGGCCGCGCACGCAGGCGGCACTGTTCCTGTTCCTGCAGTGCGTGAGCATGGGTCTCTTCGCGAGCGCCGACCTCATCTTGTTCTTCCTCTTCTTCGACCTGTCCATCGTGGGCATGTACTTCGTGATCGCCGGTTGGGGCCACCACGATGCCCGCCGCTCGGCCCTGAAGTTCTTCCTGTACACGTTCCTCGGCTCGCTCGCCCTGCTGGTCGGCTTCATCGGCCTCTACATCGCCGCCGACCCGCACACGTTCGACATGGTCGCGCTCGTCGAGCAGGCCCCGCTCAACGGGTCGTCGACGACGGGGGGCCTGGTCCTCGCCGCGATCCTGGTGGGGCTGGCGGTCAAGACGCCGACGGTGCCGTTCCACACCTGGCTGCCCCCGGCCCACACCGACGCCCCCGCGATCGGGTCCGCCGTGCTCGCCGGGGTGCTGCTGAAGATGGGCACCTACGGCTTCGTGCGGATCGCGATGCCGATGCTGCCCGAGGCATGGCGTGCCTGGGCCTGGGTGGTCATCGTCGTCGGCATCGTCTCGGTCGTGTACGGCGCCCTGGTCGCCCTCGCGCAGACCGATCTCAAGCGGATGGTCGCCTACACCTCGGTGAACCACATGGGCTACATCATCGTGGCCGTCGGCGCCGCCGGCCTGGTGGCCGGCGACACGGCGCAGGCGCGGTCGATCGCGGTGACCGGCGCCGTCACCCAGATGGTCAGTCACGGGCTGGTGACCGGTGCCCTCTTCCTGCTCGCCGGCGTCCTGCAGGACCGTGCGTCGACGTACGACATGGACGCCTACGGTGGCCTTGCCGGGACGGCACCGCGTTTCGCCACCCTCTTCGCCGTCGCTGCCTTCGCCTCGCTCGGACTTCCCGGCCTGTCGGGCTTCATCGCGGAGTTCCAGATCCTCATCGGCAGCATCGCGGTCGCCCCGGTCACCGCGGTGGCCGTCGTGGGGATCGTGTTGACGGCGGCGCTCTTCCTGCGCGCCCTCCAGCGGATCTTCACCGGTGACACGCGGGGCCGATCCGTCGGGTTCGATGACGTGCGCCCGACGGAGACCTGGTCGATCGTTCCGTTGCTCCTGCTGTCCCTGATCATCGGCGTCCTGCCGCGCCCGCTCCTCGCCGTCATCGAGCCGGCGGCCGCCGCCGTCGTCGAGCTGGTCGGTCGCTAGGCCGTGGGCTCGGGGATGGAGTCCGACGCGGCCATGCGGCCACTGCTGCTGTTGCCGGAGATGCTGCTGCTCGCCGGGGGTCTCGCGGCTCTCCTCGGCGGCTCGTTCCTGCCACGAGCGCGCCAGTGGGTCACCCGCGTCGTGGCGGCGGTCGCTCTCGTCGCGGCGGGCGTGACCGCGGCGATCAGCCTGGCCGGTCCGACCACATCGGCCTTCGAGGGCACCTTCAACGTCGACACCGCGACGGGGGTGGCGCGCATCGTGGCGACGGTGGGCACGTTGATCGTCCTGGCGCTGGCCTCCGACGAGATCGCAGGCAGCCCCCGCGAGAGCGAGACCTACGCACTGCTCCTCTTCTCGACGACGGGCGCGCTGGTGATGGCCGGGGCCGACGACCTGCTCGTCGTCACGGTCGGCTTCCTGCTGACCAGCATCCCCCTGTACGGCCTGATCGGCATCGCCCGCACACCCGGGGGAGCGGAGGCCGCCATGAAGACGTACCTGCTCGGCGCCCTCTTCGGGATCCTGCTGCTGCTCGGAGTCACCGTCCTGTACGGCGTCGCCGGGACCACCACGTACGCCGATCTCGGCGACCGGCTGGTGGGCGCGCCCGGCGGCGCGGTGGCTGCGGGGGCGGTCGCCGTGCTGGTCGGACTGATGTTCAAGGCCGGCGGGGTTCCCGGGCACTTCTGGGTGCCCGACGCGGCGCAGGCCGCCGGTGGGGCGGTCGCGGCCTTCCTCACCACGGTGCCCAAGATCGGCGCCGTGCTCGCGGCGTACCGACTCGTCTCAGTGCTCCCCGACACCCTCGACTGGCCGGTCCTGGTCGGTGTCCTCGCGGTCGCGAGCATGACTCTCGGCAACCTGGCCGCCTACTGGCAGACCGACCCGCGTCGACTCCTCGGCTGGTCGACCGTGAGCCAGGTGGGGTACCTCCTCGTCCCGGTCGCCGTGGCCGGGCGCAGCGACCTGGCCCTCCCCTCCCTGCTGGTGTACCTCACCGGCTACACGGTCACGAACCTTGCGGCGTTCGCGGTCACGACCGCCTGGCCCGGCCGACGGGAGCTGACGGCGTACCGAGGGTCGGGGCGTTCCCGTCCGTGGCTCGGTGCCTCCCTGGTCGTGGCGCTGCTGGGCCTGGTCGGCACCCCGCCGACCGTCGTCTTCGTCGGCAAGCTGACCACCGCCACCGCGGCCTGGGACGGCGGGTCGGCGTGGCTCGCGGTCGCGCTGTTCGTCAACACCCTGGTGAGCCTCTTCTACTACCTGCGCTGGATCGCCGTGGTCTACCAGCCGTGCCCACCGGAGGTGCCGGCTGCAGCCACCCCGTGTCGCTGGTCCGAGGTGGCGGCCCTGGCCACCGCCGCGGCGTCCATCGGGCTGGGCGTCGCTGGCGGGGCGTGGTGGAGCGTGGTGTCGGGCGGATGACACCGCCGCCCGGAGTCCTGCGTGAGGGCGTCGCGGCGGCGGAAATCTCTTTGCGTCGACGCAAGCATATGCGAGTATGGGACCGCTGCATGACCGGACCGCGAGGGGTCGCGACACCGTCGCCGGCCTCGACGACGCAGGGAGAGGCGAGGAGCAGATGGCGCGCACAGATCGCATTGCAGAGCCTTGGGGAACCCGGACGCCCTACGGGCCGGGCGAGGAATGGCCCGTGCGGGTGGACTCGTACCTGGCGGGCGGCGTGGTGGAGTCTGAGGTCGACAGCTGGGCACAGTCGGCGTCGATCCTGCACTCCAACGGCGACGCGCTGGACATCGCGGTCAAGGGGGGTCGGATCGTCGGGGTGCGCGGGCGGGCCGAGGATCGGGTCAACCGCGGCCGCCTCGGTCCCAAGGACCTCTACGGCTGGCAGGCCAACAACTCGCCCGAGCGGCTGACCCGTCCCCTCATCCGCCGTGACGGCGAGCTGGTCGAGACCGACTGGGACACGGCCATGGCCGCCGTCGCCGGTCGCACCACCGAGCTGCTGCAGGAGCGCGGACCGTCCTCGATCGGCTTCTACACCAGCGGTCAGCTGTTCCTCGAGGAGTACTACACCCTCGGTCTCATCGCGCACGGCGGCATCGGCACCAACCATGTCGACGGCAACACCCGACTGTGCACCGCCACTGCCGCGGCGGCACTGAAGGAGTCGTTCGCCTCCGACGGCCAACCGGGCTCCTACACCGACATCGACCACGCCGACGTGATCTGCCTCTACGGCCACAACATGGCCGAGACCCAGACCGTCCTGTGGACACGCATCCTCGACCGGCTCGCCGGACCCAACCCGCCGAAGATCGTGTGCGTCGACCCGCGGCAGACCCCCGTCGCCGACCATGCGGCCGTTCATCTGGCACCGCGGCCCGGGACGAACGTGATGCTCATGAACGCGCTCCTTCGCGAGCTGCTCGAGCACGACTGGGTCGACCACGACTATCTCGACGCCCACGCGGTGGGGTTCGCTGAGCTGCAGAAGATGACGAAGGGCTACACGATCGAGCGCGCCGCCGAGGTGTGCGGCGTACCCGCAGAGGACCTTCGCGAGGCGGCCCGGCTGATCGGCACCTCGCAACGCCTGCTGTCCACGGTGCTGCAGGGCTTCTTCCAGTCCCACCAGTCGACCGCCGCCGCGGTCCAGGTCAACAACATCCACATCGTGCGCGGCATGCTCGGCAGGCCGGGGTGCGGCATCCTCCAGATGAACGGGCAGCCCACGGCGCAGAACACGCGCGAGTGCGGCGCGGACGGCGACCTGCCGGCGTTCCGCAACTGGTCCAACGACGACCACATCAAGGACCTCGCGAGGGTCTGGAACATCGACCCGATGGAGATCCCGCACTACACCTCGCCGACCCACGCCATGCAGATCATGCGGTACGTCGAGGACGGCTCCATCCGCTTCCTCTACGTGACTGCCACCAACCCGGCGGTGTCGATGCCGGAGCTGGCGCGGATGCGCAGCATCCTCTCCCAGGACCGGCTGTTCCTGGTGGTGCAGGACATCTTCCTCTCCGAGACCGCCCAGCTCGCCGACGTGGTGCTGCCGGCCGCTACCTGGGGGGAGAAGACGGGCACGTTCACCAACGTGGACCGCACCGTCCACCTCTCGGAGAAGGCCGTCGAACCGCCCGGCGAGGCCCGTCCCGACCTGGACATCCTGCTGGACTACGCGCGGCGTCTCGACCTGCGCGACAAGGACGGTGCCCCGCTGGTCAAGTGGACCAGCCCGGAGGAGGCCTTCGAGGGCTGGAAGGAGTGCACCCGCGGACGGCCATGCGACTACACCGGCCTGTCCTACGACAAGCTCCGTGGCGGCAGCGGGATCCAGTGGCCGTGCAACGAGGAGCATCCCGACGGCACCGAGCACATCTACGTCGACGGGCGGTTCTGGTCGGACGCGAGCTACTGCGAGAGCTACGGCAAGGACCTCGTCACGGGTGCGCCCGTGTCGCCCACGGAGTACAAGGCCCTCAACCCGCAGGCGAAGGCGGTCATCAAGGCGGCCGAGTACCTCCCACCCCACGAGCTCCCGTCGGGGGACTACCCGTTCCAGCTCATCACCGGACGCACGCTGTACCACTTCCACACCCGCACGAAGACCGGCCGCGCCCCGCAGCTGGAGGCGGCCGCACCCGAGGTGTGGGTCGAGGCCTCGGCCGGTGACGCGGCCCGGTTCGGGTGGGCGGAGGGCGACCTGCTGCGCATCACCACCCCCCGTGGCGAGGTCACCGCCCGCCTGCGCGTCAGCGGTGTCCGCGACGGCGTCCTGTTCCTGCCGTTCCACTACGGCTACTGGGACACCCCGGCCGGAGACCAGCCCGACGGCCACGGGCGCGCGGCCAACGAGCTGACCCTGACCGACTGGGACGCCGCCTCCAAGCAGCCCATCTTCAAGACCGCCGCGGCCGCCGCTCAACGCGTCGAGGGGTCGGACGGTACCCCCGCCCCTGCACCGACCACGACGGCTTCACGACCGGTGGGTGGCTCGGTACCCCCGACGCACGGAGACGCATCCGCTCTCGCGACCGAGGACCTGCAATCGAGGGAAGGCGCCCGATGAACATCACTCACACGCTCCGCAGCCTGCACGGCAACAAGGTAGGTGCCGCGATCGAGGAGCTCCACCGCGCCGAGGGAGACCTCGCCGGCGCACTGCTGGGCGTCTCGGACCGGCACAAGGTCGACCACGAGATCTTCTACGTCGCCCGCGACATCGCTCGCTGGTCGCAGGAGCACGTCCGTCGTCTGAGCGAGGTCGGTCGCGACTACGGCCTCGACCTCGACCCCGAGCCGCAGGACGAGGCCACCGTGCTCGCGCGGATGAGGCAGAAGGGCGCCGAGCTCACCGGGCGCTTCCACGAACCGACGCTCCTGCTCCTCGCCGACCTGCGCCACATCCACCGCAGCGCCGCGGGTGTCTCCCTGGACTGGGAGGTCCTCGCCCAGACCGCCCAGGCGATGAAGGACACCGAGCTGCTGACCGTGGCCGAGGAGTGCCATCCCGAGACCCTGCGCCAGATGCGATGGGCCAACGCCAAGGTCAAGGAGACGGCCGCCCAGATCATGGTCACCGGCTGAGGAGGATCCGCATGTCGAACACTCACGCCGCACCGCAGCCGGTGGGCCCGACCCGGGTGGTGCTTCGGCCGCTGGCGACTCCCCTTCCTCTGGGATTCCTCGCCCTGGCCGTCGCGACGGTCGCGTTCGCCACCGTGCAGCTCTCCTGGATCCCGGCCGGCCAGGGCCAGACCGTGGCCCTCGGCGTCCTCGTCCTCACGGTGCCACTGCAGTTCTTGGCCGCGGTGATGGGGTTCCTGACGCGGGACCCCGTCGCGGCCACCGGCATGGGGATCCTGTCGGGCACCTGGGCGGCGGTGTGCCTGGCGACCCTGGCCTCCCCACCGGGTGCCACCAGCTCCGGGCTCGGCGTCATCCTGCTCTGCTCGGCCGCCTGCCTCCTGATCCCCGCCGCGGCGGCCCGGACCAAGGCGGTCCCGGCCCTGGTGATCCTCACCAGTGCCACCCGCTTCGCGGTGACCGGGATCGCCGAGATAGACGGCGGGACCGGATGGATGCATGCAGCCGGGTGGGTCGGCATCGCGTTGGCTGTCCTCAGCAGCTACGCCGCACTCGCCCTCGAGCTCGAGGGCAGCGAGTCCCGCACCGTGCTCCCGCTCGGTCGCACCGGCGCCAGCAAGAAGGCGGTGGACGGCCGACTGAGCGACCAGGTGGACTCGCTCGCCACCGAGCCCGGCGTACGGCAGCAGCTGTGAGCCGCGACGTGGACGAGCAACAGGCACGCGCCACCGAAGCGATGCTGGCGGTCTCACGAACCATGACCGCGATCGTCGCCAGGACCCTCGGCGATGTCGCCGAGCAGATCACCGTGCCCCAGCTGCGCGTCCTGGTCCTCCTCAACACCCGCGGGCCGATGAACTCCTCCACCCTGGCCGAGCACCTCGCCGTCAACCCCTCCAATGCGGGCCGCACCTGCGACCAGCTCGTCGCCACCGGCAGACTGCTGCGCGTTCGGGATCCCCGGGACGGACGCAGCAGTCTGCTCGAGCTCACGGGGGAGGGTGCCCGGCTCGTGGCCGAGCTGATGGCAGCACGACGCCGACTCATCGACAACGTCACCAGACGCATGAGTGCGGACGACCAGCAGGTGCTGGCCCGGGGTCTCGACGCGTTCCTCGCAGCCGTCGAAGCCGCCCCCGCGGAGGAGTCGGTCGGGCTTCCGGACGGACGCATCCTCCCGTGGTTGATGTGACGCGCGGGCTGGCCTCCGGGAAGCACGCCGCCGACCCTGCCGCGGGCCGCGGCCTCGCGAGAGTCTCGGCGCGGTGCCTATGCCTCGGTGCCTATGCCTCGGTGTCCGGGTCCCCGTCCGCTCCTTGCGGTCCTGCCCCTGACACCGCGTCGGCGACGCGCTCGTTGAGATAGCGGGCCACGACAGCGCCGACCGCCACGACCGGAACCCCGAGGAACGCACCCGCGACCCCGAAGAGCGCCGAGCCGAGCACGATGGTCAGCAGGACGACGGCGGCGTGCAGGTTGAGGCTCTTGCCCTGCAGCCACGGCAGGAGCACGTTGCCCTCGAGCTGCTGCACGAGCACCACCACCACGAGGATGATCACTGCCGCCACCCACCCGTTCGCCACCAGCGCGACCAGCACCGCCAGCGCCCCGACGGTCACGGCGCCGATGATCGGCGCGAACGCCGCGACGAACGTCAGAACCGCCAGCGGCAAGGCCAACGGAACACCGACGACGAGCAGCGCGGCCCCGATGAGCACGGCGTCGATGAGGCCGACCAGCGCTTGGGTGCGCACGAAACCGGCGAGGGTGTCCCAGGCGCGCGAGCCGACTTCGGTGAGGTGGCCCCCGACGGTGGGACCGGTCGTGCGGCGCAGCCAGGGGAGGAACGCGCGGCCGTCCTTGAGGAAGAAGAACGACAGCACGAGGGTCAGGAGCACGTTGATGAGCACGGAGGTGACGGCGCTGACGCCCACCAGTACTCCGGACGCGATGCTGCTGGCACTCGACCGCAGGCGTTCCTGGGCGGCGGCGACCATGGACTCGACCTGGGCGTGGGTGATGTCCAGGGTGGCACTTCCCTCGATCCAGGCCTGGATCTGGGTGAGACCGTCGGCCGCGCTGTCAGCGATCTCGCCCACCTGGGTGCTGACGGACGGGGCGATGAACACGACGACGGCGGACAGGGTCAGCAGGGCACCGACGAGGGCGCTCAGGGCGGCGACGACAGGCGGGAACCGCAGCCGCGACTCCAGCCAGTGAGCCGGCGGCTGGAGCACGGTCGTCAGGATGAGGGCGAGCAGGACAGGGAGCAGGATGCTCCACAGGTGCTGGACCAGCCACCCGACCAATGCCGCGCCGATCGCGATCACGACCCAGCGGAGGGTCCAGCGGGACACCCAGGTGACTGCCTCCCCGATGACGACCTCTCGCGAGCGGGGCCGTGACTCCGGGGGCACGGGGCGCTGCCTCGACCGGTGGGAGCTCATCGCCATCCCCGCACGTCCCCCAGCACGGATCCGCTGCCGAGCTTGTCGTGGGTGATGACGCTCAACGTGCCGTTGGTCTCGGCCACGACCGCCGCCACCAGCTCCAGGTCCCCGAGCCCGGCACTGCGAACCACCTGGCGAAGACCCTCCTCCGAGATCCGCTCCCGGACCAGGGCCGCGGAGATCGGCCGGCCGTCGCGGACCAGCAGGGTGGGCTCGGACGTCAGCGCCCGGCGTACCCACGAGAGCCGCACGGCGGACCAGGCGGCCAGGAACTGCAGGGAGACCAGGAGCACGAGCGTCAGCGCGCCCTCCGCCAGAGCCACGCTGCTGCTCAGGGCGATCGTGGCCAGGGTCGAACCGAGCGCGACGGTGACGATGAAGTCGAACGCGTTCAGCTGGGCCAGGGTGCGCTTGCCGCTGAGTCGTAGCAGGACCACGAGGCAGGCGTAGGCCAGGGGAACGATCACCAGGACCCTGAGCAGGCCGGCGACGTTGTCGAGGATCGGGTCGTCCATGGGCACCTCCTGAGGACTCGAAGCACGTGCTGGGGGTTCCGGCACCGTACGGAACGTGGTCCGCCGCGGCGACCGGCCCCTCGGCGCACGTCATGCTGTGTCCCGCCGGCCTCGCACGGACGACACCGGGGGAGCGACCTCGCGCATCGCCGAGGGAGGGTCGTAGTCTGCCAGCGCGGATCGTGACCGGGGACGACGGGTCGCCACGTCGGTGTGTGCGTGGTGTCGTCGCCGGTTCGCCGCACAGGACTCCCCGCGAGTGAGGACACGCCTTGGACATCCCGACGCTGCTGGTGTGCTTCTCCGCGTTGCTCGTGGCCGCGGTGCTGCTGTCCGAGCTCGCAAACCGGACGGTGCTGTCGACGGCCGTGCTGTTCCTGGTGGGGGGCTTCCTGCTCGGACCGGGTGTCCTCGACGTCCTCCACGTGCAGTCCGGCGACCCGGCGGTGTCGGTGCTGGCGGAGCTCGCGTTGTTCTCGGTGCTCTACAGCGACGGGATGCGCGTCGGTGTCAGGGACCTGCGCAGTGCCTGGCGGCTGCCCGGTCGTGCGCTCGTGCTCGGGCTGCCGCTGACCCTGCTGGTCACCGCTGCGCTGGCGCACTGGGTGGTCGGGGTGCCCTGGCTCGAGTCGCTGCTGCTCGGAGCCGTGCTCTCGCCCACCGACCCGGTCTTCGCCGCCGCCATCGTCGGACGACAGGAAGTGCCGCCGCGGTTGCGGAGCCTGCTCAACGTCGAGTCCGGGGTGAACGACGGTCTGGCGCTGCCCATCGTCCTGGTCCTGCTCGCTTCTGCTGGCGGGATGGAGGCGAGCGGCTGGAGCCTGGCCGGCGAGCTCGCGCTGGGGCTGGTCATCGGCGTCGTCGTGCCGTGGACGGTGCTGAGGCTGGAACGTCTGAGCTTCTTCGCGAGTGTGCGGCACCTGCAGCCCCTGCTGCCGGCAGCCCTGGGTCTGTTGGTGCTCGGACTGTGCCTGACGACGCACGCCAACCTCTTCCTGGCGGCCTTCGCCGCCGGCGCCACCGTCGCCAGCATGTCCGAGGAGTTCCGTCACGAGTTCGAGCAGCTGGGCGAGCTGGTCGCCGAGCAGCTCAAGCTGGCGGCGGTCCTGGTGTTCGCGGCCCTGATGACTCCCACGTTCCTGATCCAGGAGATCTCCTGGAACGGGTGGGTCTTCGCCGTGCTGGCCCTGGTCCTGGCGCGACCGGCCGCGCTCTGGCTGGCGTTCCTCGGCTCGGGGTTGGACCGACGGGAGCAGGCGGCCGCGATGTGGTTCGGCCCCAAGGGCTTCGCCTCGGTGGTCTACGGACTGATCGTGCTGGAGTCCGGCATCGAGCTCTCGGACGAGCTGTTCCACCTGACGGCACTCACCGTCAGTCTCTCCATCCTGGCTCACTCCTCGACCGACGTGGTCGTGGCTCGTCAGTTCACGACGGAGGACATCCCGATCGGCGACTCCTCGGAGACCGGACCAGCCGGGCCTCGGCCCGGGTGATCAGGAGTGAGCAGGCTGCCGTGGGCGGGCGTCCGAGTAACGAACGCGTAACTTCGCCGGTGCGCGATGTGCGGGCCCCGATCCCTTGTGGAACGCCGGTCTCGCGGGACACGCGTCGCTCCCCGGGCGTCCCGAGCGGCCCGAGACGTGCCTGGGTCGACCTCGGCGGTCCGGTGGAGCCGTTAACCTCGTGTGTCTGACCGAAGCGCGACTCTCGGCCCCGCGATGGCGCGGGGTTGCCGAACGGAGGCAGGACGACCATGACAAAGATCTTCAGCAGGGCGACGACGCGACGACGACGGACCGGGGCGATCGCGGCTCTCGCGGCGGCGGCCCTCGTAGCGCTGTCGGCGTGTGGCGACGACGGCGGCGACTCCGCCTCCGACGGGCCGCGCCTGATCAACGACGGCGAGCTCGTCGTGGCGATGAGTGGCGAGTTCCAGCCGTTCAGCTACTTCGAGGGCAACGACCTCACCGGTTTCGACTACGACATCGGCGCGGCGATCGCCGAGGAGATGGACCTGGAGCTCAAGACCGAGACCGGGGCCTTCGACACCCTCATCCAGGGCGTGAAGAGCAAGCGGTACGACGTGCTGATCGCGTCGATGACGCCGACCGAGGAGCGCGACAAGGCGGTCGACTTCACCGACAGCTACTACTCCTCCGGCGCCACGATGTTCGTCGCGAACGACAGTGACTGCGAGGACCCCGAGGCCATGGACTCGCCCAAGGTCGGGGTCGCCTCCGGCACGACCTACCAGACGTTCTTGGAGGAGGAGGGCCTCGCCGGTGAGGTCGTGACGTTCACCTCGGACGTCACCGCGCTCCAGGACGTCGACGCCGGCCGGCTCGACGGGGCGATGACCGACCGGCTGGTCGGGCTCTACCAGATCGACAAGGCCGACCGCGACCTCCGGGCGTGCGGCGACCCGCTCTACACCGAGGAGCCGGCCTTCGCGGTCGACGAGGGCAATGCCGCGCTCGTCGACGAGCTCGACGACGCGTTGTCCACCATCAAGGAGAACGGCACCTACGCGGAGATCAGCAAGAAGTGGTTCGGACAGGACATCTCCTGACGTCATGAACTTCTTCGACTACCTCGTCGACACGGCTCCGATCTTCCTCGAGGCGACGTGGGTCACGCTGCGGCTCACGGCCGTGGCACTGGTCTTCGCCATGGTCCTCGGGTCCGTGGTGGCCGCGATGTCCATGAGCCCGGTCGCGGTCCTCCGCTGGATCGCGACCGGGTTCATCGGGCTGATCCGCGGCACCCCCCTGATCGCGCAGATCTTCGTGCTCTACTTCGGCATCTCCGAGATCCTCACGCTCGAGAAGTTCTGGGCCGGCGCCATCGCGCTCGGAGTCCACAACGCGGCGTACATCGCCGAGATCATCCGATCGGGCTTCCAGTCGGTGCCCACCGGTCTCAACGAGGCCTCCCGGTCCCTCGGCATGTCGCGCGTCAAGACGCTTCGCCGGGTGCGGGCCCCCCTCGCGCTGAGGGCGATCCTCCCGGTGCTGGGCAGCCAGTTCATCATCGCGGTCAAGGACTCGTCGCTGGTCGCCTTCATCGGGCTCCAGGAGCTCTTCCTGACGGCGCGCAACGAGGCGGCGTCGACGTACGAACCGCTGACGATGTACCTCATCGTCTCGCTCTACTACCTGGCCATCGTGCTCGCGCTCACCTTCCTGGTGAGCCGCCTCGAGCACCGGCTCAGCGCCCACCGGAGGTGACCGGCATGACGAGCCACGAGACGTCCGCGTCCCGCATCGGCCGCGAGGGTGAACCTCTCGTCGACATGCGCGACATCGTCAAGAAGTACGGCGACACCGTGGTGCTCGACGGAGTCGACCTCGAGGTGCACCGAGGCGAGGTGGTGGTGCTGATCGGCCCCTCCGGTGCCGGCAAGAGCACCCTGCTGCGTTGCATCAACGGCCTGGAGCGGGTCCAGTCGGGCACCATCCGGTTCGCGGGTGAGGAGCTCTCCTACCAGGAGAAGCACCTCAACCAGGTCCGTAGCCGGATCGGCATGGTCTTCCAGTCCTTCAACCTCTTCCCGCACCTCAAGGTGATCGACAACCTCGTGATGGCCCAGGTCGACGTGCTCGGCCGATCGAGGGCCGAGGCGCGGGAACGAGCGGAGAAGCTGCTGGAACGTGTGGGCCTGCCGGACAAGGCGGACGCCTACCCGGACAAGCTCTCCGGTGGCCAGCAGCAGCGGGTCGCCATCGCGCGGGCCCTCGCCATGGACCCCGAGGTGATGCTCTTCGACGAGCCCACCTCGGCGCTCGACCCGGAGCTGGTGGGGGAGGTGCTGCAGGTGATGCGCACCCTGGCCGACGAGGGCATGACGATGGTGGTCGTGACGCACGAGATGCGGTTCGCTCGCAAGGCCGCCGACCGTGTCGTGCTCATGGCCGACCGCGGCATCGCAGAGCAGGGCACGCCGGAGCAGGTCCTCGAGCATCCGACCAGCGAACGTGGCCGGGCCTTCCTCGCCGAGCTCACCGAGGACTGATCTCCCGCGCCCCCTGCACGAGCCGGCCCCGGGCGTCCGCAAGGAAAGCCCAAGGACACGCCCGCAGTCTGGGTGCCGGATCTCGCTGACACGGCGAGGACGGTGCGAGGGGACGGCCATGACACATCTGGGACGACGGGACCTGTTGAAGCTGGGAGGTCTCGGCGCCGGCATGACCCTGGCCGGCCTCACCGTGCCGCTGGGCCAGTCGGCCAGCACGTCCGACTGGATCAGCACCTCGCCCAAGCCGGCACGCTTCGCGCGCGAGGCTGCCGGTGCCCCAGGCGATCGTGCCCACCGTCATGACGGACGAGTACGGCGAGTACCTCCTCTACGAGATCAGGGAGAAGGCGGCGAACCTCCAGATCCTCGACCCAGGAAGCCCCGTGCACCCGGTCTTCGGCTACGCCGTCGCCGGCGCCGGTCCCACCGTCCCGGGACCGTTGATCAAGGTGGACCAGAACACCCGCGTCCGCTGCGCGTCCACAACGACCTGCCGACGGTCCACCCGACGTTCGGGTACGACGGGTCGCCACGTCAGTGCACCTGCACGGGTCCGCCTCGCTGCCCGCAGTACGACGGGTACGCCGACGACGTGACCCTGCCGGGGCACGTACAAGGACTACTGGTACCCGAACCACCAGGGCCCCCGCACGCTCTGGTACCACGACCACGGCGTGCACCACACGGCGCAGAACGTCTACAGCGGTCTCTTCGCGCAGTACCACATCCAGAACGGCGTGGGAGAAGGCAGAACCTCCCCCAGGGTCGGTACGACGTGCCGCTGGTCATCGGCGACGCCATGTTCGCCAAGGACGGGTCGCTCGCCTACATGGACCGCGACCACTCGCGGACTGTGCGGCGACGTGATCATGGTCAACGGCGTGCCGTGGCCCTACCTCGACGTGGAGCGTCGCTTCTACCGCTTCCGGATCCTGCATGGCGACGCTGTCGCGCTCGATGAACCTGCGCTTCGTCAACACCCGGACCGGCTCGGTCGCTGCCGACCTACGTCGTGGCCACCGACGGGGGCCTCACGCCGTCCACAGCAGGTGACGAACTGGCGGCAGGCCGGCGCCGAGCGCTACGAGGTGATGGTCGACCTCAACGGGTGCCGGCTCGGGGACGTCATCGAGCTGCGCAACTCCAGCAACAAGAACAACCGGGACTACCTCCACACCGGCAAGGTGATGCAGCTGCGGGTCACCGCCGAGCCCACGGACTCGCGATGGAACACCGTGGTGACGCCGCCCGCCAGCGAGCTGCACGCGGTGATGAGCGCGACCCGGAGCATGTCCCGGCGCACGCGGGACATCGACCTCGAGCACGATGACGTCACCAACGAGTTCCTGATCAACGAGATGTCGTGGCACGACGTCCAGGCCGGCGGTTGGAACCTCTTCTCGCGACGGCGGCGACCCGCCGCGGCCGGGGCAGATGGAGATCTGGCGGCATCGAGAACAAGTCCGGTGGCTGGTACCACCCGCTCCACATCCACCTGGTCGACTTCCAGGTCCTGTCGCCGCAAGGGCGGTTCGGGCCGGGTGGAGGCGTGGGAGAAGGGGCCCAAGGACGTGGTGTACGTCGGTGAGGGCGAGATCGTCGAGGTGCTGGTGCACTACGCCATGGCCCCCGCCACCTACCCCGACGGCCGCTCCACGGGTCAGGCGGGCCTCACGGCCTCGCTGGGTGGGCGCTACATGATCCACTGCCACAACCTTGCGCACGAGGACCACGACATGATGGGTCAGTTCCTCGTCGCCGCCCACGACGGCACGGCGGACCTCTCCGCCAGCCACCCCAACCACCCGGTCCTCGCGGCTCCGCCGCAGTGACGACCGGTGTCCGGTCGGTCGCGGGCGCGGAGCGGGGCTGCCCTGGCAGTCGTGCTCGGAACGGTCTGGCTGGTGCGCACCACCGTCGTCGTCCCCGTACGCGTCGACTCCGCGAGCATGCACCCGACGTACGACGAGGGCGACGTCGTGCTGGTCTCGCGCCGGCCTCCCGCGCTGGCCGACCTGGCGCGCGGCGACGTGATCGTGTTCCGATCGCCCGCCGACGGCGCCCGCACCATCAAGCGGGTGGTCGGGGTGGCGCGGGACGTGCTCGTGGTCCGAGACGGCGAGCTGTACGTCAACGAGGTGTCGGTGCCCGAGCCGTACGTCGACCACGAGCTGGTGGACGGGTACTACAGCGCGACCTTCACCGTGCCGGAGGACAGCGTGTTCGTGCTCGGGGACAACCGGGGGAACTCGGTGGACTCGCGGGACTACGGACCGGTCACGGCCACGGAGCTGTTGGGCCGTCCGGTGCTCACCCTGTGTCCGATCATCCGTTGAGGGTGGGTCGACCGCGTCGGATCGCCGTCGACAGCAGCGCCACGGCGAGCACTGCTGCAGCGGCCGTGCCCATCACGATCCCGGCGAGCCGCTGGTCGGCGACCGGGTCGACCCAGCTCCACCGCAGCTCGAGGAACCACTGGCCCGCCAGGAGCCGGTCGCCGTACCGCAGCTGGGCCGCGAGCATCCCGAGACACACCGCCACTCCCACGAGACACCACCGCTGCTCCTCCCGGGCCCGGGCCCGGTTCGACGCCCTGGTCCGCAGCACCGGCCACAGCAGCACCGAGCCGGAGACGAGGGCCAGGGCCAGGACGGTGAGATGCACCGTGGGGGAGCGCTGGGACATCTCGATGAGCGGGGTCCGATACACGCCGAGCAGGAGCAGGCTGGTCGTGGTGGCGCCCGTGACGGGGCTCTGGACGGCCGTCGCGGCGCGGCCCGCCGGCGTGGTGGGGGACGTCGCGTGCCCCGCGCGGCGCCACAGGTCCACCGGCGCGCCGAGCAGCAGCAACATCGGGACGACGAGCAGCGTGACGAGGAGCTGGGACACCTGCACGCTGACCATGGCGGGCGCGTAGACCGCGACACCGGAGCAGAGCGTCATCCCCGCGACGACGAGACCGGAGACGAAGGCGCCCGTCCGCACGGGTGGCCAGGACCCGCCGCGCTCGCGCACGACCCGGGTGTCTCGCAGGTAGGCCGCGAGGGCGAGGGCGAGGACGAGCAGGACGACTGCGTTCGGACGCCAGGTCGTCGCGAGCCCGGTGACGGAGACCGGCTCCACGACGAGCGGCAGGCTCGCATGGCCGGCCCCGTGGCCGGAGATCGTCGTGGGGCCCCGGGTCGGGACCGGCGTCCGGGAGAGAGCGGCGGCCAGGCCGGTCGTGGCGCCCATCAGCACGAGCTCGACACCGGCGAGCCGCACGAACGCCCGGTGTCCACCGGCCCTGCCCAGGCGCGGGAGCGTACGCCGGCGGTGCACGTGCCCGAGGATGCCCAGCAGCACCAGGGCGACCACCTTGGCGACGACCAGCGCTCCGTAGCCACTGGCCCATGCCCTGGTCGAGGTGCCCAGCTCGGCGGCGATCACCATCACTCCCGAGGTGGCGAGGGCGACGTAGGACCACAGGGCCATGGTGCTGAAGCGCGTGGCCGCCTCGCACAGGACGACCGGGCTCCTCCCGAGATGCAGGGTGAGGCCCGCCAGGCCCCCGGTCCACAGGGTCGCGGCCACGACGTGGACGACCAGGGCGTTGACCGCGACGTCGTCATCGGCACCGACGGAGGCATGGCCGGCCAGGACGGTCGGGAGGAGACCCAGGACGGCGACGGCGAGGAGCGTGCGGACCGCGCGGCGTGTCCCGACCCGGGGCGTGATGCCGGCGAGCACGGCCGCAACCAGGGCGACGAGGCTCACGGCCCGACCCGGGACGGAGGAGGCCACGGCGGTCATCAGGGCCGGGTCGAGCCGGGTCGGCGGCACACCGGCGACGTCCGACGCCAGGAGCACGAGCTGGACCGTCGCCAGCAGCGACCAGGCGATCGCCCACCGTCCCGCGCAGGTGGTTGCGTGGAGAGCGAGATCGCTCAGTTGGTCGTCCGGTCGGGCCGGCACCAGGACGGCACCGACGAGCAGGCAGCCCACCACGCCCACGGCGCTCGCGCGGCCGAGGATCCCGGCAAGGGGGAGACCCCAGCCGGTGAGTGCCCCGGCGTCGGGCGTCCCGTCCGCCGGGGGGTCGGGGTGACCTCCTGCCAGCAGGAGCGCGATGGTCCCCACGGCGATTGCCACGGCGACCGCAACGACCGCGACGACCGCAACGGTGTGCGCCGCAACGCCGTACACGTCGGCGGGACCGGGTCGGTCCGGCGTGCGGCCCGGCAGCTCCGCGGTCCTGGTGGTGGTGATCGGCTCCCGCATGCGCGCGAGCCTGCTCCTGCGAACTTGGGGAAACCTCGCGCCGCACGTCCGGGCGATGCCTGCCGTGGTCCGCAAGGAATGCCCAAGGTGATGTGCCGACCCTGAGCGGACAACCAACAGGCATGGCGCCTGGACAGGAGCTGAGGACCATGGCAACCACACCACGACGCCCCGCGGCGCGCATCGCGGGCCTGATGCGGCGGGGTCCGGGCGGTCTCGTGGCCGTCCTCGCGGCCCTCCTCGTCACCGGCTTCGCCGTGAGCGCGCTCGCTGTACCCGTCGCCCCCACGAACGGTGACGGGACGCTCAAGGCCCGCACCGGTCGGCTGGTGGAGGTGGGCCCGCTCGCCGAGCACGGCTTCCCCGGGTGGTACCGGGACAGCAACGGACTCCGGCTCGAGGCGTGCACCACGCTGGACGACCCGCTGTGCTCGACCCTGCCCGACGAGGTCCCGGACCCTGACGCCCCGGTGTCGTACCCCGACAACTTCCCGGGAGAGTTCTTCTACCAGCTCGCCGGCGCGGAGGTCACCGGCCCCGGCGTCGACATGACCGTGGGGATGGACCTCGAGGGGGCGTGGGCGTCGGAGGAGGTCGTTGCGGGCGACCAGATGGTGTTCGGCCGCATCCGCATCCGCGACAAGGCCATGGCGGACGGCGAGTACCGGGTCACCCATCCGTACGGCGTGGACCAGTTCGCCGTCGACGGCGACGGCATCAACTACACCCAGGACATCGGTGCGACCGCGGGTGTCTTCGGGCAGGCCCTGGCCAGCCGCGTGGGTCCCTTCCTGCAGTGGGACCCGGCTGTCGCCCCTCCTGCACCGGCCGGCTACGTCGGGGATCCCGGTGTGGACCACCGCGTCATCGGCAGTCCCTACGGCACCAACTTCGTGCTGGTGGAGCGCCGGTCTGGTGCGGGCACCTGGGAGGAGCTGGCCCGGACGGACCTGTTCAGCGTCCAGGGACGCAAGGCCACCAACTCCGGGGTCGACGTGCAGGGCGCCACCTACAGCGTCGGGGCAGACGGCGCAGGTTTCATCGATGTGTACGCGACCTCGGACGCCGGCCAGTCGATCCACGTCCGCGACGCCGGCCTCGGGTTCATCGAGACCGGCCTCGAGGGGGACCGGGGCGGGTACTACGGACGGTTCGCGACCACCGCACGGCCCGACGGCCGCTCAGTCACGGTGGTCAACACCAGTGACATCCCGGTGGCACAGAAGCAGGTGACGCTGAGCGACGTGGTCACGATCCACCAGGCCGAGTACGACGCCGACCACGACCTGCTGGTCGTCTCGGCCTCGTCCAGCGACCAGGACGACAGTCCCGGCCGGCTGTCCGTGCTCGGACAACCGCTCGTGGACGGTCGAGCACGCATCAGCACCGTGGCGCCCCCCATGACGGTGACCGTCAGCTCGGACAAGGGCGGCTCGGCGGTCGCACCGATCAGCGCTCTCGGCGCCGGGATGCAGGCCGACAGGCCGGTCGCTGCTGCGTTCGCGAACCCCCTCGACGTCGCCCCAGGCCAACGAGTGACGCTGACCGGGACGGGCTCCACGGGCACGATCTCCACCTGGGCGTGGCGACAGGTTCCCGCGACCAGGACCGAGGACGTCGAGGTCACGCTGCCCGACGGCTCGGCGGGGACCGAGCCCTCGACGGTCGAGGTGCCGGTCACCGACGCCAACCGAGTCGCGCTCAGCGGGTCCGACACTGCGGTCGCGTCGTTCAACGCGCCGACCGGGGTCGAGGGGCCTGTCGCGCTCGAGCTGGTGGTCAGCGGGCCGGCCGGCACCAGTGACCCGATGATCGTGACGGTCAACGTGGTCGCTCCCGACCCGACGCAACCCGCCCCGTCGCCCACGGCGGACGCGGGTGGTGACCTGACGTCCCGACGGGGAGCCACCGTCTCGCTCGACGGCTCCAGGAGCGCGTTGGTCGACACCTGGGCGTGGAGCCAGGTGAGCGGCCCGACCGTCGTCGTGACCGGTGCCGGCTCGGCACGGCCGACGTTCGTGATGCCTCTCCTGCCCCTGCCGACCAGCACCACGAGCACCAACCCGGGGTACGTCACGAGCTCGACCCCCGTCGTGCTCAGGTTGACGGTCACGGGTCAGGGCGGCCAGGTGGCGAGTGACGAGGTGACGATCAGTCCGCAGCCCGAGTCCCTCATCGTCGGCGCGGCCGAGTACCGGGCCGGCAACGAGTGGCGGGTCAGCGGCACCAGCACCATCCTTGCCGGGCAGCGGGTGGCCGTCGTCCTGGGGGGAGCACTGAGCGGCCGGGTCCTGGGCTTCACCAACGTGGATCCCGTGGGCGCATGGTCCTTCCGCGGGGCGGGAGGCGTCACCCCGGGCACCGCCACCGCCGTCAGCGCGGTAAGCACGATGGGGGGCAGTCACGTGGCCTTCACCTTCCGGCGGCGCTGAGCCCGGTCTGGCCCGCGGGGCCGCACTCCTGCACAGGGGTGCGGCCCCGCGCAGTGCTCGCACCCGGACGGTGCCCCCAGCTGCGGTGGTCACCACGGGCCATGCCGCCGAGCCGATGTGACCACTTCATTTCGGGGGGGTCCTCCACCCCACCTGCGGCTGCCGGGGCGACGCGCCGGTCCCCACACTGGAGGTGCCGCTCGGGGGCGTCGGGATCGCTGACGAGTGGGGGAGCACATGCTGAGGATCACGCTCTTCGGAGCCACCACGGTGACCACGGGGACAGGACCGGTCAGCACGACGGAGATGGGCGGCGCGAAGCCGAGGCAGATCCTGGAGATCCTGGCGTTGTCGCCCGGTGCACCAGTGCCGAAGGAGCGGCTGGCCGAGGTGCTCTGGGGCGGTCAGCCGCCGCCGTCGTACCTGGGGACCCTGGAGAGCTATGTCTGCGTCCTGCGTCGCAGCCTGGGCCTCGCGGGCGGTCGCGGGTCGACACTCGCCACGGTGACGCGCGGCTACGTCCTCGAGCTGGAGGAGGTCGAGGTGGACCTCGTAGACTTCCGCCGCCTCGTCCGGCAGGCCGAGGCCCTCGGCTCGGATCCGCGCCGCGCCCTGGCAGCTCTCCAGACAGCCTTGGCCCTGGTCGGGGGCGACCTGCTCGCGTCCGAGGCCTACGAGGGGTGGGCGGTCACCGAGCGGGAGGCGTTCCGCCGCGAGCTGGTCGCGACGACGACGCTGGCCGCGACCCACGCGATGACCCTGGGGGAGCACGATGTCGCCGTCCGTCTCGCACGCCGGGCGATCGCCGAGGATGCACTGTGCGAGCCTGCGTGGTGCCTCCTCATGCGTGCGCAGTGGGCGGGTGGCAGCCAGAGCGAGGCGCTGCGTGCCTACGTCGAGCTCAGGCACCACCTCGCGACCGAGCTCGGGACCGACCCCTCCGGTGCGTGCCAGGACCTTTACCTGACGATCCTCCGAGACGTTCCCTTGGAGCGAGGCGGTGCCGGCGACGCTCGCGAGGAGGTGCGGGTGCTCATGCACCTGTTGCGGCGGGCCGTGGGGTGCATACCGGGCCTGGAGGAGCCCGGGAGCGACCAGGCACTGGTCCGCATCGCGGCCGACCTGGTGGCCTGAGGTGATCGCCGTGGCCCCGCCGCCCTGACTCGCACTTCCCTCAGGTGAGGGATGACAGTCCCTGCGCGCCTGAGGAGACTCGGGCGACACGGTGAGGGGATGTGATGGTCGGGGACGTGGGGCAGGCACCTCGGAGCCATCGGCGGGACAAGGTCCTCGTCGTCGACGACCACAAGACATTCACCGACCTGGTGATGATGGCGCTGGACGTCCAGCCCGACTTCGAGTGCGTCGGCGCCGCTCACACCGCCTGCGCGGCGCAGGCCCTCGCCGACCAGCACCAACCGGACGTGGTCCTGATGGACGTCAACCTCAAGGCCGAGAACGGCCTCGACCTGGCCGCCCAGCTGCTGGCCGAGCGCCCCGAGCTGAGGGTGGTCGTGCTGACCGCCCATGGGGACCGCCGGGTGATGCGCAGGGCAGCCCTGGTGGGCGCGTGCGCGCTGCTGCCCAAGGACGGCTCGCTCCCCGAGCTGCTGGAGGCCCTGCGCGCCGCGCGCCCGGGAGCCTTCCTGGTCCATCCCGCCCTCCTGCACGACCTGGTGGTGGAGGACCGGGCGCCGGAGTCGGGGGACCGGATCCTCCCGGGCCTGACCCCGCGCGAACAGCTGGTGCTGCGACCTGCTCGCCGAGGGGCGCGACGTACGCCTCATCGGGCGGGAGCTGGGGATCTCGGTCCACACCTGCCGCGGGCACGTCAAGTCCCTGCTGTCCAAGCTGGGGGCACACTCCCAGCTCGAGGCCGTCGCGGTCGCCCGCTCGCAGGGGCTCATCGGTGAGCGTCGTTCCTGAGCAGGGCCCCGAGCCCGTGGCGGCGGCCCAGCTCCACCGTGCGAGCGGCGGTGGTCCGTTTCGCCGTGTCCAGTCTCGTCGCGCTCGTCGTCCTGACCGTGGGCACGATCCTGATCGCGGACCGGATCGCTCGCCACCAGGCTCTCGAGTACGCCAGCGCCCAGGGGGCGGGTGTGGCGCATCGGGTCGCCGCGCCCCTCGTGGACGTGGCAGTGCGTCGGGACCCCGGCTCCTCGAGCGAGGAGCTCGATCTCGTGATGGGCAACCGCATGGCCGACGGCAGCCTGCGGCACGTCAAGCTGTGGGACGCCGACGGCAGAGTCATCTGGGCCGACGACAAGGAGCTCATCGGCCAGCGGTTCGAGCTGGAGCCCGCCGTCGGCACCCTCTTCGGCACCCGCGGGGTGACGGCGGAGGTGTCCGACCTGTCCAAGGAGGAGAACCGGGCGGAGCGTCACGAGGGCGAGCTGCTCGAGGTGTACGCCGGCACGTTCGACGCGGACGGGGTCCCCCTCGTCTTCGAGGCCTACCTGCCGGTCGACCGGATGGAGGACGACGCCCGCACCATCGTGACAGCCTTCGTCCCGCTGGTGGTGGGGGCCCTGGTGCTCTTCCTGGCGGTGGTCCTTCCCCTGGCGGTCTCGCTCCTGCGTCGGGTCGAGGGGGCGCAGCGGGTGCAGTCGAAGATGATGCGACACGCGCTGCTCGCCTCCGACCTCGAACGCCGTCGTATCGCTGCCGACCTGCACGACGGGGTGATCCAGGACCTGGCGGGCCTGGGCTATGCGCTGCCGACCGTGAGCCGCGGAGCTCGGTGGCGCGGGCTCGGTGGACGAGGCGCGATCAGTGATCGACCGTGCGGCCAGCATCGTCCAGCACGACACGGTGATGCTGCGCTCCCTGATGACCGACCTGTACCCGCCCGACCTGGAGGGCGACGGACTCCGCGACGCCGTCGAGCACCTGCTGCGGACCGGGGCGAGCGAGGCACCCTTCGACTTCGACCTCACCGTCCCACCGAGCCTCGATCTCTCGCCCGAGGCCGCCCGGCTCGTCTATCGGATCACCCGCGAGGTCCTGCGCAACGTGGTCAAGCACGCCCGGGCCGATCGGGTCCTGGTGGAGATCGAGCAGCAGGGGGACCAGGTCCGGGTGTGCGTGCACGACGACGGCCGCGGGACCGGAGACGCGCCGGCCGGGCCCGCCGAGGGCCACCTGGGGCTGCGTCTGCTGCGCGACACCCTGGTCGACTTCGGCGGCGAGCTGGCGGTCCGGTCGCCGGCGTCCGGGGGCACCCTCGTGGAGGCGAGGTTTCCCGCCGTGCTGGTGCCCTTCTGAGCCCTACCTCTCCCCAAGGTCCTGCGTGGACGATCCGGAACACGGATCACGGGTCGCCGTACGGGAGGAGAGCGTCATCCTCACCACAGTCATGCTTGTCGAGGACAACGAGTCCGTGCGCGACGCACTGGCGTTCGTCGTGGCCCGGGAACCCGGCCTGCGGTTGGTCGCCACTGCGTGCGACGGCGAGGCCGCGCTGCCACTCGCGCAGCGGAACCGGCCCCGGGTGGTGGTGATGGACGTCCAGCTCCCAGGGTGCGACGGGGTGGAGGCCACCCGCGACCTGTGCACGCACCTCCCCGACGTGCGCGTGGTCATCCTGAGCGCGTCCTGCACCCGGCAGCTCGTGCGCCGGGCGTTCGCAGCGGGTGCGTGCGGCTACCTGGTGAAGGGTGGGTCTCCTCAGCTGGTGGTCGACGCGATCCGTCGTGCCGCCGAGACCGAGGGACCCGTGACCTCGACGGTCTGGAGGCTGCCGTGGCGCTGACGGCCCAAGGTTCCTCCAAGGCCGGGGCATCAGGGTGGGCCGGTGACCTCATCCGGTCACCTCGACCAGAGCCAGGGGGCCGTCATGGGTGACACAGGCCTCTGCCCCGTCGGCCGGCACGCTCCAGGCTCGGGTGGTCGTCCGGGTGGTCGCCGTGCTGGTGGCTGCGCTGCTCCTGTCGGAGACGACCGCACTCGCGGCGCGAGCTCACGTCGACCTCGTCGCCAGCGTGCCTGCCCAGGGCGAGCGTGTGCCGCTGGGGCTCGATCGCGTGGTCCTCACCTTCGGCGAGGAGCTGCTCGCCGCCGGCGCCGCCATCACGGTGCACGATCCCCGGGGCGACGAGATCCCGGTCGGTGCGACCGGCACCCGCGGGGAGACGGCCGAGGCGCAGGTCGCCCTCGAGCTCCCCGGACGTCACACGCTGACCTACCGCGTGGTGGGGCGGGACGGCCACGTGGTCTCCGGCTCCTTCTGGTTCACCGTCGTCGCAGGCGCTCCCCCCGACCGCGCCGCGACCTCGGTGTCTCGGGGAAGCCCCCCCGGCGCGTCGGCGACGGCCGACGCGCCGGGGTCGGTGATGTGGGTTGTCCTCGTCGTGTTCGTCCTCGGCGTGCTGGCGCTCCACCGTGCCGCCTCGCGCGCCCGCCACCGGCGGCTCGCTCCGGACCAGCTGCAGGTGGGGACCGACGACGGTCGAGCGACCTCCTCGGCATGACATCGGACGCCCCGAGGCCGGGGAGCTGTCAACTGGTCGAGGGTGGCTCTCGCCACGTGTACGGCGTCGGGTCGTCCGCCGATGGCGGAGCCGCGCCCGCCTCCTCCCGCATGTCGAAGGGGACGTACGGCTCGACCTCCGGTGCGGTCCCGCGCCGTCAACCTGAGCCCTTCCACCGTCGGTTCCGTGAACGCGCTTGACCGAAGGGCCCGCCTCGACGATGGCCTATGCGGCACACCCTCGATTTAGGGTGGTTGATTGCATGGAACGTTGCATGAGGCGTCTGGGAGGACACACTGAGCACCGCATTTCCGGGTAGACCTGCAGGTCAGCCCCTCAATGACCCGAAGCGGTGGCCGGCGGCCGTCCTGTGGGACATGGACGGCACCCTCGTGGACACCGAGCCGTACTGGATCGAGACCGAGTACGCGATGGCCGCGAAGTACGGCGGCACCTGGTCGCAGGAGCACGCCCTCAACCTCGTCGGCAACGCCCTGCTCGACTCCGGGGCCTACATCCGCGAGCACATGGGCATCGACCGCACGCCCGAGGAGATCGTCGACGAGCTGCTGGACGGTGTGGTCGAGCGGGTACGCCGGGAGGTGCCGTGGCGCCCGGGCGGGCGCGAGCTGCTGGCGGACCTGCGTGCCCACGACGTGCCGTGCGCGCTGGTGACGATGTCGTGGATGCGCTTCGTGGAGCCGATCCTCGCGCACCTGCCCGAGGACACGTTCGGCACGATCGTCACGGGGGACCGGGTCGAGCTCGGCAAGCCGCACCCCGAGCCCTACCTCAAGGCGGCCGCGGACCTGGGTGTCGAGCCCGGCGACTGCGTGGCCATCGAGGACTCCAACACCGGCGCCAGGTCGGCCGAGTCGGCCGGCTGCCTGGTGCTGTGCGTCCCCCACCACGTGCCGATCCTCGAGGGGGAGCGGCGGGTCTTCGCCGACACCCTCGCGGGTCTCGACGCCGCCTACCTCGCGGACCTCTCGCCCGCCTGACCGACCCCGTGGGGAGGTCCCGGGGTGGTCCCGCCACCGGCGTGTCCGTTCGGACACGGTTGGGCGCCACTTCGGCGTGGAGGGTGGCGCACGTCACACCGGAAGGGCTACGTTCCGAGCAACGCAGCGCACATCGGCGTCCGGAATCCGGACGGAAAGCGGGGAGTCATGCGTCAACACACTATGGCCAGGCTCGGGGTGATCGCGTTGCTCGCCGTCGGCTTGACGGCGTGCGGCGGCGACTCGAACGACGACAGCAACGACGGAGGCGGCGGGAGCGCCGGAGGGACCGGCTCGCCCTGGATCCTCGGCACGACCGACACCGTGACCGCCCTGGACCCGGCCGGCTCCTACGACCTCGGCTCGTCCACCCTGGAGTACAACCTCTACCAGACCCTGGTGACGGTGCCGGCGCAGTCGACCGACATCGTCGGCGACGCCGCGGACGGCTGCACCTACGACGACCCGAAGACGCTGACGTGCACGCTCAAGGAGGGCCTGAAGTTCTCCAACGGTGACGACCTCACCTCCTCCGACGTGAAGTACAGCTTCGAGCGCTCCATCAAGATCCAGGACGCCAACGGCGCGGCGATCTATCTCCTCGGCAGCATCACCGACACCGCGGACGACGGCACGGTCACCCTCAACGAGGGCGCCATCGAGACCCCGGACGACCAGACGGTCGTGTTCCACCTCGACCACCCCGACACGACCTTCCAGTACGTGCTGACCTACCCGGGCGCCGCGGCGATCGTGGACGAGGACGTCTTCCCGGCCGACACCAAGCTGGCCGACGAGGAGATCATCGGCTCGGGCCCCTACAAGCTCAGCCAGTACAAGTCCGGCGAGCAGGCCGTGCTCGAGATCAACGACCAGTACACCGGTGACAACACGGGCCAGGCCCCGCAGGTCTTCGTCAAGTACTACTCCGAGCCCTCGGCGCTGAAGATCGCGGCCGAGAACGGCGAGGTGGACGTCGCGTGGCGCAGCCTGAGCCCGACCGACATCGCGGACCTCAAGGGCAGCGACGCGGTCACCGTCGCCACCGGTGACGGCTCGGAGATCCGCTACTGGGTATGGAAGGTCGACAGCCCGGTCGGCAAGCAGCTGGCCGTGCGGCAGGCCGCCGCGCAGGTCTTCGACCGCGAGGCGATCGCCAAGGACGCCTACGACGGCACCGTCGACCCGCTGTACTCCATCGTGCCGCCGGGGTACGCCGGGCAGTCGGATGCCTTCGACACCCAGTACGGCAAGCCCGACCCCGCCAAGGCGGAGAAGATCCTCAAGGACGCGGGCATCCAGACCCCGGTCGACCTCACCGTCGGCTGGACGCCCACGCACTACGGCCCGAGCACCGAGGACGAGGCCAACGAGGTCAAGCGCCAGCTCGACGGGAGCGGACTGTTCAACGTCTCCCTCAAGAGCACCGAGTGGGAGCAGTACCAGACCATCTACAAGGAGGGCGCCTACGACCTCTTCATCCTGGGCTGGTTCCCCGACTACCCCGACACCGACGACTACCTGTCGCCGTTCATGGTCGACGGGGGCTTCTTCCAGAACGGGTACTCGAACCCCGAGGCCGACAAGCTCGTCGCGCAGGAGCAGGGCACCGACGACGAGGCGGTCCGCGAGGAGGCGTTCGGCAAGCTCCAGGAGATCGCCGCGACCGACGTCCCGTTCATCCCGTCCTGGGTGGGCCAGAACACCGGCGTCTACGGGCCCGGCATGACGGGCGTGGAGGACACGCTCGACCCGTCGTTCATCTTCCGCTTCTGGCTCGTGAGCAAGTCCGGCTGACCGACATCGACGCACGGTCGTGGGGGGTCGCACACCGCGACGCCCCACGACCGCTGCACGGAGACCACCCCCATGACCCGTTCCGGCTCAGGATCCCTGCGGCTGTACGTCCTGCAGCGCATGTTCCTGGTGATCCCCATGATCTGGGTGATCCTCACCCTGGTCTTCGTCGTGCTGCGCGTGGCGCCCGGCGACCCCGTGTCGGCCGCGCTGGGCGGCAAGCTCGACGAGCAGGCGCTCGAGCAGCGTCGCCAGGCGCTGGGATTCAACGAGCCGCTGCTCGCGCAGTACTGGGACTACCTCTCCTCGGTGCTGCGACTGGACTTCGGCACCACGTTCAGCGACAACCAGCCGGTGCTGCACGTGGTCCGCGACAACGGCGGCGCGACCCTCAGCCTCACCGTGGCGGCGTTCGTCATCGCACTGGTGGTCGGCATCCCGCTCGGCCTGCTGGCCGGACGGTTCCGTGACTCCGCCGGCGACGTCGGCATCCGCATGTTCGGGATCATCAGCTACGCCGCACCCGTCTTCTTCGTCGGCTACCTCCTGCAGCTGTACGTCGCCCCACCGCTCGGCCTGCCGACGTCCGGCATGGCGAGCCCCGTCACCGTCTTCACGGTGCCACCGGTGACGCACATCCTGCTGGTCGACGTCTTCCTCAGCGGGGACGCCACCGCCATCAAGGACGTGCTCGAGCACCTGCTGCTGCCCGCGGTGACGCTCGGCCTCCTCATCTGCGGTGTCTTCATCCGGCTGGTGCGGGTCAACATCCTGCAGACCATGCAGGCCGACTACGTGGAGGCGGCCGAGGCGCGTGGCATCTCACCGCGCAAGGTGACCCGCAAGCACGCGTTCCGCAACGCCCTGGTGCCCGTCATCACCGTGGTCGGGCTCCAGTTCGCGCTGCTGCTCGGCGGCGCGGTGCTCACCGAGGCGACATTCAACTGGCCGGGCCTGGGTCAGAAGCTCGTCCTCTACATCAACAACCGCGACTACGGCGCCGTGCAGGGGATCATCACCATCTTCGCGGTCGCGGTGGTCGTCATCAGCCTGCTGGTCGACATCGTCAACGCCCTCGTGGATCCCCGGGTGAGGTACTGATGCGCGGGGTCCTGCGGACGGTCTCCAAGCCGTTCACGGACACCGTCGGCCTGGCGCGCTGGATGCTGGTCATCGGTGTCCTGCTGAGCGGCGTCTTCGTGGTCTGCGCGCTGTTCGCCCCCTGGCTGGCGCCGTACGGGTTCGCGCAGTCCGCGGTCGACGGCGTGCGCTTCCCCAAGGCGGGTCCTCCGAGCGCCGAGCACTGGTTCGGGACCGACCGGCTGTTCTTCGACGTGTTCTCGCGGGTCATCTGGGGCGCCCGGACGGCCATCGAGGTGGTCCTGCTCTCGATCCTGTTCTGCGTGGTGATCGGTGTCCCGCTGGGACTGATGTCCGGGTACTACGGCGGGTGGCCTGACCGGGTCCTCGTGCTCATCATGGACGCGCTCTTCGCGTTCCCCTCCTTCCTGCTCGCGATCGTGTTCTCGTTCCTGCTCACCGGCCTCTTCGGGGGGAGCGTGCTCGCGGTGGCGCTCTCGTTGACCGCGGTCTACATCCCGCAGTACTTCCGCGTCGTACGCAACACGACGGTCAGCGCCAAGGAGGGGTCCTACGTCGAGGCCGCCCGCGGGATCGGGGCCAGCGACGGCGTCATCATGCGCCGCTACCTCTTCGGCAACGTCATCCAGAGCGTGCCCGTGCTGGGGACGCTCAACGCCGCGGACGCCATCCTCACCCTGGCCGGGCTGGGGTTCCTGGGTCTCGGCATCCAGTCCACGGACGCCGCCGAGTGGGGCCACGACCTCAACCGGGCCCTGGCCGACGCCGGCTCCGGCATCTGGTGGACCGGCCTCTACCCGGGCCTGGCGATCGTGCTGCTGGTGACCGGGCTGACGCTGGTGGGAGAAGGGCTCAACGAGACCCTGAACCCGTCCCTGCGGAGGCGACGGCTGATGCCGGTCGTCATGCCGCCCCGTCAGACCGTTCTCGAGGAGGAGGTGCGCTGACATGGAGCTCGTCGACGAGCCGGCTGCCCAGCGCGGAGTGCAACCGGTGATCTCGGCCCGCGACGTCCGGGTCTGGTACGGCACCACCCGTGGCGCGATCCGCGCGGTCGACGGGGTGAGCTTCGACATCGCTGCGGGAGAGACGCTGGGACTGGTGGGGGAGTCCGGCTGCGGCAAGTCCACCCTGGGCCGGGGACTGATGGGTCTGCTGCCCGAGGGTGCGAAGCGCGACGGCGAGGTCATGTTCAAGGGCCAGGAGATCCTGTCCCTGAGCCCCAAGGACGCCTACCGGCTGAGGGGCCGGGAGCTGGGGATGATCTTCCAGGAGCCCCTCACCCGGCTCAACCCGCTGATGCGCATCTCCGAGCACTTCGAGGAGACGATCGGGCAGCACGAGCCACGACTGGGCAAGGAGCAGGTGCGACAGCGTGCCCTCGAGGCGCTGCGGATGATGGGCATCCCGCCCACCCGCTACAAGTCCTACCCGCACGAGTTCTCCGGCGGCATGCGGCAGCGCCTGATGATCGCGCTGGCGCTCGTGCTGCGCCCCGCCTTCGTGGTCGCCGACGAGCCGACGACGGCCCTCGACGTGCTCGTGGAGGCGCAGATCGTCCGGATCCTCAACGACCTGCGTCGCGAGTTCTCGACGTCGCTGCTGCTGATCACCCACAACGTCGGGATCGTCGCCGAGGCGTGCGACCGGGTCGCGGTGATGTACGCCGGACGCATCGTCGAGGAGGGACTCGTCGAGGACGTCTTCCACCACCCCCAGCACCCCTACACCCGCGAGCTGCTGCGGTCCACGATCAGCCTGTCCACGACGGGCCTCGAGTTCATCCCCGGGGCGCCGCCCGACCTCGTCGACCCACCGGACGGCTGCCGGTTCCACCCCCGGTGCCCGCAGGCGATGAAGGTGTGCGCCGTGAAGAACCCGATCAACATCGAGCGTCCGGGGGGTGGGCGCGTCGAGTGCTGGCTGCGGGGCCCGGACGACCAGATCCCGCCCGGCGGGACCGAGCCCCTGACGCAGGAGGTGCTGAGCGTTGCCGACGAGGCCTGACACCGCGATCGGTGACGACCCGATCCTCGACGTGCGCCACCTGTCGGTGCACTTCGCCCTGCAGGGAGGCAGCCTGGCCCGGCTCGCGGGCCGGGACACCGGCACGGTCCGGGCCGTCGACGGCGTGGACCTGACGCTGCACCGCGGGGAGGTGGTCGGTCTCGTCGGTGAGAGCGGCAGCGGCAAGTCGACGCTGGGACGCGCGCTCCTCGGGCTGGTCGAAGCCACCGCGGGCAGCGTGATCTTCGACGGTGCCGACCTCACCGGGATGGGGCGGCGCCAGCTGCGTCGGATCCGCCGGCACATCCAGATGGTCTTCCAGGACCCGAACGCCGCCCTCAACCCGGCCATGACGGTCGAGGTGGCCGTCGGCGACGCGCTGCGCGTGCAGGGAGTGCGCTCCGCGGCCGAGCGTCGTACCCGGGTCGTCGAGGCGCTGGAGCGGGTCGGCCTCTCGCCGGTGGAGCTGTTCCTCACCAAGTTCCCGCGGGACCTCTCGGGCGGGCAGAAGCAGCGGGTGGTGATGGCGCGCGCCATCGTCATGGGACCGAGCGTGCTCGTGGCCGACGAGCCCATCTCGATGCTGGACATGTCGGTGCGGGCCAAGATCCTCCAGCTGATGCTGGACCTCAAGAACGAGCTCGGGCTCAGCTACGTCTACATCACCCATGACCTGGCGTCCGCGAAGTTCTTCTGCGACCGGATCGCGATCATGTACCTCGGTCGGATCGTCGAGATCGGGGACACCGAGGAGATCTTCGCCCGGCCCAGGCACCCGTACACGCAGGCGTTGCTCCGGGCGATCCCGGACCCGGACCCCTCACGGACGGTGCCCCGGGACCTGCCCCGCGGGGAGGTCCCCGACGCCGCCAGCCCGCCCCTGGGATGCGCCTTCCACCCGCGGTGCCCCGTCGCGACGTCGGTGTGCGGCTGGGAGTCGCGCGACCTGCGGTCCCTGCTGGAGGAGCACTGGACGCGCAGCGACGCCGCCACCTACGAGGCCGAGCGCGCGATCATCGGCGACCTCGACCGCCTGGACATCCCCAGCACCACCGCCCGCATCGGCAAGAGCGACGCGGCCGAGGTGAGGTCGTTGCTGGAGCGGATCCGCGCGGAGAACCCGGACGAGCCCCTGTGGCGAGGGATCTCCGACATCACCGAGGACGGGAGCGGGGTGGTGGTGACGTTCCACGACGGCGTCGACCCGGCGCTGCGGGCGGCCGGCGGTGCCGAGGTCGCCTGCGTCCTCTACGGCGAGGAGGGTCAGGGCGCGCCGGTGACCCCCTCGTCGGTGTCCAGGTCGCCGGAGGGATCGGGGACCGGCACCCGCTCGGGCAGCGGGGGTGGCGTGCCGCCGTACGACGGGCAGAACGGCTTGTAGCTGCACCAGTCGCACAGCCTCGACGGGCTGGGGCGCCAGTCGCCGGTCTCCTCGCACTCCCGGATGGCCCGCCACACGGCCTCGACCTTGCGCTCGGTGGCGAGCAGGTCGGCCTCGTCGGGCTCGTAGCGCAGGATCTCGCCGTTGCCGAGGTAGACCAGCTGGAGCACGCTCGGCAGCACGCCGCGGGTGCGCCAGACGACCAGGGCGTAGAACTTCATCTGGAACAGTGCCCTGGCCTCGAAGCCCGGCCCAGGAGAGCGGCCGGTCTTGTAGTCCACCACCCGGACTCGGCCGTCCGCGGCCACGTCGAGGCGGTCGACGAAGCCCCGCAGCAGCAGCTTGCTGTCCAGCACCGTCTCGACGTACAGCTCACGCTCGGCGGGCTCGAGGCGTCGCGGGTCTTCGAGGGTGAAGTAGCGGTCGAGGACCTGACGGCAGGAGGTCAGCCACGACGCGACGTCCGGGCCCTCGTCGCCGAACATCTCGGCGACCTCCGGCTCGGCCTCGAGCAGCGCCTCCCAGGAGGGGACGATCATGTCGGCGGCCACGTCGGGCGTGCGGTCGGACGCCGGTAGGTCGAAGAGGTCCTCGAGGACCTTGTGGACGACGGTCCCACGCACCGCGTCGGGCGACGGTTGCTCGGGCAGCCGGTCGATGGTGCGGAGGCGATACATCAGGGGGCAGGTCATGAAGTCGCCCGCCCGGCTCGGCGAGAGGGCCCCCAGCACGTCGACGCCGTCGACGGGGGTGGAGACCCGGTCGGCGGGAGAGGGGGCGGGGGTGCTCATGCGCCGCACCCTAGGTGACCCCGCCGACATCATCGCCCGCGGCTAGGCTCGAGAAGTGACCGAGACTCCTCCGCCGGCCGAACGACGACCAGCGGACCGACCGCGCCCCGCGGGGACGTTCAAGGTGGGCTCGGTCTCCGGCATCGACGTGCAGGTCACCAGCTCGTGGTTCCTCGTCGCCGCGCTCATCGCCTTCGCGGTCGCCCCGCGCATCGAGCAGGCCCAGCCCGGACTGGGCATCTTCACCTACGTCGCCGGTCTGGTCTTCGCCGTCATGCTCTACCTCGCGGTCCTGCTGCACGAGGCGTCGCACGCGCTGGTCGCGCAGCACTACGGGTACGTCGTCAACTCGATCACCCTGCACTTCCTCGGCGGGATGACCGAGATCGACGGGGCGGCACGCAAGCCTCGCCAGGAGTTCTGGATCGCCGTGGTGGGTCCGCTGGCCTCGATCGCGGTGGGTCTCGTCGCGCTCGCGGCATGGTTCGTCGTGCCCGAGGGCCTGGTCCAGGTCACGATCGAGGGTCTGGCGGGCGCCAACCTCCTCATCGGGGTCCTCAACCTCGTGCCCGGCCTGCCCCTCGACGGGGGCCGGGTGCTGAAGGCGTTCGTCTGGGGCGTGTCGGGCAACGAGCACCGGGGGACCCTGGTCGCCGGCTGGGGCGGTCGCCTCACCGCCGTCGCCGTGCTGGCCTGGCCGCTGCTGCAGCGCGAGCTCTTCGACATCGAGCCCACCCTGTTCGACTACGTCCTGGTCTTCGTGCTCGCCGTCTTCCTGTGGACCGGCGCCACCGCAGCCATGGCGCAGGCACGTCTGCGCCGACGCCTCCCGTACCTCGTCGCGCGCCCGCTGGCGCGTCGTACCCTCGCCGTCCCCGAGGACCTCCCGTTGGCCGAAGCCGTACGCCGCGCGCACGAGGCCGGCGCCGGCAGCATCGTCACCACCACCAGCTCGGGACGGGCCACCGGCATCGTCAACGAGGCCGCCGTCCAGGCGACGCCGGTCGAGCGACGTCCGTGGATGGCCGTGTCCACGGTCGCGCGCACGCTCGAGGACGGCCTGTCGCTGCCGGCGACGATCGCGGGGGAGGAGCTCATCCTGGCCATCAGCCGCCGGCCCGCCGACGAGTACCTCCTGCTCGAGGAGGACGGACAGATCTGCGGTGTGCTCGTCACCGCCGACGTCGACAAGGCGTTCCGGGAGACCCCTCGCTGAAGGTCGACCAGCTCTCCTCTGCTCGATGAGGAGGCGCTTTGGGGCCGCCTCGGAACCACTGCTTCCGCCGGGTGAGGAGATGCGCCCGGGCGTCTCGAAACCCGGGCCCGACCTCTCGACCGCTGGTCGGGGCGGGCCCTGGGGCCCGTCTCGAAACCGCGCCCGGCGCGCCCGGGAAAGGTTGTCGAAAGTGCTGTCCACATGCCGGTCGGAACCGTCGATCCTGAGGCTGCGTTGTCGGTGGTCCCTGCTGGAATGGGGTCATGCCCAAGACCACCGCCGCAGCACTGCCGGAGACCCCGGCCGCGCTGCTGCGTGCGGTGCGAGCCTCTCGCGAACGGGCGGCCGCCGAAGACATCGAGATGATGCGTCTCGGCGTGCACTGGGCGGACCTGCACCTCGCGGACCCGGAGTTCGCGGAGGCGTGCTTCACCTCTCCGAAGACGTTCGCTGGTGAGGGGTCGCCGATGATCGACGAGTTCTGCGTGCCGGAGTTCGCGACCATGCTGGGACGCACCAACGACAGTGCGGGCCGGTTCCTGACCGAGTGTGTGGAGGTGGCCTACCGCCTGCCCCAGCTGTGGGGTGCCGTCCAGGCGGGTCTGGTGGCGGGGTGGCGGGCGCGGCTGATCGCGGACACCACCATCGACCTGTCCCTGGAGGCCGCGTCGTACGTGGACGAGCAGGTGTTCTGGTGCGCCTCCAAGCTGACGCCGTCCGCGTTGGACCGGCTGGTGCAGGAGGCCCGGGTCCGGTTCATGCCCGAGGCCGTGGCCGACGCGCTGGAGAAGTCCGCGGACAAGCGGCACGTCACCTTCGACACCCAGCAGGCCTCCTACGACGGCACCATGGAGCTGACGGCGGGCCTGGAGATCCCCGACGCCCTCGCCCTGGCCGCGGCAGTCACGTCGGGTGCCGAGCACCTCGCCCGGCTCGGGTCCACCGACACGGTTGACGGCACGCCGGGCCACCGCGCTGGGGGACCTCGCCCGGCACCAGCTCACCATCGGCTTCAACGACGACGACCGGCCCGCCGACGACCCCTGTGGGTCTGCCGGCGCCGCCGACCCGGCCGGTGCCTCGCAGGGGCCCGTCACGACACCGTCCGGCGCTGCTGGCGCTGCGGTGGCTCCGGTGACCCAGGTGGTGATCTACGCCCACCTGTCCGCCGACGCCATCACCCGCACGATCGACAACCCCCCGGCGAGGCGCTGTGTGCGCGGGTCGAGCAGGCCGGCCAACGCCTGCTGTCGGTGGAGCAGGTCCGGGCCTGGTGCGGACGCCCCGACGTCCAGGTGGTGGTGAAGCAGGTCATCGACCTCCGTGAGCGCCTCGAGTGCCAGGGCTACACGCCGACCGAGAAGATCCGTGAGTACGTCATCGTCCGGGACGGGACGTGTGTGTTCCCGTGGTGTGGTCGCAACGCCCGCCACTGCGACCTCGACCACATCGTCGCCTACGACCACGACCATCCCGAGGATGGCGGACCGACGAGCACCGACAACCTTGCGGCGTTGTGTCGGCTGCACCACCGGTTGAAGACCCACGGGCGATGGCGTTACGAGATGACCGACCCGGGCGTCTACGTCTGGACCAGCCCGCTGGGCCACACCTACCGGCGTGACCACACGGGCAGCACCGCGACCGGACGCGCCTGGCCCGACGACGGCGAGCGCCCGCACGGCCCCAGCCTGATCGAGCTGCCCGACACCCGCACCCTCCGCTCACACCTGCGCGCCCACCCGCCGGACCAGTGACCACCACGCCCCGGACCCCGCCCACGTGACACCGGCGGGGCCACAGGTGCGTCGCGACACCACCCGTCGAGCTGACCCGGCGGGGGCACAGGTGCGTCCGCAACCCACCCGTCGAGCTGTACACCGACGGGGGCGCAAGGACGCCTGAGTTGGAACCCGAGCCGGATCGCGCGACGTACGGACAAGTCCTAGGTCCCGGGATACCAGCGCACACACAGCGCGTCGTGGACGAGGGGCACGGTCGTCGTCCCGGCCGCCGCGCACGCGCGCGCCACCAGCCGCTCGGTCTCGTCGAGTACCGCGATGCGCTCGTCCGCGGGAAGCAACCGGACGTGCGAGACCGTCGAGACGAAACCTCGCCACTGGCGCGGGGTGAGTGTCCAGGTCCAACGGAACGCCTGCTGCTCGGCAACGCCGGTCGAGAGCCCGAGGCGGTCCAACGGAGCGAGGGTGTCGGGGTGCTGGAGGGCCGGGTCGAGCCTCAACGCCCGCCACTCCCAGTCGCGCTGCAGCACCGGGACGTTCCACACGCAGCCGAGCCAGCCGTCGGGCCGGAGGACACGTGCCACCTCGGCAGCGGCCTCCTCCTTGGGGAACCAGTGCCAGGCGTCCGCCACCAGGACGGCGTCGACGGATGCGTCGTCGAGCGGCAGGTCGGTGGCCGGCGCCTCATGTGTCCGCAGACCCGGGTGGCGCCGGGCGATCACCTCCAGCATGCGCCCATCCGGCTCCACGACGTCGAGCTCGAGTCCACGCCCGGTGAGGCGGTCTGTCAGCTTGCCCGTCCCCGCGCCGACCTCGACAGCGCGTGCTCCCTCCGGAGGTGCAAGCCAGTCCACCGCTGCGACGGGGTAGGTGGGACGCCACTCGTCGTACTCGTCGGCCCAGGCCCCGAAGGAGGTCGCGCGTGCCGTGTCCATGCCGAGGATCCTTGCAGTCGTCCGCCGCCTCGACCGGCCGCGGCTCGGAGTGACGGGTCCCACCCGCCTCCGAGGCGGTTGCCGTTTCCGCGAGTGCCGACGAGCCGCACTAAGGTTCCGCGCATGCCTGACACCACCCCCGCCGCACCCTCCGCAGACGTCCCGCACGAGGCGTGGTCGGGCGTCCACCGCGGACCCCTGCGGGCCGGGGAGTGGGTGCGCCTGACCGACCAGAAGGGCCGCCGTCACAACTTCGAGCTCACCCCCGGCAAGCGGTTCTTCTCCAACCGCGGCCACATCGAGCACGACGACATGATCGGCCGCGACGAGGGCTTCACCCTCGTGTCGTCGGCCGGCGGGGAGTACCTCGTCTTCCGCCCGCTGCTCACCGAGTTCGTGGTGTCGATGCCCCGCGGCGCGGCCGTGGTCTACCCCAAGGACGCCGCTCAGATCGTCTCCCTGGCCGACATCTTCCCCGGCGCCCGCGTGGTCGAGGCCGGCGCCGGCTCGGGGGCCCTGACCTGCTCGCTGCTGCGGGCGGTGGGCCCGTGGGGTCGGGTGACGTCGTTCGAGCTGCGCGAGGAGTTCGCCGAGGTCGCCAAGCGCAACGTCGACCAGTTCTTCTCCGCCCCCGAGGGAGAGTCGCACCCCGCCTGGGACCTGCGCCTCGGCGACCTCAAGGAGGGCCTGCCGCAGCTCGAGGACAAGGTCGACCGCGTCATCCTCGACATGCTCGACCCGTGGAGCTGCGTGGACGCCGTCGCCGACGCGCTGGTCCCGGGCGGCATCGTCTGTGCGTACGTCGCCACCACCACCCAGCTCTCCCGCGTCGTGGAGACCCTCCGGGTCCACGGCGGCTTCACCGAGCCGCAGCCCTGGGAGTCGCTGGTCCGCGACTGGCACGTCGAGGGCCTGGCCGTCCGCCCGGGCCACAAGATGATCGGGCACACGGCCTTCCTCGTCACCGCCCGTCGGATGGCGCCCGGCGAGCGCCCCATGCGCAAGACCCGTCGCCCCGCCCCCGGCGCCTACGGTCCTGACTACACCGGCCCGCGTCCCGCCGACATCCCGCCGTTGCCGCCGGCCGACACCGCCCCCGACGGGTCGTGAGCGTCGAGGTCGTCGCCTGGTCCCCGGACTGGGCGGTGCAGTTCGAGCACGTCGCGGCCCCGCTCCGCGAGGCGGTCGCCGACATCCCCGGCGCCCGCGTCGAGCACGTCGGCTCGACGTCCGTGCCGGGTCTGGCCGCCAAGCCGATCCTCGACATCGATGTCATCGTCGACGCCGAGCACGTCCGCCCGGCGGTCCGGGCCCTCGAAGGGCTCGGGTACGTCCACCGGGGCGACCTCGGCATCGCCGGTCGCGAGGCCTTCCGTGCCCCCGACCGGTCGCCGTACCGTCACGTCTACGTGTGCGCCGCCGGCACCATGAACCTCCGCAACCACCTCGCGGTTCGCGACGTCCTGCGCCGCCGCGACGACCTCCGCGACGCGTACGCCGCCGCCAAGGTGGCGCTCGCCGCCGACCCGGCCATGGACCTCGACGCCTACCTGGCAGGCAAGTCCGCCGTCGTCCAGGAGATCCTGAGGACGTCGGGGGAGTTCACCCACGAGGAGCTGCTCGCCATCGACCGGCTCAACGACCCGTCGGCCTGACCCGCCCCCTCCGGGCTGGGGGGTCGGTCCCGCGCCGCGGGGGGCGGCACGCGTCCTGCCCGGTCCGCTCGCGACGAAATCGTGACCAACACGATCCGTTATCCCCTTCCGTCCCATCATCAGATGGGTAGTGTCCGAAGGACCAAGGAGGTGACGCACATGTCCGAATCGACATCCAGCGCCGCAGGAGCCGGGCGCACGCCCGACGAGCTGGTGCAGCAGGTGCGCTTCCTCGAGGCCGAGGTCGGAGACCTGCGCCGTCGCCTCACCGACGTGCCCGGTCAGTCCCGTGGCCTCGAGCTGCGCCTCGCCGACACCCAGCGCTCGCTGGCCGCCGTGACCAGCCAGAACGAGCGTCTCGCCCAGACGCTGCGCGAGGCCCGCGACCAGATCATGAAGCTCAAGGAGGAGGTCGACCGGCTGGCGCAGCCACCCGCCGGCTTCGGCACCTTCCTCGCCCGCAACGAGGACGACTCCGTCGACGTCTTCACCGGCGGTCGCAAGCTGCGCGTCAACGTCAGCCCCGCGGTCGACCTCGACGAGCTCGTCAAGGGCCAGGAGGTCATGCTCAACGAGGCCCTCAACGTCGTGGCGGCGCTCGGCTTCGAGAAGGTCGGCGAGGTCGTGATGTTCAAGGAGCTCCTCGAGGACGGTGAGCGCGGTCTCGTGATCGCCAACGCCGACGAGGAGCGCGTCGTACGACTCGCCAAGCCGCTCTTCGACGAGCCGCTGCGAGCCGGCGACTCGCTGCTGCTGGACTCCCGCGCGGGCTACGCCTACGAACGCGTCCCCAAGTCGGAGGTCGAGGAGCTCGTCCTCGAGGAGGTCCCCGACATCGACTACTCGCAGATCGGCGGCCTGATCACCCAGATCGACGCCATCCGCGACGCGGTCGAGCTGCCCTACCTCCACCCCGAGCTCTTCAAGGAGCACCGGCTCAAGCCGCCCAAGGGCGTGCTGCTCTACGGTCCGCCCGGCTGCGGCAAGACGCTCATCGCCAAGGCGGTCGCCAACTCGCTGGCCAAGAAGGTCGCGGCCAGGACCGGCCAGGAGGGGAAGTCCTACTTCCTCAACATCAAGGGCCCCGAGCTGCTCAACAAGTACGTCGGCGAGACCGAGCGGCACATCCGTCTGGTCTTCCAGCGCGCCCGCGAGAAGGCCTCCATGGGCACCCCGGTGATCGTGTTCTTCGACGAGATGGACTCCCTGTTCCGCACCCGCGGCTCGGGCGTCTCCTCCGACGTGGAGAACACCATCGTCCCGCAGCTGCTCAGCGAGATCGACGGTGTCGAGCTCCTCGAGAACGTCCTGGTCATCGGTGCCTCCAACCGCGAGGACATGATCGACCCGGCCATCCTGCGCCCCGGCCGCCTCGACGTGAAGATCAAGATCGAGCGTCCCGACGCGGAGTCGGCGCGCGACATCTTCTCCAAGTACCTCGTCGCCGACCTGCCGCTGCACCCCGACGACCTCGCCGAGTTCGGAGGCGATCGGGACGCGACGGTGGCCGGCATGATCCGGGCGACGGTGGAGCGGATGTACACCGAATCCGAGGAGAACCGCTTCCTGGAGGTCACCTACGCCAACGGTGACAAGGAGGTCCTCTACTTCAAGGACTTCAACTCCGGCGCGATGATCCAGAACATCGTCGACCGGGCCAAGAAGATGGCGATCAAGGACTTCCTCGAGCACCAGCAGCGCGGCCTGCGGGTCCAGCACATGCTGCAGGCGTGCGTCGACGAGTTCAAGGAGAACGAGGACCTGCCCAACACCACCAACCCCGACGACTGGGCGCGGATCTCGGGCAAGAAGGGCGAGCGGATCGTCTTCATCCGCACGCTCATCACCGGCAAGCAGGGCACCGAGCCCGGTCGCTCCATCGACACGGTCGCCAACACCGGCCAGTACCTGTGAACCACTCCCCGGCCGACGACGAGCTGGGCCACGGCGACATCGAAGCCGCCCTGGCCACTCGTCGCGAGCTGGGGGCGCGCTACGACGCGGAGCTGGTCGACGGTTTCGCCGAGCGCATCGAGCGGGCCGTCGACCGCCGGGTCTTTGAGCAGGTGGCACTGCAGCAGCGCCGCAACGCGGCCGTTGCGGGGGCCGGGGCGCGGCAGCTCGCCCTGGGCATCATCTCGCTGGTCGCCTTCATCCCGATCACCATCGTGCTGGGGCTCAACGGTGAGCTCCTGGCGCTCGTGCTGGCACTCGCGAGCATCGTGGGGATCAACCTCACGCACGCCTGGCAGTCGCGTCGCCCCTGAGCCCCGGTTGCCGGGCACCACCCACCACCGGAGAAGAGAACCCCATGGTCAAGATCCTCATCATCGTCGTGATCGTCCTCGTGGTCCTGGCCGTCCTGGGCAAGCTCCGCAGCCGCTGACCCTCAGGTCGCGGTCGCCACACCCAGGGACACGTACGTCCACGGGCGTCCGACCGCCGGCCCCGGTAGGTAGAGCTGCTCCAGCCACCCCGACGACCCCGTCGTCCAGCCGCCCTCGGCCAGCAGGGACGGCACGTCACGGGTGAGGTGGCAGCCACCCGCCACCCGCCGCTGCACCGGCTCGAGGCGGTGCTGCCAGCGTCGTACGCCGGGCTCGGGGGCGAGGCCGTGCTCCACGAAGTGCAGCCGTCCGCCCGGCCGCACCACGCGGCGTACCTCCCGCAGGGCCAGCACCGGGTCATCGATCGTGCACAGGCTGAAGGTCACCAGCGCCGCGTCGTGCGACGCGTCCCCCTCGCCCAGGTGCTGTCCGTCCAGCCCCGACCGCGCCACCGGTACGCCGCTGCGCTCGCGCCGCGGCTCCGACAGCCGCCACGCCACGTCGGAGGGCTCCACCGCACTGGTCCCGGTGACCTCGTCGGGGTAGAAGCGGGTGTTGAGCCCGGACCCGAAGCCGATCTCCAGCACGCGGCCGTGCAGGCCCGCGCACGCCCGGGCGCGGAGCTCGCCGACCTCGTGGCTGCGCAGGGACGCGTCCACCATGCGGGGGACCACCCGGTCGTTCCAGACGCCCATGCCGCTCCCTCCTCGGTGCGGCCTCGTAGGCTCGCCCCATGAGCGTACGGCGGATCATGGGCACCGAGGTGGAGTACGGCATCTCGGTGCAGGGCCAGCCCGCCGCCAACCCGATGGTGGCGTCCTCGCAGGTGGTCAACGCGTACGCGACCTCCACCATCAAGGCACGCCGGGCCCGCTGGGACTTCGAGGAGGAGTCGCCGCTGCGCGATGCCCGCGGCTTCGACATGTCCCGGCAGGTGGCCGACCTCAGCCAGCTGACCGACGAGGACCTCGGCCTGGCCAACGTGATCCTCACCAACGGTGCCCGGCTCTACGTCGACCACGCCCACCCGGAGTACTCCACCCCCGAGGTGACCACGCCGTTGGACATCGTGCGGTGGGACAAGGCGGGGGAGCAGGTCATGCTCGACGCCTGCCGCGCCGCCGCGCTGGTGCCGGGAACGTCGCCGATCGTGCTCTACAAGAACAACACCGACAACAAGGGTGCGTCGTACGGCGCCCACGAGAACTACCTGATGCGGCGCTCGACGGCCTTCGCGGACATCGTGCGCCACCTGACCCCGTTCTTCGTCTCCCGCCAGGTGGTCTGCGGCGCGGGTCGGGTCGGCATCGGCCAGGACGGTCGCGAGCACGGCTTCCAGATCAGCCAGCGCGCCGACTACTTCGAGGTCGAGGTGGGGCTCGAGACCACCCTCAAGCGGCCGATCATCAACACCCGCGACGAGCCGCACGCCGACCCGGAGAAGTACCGCCGCCTGCACGTGATCCTGGGCGACGCCAACCTCGCCGAGGTCTCGACGTACCTCAAGGTCGGCACCACCGCGCTGGTGCTCGCGATGATCGAGGACGGCTTCCTGACCCGCGACCTGGCCGTCGAGGGGCCGGTCGCGTCGCTGCGTGCCGTCTCCCACGACCCCACGCTCCAGCACCTGCTCACGCTGCGCGACGGTCGCACCCTGACCGCGGTGCAGCTGCAGATGGAGTACCTCGACCTGGCCCGCAAGTTCGTCGACGACCGGCTCGGCCAGGACGTCGACGACCAGACCAGCGACGTGCTTAACCGCTGGGAGTCCGTGCTCACCCGCCTCGAGCAGGACCCCATGCTCTGCGCCGGCGAGCTCGACTGGGTGGCCAAGCTCAAGCTGCTCTCGCAGTACCGCGACCGCGACGGCCTCGACTGGGACGACGCCAAGCTGCACCTCATCGACCTCCAGTACTCCGACATCCGCCCGGAGAAGGGGCTCTACGCCAAGCTGGTCGCCGCCGGTCGCATCGAGCGGCTGCTCGAGGACACGTCGGTGGAGCGGGCGATGCACGACCCGCCCGAGGACACCCGCGCCTACTTCCGGGGCCGCTGCCTGGAGAAGTACGCCGAGAGCGTCGCCGCCGCCTCGTGGGACTCGGTGATCTTCGACCTGCCCGGCCGCGAGTCGCTCCAGCGGGTGCCGACCATCGACCCCATGCGCGGCTCCAAGGCCCACGTCGGCGAGCTGCTCGACCGCTGCGACACCGCGCTCGAGCTCGTCCAGGCCCTCACCCGGCGCTGACCCGCTGGTCGGGGGAGGTCGCGCAGCGACCGTGTCCGTCCTCGACCCGACGGGACCGGCCCGCGCGGTCCGTGAGGGCGAGACCGGGCTTCGCCCCACAGGTCTTCCGTGTGTGGATAGGGTCGGAGACATGGCCCAGGAGCAGAAGCAACCGCGGAAGTCCTCCCAGGAGGAGACGACGACCGAGGAGGTCGTCGAGACCGACGTCGCCGAGCGCAAGGAGGTCATCGACGACGACGTCGATGCCATCCTCGACGAGATCGACGACGTCCTCGAGACCAACGCCGAGGACTTCGTCAAGTCGTTCATCCAGAAGGGCGGCGAATGAACGACTCCCGCCTCCCCGCGTCGTTCATGGCGCCGGGGACCTCGAGCTTCGCCGACTTCCTCGGTGACCACCAGCCGGACCTGCTGCCGGGCCGCCGCGCGGTGCCCACGGGCAATGCCGGCGACCTCGCCCCGCACGGCACCACCATCGTCGCCGCGACGTTCCCCGGCGGCGTGGTCATGGCCGGCGACCGGCGCGCCACGATGGGCAACATCATCGCCCAGCGCGACATCGAGAAGGTCTTCCCGGCCGACGAGTACTCCGTCGTCGGCATCGCCGGCACGGCCGGCCTGGCCGTCGAGATGGTCCGCCTCTTCCAGACCGAGCTCGAGCACTACGAGAAGATCGAGGGCACCACGCTCTCGATGGACGGCAAGTCCAACCGCCTCGCGACGCTGATCCGGGCCAACCTGGGAATGGCGATGCAGGGACTCGCCGTCGTGCCGCTCTTCGCCGGCTACGACCTCGTGGCCGACCAGGGTCGGATCTTCAGCTACGACGTCACCGGTGGCCGCTACGAGGAGACCGCGTTCCACTCGGTCGGCTCCGGGTCGCTCTTCGCCCGCGGTGCCCTCAAGAAGCTCTACCGCGAGGACCTCGACGCCGAGGGCTGCGTCACCGCCGCCGTCCAGGCGCTCTACGACGCCGCCGACGACGACTCCGCGACCGGCGGGCCCGACCTGGCCCGCCGCATCTTCCCGGTCGTGCACGTGATCACCGCCGACGGTGGCCGCCGGCTCCCCGACGACGAGGTCGCCGCCATCGCCGACCGGATCATCGCCGCCCGCATGCAGCGGCCCGACGGGCCCGCCGCGGCCCTGACCTGAGGACACCGATGAGCACCCCCTTCTACGTCTCCCCCGAACAGCTCATGAAGGACCGGTCGGACTTCGCGCGCAAGGGCATCGCGCGCGGCCGCTCGGTCGTCGTGATCCAGTACGCCGACGGCATCCTGTTCGTCTCCGAGAACCCCTCGCAGGCGCTGCACAAGGTCTCGGAGATCTACGACCGGATCGCCTTCGCGGCGGTCGGGCGCTACAACGAGTTCGAGAACCTGCGCATCGCCGGTGTCCGCCTCGCCGACATGCGCGGCTACGCCTACGACCGTCGCGACGTGACCGGTCGGGGGCTGGCCAACGCCTACGCCCAGACGCTGGGCAGCATCTTCTCCTCGGGTGGCGAGAAGCCCTACGAGGTGGAGATCTTCGTCGCCGAGGTGGGCGACTCGCCCGCGGACGACCAGGTCTACCGCCTGACGTACGACGGCCAGGTCGCCGACGAGCACGGGTTCGCCGTGATGGGCGGTGCCGCCGACGTGGTGGCCGGCCACCTCCGCGAGCAGTACGCCGAGGGCGCGAGCCTGCAGGACGCCGTACGCCTCGCGGTGGCTGCCCTGGGCCACAGCGAGGCCGACGACCGGGTGATCCCGACCGGCGACCTCGAGGTCGCGGTCCTGGAGCGCTCCCGGCCGCAGCCCCGCAAGTTCGTGCGGCTGCGCGAGTCGCGGCTCGTCGAGCTGCTCGGCGAGCGGGGTCCCGCGCGGGCCGACAGCCCGCAGGCCGAGGACACGGGCGGCGCGACGCCGTCGACGGCGCCCGGGGTCGACGACCCCGCCGACCCGACCGACCAGGTCAGCGGGGCGACGCCGCCGCTCGAGGACCCGGTGACCGGCGAGCCCGCGCAGCCGCCGACGGCCCCGCCCGTCGCACCGCCGTCGCCGCCGGGCGACACGCAGTCCTGACCTCGACGTCCCGCCGTGCGGCGGGACGTCCTGCGTGTCACCGGCCGGGACACCCCACAGGTGTGGATGCGCGCCCTAGGGTGGGGTCATGGACCGGCGGATCTTCGGGATCGAGAACGAGTACGGCGTCACGTGCACGTTCAAGGGACAGCGCCGCCTGAGCCCCGACGAGGTGGCGCGCTACCTGTTCCGCAAGGTGGTGAGCTGGGGACGCTCGTCCAACGTCTTCCTGCGCAACGGCGCCCGCCTCTACCTCGACGTCGGCAGCCACCCGGAGTACGCCACCCCCGAGTGCGACGACATCGTCGACCTGGTCACCCACGACAAGGCGGGGGAGCGGGTGCTCGAGGGGCTGCTCCTCGACGCCGAGCAGCGCCTGCACGACGAGGGCATCGCCGGCGACATCTACCTCTTCAAGAACAACACCGACTCGGCCGGCAACTCCTACGGCTGCCACGAGAACTACCTCGTCGGCCGGGCCGGGGAGTTCAGCCGGCTCGCCGACGTCCTCATCCCCTTCCTGGTGACCCGGCAGATCATCGTCGGGGCCGGCAAGGTCACCCAGACCCCGCGCGGGGCGTCGTACAGCATCTCCCAGCGCGCCGAGCACATCTGGGAGGGCGTCTCCAGCGCCACCACCCGCAGCCGCCCGATCATCAACACCCGCGACGAGCCGCACGCCGACGCGGAGAAGTACCGCCGCCTCCACGTCATCGTCGGCGACTCCAACATGAGCGAGACGACCACGATGCTCAAGGTCGCCTCCTGCGACCTGGTGCTGCGGATGATCGAGGAGGGCGTGGTGATGCGCGACCTCACCATGGAGAACCCCATCCGCGCCATCCGCGAGATCTCCCACGACGTCACCGGCCAGCGCAAGGTCCGCCTGGCCAACGGCCGGGAGGCCAGCGCCCTGGAGATCCAGGCGGAGTACCTCGGCAAGGCCCGCGACTTCGTCGACCGCCGCCAGATCAGCACCCCGCTCATCGAGCAGGCCCTCGACCTGTGGGAGCGCGGCCTCAAGGCCATCGAGTCCGACGACCTCGGCCTCGTCGACCGTGAGATCGACTGGGTCATCAAGTGGAAGCTCATCGACCGCTACCGCGCCAAGCACGGCCTGCCGCTCGGCCACGCCCGCGTCGCCCAGCTCGACCTCGCCTACCACGACATCCACCGCGGCCGGGGGCTCTACTACCTGCTGGAGAAGCGCGGGGCCGTGGCCCGGGTGACCACCGACCTCAAGATCTTCGAGGCCAAGAGCGTCCCCCCACAGAACACCCGCGCCCGGCTGCGCGGCGAGTTCATCCGCAAGGCACAGGAGCGGCGCCGCGACTTCACCGTCGACTGGGTGCACCTCAAGCTCAACGACCAGGCGCAGCGCACCGTGCTGTGCAAGGACCCGTTCAAGGCGTACGACGAGCGCGTCCAGCGCCTCATCGACGGCATGTGAGCCTGCCTCAGCCCCCGCTCAGAGTCGCCGGATAGGGTGACCGCGCCGTCCAGGACGACCCCTGGCACCGACTCCAGAAGGTGGCCGAACGTGTCTCGCCCCCGCAGCTCCCGCACCCGCCGTACCCGCCTCGCCGCCGTGAGCGGCGTCCTCCTGCTCTCCACGGTGGGCCTCGCCGCCTGCGGCGACGACGACGCGTCCGCCGGCGCGGGCCTCGACGCGATCAGCGTGGAGGGCGACCCGGGCACGGAGCCGCAGGTCACCTTCGACGAGGAGGTCGCGCCCGACGGCATCGAGTCCGAGGTCATCACCGAGGGCGACGGTGAGGAGCTCGGCGAGGGCGACAACGTCTTCGCGCACATCTGGATGGGCAACGGCTTCACCCAGGAGAAGGCGTTCAGCACCTACGACGCCAAGGCTCCCGAGCTGCTGACGTACGACGACCTCGGCAAGCCCTTCCAGGAGGCCATCGAGGGCCACACCGTCGGGTCCCGCGTCGCGGTCGTCGCCACCGCCGCGGACACCTACGGCGAGGCGGGCAACCCGCAGCTGGGCATCGGCAACCAGGACGGGCTGGTCATCGTCGTCGACCTGCTCGGCAAGGTCGCCACCGAGCCCAGCGGTGAGGAGCGCGAGCCGGCCAAGTGGGCGCCCACGCTCGTCGAGGACGGCGACACCGTCACCGGCCTCGACTTCACCGAGGCCAACCGTCCGAGCAAGAACCTCCTCGACACCACCCTCATCAAGGGCGACGGCCCGGTGGTGGAGAAGGGCCAGACCATCGCGGTCGACTACCTCGGCCAGGTCTACGACGCCAAGAAGCCCTTCGACGAGTCCTACTCCAAGCAGCCGGCGTCGTTCCCGATCGGCACCGGCTCGGTCGTCGAGGGGTGGGACAAGACCCTCGTGGGCCAGACGGTCGGGTCGCGGGTCATCCTGTCGATCCCGCCGGCCCAGGGCTACGGCGCGGGCGGCAACGAGCAGGCCGGCATCAAGGGCACCGACACGCTCTTCTTCGTCGTGGACATCCTCGGCGCGGCCTGATCCGAGGGGCAGACTCGGTCCGGGGCGGCCGAGGGGACGAACCGGCAACGGCAGGGGGAGGCACGATGGCGAGCGACAAGGCTGAGCGGCTGCTCAACCTCTACATCATGCTGCTCGCGCAGACGCGGTTCGTCCCCAAGCAGGACATCCGACGCGCCCACTACGCCGACTACCCCGACACCGAGCGCGGCGACGAGGCCTTCGAGAAGGCGTTCGAGCGCGACAAGGACGACCTGCGCGAGCTCGGGGTCGTGATCGAGGTCGGTTCCCTGGACGCCTTCTTCGACGACGAGCCCGGCTACCGGATCTCCACCGACACCTCCGCGCTGCCGGAGATCCGCTTCGAGGCCGACGAGGCCGCGGTGCTGGGCATCGCGGCCCGGGCGTGGGAGCAGGCCACGCTGGCGCGGCGTACGACCGAGGCGATGCGCAAGCTCACGGCGCAGGGCGTCGAGGTCGACGCGGCCCGGCTCGACCTGGTGCCGCCGAGCCTGCGGGCCGAGGAGCCCGCCTTCGACGCGTTGTGGGACGCCACCCAGAAGCGCCGGGTCGTCGCCTTCGACTACCGGCGCCCCGGTGAGCCCCCGCGCAAGCGTCGCCTGCAGCCGTGGGGCCTGGTCCGCAGCTCCGGTCGCTGGTACGTCGTGGGCCACGACATGGACCGCGGCGCCGAGCGGGTCTTCCGGCTCTCCCGCGTGCAGGGGAGGGTCAGTGGCCTCGGCAAGGCCGGGGCGTACGACGTCCCGCCCGGCACCGACGTCTCGGCCATCGCCGCCGGCCTCGCGCGCCGCACTCCCGATGTGGAGGCCACCGTCCTGGTGCGCCAGCGCGCCGGCGTCGGGATGCGCCGCCGCGCGAGCCGCGTCGAGGAGGACGTCCCCGGGCCCGACGAGGAGAGCGGCTGGGACCGCCTCGTGCTCACCGGCCCCGGCTCCGACCTCGCCGCCGAGGTGTTGACCTACGGCGCGTCCGTGGTCGTCGAGGGCCCCGAGGAGCTGCGCGCCGACGTGCTGTCGCGCCTGCAGGCGATCCTCGGGCGCGACGAGGTGGCCCGATGAGCGCCGGACGCAGGGACGCCGACCGGCCCGTGGTCCACGCCGCCCGCGAGCAGGTGGCCCGCCTGCTGGCGCTGGTGCCCTACCTCCACTCGCGCGGCGAGGTGCGGCTCGTCGACGCCGCCGCGGCGCTGGGGGTCGACCCCGAGCAGCTCGACCGCGACCTGCGGGTCCTGTTCATGTGCGGCCTGCCGGGCGGCTTCCCCGACGACCTCATCAACGTCGACCTCGACGCCCTCGAGGGCGAGCGGATCATCCGGGTCGACAACGCCGACTACCTGGCCCGCCCGGTGAGCTTCGCACCGTCCGAGGCCGCGGCGCTCGTCGTGGCGCTGCGGGCCCTGGCCCAGAGCGCGGCGCCGGAGACGCGCGACGTCGTACGCCGCACGCTGGCCAAGTTCGAGGCCGCCGGCCAGACCGCTGCCGCCGAGCGTGTCCACGTCGAGGCCACCCCCGAGCCGGGCAGCGAGCTGGTGCCGGTGCTCCAGCAGGCCATCGACCGCGGCCACCAGCTCGAGCTGGACTACCACGTGGCCAGCCGCGACGAGCACACGACGCGGGTCGTCGAGCCGCGCGCGATCACCCGCGTCGGCGACGCGACGTACCTCGACGCCTGGTGCCACACCGCGGGCGGCGACCGCGTGTTCCGCCTCGACCGGATCCTGCGGGCCACCGAGCTCGACACGCCGGTGTCCGAGCAGCCCGGGCGCGCCCGTGACCTCGGGTCCGGCTGGTTCGCCGACGAGGGGTCGGCCACCACGGTGACCCTGCGGCTCGCCCCGCCCGCGCACTGGGTCACGGAGTACTACCCGGTCACCGACACCCGTCCCGGGCCCGACGGCAGCCTCGACGTCGACCTCGAGGTCGCGGGCGAGGCGTGGCTGCGGCAGCTGCTCTTCCGGGTGGCCCCGCACGCGAGCGTCGTGGCCCCCCGAGAGTTCGCCGACTCGTTCACTGCCAGTGCCCGGGCGGCGGTCCGGCTCTACACCGCGCCCGGCGTACGATGAAATGACCTGCATGATCCCGACACATCCCTGGAGACACTCATGATGATCCACCCCCTCATCGGCATGCCGCAGGGCGCGGAGTGGCTGGTCATCCTGGCCATCGTGGTCCTCGTCTTCGGCGCGGCCAAGCTCCCCGAGCTCGCGCGCGGCACCGGGCAGGCGCTGCGCATCTTCAAGACCGAGACCAAGGGCTTGAAGGACGACGACGACGACAAGGACGAGCCCGCACCGCCGGCCACCACCGCCGAGCTGCCCTCGACCCACACCGACGTCACCCGCACCGACGCGACCCGCACCGGCGTCAACGACCTGCCCACGGAGCCACGCTCCGACAAGCACACCGGCTGACCGCCGCACTCGTCGTACGTCAGTGAAGGCCCCCGGACTCCTCCGCTTCTTCTCCACGCGTCCCTCCCACCCGGTCGGCCCCGACGGCAGCATGGCGCTGTCGGACCACCTGCGTGAGCTGCGCGCGCGCATCCTGCGTGTCGCCCTGGTGGGCATCGTGGCGCTGGGCCTCGCCCTGTGGCAGTTCGACTTCCTCTACGACCTGGTCTACGGGCCGTACCAGCAGGCGTCCTCCGCGCTCGCCGAGGGCACGACGTTCGCCACCACCAGCGGCGCCGGCGGCGGGCTCATGCTCTACCTGAAGCTGTGCGGCTTCGCCGCGCTCGTGGTGACCGCTCCCTACTGGCTCTACCAGGTGTGGGCGTTCATCCTGCCCGGCCTCCACGCCAACGAGCGCAAGTGGACGCGGGTCTTCGTGCTCGTCGCGGGACCGCTGTTCCTCGTCGGGGTCGTGCTCGGCTACGTCACCCTGCCCAAGGGGCTGGAGGTGCTGATCGGGCTCAACCCGGAGGGGGTGACGAACCTCGTCGACTTCACCGAGTACCTCCAGTTCTTCACGCGCACGCTGCTGGTCTTCGGGCTGGCCTTCGAGATCCCGGTGTTCGTGGTGATGCTCAACCGCGCCGGCGTCGTGTCGGGCAAGGCCCTCGCCGCGCACCGGCCGTGGATCATCGTGGGGATCTTCGTCTTCGCCGCCGTCGCGACGCCGTCGGCCGACCCGTTCACGATGACCTTCATGGCCGTGCCGATGGTGATCCTCTACATGATCTCCGAGGTGCTCGCCCGCTCCCACGACCGTCGCAAGGCGAGCAGCAGCCCCAACGCCGGCCTGAGCCCCGACGAGCTCTCGCCGCTCTGAGGTCTGACAGGCTGGGCCCATGGACGTGCAGCCGGTCGTCGACGTCGACCCCTTCGACCTGCCGGACTGGCTGGGCACCGGGCAGGTGGTCTGGCACGCCGACGGCGGGCTCCGCGGCGGCCACCGCGTGGCCGGCCGGCTCACCGGCGAGGGCGAGCAGGACGTCGTGTGCGACCTGCTCGCGGTGGACGAGGCCTACCCCGTCCCGGTGACCGACGACGCCGCCCGGCTGCGGGCCCACCAGGCGTGGCGGCACGAGCAGGTGCTCCTCGTGGAGTACGCCGACCGGCTGACGCTCGCCGTGCCCGGCACCCGCTTCGACGCGGGCCTCGTGCTCGACGCGCTGGGCCGCCTGGCCAAGGCGGTGGGCGCCTCTCCCGACCGCTGGGCCGCCCTGCTGAGGATCGGGCAGGAGAAGTCGCGCCGGTCCCGGTGAGGCCGCCTCCCCGGCGCTAGGGTCGCAGTCATGGACGCGGGCGCGGGACGAGTCGCTGGGGGCGCCGGGATCAGCGAGATCGCGTTGCTCACCAACCCGACCGCGGGCGGCGGCCGCGGCGCCCGCTATCGCGAGCCCGCGGTGCAGCGGTTGCGCGACAGCGGCCTGACGGTGCGCAACCTGGCCGGCCGCGACGCCGACGAGGCGGCCGACCTGGCCCGGGCCAGCGTGGCCGACGGCGTCGAGGCGCTGGTCGTCTGCGGGGGCGACGGACTGGTGCACCTCGCGGTGCAGGTGCTCGCGGGCACGGGCGTCCCGCTGGGCATCATCGCGTCCGGCACCGGCAACGACGTCGCCCGCTACCTCGACCTCCCGCGCCGCGACCCGGTGGCGGCCGCGGACCGCGTCGTCGCGCGGCGTACGCGCACCCTCGACCTGGCCCGCAGCGGCTCGCGCCACTTCGTCACCGTGATGGCCGCCGGCTTCGACGCGATCGTCAACGAGCGGGCCAACACGATGCGCTGGCCGCGGGGGCAGATGCGCTACAACCTGGCCACCGTCGCCGAGCTGCGGACCTTCCACCCGCTGCCCTACACCCTGGAGCTCGACGGGGCCACCCGACGGGTGGACGCGATGCTCGTGGCGGTGGGCAACGGTCCGTCCTTCGGGGGCGGTCTGCGGATCACCGAGGGGGCCCTGCTGGACGACGGTTTGCTCGACGTGGTCATCATCAAGGAGATGTCTCGAGCCAAGCTGGTCCGCACCTATCCCAAGCTCTTCAACGGCACCCACACGCAGGTGTCCGAGTACGAGCACCACCGAGTCCGCCGGGTGACCGTCGCCGCGCCCGGCATCGTGGCCTACGCCGACGGCGAGCGCTTCGGCGAGCTGCCCCTGACCGTGGAGTCCGCGCCCGGCGCCCTGGTGGTGCTGGCATGAGCGAGGAGCCGACCCCCGCCCAGCGCTACGCGGCGTACTCCCGGGACAAGGCCTACCCGGCCTTCCGCGACTTCGCGGGCCACTACGACTTCGGTCTCGACGACTTCCAGGTGCGCGCCTGCAAGGAGATCGAGGACGGCCGTGGCGTGCTCGTCGCGGCGCCCACCGGGTCCGGCAAGACCATCGTCGGCGAGTTCGCCGTCCACCTCGCGCTGGCCACCGGGCGCAAGTGCTTCTACACGACGCCGATCAAGGCGCTGTCCAACCAGAAGTACAACGACCTGGTCGCGCGCCATGGCGCCGCCAACGTCGGCCTGCTGACCGGCGACAACGTCGTCAACGGCGAGGCGCCCATCGTCGTGATGACGACCGAGGTGCTGCGCAACATGCTGTACGCCGGCTCGCGCACCCTGCTCGGGCTCGGCTACGTCGTCATGGACGAGGTGCACTACCTCGCCGACCGGATGCGGGGCGCGGTCTGGGAGGAGGTGATCATCCACCTGCCGGAGTCGGTGTCGCTGATCTCGCTCTCGGCCACGGTCTCCAACGCCGAGGAGTTCGGCGAGTGGCTGTCCACCGTCCGCGGCGACACGGCCACGATCCTGGAGGAGCGCCGCCCGGTGCCACTCTTCCAGCACGTCATGGTCGGACGGCGCCTCCTCGACCTCTTCGCCTCCTCCGACGTCGACGCCAGCGCCGGCTTCGTGCGCGAGGGCGCACCGGTCAACGACGAGCTGGTGCGGCTCGCCCGCGACGACTGGGCCAGCTCCCGGCTGATGCGCGACCGGCGCTCACCGCGCAAGGGCAAGCCCGGCTCCTCCAAGAACCCGCGCCAGGTCGGCAACGGGCGCCGGGTGTGGATCCCCAGCCGCGTGGACGTGATCGAGCGCCTGGACCGCGAGGGGCTGCTGCCGGCGATCGTGTTCGTCTTCAGCCGGGTCGGCTGCGACGCGTCGGTCACCCAGTGCCTGTCGGCCAACGTGCGGCTCACCAGCCCCGAGGAGCGCGACGAGATCTACGCCTACGTCGAGGAGAAGTGCCGCCACCTGCCCGACGACGACCTGCACGTGCTCGGCTACCACGAGTTCCTCGACGGCCTCACCCGTGGCGTCGCGGCCCACCACGCCGGGATGCTGCCGACCTTCAAGCAGTGCGTGGAGGAGCTCTACGTGCGCGGCCTGTGCAAGGTCGTCTTCGCGACCGAGACGCTCGCTCTGGGCATCAACATGCCGGCGCGCACCGTCGTCATCGAGAAGCTCTCGAAGTGGAACGGCGAGACCCACGCAGACATCACGCCGGGGGAGTACACCCAGCTGACCGGCCGGGCCGGACGCCGCGGTCTCGACGTCGAGGGCCACGGCGTCGTGCTGTGGCAGCCCGGGATGAACCCCCGCGAGGTGGCGGGCCTCGCCTCGACCCGCACCTACCCGCTCCGCTCGTCGTTCCGCCCGTCGTACAACATGGCGGTCAACCTCGTGCACCAGTTCGGCCGGGCGCGCTCGCGCGAGCTGCTGGAGCAGTCGTTCGCGCAGTTCCAGGCCGACAAGGCCGTCGTCGGGCTGGCGCGGCAGCTGCACAAGGCCGAGGAGGCGCTCGACGGCTACGCCGAGGCCGCGACCTGCCACCAGGGCGACTTCATGGAGTACGCCGCCCTGCGTCGCCGCATCAGCGACGTCGAGAAGGGCGCGGCCCGTGAGCGGCGCCAGGACCGCCGCCACGAGGCGATGGAGTCGCTGGGCAAGCTCAAGCCGGGTGACGTGATCATGGTGCCGTCCGGCAAGTTCTCCGGCTTCGCCGTGGTGATCGACCCCGGCCTGTCCGGGCACGAGCCGCGGCCCTACGTCCTCACCCAGGACCGGCAGGCCCGGCGCCTGGCACCGATGGACTTCCCGGTGCCGGTGGAGGCGATCACCCGGATGCGGGTGCCCAAGTCCTTCAACGGCCGCAACCCGGCGATGCGCCGCGACCTCGCCTCGGCGCTGCGGTCCAAGACCCACGACTTCACCCCACCGCCGCGCAGCCGGGACCGGGGCGACGCGTTCTCCGACTCGCCGGTGGACCGGGAGATCGCCGAGCTCCGCACGCAGCTCAAGACGCACCCGTGCCACCAGTGCCCCGAGCGGGAGGACCACGCCCGCTGGGCGGAGCGGTGGTTCAAGCTCTCGCGGGACACCGAGACCCTGAAGAGGCGCGTCGAGCAGCGCACCAACACGGTGGCGCGGACCTTCGACCGGGTGTGCGACGTGCTGACGGCGCTCGGCTACCTCGACGGGGACAAGGTCACCGAGCGGGGCAGCCACCTGCGACGGATCTACACCGACATGGACCTCGTGGCCGCCGAGTCGCTGCGCGAGGGCCTGTGGGACGACCTGACGCCCTCCGAGCTGGCCGCCGTCCTGTCCGCGCTGGTCTTCGAGGCGCGGCGCCCCGACGACGCCTCCGCGCCCCGGGTGCCGGGCGCACGGATGGCGAAGGTCCTCGGGGAGATGGTGCGGGTCTGGGGCCAGCTCGACGCCCTGGAGCGCGACCACAAGCTCGACTTCCTGCGCGAGCCGGACCTCGGCTTCGCCTGGGCGGCCTACCGCTGGGCCGAGGGCGACGACCTCGACGACGTGCTGACCGGCACCGACCTGGCGGCCGGCGACTTCGTGCGGTGGATGAAGCAGCTCCTCGACCTGGCCGGACAGGTGGCCGACGCGGCGGGAGGCACCCCGCTGCGCGCGACCGCCCGCGAGACCGTCGGGCTCCTCAAGCGCGGGGTGGTGTCCTACTCGGCGCTGACCGAGTAGGCCGGGTGCCTGCCGCTCAGCGCGCTGCCAGGACCTGGGTGAGGCGCTCGACCGGGCTGGAGAGGCCCCAGCGCTCGGCCAGCTCCTCCAGTGCCGCGGTGTCGGCGGGCTCGCTGGGGAGGGCGTGGTCCCGCTCGCCGAGGTCGATGTCGCGGGCCACGGCCACGACCGTCGGTGCGACCTCGAGGTAGTCGGCCGCGGCCCTGATCTTGCCGCGCGGGCCGGGGCCGAGGTCGGAGTCGGGATCCTCCGCGGCCGCCCGGATGCCGGCCAGGTCGCCGTACGTCAGGAGCAGGGAGGCCGCCGTCTTGTCGCCCACGCCGGCGACCCCGGGCAGGCCGTCGGAGCTGTCGCCGCGGAGGGTGGCGAAGTCGGCGTACTGCTGGGGGAGCACGGCGTACTTCTCGACGACGGTGTGCTCGGTGACCTTCTCGTGCTTGCCGACGCCCCGCGCGGTGTAGAGCACCCGCACCTCCAGCCCGTCGTCGACGAGCTGGAAGAGGTCCCGGTCGCCGGTGACGATGTCCACCGGCATCCCGGCGCCGGTGGCCAGGGTGCCGATGACGTCGTCGGCCTCGTAGCCCGGGGCGCCCACGACCGGGATCCCGAACGCGGCCAGCACCTCGCGGATGACCGGCACCTGGACCTGCAACGGGTCGGGCACCTCCTCGACGTCGGGGGTCTCGCCCGGGCGCTCGGCGACGACGCGGTGGGCCTTGTACGACGGGATCAGGTCGACGCGCCACTGGGGGCGCCAGTCGTCGTCCCAGCAGCAGACCAGGTGGGTCGGCCGGTACTCGTCGACGAGGCGGGAGATGAAGTCGAGCAGGCCCCGGATCGCGTTGACGGGGGTGCCGTCGGGGGCCCGCACCGAGTCGGGGACACCGAAGAAGGCCCGGAAGTAGAGGGACGCGGTGTCGAGGAGCATGAGTCGCTGGGCGGTCACCCGGTGATCCTCGCACGATCCTGTCGCTAGCCTGTGGCGCGTGACGATGTCTGAGGTGGAGACCACCGACCGCAAGATCCTCGCGCTGCTGGCCGAGGACGGCCGGATGTCCTTCACCGACCTGGGCAAGGCCACCGGCCTGTCGACCTCGGCGGTGCACCAGCGCGTGAAGCGGCTGGAGGGCAAGGGCCTGATCACCGGGTACGCCGCGCTGGTCGACCACGAGCAGCTCGGCCGTCCGCTCACCGCCTTCATCTCCATCACCCCGATCGACCCCTCCCAGCCCGACGACTACCCCGAGCGGCTGGCGGGCATCGAGGAGATCGAGTCCTGCTGGTCGGTGGCGGGGGAGGAGTCCTACATCCTCAAGATCCGCGTCGCCACCCCCCGCGGCCTCGAGGACCTGCTCGCCCGCGTCCGCTCCGTCGCCAACGTCTCCACGCGGACCACGATCGTGCTCTCGACGGCGTACGAGAACCGCCCCCTCGGCTGAGGCGGCCCGGCGGTCGCTCGTGGGGGATCCCCGCACCCCTCGTGGAGAGTCCCCGCACCCCTCGTGGATGAGTCCCCGCACCCCTCGTGGATGAGTCCCCGCTCAGCCGGGGACTTGGTCACTGTGTGACGGTTGCAACCGTCACGAAGTGATCGACTCGCCCATCCAGTAGCGCTCAGTCGCCGCGTCGGTCCCGACTCTCGAGGAGACGCAGGATCCGTCGGGCGGTGCGGACCGGACTCCCGAGATGGGCCCAGCCGATGCGGATGCAGACCCAACCGGTCAGCTGGCAGATGTCCTCCTCGCGCTTCTTCTCCCGCATGAGGTACTGGTCCAGGGTCTCGCCGGGGCGGCGGTACTTCGTGTACTTGATCTTGCCGTCGAACTCGAGGAAGACGCCGTGCTCGCGCCAGAGGAAGTCGACGACGCCTACGAGGTCTCCCCACTCGTCGTGCACCGAGACCTGCGGCTCGGGCCGGACCACGCGTTGCTCGTGGAAGAGGTGCCATGCGCGGGCCTCCGCGACGCTCGTGAGGCGCGCGTCGGCTCGCGACAGCACGATGCGAGCCGCCAGGCTGTGCGGCCAGTGCTCGGCGAGGTCGGCCTGAGCCCGGAGCTGATCGGTGGTGGCGAGCTTCTGGGACAGCACCCCGCTCGCCGCCACCAGTCCGACCTCGGAGTTGTGGGTGAGGATCACGTCGAGGGCAGCACGAGCGGCGGACACGACAGGCACGCCGTGGAGCAGGGCCCAGTCGTCGTCGTCCAGCCTGGCCCGGTGATGGACCACGCCGGCTTCCCGCCGTCCACTCTTCCCGTCCGTCCGGATCAGGTGGGTCTCGTCGAGGTCGACTCCCCAGAGGGGTACGTCGTACTCCGCGAGCGCGTTGTGGTTGGCGAGCACCGAGGTGGCGTGAGCCGTGCGCAGGACGGCACGAGAGCGGACCCGCAGGTGCTGCGTGGCATCGAGCTCCTTGACGAGCTCGGTGCGCACGTAGGCGCCGTACCGCACCTTTGTCAGGACGCCGGAGCGCACCTGTTGCGCGATGGCTCGATCGGTCCAGCCGTCGGCGATGAGGTCTCGCCGGAGATCGATGTCGGTCAGCCCGACCGGAAAGTCAGCGGTCATGCCCCCAGTCGTGCCCGTCCGACGGGTGCTGCGAAACCGCCGACGACGAGGCTGTGGACGACGCGCCGAGCCGCGCCGGACTGTGTCGGCGAGTCGCACACTTTGTGACGGTTGCAACCCCCTGTCAGTGCCAGAGTCCCCGGCCAGGCGGGGACTTCGACACAGGGGTCCGACCGCGCCTCACCAGGCCTGGAGCGCCGCCGTACGCCGCGAGGCCTCGGCCACCTCGGCCGCCTTGAGCGCCGCCTGCTCGAGCCCGCCGTGCTCGGCCCACCACTGCTGGCCGGCCTCGGGGAGGGTGTGGATCGGGTCGTAGTACTCGTAGGTGCGCGAGAGCGCGTCGTCGGAGGTGGCCTCGATCGAGGTGCGGTAGTTCTTGGTCCAGTAGGAGATGCCGCGCTCGGTGTCGTAGTCGGCGAGCTGGTGCACCCAGCGCTTGCCGACGAACGGCACGTCGCACACGATCCGCGGGGTCGCGAAGCCCGGCAGGTAGCCCATGATGTGGTGCTGGAGGTGCTGGGCGTCGGCGACCGAGACCCGCCAGTGCTCCGAGAACGGGATCATGTCGCACATGTAGAAGTAGTAGGGCATGATCTGGGCGCCGTCGAGGAGCCGGAAGCACAGGTCGAGCAGGGCGTGCGGGTCGGCGTTGACGCCGTTGAGCAGCACGCCCTGGTTGCGGACGTCGCGCATGCCGGCGTCGAGCATCGCGCGGTCGTCGCCTGGGCCACGAGCGGGGTGATGGAGTTCGCGTGGTTGGCGTGCGTGTGGATCGCGAGCGAGACGCCGCGCGAGCGGGCCAGGGTCGCGACGCGGCCGACGCCCTCGACCACGTCGTGCTGCAGCCAGTGCTGGGGGAGGCCGATGAGGGCCTTGGTGGCGAGCCGGATGTCGCGGATGTTCTCGATCTCGAGCAGCCGCGTGAGGAAGTCCTCCAGGCGCGGCCACGGCATGTTGGCCACGTCGCCGCCGGAGACGACGACGTCGCGCACCGGCGGCGTGCGGCGCAGGTAGTCGAGCATCGACGCCGAGCCGGTCGAGCGGGCTTGCCGGCGAACTTCAGCTTGTCGATGGTCGGCGTCGAGTTGCCGACCAGGTCCATGCGGGTGCAGTGGCCGCAGTACTGCGGGCAGGTCGGCAGCAGCTCGGCGAGCACCTTGGTGGGGTAGCGGTGGGTCAGGCCCTCGGCCACCCACATGTCGTGCTCGTGCAGCGAGTCGCGGGTGGCGTGCGGGTGCGAGGGCCAGTCGGTGCGCCGGTCGCTGAACACCGGGATCATGTAGTGGCGGATCGGGTCGGCGTAGAACGCCTCGGTCATCGAGCCCGGCGCCGCCGGGCGACGAAGGTCGGCACCATCGTGTTCATCATCTGCGGCGGCACGAGCATCGACATCGTGGCCCGCTCGGCCTGGTCGCGCTCGAGGTCGGCGTAGAAGCGCTCGTCGAGCAGGTCGCCCATCAGCTCGCGCAGCTGCTTGACGTTCTTGACGCAGTGCGCGCGCTGCCACTGCACCGACTCCCACTCGTCGGCGGTGACGTCGGCCCAGCCGGGGAAGCGGGTCCAGTCGGGCTCGACGAGCTCGACGCGCTGGTACGGGTAGGGCTGGCCGGCTCGGCCCGAGGCGCGATCGCGGTCTCGATGCTCATGGTCGGGTGCTCCTGTGGCGTGCGGGGCGGGTGATGACCCGCGGGCGGGGCTGGCGGCGGCGGCGCGTCGGTTGTGTGGACGCGCGACTCGTCTGCCAGAGTAGGCGGAGATCGTCCGGTGAGTCCAATGGCGCGCCGCAAGATTTCCCGTTGTAAGCGCCGAAGCAGTGAAGGAACCAGCGGTCATGTCGACTCGCCGACGACCACCAGCGACCCGACCGGCCTGCACCGGGTCCTGGACGACGCGGCGGTGCTGCCCCAGGCGGCCCAGCGCCTCGACACCCGGCGCGAGCTGTGGCCCGACGAGGTCCGCATCCGCGTCGAGCGCCTCAACCTCGACGCCGCGTCGTTCCGCCAGCTCGAGCGCAAGCACACGACGACGGCACGGCGACGGCGACGCCGTCCGCGCGGAGGTCCTCGACATCGTCGCCACCCGCGGCAAGATGCAGAACCCCGAGACCGGCTCCGGCGGCATGCTCGTCGGCACCGTCGAGGAGGTCGGCCCCGAGTCGCCGCTCGGGCTCGCCGTCGGCGACCGCGTCGCCACCCTGGTCTCCCTGACCCTGACCCCGCTGGTCATCGAGGACGGCCTGGCCGCCTGGGACGGCCCGGCGAGCAGGTGCCCTGCGACGGCTACGCCGTCCTCTTCGGCCGCTCCATCGCCGCCGTGCTGCCCGACGACCTCGCCCGCCGAGCTCAGCCTGACCGTGATGGACGTCTGCGGCGCGCCCGCGCTGACCGCCCGCGTCGTGGAGGAGTACGCCGTCCGCGGACGCGGCCGCGACGTCGCCGTCATCGGCGGGGCCGGCAAGTCCGGCTCGCTGAGCCTGGCCGCCGCCCGCGACGGCCGGTGCCACCCGCACCATCGGCGTCGTCCCCCACGAGGCCGAGGCCGAGCTGCTGCGCGGCGCCGGCCTGGCCGACGCCGTCGTCGTCGCCGACGCCCGCGACCCGATCGCCCTGCGCGACGCCGTCACCGCCGCCGGCGGCCCCGCCGACGTCACCGTCGTGTGCGTCGACGTCCCCGGCTGCGAGGGCGGCGCCATCCTGGCCACCGCCGAGGGCGGCACCGTGGTCTTCTTCTCCATGGCCACCTCCTTCTCCGCCGCCGCGCTGGGCGCCGAGGGCCTGGCCGCCGACGTCGCGATGCTGGTCGGCAACGGCTACGTCCCCGGCCACGCGGCGTACGCCCTGGACCTGCTGCGCGGCCACGCCGGCGTGCGCGGACTCTTCGAGCGGAGGCTCTGATGGGCAAGCTCGCACCCTCGACCTCGACCGGCCGACGTACGCCACGCGCGCACCCTGGCCCGCCAGGTCGGGCGCGCCGATCGTCACGACCGCGCCAGCAGCACACCACCGTGGCGTCGAGCGCGCCACGCTGCGCCTGGCCGGGCTGGGCGGCGCCGACGCCGAGGGCACCCCCTGGGTCAACCGGCTCATCGACGTGGTCCGCGCCGACGTCGGCCTCGAGCACGGCGTCGCCGTGCCGGTCTGGGACGCGCTGCTGCGCGGCGAGGCCGACGACCTGGTCACCCTGGCCCAGAAGGCCGCCGCCGGGTCGGTGACCTTCCGGCTGCCCGAGGGCAAGGACGCCACCCGCGCCCGCGCCGCCGCCCGCAAGGCCGTCGGCGTCGGCATCAAGCGATCGACCGGCGCCGCGTCGAGCGGGAGCGGCTGATCGCCAAGGTCGGCGACGCGCCGCAGCAAGCCGTGGATCTACCTCATCGTCGCCACCGGCGACATCTACGAGGACATCCCGCAGGCCCAGGCCGCGGCCCGCGAGGGGGCCGACGTCATCGCGGTGATCCGCTCGACCGGCCAGTCGCTGCTCGACTTCGTGCCCGAGGGCGCGACCCGCGAGGGCTTCGCCGGCACCTACGCCACCCAGGAGAACTTCCGCCTGATGCGGGCGGCGCTCGACGAGACCAGCCGAGGAGCTCGGCCGCTACGTGCGGCTCACCAACTACGCCTCCGGCCTGTGCATGCCCGAGATCGCGGCGCTGGCGGGCCTCGAGCGGCTCGACATGATGCTCAACGACTCGATGTACGGGATCCTCTTCCGCGACATCAACCCGATCCGCACCTTCGTCGACCAGCGCTTCAGCCGCCAGGTCCACGCCCGCGCCGGGATCATCATCAACACCGGCGAGGACAACTACCTCACCACCGCCGACGCCGTCGAGGCCGCGCACACGGTGACCACCAGCCAGCTCCTCAACGAGTACTTCGCCAAGGAGGCCGGCCTCGAGGACTGGCAGCTGGGCCTGGGCCACGCGTTCGAGATCGACCCCGACGGTGCCCGACTCGTTCCGCCTGGAGCTGGCCCACGCCCTGCTGGCCCGCGAGCTGTTCCCGGACGCGCCGCTGAAGTGGATGCCCCCGACCCGGCACATGACCGGCGACGTGTTCCGCGGCTACCTGCTCGACGGCTTCTTCAACCTGGTCGGCGCGCTGACCGGCCAGGGGATCCTGCTGGTCGGCATGATGACCGAGGCCGTCGTGACGCCGTGGATCTCCGACCGCGACCTGGCGCTGCAGAACGTCCGCTACGTCATGAACGCCGCCGGCAACCTGCACGAGGACTTCCGCCCCGCCCCGGACGGCTTCATCGCCACCCGCGCCCGCGAGGTGCTCGGCGAGGCGATCGACCTGCTCGAGGACATCAAGGACCACCGACGCCCCGGGACCCGCCGTGCTGGCCGCGATCGCCGACGGCACCTTCGGCCTGATGAAGCGGCCCGGCCGACAGGGGCAGGGGCCTCGACGGCGTGGCCCGCAAGGCGGCCGACTACTACAACCCCGCGACCGAGATCCTCGGAGGAGACGCCAGCAGTGAGCCTCGATCCGCCCGTACGGCGACACCACCGGCGACGGCATGGTGCAGCTGTCCTTCACCCTGCCGATCGAGCACTCCAAGGTCGCCGAGGGCGCCGCGGCGCAGCTGGCCAACAAGATGGGCATGGACCCGGCGCTGGTCGTGCACGCCAAGCCGATGGGCGACGACTTCACGTTCTTCGTCGTCTACGGCCGGGTCAACCACCTCGTCGACCCCGAGCACAGGTCGAGGTCGTGGAGCGCGACTACCCGCTGCTCACGCCCAAGGAGGCCAACGCCGCGATCAAGCGCTCGCTGCGCCGGCGGCTGGTCGTGGTCGGCGGCTGCATCGGCACCGACGCCCACACCGTCGGCATCGACGCGATCCTCAACATCAAGGGGTTCGCGGGGGAGAAGGGCCTGGAGTACTACCGCGAGCTCAAGGTGGTCAACCTCGGCGCCCAGGTCTCGCGTGCCGCAGCTCGTCGAGGCGGCCGCGTGACCGAGAAGGCCGACGCCGTCCTGGTCTCCCAGGTCGTCACCCAGCGCGACGCCCACCTGCTCAACACCCGCGAGATGTCCGCGGCCTTCCGCGAGGCCTACCCGGCCGGCCAGGCGGCCGCTGCTGGTCGTCGGCGGTCCCCGCTTCGACGAGACGATGGCCGACGAGCTCGGCGTCGACCGCGTCTTCAGCCGGGGTACGACGCCCGGCGAGGTCGCGTCCTACCTCGTCCACCGCCTCACCGGACCGCGCAAGCGCCTCATGAGCGACGCCTCGAGCGACCGCCCGACGACAGCCGGGTCGGCACCCGCGTCACCCACCGCCGCTACGTCCCCTACTCGCCACGCCCACTACGCCGGCAACCTCGTCGACGGCGCCTACAGCCTCGGCCTGTTCGGCGACGTCGCCACCGAGATGTGCATCCGCCCGACGGCGACGAGGGCCTGTTCGCGTCCTACTCCGACGTGCAGTTCCGGGCGCCGGTGCGCGCCGGCGACGTCCTCGAGATCACCGCGACCTGGTCCGGGACGGCACCCGCAGCCGGGTGATGGACTTCGCCGTGCACGTCGTCGCCCGCGGCGCCGCCGACCGACGAGCGCGCCCGGCGCGGCCGAGGCTGCTCGACCCGCCGGTCGTGGCCACCACCGCCACCGGCACCGTCGTCGTCCCGCCCCGCCGGGGTGATCCGGACTCCCACCACGTGCACCGACGGCGTGTCCTGGCGCGACACGCCGAGCACAGGTGAAATCTTTTCATCGATGCGTGGGGATCTCTGCCCGCCGCTGACCTGCGACTTCGCGCGATCGTGCAGGTCAGGGGCATGTTGACACCTCCGCGTCGGCGAGACAGGGTTCCACGGTCCGCCTGTGCAGATCGTGGCCGGCGGACCGACGTCCGAGTGGCCGTGTGGGTGGGTGTGAAGCCAGCATCCGTGCCGACCTGGTCCGCGGAGGTCGGTCCGCCCCACGAGGGCGGATACGGGGGGACCTGCGGGCTCCCTAGACAACATCCCGACGGTCGGCAGCCGGTCGGTCGTCGGGTTGGTCCGAAGGGTCAGTGTGCCCTCCCGTCGCTCCTGCAGGGTGACGTTCCCGCCGCGGCCGTGGCCGGGCCGGATAGCGTGAAGCCGTGATGCTCCGCTGCCTCCTCGCCCTGCTCGGCGGCGTCGTGCTGTCCCTGGCCTTCGAGCCGGTCGGGCTCGCCGTGCTGATGCCGGTCGGCCGCTGGCCGGCTCGTCCTGCCGTCCGCGGGCTGCCCGTGCGGACGGCGCGCTGGTCCCGGCCTGGCCTTCGGCGTCGGCTTCACGTACGCCCTGATGTGTCTGGATGCGCGCGGTCGGCACCGACGCCTGGATCGCGCTGTCCGCTCGAGGCCCTCTTCTTCGCGCCCCTGGGCTCGGTCCTGGCGCTGCTGACCCGGCTGCGTGCCTGGCCGCTGTGGGCGGCGCTGCGCGTGGGTGGCGATCGAGACCTGGCGCGGCACCTGGCCCTTCAGCGGCATGCCCTGGGGGCGGCTGGCGTTCGCCACCGCCGACACCCCGGTGGCAGCCCGCGCTGCCGTGGATCGGGATGACCGGCGTCAGCTTCCTCGTCGCGCTCACCGGCACCATGCTGGCCTGGCTGGTCCCAGCCGGCTGCGCCGCCCGGCGTCGCGCTGCTGGCCGTGGTCGGGCTCGCCGCGGTCACCCTGCTCCCGCTCCTGGGCTCGTACGCCGCCGTCCCCGGCGTCACCACCCGGGGCGAGGACTGACGGTCGCGGCGGTCCAGGGCGACGTGCCGGGCGACGGCAACGACATCGCCGCCGTCCACCGCCAGGTCACCGCCAACCACGTGGCCGCTGACCGAGCAGCTGGCCGACGACGTCGACGGCCGGCGACGTGCCCCGCGCCCGACTTCGTGGTGTGGCCGGAGAACTCCACGGCCGTCGACCCGTTCACCGACTCGAGGTCAACGCCGGCATCGTGGCGGCCTCGCGACGCGATCGGGGTCCCGATCCTGGTCGGCGCGATCGTCGACTCGCCCGGCCGGACGCAGGTGCTCAACCAGGGCATCGTGTGGGATCCGGGACTGGGCGGCGGCGACCGCTACACCAAGCGCCACCCGGTGCCCTACGGCGAGTACATCCCGTTCCGCGGCTTCTGATCCTGCCCGACACCTACGGCCAGCTCGCGCTGATCCCGCGCGACATGGTCCGCGGCACCAGCCTCGAGCCGCTGCGGATCGGTGACGCTGCTGGTCGCCGACGCGATCTGCTTCGACGTCGCCTACGACGACGGGATCTACGGCCAGGTGGCCCGCGGCGCCGAGCTGCTCACCGTGCAGACCAGCAACGCGATCTTCATCCACACCGCCCAGATCGACCAGCAGTTCGAGATCAGCCGGCTGCGCGCGCTCGAGACCGGCCGGTGGGTCGTGGTGGCCGCCATCAACGGCGTCTCCGGCGATCGTCGCGCCCGACGGCAGCGTCGTGGCGAGCGCGGCGCCGCCGCACGCAGGACGTGCTGGTCGGAGACGTGCGGCCTCGCCCGAGGCCTCACCCCGGCCGTCCGGCTGGGGGCGTGGCCGGGACGCGCTCGTGGTCGTGATCACTCCTCGTGCGCACGCTGGCGGTCGGCCTGGTTCCGTATCGTCGTCGCCGCACGCGCCCGACCGCGGGCGACAGACCGGCAGGGCACGTCACCATGACGCGGGTCAGCCGCATGAGCACCGCCTCGAGCACCCCGGGCCTCGGCCGCGTCGTGATGGTCATCCCGACCTACAACGAGGCCGAGAACCTCGACTGGATCGTGGGCCGGCTGCGCACCGCCCAGCCCGGCGTGGACGTGCTGGTCGTCGACGACGATCAGCCCGACGGCACCGGCGACGTCGCCGACGAGCTGGCCGCCGCCGACCCCGCGGTCACGGTGCTGCACCGGACCGAGAAGGCCGGCCTCGGGCGCGGCGTACCTGCACGGCTTCCGGCGTGGCCCTGCGACGCCGGGCTACGACGTGATCGGCGAGATGGACGCCGACGGCTCGCACCAGCCCGAGCAGCTGCACCGGCTGCTCGACGCGCTGCGCACGGCCGACCTGGTGATCGGCTCGCGCTGGGTGCCCGGCGGCTCGGTGGTCAACTGGCCGCTGCCAGCGCCAGCTGCTCTCGCGCGGCGGCAACCTCTACGTCCGGCTGCTGCTCGGCATCCGCGTCAGGGACGCCACCGCCGGCTTCCGGCTGTTCCGGCGCGACGACGCTGGAGAAGATCGACCTTGAGCGCGGTGCAGAGTCGACCGGCTACGTGTTCCAGACCGACCTGGCCTACCGCGCCGCTGCGCGCCGGGCTGCGGGTCGACCGAGGTGCCGATCGAGTTCGTCGAGCGGGTGCGGGGTGACTCCAAGATGAGCGGCCCGGTGGCCGCCGAGTCGCTGCGACGGATCACCCGGTGGGGGCTGCGCGAGCGCCGCGCCCAGCTGCGCCGGGCCGGGCGACGCGTGACGGCGCACCCCATGACCCGCGCGACCGCGCGCCGATGCCGCGCGGCTGCGCTGCGTCCTGCGCTCGCCTTCGTCGTGGTGCCGCTGGTCGAGATCTGCGTGATCGTCCAGGTGGGCCAGGTCGATCGGCGCCGTGGTGGACGATCCTGCTGCTGGTCGCTGGACAGCATGGTGGGCGCGTGGCTGATCAAGCGGGAGGGCGGCGCGGTGCCTGGCGCGGCGCTGCGCGCGGCGCTGCAGAGCGGCCGGATGCCGGCCCGCGAGCTCGCCGACGGCGGCGCTGATCCTCATCGGCGGCACGCTGATGCTCACGCCCGGGCTTCGTCACCGACTCGCTCGGCATCCTGCTGATCCTGCCGTTCACCCGGCCCGTCGCCCGGCGGCTGCTGACCCGGTGGTGGCCACCGCCTGCTCGGACCGGTCGGCGGTCGCCCGGTGCCGCTGCCCGGGTGGGCACCCGGTCGGGCCGGGTCCCGGGCGGCCGGGTCCGGGACGCACGACGCCCCGGACCGGGGCCCGAGGGGCCGGTGGTCCGGGGCGAAGTGGTCGACGACGACTGAGTCGTCAGGCAGTGCCCGTCAGGCAGTGCCTTGCGCTTCTTGGCGTTGGCGCGGTGCAGGTGCGCGGGGCCGATCTCGCCGCCGCGGAGCAGCTCGAGGCGCTCCTTGAGGATGTCCTCGAGCTCCTTCTCCGAGCGCCGCTCCAGGAGCATGTCCCAGTGCGTGCGGCCGGCTTCTCGGCCTTCTCCTCCGGCTGGATGCCCGCCGTGCTGAGCGCCTCGGCCCCGCAGCGCGGGCACTCCCAGACGGCCGGGATGTCGGCCTCGACCGACATGGTGACCTCGAACTCGTGACCCTGCTGGCAGCGGTAGCCGACCTGCTGTCGGGCTGCGAACTCGATGCCGCGCTCGTCCTCGAAACTTTGGCCGCCGAGCCGTGCGCCACGCAGCGTGCGCTCCGCCATTGAGCCACCTCCAGATGATGTGTGCTGACCCCGTAGTGAGTCGGGAGTGGAACGATCGGATCCACAATCCGTGACGCCGCTGTAGGACAGCGTCGTACGTTCTCTGTCCCCTCCAACGGTAGCGGGGAGGCCAAAGATTCCGACCGAATCACGCGACGGTCGCCACACCCGGATCGGAGTGTCGTCGCTCAGACGACGGCGGGCAGCGGCGTTGCCGGCCTCCCGGATGCCCCGCTCGGTGTCGACCCGGGTGAGCAGGAAGCCGCCGACGACGAAGAAGGCGATCAGCGCGAAGATGCGCGGGGCGGTAGGAGCCGGTCAGCTGGAAGACGAGGCCGAAGACCAGCGTCCCGAACCACGACGTCCCGCGGTCCATGGCGTGGTAGAAGCTGAAGTACTCCGCCTCCTTGCCCCGCGGGATGAGCAGGGAGTAGTAGGAGCGGGCCAGCGCCTGGGTGCCGCCGAGCACGATGCCGATCGCGACCCCGAGGACCATGAAGAGGGCGACGTTGCCGGCGGGCAGGAACAGGGCGGCGGTGACGATGACCATCCAGACGGCCAGCCCCACCAGGATCGTCTTCTTGGCGCCCTGCCGTTGGGCGAGCCGCCCGAAGAGCAGCGCCCCGAAGAACGCGACGAACTGGACCAGCAGGATGGTGCCGATCAGCACCGACTGGCCGTGCCCGAGCTGCTCCGAGCCGTACGTCGAGGAGCTGGCGATGACGGTCTGGATCCCGTCGTTGAAGAACAGGTAGGCGACCAGGAAGGTCAGCGCCATCGGGTAGTTGCGCAGGTCCCGCAGCGTCTGGGCGAGCTGGCCGAAGCTGCGGGCCACCACGTTGCCCTCCGCGGGCTCGACGTGCGTCGGCGGGTGGTTGTTCAGCCGGACGAACGGGATGATCGTGAAGCCCGCCCACCAGATCGCGGCCGACAGCATGCACAGCCGGGCGGCGTCGCCGGTGGTGAGCCCGAACGGCAGGATCGTGACGACCGCGAGGTTGACGGCCAGCAGCAGCCCGCCGCCGAGGTAGCCCCACGCCCAGCCGCGGGAGGAGACGCGGTCGCGGTCGGCCTCGTCGGAGATGAGCGGCAGGATCGAGTCGTTGACGACCATCGAGGCGGCGAGGCACAGGTTGGCGCCGACGACCGCCACCGCGCCGAGCTGCCAGTTGTCGCCGCGACAGAACCACAGCAGCGAGGCGAACGCTGCGCCCGTCCAGGCGAAGCCGGCCAGCCACGTGCTTCTTCTTGCGCGGTGCGGTCCATCATCGCGCCGAGCGGCGGCAGGACGAGGGCGGAGAGGATGGTGGAGAACGTCACGAGGTACGACGGCAGCGACCCCGGGGCCACCGCGAGCCCGAGCACGCTGATCCGGTTGTCGACCGCGGCCTCCTTCGCGATGGCGATGAGGTACGGCGCGAGCAGCACCGTGGCGATGGTCGTGACGTAGGCGCTGTTGGCCCAGTCGTACCAGTACCAGGCCTTCTGCTCCCGCGCCTGGGCCAGGGGCCGCAGGTCGGCGACGCCGACCGGCACGTCAGGGTCCTTCACGATGGTTCCTCCCACTGGCCACGGCTGACGCAGCACGTCCCTGAGTATGTCGGTGCGGTCGGTCATCAGGCCGTCGACACCACGGTCGAGGAGCTCGAGCATCTCGGTGGGGTCGTCGATGGTCCACACGTGGACGTCGAGGCCGATGGCGTGCGCGCGGCGGACCAGCCCGGGGGAGGCCACCACCAGGCGTCCCCGGCGATGGGGGACCTGGAGGGCCCGCGGCTGGTGCCCGGTGACGTGGCGCACGAGCCGCGCGCTGGGGAGCACCACGTACGCCGCGACCTCGAGCGGGTGCGCCGACGTGGCCACCCGCCCGCCGGTCCGGCGGCGGAAGGCGTGCATGCGCCGGATCGAGAACGACCCCACGACCACCCGGTCCCAGGCCTCCCGCTCGTCGAGGAAGTCCGCCAGCGCACCCACGGCTCCGTCGGACTTGAGGTCGATGTTGAAGCGGACGTCGGGGAAGGCGTCGAAGAGCTCGGCCAGGGTGGGCACCCGCTCGCGGCCGCCGATCAGGGCCTCCTGGACGTCGGCGTACGACGTCTCGGCGATCGAGCCGGCCCGGTCGGTGACCCGGTCGAGCACGGTGTCGTGGAACGCGAGCAGGACACCGTCGCGGGTGACGTGGACGTCGGTCTCGAGGTGGGTGTAGCCGAGGGAGACCGCGTGGCGGAAGGCCGCCATCGTGTTCTCGAGGCCCTCGACCTCCGGGTGGTAGGCGCCACCGCGGTGGGCGAAGGCGAGCACCCTGGGGCGCTCGCGGGGTTCGGGCCGTGTCACGCGAGCAGTATGGGCCCCACCGGGAGTACCGTCTGAGAAATGGAGCCCATCACCTGCCCGCGATGCGGGACCGAGATGCGCGAGCGCTCGCTGGGCCTCGCCACCGTCCACCAGTGCCCCGAGGGCCACGGCGTCTTCCTCGACCGTGCCGACCTGGGGACGCTCGTCGAGGCCGAGACCGACTGGCACGCCGGCTCGGCGACGCAGACCGCCCCGCTGCCCCGGATCACCCCGGACATGGTCGCGCCCCCAGCCGCTGCGAAGCGGTCCAGGGCGTGGGTGGAGACGCTCTTCGGCTGAGGCCGCCACGCGTCACAGCGCCGGGAGCACCTCGCTCATCGGCTGGACGTCGATGCCTCGCTCCTCGAGGAGCTCCAGGAGTCCGGTGAACTTGTCGCTCGCCCACCCCAGGTCGTCGGACTCGTCGCCGATCCGGTGGAAGGTGAGCACCAGCCAGTCGTCGGCGGCGACGCTGGCGTCGACGAGCCGGGCGATGTCCTCGAGGCTCTGGTCGGCGTGGACGTTCAGCGACCGCACGCCGAGGGCGTCGATGTCGCCCGCCGGCTGGACGTTCTCGTTGATGGTGCGGGCGACGGAGAAGCGCTCGGCGACGACGCGGCGTACGTCCGGGTCCACCGCCCCGTTGGGGTAGGCGTACAGGTAGCCGCCCGCCGAGCCGCGCTCCTGCAGCCAGCGTGCGGTGTCCTCGAGGTTGGCCTCGAGCTCGTCGGGTGCCAGCGAGGTCAACGGGATGTCGCTGTGGCCGCCGAGGTCCCAGCCGAGGTCGTCCAGCTCGTCGAGGTCGTCCTCGTCGAGGCGGCCCTCCTCACCGACCAGGTCGGGGATGACGAAGGCGGTCCCCCGGAAGCCGTGCGGCTCCATCAGCCGGGCGGCATCGCTCACGGTGGCGTCCCCGTCGTCGAAGGTCAGCGACACGACCCCGGCACCGGGGGCCGACGGCTCCGCGTCCGGGTGCGCCAGCACCGCGTCCACGAGCACCGTCGGTGCCGTGGCGGGGGAGTCCTCCGTGGCCTCGAGGCCCCAGACGGCGAACGACACGGCGTCCAGGCGCCGCCAGTCCGGCGTACCGACGGTCGCGAAGTCGGCCCGCGACAGCTGCACCCGCATCCAGGCGTCGTCGACCAGGGCGGTGCGGGCCACCCGGTCCTTGACGTTGGCGTAGAAGAAGCTGTCCTCGTCGCTGTGCAGCCGCACCTGGACGTTGGCCACCCGGCTCCAGTCCTGGGTCCGGACCGAGAACGAGTACGACGACGCCGAGCCGTCCACGGCCGGGCGCAGGGGCTTGCGGGCGTTGGCCTGCTCACCACCGGGGGACGCGGTGATCTCCAACGCGCCACGCCCGGCCTCACCGGCGTCCGCCTGCCCCACCGACCCGGGGCCGTACCAGTCCGTGAAGCCGTCGGCCGTGGTCACGAAGGGCGTGCCGGCGCTGCTGGGCGCGGCCACCGGCGGCGGTGGGGCCAGGTCGGGCTCGCGGGTGAGGGCGCTGCAGGACCCCACCGTCACCGCAAGGACGGCGGCGGTGCCCAGCAGTCGCCGAGTGGGCGTGTTCATGTTCCCCCGTGTGGTGCGTCGGACTGGCCCCGTGACAACGACGAGCGAGCCGAAGAGTCTCGCCTAAATGTCGCGGAACGTCTCGATGTTGGCACCGAGCAGGTTCAGACGCTCCGCGAGGTCCTCGTAGCCTCGGTGGATGACGTACGTCGAGCGCAGCACCGAGCTGCCCTTGGAGGCGAGCATGCAGATGAGGATCACGACCGCGGGGCGCAGCGCCGGGGGGCACACGATCTCGGCGCCCGACCAGTGCGTCGGCCCGTCGACGAGCACCCGGTGCGGGTCGAGCAGCTTGACCTGCGCGCCGAGCTTGTTGAGCTCGGTGAAGTAGATGGCCCGGTTCTCGTAGACCCAGTCGTGGAGCAGCGTCTGACCGTCGGCCGTGGCGGCGATCGCCGCGAAGAACGGCAGGTTGTCGATGTTGAGCCCCGGGAACGGCATCGGGTGGATCTTGTCCAGCGGCGCCCGGAGGTCGCTGGGCTGGGTGGTGATGTCGACGAGCCGGGTGGCGCCGTTGGCGGCGACGTACTCCTCCGAGCTGGTGTAGACGAAGCCCATCTCCTCGAGGATCGCGAGCTCCAGCTCGAGGAACTCGATCGGCGCGCGCCTGATGGTGATCGAGGACTTGGTGACGATGGCGGCGGTCAGCAGCGACATCGCCTCGATCGGGTCCTCGGAGGGGGAGTAGTCGACGTCGACGTCGATGACCTCGCAGCCGGTGACCCGCAGCGTGGTGGTGCCGATGCCCTCGACCGTCACGCCGAGCTTCTGCAGGTAGAAGCAGAGGTCCTGGACCATGTAGTTGGACGAGGCGTTGCGGATCACGGTCGTGGCGGGGCGCAGCGCGGCCGCCATCAGGGCGTTCTCGGTGACGGAGTCACCGCGCTCGGTCAGGACGATCGGGCGCTCCGGCTCGACCGTGCGATTGACCATCGCGTGGTAGCTGCCGTCGGTGGCCTTGACGTCCAGCCCGAAGGGGCGCAGCGCCGACATGTGCGGCTCGACGGTGCGCTCGCCGAGGTTGCAGCCGCCGGCGTAGGGGAGGTCGAACTCGTCGTAGCGGTGGAGCAGCGGGCCGAGGAACATGATCACCGAGCGGGTACGCCGTGCGGCGTTCTCGTCGATGTGGGCCAGGTCCAGCTCGGCCGGGGGGATGATCTCCAGGTCGTTCTGCTCGTTGAGCCAGCGGGTCTGCACGCCGAGGGAGTTGAGCACCTCGAGCAGACGGTTGACCTCCTCGATGCGGGCGACCTTGCGCAGCGTCGTACGACCGCGGTTGAGCAGCGAGGCGCAGAGCAGCGCGACGCCGGCGTTCTTGGAGGTCTTGACCGAGATCGAGCCCGACAGCGTGGTGGGGCCGTTGACGCGCAGGTGCGTGGGGCCGGCGCCGAGGGCCACGATCTCGGAGTCGAGGGCGGCGCCGATGCGCGCCAGCATCTCCAGGGAGAGGTTCTGGTGACCCTTCTCGATGCGGTTGATGGCGCTCTGGCTGGTGGCCAGGAGCTCGGCGAGCTGGTGCTGGGTGAGCCCGCGGTGCTTGCGGGCGTCGCGGATCAGGTTGCCGATGCGGCCCTTGTAGTCGGTTTCCATGCCGCACAAGGTATCTCAGATATGAGATACGACAAGACTCGTCGGACGCCGTGTCGGCCACCTCTCCGAGAGGCGTGCAAGGATCGGCGCCATGCGTGCAACCACCATCCATGCGCCCGGCGACATCCGCGTCGAGGACGTCCCCGACCCGACCATCGAGGCCCCCACCGACGCCATCGTCAAGGTGGCCGCGGGCTGCATCTGCGGCTCCGACCTGTGGCCCTACCGCGGGGCCAACGACATCACCGCGGGCGCCACGATCGGGCACGAGTGCATCGGCGTCGTGGAGGAGGTCGGCAGCGAGGTCAGCGACTTCCGGGCCGGCGACTTCGTCATCGTGCCGTTCGACCACTGCGACAACACCTGCGTGCACTGCCGCGCCGGGGCGCAGTCGGGCTGCGTCAACCTCGGCTTCACGCAGAGCGGCCAGGCCGAGTACGCCCGGGTGACCCAGGCGGACGGCTAGATGGTCAGGACCGACGGCATGCCCGACGCGCTCGCTCTTCCCGTCGCTGCTGACGCTCTCCGACGTGATGGCCACCGGCTGGCACGCCGCGGTGTCGGCCGGCGTGACCCGGGGGAGCACGGCGGTCGTGGTCGGCGACGGCGCGGTCGGCCTGTGCGGCGTGCTCGCGGCGGCGCAGCTCGGCGCCGAGCGCGTCATCGCGATGTCGCGCCACGAGTCGCGCCAGGAGATCGCCCGCGCGCTTCGGGGCCACCGACGTCGTCGCCGAGCGCGGCGAGGAGGGGGCGAAGCGGATCGCCGAGCTCACCGACGGCGTCGGTGCGGACGCGGTGCTGGAGTGCGTCGGCACCGACGATTCGATGAAGCACGGCGTTCTCGGTCGCCCGACCCGGCTCGACCGTCGGGTTCGTCGGCGTGCCCCACGGCGTCGAGCTCCCGGTGCGCCGGATGTTCCAGCGCAACATCGGGCTGGCCGGCGGCATGGCGCCGGTGCGCCAGTACCTGCCCGAGCTGCTCGAGCTCACCCTGAGCGGCACGATCGACCCGGGGCTGGTCTTCGACCTGACCCTGCCGCTGGAGCAGTCGCCGGAGGGCTACCGCGCCATGGACGAGCGGCGCGCGATCAAGGTCCTGCTGGAGCCCTGAGATGACATCCACGCCGGCCGACCTGGTGGTCGGCCCGTTGCTGCGGTACGTCGACGAGACGTCCGCGTCCGTGTGGGTCGAGACCCGGGACCACTCGCGCGTCACGGTCACGCGCGGCGGCCGGTCGTGGTCGGCCGGCACGTTCGTCGTGCACGGGCACCACTACGCCCTGGTCGAGCTCGAGCGGCCTCGAGCCGGGGTCGCGCGCGGCGTACACCGTGTCCATCGACGACCGCCGCGTGTGGCCGCCGGAGGGCTCCACGCTCCCGGACCCGGTGATCGCCACGCTGGTGCCGGGCAAGCCGCTGCGGATGGCCTTCGGGTCGTGCCGCACCTCGGTGTCCCACGACGAGAAGGGCAACCAGAGCCACGGCGTCGACGCGCTGCGCGCCTACGCGCTCCGGATGGCCGGGGTGGCGCCGGCGCACGACGAGGACCCCGACCTGTCCGAGCCGCACTGGCCGGACCTGGTGCTCTTCCTCGGCGACCAGGTCTACGCCGACGAGACCACCGAGGAGATGCGCGAGTTCATCAGCGCGCGGCGCGACATCGAGCAGCCACCGTGGACCGAGCTCCAGGACTACGAGGAGTACGCGCACCTCTACTCGCTGGCGTGGACCGACGTCACCAACCGCTGGCTCCTGTCGACGCTGCCGAGGGCGATGATCTTCGACGACCACGACATCCGCGACGACTGGAACACCTCCCAGTCCTGGCGCGACGAGATGGAGGCCACGTCCTGGTGGCACGGCCGGATCGTGGCCGGACTGGCGTCGTACTGGGTCTACCAGCACCTCGGCAACCTGTCACCCGGCGCGCGCTCCGAGGACGAGATCTGGCAGCGGGTCGTCGGGCACGAGGGTGACGACGAGCTCGACCTCACCGAGGTGCTCGACGCGTTCGCCGACCGGGTCGACCAGCAGCCGACGACCTACCGGTGGAGCTACGCCCGCGACTTCGACGACCAGGCCCGCCTCGTCGTCGTGGACTCCCGCGCCGCCCGCGTCCTGGACCCCGCGCAGCGTGCCCTGCTCGACCCCGACGAGCTGGCGTGGCTCGACGAGCACATGCGCGGCGACGTCGACCACCTGCTCATCGGCACCTCCTTGCCGTTCATGCTCGCCCGGGGCCTGCACCACCTCGAGGCCGCGGGCGAGGCCATGGCGGCCGGCGCGTGGGGCGAGCGCGGGGCCGGTGTGGGGGAGTGGGCGCGCCAGCTCGTCGACCTCGAGCACTGGGCCGCCTTCCAGGACAGCTTCCGCAAGGTGGCCGACATGGCCATCGAGGTCGCGGCGGGCAGGCGGGGCCGGGCGCCGGTCAGCGTGACCTTCCTGTCCGGCGACGTCCACCACAGCTACGTCAGCGAGGCCCGGTTGTCACGGCGTGCGGCGCGCCGCGGCCCGGCGCTGCAGAGCCGGCTCATCCAGGCGGTGTGCTCGCCGATCCGCAACCCGCTCTCGCGCAACATGCGCTTCGCGACGGCGGTGCTGAGCTACGGCGTGGCCGGGCCGCTGGGTCGCCTGGCGTCGAGGTCGACCAGGGTGCCGACCAGCCCGATCACGTGGAAGTACGCCGAGGGGCCGTGGTTCGACAACAACCTGGCGTTCCTCGAGCTGGCTCCCCGCTCGCTGCGGATGTGGTGGGTGAGCGGCACGGTCGTCGACGGCGACCACGAGGCGCCGCGCCTGACGAAGGTCGCCGACTACACCCTGGGCGACTGACGCCCCGGGCGGCCGGCGCAGGTCAGTGGGTCGCGCCCGCGAGCACCCGACCGCGCACGCAGGTGCAGGCGTCCGAGCACGGCAGGTAGCTGTGCGCGGCGTGGCCGCAGCCGGTGCACGGCATGTCGTGCGAGAGGTGCGTTCCGCTGGTGTCGACGGTGTCCCACATGGTGCTGCTCCTGGCCCTCGTTGCTGCTGGTGTCATCACCGTGACACGCGCGCGGCCGGGTCCTGACGCAATACCGGGCCGAACACGCCGTACGCGTGCCGGAAATGGCCCGAACGGACTATGCGCCTAGGACCAGGCCGGTCCCGCGCCGCCCAGCCGCTCGACGAGCCTGGCACCGACGTACGACGCGTGCGCACGGTGGATCTCGAGCGGCACGGCGGGGAGGTTCTCCTCCCAGTCCAGCAGCGGTGAGCCGCGCAGCTGCAGCATCCGCGCGGGCCGGCCCATGAAGAGCAGGTGCAGATGGGCGCCACCGTCGCCGTACTTGGCCATCTGGGCACGTCCCACGCCGGGCAGCGACTCGACCGCCGCCGAGATCGCCACCATGAGGCGGCCCATCTCCCCGGCGAGGTCGTCGGGGAGGTCGGTCAGGTCGTGGTGCGCGCGGGGGAGCAGGGTCACCGTGACCGGGAGCCGCATCCCGGTGTCGAGCATGAGCAGCCAGCGCTCGTTGCTCCACACGGTCCGCTCGGGGTCGTCGTCGGGCGAGGCCGCACACCAGCACTCGGCCGGGTCCTCGCCGCGGCGCGGCGGCTCGACGTCGGCGAGGGGCTGCAGCGGCTTGACGCGCAGCGAGTCGATCTCGAACGGGAAGATGTCCCATCCCGGCATCTCGCTGACCGCGACGGGCAGTCGCCCGTCGGCGTCGGTCGCCGCCGCGACCCGGGCGTGGAACTCCTCGGGTGTCTCCAGGTGGTCGGTCACCGGGGTGTCACAGCGTGACGGTGGCGTTGTCGCCGAGGTCCGGCTCGGCATCGCTGACGAGGCCCTTGGCCAGGCCGATCACGGCGGAGACCTTGCCGGGGGACTCCCAGTACTCCGCGGTCACGCCGGTGACCTCGAGCAGCACGTTGTCCGCGTCGTCCGGCCCACCCGACATGAAGATGCCGGCCGAGGCGTCCCAGAGCTCGCGCAGCTTGTCGCGGTCCTCGTTGAGGCGGGCGGTGCCGCTGAGGGAGACCCAGCCGGCCTTGCTCGAGTAGGAGACGTTGACCCGCGGGTCGGCGGCGACGGCGCGCACCTTGTCGGTGTCGCGCTCGGTGATGAACCACACCGTCGACGGGGTCTCGAAGTCCTGGGTCCCCATGGGCAGGGACACCAGGGCGCCGTCGGGGGCGTGGTGGGTCAGCACCGCGATCCGGGTGTCGCGCATGATCTCGGTGACGGTGTCGATCTGGTCATCGTGGGTGCTCATGTCCCGACCCTGTCATCCGGGGTGGCGGCCCGCCTCACCCCGATGATCCTCGCCGACCTCCCCGTGCCGTGGGGGCGGTCGACCACGCCATCGTCACCGGGATGCGGTGGCGCAGCGACCGGACCAGGCAGCCGAGGCCCCTGGTGACCGAGACGACCGCGGGGCCCGACGCGGCCTGCTGCGGCCCGCTGCGGCCCGCTGCGGCGAGGCCCCGCGTGGAGGCCAGGGGGTGCCCCGAACGAGGACGGCGGCTGTCCGCCATGTCTGGTTGGATCGACCCACGCGAAGGGTGACCGCGGCGCGGTCGGACGGAGGGACGGACAGGCGATGACCACGACCGGGGTGCACGCAGCCGACAGCCACGACCTGATCCGTGTGCAGGGCGCGCGGGAGAACAACCTCAAGGACGTCAGCGTCGAGCTGCCCAAGCGACGCCTGACCGTCTTCACCGGCGTCTCGGGCTCGGGCAAGAGCTCGCTGGTCTTCGCGACCATCGCGGCCGAGTCGCAGCGGATGATCAACGAGACCTACAGCGCGTTCCTGCAGGGCTTCATGCCCAGCCTGGCCCGCCCCGAGGTCGACTTCCTCGAGGGCCTGACGACCGCGATCATCGTCGACCAGGAGCGGATGGGCGCCAACCCGCGCTCCACGGTCGGCACGGCCACCGACGCCAACGCGATGCTGCGGATCCTCTTCAGCCGTCTCGGCACGCCGCACGTCGGCCCGCCGACGGCGTACTCCTTCAACGTCCCGACCCGCCGGGCGAGCGGGGTGATGTCCACCGACAAGGCCGGTCGCACGGAGAAGAGCGTCGTCAAGGACGCCGTCTACCTCGGCGGCATGTGCCCGCGCTGCGAGGGCATGGGCACCGTCAACGACATCGACCTGACCGCGTTGTACGACGACACCAAGTCACTGAGCGAGGGGGCCCTGACGATCCCGGGCTACTCGATGGACGGGTGGTACGGCCGGCTCTTCGCGGGCGTCGGGCTGCCCATGGACAAGCCCATCTCGTCGTTCACCGCGAAGCAGCTCGACACGATGCTCTACGCGGAGCCGACCAAGATCAAGGTGGAGGGCGTCAACCTCACCTTCGACGGGATCATCCCCAAGATCCAGAAGTCGATGCTCTCCAAGGACCCCGAGGCCATGCAGCCGCACGTACGCCGCTTCGTCGAGCGGGCGGTGACCTTCCAGACCTGCCCCGAGTGCGACGGCACCCGCCTGACCCGGGAGGCGTTGTCGTCGAAGGTGGAGGGCAAGAACATCGCGGAGCTCGCCCAGATGCAGATCAGCGACCTCGCCGACTGGGTCCGCGAGCTCGAGGACGCGTCCGTCGCGCCGCTGCTCAAGGGCCTGCAGCACCTGCTCGACTCGTTCACCGAGATCGGTCTCGGCTACCTCTCGCTGGACCGGCCCGCCGGGACGCTGTCCGGGGGAGAGGCACAGCGGACCAAGATGATCCGGCACCTCGGGTCGTCGCTCACCGACGTCACCTACGTCTTCGACGAGCCCACCATCGGGCTCCACCCGCACGACATCGAGCGGATGAACCAGCTCCTCCTCCAGCTGCGCGACAAGGGCAACACCGTCCTGGTGGTGGAGCACAAGCCCGAGACGATCGCCATCGCCGACCACGTCGTCGACCTCGGTCCCGCGGCCGGCACGGCGGGGGGCGAGGTCTGCTTCGAGGGCACCGTCGAGGGGCTGCGCGCGAGCGACACCACCACCGGGCGCCACCTCGACGACCGGGCGAGGCTCAGGGACGAGCCGCGCACCCCGTCCGGCCAGCTGTCCGTCGAGGGCGCGTCGACCCACAACCTCAAGGACGTCAGCGTCGACATCCCCCTCGGGGTCCTGTGCGTCGTCACCGGCGTCGCGGGCTCGGGCAAGAGCTCGCTGATCCACGGCTCGGTCGCCGGTCGTGACGGCGTGGTGGTGGTCGACCAGGGCGCCATCAAGGGGTCACGCCGCAGCAACCCCGCGACCTACACCGGTCTCCTCGAGCCGATCCGCAAGGCCTTCGCCAAGGCCAACGGCGTCAAGCCGGCGCTCTTCAGCTCCAACTCCGAGGGCGCCTGCCCGACCTGCAACGGCGCCGGTGTGATCTTCACCGAGCTCGGGGTGATGGCGACCGTGGAGTCGCCCTGCGAGGAGTGCGAGGGCCGCCGCTTCCAGGCCTCCGTGCTCGAGTACACCTTCGGCGGCAAGAACATCGCCGAGGTGCTCGCCATGTCGGTCACCGAGGCGGCGGAGTTCTTCGGCGCCGGCGAGGCGAGGACCCCGGCGGCGCACAAGGTCCTGGACCGCCTGCGCGACGTCGGGCTCGGCTACCTCAGCCTGGGCCAGCCCCTCACGACCCTGTCCGGGGGCGAGCGCCAGCGCCTCAAGCTGGCCACCCAGATGGCCGAGAAGGGCGACGTCTACATCCTCGACGAGCCCACGACCGGGCTGCACCTCGCCGACGTGGCGAACCTCCTCGGCCTGCTCGACCGGCTCGTCGAGTCCGGCAAGTCGGTCGTCGTCATCGAGCACCACCAGGCCGTGATGGCCCACGCCGACTGGATCATCGACCTCGGTCCCGGCGCCGGCCACGACGGGGGCCACGTCGTCTTCGAGGGCACGCCCACCGCGCTCGTCGCCGACCGGACGACGCTCACCGGACAGCACCTCGCGGCGTACGTCGGCGCCTGACGCCTCGCCCGCTCAGGCGACGATCCGTGAGCGACGGCGGGCCTCGGGACCGGGGCCCGGCTGGCAGCGAGGACACCACCACGTACGCCGGTTGGCAGCGTCGCCGGACACCTCGGCGACCACCCGGACCGCCGTGCCGCAGCGCAGGCAGCCGCGGCGCTGACGACCGGTCACCCAGTGGTCGGTGCCGGGCCACATCGACCCCGTGGTCACCTGGTAGGCCTGCGGCACGGTCGCGGAGTGGTGCAGCATCGTCGCCGCCCGGCCCACGAGCCGCGGGACGTCGACGTCCCCGACCGGGGTCCAGGGGCTCACGCCGGTGAGGAAGGCCAGCTCGTTGGCCCACAGGTTGCCGAGCCCGGCCATCAGTCGTTGGTCGAGCAGCGCGCTCACCAGGGGGAGCGTGGGGTCGGCGGACAGGCGCCGGACGGCCTCGTCGGCGTCCCAGTCCTCACGCAGCGGGTCCGGGCCGAGGTGACCGACGAGGCCTTGCTCGTCGGAGGTGGGCACGAGGTCGAGGTCGTGCAGCTTGATCCCGTGGGCCGTCCGCCCGTCGTCGAGGGCCAGCACGAGGCGGACGTCCGCCTGGACCCGGGCCGGCAGCCGCTTGCCCGGACCGGTGGTCGTCCAGGAGCCGTCCATGCGCAGGTGGCTGTGCAGGGTGGCCGCGGGAGAGCCGTCCAGGGCGGACAGGCGGGTGAGGAGGTGCTTGCCGTGGGTGTCGTGGCCCACCACGGTGCGGCCGGCGACGTCACGCGTGGCGAGGCGCGGCACCCGGAAGTCGGAGCGCACGACGGTGCGTCCGCTCAGCTGGCGGTCCAGCCGCCGGGCGAGCTTCCACACGCTGTCTCCCTCGGGCACGCGCCCATCCTGCCCGTCCGGTGGGCACTCCACGGGTCGGGATGGGAGGGTCGGGGACATGACGGGGGAGAGGCGGTTCGTGCTCCACGACCACCGGCGGCCGCGCCCGCACTTCGACCTGCGGCTCGAGGAGGACGGGGTGCTGCGCAGCTGGGCGGTGCCCAAGGGCCCGCCCGACGATTCCCGGCGAGACCGGCTGGCGATCGCGGTCGACGACCACGGCCTCGACCACGTCGACTTCACCGACGAGCACAAGTCCATCGCCGACGAGGGCACCTGGGAGGAGCACGACCGCACCGAGCGGCGGCTGCTGTTCTCGCTGCACGGTCGACACGGCGTACGCCGCTATGCCCTCATCCACACCGGCGGCGACCAGTGGCTGCTGCACCTGACGCGGGAGCAGCCGGGGGAGGGCGGCTGACCGGCCCCCTGGGTGGCACCGGGAGGATGGGGCGGTGTTCCACCGCCATCCCTTCCTGAGCCTGCTCACCTTCGCCTACCTCGGCTTCGTCGGCCTGGTGACCCTGACCCCGGCGTCCGAGCAGCCGGACTACTCGGCGCTGGCCGAGCGGGTGCTGGCGCGGCTGGAGAGGTATCCCGACCTCGCGCCGGTCACGGCCCGGCTCAGCGTGGAGCGCGTGGAGTTCCTGGCCAACATCGGCCTGTTCGTGCCGGTGGGCGTCTTCATGCTGCTGCTCTTCGGCTCCCGGCTGTGGTGGGCGGCCCTGGCGGGCGGCGTCGCCCTCACCGCGGCGATCGAGACCGCCCAGCGCTCCATCCCGGGACGGGTCTCGGACCCGCGCGACGTCGTGGCCAACTCGGCGGGCACCGTCATCGGTGTCCTCCTGGCCCTGGTGCTGACCCTGCCGGGCACGCTCCGCCGGCGCTCACGCAGGTCCCTCACGCACGGGTGAGGACGACGAGGCGCTCGGTGGCGCGGGTCATCGCGACGTAGCGGTCGACGGCCCCCTCGATGCCGGTCCCGAACGACGCCGGGTCGACCAGCACGACCAGGTCGAGCTCCAGGCCCTTCGCGAGCACGGGGGAGAGGCACCGGACCCGCGCGGGCCCCCGGTACGACGGGTCCCCATGACGCACGCGGTGCCCTCATCCGTCCCGACAACGTCGCCGCCCCGGACAAGCTGGGGCGGCTGGACCCGGATCCTGCGTCCCGACGGGGGTCTTGCGGCAAGCCCCCGGGTCGGCTATACGTTGAGAACGGCGGGGCGGAGACGCGATGGATCGGGTGCTTCTTCAGCTGGTGCCTCTCGCCATCGCGGCCGCGCTGAGCACGATCACGATCACCGTGACCATCTTCATCCTGATCGCCGAGAGTCGTGACCGCTCCGGCTCCGCCTTCGCGGTCGGCACCGTCCTCGGAACGTTCGCGGTCGTCACGATCGCGACCGTCGCCGGCCAGGCCCTGCCCGGACGTCCTCGCCAGCACGACGTCCTGGTCGGGAAGCTGCTCGTCACCGTGGGCATCGCGATGGTCCTGATGGGTGTCGTCACGTTGGCACGCCGACACCGCCCGAGACCCGCCAGGCGGGCGGGCTGGACCGACGGCCTCGCGTCCATGGGTACCGTCCCCGTGCTCGGCGTGGGCCTGGCACTCAACCTCCGCCCGAAGTCGCTGCTCCTGGCCACGGCGGCCGGGCTCGGCATCAGCGGGGCACGGCTGCGCCTCGAGGACAACCTCGTCCTGGCCATCTTCTACACCGCGCTGGCCACGTGCACCGTCGTCGCGCCCATCGTCGCCACGATGCTGCTGCCCGGGCGACTCGTGCCTCGCCTCGTCTGGGCCAAGGGGTGGATATCGCGTCACCACAGCGCCGTCGGAGGCGTGATGACGATCCTCGTCGGGTTGTTCGTCATCGTCCTGGGCCTCAAGACCTGAGCCGAGGCACGTCGGCGGCGCTACTGTGACGTCATGCCACCGCAGGCCGGTCGAGTTCGCTCCGCAACAGGTACTGACGGTGCCACCACAACGATGCCGCGATCGATCGTCGTGCTGCTCGGCATTCTCGGTGTCGTTGCCGCGGGCGTCGGCATCAAGGCGGCCGCAGGGATCATCGCGCCGTCGATGCTGGCCCTCGTGCTCACCATCGCGGTGCTGCCGATCGGTCGGTGGGCGCGCAGGCACGGCTGGCCGAGCTGGTTGGCGACGGTCACCGCCCTGGCCGCGGCGTACCTGATCCTGCTGGTGATGCTGCTCGGCAGCATCGCGTGCCTGATCAAGTTCGCCGACCTGCTCCCGTCCTACGCCTCGCAGGCCGACGACCTCGTCAAGAGCGCGAAGGACGGCCTCGCGCAGCTCGGCCTGAGCACGGGTGCGACCAGTGACGCGCTCTCGAAGCTGGACCCGACGAAGTTCGCCGGCGTGCTGGTCGACCTGACCTCGGGGATCCTCGGAGCCCTCGGCTTCCTGTTCTTCCTGGTGACCCTGTTGTTCTTCTTCGTCGCCGCGGTACCCGGCTTCGCGCCCCGCGTGACGGCCCTCCGACGCACCAAGCCCGAGCTCGCAGCGGCCATGGGCACGTTCCTGAGTCGTTCGCAGACCTACCTGCTGATGACCGCACTGTTCGGCGCCATCGTCGGCGTGCTCGATGCCGGTGCACTGTGGTTGCTGGGCGTCCCGCTCCCACTGGTGTGGGGGTTCTTCTCGTTCCTCACGAACTTCATCCCCAACATCGGTTTCGTCATCGGCATCATCCCGCCCGCCACCTTGGCGTTGCTCGATGACGGGTGGAAGGGGGTGCTGTGGGTGGTCGTGGTCTACAGCGTCCTCAACGTCACGATCCAGACCTTCATCCAGCCTCGCATCGTCGGCAACTCGGTCGGGCTCAGCGCCGAGATCACCTTCATGTCGCTGGTCGTGTGGACATTCCTGCTCGGCGCGCTCGGCGCACTCCTGGCCGTGCCGATGACGCTGCTCACGCGGGCGATCTTCATCGACGCCGACAACCGGGCCTCGTGGGCGGCCTCGCTGATCGACGCAAGGGTCGAGGAGCCGGAGCCGTCCCCGGGAACGACGACGTCGGGGAGCAGCACGTCGACGGACGCCGCGTCTCCCGCTCGCCCGGCAAACGCCGATAACTGACATTATGTCAACTAGTGGGTCGGGAGGGGGGTCACACGGTTGTCATTCACGGTCCCCCGCCGATCGCCGACCCGCGCCGGTTCGTCGAGCACCCGCGCACGCCAGGTGATCATCGGCGGCACCACGACGGCATGGTGAGCCGTCGGGTCGAGCGCCACAGCCGCTGGGCCGTCGCGATGCGTCGATCGGACGACGTCGTCGGGCCTCGATGCTGTCTCGCCGGCGCCCAGCACGAGCTGAGATCACACCGGTGTAGTCCAGCTCCCCACCACTGGAATCGACCTCGTCAGCCACGTGCGTTGGTGGTTCACTGCCCCCATGGGGGCACAGGACGAACCACGCGACCAACGGTCCGATACGGGTGAGGCTGATGCCGAGACATCCGAGAACGACGTGGGGGCTCGAGAGGGTCCCGTGAAGAAGCGCGCGAGCGCCCGGGACGAGCGGATGGGCTCGGCCGAGGAGATCCTGGAGGCCGCCGATCATCGCGACACCGTCTCCGAAGCCCGCGACGCGGCGGCCGACGAGCGTGAGAACGCGCTCGACCGCGACGAGCTGCTGGACCCCACCAGCGACTACGGCGCGCACTGGCCCGAGCAGCGGAACGCGCGCCTCGACCGTGAGCACGCCAGGAGCGACCGGATCGCCTCCCGGCACGACCGGGAGGCCCTGACCGGCATCATCACGGGTCACGCCACCACGGACGCGGGGACAGTCGGCGACACGACGGCACGCGGCGACAGCGAGGCCGACCAGGACCCCGACGGGACCCCGACCAGGACACGGGCCAGGACAAAGCACGACCAGGACGGGTGACCGCACCCGGTGCCTGATTCGGGACCTTCGCCTCCTGCGCGGGGACGCCGCGGGCCGCGACGCTCGGACGAGGACGGAGGCGGGGGCGATGGGTGACAACAACGCGGGGGCCGCGGCCGGCAGCGGTGCGATCTACGGGCTGGGGGTCTTCGGGGCGCTGGTCTGGTTCTGGCAGCAGGCCGACGGGTTCCTCGAGCACGTCTGGGCGATCTTCGAGGGCCTGTTCTGGCCGGCCTTCATGGTCTACCGGGCCTTCGAGGCGCTGGCGCGCTGAGCCGGCCGGGACCAACGGCCCCCCGACCACAGTCCCCCTCCCCTGTCCCTGTCGCACACCTCGGGACGAGGCTGGTCGAGGGACCACGTCCCCGGGGGCGAGAGGAGGCCTGAGTGTTCGCCGTACGCATCCACGGGCGAGGCGGCCAGGGCGCCGTCACCGCCGCCGAGCTGCTCTCGGTGGCGGCCTTCGAGGAGGGACGGCACGCCCAGGCGTTCCCGACCTTCGGCTCCGAGCGCACCGGCGCACCGGTCGCCGCCTACTGCCGTATCGACGACCGGCCCATCCGCCTGCGCGAGCCCGTGATGGACCCGGACGCGGTGGTGGTCCAGGACCCGACCCTGCTGCACCAGGTCGCCCTGTTCGCCGGGTTGTCGCCGGTGGGGTTCCTGGTGGTCAACACGTCCGCCCCGCTCGGGCGGCTCGGGCTCGCGGAGCTCGTCGAGGGGTTGCCGGCCGGTCACGCCGTCGCCGTACCGGCCACCGAGCTGGCCCGTGAGCACCTCGGACGTCCCCTGCCCAACGCGGCCCTCCTCGGCGCCCTGGCCGCCCTCACCGGCCAGGTCTCGCTGGGCTCGGTCTGCGACGCGATCCGGGCCCGCTTCCCGGACCGGGTCGGGGTCGACAACGCCAGTGCCGCCACCGCGGCGTACGACCACGTGCTCGCCTCGACGGGCAGGCCGGTCCGTGCGTAGCCAGATCGAGGGCTCGCAGGCCGTCGCCCGCGCCGTCACCCTGTGCCGGCCGCAGGTGATCGCGGCCTACCCCATCTCCCCCCAGACCCACATCGTCGAGTCCTTGTCCGACCGCGTCCGCACCGGCGAGCTGGCCGGCTGCGAGTACCTGTTGGTCGAGTCGGAGTTCGGCGCCATGTCGGCGTGCATCGGGGCCTCGGCTGCCGGGGCGCGCAGCTACACCGCCACCTCCAGCCAGGGCCTCCTCTTCATGGCCGAGGCCCTCTTCAACGCCTCCGGACTGGGTCTGCCGATCGTGATGACGCTCGCCAACCGCGCGATCGGTGCCCCGATCAACATCTGGAACGACCACTCCGACGCGATGGCGATGCGCGACTCCGGGTGGATCCAGCTCTACGCGGAGTCCAACCAGGAGGCGGTGGACCTGCACGTGCAGGCCTACCGGCTCGCGGAGTCGCTCTCGGTGCCGGTGATGGTGTGCATGGACGGCTTCGTGCTCACCCACGCCTTCGAGGAGGTGGACCTCCCGACCCAGGAGCAGGTGGACGCCTTCCTGCCGCCGTTCCTCCCCCAGCAGCAGCTGGACCCCGACGATCCGGTGACCATCGGCGCGATGGTCGGTCCCGAGGCGTTCGCCGAGGTGAAGTACCTGATGCACGCCAAGCAGATGGCGGCGCTCGACGAGATCCCCGTCATCGCGGCCGACTTCCGCGAGGCCTTCGGCCGGGACTCCGGCGGGCTGCTCAAGGGCTACCGGCTCGAGGACGCCGAGACGGTCGTGGTGGCCCTCGGCTCGGTGCTCGGCACCATCGAGGACGTCGTCGACACGATGCGCGACGACGGCGTCCCGATCGGCGTCCTCGGCATCACCTGCTTCCGGCCCTGGCCCCTCGACGAGGTGCGCGCCGCGCTGCGCAGTGCCACGCGGGTCGTGGTCGTGGAGAAGGCGTTCGCGGTCGGCGCCGGTGGCATCGTCGGGCAGAACACCCGCGACGCCACCCGGGACCTTCCCCTCGTCGTCCAGGACGTGGTGGCCGGGCTGGGCGGACGCCCGATCACCCGGGAGTCCCTGCGCGGACTGTTCGAGGACGTCATCGCGGACCGCACCGACCCGAGCCGGCTGCACTTCCTCGACCTGGACCTGGCGCTCGTGCAGCGTGAGCTGGCCCGGTCCCGTCGGGGCGGACGGCCGGGCCCGCACGCCGAGCACATGCTGCGCGACCTCGGCACCGTCGCCTCCGGCGCGACGCCCGGGAGCGTCTGATGGCCTTCCAGGAGATCAAGCTCTACCAGACCGGGACGTTCGTCGCCGGCAACCGCCTGCTCGACCCCGACGAACGGTCCGTGCAGGCCCGCACGGGCAGGTCCAACTCGCTGACGTCCGGGCACCGGGCCTGCCAGGGCTGCGGTGAGGCCCTCGGCGCCCGCTACGTCCTCGACGCCGCCATGCGGGCCACCGACGGCAAGCTGGTCGCGGTCAACTCGACCGGCTGCCTCGAGGTCTTCTCCACGCCCTACCCCGAGTCGTCGTGGCAGCTGCCCTGGCTGCACTCGCTCTTCGGCAACGGCCCCGCCGTGGCGACGGGAGTCGCCGCCGCGCTGCGGGCGACCGGTCGCGACGACATCCGGGTCGTCGGCCAGGCCGGCGACGGCGGCACCGTCGACATCGGCTTCGGTGCGCTGTCGGGCATGTTCGAGCGCAACGACGACGTCCTGTTCGTCTGCTACGACAACGAGGGCTACATGAACACCGGCGTCCAGCGCTCGGGAGCCACTCCCCCGGGTGCCGTGACCGCGACCACCAAGGCCCTCGGCACCGAGCCGGGCAACGTCTTCGGGCAGGGCAAGTTCGTGCCGCTCATCGCGATGGCCCACGAGATCCCCTACGTCGCCACGGCCACCGTCTCCGAGCTGCGCGACCTCGAGCACAAGGTCGAGAAGGCGATGACCTTCCGGGGGGCTCGCTACCTCCACGTCTTCGTCCCCTGTCCCCTGGGCTGGCGGGCGGCGGCCGCGGACACCATCAAGCTGGCGCGCCTGGCCAAGGAGAGCGGCGTCTTCCCGGTCTTCGAGGCCGAGGGAGGCGAGGTGACCGAGGTGTCCAGGATCCGTCGACAGGTCCCGGTCGAGGAGTATCTGCGCCCCCAGGGTCGCTACGCCCACCTGTTCGGCGACCCGGGGCGTCCGGACATCGTGGCCCGCATCCAGGCCAGGGCCGACCGCAACATCGCCCGCTTCGGACTGCTCCCGGAAGGGGACGAGTGATGGACAAGCCGTTCGCGATCACCCTCGACGTCGGCACGAGCCGGGCCAACAAGACCGGCTCCTGGCGCACCGAGCGTGCCGTCTACACGAACCGGATGCCACCGTGCAACGACGCCTGCCCGGCGGGTGAGGACATCCAGGGGTGGCTCTACGAGGGCGAGGAGGGCGGCGCCGGCTACGAGCACGCCTGGCGGCGGATCATGGAGGACAACCCGTTCCCGGCGATCATGGGCCGCGTCTGCTACCACCCGTGCGAGACCGCCTGCAACCGCGGCCAGCTCGACGAGGCCGTCGGCATCAACTCGGTCGAGCGGTTCATCGGGGACGAGGCCATCCGGCAGGGCTGGACCGTCTCGGTCACCGCACCGCCGTCGGGTCGGCACGTCCTGGTGGTCGGCGCCGGACCGTCAGGCCTCGCCGCGGCGTACCACCTCGCGCTGCGCGGCCACGCCGTGACGATCCGGGAGGCCGGCCCCATGGCCGGCGGCATGATGCGCTTCGGGATCCCCCGCTACCGCCTGGCCAGGGACGTGCTCGACGCCGAGGTGCAACGCATCCTCGACCTCGGTGTCGTGCTCGAGCTGGACTCCAAGATCACCGACCTCGACGCCGTGCGGGGCGACTACGACGCGGTGTTCCTCGCGGTCGGCGCCCAGCTCGGCAAGCGCGCCTACGTCCCGGCCGGCTCGGCGGCCCACGTGCTCGACGCGGTGGACATGCTCCGGGACCTGGAGACCGGGGAGAAGCCGCTGCTGGGGCGGCGCGTCGCCGTGTACGGCGGCGGCAACACCGCCATGGACGCCGCCCGGACGGCCAAGCGGCTGGGGGCCTCCGAGGCCATCGTGGTCTACCGCCGGACCAAGGACCGGATGCCTGCGCACGAGTCCGAGATCGCGGAGGCCGAGGAGGAGGGCGTGCTCTTCACCTGGCTCACCACCATCAAGCAGGCCGACGCCGGTCGTCTCGTCCTGGAGCGGATGGAGCTCGACGAGGCGGGCGTCCCCCGGCCCACCGGCGAGCTCGACGAGCTCGAGGCCGACTCGCTCATCCTCGCCCTCGGCCAGGACACCGACCTCTCCCTGCTCGAGGGGGTGCCCGGCCTCGTGGTGCAGGACGGCGTGGTGACCGTGGGACCGGACCTGATGACGGGCTGCCCCGGGGTGTTCGCGGGTGGCGACATGGTGCCCTTCGAGCGCTCGGTCACGGTGGCGGTCGGCCACGGCAAGCGGGCCGCCGGCCACATCGACGCCTGGCTGTCGGGCGCCGCGCCCGAACCCGTCGTACGGCCGGCGCTGGCGACGTACGACACCCTCAACACCTGGTACTACGCGGACGCGCCGCGGGCCCACCGGCCCGTGCTCGACCGGGCACGGCGCGAGTCGACCTTCGACGAGGTGGTGCTCGGCCACGACGAGTCCACGGCGCTGCTGGAGGCCCGCCGCTGCCTGTCGTGCGGCAACTGCTTCGGGTGCGACAACTGCTACGGCGTCTGCCCCGACAACGCGGTGCTCAAGCTGGGCGATCCCAAGGCCTACCTGATCGACCTGGACTACTGCAAGGGCTGCGGGATCTGTGTGGCGGAGTGCCCCTCCGGGGCGATCCAGATGGTCCCCGAGGACATCTGACGCCATGTACGAGGTGCGGATCGATGCCCTGGACCTGGGACGGCTGGAGTCCATCCTGCCGTCCGAGCGGGCGCTCGCGCTGCGGACCCGCGCCCGCGAGGCCGCCGAGCAGATGCGTGGCCGCGTCGTCTGGAACGTCAACGCCACCGCGCACGGGGGTGGTGTCGCGGAGCTGCTCCAGGTCCTCATCGCCTACGGACGTGGCGCCGGCGTGGACACCCGATGGCTCGTGCTCGACGGGGACCCGGAGTTCTTCACCATCACCAAGCGGCTCCACAACTTCCTGCACGGGGCCGCCGGGGACGGCGGGGAGCTCGACGACGCCGCTCGTGCCCACTACGAGAAGGTCCTCACCAGCAACCTGCGCTACATGCGCAGTCGGGTCCGCCCGGGGGACATCGTGCTCCTGCACGATCCGCAGGCCGCGGGTCTCGTGGACGAGCTGGCGCTGCGCGGGGCGGCGGTCGCGTGGAGGTGCCACATCGGTCGCGACGAGGCGGACGAGCGGACCGACCTGGGGTGGGCGTTCCTGCGCCCCTACGTCGAGCGGGCGGACGCGTTCGTCTTCTCCCGTCGCGCCTACGCGCCGGCGTGGATCCCCGATGACCGGCTGTGGGTGGTGCCGCCCTCCCTCGACCCGTTCAGCGCCAAGAACGTGCACCTGAGCGACGCCGACGTGCACCGGACGCTCCAGGTCGCGGGGCTGGTGCTGGCCGAGGCCGGTGGGGAGCGGCCGGGCTTCGGTCGTCGCCGCAGCGACGGACCGGGACGGGTGCGTGCCCGCGAGAGCATGATGATCGACGACCTTCCCGTCCCGGAGGCCGCGAGGGTCGTCCTGCAGGTGAGCAGGTGGGACACCCTCAAGGACATGGAGGGGGTGCTGCGCGGCTTCGCCGACAACCTCGCACGGCTCCCCGAGGACGCTCACCTCGTCCTGGCCGGTCCCGAGGTCTCGGGAGTGGCGGACGACCCCGAGGGCGGGGAGGTCCTCGCAGCCTGCCGCGGGGCACGCGCCGCGCTGCCGGACCCGGCCCGGGCCCGGGTGCACCTGGCGGAGCTGCCCATGGACGACGTGGACGAGAACGCGCACCTGGTCAACGCCCTGCAGCGCCACGCCTCGGTCGTCCTGCAGAAGAGCCTGGTCGAGGGCTTCGGACTCACCGTCACCGAGCCGATGTGGAAGGCCCGGCCGGTGGTCGCGTCCGCCGTGGGCGGGATCCGCGACCAGATCGAGCACGACGTCAGCGGACTGCTCCTGGACGACCCCTACGACCTCGACGCGATGGCCGCCGCGGTCGACCTGCTGCTGCGGGACCCCGCGACGGCGGACCGGCTGGGTGCTGCCGCCCACCGGCGGGTCGTGGACCGGTTCCTGGGTGACCGGCACCTCATCCAGTACGCCGAGATGTTCGTCGCGATGCTCGAGCACTCCCCGCGTTGACCGGGGCGGTCATCCCTCCGCCCGACGCCGCCGGAGCAGCTCGGCCAGCACGGCGGGCTCGTCGCTGATGATGCCGGTGGCGCCGGTCGCGAGCATCGTGTCGAGGCTCGTGAGGTCGTTGACCGCCCACGTCATCACGAGCCCGACGTGTGCGTGGAGCTCGGCCACGACCGCCGCGTCGAGCAGCGACCTGTGGACCGAGACGCCGTGCACCGCGGGTCCCGCCGCCAACCGGCGGCGCAGGCGGACCAGCTCGCCGCGGGTCCGGGCGGACAGGACCGGTCGCACGAAGGGCAGCTGCGCGACGGTCTCCACCGAGGGCCACCACCGACCGCACACGAGGACCGGGCCGTGGTGTCCGCGGTGGTGGAGGAAGCGCGCCACCGAGGCCGCTGCCGCGGCCCGGCGTCCCTTGATGTCGAGCATGAAGGTGGCGCCGTGCTCGTCGGCACGCAACAGCTCGTCGAGGCCCAGCCGCGGTGCCGAGGCCGACGCCAGCTCCCACCGGTCCCACAACAGGGGCAGCGGACCGGCGGTCTTCAGGTGCCGCACCTCCAGCCGTCCGCGGTACTCGTGGACGTCGCACTCGATGACGTCGGCACCCAACCGGTTGGCGGAATGGAGGCCGGCCAGCGAGTTGCCTGCCCGGTGGGCGATGGCCAGGACCGGCATTCAGACCGCCCTCCCCCGGGCCCGGCGCCGCTCCAGCCACAGCGCGACCACCTGCCCGACCAGGGCCAGCGCCACCCCGGCGACGACGTCCACGACGTAGTGGTTGGCCGTGGCGACCACGGCGAGGGCCATCAGGACGGGCATCGCGACACCGACCACCTTGAGCACCACCGAGGACGCCGCCGCGAAGATGGCCATGCCCACCAGCAGGTCCCAGCCGGAGTGCAGGCTCGGCATCGCGGCGTACTGGTTGACGAACGCCGGCGGCTGCAGGACGCGGTAGGCGCGGGACTGCTCACTCACCGTGTCGACCAGCCCGAGGCCGGCCAGCCGCGGTGGGGCCACCGGATAGCTCACGAAGATCGCCGCCCCCAGGGCGCCGGACACCAGCATCGCGTTGCGCAGCCGCACGAACACCACCCGGTGGCGCCACACCAGCCAGACCATGGTCACGATGATGACCGGCCAGTGCCCCCAGATGTAGACCCAGTTGGCCAGCGTCTGGGCCGTCTCGGAGGGTGCGACGAAGGCCTGGAGGTCCGCCTCGACGTCGATGCCCAGCCACTCCTCGAAGCGCACGAGGTGCCGTGCGTGGTCACGGGCGAGACCGAACGAGCTCTCGGTGAGCCCGCGGACGCGGAAGTAGACGAAGACCGCCAACGCCACGATCGCGGTCTGCCACAGCACGAAGGGCAGGCGCACGCGCAGTGCCTGGTGGTCATGCGCACCCCTCGCGCCGTCCAGCATGGCCTACCCGCTCCCGTGTGGACTTCTCGACCGTCTGCGTCCATGGTCGCGCGGACGGCATTCCGGCGCGGGAGTCGATGGTCCCGAGGGGCCACGGTCGTTGGTCGTGCGTCAGGCCATCTGCGCAGTGGCCGTGGCACGCAGGGCCCGCCGGGTGAGCAGCAGGCTGATCCCGCCCAGGGCGAGGGCCGGCAGCCAGGCCACCGCCGCCTTCAGCGTCACCGCCGCCGTGGCCGCCACCCACGGGACCCCCAGCGCGACCAGGGCCACCACGAGGGCGGCGTCGCGGGGGCTGGCGCCGTTGGGGCCGGGGACGGCACCGGCGAGCTGACTGGCACCGAAGGCACCGAGGACGGCGAGCGGCGAGACCGTGTGACCGGTGGCGGCCACTGTCCCGAGCAGGAGGGCGGCGATCGACAGCTGGTAGCCGGTCGACAGCAGGAGCGCGTGGGCGAGCCGGCGGGGCCGCGGGACCGGGGCGCTGGGCAGCCAGTCGGGACGCACGCGTCGGACGACCAGCGCGGCGACCACCGCGAGCGCACCCACGCCCAGGGCTCCGATCAACATCCGGGTCGGCAGCGCCGCACCGGCGAAGCCCACGAACACGGCCAGGCCCACCGCCCCGACGAGCCGGTCCATCCCGACACTCATCACGGCGTCACCTCGGGCCAGTCCGCTACGCGTCAGCCGGTGCAGGCGCCAGACGTCGGCACCCACGTGGCCCGGGGTGAGCAGGCCCAGCAGCTCGGACTCGGCGTACGCCCGCACGTGCCACCCCCGGCTGAGGCCGGCGTCGGTGAGGACCCGCCAGCGCAGGGGGCACAGCACGTACTTGCCGATCACCCACGGCAGCAGCCCGAGCACCACCGGCCAGAGCGTCACGTGGGGCAGGTGGGGCAGCGTCACGGCCGGAACGATCACGCTCACGACGACGCCGAGCACCAAGACGGTGCGCGAGTGAATCAGGCCACGCCAGCTCACCAGAAGGGGGGTCCTTTGCCAACGACGGACGAGAGATGCTTCCAGTGTAAAGAATCACCCGAAATCGCCGTGCCGCCGTCCAGACCCCGGTCGCCCGCGGGGCGCCGGCTCAGCTGCAGTGCCGGGCCGACTCCGCATCGTGCTGGTTGCGGACGGTGATGCAGTACGTCGTGTCGGCGTCGTGCCCGCTCACGTCGATCGAGACACCCTCGGACGCGACGAACTCGACGGCGGCGACCTCGGTGGACTCGCCCCCGGACAGCTGCAGGGGCACGACCTTGCCGGTCTCGACCACGCTCTTGTCCTGCAGCAGCGTCATGCGCGACAGGTCGTGGTACATCGGCCGGTTGCGGTCGACCGAGTCGTCCAGTCGCAGCGCCAGCGGCAGCGCGGCCAGCAGGAGCAGCAGGGTCGCGAGGGTGACGATGATCGCTGCGTTGTCGACCCTGAACAATCCGTCCCGCTTCACGCGCACATCCTAGGCACACGGTCCGGGCCACCCGCTGCCTGAGTACCATCCGACCCATGCTGAAGCGACTGCTGCCCGCGACCGCCGCCGTCCTGGCGTTCTCCCTGCTCGCTGCCTGTGGCAACGAGGCCGACAACGACGAGGCAGTGGACCCCGCCACCGGAGCGTCGACGCCGGCGGAGAGCTCCGGCGACGAGCCGGCCGCCGACGCGACCGCCTGCGAGTACCCCGAGGACGGGTCGCAGCCCGCGAAGGCCGTCGAGGCCCCGCCCGCCGAGGCGACCGCCTCGGGCACCGTGAGCGGCACCATCTCGACCAACGTCGGGGACATCGCCATCGAGCTCGACGCCGACCGGACGCCGTGCACGGTCAACAACTTCCTCTCGCTGGCCGAGCAGGGCTACTTCGACGACACCCAGTGCCACCGCCTCACCACCGAGGGCATCTACGTCCTCCAGTGCGGCGACCCGTCGGCGTCCGGCATGGGCGGGCCCGGCTACACGATCCCCGACGAGGTGGACGGCAGCGAGAAGTACGGGCCGGGCGTCCTGGCGATGGCGAAGACGAACGAGCCCGACTCCGGCGGCTCGCAGTTCTTCCTCGTGTACGCCGACTCCGGCGTGCTCGACCCGGTCTACACCGAGTTCGGCACCTTCGACGAGGACGGGGTGAAGCTCCTCGAGGACGTCGCCGCGAAGGGCACCGCCGAGGGCGGCCCCGACGGATCGCCCAAGGACGAGGTCACGATCTCGGGCGTGACGATCGACTGAGCCACGCCGCCTCGTTGCGGCGGACGGGGCCGCTCACTCGTCGACGCACAGGCAGAACGGGTGCCCGGCGGGGTCGAGCAGGACCCGCACCTGCGGGTTGGGTTGCGCGTCCGCCACGGTGGCCCCGAGCTGCACGGCCTCGCGGGTGGCCTCCTCCAGGTCGCCCACCTGCACGTCGAGGTGCATCATCGGTCGCTGCCGGCCGTCGGCCGGGGGCCATACCGGCCGCTCGTAGCCCTCGGCCTGCTGGAACACCACGAAGGGGCCGGACTCCGCCGTCGCCACGACGGCCGTGCCCGGCTCCGTGTGGACGACCGGCCAGCCGAGCAGCACGGCGTAGAACCCGGCCAGGACGTCCGGGTCCGGTGCCTCGATGGCCATCCCCCACCACATGCCCGCGCCACGAGACCTCATCGCGTCAGCATGCCACCGGCCGCGGCGTACGTCAGCCCTGCTCGTAGGTGATGTCGGCACCCAGCTGGACGGTGCGGCCGACGCTGCAGAGGCGGTCGCGCGACTGCGCGACGGCTCGCGGCAGGACGGCGCGGGCCGCGTCACCCTCGGGTCCGTCGGGGAAGCGCACGTCGAAGGTCACGCGCAGGCCGCTCAGGTGGTTGCCCTGCTCGTCGCGCACCTTGTGGCCCTCGGAGATCAGCTCGAAGGTGGTGCTCTCGGCGCGCCTGCCGGCGATGAGGTCCACGTCGATCGCGCTGCACCCGGCGATGGCCGCCAGGAGGAGCTCGACCGGGGTGAAGTCCGGGTCGTCTCCCCCGGACCCCATGAACGTCTCACCGCCGCGGGCGTTGGTGGCCTTGAACCGGCCCTCGCCGATCTTGGTCACCCCGACGCTGCGCAGCGTCTCGGGGCCGGTGGTCGGGGTGCTCGGCTGGTTCGGCGTGAGGTCGCTCATGGCCCCAGCCTAGGGATCCGCGCCTGGGCGGACCCGCAGGATCAGCGAGCGGTACGGCGTGCCGCGCGGCGGGCGCGGCGCTGCTCGCGGCGGGCGAGCTGGATGGTGCGACGCAGGGCGGGGTCCTCGTCGGAGTGGATGCGTCCCTCGACGATTCCGTAGGCGACGTGGAGCTGCGTGCTCATGGCGGTGCTGTCCTTCCGGCCCGTCCCGGGCCCGGTTCGATGTGCCCTCTACGGGCGGTGAGATGTAATGAACATCGTCGCTTGCGCGACCCTTACATCCTACGTCGGTCACCGACCCGATCCGGACCTTCCCACGGGTGATCTCCCCCACCCTCGGACAGGGCCCGCGGCTAGGGTGGCGGCGTGAGTGGATCCCCCTACCTGAGCCTGCAACGCACCGAAGCCGTGGACCGACGGGAGCTGCTCGACCTCACGTCGTACGACGTGTCGCTGGACCTGGCGTCCGACGAGTCGACGTTCGCCTCGCACACCACGATCCGCTTCCAGAGCCGGGGCGGCGCGACCTTCGTGGACCTCAAGCCGGTGTCGGTCCGGTCGATCACGCTCAACGGAGAGCGCCTGGACCCGGACCTGCTCCGGCAGGGTCGGGTGCCGCTGCAGACCGTCGTCGGCGACAACGAGCTGGTGGTCGACGCCACCATGCGCTTCCGCAACGACGGCGAGGGACTGCACCGCAGCGTCGATCCCGCCGACGGGCGCCACTACGTCTACGGCATGTCCTTCATGGACGCGGCCCCCAGCGTGTTCGCGTGCTTCGACCAGCCCGACCTCAAGGCGCCGTACCGGCTGACCGTGCGCGCCCCGGAGGACTGGGTGGTGGTCGCCAACGCACCCGGCGAGCAGGTGGAGCCGGGCTCGTGGGTCTTCGCCGAGACACCGCCGCTGTCGACCTACTTCGTCACCGTCGTCGCCGGGCCGTACCACCTCGTCACGGACGAGCACGACGGCATCCCGCTGGGCCTGTCGGCGCGCGCCAGCCTGGCCGGCGAGCTCGAGGCGGACGCCGACGAGCTCTTCACGCTGACCCGTCAGGGCTTCGACGAGATGCACCGACTGTTCGGGATCCGCTACCCGTTCGGCAGCTACCACCAGGCGTTCGTGCCGGAGTTCAACGCCGGCGCCATGGAGAACCCCGGTTGCGTGACCTTCCGCGACCCGCTGATCTTCACGACGAAGGTCACCCGGGGCGCCCGCATCGTGCGCGCGACGACCGTGGCCCACGAGATGGCCCACCAGTGGTTCGGCAACCTCACCACGCCGGTGTGGTGGGACGACCTGTGGCTCAACGAGTCCTTCGCCGAGTACATGGGCACCCGCGTCACCGCCGACGTCACGCAGTACGACGACGCGTGGGTGCACAGCTCCTACATGCGCCGTCAGTGGGGGCTGCTCGCCGACGCGGGCCCGGCCACCCACCCCGTGGCGGGCAACGGCGCGGTCGACGCGACGGCGGCCCTGCAGGACTTCGACGGCATCTCCTACGTCAAGGGCTCGACGCTGCTCAAGCAGCTCAACGGGCGGGTCGGGGACGACGTGTTCTTCCGCGGTGTCATCGACCACTTCGAGACGCACCGCTTCGGCAACGCCACCATGCACGACCTGTTCGCGAGCTGGGAGCGTGCCGGGGCCGGTGACCTCACCGACGTCACCGACGGGTGGCTGCGCACGCGCGGGGTCGACATCGTGGCCCATGACCGGGAGGCCGGCGTCCTGCGTCGCACTCCCCCGGCCGTCGAGCCCGTGGAGCGCACCCACATGCTGACCGTCGCGGTGACGCCCGCCGTCGGCGAGGCCCGCCGCCTGCCGATGGCCCTCGAGTCGGCGGCCACGCCCCTCGAGGTCGGCGAGGACGAGGCGGTGGTGATCGACGTGGACGAGAGCTCCTGGCTGCTGGCCCGGCCGGACGCCACCACGATCTCGCTGCTCCCCTCGGTGATGCGCACCAGCCGGGACCAGATGGAGCGGTCCGCGGTCTGGAACAACCTGCGCAGCGCCTTCGAGCTCGGCGGCGCCACGGCCGAGGACGTGCTCGCCGTCGCGGTGGTCACGATCCCCGACGAGACCAGCGACGAGCCGCTGTCCTTCAACGCCTGGGCGTCGGCGCCCAGCAAGATGCTGCTGATGGAGTGGCTGCTCACCAAGGTCGCCCCGCTCGCGACCGACCCCAGCGCTGCCCTCGAGGCGCTGCACCAGGCGTGCATGGCCCGCGCCTCGAGCGCCGAACCGCACGGCACGGTCCAGCTCGCGGCCTTCCAGGGGGCCGTCGCCTCCTGCCACAGCACCGAGGCGCTCTCCCGGTGGCTGGACGGCAAGGTCCCCGACGGCGTCGACGTCGACCTCAGCCTGCGCTGGCGGCTGCTGGTCCAGCTGGCGTCCCTGGGGGGAACGGACCGTCGCACGCTCGACCGGTGCCTCGCTGACGAGCCGACCGCGACGTCCCGCGTCGACCACGCCCGTGCGGTGGCGTCGCTGCCGGACGAAGCCGCGAAGGCGTGGGCCTGGGGCCGCTTCACCGGGGCGGAGAGCGTGCCCAACTACGAGCTCCAGGCGACCGGGCAGGGCATGTGGCGGCCGGGCCACGAGCACCTGACGTCCCCGTACGTCGAGCGGTTCTTCGCCGACCTCCCCGAGACCACGTCGCACCGCACCGGGTGGGTGCTCGCGGACGCCGCCTGCTGGTTCTTCCCGATCACCTCGCGCGATCCCGCGACCGTGGCCCGCGCCGAACGGCTGGCGGGCGACGAGTCCCTGGACACCTCGCTGCGTCGTCAGCTGCGGGTGATGGCCGACGAGCTGCAGCGGCGCCAGGGCGCCCGGACGGTGACGGCATGACGATCGGCGCGCGTCCCCGCCGGCCGGGTCCCTCGGTGCGGACCCGGGTCACCGAGCACCTCGTCGACGACACCCGCCACCACGAGGACCGGCTGGCCACCGAGGAGCCGTTGGAGATCAGGCTGGCCGTGCCCGGGGAGCCCGCGCGTCGCGTCTGGGTGACCATGCGGACGCCGGGGCACGACTTCGAGCTGGCGGCGGGCTTCGCGGTGAGTGAGTCACTCTTCCCTCCCGGGGCGATCCGTCAGGTGGCCTACTGCACCGACGTCGACCTCGGTCCGGAGCAGGAGTTCAACGTCGTGACCATCACCGTGGCACCCGGCACCGACATCGACACCGCCCACCGGCACGAGGCCCGCAGCGCCGGCTCGTCGGCGTGCGGGGTCTGCGGCAAGGACAGCGTGGCCGAGGTGCTCGACGTCGTGCACGGGGCGCGTTGGACCGGTGAGGTCCCCTCCCCCGAGGTCGTCCGGACGCTGCCCGACCGCCTGCGCACCGGCCAGCGGGTCTTCGAACGCACCGGAGGCGTGCACGCGGCGGCCCTGGCGTCCGCCGACGGGGTGCTCGAGGTCGTCCGCGAGGACGTGGGTCGGCACAACGCGGTCGACAAGGTGATCGGCGCCCGGGTCCTGGCCGGCCGGCCCCCGGACGCGGCCTGCCTGGTCGTCAGTGGACGGGCCGGCTTCGAGCTCGTCCAGAAGGCCGTCACGGCAGGCATCGGGAGCCTGGTCGCCGTCGGCGCCCCCACCAGCCTGTCGGTCGACCTCGCCCGCACGGCAGGGCTCACGCTCTTCGGCTTCACCTCACCGCGCAGGTGCGTCCAGTACGCCTGATCCCCCCTGCCGCGGCGTGGGCTCCCGGTCACTGTCGGTGGTCGAAATTAGGTTCGTCCCATGCGCATCCTGCACACCTCCGACTGGCACCTGGGGAGGTCCTTCCACCGCGAGGACCTGCTCGGCCACCAGGGTGCGTTCGTCGACCACCTGCTCGAGGTGGTCGCGACCGAGCGGGTGGACGTCGTGCTGGTCTCGGGTGACGTCTACGACCGGGCCCTGCCCCACGTCGACGCCGTCCACCTCGCCGACGAGGCCTTCGCCCGGCTGGCCGCCTCCCCGGCCAGGTTGGTGGTCACCAGCGGCAACCACGACTCGGCCCAGCGTCTCGGCTTCGGCTCCCGCCTCATCGATGCGGCCGGGGTCTTCATCCGTACGTCGGCGGCCTCCGTCGGCGCCCCGGTCCTCCTCGAGGACCAGCACGGCCCGGTGGCGATCCACGCCCTGCCCTACCTCGACCCCCGCGCACTGGCCGAGCCGTGGCAGCTGCCGTCCCGGTCCCACCAGGCGGCGCTGGAGGCGGCCATGACCCGGGTCCGGGTCGACCTCGCGGGCCGCAGCGGACGCACCCGCTCGGTGGTCATGGCGCACGCCTTCGTCGCCGGCGCCGAGCCCTCCGACTCCGAGCGCGACATCAGCGTCGGCGGGGTCTCCCGGGTGGCCACCTCGGCCTTCGCCGGCATCGACTACGTCGCCCTGGGCCACCTCCACGGGCGTCACACGCTCAGCGAGTCCATCCGCTACAGCGGATCCCCGCTGGCCTACTCCTTCTCCGAGGCCGACCACCGCAAGGGCTCGTGGCTGGTCGACCTCGACCGAGATGGGCTGACCCGCGCGGAGTTCGTCGAGGCGCCGGTCCCGCGCCGGCTGGCCCGACTCACCGGCGACCTCGAGACCCTGCTGGCCGACCCCCGGCTGGACACGCACGAGGACGCCTGGGTCCAGGCGACCCTCACCGACCGGGTGCGTCCGCTGCACGCGATGGACCGGTTGCGCGACCGCTTCCCCCACGCCCTGGTGCTCGGGTTCGCCCCGGAGGGGGGCCCGACCGCGACGACGCCCGCCGCGCGCGCCGCGGGACGCAGCGACCACGAGGTCGCCCTCGACTTCGTGGCCGAGCTGCGTGGCGCGCCCGCCACCCCGGCCGAGACCGCGCTCCTGCGCGAGGCGGTCGACGCCTGCTGCGAGGACACCGACCTCGACGTGCTGGTGGGTGGGACCTGATGCGCCTGCACTCCCTGGAGGCCACCGCGTTCGGACCGTTCGCCGACACCGTGGCGATCGACTTCGACGCCCTGTCCGCCTCCGGCCTCTTCCTGCTGAGCGGTGCCACCGGAGCCGGCAAGTCCAGCATCCTCGACGCCGTCTGCTTCGCGTTGTACGGCGACGTCCCCGGCGACCGCTCGGTGGCCAAGCGGCTGCGCTGCGACCAGGCCGCCCCGGGGCTCCCACCCGCGGTGACCCTCGAGGTCACGCTGTCGGGTCGGCGCTGGCGCGTCGAGCGCTCCCCGGCGTGGCAGCGCCCCAAGAAGCGCGGCACCGGCCTCACCACCGAGCAGGCGTCGGTGCACCTGTCCGAGCGTGTCGGGGGGTCCTGGGTCACCCGGTCGACGCGTCTCGACGAGGTGGGACACCTGATGACCCGGCTCGTCGGGATGAACCTCCCCCAGTTCTGCCAGGTCGCCATGCTCCCCCAGGGTCGCTTCCAGGCGTTCCTGCGCGCACGCTCCGAGGAGAGGCACGCCCTGCTCCAGCAGGTCTTCCGCACCGGACGCTTCGACCAGGTCGAGCGGTGGCTCCGGGACCACCGTGTCTCCGTGCGACGTATCTCCGAGCAGCACGCGGACGCCGTCTCCGCGCTGGTGAGCCGCGTGAGCGAGACGGCCGACGCCGCGGTGCCCGACGAGGGCGCGGCGCCCGACGACCTGCGCTCCTGGCTCGACGGGGTGCGCGGGAGCGCCCGCGCCCGCGCCTACGCCGCCGCCGTGGCCGGTGCGGTCGCCTCCGACGCCGCGGACCGGGCCGACGCCGAGCTCGCGCGCGCCGAGCGCCGTGCCACGCTGCGGACAGCCCATGTCGGTGCGGCGGCCGTGCTCGCGGACCACGACGCCGAGGCCCACCGACGCTCGCGCGCGCAGGTGGAGCGTGCCGTGCGCGCCGCGATGCTGACCGGGCTCGACGACGCGCTCGTGGAGGCGCAGGCACTGCGCGACGTGACCCGCCGCGAGGCGACCCGCGCCCTGGCCGACTGGTCCGCACTCGTCGGCTCCGACCAGGCGGGTCCGGCGTCCGACGACCTCCCCGGCGTGCTTGCCGACTCCGCGGCCGCGCTGCAGGCGGCCGAGGCACTGGCTCCCGACGCCGACCGGCTCGTCGAGGTCCGTCGGTCGTGCGAGGAGGCCGGCGCCGCCCTCGCGGACGCGGAGGGGCGCCGCGTCGCCGCCCTCACTCGCGCACAGTCCCTCCCCCAGCGCCTCGCCACCCTGCGCGACGACCTCCGCGGCGCCGAGGAGGCCGTGGCCGTGCTCCCGTCCGTCGCCGCCGAGGTCGAGCAGCTCCGCGCCCGCCGCGACGCCGCCCGCGACCGGGTGGCCATGGTGCCGGTGCTGAGGGCCGCGGTCACCGACCGCGACACCGCCCGGGCCGAGGTGACCGCCCTCAAGGAACGCTGGCTCGAGATCCGCGAGGCCCGTCTCGAGGGCATGGCCGCCGAGCTGGCGGGACAGATCGCGGTGGGCTCCAGCTGTCCCGTCTGCGGCTCCTGCGAGCACCCGAGCCTGGCCGTCACCGCCCACGGCTCGCCCGATGCCGCAGGCGAGCGCGCGGCACGCAAGGCCGTCGACGACGCCGAGACCGTCCTGGTGGCCCTGGACGACCGGGCCCGACAGCTGGAGTCCCAGCACGCCGCCCTCGCCGCCCTGACCGGCTCCGCGCAGCCCGGCTCGCTCGACGAGGAGCTGGCCGCCCTTCTCGACCGGCACGCCGAGGTGTCCGCGGCCGCCGCCCGGACCGACGCCCTGCGGGCCGACGTCGCCGCCGTCGAGGCCGAGGACGGTCGCCTCCGGTCCGAGGTGGACGCGCAGGAGCAGCGACGGGCCGCGCTGGAGTCCCGTCTCGGGCTCCATCGGGCCGAGTGCGACCGCCTGGCTGCGCGCGTCGCCACCGTGCTCGACGGCACCGGGCAGCCGACCCTCACCGCCCTGCGCGCCCACCTGCGTCGCCGTCACGACCGCCTCGGCGAGGCCTGTGCCGCCGACGAGGAGCTCCGCTTCGCCGAGCGTGACCGATGCGCGGCCGAGCGGGCGCTCACCGAGGCCGCCGAGCGGGCCGGCTTCACCGACCTCGACGACTACCGCGGCGCCCTGATGGACGACATCGAGCTGCGGCGCCTGGTGGTCGACCTGGATGCGGCCGAGGCCCGGCTGCTCCGCGCCCGAGAGGTGCTGGACGACCCGGCCCACGCCGAGGCGGCCGCGCTGCCCGCCGTCGACCTGCCGGGGCTGCGTCGCCGGCGCGAGTCGGCCGGGGTCGGCGCGCGCGCCGCGCACGCCCACCTGGAGGTCGCCGCTCGGCGGGTCGCGAGGCTCGACCAGCTGGCCGCGGACCTGCTCCGTGCCCTCGACGCGTGGGCCCCGGTCCGGGCCGACCTGGACCTCGCCGCCCACCTGTCCGCCTTCGTCGAGGGCAAGTCGGTCGACAACACGCTGCAGATGCGGCTGTCCGCCTATGTCCTGGCCCACCGGCTGAGCCAGGTCGTGGCGGCGGCCAACGAGCGCCTGGTCACCATGAGCGACCAGCGCTACGCGCTCGAGCACACCGGCCGGCGCGGGGCCGGGGAGACCCGGGGCGGCCTGAGCCTGCTGGTCCGTGACGACTGGTCCGGTGAGGCCCGCGACCCGGCCACCCTGTCCGGCGGCGAGACCTTCGTGGTCTCCCTCGCCCTCGCCCTGGGGCTCGCCGACGTCATCACCCAGGAGGCCGGTGGCGCCGACCTCGACACCCTCTTCGTCGACGAGGGCTTCGGCTCCCTGGACGCCGAGACCCTGGACGACGTCATGGACACCCTCGACAGCCTGCGTGACGGCGGGCGCATCGTCGGCGTGGTCAGCCACGTGGCCGAGATGCGCGACCGGATCCCCACCCAGCTGAGGGTGCACAAGCACCGCCACCACGGCTCGCGGGTCGAGGTCGTGCTGGCCTGACCGGCCACGTGGCCCGGGACCCGCCACGACGGCGCCACGATGACGACGGCGGCCGTGGCGCGGCGGGTCCCGCCGGCGTCGTGGAGGTCGACACTGCTGTCGCCGCGACACGCGAGTGCCGTCGCCTGCGCAGGACGGCGGCCGACGTACCGCTCTCACGCCCCGGCTATCGTCGCCAGCGTGCCCGGTCGCCAGCGCATCCTCGTGGTCAGCACCGCGGCGGGCGAGGCCGACCTGTCGCGCATCCGGCAGGACCTGGGTCGTGACCCGGTCGTCCTCACCGCTCCGACGGTCGAGGCCAAGCGGGTGGTGAGCGTCCTCGAGGTCGAGCCGCAGGTGGAGGTGCTGCTGGCGCCGGTGAGCTCGCCGCCTGCCGACCGAGGTCACCGTCTGGACGAGCTGGTGCGGCGCCACGCCCTGCGTGACCGGTTCCGAGATGTGGTCGTCGTGACCGACACGGCCTCCTCGACGCTGCTGATGCGGGTCCTCGCGCCCGACCAGCTGTCCGCGGGAGGTGCGGTGACGGCGGTCGGGCTCCCGCGCGAGGATCGCCCGGTGGTCGTACGGCGCGCGGTCGCCGTCGGGCTCGTGCTCGGTGTGGCGACGGGGACGGCGGACCCGACGACCGGGGTCCTCGCGCTTCCCGGTGCGGCGGTGCTGGCCGGCATCGCCCTCCTGCTCCACCAGCCCTGGCGACACCTCGGTCGGGAGCTCCTGCTCGCGGCCGCCATCGCCGGTGCGGTCGTGCTGCTGGTGGTCGCCGGTGCGGCACGGTTCCCGGGCGGCTGGTGACGCGTCCCCACGTCGGCGGGGCGGGCCACCGCCCGTGCATGCTCCCCGTCCAGTCACCCAGTCCCTAGAGTGCTGGTGTGCTCGAGACCTTCATGGCTCCCGTGGTGCGGGAGCTCATCTACCCCCGCCACGGCACGCGTGTCGCGGCCGAGGACGCGACGTACTCGCTGGACGTGGGCGAGGCCACGCTCCGAGGCTGGGTGGTCAACCCGGGTCAGGCCCGGGCGCTCGTCTACTTCGGAGGCAACGGGGAACGGCTCGAGGGGTGGCAGGACGTCCTGGCCGCGCGCTTCCCGGCCCACACGAGCTACCTGCTCGCCTACCGCGGGTACGGCGCCAGCGAGGGTCGTCCGAGTCAGGGTGCCCTGAGCAGCGATGCCGAGGCGCTCGTCGACCACGTGATCGAGCGCCACCCCGGCGGGCGGGTGGACGTGCTGGGCCGCAGCCTCGGGAGTGCTGTCGCCGTGCACGTGGCGACGCGGCGGTCCGTCGAGCACCTCGTCCTCATCACGCCGTTCGACAGCCTCGTCGCCACCGCCGAGGACCTGGTGCCCGGCCTGCCGGCGGCACTGCTGATCAAGGACCGCTGGGACTCGGCCGCCATCGCCTCGGGTGTGGCTGCCCCGGTCCTGGTGCTGCGTGGCGCCCGTGACGGCGTGGTCCGCCCGGCGCGGACCGAGGCGCTCGTCGGCGTCCTGCCGGACCCCCACGTCGTCGCCTTCCCCGACGCGGACCACAACGACATCTCCGACGAGCCGGCCTACTGGTCCTCGATAGCGCGGTTCCTGGACGACCACCCGATCGGCGACCACGCGCACTGACGTCGCCGGCAGGCCACCCCGTGCGCCAGCGCGACGTCTCAGCGCCGCAGCGACCAGGACGACAGGTCGAGACCCCAGTCGTCGGCGAGCCGCCCCACCTGCGGGCGGTAGAGGACCTCGAGGGACTCGACAAGACCGTCCGGGGGCTCCCACGTCGCGTGGCTGCTCGAGCGCGACGGACGGTCCACGCCCGTGAGGGGCACCGGGGCGACGCCGAGCCGGGACCACACGGCGTCGACCGCGTCCTGGGGCGCGCGGCGTACCGACTCGTAGACCATCACCACCATCCGCGCGCGCCCGACGTGGTGGGACCACATCGCGAGCTGGTCGGCGTAGAAGCCGCTGAAGGCCTGCACCGTGATCGGCACCGGGTAGGGCCACGGGGAGGTGGCCCGGGTGGCGGCGAGCCGCATCGCGGAGAGGAACCGCTCGACCGGGTCGCGCAGCAGCACGAGCACCGGCACGTCCGGTCCGAGCAGCCGGGCCGCCGTGGCCGGGGCGGACGCGTGCCGCAGGTACTGCGGGGTCCACTCCCCCCGGCGTACGCCGTCCGCGGGGAACAGGTCGAGGTACTCCTCGGTCGGCACCACCCCGTCGCCGACCTTGTGGAGCAGGTGCTGCTCCTTCTTGCCGTTGGTCCCGAGACCGACCTCCGGGTGCTGGGTCAGCAGGTCGGTGAACCACGTCGTCCCCGACCGCTGGGCACCGATCCCGAGCCACGCCGGTGTCGTCATGCGGAGCACCCTAACGGCTGGGCTAGGTTCGGACCCATGAGTGCTTCCGGCCTCGACCCCACCTTCGCCGCCCTGCCCTACCGCGACCTCGGAGACGTCGCGCTGGGCCGGGCCCGCGAGCTCGGGGCGACCCACGCCGACTTCCGCTTCGAACGTGTCCGCTACCAGTACCTCGCGGCCCGCGACGGCAACCTGCAGACCGCGATGGACACCGAGGACCTCGGCTTCGCGGTGCGGGTGATCCACCGTGGGGCCTGGGGCTTCGCCTCCGGTGTGGTCCTCACCCCCGAGGAGGCGCGGCGGATCGCCGAGACCGCGATCGCCGTCGCCGAGGTGGCCGCCGAGATGACGACCACCCCGGTCGAGATCGCGCCCGAGCCCGTCCACGACGACGTCACCTGGATCTCGGCGTACGACGTCAACCCGCTCGACGTCCCCACCGGCGAGAAGGCCGCCGTGCTGATCGAGCTGGACCGACCGGCTGCGCTCGCACGCCGCTGTCGGGCACGCGACGTCCTTCCTCCAGCAGGTGCAGGAGAACAAGTACTACGCCGACCTCGCCGGCACCCGCACCACCCAGCAGCGGGTGCGGATGATGCCCGGATTCGAGGCGACGGGCTCCGACGAGCGCACCGGCGTGTTCGACTCGATGGCCTCGATCGCACCCCCCGTCGGTCGCGGCTGGGAGTACGTCACCGACGGCACCTGGGACTGGGACGCCGAGCTCGCCGAGGTCCCCGACCTCCTCGCCGCCAAGCTCGCCGCCCCGAGCGTCGAGGCCGGCACCTACGACCTGGTCATCCACCCGTCCAACCTCTGGCTGACCATCCACGAGTCGATCGGGCACGCCACCGAGCTGGACCGGGCGCTGGGCTACGAGGCCAACTACGCCGGCACGTCGTTCGCCACCTACGACAAGCTCGGCACCCTGCGGTACGGCTCCCCGGTCATGAACGTCACCGGCGACCGCACCACCGAGCACGGGCTGGCCACGGTCGGCTACGACGACGAGGGTGTGCAGACGCAGTCGTGGGACATCGTGCGCGACGGCCTGCTCGTCGGCTACCAGCTCGACAGGTCGATGGGCCACATGAAACCGGAGCTCAACGACGGGCGCTCCAACGGCTGCGCGTACGCCGACTCCCCCGGCCACATCCCGATCCAGCGGATGGCCAACGTGTCGTTGCAGCCCGCTGCCGACGGTCCGACCACCGACGAGCTCATCGGCCGGGTCGAGCGCGGCATCTACGTCGTCGGCGACAAGTCGTGGTCGATCGACATGCAGCGCTTCAACTTCCAGTTCACCGGGCAGCGGTTCTACGAGATCCGCGACGGACAGCTCGGCGGCCAGCTCCGCGACGTCGCCTACCAGGCGACCACCACCGACTTCTGGGGCTCCATGGAGGCGGTCGGCGGTCCCGACACCTGGGTGCTCGGCGGCGCCTTCAACTGCGGCAAGGCCCAGCCGGGCCAGGTCGCCGCGGTCAGCCACGGCTGTCCCACGGCGCTGTTCCGCGACGTACGCATCCTCAACACGAACGACGAGGCAGGCCACTGATGTCGACCACCGTGACCCCCCAGCAGCTCGTCGAGCACGCGCTCGCCGCCTCGCGCGCCGACGACTGCGTCGTCATCGTGCGAGCCACGAGCAGCGCCAACCTGCGCTGGGCCAACAACACCCTGACGACCAACGGCGTCATGGTCTCCAGCGACGTCACCGTCATCTCCTTCGTCGGCGCCGGATCGGGTACGGCGACCGGCTCGGTGTCCGGCTCCGCCAGCACCCGCGAGCAGGTCGACGCCCTGGTGGCCGCCGCCGACGCCGCGGCCCGGGCGGCGTCTCCCGCGGAGGACGCCGCCGACCTCGTCGCCGACCGGAGCAGCCCCGACTGGGACGACGTCCCGGCGCAGACCGACATCCACGTGTACGACGCCTTCGCGCCCGCCCTCGGCGAGGCGTTCGGGCAGGCGTCGGCCGCCGACCGGGTGCTCTACGGGTTCGTCGACCACGAGGTGGTCACCACGTTCCTCGGCTCGTCGCGGGGACTGCGGCTGCGGCACACCCAGCCGACCGGCCACTACGCGCTGCACGGCCAAGACGACCGACCTCGGCAGCAGCGCCTGGGTCGGCGGCGCGACCCGCGACTTCGCCGACGTCGACGCCCTCGCCATGGCCGACCAGGTCGCCACCCGCCTCGGCTGGGCCCGGCGGCGTACCGACCTGCCGGCCGGGCGCTACGACACCATCCTGCCGCCGAGCTCGGTGGCGGACCTGATGATCGACGCCTACTGGGGCGCCGGCGCGCGGGTCGCCCACGAGGGCGAGTCCGTCTACAGCCGGCGCGGCGGCGGCACCCGCATCGGCGAGCGGGTCGCCCGTCCGGGCGTCCACCTCTACTCCGACCCGGCGTACGCCGCCCTGGCCTGCGCGCCGTTCAACGTCGCCGCCGCCTCCGACAACACCGAGTCGGTGTTCGACAACGGGCTCCCCCTCGGGCGCACCGACTGGATCCGCGACGGGGAGCTCGCGGCCCTCCTCCAGACCCGGCACTCGGCGGCGATGACCGGCCAGCCGGTGACACCGATGATCGACAACCTGGTGCTCGACGTGGACGGCGCCACCGGCGCGATCGAGGACCTGGTGGCCGGCACCGAGCGCGGGTTGCTGGTGACCTGCCTGTGGTACATCCGCGAGGTGGACCCGCAGACCATGCTGCTGACCGGGCTCACCCGCGACGGCGTCTACCTCGTCGAAGGCGGCGAGATCACCGGTGCGGTCAACAACTTCCGGTGGAACGAGAGCCCGGTGGACCTGCTCAACCGGTTCAGCGCGGCCAGCGCGACGGTGCCCAGCTTCAGCCGCGAGTGGGGCGACGACTACTTCTCCCGCACCGCGACGCCGGCCCTGCGCATCCCCGACTTCAACATGTCGAGCGTCTCGCAGGCCCTGTGACCCAGAGCGGCTTCACCCGAGCCACCTGCGGAGCCGCTTGCGGCTCACGTCGTCGGCCCAGAGCCGGCCGAAGTCCTGGTCCAGCCGCTCGGCGTGGGCCTCCTCGCGGGCGTGCAGGCGCCCGTAGGTGAAGCCGCTCTCCCCCCCGGCCACCGCCGCCTCGGCCAGGGCGAGCAGGTCCTGCCGGGCCACCACCGTGTCCTGTCGCTCGCCGAGGGTCGAGGACATCCGCTTGGCCGCGCCGGCCAGCGCGCGGGCGTCGTCGCCCCACACGGGCACCAGCGCCTCCACCACGTAGCGCAGCCGCTTGGCCGCCTTGCGGGCGTCGTGGACGGCGGCGTCGTGGTCGTCGGCCCCGGTCACGGCCCGGACCCGTCGCCGCAGCCCCTTCCACTCCTCCGCGACCAGCGGGAGCAGCACGTCGCGGGCCGGCCTCCCACCCAGCTCGGTCAGGGGCGCGTCCACGACCAGCCGGTCGAGGGAGGCGAGCAGCGCCAGGTAGCGCGGCGACTCGAGGGCGGCCCGCACCTGCTCGTCGGCCTGCCGCTGCCGCGCGGCGTACGTCGCCTCGAGCCGTCGCCGGACCGGCCCCACCACCAGGTCGGCGCTCTCCTCGTCGAGGAGCCCGAGCAGGCGGGCGTGGACGACCTCCACGTCGCGGGAGTCCCCCAGCCGCCGCGCCAGCCAGCGCAGCTCACCGCTGACCGGACCGGCCACCTCGGCGTCCAGGAGCGGGCCGAAGGCCCCCAGCGCGGATCGCATGCGTCGGGTGGCGATCCGGGCCCGGTGCACCGCGTCCGGCTCCGCGCGCCGGATCTCGCTGTCGCGGCGGGCGAGCTCGGCGCGCTGCTCGACCAGCAGCGTCGTCAGGACCAGGCCCGCGGGACGGCCGGGCCTGGGGCGTCTGGGCCGCACGGGACGCGGGACCCGGTCGCCCAGCACGTGCTCGACCTTGCGCTGGACCTCGCTGAGCCCGACGCCCTGCGTCGCGAGCAGGCGCGTGGCCGCCTCCAGCAGCACGGGGTCGCCCGCGACGAGCTCGAGCTCCCACTCCCGCCACTCGACGGTGGGGGTCTCCGTGTCCGAGGACCGCCCCCGGACCCGGTCGTCGGCCAGCTCGGCCAGGTCCACCCCGTCCGCTCCGACCAGGCGGTAGGTCGTGCGATGGGTGTCGACCTCGGCCACCGGAGCCAGGTCGGCACCCCGGCTCCAGGCGTGCACCGCGGCGCGCAGCGGCTTGGGCACGACGTGCCGCGCACGGGCGAGCGGCAGGTGCACCTCGTCCCGGCCGGCCCCCGCCGGCACCTTGAGGTGCCAGCCCTCGTCCGCTCCGCCCTCACGACGACGCAGCGTCACACCGGCCGCCATCAGGTCCAGCGAGGCGGTGTCGAAGTAGACCGCGCGGAGGTCGTCGTCCCCCGACTCCTCGATGGTGCTGACCCCGGGCAGGCCACTGAGGTCGGGCACCTCCGCATCGGCGTCAGGCGACCACGTCAGCTCGACCTCACGGTGGTCCGGCACCCCTGAGGTGTACCGCACCGCAGGGCCGGCCGCCTCGTCCGTCCGGGACTAGTCCCCCGGATGCGGGAGGCTCAGGTCGGATGCCCCCCGGGCACGGGCGCACCCGGCTCGTAGGGCTGCCGGGTCAGGATGAAGGTGCCGACGTCCAGGTGCGAGACCGAGCCGTCGTCGCGGCGTACGACGTGCAGCTCCTCCCCCGCGTGGTAGCCGCGGGTGCCGACGATGCGGCCGTCCACGTCCGCGAAGCGCCACAGCTCCACGTGTCGCCGGCGCGCGACCAGGTCGCCACCCTCGCAGGCGAGCACGTAGGGCGTGGCGCCCCAGTGCCACACGCCGAGCGCCTCGGTGAAGGCCTCCGGCACGCGCGCGTTGGGCCGCCAGACCGGCGGCAGCGTCGGCTCGCACTGCTCGAGCTCGTCGAGCAGCGCGGCCCCGAAGGCCATCACCGGCACCCCGCCCGTGGCGTTGACGAGTCCGACCACCCCGGTCCGCCGGGTGCGGTCGACCCAGCAGATCGCGTGGAAGCCCGGCATCGAGCCGCTGTGGCCGACCAGGGTGCCGGCACCCCCGCGGAAGACCTGGAAGCCGAGGCCGTGCGCATAGGCCAGCCCGCTCGCCTCCTCCCCGGACTGGGGGGTGAAGGCGCGGGCCAGGACCGCGGCGGGCAGCACGTCGTCGTGACCGTCGAGCAGGAAGGTGCAGTACGTCGCGAGGTCGGCCACCGTGCTCCACACCTGACCGGCGGGCGCCATCGCGGCGGTGTCCGGCAGCGGCTCGGGGATGAGCGTCTGCGCGTAGGGGTGCACCGACCAGCCGAGCGCGTGCGCCCCGGACGCCTGGTAGGACGTGCGGGTCATGCCGAGCGGGGCCAGGATCCGTGTCTCGACCGCCTCCCACCAGGTCTGCCCGCGCAGCCGGGCCACGACCTCGCCGAGCAGGCCGTAGCCGAGGTTGGAGTAGTGGAAGCGCCGGTCGGGGTCGAACGCCGCCGCCGTGCCGTCGTTGGCGGCGACGAGCTCCTCGAACGTCCCGCCCTCGGTGCGCTCCCACCACGAGCCGGCCGGCTCGGCCTGCAGCCCACCGGAGTGGGCGAGCAGCTGGCGGATCGTCCGGTCGGCGTACCCGACGTCGCCGAGGACGTCGGCGGCCGGCGCGTCGAGGGAGAGCAGCCCCTCCTCGACGAGCTGGAGGACCAGCACGGCGGTGAGGGTCTTGGTGATCGAGCCGATCTTGTACTGCGTGTCGACGACGTCACCGGGCACGTCCCCGACGCCGTCGGCCCACGCCAGCCCGCCGCCGCGGACGATGCCGGCGACGATCGAGGGCACCGGCCCTCGGCCTGGGCCGCGGCCAGCCGCCACCGCAGCCGCCGCGCCGTGTGGTCCGTGACGAGGTCGGCGGCGGCGGGAGCGACGTCGCGGTCGGCGGGGTGCTCGGCCCGGCTCATTCGGCGAAGGCCTCGGGGGGCGGGCAGGCGCAGACCAGGTTGCGGTCGCCGTACGCCTGGTCGATGCGGGCCACCGGCGGCCAGTACTTGTCGGGGTCGACCCCGGTCGGGAAGACGCCGACCTCGCGGGAGTAGGCGCGGTCCCACTCGCCCACGAGCGCACGGGCGGTGTGCGGGGCGTGGCGCAGCGGCGAGTCCTCCGGGCTCCACGTCGCCGGCCTGCACCTGCGCGATCTCCTCGCGGATGGCGATCATCGCGTCGCAGAAGCGGTCGATCTCGGCGAGGTCCTCGGACTCGGTGGGCTCCACCATCAGGGTCCCGGCGACCGGGAACGACATCGTCGGGGCGTGGAAGCCGTAGTCGACGAGCCGCTTGGCGACGTCGTCCACGCTCACGCCGGACTCCTTGGTCAGCCCCCGCACGTCGAGGATGCACTCGTGCGCCACCAGCCCGCCGTGGCCGCGGTAGAGCACCGGGTAGTGCTCCTGGAGCCTATGCGCGACGTAGTTGGCGCTGAGCACGGCCACCGCGGTCGCCCGGGCCAGCCCGGGTCCGCCCATCAACCGGATGTAGGCCCAGGAGATCGGCAGGATCCCGGCGGAGCCGTAGGGCGCCGCGCTGATCGGCGCCGATGCCTGAGCGCTTCTCCTCCTCCGGGTGCATCGCGTGCGAGGGCAGGTACGGCGCGAGGTGCTCGCGCACCGCGACCGGGCCGACGCCCGGGCCACCGCCGCCGTGCGGGATGCAGAAGGTCTTGTGCAGGTTGAGGTGCGAGACGTCGCCGCCGAACTCGCCCGGCTTGGCGTAGCCCGAGCAGGGCGTTGAGGTTGGCGCCGTCGACGTAGACCTGGCCGCCGTGGCCGTGCACGATCTCGCACAGCTCGGTGATGGTGTCCTCGTAGGCCCCGTGGGTGGAGGGGTAGGTCACCATGATCGCGGCCAGCGTCGTCGGCGTGCTGCTCGCACTGCCGCCCGCAGGTCGTCGAGGTCGACCGTGCCGTCGTCGCCCGCCTTGACCACGACGACCTTCATGCCGGCCATCACCGCGGACGCCGCGTTGGTGCCGTGGGCCGACGACGGGATCAGGCAGACGTTGCGCGCCTCGTCGCCGCGCCCGCGGTGGTAGCCGCGGATGGCGAGCAGGCCGGCCAGCTCGCCCTGCGAGCCGGCGTTGGGCTGGATGGAGACCCGGTCGTAGCCGGTCACCTCCGCCAGCCAGCCCTCCAGCTCGTCGACGAGCTGCCGGTAGCCGGCGGCGTCCTCGGCGGGGGCGAAGGGGTGCAGGTCGGCGAAGCCGGGCAGGCTGATCGGCTCCATCTCGGTGGTGGCGTTGAGCTTCATCGTGCAGGAGCCGAGCGGGATCATCCCGCGGTCCAGCGCGTAGTCGCGACCCGAGAGACGGCGCAGGTAGCGCAGCATCTGAGTCTCGCTGTGGTGGCTGCTGAAGACCTCGTGGGTGAGGTACGCCGGTCGCGCGGCGCAGGTCCGCCGGCAGGCCCTCGGCCACGTCCTCGTCGCTCGACGTGGGCCGTGACCCCGAAGGCGCGCAGCACGCACGCCACCGTCGCCGGCGTGGTGCACTCGGAGGTGCTGATGCCGACCCGGTCCTCGTCGACGAGGCGCAGGTGCAGCCCGAGGCTGCGGGCTGCCGCCACGACGTCGGCGGCGCGACCGGGCACCAGGGCCGTCAGGGTGTCGAAGAAGGTCTCGTGCTCGAGCTCCACGCCCCCGGCCCGCAGCGCCGCGGCGATGCGACCGGCGGAGCGGTGCGTCCGCTGCGCGATCTCCCGCAGCCCGTCGGGGCCGTGGTAGACGGCGTACATCGAGGCCACGACCGCCAGCAGCACCTGCGCGGTGCAGATGTTGGACGTGGCCTTGTCGCGGCGGATGTGCTGCTCGCGGGTCTGCAGGGCCAGGCGGTACGCCGGGCGGCCCTCGGCGTCGATCGAGACCCCGACCAGGCGTCCGGGGAGGTGCCGCTCGAGCCCCTCGGCGACGGCCATGTAGCCGGCGTGGGGGCCGCCGTAGAAGAGCGGCACCCCGAAGCGCTGCGAGGACCCGACCACCACGTCGGCCCCCAGCTCGCCGGGCGCCTCCAGCACGGTCAGCGCCAGCAGGTCGGCGGCGACCACGGCCAGGGCGGTGCGCTCGTGGGCGGCCTCGATGACCGCGCGCGGGTCGAGCACGCGCCCCGAGGCTCCGGGGTACTGCACCAGCACGCCGGACAGCTCGCCGTCGGGGAGACCGTCGGCGAGGTCGGCGACGACCACCTCGATGCCCATCGCCTCGGCGCGGGTGCGGACCACGTCGATCGTCTGCGGGAGCGCGTCGGCGTCCACCACGAACGGCCCGCTGGCCTTGCGGTTGCCGCGGCGGACCAGGGTCATCGCCTCGGCGGCGGCGGTGCCCTCGTCGAGCAGCGACGCGTTGGCGGTCGGCAGCCCGGTGAGGTCGCCGATGACGGTCTGGAAGTTGATGAGGGCCTCGAGGCGGCCCTGGGAGATCTCCGGCTGGTAGGGCGTGTACGCGGTGTACCAGCTCGGGTCCTCGAGGACGTTGCGGCGGATCACCGGCGGGGTGATGGTGGCGTGGTAGCCCAGCCCGATCATCGCCTCGGCGGGCCGGTTGAGCCCGGCGATGCGCCGCATCTCGCGAGCGGCCGCGTCCTCGGTGAGCGCGGGCGGCAGGTCGAGCTCGGCGCCGGCGCGGATGCCCCCGGGGACGGCGGCCTCCATCAGCGCGTCGAGGCTGTCGAAGCCGAGCTGCTTGAGCATCACCTCGACGTCGGGCTCGCGGAGCCCGATGTGGCGCTCGACGAACGGTGCGGTCGTGAGGTCGGACGGATCCGGCATGGAGGCTCCCTGGGTCGCGGTCAGCGGGCCTCCCCCTCTGTCGTCCCCCGACGGGGGCCTCCAGAGCTGCCTGGTCCGCGCGGTCCGGGTGCCTGAGAGGTTCCGGGGAGGAATTGCCCCTTCGGCGCTTGCCCGGCCGGAGCCGGGCGAAGACTCTCCCGCGCGGGATCGTCAGCGGTGCCGAATCTACCAGCGCCGGGGCCCCGGGACCGACCTGCACGCCATGATGTGGGCGTGACGTCCCCCCAGGTCCTGGTCGCCGGCCCCGTCTCGTGGAACCGCATCGTCCACCTCGACGCGCTCCCCGACGCCCGCCCGCACACCGTCTTCGCCCGCCGCCACGTCGACACCCTGGGCGGTACGTCGGCCGGCAAGGCCCTGCACCTGGCCGCGCTGGGCGCCCGCGTCACCCTGGCCACGGTGCTCGGCGCGGACCCCGAGGGCGACCTGGCCCGGTCGGCGCTGGCGCACGAGGCCATCACCCTGCTCGCGGACACCTCGGTCGGAGGCACCGAGCAGCACGTCAACCTCATGGACGGGCACGGCGGACGGGTGTCGATCTACCTGCGCCTGCCCGTCGTACCGGAGGCCACGGCCCACGCGGACGCGCTGGCGTCGGCCCTCGAGGCCTGCGACGTCGCCGTCCTGGACCTCGCCGAGGCGTCGCGTCCGCTCCTGTCCCGGGCTCGCGCTGCGGGGCGGCCGGTGTGGTGCGACATCCACGACTACGAGGGCACCGCGTCCTTCCACCGCGACTGGGTCGAGGCCGCGGACGTGCTGTTCCTCAGCGACGACGCGATGGAGGACCCGCTGCCCTTCATGCGGGCCCGGGCGGCGGCCGGCACGTCGCTGGTCGTCTGCACCCGGGGCGCCCGGGGGGCGACGGCGGTGACGGCGACCGAGGAGCTGCACGTGCCGGTGCGGCCGGTCACCGACGTGGTCGACACCAACGGGGCCGGCGACGCCTTCTTCGCCGGCGTCCTCGAGGCGATGCTCGCCGGCCAGGACCTGCGCCACGCCATGGAGGCCGGGCACCGGCAGGCGGCGCTGTGCCTGCGCTCCCCCGGTCTGGCTGCGCCCGAGCCTGCTCCCTGACGACGTACGACGGGCCCGGAGCGGGTGCTCCGGGCCCGTCGTACGTGGTTGGTGCTGGGTGACTGGGGTCCGGCGCTCAGCCGGTCTGACGGGCGGCCCGGCGAGCGGCGAGCTCGTCGTTGGCCGCCGGAGCGTCCGGGGCGGTGCGCTCACTGGGGAGCTCGGCGAGGGTGCCCTCGATCTCGCGCCACACACCGCCGATGGCGATGCCGAAGACGCCCTGACCGCCCTGGAGGAGGTCGATGACCTCGTCGTTGCTGGTGCACTCGTAGACACTGGCGCCGTCACTCATCAAGGTGACGCGGGTCAGGTCGTCGGTGCCGCGCTCACGCAGGTGGGCGACCGCCGTACGGATCTGCTGCAGCGAGATGCCGGCGTCGAGCAGACGCTTGACGACCTTGAGCAGGAGGATGTCGCGGAAGGAGTAGAGGCGCTGCGTCCCGGAGCCGGAGGCGCCACGCACGGTGGGCTCGACGAGGCCGGTGCGGGCCCAGTAGTCGAGCTGGCGGTAGGTGATGCCGGCCGCGTTGCAGGCGGTCGGACCGCGGTAGCCGGTGTCGCTGGGCAGCGGCGAGACGTCGTCGGTGAAGAGCAGGCCCTGCTCGTCGGCGGCCTGGGCTGCCTCGGCACCCACGCGATCATGCTCGTTCTCGTTCACAGCCACGGCGACCCTCCACGGTCTACTCCTGCGCTGAACGTAGCTCCGGGGGAAGGCGGCTGCGGGGAAGGGCAACCACACGGGTGGAGTTACAGCGAAGAACTTCACCGTATGCCTGTGGTCGGAGGGTGGTCAATTGCCTCGGCGGCGTGTCGTAACCCTCAACCTCAGGTTGAGGGTCAGGCTCCGGGCTTCTCGAAGTCCTCGGGCGAGACGTGGTCGAGGAACTCGCGGAACGCCTCGACCTCGTCCTCCTGCTCGGCCGGTACGGCCAGTCCGGCCTCGTCCAGGACGCCCTCGGCGCAGACGATCTTGGTGCCGGTGCGCAGGGCCAGGGCGATGGAGTCGGAGGGACGGGCGCTCACGACCTGCCCGGACGCGAAGACGAGCTCCGCGTAGAAGACGCCGTCCTTGACGTCGGTCACGCGCACCTCGCTCAGCGTCTGGCCGGTGGCCTCGAGCACGTCCTTCATCAGGTCGTGGGTGAGTGGTCGCGGCGGCACCACGCCCTGCTGGGCGAAGGCGATCGCGGTCGCCTCCACGGCGCCGATCCAGATGGGCAGGTAGCGCTCGCCGGAGGCCTCCCGCAACAGCACGATGGGCTGGTTGGAGGGCATCTCGACGCGGACTCCGATGACGTCTACTTCGCGCACGCCATCACCCTACTCCCGGCCCAAGGTGGCCCGGCAGGGACGGTCAGCGCCGGCGCAGGCCGGTCTTGACCAGGGTGGCGTGCAGGCGGACCGAGAGCGCCGCGATCTCGGTCACGGCGTCCGCGGCGCGGCCACGTGCCCCCGCGTCGCGACCCCGCTCGAGGGGTGCCACCACCTGCTCCACCAGGCCCACCTCACGGTCGGCGGCGGTCTTGAAGGCGCGCAGGTGGCGCGGCTCGAAGCCGAAGTCGGCGAGCTCGCGGGCCGTCTGCGCCACGACCAGGGCGTCGGTGTCGTAGTGCCGGGTGCCGGTGCGGGGCGCGATCAGGCCGAACTGCTCGAGCTGGGTGAGCAGCTCGTCGGACACCTCGGCGATCTTGAGCAGCTCCATCCGCGAGAGCCGCACGTCGCTGGTGCGGGCGAACGACTCGGGCGAGGGCAGCCCGTCGGCCGCCAGCGCCACCTGCGGGACGGTGGGTACGACGCCCTCGATCGGCGGCGGCTCCAGGCCACGGTCGATGGCGTCGAGGTGCTCACCGATGACCTTGAGCGGCAGGTAGTGGTCGCGCTGCATGCGCAGCACGTAGCGCAGCCGGTCGACGTCGTCGGTGGAGAACTTGCGGTAGCCGGCCGGGGTGCGCTCGGGCTTGATCAGGCCCTTGTCCTCGAGGAAGCGGATCTTGGGGATCGTCACGCCCGGAAAGTCGGTGCGCAGCTGCTCGAGCACCTGCCCGATGTTCATCCGGCCGCGCTGGGCCGATCCGGGCGCTGGTCCCGAGGACGCCGGCGAGGAGGGGACGGACACCGATCAGCTGCCCGCGGCGCCGGAGAAGAACACGAGACGGTACTTGCCGATCTGCACCTCGTCACCGTCGGTGAGTCGCACCGAGTCGATGCGGTCCCGGTTGACGTAGGTGCCGTTGAGGCTGCCGACGTCGCTCACGATGAACTCGTTGCCGTTGCGGCGGAACTCCGCGTGACGTCGCGACACCGTCACGTCGTCGAGGAAGATCTCGCTGTCGGGGTGGCGGCCGGCGCCGACGAGGTCGGCGTCGAGGAGGAAGCGGCTCCCGGCGCTCGGTCCGCGCTGGACCACCAGCAGGGCGTGGCCCTCGGGGAGCGCGTCCACGGCGGCCGCGTCGACCGGGCTCAGCTGCCGGTCCGAGGACTCGGAGGTCGGGACCCCGAACGTGATGGTCGCGGTCGAGTCACTCGCGACCCGACCACCCCCCGTGGAGGTGCTCGCGTCGTCCGCGGGCACCAGTCGGGTGCCGCACTGGGCGCAGAAGCGCGCGTCGTCCGGGTTCTGCTTGCCACAGGCGGTGCAGAACGGCATGGACCCTCCTCGGGGATCAGACGTGACGGTGATGGGATCCCTCAACCCTCAGGCGGGGCCTGAGGTTGACGGTTGTGACGAACCTACCAGTCGGCTCGGCGGACCTCAGCCCTCGAGACCGGCCTGGTAGGCAGCCGCGTCGAGCAGGCCCTCGACCTGGGCGGCGTCGGAGGGCACCACCTCGAAGAGCCAGCCCGCGGCGTACGGGTCGTTGTTGACCAGCTCGGGGGTGGCGTCGAGCGCGTCGTTGCGGGCCACGACCTCCCCGCTCAGCGGGGCGTAGACGTCGCTCACGGACTTGGTCGACTCGAGCTCGCCGCACGTGTCACCGCCGCTGACCTGCTCCCCCACCTCGGGCAGCGACACGTAGACGATGTCGCCGAGCGCGTCCTGCGCGAAGTGCGTGATGCCGATGCGGACCGAGCCCTCGGCCTCGCCGGGGACGCGCACCCACTCGTGCTCGCTGGTGTACTTCAGGTCCTCGGGATACACGCTGTCTCCTCGGTTGCTGGTCGGTGGACGGGCAGGCTACTGGTCGGGGTCCGCTTCGGCGTTGACGGGTCGGACGGGGTCTCGGACGCTGGTGATGTCGAGCGAGTCGCGCTCCTCGACCTCGACGGTGGCGCCGTCGTACTTCTCGAGGGTCTCGATCGGTCCGCTGGCGAAGGTGAGGCCGCCGTGCAGCGAGTGCGGGTCGCCGATCACGTCGATGACGTACGGCGGCTCCAGCAGGTTGCCGTCGAGCTCGATGCCGCCGACCGCGCTGTTGAAGGAGCTCTGCGCGACCACGCGGTACTGGTCGTTGAACTCGATGGCCTCGGCGTCGGCGGTCCGCATCTCCTGGACGATGTCGAGCAGCGACCCGACGCTCACCGGACCGGCGCCCTCCTCGATGGTGATCCGGATGCCCGGACCGGTCACGGGGACGAGGCCGGCCAGGATGTTGAGCGTGCGGGCGCGCTCCTGGGTCTGGGACAGGGCAGCCTCGCGGCTGGTGTTCTCCGACCGGAGGTCGTCGCGGGTCTGCTCGAGGCGGTCGCGCTCGCGGCGCGCCCGCTCGGCGGTGCCGGTGAGGGCGTTGAGGATCTCGATGAGGTCCTGCTCGCGCAGGCCGGCATAGGTGTTGTCCTGCTCGTTGTTGCGGACCTGCACCACCGACGCGAAGCCCAGCACCGCCAGGAGCACCGCGACGACGACCTGGGCCCGCGAGCCGTGGCGCAGGGTGAACGCCAACCGCTCACGGCCGGCGTCCTCCTCGTCCGGGGCCGGGCGGGCGGGCGGGCGCTTGTGGTGGGGCTCGGTGTCGTCCCCGGTGTCGTCCCCGGCGGTCGGCTCCTGCGTCGGCTCAGGCATGGAAGAGGTGGCGCCGGATCGCGGCGACGTTGGAGAAGATGCGGATGCCGAGGACGACGATGACGCCCGTCGACAGCTGGCTGCCGACCCCGAGCTTGTCGCCCATGTAGACGATCAGCGCGGCGATGACGACGTTGCTGATGAAGGAGACGACGAAGACCTTGTCGTCGAAGATCCCGTCGAGGAAGGCGCGCAGTCCGCCGAAGACCGCGTCGAGCGCGGCGACGACCGCGATCGGCAGGTAGGGCTCGAGGCCCAGGGGCACGTCGGGGGCGAAGACGAGGCCGGCGAGCACGCCGAGCAGGAGTCCGAGCGCTGCGATCACGGCGTGACCTCCCCCTCTGTGTTGCCTGGACTGTCCGAGACTCCCTCGGTGACGTCGCGCAGTGCGCGCAGCCTGCTGGCAGGGAGCCGGACCATGGTGACATTCTCGGCCGCGTAGCCGAAGCCGAGGCCGTTGACCAGGCCGAACCACTCCTGTCCCTGGCTGGTCTCGAGGAGATCGGCCTGGAGGGTCGCGTTGTCGCCGATGGCCTCCACGACGTACGGCGGGGTGAGCGGCTGGCTGTTGACCAGGATGGCCCGCCCGGTGTTGCGGATCCCGCTCAGCGCGGTCAGCCGGACCCCGTTGATGGCGATCGCCTCGGCCCCCGCCTGCCACAGCCCGTCGACCAGGGTCGCCAGGTCCTCGTCGCGGACCTCGTCGTTGGGGTCGTCGCTCTGCGGGTTGGTCACGGTGATCCGCACGCCCTCGCCGCGGACCGGGACGAATCCGGTGCGCACCTCGAGGCGGCGCACTCGCGTCTCGAGGTCCTGCTCCTGGACGTCCAGGGTGTCGTTGCGGTCCTGGGCCGCGATCCGCGAGTCGCTCAGGGTGCGGATCTCGCGCTGCAGGGCAGCCACCTCGCCGCGCCCCTCGTCGATCTTGGAGATGAGGGTCGCCCGGCCCAGCTCCTGCACGTCGGCGTCGCGGGAGGTCTGGACCGCGGCGACGGTGACCAGCAGGCCGAAGGTGGCGAGGATGACGAGGGTGGTCAGGCCGCGCCGGGGCGCGGGAGCCGCGGCGCCGCGCTCGGCCCTGCGCCGGGCCACGTGGGCGTAGTCCTCGTCCATCGACCGCGTGGTGATGAGCGTCAGCAGCGGAGTGGTGACGTGCTCGGGCAGGTCGGGCGGGCGCTGGGGGGTGAAGAGGTCAGGCATCGCGTCTCACCCGTGGTGGTCGTCGCTCGGTGTCACGCAGCAGGGTGCGGACCTGCCAGGCGTAGAGCACGCCTGCCCACCAGTAGAGCCCGATCCCCCAGAACGCGAAGGCCCAGCCGAAGACCCGGGCGAGCATCGGGATGGCGCCGTCGCCCTCCCCGAGCAGCAGCAGCGGGAAGGCGTAGAGCAGGTTGAACGTCGCGGCCTTGCCGAGGAAGTGCACCGGCAGCGCGCTGTAGCCGCGGGTGCGCAGGAGGGGCACCAGCCCCCACAGCAGCAGGTCGCGCAGCGGCAGGATGATCGCCACCCACCACGGGATGATGTCGCGCAGGGCCAGACCCACCACGACCGCCAGGATGTAGAGGCGGTCGGCGACGGGGTCGAGGATCTCCCCCAGTGCGGAGTACTGGTCGAGCCGGCGCGCGAGGTAGCCGTCGAGCCAGTCGGTGACGCCGGAGACCATGAGCAGCGCCAGGGCCAGCGCGTCGGCCTCGGGCCCCAGGACGAGCCACAGGAAGACGGGCACGCCGGCCAGCCTGGCCATGCTGAGCAGGTTGGGGATCGTCCACACGCGTGAGCGGTGGGTCTGCTCCTGCACGGAATCGCCTGCCATCGGGTGAGTCGGGACCAACGTCTCGTCACCCTATCCAGCGCAGGTCGCGCGGCCGGTCACGACTCGGCGCTCGCGGCGGACTCGTGGTGCGACCCGTCGCGGATCACGCCGACGAGCTCCTCGAGCACGTCCTCGAGCGTGACGAGCCCGAGGAGCTGGCCGTCACGGCGTACGACGCGAGCCATGTGCGCGCCGCGCAGCTGCAGGCTCTCGAGGGCCTCGTGCAGGAGGTCGTCGGGCCCGACGGTGGCGAAGGGGCGCACCCACTTGTCGTCCACCGGGCGCTGACGGCGCTCCTCGTCGCTCTCGAGCACGTCCTTGATGTGCAGGTAGCCCACCAGGGTGCCGTCGGGCTCGGCCACCGGGAAGCGGCTGTAGCCGGTGGCCGCGCACAGCGCCTCCACGTCGGCCGCCGTCGACCCGCGCAGCACCGTGGAGAGGCCCTCGACAGGCATCAGGACCGTGGACACGGTCTTCTCGGTGAAGCCCAGAGCGCCGGCGAGGCGGTCGTACTCGTCGTCGGCGATCATGCCCTCGCCCCGCGACTCCTCGACCAGGGCCGCGACCTCCTCGCGGGTGAAGCTCGAGCTGACCTCCTCCTTGGGCTCGACCCGGATGAGCCGGAGGATGCCGTTGGCGGCGAGGTTGAGCAGCAGGATGACCGGGCGCAGCACGGTGACGATCAGCATCATCGGCGGGCCGAGCAGCAGCGCGGCCCGGGTGGGACCGGCCAGGGCGATGTTCTTGGGGACCATCTCGCCGAGCACCACGTGCAGGTAGACGACGATCGACATGGCGACCACGAAGGACACCGGGTGCAGGGCGCCCTCGGGGACCCGCAGGGCGTGGAACGCCGGCTCGAGCAGGTGGGCCACGGCGGGCTCGCCGACGGCACCGAGGCCCAGCGAGCAGACCGTGATGCCGAGCTGGGCGCCGGCCATGACCAGCGAGACCTGCTCCATGGCGCGCAGGGCGGTCCGCCCGGAACGGGAGCCGGCCTGGGCCAACGGCTCGATCTGGCTGCGGCGTGCCGAGAGCAGCGCGAACTCGGCGCCCACGAAGAAGGCGTTGAGGACGAGGAGCACGACGGCGACGACGACTGCGGTGAGGTCACCCATGGTCGGATCCCTCCCCCGCGGCCGGCTGCGTCTGCTCGGGCGACTGGTCGGTGGCCTGCTCGCTGGCCAGCTCGTCCAGCGTCACGAGCCGCAGCTCCAGCCGGTCGATGCGCAGGCCGTCCATCCGCTCCACGGTGAGCGTGGCGAGGTCGTCGCGCGGCTCGTCGGGCACCGAGCGGTCCGGCACCGGCACCTCGACGCGGTCGCCGGCGTGCGGGATCTTGCCGAGCCGCTGCATGACGAGCCCGCCGATGGTGTCGTAGTCCTCGTGGTCGGGCAGCTCGATGCCGGTCGCGTCCTTGACCTCGTCGGGCCGCAGCAGGCCGGACAGGGACCAGGCGCCGTCGCGGCGCTGGCGGGCCCGGGCGCCGAGGCGGTCGTGCTCGTCGGAGATGTCGCCGACGATCTCCTCGACGACGTCCTCGAGGGTCACGATGCCGGCGTGGCCGCCGTACTCGTCGAGGACGATGGCCATCTGGAAGCCGTCGCCGCGGAGCAGGGCCAGGAGCGGGTCGAGCCGCATGCTGTCGGGGACCACGGTCGGCTTGACCATGATGTGCTTGATCCGGGTGGTCGCGCGCTCGTGGACGGGCAGCGCGACGGCGTGCTTGACGTGGACGGTGCCGACGACGGCGTCCTCCTGGTCGAGCACGGGAAAGCGCGAGAGCCCCGTCTGGCGGGCCAGCTCGATGATCGTGCTGGCGCGGTCGCCCTCCTCGACGGTGGTCGTGCGCACGCGCGGGGTCATGATCTCGCCGGCGGTGCGGGTGCCGAACTCGACGCTGCGCTCCATGAGCTCGGCGGTCTCGGCGTCCAGGGTCCCCTGGTCGGCCGAGCGCTGCACGAGGGAGGCGAGCTCCTCGGAGCTGCGGGCCGAGCGGAGCTCCTCCTGCGGCTCGATGCCGAGGCGGCGCACGAGCGCGTTGGCGGAGTTGTTGAGCACCTTGATGGGCCACCGCGACACGGCGGTGAAGCCGCGCATGAAGCCCTGCGTGGCCCGCGCGGTCTCCAGCGGCTTGGCCAGGGCGAGGTTCTTGGGGACCATCTCGCCGAAGAGCATGGTGAGGATGGTGCCGAGGCTCAGGCCGATGGCCACGGAGATCCCGGGCACCCAGCCGTCGGGCACCCCTGCTGCGGTGAGCGGGTCGCGCACCAGGGTGGCGATGGCGGGCTCGGCCAGGAAGCCGACCGCCAGGTTGGTCACCGTGATGCCCACCTGGGCTCCGGAGAGCTGGGTGGAGAGGGACTTGAGCGCGCGCTGCACGCCGGCGGCCGAGGCGTCGCCGCCGCTGGCCGCGCGCTCCACGGTGGCCCGGTCGACGGTGACGAAGGAGAACTCCGCGGCGACGAACAGACCACAGATCGCGATGAGCGCAAGCGACACCAGCAGGAGCAGCCACGGGGTCACGACGCGCCTCCTCGGATGGTCAGGGAGACGGTCGTGCGGCGACTTTGATAGCCGTCCATGGGGGTCTGGGAAGGCCCTTCCACTCGGGTGCTGGCAGTAGTTCGGGGCCCAGCGTAGAGGACACCTGTCCGGATCACCGCGTCGCTTTGGGTGCCCGCCTCCGGGCCCCCTACGCTGGGCCCTTCGATCGGGGCGAGCAGGGGACACGATGCACGGGTGGATGCGCAGCGGCACGGCCGTCCTGGCCGCCGCACTCGTGGTGTCGTCGGCCGCCGCCGGCCTCGCGCGACCCTCCGAGCCGACGCCCGTCGTCGTCCCCGTCGCCTCCGGCAACGACCGGCTCCCGGTCCCCTCGGACGGCCCGGTGTCACGCACCGGCACCCGGGACGCCCGCCCGAACATCGTGTTCGTGATGACCGACGACATGCGTGACGACGACCTGCGGTGGATGCCGCAGACCCGGCGGCTGATCGCCGACCGGGGGCTCGACCTCACCGACGCCATCTCACCCCACCCGCTGTGCTGCCCGGCCCGCGCCGAGCTGGTCACCGGCCAGTACGCCCAGAACAACGGCGTCCAGCACAACGCCGGACCGTTCGGCGGCTTCCAGGCGCTGGACCCGACCCACGAGATCAGCAGGTGGTTCGGCCGGGCCGGCTACCAGACGGGCTTCGTGGGCAAGTTCCTCAACGGCTACACCTCCCGGGACACCCGCCCGTCGGGCTGGACGCACTGGGACGCGCTGGTCGCCGGGGTCTACGACTACCTCGACTTCGCGTTCGCCGACGACGACGACAGCCCCGACGTGTTCAAGGACAGCTACGTCACCGACGTGATCGCCGAGCGCACCAACGACACGGTGCGCCGCTTCGCCCGCAAGGACGAGCCGTTCCTCCTCTTCTCCTGGCACCTGGCACCGCACTACCGGCTCGACGACGGCAAGCCGGTTCCTCCCCCGAGCGCCCCCCGGGACGCCGACCGGTTCTCCCACGCGATGCCGCCGTCGCTGAAGGACCCGGCCTTCAACGAGCGGGCGGTCCTCGACCAGCCCCGGCCGTTCCGCAACCGCCGGGACGCCGACCCGGAGGTCGTCGTCGCCGACCACCGGGCCCGCCTCCGGGCGCTGCAGTCCGTGGACCGAGCGGTCGCCTCCCTGGTCGACACGCTGCGCGAGACCGGCGAGCTCGACGACACCGTCCTCGTCTTCACCTCCGACAACGGCTACTCGCTGGGCGAGCACCGCTTCGTCGGCAAGAACGTGCTGACCCAGCCGGTCCTCCAGGTGCCGCTGCTGGTGCGCGGGCCCGGCATCGCCCCGGGCACGACGTCCGACCTGCCCGTCACCCTGGTCGACCTGTCGACGACCCTCGCCGCTGTCGCCGGGGCCTCCCCGGAGTGGCCCGTCGACGGGACCTCCTTCGTGCCCACGCTGCGAGGCCTCGACCAGCCCTTCCGGGACACGACCCTCGTCCAGACCGGGGACGACGGCGGCGACGGGTGGGCCTACCGCGGTGTGCGCACCGATCGCTACCTGTACGGCGTCAACGGGGCCGACGCGTTCCTCTACGACGACGACCTCGACCCGGACCAGCTGGTCAACCGCATCGACGACCCGGCGTACGCCGCGATCCGCGCCGCCCTCGAGGACCGCCGCCGCCGGCTGATCACCTGCGCGGGGGTCGACTGCAACCAGACGTTCGGGATGCTCCCCGAGCCGGGCGTGGGGCTGACCGCTCCTGAGGGCTGACCGGTCGTGCGGTCCCACTAGTCCTTTCGGGCCATCCCGGGCCATCGCGTCGTCACCTTGGTGACAACGGTCCTAGGCTCGATCGGTGCCTGGGACGCAGGGGCAGAGGCCTCGGGGAGACAAGCGCCGGAAGAAGCCGTCCACGGGCGTGCTTCCCGGCGCCGATCGCCATCTCGTCACCCGGTTCTCCTACGGCCTGACCAAGGACCTGGTCCGCGACGTCCGTCGCCACGGAGCCGACGCGTGGTTCGCCGCCCAGCTCTCCCCCGGCAAGGTCTCCGACGCCAAGGGCAAGGCCGTCGACGGGTGGTGGCCGTCGCTGCACCGCTCGCCGCTGGACCTGTGGCAGCGCACCCAGAGCGAGGTCGAGCCCGGCTGGATGGTGATGGAGGACTACATGCGCCGGGCGCTGGTACGCCGCGTCACCTCGCGCCGCCAGGTCCTCGAGGTGATGACCGAGCTGTGGGAGAACCACTTCCACGTGCCCGTCGCCGCCGACGGCGTCTTCACCCACCGGGTGGCCTACGGCGACGCCCTTCGCGCGCGGGCGCTGGGCACGTTCAGCGACCTCCTCTTCACCGTGACGACCCACCCGGCGATGGGGATCTACCTCGACAACGCCACCTCCACCGCCGCGCACCCCAACGAGAACCTCGGACGCGAGCTCCTCGAGCTGCACACCGTCGGCCGGGGCCTCTTCACCGAGGCCGACGTCAAGGACTCGGCACGCATACTCACCGGCTGGCGGGTGGACGTGTGGAAGACCTTCGCCGCGTCGTACTCCCCCGACGACCACGCGACCGGTCCGGTGCGGGTGATGGGCTTCAACGACCCCAACCGGTCGGCCGACGGCCGGGAGCTGACCCGCCGCTACACCGACTACCTGGCCCGTCACCCGGCCACCGCGCAGCGCGTCGCGCGCCGGCTGGCCGTGAAGTTCGTGCGAGACGAGCCCCCGCGAGCCCTCGTCGACCAGCTGGCCAAGGTCTACCTGAAGCACGACACCGCCATCGTCCCGGTGCTCGAGGCGCTCGTCGCATCGCCGGTCTTCCGCGCCTCCCGCGGCACCAAGGTCCGCGACCCTGCCGAGGACGTGGTCGCCACCTACCGCGCCCTGGGCGTCAAGGTACGGCGACCGGCGTCCCAGGACTCGGCCGCCGAGGCGATCCTGTGGCAGACCGACGGGCTGGGCGGCCGCCCGTTCTCGTGGAGTCGTCCCGACGGCGCCCCGATCACCAACGACGCGTGGGCGTCGGCCGGCCGGATGGCGGCGTCGTTCGGGATGCACTGGTCGATGGCAGGCGGGTGGTGGCCCGCCAAGGACATCGGCTACCGCTCCCCCGCCTCCTGGCTGCCGCACACGAAGGTGCGCTTCGAGGACCTGGTCGACCACCTCTCGCAGCGGATCCTGTTCCGCCCGGCCAGCAAGCAGCTGCTCAAGGCCTGCTGCCAGGCGACCGGGCTCCGGCCCGGCACCACCGTGACGAAGTCCCACGACCTCGTGAAGTGGGGCATGCCCCGCCTGCTCGTGACCCTGCTCGACTCCCCCGCCCACATGACCCGGTGACGACATGACGACCCCTGACGACTGCTGCGCGGAGCTCGCGCGGGCCCGCCTGTCACGCCGGACCCTCCTCGGGACCGCGGCCGGCGTCGCCGGCCTGTCCGTCGTGTACGGCGGCGCCGAGGTGCGCGCCTCGGCCTCGGCGTCCGCCCCCGCGCCGTCGGTCCTCGTGGTGGTGTCGCTGCGGGGTGCCGCCGACGGGCTCTCGCTGGTCGTGCCGCACGCCGACCCGGTCTACTACGCCGCCCGACCCGGCATCGCGGTCCCCGCGGAGCGGCTGCTGGCCCGCGACGCGATGTTCGGGCTGCATCCGTCCCTGGCTCCGCTGATGCCGCTGTGGGAGTCGGGCCGGCTCGCGGCCGTCCACGCCACCGGGCTGCCCGCGGCCAACCGCTCCCACTTCTCCGCGATGGAGGAGATCGAGGACGCCAGTGCCGGCTCCTCGACGCGCGTGGGATGGCTCAACCGGCTCATCGGACTCGACGCGCTGACCAGCCCGGTGCAGGGCATCGGCCTCGGCAGCGGCGTCGTACCCACCTCGCTGGCCGGCCCCTCCCCCGCCATGGCGGCCGCGTCGCTGGACCGTCTCTCGATCCCCGGCGAGGAGGACGGTCAGGCGGCCCGGCGTCGCGCCAGCCTCACGACCCTGTGGGGCTCGGACAGGTCGGTGCTCGGGGACGCCGCGCGGGACACCTTCACCGCCGTCGACGTCCTGGCCCCCGTCGTCGCAGGCTCGGCGACGCCCGTGGGCGGTGCGACGTACCCCCGCGGCGATCTCGGCCAGGCCCTCGCCCACGCCGCCCGGATCATCCGAGGCGACGTCGGCGTCCAGGTCATCACCGTCGACCAGGGCGACTGGGACATGCACACGGGACTCGGAACCCTGGAGTGGGGCAAGCTCAAGGACAACGCGGGAATCTTCGCGTCCGCGCTGGCGGCCTTCTTCACCGACATCGGGTCCTTCGGCGACAAGGTGACGGTGGTGTGCCTGAGCGAATTCGGTCGCCGGGTCGCGGAGAACGCCAACTACGGCCTCGACCACGGCCACGGCAACGTGATGTTCCTGGCCGGGGCGGGCGTCCAGGGCGGGCGGTACCACGGCAGCTGGCCCGGCCTGTCCCACACCGCGGACGCGGACCTGACGGTCACCACCGACTACCGCAGCGTCCTCACGGAGGTCGTCCGGACCCGCTTCGGAGCCGACTCCAGCCGGGTCTTCCCCGGCTTCGTCGGCCCCACGCTCGGCACCATGGCCTGACCCACGACGACGCGTCCGACCTGATTGTCGTTCGGCGCGACCGCTGGGGTAGGGTTTCGCTCGCCCATCACCCCGGTGATGGGTGTTCGGGCTGTAGCGCAGCTTGGTAGCGCACCTGACTGGGGGTCAGGGGGTCGCAGGTTCAAATCCTGTCAGCCCGACCATGAAATCGCCTCTGTCCTGCGGAAACGCAGGACAGAGGCGATTCGGGTTTCGAGCCCGATCGGCCTCACTCCCGAAATAGTGTGGAGCACGGTGCCGCTGGAGTGGCTACCGAGAGACCCGAGACCCGAGAAGAACGACCACGTGGGTCGGGGCCTGCTTCGACTCCGTGGACCCGTCCGCCCTCGACCCGGCGGGGTTGGGAGACTGGATCAACCGCCGCCGCGTCGCTGTCGTCGATGAGAACCGGCCTGTGGAGCAGAGCGGGAGTCAGCAGCCTCACCATCGCTGTCGCCCACGGGGGCCCGCGCGGTGCCGGCCGGGGCCTGCAGCCAGGAGGTCGGAACCTGGTCGGCGAACCTGGCGAGCACTGGACCCACCACACCGAGCAGAACGACGTACGCCGAAGCCAGTGGCCCCAGCTCGGTGTATCCGGCGGAGGCGGCGAGTCCAGCGATGACGATGGAGAACTCTCCGCGAGCCACGAGCGCACCGCCGGCACGCAGCCGGCCACGACGACCGACCCCGGCGCGCGCGGCCGCGTAGCCACCGGAGACAACCTTCGTCAGAGACGAAACGACGCCCAGGACGAGCGCCGGGAGCAGGTACGGGGTCAGGCTCGACGGCGCCACTTCCAGCCCGAAGGACAAGAAGAACATCGCAGCGAACAGATCGCGCAACGGCCGCAGCACCGACCGAGCTCGGTCAGCAGTCGGACCCGCAATGGCCAGCCCCACGAGGAACGCGCCGACCGCGGCCGAGGCGTCCACGAGGTGGGTGACACCGGCGACGACGAGCATGAGTCCGAGGACCCGCAGTAGGACCTGCTCGTCCTCCTGGTGGCCGAGCAGGCGGCCGAGGTGGTGCCCGAGTAGCCGAGTGGACACCAGGACGACGACCACGAGCCCCAGCGCGGTCGCGACCGCGACAGCCGCGGCGAGAGCATTCCCGCCGGAGAGGATGACTACCAGGAGGGGCAGGTAGATCGCCATCGCGATGTCTTCCAGCACGAGCACCGACAGCACCGTGGGCGTCTCGCGGTGGCCCATCCGGCCGAGATCGCTCAGCAGTCGGGCGACGATCCCCGAGGAAGAGATCCACGTGATCCCGGCGAGCGCCAGGCATGCCTCCCACTCGTATCCCAGGACGAGGCCCGCCACGAACCCGACCGGTGCGTTGAGGAGAAGGTCGACCACGCCGGAACCTGCATGCCGACGCAACGTCGACGTGAACTCGGCGGCCGAGAACTCCAGTCCCAGCATGAGAAGCAGAAGGAGTACGCCGATCTCGCCAGCCGCACCGATGAACTCCTCCGTGGCCGCGACATCATGGATGCCGCCTTCACCGAGCGCCAGTCCCGCGAGCAGGAAGAAGGGGACGGGAGGCAGATCCACCCGGCGGGCGATCGCACCCAGAAGCGCGAGCGCCAGCAGCAACACTCCGAGCTCGACCAGGAAGACTCCCACGGCTCAGGACCTAGCCAAGGAGAACACCGCGGGCACGTTCGATGCCCTGTTCGGTGCCGATCACCACCAGCGAGTCTCCGCCGAGCAGGATCTCGTCCGGCGCCGGCGAGGGGATGACCACGTCCTCCTTGACCACCGCGACGATCGAGACACCGGTCTGGGTGCGCAGCCGCGTCTCGCCGAGCGTGCGCCCGTCGAATCGCGAGCCCCGCGGCAGTTCGACAGTCGCTGAAGCGAGCCCCGGGACCTCCCGGCTGAGATCAGCGAAGCGTTCGACGATGCGCGGCGCACCCAAGATGTCGGCAAGCGCCTCGGCTTGCTGCCTGTCGAGAGTGAACAAGTTCTCAGCGGCATCCGGATCTGCGGCGCGAAAGCAGATCACGTCGAACTCGCCGTCACGTCGAGCGACGATCCCGACGTTGTGGCCGGACTTGGCAGCGAACTCGTAACGCACTCCAACACCCGGCAGCAGCACCTCGGTAACTTCCATGCCCTGCAGTCTCCCCGATGACCGCCAGCCAGGAAGGCACAGCGAGGTCTGCGAAGCCGCCCGGACCGATGCCGTACATCAGGCCAGGCGGCCTTCGATGGCGGCTCCCCGATCCGCGAGTCCTGACCTGGTCTGGGTGTCGTCACACCGGTGCGGTCCCCCTCGCGCCCGTCTGTATCTCTGCGGGACCAGCTGCAGGGCATCGTCCGACACGCAGGTGGTGTGGCAGTGCCCACCTCACTGCACGCCGGTGCGGTCCTCCGCAGACTGCTCGAGCTGTTCAGCTCGCTGGCCGGGCTCATCGCGCGTGTGGGGCTCGTGGCGACGCCACGCGACGGCGAGCGCGATGAGCACGACCGCCAGCAGCGGCACCCAGGACGGCACATGGGCGGCCCACTCGGTCACGGCGCGCTGGGCGGCGTACTCCAGGTCGGTGAGGTCTCCCATGCCCAAGGATCCGGTGATGCCCGCGGTGCCGTCGTAACGCAGGAAGATCACACCGACCGCGATGAACAGCAGCCCAGCGACCAGCGACGTGGTGTGCAGCTGTACCCGCCCCCACGACAGGGTGCGCCCGCGCAGCCACCGACGGCGCCCCAGCTCGAACCGGTCCCACAAGGCTGCCAGGACGAACAACGGCGCGGCCATGCCGAGGGCGTAGACCGCGAGCAGTGCGCCGCCCTGCCACGGCGAGTCCCGGGTCGCGGCGACGGTGAGGATGGCCCCCAGCACCGGGCCCGAGCAGAAGCCGGCGAGTCCGTAGACAGCGCCGAGCAGCAGGGTGGACACCCACCCGCCGTCGTTGCGCGCTGACACCGCCGCCTGCAGTCGCGCCGCCCCCGGCACCGCGAACCCCCGCCCGGCCAGCTGGAGGACACCCAGGCCGATGATCGTCCAACCCGCGACGGCAATGAGCAGCGGCCGGTGTCCGTAGAACAACGATGAGGCCGCACTCGCGCCCGTGCCCAGCGGCACGAGGGTGACGAGCAGCCCGAGGTAGAAGACGAGCGTCCGGGCCAGGAGCGCCCTGCGGCTGGCGAACGCGTAGGCGAAGAAGGACGGCAGCAGCAGGGCGCTGCAGGGGGACAGCAGCGCCAGGACCCCGGCCGCGAACGCTGCCAGAATGCCGACCTCGCTCATCGACTCGCGTCCCCGGCCTTCCCAGCGGCTTCTTCGATGGTGCGCTCGAAGACCTCCGTGGGCTGGGCGCCGATGACCGGAACACCGTTGATGACGAAGGCAGGCGTGCCCGTCACACCGATGGCCTGGCCTTCGGCGAAGTCCTGCTGCACGGCCTCCTCGATCTCCGCGGACGCGAGGTCGTCGCGGAACTGGTCGACGTCGAGGCCGATCTCCTCGGCCACCGAGACGAGGTGGTCCTCGTCGAGGTTGCCGCTGTTGGGCGGGAGCTGGTCGGCGTACATCGCCTCCTCGAACTCCCAGAACCGGTCCTGGGCTGCAGCGGCCCGACCGCCACGAGCGGCCACGGTCGACTCCGGACCGAGGTAGGGAAAGTCGCGCCACTCGATGCGCAGCGTGCCGTCCTCGACGTACTTCTCGACCAGGGTCGGTTCGGTGTCGCGGGCGAACTTCCCGCAGAACGGGCACTGGAACTCCGAGTAGGCGATCATCACCACCGGAGCGTCGGGCTCACCCAGCGCCATCGGGTCGTCGGCGTCGCGGCGCACCAGCTCCTCCCACGTCTCCGGCGGCGCGGCCGACGCGGTCGCCGGCGCAGCATCGACAGGTCCGCCTTCCTCGTCGTCACCGCCTTGCAGCAACACGAAGCCGAGGGCGAGAGCCGCGATGAGGGCGACGACGAGGGGGACCACAGGGGTCTTGCGCTTTGCGGACACGAGCAGGGACTCCAGACGCGGGGGCGGTAGGGGCAGACAGGAACAGAAGGGCAGCGTCAGCCGGCAGGTTCAGCTGCGGGCTCGTCGACAGGTGCGGGTGCGGCGGCAGGGCAGGCGAGCTCTCCGAGCAGCCGGCTGCGCAGCGCCCAGAGCAGCAGCACGACGGCGGCGGCCTGCAGGACGGGCTGGAACGGCTCGAACCAGGCCATCGCGCCCGCGCTGCCCAGGGCGAGCAGGACCAGCTTGTTGCACACCGGGCAGCCGACGGCGAAGTAGGTGAGCAGCCCCCCGGCCCAGCCGCCACGGCGGCTCGAGGGCCGGTCCGGCTGGGCAGGCGCACGCACGTACGTCGCCACGAGCAGGCCGGCAAGCAGCGAGGACACCAGCAGCGAGGGCCACGCCCACCACGTCGGCGGCACCTCGCGCCCGAAGACCGGTGTGTCGATCAGGTCGGTGGGGACGGCGACCAGCAGCACGAACCCGGCCGCCGCCGTGAGGGCGACCAGCCACCGTCGTGTCGGCCAGGTGAGCAGGACCGACCACGCAGCGGTCACGACGCGCCCGCCGAGACGGCCAGCCCTGCGGTGCGCCACTCCAGCATCCCGTCCTCGAGGCGCTTCGCCTCGACGCCGGCTCCGCCGAGGATGCGCACGGCGTCGTGCGCCATGACGCAGAAGCTGCCGCGGCAGTAGGCCACCACCGACGGCGCCTGCCTCAGGGCGACCGCTTCCGCGTCCAGGGTGTCGAGCGGCGTGCTCCGGGCGCCCGGAATGTGGCCGGCGAGGTACTCCTCGGTCGGACGCACGTCCAGCAAGGTGACCTCACCGCTCGCCAGCATCTGCCCGAGCTCGTCGCGCGTCACCAAGCCCACCTCGCCAGAGCCGGGCAGGTCCAGGTAGGCCTCGAGCGCCTGGCTGACGTCGGCGGAGCGCTCCCGGGCGACGCTGCGCATCGCGGCGTACAGCCCGGCGACATCGTCGCCCGCGAGCCGGTAGAACACCTTCGTGCCCTCGCGTCGGGTACGGACCAAGTTGGCGAGCTTGAGGACCTGCAGATGGGCGGAGACGGTGCTCACGCCCATCCCGGCGGCTCGCGCCAGCCCCTCGACCGTGCGCTCGCCCTGGGCGAGCAGCTCGACCAGCTCGAGTCGTTTGGGGCTGCCGAAGGCCTTGCCGACCACGGCGAGCTCGTCGAAGAGCCGGTTTCGCTTGTCGTCTGCTTCCACTATTCCTCCAAAGATCTTTGGAGGAATGTACGGGATGCCGAGAGACGCTCAACACGGTGCGGGGGCATGACCTCGTGCGGTCGCCCGCAACGCGGATGGTCGGCGTGGGTCAAAGACCCGACCTTGCGGCCCTGGAAGGAGTTCTTGCTCCAGCACGCCATCCAGGGGTGGTGCCCGGCCCTACGGGGGCCGGGCGACGCTGACGGCCAGCCCCCGGACATCGGACCTCGTCAGGCGAGGGAGAGGAACAACTTCTCCATCTTCTTCACGTCGAGGTTGTCAGCATCGCCGTCGTTCTCGACCAAGCACTGCTGTAGGCCGCTGGCGACGATGGCGAACCCGGCCCGGTCCAAGGCCTTGGACACGGCGGCGAGCTGGGTGACGACATCCTCGCAGTCGCGGCCTTCCTCGAGCAGGCGCAAGACGCCGGCAAGCTGGCCTTGGGCGCGCTTGATGCGGTTGATGACCGGCTTCATCGAGGTGGGTTCGAGCTCCATCAGTCCTCCTGGCTCAGCGCCGCCAGCGCGGCGGTGAGACGCTCCTTGGCGTCGGCGGCTACGGCGTGGAGCGCGTCGTTCTCGGCCAGCCCCATCATCGCGTCGGGGTCGAAGGCCTCGACGAGGGTGGTGGCCTCGTCGAGCGCTCGGACGACCACGTTGCACGGCAGGACCGCGGCGATGGCCGGGTCCACGCTCAGCGCCTCGTAGGCCAGCGCGGGCCGGCAGGCGCCGAGGATGACCTGGGCTGCGACGTCGACGTCGAGCTTGGCCTTCAACGTGGCTTGGAGGTCGATCTCGGTGAGGATGCCGAACCCCTGCGCGCCGAGCGCCGCTCGCACGGCCTCGACGGCGTCGTCGTACGGCTGGGCCAGCGTGGCGCTGAGCGTGAAGGTGGCCATCAGGCGCTCTGCTCCTGCTCAGCCAGGGCGGCGTCGACGTCGAGGTCGCGCACGGCCGTGATGACCTGCTCGAGCGCGGCGGCCGGCAGGGCACCGGGCTGGGAGAACACCAGGGTGCCGCCCTTGAAGGCCATGAGCGTGGGGATGGACGTGATGCTGGCGGCGGCAGCGAGGGCCTGCTCGGCCTCGGTGTCGACCTTGCCGAACACGATGTCGGGATACTCGGCCGCGGCCTTCTCGTACACGGGGGCGAACATGCGGCACGGGCCGCACCAGGACGCCCAGAAGTCGACGAAGACGATGTTGTTCTCGTTGACGGTGCGCTCGAAGTTCTCCGCACCCAGGTTGATGGTGGCCATCGGGCTCGCTCCTCTGCTGTGTCTGGGGTGGTTGCGTCCAACTCAACCAAGGATACCCCCTCGGGTATTCCACGACCGCCGCCGCAACCGTTGCTGCTGAGGTTGAGGAATACCCCCGGGGGTGTGTACGTTGGCACGGTTCGATACCCCGCCGGGTATTTGCCACACGTGGAAGGACGCGAAGGATCCGATGAGCAACCGCACCCCTGAGATCGACATCGAGCAGCTTGTCGCCACTCCGAGCGACGAAGCAGCGCTCATCGACGTGCGTGAGGCAAGCGAGTACGTCGCCGGCCACGTTCCGGGTGCGGTCCTGATGCCGATGGGCCGGTTGACCGCTCATCTGGGCGAGCTGGACAAGACCCGCCCCGTCTACGTGGTCTGCGCGTCAGGCAATCGCAGCGCCGCCATGACAGACCTGCTGGTCGCGAACGGGTACAGGGCGTACTCGGTGGCTGGCGGCACCAGCGCTTGGGCGCGTTCTGGGCGCCCGCTCGAGACCGGCGTCCCGACCAGCCGCTGACCGCGCCGACGGCCCGTATCCACAGACCTAGCCGCAAGGAGACGAACATGAGCCAGAACTCCGACCTGACCATCATCCCCATCGAGACCCCCACGCTCGGTGACCGCACCTACCTCGTCCACGACGGTGAGGTCGCGTTCGTGGTCGACCCGCAGCGCGACATCGACCGGGTGCTGGCCCTGCTCGACGAGCACGGCGTACGTCTCACCCACGTCTTCGAGACCCACATCCACAACGACTACGTGACCGGCGGCCTGGCACTCGCTCAGTGCACCGGCGCCCAGTACCTCGTCAATGGCGAGGACGACGTGTCCTTCTCCCGTACCCCCGTAGCGGACGGACAGGTCGTCGAGGTGGGTGGACGGATGCGCGTCGCCGCGCTGGCCACCCCCGGCCACACGTTCACCCACCTCTCCTACGCTCTGACCGATGCCGCCCGTGGAGAGCAGATCGCGGTGTTCTCGGGCGGCTCGCTGCTGTACGGAGCCACCGGCCGCCCCGACCTCCTCGGCGCCGAGCACACGCACGACCTGGTCCGGCACCAGCACGCCTCCGCTCACAAGCTCGCCGAGCTCCTGCCCGACGAGGCCGAGGTCTACCCGACGCATGGCTTCGGCTCGTTCTGCTCCGCCACCCAGTCCGATGCCACGTCCTCGACGATCGGGCAGGAGAAGAAGTCGAACCCTGTTCTCACCCAGGACGAGCAGACCTACGTCGACGAGCTCCTGGCCGGGCTCGGCGCCTACCCGACGTACTACGCCCACATGGCGCCCGCCAACGCCGACGGGCCGTCCGAGCCCGACCTCTCCCTGCCTTCGGTCGCCGACGCCGCCGAGCTGCGCCGCCGCATCGAGGCCGGCGAGTGGGTCGTCGACCTGCGCAACCGCACCGCGTTCGCCGCCGGGCACGCGCCGGGCAGCCTCAACTTCGGTCTCGACGGCGGGTTCGCCACCTACCTCGGCTGGCTGATCACGTGGGGCACCCCCGTCACCCTCCTCGGCGAAACCGCCGAGGACGTCGCCGAGGCCCAGCGCGAGCTGGTCCGCATCGGTATCGACCGTCCCGCCGCCCACGCCACCGGCGGACCCGAGGACTGGTCCGACCGCGAGCCGAGCTCGTTCCCCACCGCCACGTTCGGGGACCTGGCCCAGGTCCGCCACCACCGCGAGATCGTCATCCTCGACGTCCGCCGCACCGACGAGCACGACAAGGCCCGCATCGCCGGCGCCGTCAACATCCCCATCCACGAGCTCCCGCAGCGCCTGGCCGACGTCCCGGCCGGCGAGGTGTGGGTCCACTGCGCTGGCGGCTACCGCGCTTCGGTCGCCGCGTCGTTCCTCTCCGCGACTGGCAAGAACCTCGTCGCCGTCGACGACAGCTTCGACAACGCCGAGAAGGTCGGACTCCACCTCGTGGGACCCGAAGCGTGACCTTGGCACTCCTGGCCGCCGTCGTCGCCGGCGCACTCATCGGGCTCAGCCTGGGTGCGCTCGGCGGCGGCGGCTCCATCCTCGCCGTCCCCGTGCTCCTCGCGCTCGGGCAGACCGCGACGCAGGCCACCACCGGGTCGCTGGTCGTCGTGGGTGTCACCGCCTTGGCGGGAGCCGTGACCGCCCACCGTGCCGGGAACGTGCTCCTCGCGCGCGGCGTCGCGTTCGGCGCCGTCGCCATCGCTGGTGCCGTCGCCGGCGCACACGCCTCCGCGGCCGTGCCCGAGCCGGTGCTGCTCGTCTCGTTCGCGGGCCTGATGATCGTCGTGGCAGGCCTGATGACCGTCCGGCAGCTACGCAGCCGACGCGGCACCTCCTCAGGTGCTCACGCCGACCGGCCTCGCCTCGACGATCCCATCATCACGTTCAGCCCCACCTTCATGTGCCAGTGCCCCCGCGCGCTGAAGGTGCTCGTCACCGCGACCGCGGTCGGCCTGCTCACCGGATTCCTCGGCGTCGGCGGCGGATTCCTCGTCGTCCCTGCCCTCACCCTCGCCCTCGCGCTCCCGATGGGCTACGCCGCCGGCACCTCGCTGGTCGTCATCACGATCACCAGCGCCGCCGCGCTCGCCACCCGCGCCGGCACCGGCATCGCACCCGACTGGTGGCTCGTCGCCGCCCTCACCTTCACCGCCGTCGCCGGCTCCGTCGCCGGCGCCCGCCTCGCGGCGCGCACCGACACCGCCCGGCTCTCCGCCGTCTTCACCGGCCTGGTCCTCCTCGTCGCCGCCTACACCGCCGCGACCGCCGTACCCGCCCTCCTCTGACCTGCCTCACCCCTGACACAGAAACGAGTTCTGCTCATGACGTCGACGGCCACCCGCCGCCACGCCCGGCCCACCCCGAACGACACCGACCCGTACGGCATCGGCCACCGCCCCGGCCCCCTCGGCCGACTCGGCCTGTGGGTCACCCACCACCGCAAAGCCACCGCCCTCGTCTGGCTGCTCCTGGTCGTCGGCCTCGGCGCCTTCGCCCCGAAGGTCGAGGCCAACCTGTCCGGCGCGGGCTGGCAGGCGGACGGCTCGGAGTCCGTGGCCGTGCGCGAGCTGGCGACCGAGAGCTTCGGCGGCAACGCCAGCTCCGCGATCCAGGTCGTCATCCACTCCTCCGACGGACCCGTGACCAAGGGCGTGGGCGCGGACGTGATCAACGAAGCGACCGCCGTCCTCGAGGACGAGCCGCGCATCGCCGACGTCATCGCACCCCAGCCCGGCGCCACGCTGAGCCAGGACGGCGAGACCGCCGTCCTCCTCGCCGGCGCCGGCGCCGACCCCAACGAGATGGTCCGCGTCGCCGACGACCTCAAGGCCGAGCTCGAGGCCCTCTCCGGTGACGGCGTCGAGGTCAACCCGACCGGCGCCTCCCTGCTGTGGTCGGACTTCAACGAAGCCAACCTCGACGCCATGCTGAAGTCAGAGATGATGTCGTGGCCGGTCACCCTGGCCATTCTCGTCCTGGCGTTCGGCGCCCTCGTCGCAGCCGGACTGCCGCTCATCCTCACCCTCGCCGGCCTCGTCGCCTCCGCCGGCTCACTCGTGCTCATCAACGAACTCATCCCCGTCTCCGTCTGGGCGATGAACTTCGCGATGATGTTCGCCCTCGCCCTCGGCATCGACTACGCGCTCTTCCTCGTCGTCCGGTTCCGCGCCGCCCGGATGGGGCACCACGAAACGCCACGCCAGGCCATCGCCGAGACGATGGACACCGCCGGCAAGGCCGTCCTGCTGTCAGGCGCCACCGTGCTCGTCTCGCTGTCCGCGGTCATGCTCGTGCCGTCGCCGGCGTTCCGGTCCATGGCCGGCGGCATCATGCTCGCCGTCGTCTTCGTCCTGCTGGCCACGCTGACCCTGCTGCCGCTCGTGCTCTTCAAGCTCGACGGTCGCATCAACAAGGGAGCGCTCAAGTGGGTCCACACCGGTGAGCACCGGTCCGCGAAGTTCGCCGCCTGGGGCGAGCGCCTGTGGAAGCGGCCCATCGCGTTCGGGCTCGCGTCCCTCGTCGTCCTGCTCGCCCTCGCCGCGCCCGTCCTGGGGCTCAAGACCGCGATGCCGTCCATCCAGGTCCTCCCCGACGACGCCAGCGCCCGCGTCGGCTACAACCAGGTCAAGGACGCCTTCGGTGACGGCGCCCCCGGCACCCTCCAGGTCATCACCGACGCCGCTGACGCCAAGGCCACCGCCACAGTCCTCGCGGCCGACCCCGGCATTGCCGGCGCCATGCCCGCCCAGCCCGCCTCCGACGCCGGCGCGGACGCGGACCTGGTGCTCATCCAGGCAGTCCCGACCGTCGACCCGTCCGACCCCGAGCTCGCCGACACCGTCGACCGGCTCCGCGCCGACCTGCCCGACACTGCTCTCGTCGGCGGAGCAGCCGTGGAGAACCTCGACCTCAAGACACAGCTCGACGACTCCACCCCGCTCGTCATCGGCGTCGTGCTCGGTCTCGGGTTCCTGCTGCTCCTCATTGCGTTGCAGGCGCCGCTCATCTCGCTCCTCGGCACCCTGGCCAGCCTGCTGTCGACCGCCGCGGCGTTCGGTGTCGCGCGCCTGGTCTTCCAGGACGGCATCGGTGCGGACCTGCTCGGGTTCGAGTCCCAGGGCTTCCTCGACGCGTGGGCGCCGGTGTTCTTCTTCGCCATGATCTTCGCGATCGCGATGGACTACACCGTCTTCCTCCTCGCCTCCGCCAAGGAGCACTACGAGAAGTCCGGCGACACCAAGGAGGCCATGGTCGGCTCGCTGGCCCACTCCGGACGCGTGATCTTCGCCGCCGGTGCCGTCATGGTCGCGGTGTTCTTCACCTTCGCGCTGTCCGGCCCGCTGCCCCCGAAGGAGATGGGCATCGTGCTGGGCGTCGCCGTGCTGCTCGACGCGTTCCTCGTGCGCCTCGTCCTGCTGCCCGTGATGCTCCGCCTCACCGGCAAGGCCGCTTGGTGGACCCCACGCTGGCTCACCCGTGTCCTGCCCACCATCACCTTCTCCCACGGCTGAGCCACCCCGCTCACTGCAAGCCTCACCGAAACCGACAGAACGGAGCTTCACCATGTGTCGACCGACCACCTGCAAGACCTGCGGCAAGACCACCTGGGCCGGATGCGGCCAGCACGTCGCCGACGTCAAGGCGATGGTGCCCAGCAACCAGTGGTGCAACGGCCAACACACTCCGGCCGAGAAGGCCACGGCCAAGGCCGACAAGGCCAGCAGCACTGGTGGCCTCCTGTCGCGGCTCTTCGGCCGCTGACCCCCTGACCGGGTGGGGGACGCACACCCCCGGCGTTCCCCACCCGCCCCCGCCAACCCCCGAACGGACAGACATCTCGTGAACCTCGACCGCGCCGTGTTCGCCCTCGCCGGCACCATGACCCTCATCAGTGCCCTGCTCGCTGCCCTCATCTCGCCCTGGTGGCTCCTGCTCACCGGCTTCGTCGGGCTCAACCTGCTGCAGTCCGCCATCACCGGCTACTGCCCCGCCGCAACCATCCTCCACCGATTCGGAGTCGCCTCCGGCTGCGCGTTCCGCTGACACCGCTAGTCGAGAGAACGCCTGGTCGGCATGGCGGCGGTTGTCCACCGGTGACGGGCGGGCTGGGCACGTTGTGGCATGGATGTGGCATGCCGCCACTTCGCGGCGCTCTGACCTGCGCAATCGTTGCCTGTCGAGCTCTACTACGACATCTGGCCACGCGCGGGTGGCGCCCACCCGCTGAGTGCCGGAGAACGGCCCCTGACCTGCGAAGACACCTTCCAACGTGCTCCAGCGTCACGGGTCGTTCTTCGTTCGCCTGCGGCCCCAGATTGACGCGCGCACGTGTCACCGAGTATCGGCACAGCGAAGATGCGGTGTGGTCAGTGGTCAGCCGCCAAGTCCGGGGCCCTTCGTCTCTGGACCAGTCCCAGGTCGGAAGGGTTTCCTGTCGAGTGAGCGCGAACCGATCCGGCTGACATGACCGTAGGACGTCCCATGAGGAACAGCGACCACCCAGTCAGGAGGGTCGCTTCCGCCGTGGCGGGAGGGGCGGTTGGGCTAACGGTCTCCGTGATCGTGGTGCTGAACCTGCACATCCTCGCCGGCCTGGAGGAGGGCTATGCCGCCAGTGCGCGGGAGGTCTGGAGCAGCTCTGTTCCTCTCGCCCTTGCCGACATCGCCCTGCTAGTGGCCGGCGCTGCGCTTGGCGTCGTGTTTTCGTGGAGGCGATTCGGCCGTTCACCGCAGCCGGGGCAGGCACGTGACCGACCCGAGCAACACCCCGGCCCGCGGCCTTGAGTGGCACACCCTGCGGGCTGCGTCCCGGGATCCGGCTGTCGTAGCCCCACAGCGGGGCTTGCGACACACCGCCGCCTGCGGGCAGCGGCACCCGTCTCCGCTCGCAGCTCCAGTCGGCCATCTGTGGCAAGCCGAGTCCGTCGCGGCAAGCCTCACGGCGGCGTCGAAGTCATTGACGGCGAAGGTGAGCCGGACTCCTGGAGATCGTTCAGCGGATCAGCGAATTACACATCTGATCTTCATCCATTGGCGTGGCGGGCTTGACTCAGGGCCCATACGATCACTCATCGTGCAACAACAGCCTCATGGGTCACACCCGCCACAGCGCCCTCGCGCGGCGCTGCAGGCGCTCCAGCGCGTCGTACGGCGTACCGGGCGTGCGACCAAGCTGGTCACCGGCGTGCTTGCACTCCTCCTGCTCGTCATTCCGACCACGGTCGACAGGGTCAGCTTGGCCACGTCGACCTACCTGTGTTCCGGGTACGCCGACTGCCAGGCGGCCGGATATGGGAACGCCGGCTACCGGCAGGCGTCGTCCACGGCCTACTGGCGCATGTATGTCGGCCACAACTGCACCAACTACGTCGCCTACCGGTTGGTCCAGTCCGGGATGCCGAACGTCCGCCCCTGGGAAGGCAGCGGCAACGCCTCGAACTGGGGCGTGGCGATGGCGAGCATCACCGACCAGACACCCACGGTCGGATCCGTCGCCTGGTACAGGTCGAACGCGAATCCGGCAGGTGCGAGCGGCCACGTCGCCATCGTGGAACAGGTCATCTCCGACGCCGAGATCATCCTCTCCGAGGACTACTGGGGCGGCGACTTCCACTGGCGGCACGTCACCAAGTCCGGAGGGGGCTGGCCCACGGGGTTCATCCACTTCAACGACCGCGTGGTCGAGCCGACGACGGCTCCTGCCATCGTCGGGTCCCCGGCGGTCGGCGCACCGCTGGAGGTGGCGTCCGGCGCGTGGACGCCCACGCCCACCAGCGTCACCGTTCGGTGGCTCGCCGACGGCGCCGCCATCCCCGGCGCCACGGCGGCCAGCTACGTCCCCACGCCCGATGTGAAGGGCAAGGCCCTCACCGCCGAGGTGACGGCCGAGCTGAGTGGCTACACCGCCGGTCGAGCCGTTCTCGCCACCGCCCCCGTTGCACCCGGAGCGTTCCAGCCCACGGGGCTGCCGACGATCCAAGGCGCTCCGGAGGTGGGTCAGACGTTGACCCTCACGACGTCGTCGTGGTCGCCGCAACCTGCGAAGGTCACGACGCAGTGGTACGCCGACGGGGTTGCTCTTCCCGGAGCCACCGGGGCGTCCCTCGTCCTCAGCCGGGTCCACATCGACAGAGTCATCAGCGCACGCACCACCGCGACCGCGAGCGGCTACCGGAAGGCGACCTCGACCGCGCCGGAGACCACCCCCGTCCTTGCCAAGCCCGTCGCTGTCATCAGTCCGTCCCGCGTGCAGGGCACGCCCCAGGTGGGGCGCCGACTCGTCGTCCAGGCCGGGAGCGTCCGGCCCGCTGCCGCGTCGGCCACCTACGCCTGGCTCCGCGACGGCCGGCCCATCTTCAAGGCCACGCATCCCACCTACACGGTCCGCAAGGGGGACATCGGCCGCGCACTGTCCGTGCAGATCACACTGGCTCGGCGCTACTACCGCAGCACCACGGAGTCGGTCGCCGTGGCCCCCGTCACGACCGTTCCGGAGGTCAGGGTGCGTCCCGACGCGACGCCGAAACGCGTCGCCGTGGACGTCCGTGTCCGCGCTCCCGGAGCGTCGAGGCCGGACGGAGCGATGACGATCAGTGTGGGAAACCGCTCGGTCGAGGTCCAGCTCGTCAGAGGGAAGGCGCGGGTCGTCGTACGCGGTGTCCGCCCAGGCATCAAGCCGGTGGTCGTGCGCTATGGGGGGACCGATGTCGTGCGACCAGCTGTCGCGCGTTCGAGGGTCAGGGTGCCGGCGCGCGGCCGGTCCTGATGCCCCGGCAGGTCGGCCGCGGTTAGAGAGGGCAGCCCTGTCCGTAGGTGCGCGTCAGGCACACTGCACGGGTGTCCGACCCGCTGCGCAGCCTGCTCGCCGCGCCGCCGGACCTCCCGGTCACCGCGGGCCTGGCCCCCCTCGTCGAGGCGCTGCGCACTCGCGGGGTCGCGGTGGTCCAGGCACCGCCGGGCACCGGCAAGACGACCCTGGTCCCACCCGCGGTCGCCGAGGTCGTCGCGGGACGGGTCGTCGTCACGCAGCCCAGCCGCATCGCTGCCCGCGCCGCTGCCCGTCGGCTGGCGCACCTGCTCGGCGAACCGGTCGGCGAGACGGTCGGATACTCGGTACGCGGAGACCGACGCAGCAGTCGACGTACGCGTGTCGAGGTCGTCACGACCGGTCTGCTGCTCCGGCGGATCCAGCACGATCCCGAGCTGGTCGGCGTCGGGGCCGTGGTCCTCGACGAGGTGCACGAGCGCCACCTCGACGCCGACCTGACCCTGGCGCTGCTGATCGACGTCCGGGCCAACCTGCGTGAGGACCTGTCCCTGGTGGCGATGTCGGCCACCATCGAGGCCGAGCGGACGGCCGCCCTGCTCGGCCGGGGTGGCGATCCCGATGGTCCTGACGATCCGGGGCGCTCCGGTGATCCGCGTCCCGGGTGCCCTGCACCCGGTCCAGGCGGTCTGGTGCCCGCTGCCTGCGGGGGTGCGCCGCACCGACGACCGGGGGATCACCCCGGCGTTCCACGACCATGTCGCAGCGACCGTGCGTCGTGCGCTGGCCGAGCACGAGGGGGACGTCCTGGTCTTCGTGCCGGGTGTCGCGGAGGTCGAGGCGACCGTACGTCGCCTGGCCGGCGTGGACGCGGCCGTGCACGCCCTGCACGGACGTCTGTCCGGCGCCGAGCAGGATCGTGCGCTGAGCGAGGGCCCGCGTCGACGGGTGATCGTCTCGACCGCGGTCGCCGAGTCGTCGCTGACGGTGCCCGGGGTGCGTGTCGTGGTGGATGCCGGGTTCTCGCGCGAGCCGCGCACCGACCACCGTCGCGGACTGGCTTCTCTGGTCACCGTCGCGGTGAGCCGGGCAGCGGCCGAGCAGCGGGCGGGACGGGCGGGACGGCTGGGTCCGGGGGCCGTGCTGCGGTGCTGGTCCGAGGCGGAGCACGCGCACCTGGCCGCTCACCCGGAGCCCGAGATCGCCACCGCCGACCTGACGGCCTTCGCCCTGGAGGTGGCGTGCTGGGGCAGCCACGACGTCCACGACATGGCGCTGCTCGACCAGCCACCGGCGCACGCACTGTCGGCGGCCACGGAGGTGCTGGTGGATCTGGGGGCGATGACCGAGGACGGGAGAGCCACCTCGCGGGGCCGGGTGATCGCTGGCGTGCCGGCCGATCCCAGGCTGGCGCGTGCCCTCATCGACGGCGCCGGTCTCGTCGGGGCCAGGCGGGCCGCAGAGGTGGTCGCGATGCTGAGCGAGGACGTGCGCGCTCCCGGCGGAGACCTGGTCGCTGCGCTCCGGTCACTGCGCGCCGACCAGCGGGCAGGATCGTGGCGCAGCCAGGTCACCCGGCTGGAGGAGGTCGTTGCGAAGCAGGGCACCGCCGGCGACCCGAGAGCGGCGTCGGCCACGCCCGAGCGCTCACCGACGACGTGGCGGTGGGTCTGGTGGTGGCGCCTGGCGCATCCGGACCGGATCGCGCGCAAGCGCTCCGGCACGTCGAGCTACCTGATGGCGTCCGGGACAGGCGCGGCGCTCGACCCGCGCGCCCCGGGGCCGCTGGCCGGACTGGAGTGGCTCGCGGTCGGTGACGCGGAGCGACGGCCCGGGCAACGTGAGGCCCGGATCCGCGCGGCGGCCCCCCTCACCGAGGACCTCGCGCTGGAGGCAGCGGGATCGCTGTGGACCGAGGTGGACGAGGTCACCTGGACCGGCGGGCGGGTGCTGGCGCGCCGACGGACGTTGCTGGGCGCGATCGAGCTCAGCTCGACCCCGCTCAGCGATCCACCCGCGCAGGCCGTGAGCGACGCGATCCGAGAGGCGGTCGCGAGCGAGGGGATCGCTCTCCTCGCCTGGACGGAGGCGGCCACGGCGCTGCGTGCCCGCCTCGACTTCCTGCACCGCGCGCTCGGTGACCCGTGGCCCGACGTGAGCGACGCAGCACTGACGCAGAACCTCGACTCCTGGCTCGGGCCGCAGCTGGCGCGGGTCCGCTCGGCCGCAGGACCTTCGTCGCATCGACGTGGCTGCCGCCCTGCGAGCGATGGTGCCGTGGCCGCAGGCGGGCAGGCTCGACGACGCTGGCTCCCGAGCGCGTGCGAGGTGCCCAGCGGGTCGAGCGTGCGGATCGACTACTCCCAGGACCAGCCGGTGCTCGCCGTACGACTGCAGGAGGTCTTCGGCTGGACCGCAGCACCGGTCCTGGCCGACGGCCGGGTCCCGCTCCTGCTGCACCTGCTCTCCCCCGCGCGACGCCCGGCCGCCGTCACCGCAGACCTGGAGTCCTTCTGGGACAACGGCTACCCGGGCGTGCGTGCCGACCTGCGCGGGCGCTATCCCAAGCACGCCTGGCCCGAGGATCCACGCAGCGCACCCGCCACCGCGCGGACGAACAGAGCTCGCCGACGCTGAGTGGCGTGTGATCCCCCTGGGGTTGATCTCCCCACCTGCAGGGCGCGTACCGACGGCGCTGCAAACCGCCGCCGCGACTGGCGAGGCAGCGATACTCGCTGCCAGCGAACCCGATTTCATCGGCAGCTTCCTTCATCGCCTCAGAGACGACGCCCTGCTTCGCCATCTCTAGGATCTTCTTGTCAAGCATCCCCTTCTCGATGCCATGGTCCTTCGCCGTGGCTTCGACAACGGCACGCGCAGGCGCGATCGCACCACGATGTGCGCCGATGCTCAGACAACGGTGCGCCTCGTCGGCCGTGGACGCGATGTGCTCGGGCACGTCCGGGAACTCCTTCCCGCCGACCTGTCGGGGCCACCAGTCATGGATCTGGCCATTCGATCCGCCGCCGGGTGATGCCCCGGCCACAGCGCCAAGCACTCTTCGACACTCGGGATTACACCATTGGGCTGCTGCCGTCGATCGCCAACTGCGCGCGGCGCAGTTGTGTCTTGTCACCGCCAGAGGGCGTCGTCGACCGTTCAAGGACGGTCACCCAGCGGTGCTCGACCTCTGCTCGAAGGACGTCTTGAGCGCGTCGACCGTGACCGCGCGCTCCTGCTGGCTCGCTTCATCGACGAACGTCGCACCGACGGCGGGCGGCTCGGGCAACGTCTGGCCGGTCTGCTTCAGCATGCTGCCCGTCCTGGTCATTCAGGCGTTGTGGCCGTCGATGTCGCTGAGCTGAGCGAACACGTCCTCGATCGGCGCCCGGAGCGTGCGCTCGATCTCGAACTCGATGGGCCCTCATCCGCTCAGCACCCTCGCCGAGCTGCGGCGTCTCAAGGTTTACCGCCGCCTCCGATCGTCAGTCCTTACAGTCGTCGACGATGGTGCCGATCACCCCACCGATCGCGCCTCCGATCGCGGCCCCCGGCGCACCCCCGATGGCGCCGCCGATGATGGCGCCGGCTCCTCCGAGGACCCCCTGGTAGCTGCGGTTGCTCTTGGCGTAGACCACGGTGGCACCGTCGTCGCCCGCGACCGGCTCGTACGACCCCACAGCACCCGCGGCCAGCGCCATGGCGACCGGTCCGACGTCGCCCTGGGCGAGCAGGCCGTTGTACATGCGCCGTACCTCGAGGTAGGCGGCCGTAGCGGTGGGTGCACCGTCCTTCTGCTTCTCGGTGCCATCGAACCCGAGCTCGTGCATCCGCTGGAGCACGTCGCGCTCCTCTGCGGAGACCCAGCCCAGGTCGTGCAGTCGCTCGAAGGCCAGGCCAGTGGCCACCCGCCGGTCGCCCTTGGCTTCGCGCATCAGTCGCCGCGCCTCCTCAAGCGCCGCATGTTGGATGTCCGTGACCCCGATCCCGATCGTCTGCGTCAGCTCCATGACTCTCTCCTCCTGCACGAATGGTCGTCCCGCACCGGACAACGCGGTCTATCGGTAAGGAGGCGCGACGCCACCGAGAGATACAGGCAGACGGTGGATCGGGTCGCCGCTCTGGTGGCGCGTCGCAGTCCGGGCGGGCGCGAGGCGCGTCACCCCGCCGCGAAGGCGGCCGGTGTTGTCGCGTGCCGGGAGTGCTGCTCGACTCGTGGCCCAACGTCCGCATCCCTCGTTTCAGAGCAGTCGGATGCCACGCCGAATCCGCGTCGATGCGCCGCCCGTCGGTGGAGGAGATCGGGACGGCAGCACACGACGCCGAGCGTCCCTTCCTTCGGGAAGGGACGCTCGGATCGCTGAGTCGTGGTGTTGACCAATCAGACTCGCACCACGTCGATCTCCGCCGCCTCCTCGCCGGCGTACTCGAGGATCCAGGCGATGACGTCGGCTTGGTCGGTGCGGTAGCCGAACCCCTGGCCGGCGCAGTTCCCATTGAGGACGAAGGAGTTGACCGCTACGACGATGTCGGTGCCGCTCAAGAGAATCGGTCCGCCCGAGTCGCCGAAACACGTTCCGCCCCTACCGCCGCCGGGGTTGGAGGCGAGCTGGACGTTGAACCTGCTCTTCAGGATGGGATTCCTGCCGCCGATGATGAAGGTCTCGGCCTGTAGGCGCTCCCGTGCCGCAACGGTGTGGTTCTTGTTGGCGTTCTGCACTCCGTAGCCGGTGATGTCGACGGTGGCGCCGATGCCCGTGCCGTAGGTGTCCAACGTCCCTGCCGCCGCGAGCGAGGCGTACTCGGTGATGCTCGGATAGACGCTCGTCACCGGCTGGTCGAGGATCACGAGGCCGACATCCCGACTCTGAGGCAGGTTGCCCAGGCCCTCGAACCCGTAGCTGTACAACGTGTCTGACGTGATGCCGCCGGAGGTCGGGTAACCCGCGACAGCGTCGACGTCCTGTTCGAAGTAGACGCGGGCCGAAGCCGCCAGCGTGCCTTCGTCGTCCAGCGTCACGCAGTGACCGGCGGTCAAGAAGACGGTGTCAGTGAGGAGACTGCCGGAGCAGCGGTGCGACGGCGTGCCGTCGGCGTTGTAGAACACGACCAGCCCCACATAGTCGTGCTCGAAATCCGGCACGAAGTTTCCCGTGATGGCTTGAGCGGGCGCCACTCCCGCGCTCAACGCAGCCACTCCAGCAATGAGAATCGCAAGTATTCGACGCATCGATCGTTCCTCCCGGAAGAACTGACCACAGCCCCGACGGCCGCAGCACAGCCACGTCACTCAACCATCGAGAAACGTGTCCCTTCATCCCCACGCTGGGTGATATCCATCGGTGTTGACGGGCTCCTCGACACCGGGTTCTTGGTTCGGCCCGCCTCGGACTCCGTCACGATCGAGGTGTACGAGGGCCAGCGAGCCGAAGCAGCCTCGTTCGTTCTTGCCCTGGCCATCGATCCGTACGACGTCCCGCACGGCGTCCGACGTTCGACCAGGCGGCACCAGGCTCGTTCGTCGACCCGCAGGGACGCGCCCAGCTCGCGCGACGACCCCGGCTCTGCCGAAGGGCAGCGGGCTCCAGGAGCGGCGACGGCGAGGGGCTTGCGGGTCATCGCCAGGCCACATGACAGCGGGCATTGCGGGCTGCGACGCGTTCCGGTCTAACATTCGCGCTCCGCCCCGAGAGGACCTCCGCATGGCCACTGATTACGACGCATCCCGCAAGACCGAAGACGAGCAGAAGGAAGAGAGCCTGGAGGCGCGCCGCCTCACCTCGGGCGAGCAGGACAAGACCTCGGGGAAGATCGACGAGGACGAGACCGAGCTCGCCGAGTCGTACGAGCTCCCCGGCGCGGATCTCTCCCACGAGGTCCTGTCCGTCGAGGTCACGCCGAAGCAGAACGACGAGTTCACCTGCATGGCCTGCTTCCTCGTCCAGCACGAGTCCCGACGGTCGTCTCCCGCCGCCGACCTGTGTGCCGACTGCGCCTGAGTCCTCGCCGCCCCGGAGGACGTTGCGCGCGTCGTGTAGGCATGGGACACGTTGGCCCGGCTGACCCACTGAAGGAGTGCTGATGAGCCTGATCATGTCGCGCCGCGACCTGGAGTTCCTGCTCTTCGAGTGGCTCGACACCGAGGAGCTCCTCGAGCGGCCTCGGTACGCCGAGCACTCCCGCGACGTCGTCGAGGACCTGCTGGGCCTGGCCGAGCGGATCGCGACCGACCACTTCGCCCCGCACAACCGGGCCGCCGACCTCGCCGAGCCGCGCTTCGACGGCGAGCGGGTCGAGCTGGTCCCGGAGGTGGAGCCGGCGCTGCGGGCCTTCGCCGACGCGGGATTCCTGGCCGCGCCCCTGAGCGAGGAGGCGGGCGGGTTGCAGCTGCCGTCGTCGGTCTTCGGGGCGTGCATGGCGTGGTTCCACGCGGCCAACGTCGGCACGGCGGGCTACGCGCTGCTCACCCTGGCCAACGCCAACCTCCTCACGGTGCACGCGACCCCGGAGCTGATCAGCCGGTTCGTGGAGCCCATGACCACCGGCCGGTTCTTCGGCACGATGGCCCTCTCGGAGCCGGAGGCAGGCTCCAACCTGGCCGACATCACCACCCGCGCAGAACCGCAGTCCGACGGCACCTACCGGCTCTTCGGGCGCAAGATGTGGATCTCGGGCGGAGACCACGAGATGGGCGAGAACATCGTGCACCTCGTGCTCGCCCGCACCCCCGACGCCCCGATCGGGACCAAGGGGATCTCCCTGTTCCTGGTGCCGAAGTTCCTGGTGGCCGAGGACGGCTCGGTGGGCGAGCGCAACGACGTGGTGCTGGCGGGGATCAACCACAAGATGGGCTTCCGTGGCACGGTCAACACGGCCCCCGTCTTCGGTGAGGGTGCCTTCACGCCTGGCGGGCGTCCGGGGGCCGTCGGCCACCTCGTCGGCACCGTCAACCGGGGCCTGCCCGCCATGTTCACGATGATGAACGAGGCCCGGATCGGCGTCGGCCTGGGCGCCACCGCCCTCGGCTACACCGGCTACCTGAAGTCCGTGGCCTACGCGCGCGAGCGGCTGCAGGGCAGGCCGGTGGGCGCGTCGCCGGAGTCCCCGCAGGTGCCGTTGGTCGAGCACCCCGACGTGCGCCGGATGCTGCTCGCCCAGAAGTCGTACGTCGAGGGCGCTCTCGCGCTCAACCTCTACTGCTCGCGGCTGGTCGACGACATCGCGTCGCTGGACGACGCCACCCGGAAGGCCGAGGCGGAGACGGTGCTCGGGGTGCTGACGCCGATCGCCAAGAGCTGGCCCTCGCAGTGGTGCCTGGCCGCCAACGACCTGGCCATCCAGGTGCTCGGCGGCGCCGGCTACACCCGGGACCACGACGTCGAGCAGCACTACCGCGACAACCGGCTGAACCCGATCCACGAGGGCACCCACGGCATCCAGGGACTGGACCTCCTCGGCCGCAAGGTGCTGATGGACGGCGGCACCGGACTGGCCCTGCTCGTCGACCGGATGCGCGAGACCGCGCGCCGGGCCACCGGCACCGGGGCCCCCGACGGCGTCGCGTACGCCGAGCAGCTGACGACCGCCGCCGACCGGCTGGTCGGGGCCACCTCTGCCGTCGCCGGCCGCGGGGACCAGGCGGCGATGCTCGCCGATGCCACCGCCTACCTGGAGGCGACCGGCCACCTGGTGGTGGCGTGGCTCTGGCTCGAGCAGTGGTTGGTCGCCCACGCCAAGGAGTCGGCGTTCTACGACGGCAAGCGGGCCGCGACGCGCTACTTCTTCGCCCGTGAGCTGCCGAAGATCGGGCCCATGCTCGACCTGCTCGTCGTCGGTGACCGCACCACCCTGGATCTCGACCCCGGAGTCCTGTGAACGGCGGAGACTCATGAAGCTCCTTCTCACCTCTGCAGGCGTCAAGAACCCGAGCATCCGCGACGCGCTGACGGACCTGCTGGGCAAGCCGATCGCCGAGTCCAGCGCGTTGTGCATCCCGACGGCGCAGTACGCGCACCCGTGGGTCGGACCCGGCATCAAGCCCTGGCAGTTCATCACGGGCACCGAAGGCAACCCGATGGTCGACCTGGGCTGGAGGTCGGTCGGCATCCTGGAGCTCACGGCGCTGCCCAGCATCGACGCGGATCTCTGGGTGCCGCTGGTCCGGGACACCGACGTCCTGCTGGTAGCGGGCGGTGACGTGCTCTACCTGTGCCACTGGATGCGCGAGTCCGGGCTGGTGGACCTGCTGCCGTCGCTGACCGACACCGTCTGGGTGGGTCTCAGTGCCGGGAGCATGGTGATGACCCCGCGGGTCGGGGACGACTTCATCCAGTGGCGCCCACCGGGCGGCGACGACAGCACCCTCGGCCTCGTCGACTTCGCCATCTGTCCCCACCTGGCCCCGGACGGCCTCCCGGGCAACTCCATGGCCGAGGCCCAGAGGTGGGCGGGCACGATCCCGGGACCGAAGTACGCGATGGACGACCAGACGGCCATCAGGGTCGTCGACGACGTGGTCGACGTCGTCTCCGAGGGCGAGTGGCGGTACTTCCCCGGCTAGTCAGGCGCGCGTGCGGTTCTCCGCGGCCCGCCGGCGCAGGACGGCACGCTCGCCCTCGTTCCTGGTCCGCGACGCCGCGTCGGCGAACGCCTCGGCGGCCCGCGCGTGCAGCCCGGCGCGTTCGAGCAGGTCTCCACGCACGCTCGGCACGAGTGGGGACGCACCGAGCGCACCCGGGGCCACACCCTCCAGCACGGCGAGGCCCGCATCCGGGCCGAACGCCCGCCCGTGCGCCACTGCCCGATTCACCTCGACGACCGGTCCGGGCGCGGCCTCGGCCAGGACGTCGTACAGGGCGGCGATCCGGAGCCAGCTCGTGTCCTCGGCACGCCCGGCGCGGGCGTGCTGGGCGGCGATCGAGGCCTGCAGGAAGTACGTCCCGACCGGGACACCACCCGCGGCGAGCCGCTCGGCCCGCTGCAGGGCGGCCAGCCCGCGCCGGATCATCAGCCGGTCCCACCGGCTGCGGTCCTGCGACTCCAGCAGGACCGGGACGCCGTCGTCGTCGAGGCGGGCGGCCATCCGCGAGCCCTGCAGCTCCAGGAGGGCCTGCAGTCCGAGCACCTCTGGCTCGTCGGGCGCCACCGCGGCCAGCATGCGTGCCAGCCTCGTCGCCTCGCCGGCCAGGTCGGGGCGCATCCACGCCTCGCCCGCCGTGGCTGTGTAGCCCTCGTTGAAGATCAGGTAGATCACGGCCATCACGTCGTCGAGACGCCGGGTCCGCTCGGGCCCTGTGGGCAGCTCGAACTCGGCACGAGCCTCGGAGAGTGTCTTCTTGGCCCGGGAGATCCGCTGGCCCATGGCGGACTCGGTGGCCAGGAAGCCGCGAGCGATCTCGGCGGTGGTCAGTCCTCCGACCAGCCGCAGCGTCAGCCCGGCTCGGGACTCGGGCGTGAGGCAGGGGTGGCAGGACAGGAAGATGAGCCGCAGCACGTCGTCCTCGATGTGGTCGACCTGGCCGTCGAGGTCGGGCATCTCGTCCTCCTCCCCCGCCCGGAGAGCCTCGAGGTCGGCGACCTTGCGACGAAGGTTGTCGACCCGGCGGAAGTGGTCGATGCCGCGCCGCTTCGCCGTGGTCATCAACCACGCCGTCGGGTTGTCGGGGACCCCCGAGACGGGCCACTGCTCGAGCGCAGCCACGAGGGCGTCCTGTGCCAGGTCCTCGGCGAGGTCCACGTCGCGGGTCATCCGGGTCAGGGCCCCCACGAGACGGGCCGAGTCGGCCCGCCACGCGGTGAAGACGGCCTCGGTCGCGTCCTGCGCACTGATCCCTGCCGGCACGGCGCCAGCGTAGTGACTCGCGCTCAGTCGCCGGGCCCCTCCGGGCCCGAGGAGATCTGGCGCAAGGTCGCGACGACGGTGACCTCGGGCCAGTGCTCGGCGTGCAGCTCTGCGAACGCCCGCTGGTCGGCCACGGCCTCCTCGACCGTGGCGTACTCCAGCAACGACCAGCCGCCGACGACCTCCTTCGCCTCGGCGTACGGTCCGTCGACCCGGCTCACCTCGCCCTTGCGGACGACGAAGTTCACGGCGTCCTCGGTCCCGTAGAGCCCGCCGCCGTCGAGGAACGTGCCGTTGGCGGCCCGCTCGCCGATGTAGGCGTCCATCGCCTCGAAGAGCGACTGCGGCGGCATGCCGATGTTCTCCTCCATCCTGACGAATCCCATGAAACGCGGCATTGCTGATCACTCCTCGTGGTTGCTGGTCGCTGCTTCTCGCACGTACGTCGAACGGTGGCCCGGCTCTTCGACATCGGCCCCAGAAGTTTCCTCCGGACTCGGGTTCCTGGCGAGGCGCGGCGGCAGACCTCAGGATGAGCAGCATGCCCCGAGCCAGGACAGTGCTGCCCAGTGCCGTGTACGTCGCCCTCGCGATCGCCGACAGCGTGGCTGCCGGGAACGGCGGCAGCACCCTGGCTCGACGCCTGCGCCACGTCCTCAAGCCGGCGCTGATGCCTGCGTTGACGACCGCCTTCCTCGACGGCACCCGGGGTGGCGGGGCTCGCACGCGCACCCACCGGCTCCGCAGCGGGACGGCGGCGGCCCAGGCGTTCTCCTGGGGCGGCGACGTGGCGCTGCTCGGCACCGGCGACCGGTCGTTCCTGATCGGCGTCGGATCCTTCGCCGGGGCGCACCTCGCCTACATCACCGCGTTCCTCTCGGTGCGCGGCGAGGGCAAGGACCACGACACCGCGGGTCTCGGGGTCGCCCTCGGCCTGTGGCTGACCACCGCTCCCCTGATGAGCGTCGCGGCGGGCCGGAAGGACCCGGGGCTCCGGGTCCCGGTCGCCGCCTACGCGACGATCCTGTCCGCGATGTTCGCGAGCTCCCGCATGCTCGACCCCGCGTTGCCGCAGGGGGCGCGCAGGACCCTGGAGGCGGGCACTGCCCTGTTCCTCGTCTCCGACACCGTGCTCGCGGCCCAGAAGTTCCTCCTGACCGAGCCTCGTCCCGCCCTTGACGCGGTCGTCATGACGACCTACACGGCGGCCCAGGGGCTGATCGCCTCGGGAGCCGCGAGGGCGCTCTGAACCCGTGTCCCGTCAGACCGACCATGGACGTCGGCTGTCTTTCGTGCCACGGTGGAACGAGCCCCCCTGCCTGGAGGGAGAAGCCATGGAAATGTCCGCACCGTCGCAGTCCTGTCCCGACTGCCACGCACTGACCGACGACCTCGCCGCCCACGAGCGCTGGCACTCACGCCTGGTCCACGACCTTGCCGTCGCCGTCGAGAAGGAGAACAAGCGCCGCGACGCGACCGGCACGCGCTGAAGAGTCCCGTCAGCCCCCTCGGGCGGCGGCGTCGCTCCCTCGACCCACGGTGGACGCATCGACGACGAAGTCCGCGCGATCCCGGCCCGCAGCAATGGTCCGGGCGTTGACCAGGTCGACCCGCTGCACCCACTCCCGCGCGTCGGAGGGTGACCTCCCACTGCGGACGTGACGCTCGACGAGCCGCGTGACGCGCACGTCCTCGGGAGCCTCGAGGTACCAGGCGACGTCGAGGAGTGTCCGCACGCGCCCCCAGCCGGCGGCGTCGTGCAGGAGGTAGTTGCCCTCCACGACCACGGCTCGGGTGTCCGGCTCGACGCAGCGTCGTGCCGCGATCGGCTCGTGCAGGTCGCGGTCGTAGTCGGGCGCGAAGACGGGCATGCCGTCGGCGGCCCGGACGCGCTCGAGCAGGGCGATGAGGCCGGCGAGGTCGAAGGTCTCCGGTGATCCCTTCCGCGACCGCAGATCGAGGCGATCGAGCTGCGCGTTGGACAGGTGGAAGCCGTCCATCGGCACGACCGCCGTCGGCACCCCGAGAGCCCTCAGCTGCCGGGCCAGCGCGTCGGCGGCGTACGACTTGCCGACGCCCGGCGGACCCACCAGCCCGAGCACCACCGGCATCTCGGACCGACCCACGCGCAGCACCAGGTCCGCAAGCGCGACAGCGGCCTTCGTGGTCATGCGGCACCTCCCGGTCGAGCAGCGACGGGGCGATTGTGCCCTGCTCCTGGTCGGGCCCTCGGGCAGCGGTGGCACGGGTGTGGTCCGGATCCCCCCTCGAGCGACGCGGGGTCAGTGCCACACTCGACCGCATGGAGATCTACCGCACCCCGGACGCCGCCTTCGAACGGCTGCCGGACTTTCCCTGGGAGCCGGTCTACTCCGAGGTCGCCGACCCCGACGGCGGCACCCTGCGCGTGGCCCACGTCGAGGCGGGACCGCCCGACGGGCCGGTCGCGCTGCTGCTCCACGGAGAGCCGTCGTGGTCGTTCCTCTACCGCCACGTGGCGCGGGTGCTGGCCGACAACGGCATCCGGTGCGTGATGCCGGACCTCGTGGGCTTCGGCCGCTCCGACAAGCCGGTCCACCAGGCCGACTACTCCTACGCCCGGCTGGTCGAGTGGACCCGCGAGCTCGTCCTCGACCGTCTCGACCTGCACGAGATCACCCTGGTCGGGCAGGACTGGGGAGGGCTGATCGGGCTGCGCCTGGTCGCCGAGCACCCGGACCGCTTCAGCCGGGTGGTCGCGGCCAACACCGGGCTGCCGACCGGCGACGTCGACATGCCCGAGGTGTGGTGGCAGTTCCGCCGCGCGGTCGAGAGGGCGGAGGTGGTCGACGTCGGTCGTCTGGTGGGGGCCGGCTGCGTGCGCCCGATGGCCGATGACGTCCGAGCGGCGTACGACGCGCCGTTCCCCGAGGACCGGGCCAAGGCAGGGGTGCGAGCCATGCCCGGACTGGTGCCGACCCGTCCCGACGACCCGGCCAGCGAGGCCAACCGCGCCGCGTGGCAGGTGCTGTCGGCCAGCGAGCTGCCCTTCCTGGTGGCCTTCAGCGACAACGACCCGATCACCGCAGCGATGGCCCCGATCCTGCGCAGGCTCGTTCCCGGCACCCGTGGCCTCAGCCATCCGACGATCCGGGGCGCCGGTCACTTCCTGCAGGAGGACGCCGGACAGGAGCTGGGGCGGGTCGTCGCGGACTTCATGCTGGCGTGACCACCGGACGCCGCCCTACCGGGGGACCGGGTCAGGTGACGGACGGCCGAGCGTGGTCACGGACGCCGAAGAGCACCAGGTAGCCGACGATCCAGAGCTCACCGACCGTCGCCGGGACGACCAGCAGCCCCGCCACGAGGTCGGCTCCGGCGAACGCGTAGGTGACGACGGTGCTGAGCACGTAGCCGACACCGCCGGCCACCAGGAGCCAGCCCAGCGCCTGCGGAAGCCACCGGGAACGGATGACCAGCCAGCCCATCGGGACCAGCCAGAGGCCGAAGAACAGTCCTCCGACTCCCCACAGGTGACCACTGACGACGTAGAGCAGCTGGACGGTGGCCGCCGCTCCCCCGGGCACCGCCAGGGAACGGTCGTCCGCGACGTCGAGCGCAGAGGCGAGCAACGCCGCGCTGGACAGGATCGCCGCAGCGTTGACCATCCCGAAGGCCGCGACCAGCCCCGCGGCGAAGGTGTCGACGCTGCGGAAGAGGCGGTAGAACCACACGGCCGCGAGAGCCTGCGTCAGCACGATGCCCAGCTCGAGCAGGATGCCGAGGCGGGCCAGGGACGTGTGGTCGACCAGGTTGGCCAGCGTGGCGTCGGGGTCGTCGGCGACGTACAGCTGCCCGCGGACCAGCATGAACCCGAGCAGTCCGGTGACCGCCAGCCCGAGGTAGAGCCAGCCGGTCGTGCGCGCGGTGCGGACGAGGTCGGCGTCGACCACCGGTGAGGTCGCTCCGGGCCGGGTGCTGGTCGCGGTCATCCCACGCTCCTCTGGACAGACACGTGCGGCGGACCTCGAGTCTCGCCCGCCCGCGTCCCGGCCCCCAGAGGCCAAGGTCCCCCGGACGTCCCGTGCCGGGATCAGTCCACGGAACCCGCCTCGAGGGCGTCGAGGTCGCGGACGGCGTACCGGTGGTGCTCCCACCCCTCGTTCACGATCACGAGCAGGCAGTGGAGCACGGTCACGCGGTGTGCGGTGTTCCAGGCCTCCTCCGGGTCGCGGCGAAGCTCCGCGGCCGACACGGTGGTCAGGACGTCGCGCACCAGGGCGGTGCCCACGGACTCGAGGTCCGGCGCCTACCACGACGTCAGTCGCCGGCCACCCACGTGGTGAAGCTGCGCGGAGTGCCGAGCCAGTCGTCGACACCGGTGCCGTCGGTGCGGGTCCCGGAGACGTGGACCGAGGCGCGGACCTCCGTGGGCCGGCCGACGGTCGCGCGCGACATCCGGATCCTGACCTGCTCCGTGGCGTAGTCGACGGTCATCTCGTAGGAGCCGCGCACGGGTGCGCCCCAGCTCCCCCGGCCGAATCCGTCCGTGTGGAGGAGCTGGTAGTCGGTGCCCTCGAAGAAGCCACCGACGAAGACGTACTCCGGACCACGGTCGTCGCGGTGGGTGTCGAGGTAGACCGTGCCCGCGGAGCCGCTGCTGGGGGCGCGACGCAGGTTGGTGTGCGTCGTGACGACCACGACGTTGCGGGCACCGTGCTTCACCTCGACGGACCGCAGGTCCACTCCGTGGCCGACGTCCTGCGGGTCCAGCGTGGCGATGCTGTCGGCGTACGCCGCGCCGGTGACCGCGAGCGTGAGGGCGGCGGCCGTGAGGGTGACGGCGCCGGCGATGGTCTTGGACATGTCGTGCTCCTGCTTCCTGGGTGCTCGCGCCACGGTGGGACGGCCCCACGTGGTCACGAACACAGGACGCCGTCCCGGCGCCGGCGGTTGCATGCTCGAGGCCGGGTTCTGCCGACAACGGGTCAGCCGTCGTGGCCCGACGTCCTGTCCCGGGCGGCCAGGACCTGGGCGACACGGAGGCGGAAGGTGCGCCACCGGCGTTCGTTGTCGTGGACGAGTCCGGCGGACTCGCAGCACAGGTCGGCCGCGTGGGAGATCATCTCGGCCGCGGAGTAGAGCAGCCCGGTCGAGACCTGTCCCTCGGCGAGGTCGGCGCGCAGCGCGGCCGGGCTGAAGTCCACGCGCTCGAGGAGGTCGGCGGCCCGGTCCATCAGGTGGCTCTGCAGGCCGTTCATGGTGGCGGCCTGCCAGTCGTTGGCGATGATCCGGTGGCGCTCGCCGAGCATGTCGGCCAGGCCGTCGATCTCGATCAGTGCGGCCGCCACCGACCAGGAGGACTCCATCGCCGTGGCCAGCCACTCCCCCGTGGCCTTCTGGTCCTCGGCGGCGCTGCGCAGGTCGCGGATCAGGTGGGTGATCTCGGCCGGGCGGCCCTCGCCCTCGAGGAACAGCACGCCGTCGAGCTGCAGGGCGGCCGGGCTGTTGAGGTCCTCCGCTCCCTCGTAGGGGCTCAGCACCGCCCGCGTGGAGCCCTCGCTGGTGGACCACCGGTCGGCCAGTGCCTGCAGGGTGCGGGTGTGACGCTGCAGGGTGACGGCGAACTCGCGGGGCGACGAGGCGTAGAACTTCTCGTGCTCGCGGTGGAACGAGGTCAGGTTCATCATGGCCTCGAGCAGTGCCGTCGTGCCGTCGGTGCTGCCGGTGCCGGTGGTCATCGCGTCCCCCTCCCGCCCAGCATCACCGCGACCGGGCCGTCCGGACAGAGGAGGAAGTCCCCATCGAGCCGGCAGGGCGTCTCGATCACGCCGCGTCGGCGTGCCGCCCACCCACGCACGAAGGGCCCCGACCGCAGATGCGGTCGGGGCCCTTCGTCGTCAGATCAGGAGACGCGGACGTTCTCAGCCTGGGGACCCTTGGGGCCCTGGGCGAGGTCGAACTCGACCTTCTGGTTCTCGTCGAGCGACTTGTAGCCGCCGGACTGGATCGCGGAGTAGTGGACGAACACGTCCTCGCCGCCGCCATCCTGCGCGATGAAGCCGAAACCCTTTTCGGCGTTGAACCACTTGACGGTTCCCTGAGCCATGATCTTTTCCTTTGTTTACGTGTCGAGGGCAGTGTGCCCCCGAGCCGCTGAAGACATCCATCTGTGCTGATGTCCAGCGAACCGAAAACCAGGAGTACGAGATACAGGCCGCGACATCGTGTGCGGCCAGGACGACTTGCAGAGCCGTCCCTTCAACGACGACAACGATAGAGCATCGGTCGCCGGTTGAGAACTTCGCCGCCCGACAGGGCCGCGATCACGGGCCGGGGGCCGCTACTGGAGGTAGCCCTCGACCTGCGAGGAGGGTTGCTCGGCAACGGTCTCGGGGTCCTGCCCGAACTCGCGCGCGGCATCCCGCCGGCGGAGGAGGTCCCACAGCTGGTCGAGCTGACGCTCGAGGTCGGTGAGTCGCTCCCGATGCTCCGGGGAGGCGGCCTCCGCGCGGAGCTCGTGCTCCTCCGCCACGAGCCGGGTGATGTGCTGGTGCAGGTCATCGTCGTGGGTCATGGCTCATTCTCACCCCGTCGGTCCGAAACGTTCCACACGGATCGACCGGGGGTCGAGCCCGCAGTCGGTGAGGAGGGACTCGGCGTACGCCGCGAAGCGCGCCGACCCGCAGACGTAGCCGACCTCGGCGCCCTCGAGGAGCGGCACGAGCTCCTCTCCGATCAGCGGTCCGGGCGGTCGCGGACCGTGCGCCGTCCGGGTGAGGGCGACGAGCGCCCCGAACCGCTCGAGCTCCGCGACGTACGGCATCTCCTCCCGGCTGCGACCCAGGGCCGCCACCCGCAGGAGGTCGGACCGGCCGAGCCGGCGGGCGGTGCGCATCATGGCCACGGCCGGGACGACGCCGGTGCCGCCGACCAGGCACACCGCCGGGGTCCGCACGTCCCAGGTGAACCATCCGCCGATGGGTCCACGCATCTCCAGCACGTCACCCACCTCGGCGACGTCGGCCAGGAACTCCGAGACCTCGCCGTCGGGCTGCGTCTCCACCAGGAACTCCAGCAGCGGGTCGTCGGGGTCCGAGGCCACCGAGTAGGACCGTTGGGCGGTGTAGTCGTCCGGCGCGCGCAGCCGGATCAGGTAGTGCTGACCCGGCTGGTGCGGAGGCTTGCGCTCGACGTGCATCCGCAGTCGCACGGTGGTGGGCGTCGGAAGGTCCTTCTCGATGATCCGACCCTCGGTCCACACCGTCGTCAGGTCGTCCGTCGGGGTGTCCACGTCGTCCATCTCAGTCCCCCTGGTAGCGCTGCTCGAGCCACGGGTCACCGCGGTCGTGGTAGCCGTTCTGCTCCCAGAAGCCGGGCCGGTCCTCGGCGAGCAGCTCGAGCCGGTTGACCCACTTCGCGGACTTCCAGAAGTAGAGGTGGGGCACGAGCAGTCGCACCGGTCCCCCGTGCTGGCGGGCCAGCGGGCGGCCGTCGTACGTCCAGACCACCCAGGCGCGGCCCCCGGTCGAGGTCGGCGAGCGGCACGTTGGTCGTGTAGCCGGTCACCGAGTGGGCCAGCACGTAGCGGGCGTCCGCCGACGGCCCCGCCGCGGCCACGAACTCGTCGACGCTGACGCCGCCGAAGGTCACGTCGAGCTTGGACCAGGTCGTGACGCAGTGGATGTCGCCGGCGTAGCTCGACCCCGGAAGCGCATTCATCTCGTCCCAGGTCCAGGTCCGGGGCGACTCGACGAGCCCGTCCACCGTGAAGGTCCAGGCCTCGGCCGGGGTCTGCGGTGTCGCCTCCGCGCTGAGCACGGGCCACGAGGCGCCGGTGTCGTACTGGCCGGGAGGCAGCCGGTCTCCCGGTGTCTCGGGACGTCGTCGGCGAAAGCCTCGGGTCACTGGCATCAGGTTGCTCCTTGTCGGGGGGCCAGCCGGCGGCGGCGCGCTCGTGCACGTCACGCAGGAACTCGGTGACACAGCGGGTCCGGGTCGACCGCCTTCCGCGCCTCCGTACACGGAACCACGAATTCACCGAGCGTGGTGTCGCAGCACACCGCCGAGTTCTGCGGCCGGTGGTCCGCGAAACCCGGGGGAGGACGTCCTCGCCCGCGCCGGGATCCGACGCATCCGCCGCTTCCCACGCCACCCTGGGTCCCGACGCGGGGCTGCCGGCTCCCCCGCCCCGCCTAGGCTCGGCCCCATGACTGATCAGACGATGGCGGGCCGCACGGTCCTGGTGACCGGAGCATCCGACGGGATCGGGGCCGAGGCCGCGCGCGACCTCGCCGGCAAGGGAGCCACCGTCCTGGTGACCGGACGATCCGCCGACAAGCTGAGGCCCGTGGCCGAGGCGGTCGGCACCGAGCCCCTCGTCGCCGACTTCTCCCGGCTCGACGACGTGCGCCGCCTCGCCGCCCAGGTCGGCGAGCGTGTGGAGAGGCTCGACGTGCTGATGAACAACGCCGGCGGCACGTTCGCCCCGTCGCGGACGACGTACGACGATCACGAGCCCAACTTCCAGGTCAACCACCTGGCGCCGTTCCTGCTCACCCAGCTGCTGCGTCCCAGGCTGGCCGCGGCCGGCTCGTCGCTGGTCGTCAACACCTCCAGCATCGGCAACCTGGTGGGCAGGATCGTGCTCGACGACCTCGACTACCAGCACCGCAGGGCGCGGGAGTTCCCGGCGTACGGCACCGGCAAGCTGATGAACATCGTCTTCACCCGCGGCATCGCCCAGCGGTGGACCGAGGACGGGATCTCCTCGGTCGCCGTGCACCCCGGTCCGGTGGGGAGCTCGTTCGGGCGGGACTCGTGGGTCGTCGGTCTCCTCTACCGCTCACCGCTCAAGCGGTTCGCCACGATCAGCGTCCCCGAGGGAGCGGCGCCGCTGATCGCCCTCGCCGAGCGTGGTCCCGACCCGGCGGTCAACGGCCGCTACTTCAGCCGCTTCAACCCCCACGGCCGCGAGAACAGGCAGGCCCACGACCAGTCCGTGATCGACGGCCTGTGGGAGCGCTCGGCGGCCCTGGTCGGGGCGGGCTGAGCCGGGCCCGCCCCTCGCTGCGGCGGGCCGCACAACTGGGTATGGCGACCCCACGCGGATCGGAGTAGGCAGAGAGGAACCGGCGGTGCCGGACGGGGCACTGCCCTTCCCGAGAGGAGTGGGCCGTGTACGCACGTTCCAGCACCTTCCACGGCATGCCCGCCAACGTCGATGCGGGCATCAGGTTCGTCGAGACCGAGGCCGCACCCATGCTCCAACGGATCGAGGGCTGTCGCGGCCTGTCGTTCCTCGTCGACCGCGACATCGGGCAGTGCATCGCCACGAGCTCCTGGGAGACCGAGGAGGCGTTGCGCTCCAGCGACCCGCAGCTGCGCGAGATGCGGGACCGCGGACGCGACATCCTCGGCGGCTCGCTGCAGATCGACGAGTGGGAGATCGCCGTCATGCACCGCACCCACCACGGCGAGTGCTGCCGGGTCAGCTGGCTGCAGGGCGACCTCGACACCATGACCGAGACGTTCCGGGGCAGCATCCTGCCCGACCTCGAGCAGACGCCCGGGTTCTGCAGCGCCAGCCTGCTCGTCAACCGGGACACCGGCATGGGCTGCGCCAGCACGGTCTGGGAGGACCTCGCGGCCATGACGACCAGTCGCGCCTCGGCCGACGACCTGCGCGCCCGGGCCGCGACCGCGTCGACCGGCGAGATCGTCGAGGTGCACGAGTTCGAGCTGGCCTACGCCCACCTGCACATCCCGGAGATGGCCTGACGACGGTCCTACACGTAGATGTTGTCGTGCTCCTCGAGGAACGCCTGGAACTCGTCGTGGCTCGGCTTCCAGCGACCTTCGGCAAGCTCGACGAGGCCCTCGAAGTAGGCCTCACGGGGAGCACCCGGCGCGAAGAGGATGAGCAACGACGCGGGCTCCCCCGACTCGTTGCGGAATCCGTGCAGCCCTCCTTCGGGCACGTACACGAAGTCACCGGGCCGGCCGTCGAGCCACGTCGTGCCGTCGAAGAGTCGCATCGCCCCGGAGATCACGAAGAACGACTCACTGAAGGTCCGGTGGTAGTGCGTCTGCGCTCCCGCCGGCTCGCCGCCCATGTCCCAGCGGTACAGGCCGAAACGTCCTGACGTGCTGGCCCCGGTGGCGAGGTAGCTCGCCGACCCGTCGGAGCGAGGCAGCTCGGGAGGGGAGTCCGCGGGGCGATACCTGGCCAGGACGTCACCCGTGCCGAAGTACGCAGGATCCGGGTAGGACATGGCCCGACGCTACTGCCGGAGCCGTGTCGGCACACCCCCCATGTGGGGCACGTGGCCGAGGGGCACCGCGGCGCTACGCCCGGTCCTGCAGCCCGGCCCGGAGCTCGGCCAGGGCGCGGTCGAGGTCGACCGAGGGCTTCCAGCCCCAGCGCCGGGCCCGGTCGGATCGGATCTGCCCGGTCCAGGCCTCGCCGTCCTCCCACACCGGCTCCACGTCGAGTGCGCTCGTCACCGCGCCGAGGTAGTCACGCTGCGTCGCGGGCTCACCCGCGACGTTGACGGCCGTGCACCCGCCGGCCACCGGCCCGGTCTCCGGGTCGTCGGAGGTAGCGACCGCTCCGACCGCCACGTCGGCGACCAGCGCCGCCAGGTCGTCCACGTGCACCCACGCGAACGACTGCTCCGGCACGGCGTGCCGCGCCCCCTCGTCGTCGCGCACCTCGGCCGGGTGCACCGTGTTCCACACCGACGTCTCCCCCGCGCCGAGGATGGCCGGGGGACGCACCAGCACCCGGGTGGGGCCGTCCACCTCGGCCAGCGCCAGGTCGACGTCGCGCTTGATGACCGCGTAGTCCCCGGCCTCGTCGGGCACGAGGTCCGAGTGCTCGTCCACGTCGCCCAGCCCGCGACGGCGGTCGTAGACCGCCCCCGTCGACACGTGCACCAGCCGGTCCACGCCGGCGCGCGCCGCGGCCCGGGCGATGGTCAGCGTCCCGTCGAGGCCCACCGCCCGCTGGCTGCGCCCGTCCGCGCCCAGGGGGTGCACCGTGGTGACCAGCGCCTCGGCGTCGCCCACCACCTCCGCGGCGAAGGCCGGGTCGGCGAAGTCCCCGACCCGCTCCTCGACCCCGGGCAGGACCGGCGCGGTGCCGGCGCGGCGTACGACGGCACGCACGCTCGCCCCCCGCTCGCTCAGGGCCGCGACGACGCGGCTCCCCACCAGGCCGTTGGCTCCGGTGACGACGAGGACGGGCGACGGGTTCGACGAGGAGGTCATGGCTCCACCATGGCAGGCCACCGGGACGACGGAGTAGACAGTCCCCATGAGCAGACCGGTCGTCGTCGTGGTGGGTGCAGGTCCGGGCGTGAGCGGGTCGGTGGCGCGCCGCTTCGCCGACGAGGGGTACGACGTGGGGCTGGTCGGCAGGGACCCTCAGGTCCTCGCCGACCTGACTGCCGACCTCGAGGGGCGGGGCGCGCGCGTCCGGTCCGCGGCGGTCGACCTCACCGACACGGCCGGCGCGACCGACGCCGTCCGGGGGCTCGGTCGGGCATGGGGTCGGATCGACGTCCTGCACTTCAACCCCAGCGCCTACCGGGAGAAGGACCCGCTCGAGCTCACGGTGCCCGAACTCCTCGAGGACGTCGCGCTCGGCGTCGGTGCCCTGCTGACCGTCGTGCAGGCGGCGCGGCCGTTCCTGGTGGCGGGCAGCCGCGTGAGCGTGACCGGGAGCATGGCCGCCGACGAGCCGTGGCACGGCGCCGCTTCGCTGGGCGTGCAGAAGGCCGGGTTGCGCAACCTCGTGCACAGCATCGACGCCACGATGGCCCCGGACGGGATCCGCGCGGTGTCGGTCACCGTCCGCGGGACCCTGGCCCGCGAGGGTGCCTTCACACCCGACCGCGTCGCCGACGCCATCTGGCGTGCCGTCACCGCTCCGGACGCCGACTGGGCCAGCGAGGTCCCCTACGCGGGCTGAGCCCACACCGACCGCCGGCGCCGCAGCGCGCGGTAGGTCTCGTCGGCGCCCCACACGATGAAGGGGAAGGTCGCCAGCACGGCCAGCTCACCCCCACCCAGGGAGCGGGTGCCGAGCAGCGTCTGTGCCGCCGGCAGGTAGATCGCGACGGCGGTCAGCGCGACCTCGAAGGCGATGCCGGCCAGCAGCAGACGATTGCTGAACACCCCGATCGAGAACAGCGAGACGCGGTCGGTGCGTGCCGCCATCGCCGTACCGATCTGGCAGGCGACGATGCCTGCGAACGTCATGGTGGTCGCGTGCAGCAGCGTCTCGTGCAGCGCGCTCCCCGGCCCGGTGGCGTCACCCGGTCGCCAGCCGCCCGACCAGAGCACCCAGGTGAAGCCGCTGAAGACGACGACGGCCGAGACCAGGCCGAGGATGGCCCAGGCGCGCAGGAGCATCCCCGGAGTGATGATCGACTCGCCCCGGCCGCGGGGCGGACGGCGCATCAGGCCCGGCTCCGCGCGCTCACGGCCCAGGGCCAGGGCGGGCAGGGTCTCGGTCCCGAGGTCGATCATCAGGATCTGCGCGACCGTGAGGCCCAGGGGCACCGCGCCACCGGAGAGCGCGAAGACCAGGAACGGCACGATCTCGGGCACGGCATGCGCGAAGATGTAGAGGATGAACTTGCGCACGTTGTCGTAGACCCGGCGTCCGGACTCGACCGCACGGATCAGGGTGGCGAAGTCGTCGTCGGCCAGCACCATGGTCGCGGCCTCCCGCGCGACGTCGGTGCCGTCGACGCCCATGGCGACGCCGATGTCGGCCTTGCGCAGGGCGGGTGCGTCGTTGACCCCGTCCCCGGTCATGGCCACCACCAGCCCGGCGGCCTGCAACCGGGTGGCGATGCGCAGCTTGTCCTCGGGAGCGGTCCGGGAGAAGACGACCTCCTCGGGCCCGGAGAGGATCTCGTCGAGCCGCCCGTCGTCCATCGCCTCGAGCTCGGAGCCCGGGACCACCACGGGGCGACCGCGTCCCCCGATGCCGGCGTCGTGCGCGATCGCCGCGCCGGTCGCTCCGTTGTCACCGGTGACGACCAGGATCCGGATGCCGGCCTGGTGCGCCTGTCGCACGGCCGCCGGGACCGCGTCGCGCAACGGATCCGAGAGCGCGACGAGCCCGATCAGGGTCAGGTCCCGTTCCACGTCGTGACGCTGGGGTGGTGCCAGCACCGCCGGACCCTGTCTCGAGGCGCACGCGATGAGGCGCAACCCCCGACCGGCGAGCTCGGCCAGTCGGGCCTGGAGCGCCGTCGTGGCCCCCGCCGACAGCGGCAGCTCCTCCCCCGTCGGACCCAGCGCGTGGCTGCACCGCTCGAGCACCGCCTCCGGGGCGCCCTTCGTGAGGGTGAGGTCGCCACCGGCGTCGTCGCGGACCATCACCGACATCAGTCGCAGCCGCGGGTCGAAGCGGTACGTCGCCTCGCGTCGCTCGCGGGGGACGTGCGGGTCGCGTCGACCGTCGAGGTGCTCCGCCGCCCTGAGCAGCGCGAGCTCGGTGGGGTCCCCGACCCCGGAGAGCAGGTCGGCGCTGGTGCACGAGCGCAGCACCCGGGCCAGCGCGTGCCGGACGGGCGGGGCGGGCGTCCGCGTCCCGGTGGCGTCCCAGCTGCTGTGCACCTGCATCCGGTTCTGGGTGAGGGTGCCGGTCTTGTCGGTGCAGATGACGTTGGTCGAGCCGAGGGTCTCCACCGCGCTCAGGCGCTTGACCAGGCCGCCGTGCCGGGCCAGCTCGGTGACACCGACCGCCAGGGCGAGGGTGATGGTGGGGAGCAGGCCCTCGGGCACGTTGGCCACCAGCAGCCCGATCGCGAACACCGAGGCGTCGGCGAAGGACAGTCCGGCGAACATGCCCAGCGGCAGGAACACCAGCCCGACACCGACCGCCACCGCCGCGATCAGCCACGCCACGCGGCGTACCTGTCGCTCCAGCGGGCTCATGTCGTGGGTGGTGCGGCTGCTGAGCCCGGCGATCCGACCCAGCTCGGTCTCCATGCCGGTGTGGACCACCAGCGCCGTGCCCTCCCCCGACGTGCACGTCGTCCCCGACAGCAGCACGTCGCGGGCGTCGACGACGCGCAGCTGGTCGGCGGGCGTGACGCCCCCGGCCGTCCGGACCACGGGCACGGACTCCCCCGTCACGGCCGACAGGTCGACCTCGACGGCCCCGGACAGCAGCCGGGCGTCGGCGCAGACCGCGTCGCCCTCCTCCACCAGCACCACGTCCCCCGGGACGATCGAGCGCGCCTCGACGACCAGCCTCCGTCCCTCGCGCAGGACCACCGCATGCGGAGGCAGGTACTGCGCCAGCGCGGCCACGGCGTGCTCCGCGTGCCGCTCCTGGACCAGCGCGAAGGCGGCGTTGAGGGCGATGACGGCCAGGATCGCGATGCCGAGGGCGACTCCCTGCGTCGCCAGGGCCAGACCGGCGGCCACCCACAGCAGCAGGGCGAGCGGGTGGACGAGCTGTCGGACCAGGTCGGACACGAAGGACGGCCCGCGAACGGCGGCCAGCTCGTTGGGTCCGACCTGCGCCAGGCGTCGTACCGACTCCTCGGCGGACAGCCCGTCCGGACCGGCCCCCAGCCGGTCCACCACGTCGGCCAGCGGCTGCAGGAGCAGGTCGGTGAGCGGCTCCGGCGTGCCCGGCCCCGCGCGGGGGCTCGGTGCTCCGGCGAGCTCGGGGCGGACCATGCCCCCACGCTGGTCCGCCTCCGGCGCGAGGGGTAGGGGCCGCCGGCCGCCCCGGTGGGGACCTAGGGCCCCACCGGGCTAGGTCCGCAGGACCTTGCCCATCGCCTTGCCCCGGGCCAGCTCGTCCACCAGCTTGTCGAGGTAGCGGATCTTCTGCATCAGCGGGTCCTCCACGTCCTCCACGCGGATGCCGCAGACCACCCCGGTGATGTGCGACGCGAGCGGGTTGAGCCGGGCATCGGCGAAGAACTCCTGGAAGGTGGTGCCATCCGTCAGGTGTCGGTCCAGGGCGGCCTCGTCGAAGCCGGTCAGCCACTCGATCACCTCGTCCAGCTCGGCCCTGGTGCGGCCCTTGCGCTCCACCTTGGTGACGTAGTGGGGATAGACCGAGGCGACGCTCGTGGTGAAGATGCGGGACATCTCGCGAGCGTAGTGTCGGCGCACCGGGGCGACAACGCCTGTGCTGCGTGGCCCGCCGCGGACGGTCCGGTCCCTTGGTTCGCCGTCGTGGACCTGTACCCCACGCCGGAGCTGGTGGTCGAGCTCGTCCCCCAGCTCCACCACGAGGGACCGAGCACCACCACGGACCGGTCGGGGACCCGACGGCCGCCCGCGGCAACGACGTCCTCGCCCGGCTCGGAGAGGTCGGTCGCCAGCGCCGGCGGCGAGGCGTGCGAACGCTGGGGGGACCCGTCCGGGTCATGCCCCGACCGGGGCGCCCGGCTTGCCGGCGTCGGCGTACGACCTCACGATCGACACGTTGAGCGGGAAGTCGATGCCGTCGTCGCGGAACAGCAGGCTGCCGGCGCTCGCCGCGGCGGCGGTGGCGTGGCCGGCGACCTCGTCGGCGAGGCCCACGGGAGTGTGGACCACCACCTCGTCGTGCAGGAAGAAGACCAGGTGCGGACCGGCGAGGAGATCCTCGGCGTGGCCGAGCCGCCACAGCCGGTTGCGCAGGTCGGCGATCCAGCACAGCGCCCACTCGGCGCCGGTCCCCTGGACGACGAAGTTGCGGGTGAAGCGGCCGTACGCCCGCCGGTGCCTGGCCTGGCGGTCGGGGTCGACCGGTGGGTCGTCCGGGTCGCGGTCCCAGGCCTCCCCCAGCGTCGGGCACCCGCGTCCCAGCAGGGTCCGCACGACCTGCCCGCGCTCACCGGCGCGGGCCGCCTCCTCGACGAGCCCGAAGGCCGCGGGGTAGCGCCGGGTGAGACCGGCGACCATGCGGCCGCTCTCACCGCTGGTGGCGCCGTACATGGCGCCGAGGAGGCCGAGCTTGGCGTCCTGGCGACTCTGCACGGCGCCGTCCTCGACCATCCCCTGGTAGAGGTCGGCACCGCGGGCCGCCCGGGCCAGCGCCCGGTCGCCGCTCATGCCGGCCAGCACCCGCGGCTCGAGCTGCGCGACGTCGGCGACGACGAACGTCCACCCGTCGTCGGCCACGGCCGCGGGCCGCACCTGCACGGGGATCGACAGCGCGCCACCGCCGTTGGAGGACCAGCGACCCGTGACCGAGCCCGCCGGCTGGTACGCCGGACGGAACCGGCCGCCGCTGACCCACTGGTCGATCCACGCCCACCCGTTGGTCTGGAAGAGGTGAGCGAGCTGTTTGTAGCGCAGCAGCGGGACGATGCCCGGATGGTCGAGGGCCCGCAGCGAGGACGCGCGCGTGTCGTCCACCTCCAGTCCCGCCCGGCGCAGTGCCCCCAGCAGCTCGGGACGTGAGTCGGGGTTGAGCCCGGGTGCGTCCAGGGCCGCACGGATCTCGACGGCCAGGGCCTCGAGCAGCTGCGGACGGGCACCGCGGGGCGGGCGCGGGCCGAGCAGCTCGGTGAGCAGGCGCTCGTGCACGTCCAGCTGCCACGGCACCCCGGCGTGCGTCATCTCGGCCGCGACGAGGGCGCCGGCGGACTCGGCGGCGAGCAGCAGGCCGAGGCGGCCGGCCTCGGGTGAGGCCGCGACGGCGGACCGCTGCCGCGCGTCCTCGAGGTCCGCGCGCAGGTGCTCGGCCGTGTCGTCGACGGAGAAGAGGGCGGGATGGGACTCGGTGCTGGGCCCGAGCCGGTCCCAGTGCTCCGACTGCTCGCCGTCGAGCAGCCGTCCGTCGACGGCGGGCGCTCGGCGCAGCAGGCGGCGCGCCAGCCGCAGGTCGTGGCAGCGCGCCACCCGCACCCCGGCGGCCAGCAGTGGTGGATACCACCGGGCGGTGTCGTCCCACACCCACCGGGGCTGGTCGGCCTCACGCGTCGCGACGTACGCCGGAAGGTCGCCCAGCGCGAGGGTGCTCCCGGTGCCGCCCTCGACCACCAGGGCCCGCTCGCCCGGCAGGCGGGAGAGCTGGACCCGGGTCATGGGGACAGCCTGTCATCGGGCACGGACACTCCGGGGACGCCCGGCGGAGGAGCACTCGGCGCCCGGTGATCGGAGCGAGACGTCTCGGACGGATGTCGGATCCGTGGCGTGCCGTTCGTGGAAGGGGTGGAATGACACTCGAGACGGACCCCTGGACAAGGAGCACGGCCATGCCTCTTCACCGTTCCACACACCGCACGCGCCACGTCGGCGAGATCGATCGGTCGTCGTGAAGCTCCTCCTCACCTCCGGAGGCGTCACGAACCCCAGCATCCGCGACGCCTTGGTCGAGATGCTGGGCAAGCCCGTGGAGGAGTCCACCGCGCTCTGCATCCCGACGGCGCAGTGGGGTCATCCGCGGTGCGGTCCCACGTCCGTACGCCGCTTCGTCCTCGACGAGGACCCCGGGACGATGACCGGCCTGGGATGGCGATCGGTGGGCATCCTCGAGCTCACCGCGCTGCCGAGCATCGGCGAGGAGCGGTGGGTGCCGTGGGTCCGGGGGGCCGACGTGCTGCTCGTGGACGGCGGCGACGCGGCATACCTGTGCCACTGGGTGCGTCAGTCGAGGCTGGCCGCGCTGCTGCCGTCGCTGACCGACACGGTCTGGGTGGGGGTGAGCGCCGGCAGCATGGTGATGACGCCGCGGATCGGTGACGACTTCGTCAGCTGGCGCCCGCCCGGCGGGGACGACCGGACCCTGGGGGTCGTCGACTTCTCGATCTTCCCGCACCTCGACCACCCGATGATGCCGGAGAACACCATGGTCGAGGCGCAGAGATGGGCCGACGACCTGGCGGGGCCGGCGTACGTGATCGACGACCAGACGGCCGTCGTGGTGTCCGACGGCGCCGTCGAGGTCGTCTCCGAGGGGCACTGGACCTTCATCCCGGCCTGACGTCCCCGCGCCCTGCTCGCGGGGGCGTCGCGGGCCGGTGGAGGGGCCGCTGACCCGCGGTGATGAGTTCTCGTGCCGGCACCCGTCATACCTACGACACCATGACAGCGAGAGGGATGACGTGATGGGTGCGGACATACGACTGGAGGAGCCGGGCGTGAGCGGTCTGGGGGAGGTCGACGAGGCTGGGTTCGCGGAGCTGGCCGAACGCCACCGGCGCGAGCTGCACGTGCACTGCTACCGGATGCTCGGGTCGTTCGAGGACGCCGAGGACACCGTGCAGGAGACGCTGCTCCGCGCCTGGCGGCGGCGCGAGACCTTCGAGGGGCGCTCGACGTTCCGGGCCTGGCTCTACCGCATCGCCACGAACGCCTGCCTGGACCTGCTCGCCAAGCGCCGGCCCGAGCCCGCCACCGGCGGTGAGGTGCCCTGGCTGCAGCCCTACCCGGACCGGCTGCTCGACGAGCTGCCCGCGGGGGACGCCGACGAGCCGGAGAGCGTCGCCCTCGCCCGCGAGACGATCGAGCTGGCCTACCTGGTCGCGGTCCAGCACCTCGCACCGCGACCACGGGCCGTGCTGGTCCTGCGGGACGTGCTCGGCTGGCCGGCCAAGGACGTCGCGGAGCTCCTCGGGGACAGCGTCCACTCCGTCAACAGCGCGCTGCAGCGCGCCCGCGCCGGCATGCGGGAGCACCTGCCGGCGGAGCGCCAGGACTGGACCGGCGAGGAGGAGGACGCCGCGACGCGCGAGCTGGTGCGCCGCTTCACCGAGGCCAGCGTGGCCAAGGACATCGCCGCGATCACCGCACTGCTGCGCGACGACGTCCGCTGCTCGATGCCGCCGACCCCGGGGTCGTACGTCGGTCGCGACGCCGTCGTGGACGACTGGGTCCAGGACGGCTTCGCGGACCTCGGGACCCTGCGCAGCGTGCCGACCACCGTCAACCGGCAACCCGCCCTCGCCGTCTACCTCTGGAACAGGCAGGAGGCGGCCTACCTGCCGCTCACGCTCGACGTCCTGCGCATCACCGGCGGGAGGATCACCGAGATCACCATCTTCCACGCCGACCGGTTCCCCCGGCTCGGGCTGCCGGAGCGGCTGCCCGCGGACGGCACCGAGCATGAGTGAGGGTCGGGTCGTCGCCGCGCCCGCCTCGCACCGGACGAGCGCGCCGCGGGGGCTCGTCCTCACCGGCCTGGCCGCGACGCTCGCTGCGATGGCGGCCACCACCCTGGCGGCAGCCCTGGCCCGGGCCGCCGGAGTCGACCTCGAGATCCCCGAGGGTGGCGAGGCGGTCCCGCTGCCCGGCGTCGCCGTGGTGACCGGGTTCTTCTCGGTCGTCGGGGTCTTCATCGCCGTGGGGCTCCGACGTTGGAGCTCCCGTCCCGCCGATCGGTTCGTGGGGACGACCGTGGTCCTGACCGCGGTCTCGCTGGTCCCTCCCCTCGTGTCCGGGGCGGACGCCGGCACCGTCGCGGCGCTGATCGGGCTGCACCTCGTCGCAGCGGGCGTCATGATCCCCGCGGTGTCGCGCAGCCTGCGTGCCCACGCCCGTGGAGCCCGCGTGCGTTGAGCCCGGGCGCGCCGCGGGGTCCCTGCCCGGGAGCTACGGGGTGTCGATCTCGCGATCCGCACGCGCCAGGCAGGCGAGCGCGCGAACGCTCGCCCACGTCCCGGTCCTCAGCTCGGCTGCAGCAGCATGGGCGGCATCCCGGAGCGAGGGTCCCTCGGGAAGTCCCTTGGCCTCGATCGCCAGCAGGGCCAGCGCCTCCACGCTCGGCCCCGGACGCGGGCTGGACACCCCGCGCCACCCGCACGTCGCGGATCCGGCCCCGTGCTGTGGCTAGGATCGACCACCCCGATCCGAGGAGACGACGATGCGACGGACCCGCCGCGTCCTGCTGAGCACGGTCGTCGTCGTTCCGTTCCTCGTGGGATGCGCATCCAGCGACGACGCGGCCCGCAGCACCGCCGCCACCAGCCCTGCAGCACGTGGGTCCACGGCCTCGCCGGAGCCGACCCCGCAGGAGCCTGCCTCGCAGGAGCCCACCAGCGATGCGCCCACCACGGAGGCCCCGGCATCGGGGACGACCGACGGCGGGCCGGCGTTCGGCGAGGACACGTCACCCCAGACGGCGGAGAACTCGGGCGAGTGGGACCTCGTGCTCACCGACGTCCGCGTCGGCGAGCACGAGGGATTCGACCGGGTCGTGCTGGAGTTCACCGGCACGGGCGTCCCCGGCTGGGCGGTCAACTACGTCGACGAGGCACGCCTCGACGGGAGCGGCGAGGCCGTCACGCTCGGCGGCGACTCGACGCTGGACATCTACGCCTCGGGCACCACCTACCCGGAGAACGAGACCGACGGCTACGACGGCCCCCGGCAGTTCGAGCCCGCGAGCGGAGGCGACGTCGACGAGGTGCACGTCGCGGGCACGTTCGAGGGCTACACCCAGGTGCTCGCCGGGATCGACGGCGAGCCGGTCCCCTTCCGGGTCTTCGCGCTCACCGAGCCGTCGCGACTGGTGGTCGACGTCGTCGACGGGAGCACCGACTGACCTCTCGATCCGCCTCGCGCCGACGGACGTCGCGGTAGCCTCCGGCCATGACGCCCGAGGAGTACCTCACCCACGACGCCACCGCCCTCGCCGACCTGGTCGCCCGCGGGGAGGTCACGGCCACGGAGCTGCTGGCGCTGGCCCGTGGGAGGCGTGACGAGGTGGACCCCCGGCTCAACGCGATCGTCGCCGACCTCGGAGCGGTCGCCGACGAGCGTGCGGCCGACCCGTCCCTGTCCGGCCCCTTCGCCGGCGTCCCGTTCCTGGTCAAGGACCTCGGCCAGGAGTACGCCGGGTTCCCGACCTCCAACGGCTCGCGTGCCCTCGCCCATGACGTCGCGGACCGGCACGCCCTGGTGACGCAGCGCTTCCTCGACGCGGGGCTGGTGGTCTTCGGCAAGACCAACACCCCGGAGCTCGGCGCCAAGGGCGTCACCGAGTCCGAGTTCTGGGGACCGGCGCGCAACCCGTGGAACACCGCCCACACCCCCGGCGGCTCCTCAGGCGGCTCCGGTGCGGCGGTCGCCGCGGGCATCGTCCCGGCCGCCGGTGCCAACGACGGGGGCGGGTCCGTGCGGATCCCGGCGGCCTGCACCGGGCTGGTCGGACTCAAGACCAGCCGCGGACTGGGTCCCTACGGCCCCCAGACCGGCGAGACGATGTTCGGGATGGTCACGCAGGGGGTCGTGACACGCACGGTGCGCGACAGCGCCGCCCTGCTGGACGCCATCATCGGACGCGATCCGCGCGCGGGCTATCGCGCCGCCCTGCACGACGTGCCCTTCACCCAGCAGATCCTCGAGCGGCCCGGCCGGCTCCGCATCGGCTACTCCGTCTCCTCGGCGATCAACGCGAATCCCGACCCGGAGGCGTTCGCGGCCGTGGAGCGCGCCGTCCAGCTGTTGACCGAGCTCGGCCACGAGGTCGAGGAGGTCTCACCGCCCCACGACGACGAGGCCCTCGCCCGGGACTTCCTGACCATCTGGTTCGCCCAGCTCTACGGTCAGGTCAGCGACGCTCGGCAGCGGCTCGGCGCTCCCGACAGCCACTTCGAGGCCGACACGCTGGCGTGCGCGGAGATCGGTCGCGCCGGCGGGCTCCTCGCCATGCTGCGGGCCATGCAGAACGTCAACGGCTACGTGCACGCGCTGGCCGACTTCCACGAGACCTACGACGTCTTCCTCACCCCCACCCTCGCCCGACCCCCGATCCCCGTGCACGCCACGCGCACGCCCGACCGCCTCCAGAAGGTCGCGCGCGTCGTCAGCCGGCTCCGGGCGGGACGGGTGTTGACGGCCACCGGCGTGCTCGACGAGATGATCCACGACAACCTCGACTGGGTGCCCTACACCCAGCTGGCCAACCTCACCGGGCGTCCGGCCATCAGCGTGCCGCTGCACTGGACCGAGGCGGGCCTGCCCCTGGGCGTCCAGCTCGTCGGGCCGTTGGGCGCCGACGGCGACCTGCTGCGGCTCGCCGCGCAGCTCGAGGAGGCCCAGCCCTGGGCCTGGCGCCACCCGGCTCCCGTGCCGACCGCCTGACCCCGACGGGTCAGGCGGGGGCCGTCACCAGCCCGGCCGCGACCAGCGCCTCGACGACCGCCCGGGGGTCGGGCCGCTCCCCCGTGCCCTGGAGCACCACGGTGTCCGCACCTGCCTCGCCCAGCACGCCCACGCGGTCGGCCACCTCCGCCGCCAGCACGTCGGGCGCCGTCGCCGGATCGACCTGGGTGTAGGCCGTGACGCTCGCCCGGCCGTCGCGTCCCGACGCCTCGCGGGCCTCGTCCACCAGGGCCCGGGCGCGGCGTACCGTCGCCGGGTCGATCACGGAGTCGAGCAGCACCCCGTCGCCCACCTCACCGGCGAGCCGGATCGTCCGCTCGCCGCGGGCCCCGAGGAGCAGTGGCGGCCGGGTGACCGGGGGCCAGTCGAGCGAGACACCGTCGAGCCGGACGTAGCGGCCCGCCACGTCGACGCGCCGGCCGTCGAGGAGGTCGCGCACGGCACCGGCGTGCTCACGCAGCAGCGTCATCGGGGAGTCCACGCGCGCCCCCACCTGCCCCATCCAGTCCAGGACGCCGTGCCCCAGCGTCGGCAGCAGCCTGCCCGGCCACAGCCTCTCCAGGGTGGCCAGCTCCATGGCGACCAGCGCCGGGTTGCGCAGCGGCACCGGCAGCAGGCCGATACCCACGCGCAGCCCGGTGGACCACGCGAGGGCGGCGGTGGCGGTGGTCAACCCGCCCTCCAGGAAGCAGTCCTCCCACAACCACAGCTCGGGCACGCCGGCCTCGTCGGCGTACCGCACCACCGCCTCGAGCTCCTCGGGCGGCTGCTGCGGGCGGAACACGACACCGACGTGCACCACGGACTCTCCTGGGGTCGAGGACGGTGCCCTCAGCCTGCCACGCGCGCCGAGCCGCCGACGTCCAGGACGACCGCCCGGCACCCGGGCGCCTCCCGGGCCAGCGCATCGGCGAAGTGGGGTCCCGCCGCGTCCATCCAGCCCCGCGGGAGCCCCGCGCCACCTGGGAGGTGCAGCGTCCCCCAGTGGACCGGGACAGCCGCCGCCGCTCCACTCATCCGGCAGGCCACCGCCGCCTCCTCCGGTCCCAGGTGCCCGGGCGAGAGCCGCGGACCCCACCCGCCCACGGGTACGACGGCGACGTCGACCGGGGCGCCGGCCAGCCCGGCCAGGTCTGACATGGCGGGATGGATGCTGGTGTCCCCGGCGACCCAGGCGACCCCGGACGGCCCGCGGACCAGGTGGCCGTGCGCGGCGTTGGGACGGTGCGGCATCGGGCGGGAGTGGTGCACCGCGGGGACGAGCCGCACCTCGACGTCGCCGACCTGCACCCACTCCCCCTCGACCAGCCCGCGACCGGTCAGGCCCTTGCCCGTGACCCAGGCGGCGTTCTCGGGCGCCGTCAGGACGGGTGCGGCGCCGAGCATCCGCAGCGACGACACCTCGGCGTGGTCGTGGTGCAGGTGGGAGAGCAGCACCGCGTCCGCCCCCTGCCACGCCGACGGCTCCGGACGCGAGCCCCGCCGGCGCAGGATGCCGCCGTGCGCCCGGAGCAGAGGGTCCGCGACGAGACGCACTCCGTCGATGTCGACGACGACGGTGGAGTGCCCCAGCCAGGTCAGCGCGATCGTCATGTCAGCGCGCTCTCGCCACGCGCCGGCCCGTTGCACCGCACGGACGGCGGCGCGAGTGCTGCCTGGTCCTCATGGTGGATCTGGTCCTCATGGTCCCTCACCGATCGTGTGCCGGACGGCCGCCGACCTCTGCAAGGGTCAGTCCATCGCCGGGCCGCGGCCTCACCCGTTCCGAGTGAGCCTTCCATCGGCAGAAGTCCCTAGGCTCGAGGCACGCCGTCACGCGGGTTCGCGCTCGCCTGACACGGAGGGAGCCTCCCATGCCGAGGATGATGATCCGGGTGGACGCCGAGCTGTCCGAGGGCGTCCTGAGCGCGTTCCCGCACCTGACGGCCCGTCGACAGCGGCCGCAGACCACCCTGTCGGGGGACATGGCCGACCAGGAGGAGCTGCGGGGTGTGCTCGACCTGCTGTCCACGCTGGGCATCGATGTCGTGGAGGTCCTGACCATTCCCGACCCGTGAGGGTGCGGTGTTCCCAGGAGCCACCTACCCTTGAGGGTGTGCCGGGTCCTCGGCACGACTTCGGGACTCCGGCAGGACGGACCCAGGCCATGACGAGAGATGCGCTCGCTCGGCGACGAGCCGCACCCGGCCCGGCGCGGCCCGCGGTGCCCGGGGTCCCTCGGCTGCCGCGCACCTATGTGCCTCGCACCGCGCTGTGGGAGCGCCTCGACGCGGCCACCGGGGCGCCGATGACGCTGCTGGTGGCCCCCACGGGTGCGGGCAAGACGCTGGCCGTCGCCGGGTGGCTGCGCAGCCACCACTCCACGTCCGGGACCGACGTGGTCTGGCTCGGGGCCGGGGCCGACCGGGCGGAGGAGCGGATCCGCGCGGTCCTCGACCGGCATCCGGGCTCGGGGGCCGAGGACGGGCCGCGCCCGCCGTTGCTCGTGGTCGACGACGCCCACGAGCTGCCGGCGTCGGTCGTCCAGCTCCTGGACACGCGCCTCAACGATGCTCCCCACTCCATGCGGGTCCTCCTCCTGAGCCGCTGGGACCTGCCGTTCGTCCGTCTCGCCCCCCAGATGCTGGGCCACCTCACCACCCTGCGCGGCGACGTGCTGCGCCTGACGGACCGGGAGTGCGAGCTGCTCATCGAGGAGCACGCCGGTACGACGGCACCGGACGTGGTCGCGGCGATCACGGCGCGCACGGAGGGTTGGTGCGCGGCAGTGGTCCTGACCGCCAGGCTGGTCGCGGCGTCCCCGGACCCCGTCGCGGCGATCCAGCGGATGAGCCGTGGCAACGCCCGCGTCGCCGACCAGGTGGCCAGCGAGGTCTTCGCGGCGCTCACGCCCCAGGAGCGGCACCTGCTGCTGTGCACCTTCAGCGAAGGAGCGGTGACTGCGGAGACGGCCCGGCACCTCACCCACGACCCCGAGGCGGGCGAGGTGCTGGGCGGGCTCGAGTCGACGGGACTGCTGGTGACCCGCGCCGAGGTCGAGGACACCGGTGCGGCCGGGGGCGCCCTGCTGGAGCGCCCCGACCTCTCCGAGGCACGCTTCCGGGTCCATCCGCTGCTGGTCGAGGTCGTCCGCCGCCGGATCGCGGCGGGCGGCGTCGACGTCGAGCGCGCCCGCGCCACCGTGCTGCGCGCCGTACGCCTCGACGTGGCCCGGGGCGTGACGGACGACGCGTTCCGCCGACTCGTCGACCTGGGACTGGCGGAGGCGGCCGCCGAGCAGCTGGCCGTGCAGGGTCCCCTCCTCGTCGTGCGCGGGCGTGCCAGGGACGTCCGGGCCTTCGCGAGGCGGTGGCCGGACGTGGTCGACGCGCACCCCGAGACGTGGTTCGTGATGGCCCTGGAGCGGTGGAGCCACGCGGACGTGCCGGCTGCGGTCCACTGGCTGGATCGCCTCGTCGCCCACCCGCACGACGGGCCGCGCGACACCGGACGACTCGCAGCACAGCGCTTGTGCGCCCGGCTGCTGCGTGCCCGCGTCGGGCTCGAGCCGGTCGAGCCGGTCGTCGACGAGGCCCAGCGGCTCATCGAGTCGCCGGGCTTCGGCTCCGTCCCCACCGAGCTGCGGCCGCACGTCCTGCGCGAGGCGGGCACCAGCCAGCTGGGGATGGGCCGGCTGCGGGAGGCCGAGACCAATCTCGTCCGCGCAGTCCGGCTCAGCGAGGACCTGCGGATGCCCGCCCACGCGCTCGCTGCCATGAGCCACCTGGCCTGCCTGTACTGGATGGACGGCCGGGAGCACGTGGCGGGGCCGCTGGCGGCGCGGACGCTCGACGTGCTCGGGCAGCAGGAGGCCCTCCTCCACGGCTGGACGCCCCCCTTCGCCGGGAACCGCGCCCGGGTGGCGGCGGACCTGACAGCCATGTCCACCGACTTCAGTCCCGTGCCGCCGGACCAGCCGGCTCCGGACGAGGCGGAGACACACCCCGCCGACACCACCACCCACTTCTGGCAACGGGTGCGCGACGCCCGCGTCTGGTTGGCGCGCGGCTCGGTGGTCCAGTCCGAGCGGACCCTCCAGGGGCTCCTGGACGCGCCCCTCCTCCCGGCGCGACTCCGCGCGGTGCTCCGGCTCGAACGGGCCTTCCTGGCGGCCCTGTGCGACGACCACCGGACGGTGCGCGGCCTGGCAGAGGAGCTCGCGGCCCACGGTTGGACCGGGGAGGCCGCCCTGCTCCGGGGGGTCCACGCGGACCTGGTCGGGGAGCTGCGCCGTGCCGTCGAGCACTTCGCGGAGGCGACGGAGTCGACCATGCTCGACCAGCCGCCGTGCCGGGCCCTGGCCCTGACCTGCCAGGCGCAGCTCTGCGACGCGCTCGGGGACGTCCAGCTCGCCCACCACTCGCTGAGGACCGCGGTGGCGATCACCGAGATCCGAGGCAACTTCGTACCGTTCCTGGGATGGAGCCGGCACGGGACACCGGTCCACCTCCTGCTGCAGGGACTGGAGCTGGGCGGATCCAGCAGGTGGCGCGACGACCTCGAGGCGCTCACGGGACAGCAGCCGGGCATCGTGACCTCGCTGGCGCCCTCCACCGCGACCGTCCGCGAGCGCTCGACCGGTCCCGGCCCCGTGGGTCTGATCGCCCTGAGCCCCCGCGAGCGCGACGTGCTCCGCGAGCTCTCGCGGGGAGCGACGTACGCCGACATCGCGGCCGGCCTGTTCGTCTCCGAGAACACGGTCAAGACCCACGTGTCGAGCCTCTACAACAAGCTCGGAGCGGCGCGACGCAGCGAGGCGCTCTCCATCGCACGTCGCCTCGAGCTGCTCTGACCCGGCGGGACGCCGCCGAGCCACCCGAAACGGGCGAGGCGCCGTACCGTCGCGTCCCGGCAGCATGGGTGTCTCGTTGCCCGAGGAGGTCGACATGACCGATCACCGGACCGCGGCTGACGGACCCACCCCGGCCACGACCCCCACCGTCCGCGGCCTGCCCGAGGTGTGGCAGGCGCTGCTCACCTTCGGCCTCGTCTCGGTCGGACTGGGACTCGTGCTGGCCGTGTGGCCCGAGCAGACCCTGGTCGTGTGTGCCGTGCTCGTGGCCATCGAGCTGCTGCTGGTGGGTGCCTACCGGATCTTCCTGGCCCTGACGTCCTCCCACCTCGACACCGGCGGACGGACACTGCTCGCCCTGTCGGGTGCGCTGGCACTGATCGTGGGCCTGCTCTGCCTGCGCGAGCCGCTGCAGAGCCTGCTCGCCCTCGGCATCCTGCTGGGCGCGTGGCTGGTCGTCTCCGGCGTGCTCGACGTGCTCCAGGCCGTCCTGTACGCCGACCGGTCGCGGCGGGGTTGGGACCTGACCTCGGGAGCGGTCAGCATCCTCGTCGGCGGCATCCTGCTGGCCAACCCGCAGCTCTCGCTCGGTCTCCTCGTCGTCCTGGCCTGCACCTGGCTGTTCGCCTCGGGCGGCATCGCGATCCTCGTCGCGCTGGACCGGAGACGGACCGAGCGGACGGTCGTGGCGTGACCACGGATCCGGGGGCCGCCCTGTTTCGCGGCACGGCACCGGCAGCGCTCGCCCGCGGGTGCTGACCGACATCGCGCTCGAGGTCCTGAGGACGCGGATCCTGTCCCTCTGACACCTCGGTCGACCCCCTGGTCGACCCCCTGGTCGACGGCCGGGCCCACGCCGGGTCGCCCGTGGTGAGTCACTGCTCCCGGCGGAAGAGCTGCCGCAGCTCCTCGGCGTCCTGCTCGGACAGGTCGTCGATCCCGAGCACGGCGATCCAGCCGTCGACGTGCTCGCCACTGAAGTTGTGCCCGTGCCCCGGTGTGGTGGAGAAGCCCAGGGCCAGGTCCACCGAGACCTGCCAGAAGGTGACCACCGGGACCCACCGGGTGGCGTCGAGGACGTCACGCCCACGCGGCTCCTCGAGCCAGTCGGGTCGGTGGAGGACCAGGTCGGGACTCCACCAGGTGACGGGGTCCGACGCGTGCTGCATGTACAGCACCCGGGTGCCCGGCCACTCCCCCGCCGCCGGGATCGAGCGTCGCGGCAGGGTCGTGAAACGGAGGGTCCGGCCGCTCCGGAAGACCGGCTCCACCTCGGGGCTCCCGGCATCACGGCCGTCGACGAAGCCGCGGTAGAGGGGGTTGAAGTTCGGCGGCCCCACGAAGAGGGCCCCGTCGAGCCGGTTGCGGAAGTCGTACTCCCCGCTGAAAGCGGTCTCGCCCCCGAACGACCCGAGGCTCTCCCCGAAGACGAACAGGCGCGGTCGCCCGCGGGCCGGCAGACCCGACCAGCGCTCGTAGACGGCGTCGAAGAGCTGCCGGCCCGCCTCCCGGGCCTTCTCCTGGTCGACCATGAAGGACAGCCAGGAGGGGAGGTGGGAGTACTGCATCGACACGATCGCGGAGTCACCGCCGGTGAGGTACTCGAAGCTGCCCGCGGCGCTCGGCTCCACCCACCCGGTACCGGTGGAGGTGACCACCAGCAGGTTCGCCCGGTCGAAGCCGCCGGCGCGCTCGAGGTCACGGACGGCGAGGTCCGCGCGCTGCTCGGTGTCGTCGGCCGAGGCGTAGCCGGCGTACGCGCGGATGGGCTCCAGCGCCGGCTCCCCGTCCTGGAACTCGGAGATCTCCGCGCCCGTCGGTCCCCGGCCGGTGAAGGACCTGCCCTCCCGCCCCAGGCTGTCCCAGGGCACGAGGGAGCCGGGGCCACCCGACCGCAGGCCGGTGGTCGGTTGCGAGGCGCTGGCCGGCGTCGAGCCGTCCCGGACGGCGTACACGTTGTCGGCCAGGCGCATCGACGCGTCCCACAGCACGCCGCTGAAGACCAACGCAGTCGCCGTCACCAGCGCGAGCAGACCGGTGGCCCGTGCGGCGCGTTCGCCCATGCGTCGCGCCAGCCACCTCGCGACCCGGTCGTACGCCGACCGGAACACCCTGCCGACGCCCACCAGCACCACGAAGACGGCCAGTGCGACCGGCAGCACCCACAGCGTCGCCCACACGCTCTCGGGGGTCGCGTCCACGGCCTCGCTGCTCTGCACGTGCCACCTGCGACCCAGCACCGTCGCGACCAGCAGGGAGACGACCGCGGTGACCTGCCACGCCCGCCAGGCGCGGGCTGACGGCGGCCGGGGACCACGGTCCGCGAACTCCCGCCACACCCACGCGCCCAGCACCCCCAACCCGTATCCCAGCGCGGCGACGATGCCGACGACCACCCCCTGGAACGCGGCGGGCCGGGGCAGCAGCGACGGGGTGAAGGACAGGCAGGCGAGCAGCAGGCCCACCCACAGGCCGGGCAGCGTGTGGTCGGCGAGCCGCAGCCGGCCGACGCGCAGTCGCGGCACCGGTCAGTCCTGCTCGGCGAAGACCTCGCGGATCGCGCTCTCCTGGGCATCGCTGAGGTTGGTGAAGATGAGCTCGGGATTCGCCTCGGCGAACGCGTCGCGGACCTTGTCCATGACCGCGTCCGACGTCATCACGAACAGCGCCGAGGTACCCGGGGTGACCTCGTCGCGCACCCGGTTGATGAACCCGTCGTCGATGCCGACGTCGCCGAGGGACCCGGCGAGCGCCCCCGTGGCGGCGCCGATGGCTGCTCCCAGCAGGGGCACGAAGAAGATCAGACCGAAGAGCATCCCCCAGAAGGCCCCCCCGAGTGCCCCCGCACCCGCCAGGTTGTTGAGCTGCCTCGTCCTCGGCTTCTTCTTGCCGCTCTCCCAGCTCACCGTCGCCGCGTCATGGATGGTGATCAGGTGCTGGCTGGCCACGTCGTGCAGCGTCTTGGTCGCGTCGTCGGCACCGGTGGCGGTGTCGAACTTCCAGACCGTGAGCGTTCCCATGGCGTGTCCCTTCGTCGGCTTCGGCGTCGACCCAGCGTGGCGTCGACGGGGCGCTGCGGTACTCCCCCGATCCGGGTGAACGCTTCCGGCGCGCCACGCTCACCCGTTTCAGGGGGTGCCCGCAGGCGCTGCGTCCGGAAGCGTGTCGCCGGACGGATCACCGAGCGGCCGGAGGGAGGCAGGGATGTCCTCGTTCGCGCTCGGCGTCCTGGCCGCCGGGATCCGGGTGCTCCTGTGCCCACAGCGAGCCTCGACGACCGAGGTGCTCCAGGACCAGTGGACGAGGCCGAGCCCCGATGCCCCCGTCGCAGCCGGCTGAGGGGGCCCGGCGCCAGGTGGTCCGACGGGTGCTCGTCGCCCTCGCCTGCGTCGTGGTGGGCTCGTCCGCCTACCGGTTCGTCGCCGACGTCGACCGGTCATCGGTCTGGAGGGCGCTCGGCCGGCTGGCGTTCGTCGAGCTCGTCGTGCTGGTCGTGGTGAGCGCATGAAGCCGCACGACGACCGGTTCGTCTCGGTCGGGCGGTTGCCGGCGTTGGCGGCCACCAGGGCCCGTGTCGAGGAGGCCCACGCGATGTTCGGATCCGTCGCCGACGGGTCCCTCTCGACCGTCTACCCGGCCCTGGCGGCCGCGGACCCGGATCTGTTCGGCCTGGGCGTGGTGTCGACCGGCGGTGACCTCGTCGCCGTCGGGGACGCGCGCGCGGCGTTCCCGGTCATGAGCGTGACCAAGCCGTTCGTCTTCGCCCTCGCCTGCCGGCTGCGCGGGATCGAGCTCGTGCGCGACTTCGTGGGTGTCAACGCCACGGGGATGCCCTTCAACTCCATCGTCCCGGTCGAGCGGGATCCGCGGGGACGGACCAACCCGATGGTCAACCCGGGCGCCATCGCCACCACCAGCCTGGTCACCGGCCCCGACGTCGAGACGCGTTGGGAGGTCGTCCACGCGGGACTGTCCGCCTTCGCCGGACGTCCCCTCGGGCTCGACGAGACCACCCTCCGGTCCGCCCTGGCGAGCAACCACCGCAACCGTGCCCTGGCCAACATGCTCGTCGCCGCCGGGGCCGTCGAGGGAGACCCGGTCGACGCGGTGGAGGTCTACACCCGCCAGAGCTGCCTGTCGGTCACCGCGGTCGACCTCGCGGTCATGGGGGCCACGCTCGCCGCCGGCGGTACCAACCCGGTGACGGGTGTCCAGGTGGTCGATCCGGAGATAGCGCACGCCGCCCTCGCGGTGATGGCCATCGCCGGGATGTACGAGTCGTCCGGCGACTGGTTGTTCGACGTGGGGATGCCGGGCAAGAGCGGCATCGGTGGCGGGCTGGTGACCGTGTCCCCCGGCAAGGGCGCCCTCGGGACGTTCTCGCCACTGCTCGACGCCGCCGGCAACAGCGTCCGCGGCCAGCTCGCGGCCCGGCACCTCTCCCGGCGGCTCGGGCTCGACGTGCTCGCCTCCGCCGCCGTCCCGCCCGGCGGTTGACGGGTGCCAGATCGCCCGAGTCGGGGGATCTGCGCCACCCGGTGGGCCGAGAGTCTCGCCGAGGAGCCCGCAGAGCCCGAAGGCCCCGAAGGGAGTCCGCCCCGTGAACAACCCCCAGCCCGCGACATCGACCCCGCTCCCTCCCTGCGCAGCCCCGCGACGGTCCGCGTCGCCCAGTGGCTCCCGCCCGCGTCGGAGGCCGCCGCGCTCGCCGTACCGGTCGTCGAGGGCGAGGAGCTCCCGGCCGACCTGGGGACGGACCGGGAGAAGCTGGCCCTGATCGGCTTCACCGGGGAGTCCGGCCAGACCGCCGTCCTGCCCGGACCGGGTGGCCCTGGCCGTCGTGCCGCTGGTGTGGAGCCTGTAGGTCAGCGAGCGTCGCGGGCCGCCTGGCGCCGTGCGCCCTTGGCCTGCGAGGACGCGTCCTTCTTGAGCCCACCCGTCGTCTTGACGGCCGCGCGTCGGGCGCTGGGCACGGCTGCGTCGACGTCCGTACCGGCCGTCTGCGGCGGGCCGCCACCGCTGGCCGCCCGGGCCTGGGCGATCCGCTCCGCCTTCAGCTCGTCGGACGCGCGCTTAGCCACGACCGCGAGCTGCCTGCTCACCCGCGCCAGGACGGCCTCGAATATCTCCGCCTTGTCGCGGGCACGCTGGTTGCGGGCGAAGGACTTCCCGCGCCCTCCCACGCTCGCCACGGAGCCGCTCGCCCCGCGGCGGTAGACCTTGACGTGCTTGGTGCGGGCCCGTTGGACGCGGGTGTGCAGGGCGAGGAGCTCGTCCTCGTCGAGCTCACGCAGGACGGCGGGTTCGGTCTCCCGGACCAGCTGGCCCTCCTGCTCGGTCAGTGAGTGGAGCACGGCCTTGTTCACGAGCACTCCCGACGAGTAGATGTGTCCGGTCGCGGGAGGTCCGCGGCCTCACCAGCACGCTACGCAGGTGCGGGCGGGCGGTGCCTCACCCGAATCCCGTGAGGTCGGCCACCCCGGCACCGTCGCGCTCCGTGCCGTACGACGGCTCCGTCCTCGTCCTCGACAGGACCGACGACGGACTGGCCTCCTGGGTGACCTGAAGGCCTCACCGCACGACGGCGACCGGGCACCGTGCCCGGTGGAGGAGATCCTGGCTGATCGACCCGAGCAGCATCCCCGAGAAGTAGCCGTGCCCCCGAGACCCGACCACGACGAGCGCGGCGTCGGCGGACGCGTCGACCAGCAGCTGGCCGGGGGCGACCGGGACGGCCTCGGTGGCCAGGACGACGTCCGGGTGGGCCTCGCGGACACCGGCGACGCTCTCCCCGACCAGCACCTCCTTGTCCTCCACCGCATCGGTGATCGAGCGCGGCTCACTGCGCAGCACGTCGGCGGAGGGCGTGTGCACCTTCCAGCCGTGGACGGCCACGACGATCTCGCCGGTGCGCTCGGCGCGCTGGCAGGCGTACTCCAGCGCGGCGGCACTCATCGGCGACCCGTCGAGGCCGACGACGATGCGGGCCGAGCTCGGCCTCTTCGGCGCCCGGACGACGACCACGGTGCAGGGGGCGTGGCGGGCGACGTGCTGGCTCACCGAGCCGATCGCCGCCTCCGCCGCCCGCCCGTGCCCGTGGCTGCCCAGGACGATCATCGACGCCGACTCGGCGAGGTCGAGCAGCGTCCCGGTGACGTGGCCGGTGTGGTGCTCCACCACGTAGTCCTCGAGGCCCAGGTCGGTCAGCATCTTCTCCGCGCGCTCGCCCTCCTCCGGGTCGCGCCGCCGGATGTCTCCACCCCACGGAGACGCCGACACATTCTCGATCGTCACCACCCGCAGTGGCGCGCCGTCGCGGACCGCCTCGTCCGCCGCCCACAGCAGCGCCCGCTCGGCGTCGCTGGACCCGTCGTACGCCACCAGGATCGTTCGCTCCCTGCTCATGACCCCACGGTCCCCCGGACGCGTGCGGCGGTGCAGGGTCCATGGTCCCGCGGTGCTCGGGCGTAGGGCACCACGTCACCCCATGGGGTCTGGACACCCACCTGCCCGGCACCTAGGTTCCCGGCATGGCCAGGATCTTGTCGTTGCTCATCATCGTGTGGCTCGTCATCGGGGCGCTCGCCGCCTTCCAACGGGACTACTTCTCCGACTCCGACACCAGCTGCGCCGAGGTGGGCAACATCGCGCTCACCGTCGTCGCCGGTCCGCTCAACTACGTGGGCGTCAACCCGAAGGTCGACTGCAAGGACGTCGACGTGGACGTCCCCGAGCCGTCGAAGTGACCGCCTGATCGACGCAGGCCCCCCGGATCGGTGTCCAGACCACCGCCGGTGATCTGGCTGTTCCCCTGAGGGCGACCCGGGTCCACACGCACCATGGACGCTCGTCCACGGTCCGGGGGGATCCGCATGTCGTACCAACCTGCCGCGCGCCGCGCCGCCGGCACCGGGCTCCTGCTCGGCACACTCCTGTTGCTGCTGGGGCCTGCCCTGGCCGGCCCGTCGTACGCCGTCCCGGAGGCCGTCCGGCAGGCCGCGCCGCAGGCGGCGGCCCCGGCCGTGTCACCCCTCGAACGCGCCCTCGAGAAGCAGGTCGAGCGCCGCGAGCACGCCTTGACCGCGATCTTCGCCGTCGCCGCGCAGCGCGCACGGGTCGAGCAGGTGCGCTCCGACCGCCTCCGGGCGCTGGGCTACACCGGCGACCTCCCGGCCCTGGACACGATCCTGCCGCTCGGTGGCTACCACCTGTCCGCGGGCTTCGGTGTGGCCGGGCCGCTGTGGGAGGCGGACCACACCGGCCTCGACTTCGGGGCCCCGACGGGCACCGACCTGGTCGCCGTGGCCGACGCGACGGTCAGCGAGGTGGCGGACGCCGGCCCCTACGGCCTGCGCACGGTGCTCACCCTCGCGAACGGCACCGACCTCTGGTACTGCCACCAGATGGTGTCGCTCGTGTCGCCGGGACAGACCGTGGAGATCGGCCAGCTGATCGGGCTCGTCGGGACGACCGGCAACACCACCGGGCCGCACCTCCACCTCGAGGTGCACCCGGCCGGGGGCGCCGCCATCGACCCGGCCGCCTGGCTGACGTCCGCCGGGATGGCCCCCTGACGATCCGCCCCGCGGGGTAGTCCGCGACGATCGGACCCCGGATCGAGGTCCGGAGGGGTCCGATCGTCGCGGACTACCGCCGGTCGGGGGTGGTCCGACGGTTCAGCGCCTGCGCTTCCAGCCGACGGTTCAGCGCTTGCGCTTCTCGCGCGGGCGCTGCTGGATGACGATCGGCGTACCGACGAAGCCGAACTGCTCGCGCAGGCGGCGCTCGACGAACCGCTCGTACGACGCGTCCAGCTTGCCGCTGGTGAAGAGGATGAAGGTGGGCGGCGACGTCGACGGCTGCGTCGCGAACAGGATCTTGGGCTGCTTGCCGCTGCGGACCGGGTGCGGGTGCTCCCCCACCAGGCGGCCCAGGAACGTGTTGAGCGCGCCGGTCGGCACCCGCGTCTCCCAGCCCTCGAGCGCCTTGTCCAGCGCCGGGACGAGCCGGTCGACGTGCCAGCCGGTGCGGGCGGTGATGTTGATGCGCGGCGCCCACTGCACCTGCACGAGGTCGCGCTCGATCTCGCGCTCGAGGTAGTAGCGACGCTCCTCGTCGACGAGGTCCCACTTGTTGAAGGCGATGATCATCGCGCGCCCGGCGTCGCGGATCGTCTGGATGATCCGCATGTCCTGCTCGGAGACCGTGAGGCCCGCGTCGAGCACGAGCACGGCGACCTCGGCGCGGTCGATGGCGGTCGAGGTGCGCAGCGAGGCGTAGTACTCGTGGCCGGACGCCTCCTTGACCCGCTTGCGGATGCCCGCGGTGTCGATGAAGCGCCAGGTGCGGTCGCCGAGCTCGATCAGCTCGTCGACCGGGTCGACCGTGGTGCCGGCGACGTTGTCGACGACGACCCGGTCCTCGCCGGCCAGCTGGTTGAGCAGCGAGGACTTGCCGACGTTGGGCTTGCCGACGATGGCGATGCGGCGGGGACCGCCGATCTCGCCGAAGGTCTGCTCGGGGGTCTCGGGCAGCGCCTCCAGGATGGCGTCGAGCATGTCGCCGGATCCGCGGCCGTGCAGGGCCGACACCGGGAACGGCTCGCCCAGCCCGAGGTTCCACAGTCCGAAGGCCTCGGCCTCGGTGCGCTGGTCGTCGGTCTTGTTGGCGGCCAGCACTACCGGCTTGCCGCTCTTGCGCAGGATCTTCACGACGGCCTCGTCGGCGTCGGTGATGCCCACGGTCGCGTCCACCACGAACAGGACCGCGTCGGCCAGCGACACCGCCACCTCGGCCTGGGCCTTGATGCGCTCGGCCAGCCCCCGGGCGTCGGGGTCCCAGCCACCGGTGTCGACCACGGTGAACGCCCGACCGCTCCAGTGGGCGTCGTAGGAGACGCGGTCCCGGGTGACGCCCGGGCGGTCCTCCACGACGGCCTCGCGGCGCCCGATGATCCGGTTGACCAGCGTCGACTTGCCGACGTTGGGGCGCCCGACCACGGCGAGCACCGGCGTAGGGCCGGTGATCTCCGCCTCGGGGACGCTGGCGTCGTCGTACTCGGTCATGACACTCCTTGGTGGTGCTGGACTCGGTGGTGCTCGACGGACCCGGTCTCGGGGTCGTCCTCGATGGCTCCCGCCGGCAGGGGGCCGGGGAGGTCTCGCCCCAGGAGGGCGAGCGCGCGCGACGGCTCGTCGCGCAGGTGCTGCCACCCCAACGCCGGGGTGGTCGACGTGTGTTCCCGGGTGCGGGGCTCCGGGGGCTGTGTGGTCCGCCACGCCTCGCGGCGCACCACCGGGCGAGGATGCGGGGCGACGACGGTCACGCGTCCGCCTCGGCCGCCTCCACCAGTGCCACGACCTGGGAGACGACCTCGTCCAGGGTGTACGGCGTGGTGTCGATGTGGACGGCCCCGTCGGCCATCACCAGGGGGGCCGAGGCACGGCCCGAGTCGATGCGGTCGCGGGCCAGGAGGGACTCCTGGGTGGCGCTGACGTCGCCGCCGGCCTCGGCGGCGCGGCGCGCGGCACGGGCTCCCGGGTCGGCGGACAGGTAGACCTTGACGGCGGCGTCCGGTGCGACGACCGAGCCGATGTCGCGCCCCTCGACCACGATCCCGCCCGCGGCCAGGCTCCTCGCGATGATGTCGCGCTGCAGGTCGAGCAGCCGGGCGCGGACCTCGGGCACGGTGCTGACCGGGCTGACCGCGGCGTTGACCTCCTCGGAGCGGATGCCCACCGCGACGTCGGCGTCGTCGACGGCGATCGTCGGGCCGAGCGGGTCGGTGCCGGAGGCGATCACCGGCTCGTGGACCCGGGCCGCGACGGCGGACGGGTCGTGGACGTCGACGCCGTGACGCAGCATCCACCAGGTCATCGCGCGGAACATCGCACCCGTGTCGAGGTAGGCCAGCCCGAGCCGGGCGGCCACACCGCGCGACGTGCTGGACTTGCCGGAGCCGGAGGGACCATCGACGGCGACGACAAGAGAGCTCACGGGCGCTGAGACTACCGGTGAGTGGTCCACCCGCGAGATTCCAGAGCGCCCAGCAGGTGCTCGGCGTCGTCCTCGAGGACGAGGAGCTCGGTGAGGCCGACGGGACGACCCGGGTCGTGGTCGATGTGGACGTCCTCGACGTTGACCCCGATCTCGCCGGCGTCGCCGAAGAGGCGGGCCAGCTCGCCCGGGTGGTCGGGCACCGACACGAAGACCGAGCGCATCGGTCGTGACGGCCCGCCGTGCTTGCCGGGGATGACACGGGTCCCGGCCACGCCGGCCCCCAGGATGGCCTCGAGCGATGCGCGGTCACGGTCACGGACGGCGGCGATGAGCTCGTCGAGCTGCTCGCGCACCTCGCCGAGCAGGTCGGTGACCGCGCCGGCGTTGGCGCCCAGGATCTGCTGCCACAGGGCCGGGTCGCTGGCCGCCACCCGGGTGACGTCCCGGACCCCCTGGCCGGACAGCGCGAGGTGCTCGGGCGGCGCGCCGGTCAACCGGCCGGCCACCAGGACGGCCGCGAGGTGGGGCAGGTGCGACGTACGGGCCACGGCCCGGTCGTGCTCGTCGGGGGCGAGCCGCGCCTCGACTCCCCCGCACAGCCGGACCAGGGCGGACACCAGGGCCACGGCGTCGTCCCCGGCGTCCGCGTGGGGCGTCACCGCCCACGGGCGGCCGTCGAAGAGCGCGGCGCTGGCCGCGAGGGGTCCGGAGCGCTCGCTGCCTGCCATCGGGTGCGACCCGACGTACCGCGCCAGGGACTCCGGCTCCACCCGCTCGGCGACCGCGGCCAGCGGCGCCGCCTTGACCGACCCGACGTCGGTGACGACGGCGTCGCCGGCGCCCAGGGCCGCCACGATCGCGTCCGCGAGATGGTCGGGAGGCACAGCGACGACCACGAGTCGCGGCCGGTCCTCGGGGCGTCGGACCCGGCCGGCGCCGAGCCCGGTGGCGGTGCGCACGTTCTCGGGGGCCACGTCGGTCAGCAGGACCTCGATCCCGGCCCGGCGACAGGCCAAGGCGATCGACGTACCGAGCAGCCCGGTGCCGACGACCTCGACCGGTCCGGTCAGCTCACCGCTCATCGGGGACGTCGCGGGTCTTCGTGAGGTCACGGCGCAGGTGGGCGGCGCCGTGGAGGTAGACGTGCGTGACCTCGCCCCGGGTCAGGTCGGTCTCGACGTGGGCCATCATCCGCACCACACGTGGCATGGAGCCGGCGATCTCGAGCTCGCGGGCGCAGATGAGGGGCACGTCGCCGAAGCCGAGACGGCGGGCGGCGTACGCCGGGAACTCGCTCACCAGGTCGCTGGTCGCGGTGAAGATCACCGAGATGAAGTCGTCGACCTCCAGCGAGTTGGACTCCATGACGTCGAGCACCATCTCGGCCACCCGGTCCAGCATGTGCTCGCGGGTGTCCTCGTCGAGCTGGGTCGCCCCTCGCACGGCTCGCACGGCCATGTCCCCTGCCCTTCCTCGTCGGTCGACCCCGCAAGGCTAACGACGACGGGGCCGGCCGCCGCACCGTGTCTCACCGGTCCGGCGGCCGACCCCGCCCAGGTCGGCGCTCGGGTCATCGCCCGTGCGTGCTCAGGCCAGGTCGAAGCGGTCCAGCTCCATGACCTTGACCCACGCGGCGACGAAGTCGTGCACGAACTTCTCGCGAGCGGTGTCCCCGGCGTAGACCTCGGCCAGCGCCCGCAGCTGCGAGTTGGAGCCGAAGATGAGGTCCACCGCGGTGGCGGTCCACCGCACCTCGTCGGTGGCCAGGTCGCGGATCTCGTACACGTGCTCCTCCGACTCCGAGGCGCGCCAGCGGGTGCCCGGCGACAGCAGGTTGGCGAAGAAGTCGTTGGTGAGCACGCCCGGCCGGTCGGTCAGGACACCGTGCGCGGTGCCGTCGACGTTGGCACCCAGGGAGCGCAGCCCGCCGAGGAGGACCGTCATCTGCGGCGCCGTGAGGTCGAGCATGTAGGCGCGGTCCACGAGCAGGACCTCGGGCTGCGTCTTCTCGCCGGGGCGCAGGTAGTTGCGGAAGCCGTCGGCCCGCGGCTCGAGGACCCGGAAGGAGTCGACGTCGGTCTGCTCCTGGGTGGCGTCGGTGCGACCGGCGTGGAAGGGCACGGTCACCTCGACGCCGGCGTCCCTGGCCGCCTTCTCCACCGCAGCGGATCCGGCCAGCACGATCAGGTCCGCCAGCGAGATCTGCGCACCACCGGCGGAGTTGAAGTCCCGCTGGATGCCCTCGAGCGTCTCCAGGACGGTCGCGAGCTGCTCGGGCTGGTTGACCTCCCAGCCGCGCTGCGGCTCGAGGCGGATGCGGGCGCCGTTGGCCCCGCCCCGCTTGTCGGTGGAGCGGAAGGTCGCCGCCGAGGCCCAGGCGGTCGAGACCAGCTGGGCGGTGGTGAGCCCGGAGTCCAGCACGGTGGCCTTGAGTGCGGCCACGTCCTCGTCGGAGACGAGCTCGTGGTCGACGGCCGGCACCGGGTCCTGCCACAGCTGCGGCTCGGCCACCCAGGGGCCGAGGAAGCGGCTGACCGGGCCCATGTCGCGGTGCAGCAGCTTGTACCAGGCCTTGGCGAAGGCGAGCCGGAACTCCTCGGGGTTCTCCAGGAAGCGCCGCGAGATCGTCTCGTACGCCGGGTCGACGCGCAGGGCGAGGTCGCTGGTGAGCATCGTGGGCTTGCGCTTCGGCGAGTCCGCCGTGGGGCCGGGGATGATGTCCTCGGCGTCCTTGGCGACCCACTGCTTGGCGCCGGCGGGGCTCTCGGAGAGCTCCCACTCGTAGCCGAAGAGGATCTCGAAGTAGCGGTTGCTCCACTGGGTCGGCTTGTCGGTCCACGTGACCTCGAGGCCGCTGGTGATCGCGTCGGCACCCTTGCCGGAGCCGAACGAGCTGGTCCAGCCGAGGCCCTGCTCCTCGAGCGCCGCGCCCTCGGGCTCCGGGCCGACGAGCTCGGCGTCGCCGGCACCGTGGGTCTTGCCGAAGGTGTGGCCGCCGGCGATGAGCGCGACGGTCTCCTCGTCGTCCATGGCCATCCGGGCGAACGTCTCGCGGATGTCGCGGGCCGAGGCCAGCGGGTCGGGGTTGCCGTTGGGGCCCTCGGGGTTGACGTAGATGAGGCCCATCTGGACCGCGCCGAGCGCCTCGCTCAGCTCCCGCTCGCCGGTGTAGCGCTCGTCGCCCAGCCAGGTGTCCTCGGGGCCCCAGAAGATCTCCTCGGGCTCCCAGACGTCCTCGCGGCCGAAGCCGAAGCCGAAGGTCTCGAAGCCCATCGACTCCAGGGACACGTTGCCGGCCAGCACCAGCAGGTCGGCCCACGAGACCTGCTGCCCGTACTTCTGCTTGACCGGCCACAGCAGGCGGCGGGCCTTGTCCAGGTTGGCGTTGTCGGGCCAGCTGTTGAGCGGGGCGAAGCGCTGGCCGCCGTCACCGGCGCCGCCGCGGCCGTCGTAGATGCGGTAGGTGCCCGCGGAGTGCCAGCTCATCCGGATCATCAGGCCGCCGTAGTGGCCGAAGTCGGCGGGCCACCAGTCCTGTGAGGTGGTGAGCACGTCGGTGATGTCGCGCTTGAGGGCCTCGACGTCGAGCTTCGCGAACTCGCGGTCGTAGCGGAAGTCCGCGCCCAGCGGGTTGCCCTTGGAGGAGTGGGCGTGCAGGACCGACAGGTCGAGCGAGTTGGGCCACCAGTCCTTGAGGGAGTGCGGTCGTCCTCCGGTCTTCGGCGTCGGCGAGTCGATCGCGGGGTTCTCGCTCTCGCTGCCCTGCGCGGTCACCGAGTCGTGCGCCACCGGGCAGCCGGCCGCGGCCTTGTCGTCCACGCCCTGCGGGCTCGTGGGTCCGTTGTCCTGGTTGTCGCTCATCTTGTTCCTTCCGGAGGGATGGTCACTGGTCAGTGGGCACCGGCGGGGGTGCGGGCGGTCGAGCAGTCGGGGCAGGTGCCCCAGTAGACGACCTCCGCCTCGTCGACCTCGAAGCCGTGGTCGTGGGAGGCGGTGAGACAGGGGGCGTCACCGACGGCGCAGTCGATGTCGGCGATGGCACCGCAGCGGCGGCACACGACGTGGTGGTGGTTGTCCCCCACCCGGGCCTCGTAGCGGGCCAGCGAGCCGGCGGGCTGGATGCGCCGCAGCAGGCCGGCGTCGGTCAGGGCACGCAGCACGTCGTACACCGCCTGGTGGGAGACGTCGGGCAGCGAGCGGCGCGCCTCGCGGATGATCGTCTCGGTGCCGGCGTGCGGGTGGGCGTGGACCGCGCCGAGGACCGCCAGCCGCGGCTGGGTGACCCGCAGGTCGGCACCCTTGAGCGCCTCGCGGAGGTCCGGTACGACGTCCATTCCTCCACTCTGGTCCTCAATCTTGATCGAGTCAAGATTGACGCGCCGGAGGGCTAGAGCTGGGCGCTGTCCATCAGCACGCCGAGCTCGGTGAGGCTCAGCTCCCGCATCTCCCCCAGCTGCAGCGTGCCCAGCTCGATCGGACCGATCGAGGTCCGGGTCAGCCGGGTCACCGGGTGCCCGACGTGCTCGAGGAGCCGACGCACGATGCGGTTGCGCCCCTCGTGGATGACCAGCTCGACGATGGTGCGATCGCGCGAGGTGCGACCGTGGCTCCCCTCCACGACGCGGGCGCGGGAGACCGCCACCGGGCCGTCGTCGAGGGTGACCCCGGCGAGCAGCTGCTTGATGGTCCCCCGGTGCAGCTGGCCCTCGACCTCCGCGACGTACGTCTTCTCGATCTCGTACGACGGGTGCGCCAGGCGCTGGGCGAAGTCACCGTCGTTGGTGAGGATCAGCAGTCCGGAGGTGTCGGTGTCGAGGCGGCCGACGTGGAAGAGCCGCTCGGGGCGGTCGGCCACCAGGTCGCCGATCGAGCGACGACCCTCGGGGTCGGACATGGTCGAGACGACGCCCCTCGGCTTGTTGAGCACCAGGTAGACGTGCGCCGAGATCGGCGGCAGGCGGCGACCCTCGACCCGGATCACCGCGGTGCGCGGATCCACCTTGGTGCCGAGCCGGGTGACGACCTCGCCGTCGACCTCGACGGCGCCCTCGAGCATCAGCTCCTCGCACTTGCGGCGACTGGCGACCCCGGACTGGGCGAGCAGCTTCTGCAGCCGGATCAGCCCGTCCTCGTCGGTGTCGGGCCGCTGGGAGGCGGGGTGGGTGTCCTTCTCGTCGTGCGGCTTCATGCGGGCTCGGTGCCCCCGTCGGGCTCGGTGCCGTCACCGCTGTGCGGCGAGTGCGGCTGGTGCGGCTGGGAAGGCTGGGGGGTGCGGCTGGGACGACTCGTCGGGTGCGGTCGGGGGCGCCGGCTCCGGGGCCGGCTCGGGGGTCGTGCCGGCCACGCTGGCCAGCTCGTCCTCGAGGTCGTCCATGTCCGGCAGGTACGGCGCCAGCTCGGGCAGCTCGTCGAGCGAGGAGATGCCGATCCGCTCGAGGAAGTAGGTGCTCGTGCGATAGAGGTTGGCGCCGGTCTCGCCGTCCTGGCCGGCCTCCTCCACCAGCCCGCGGGTGAGCAGCGTGCGCATCACACCGTCCACGCTGACGCCGCGGATCGCCGAGACCCGCGCGCGCGACACCGGCTGCTTGTAGGCGACCACGGCCAGGGTCTCCAGCGCCGCCTGCGTCAGCCGCGCCTGCTGGCCCTCGAGCACGAAGCCCTCCACCACGACGGCGTACTCGTCGCGGGTGTAGTAGCGCCAGCCCCCGGCCACGTTGCGCAGCTCGAAGCCGCGCCCCTGCTCGGTGTACGACGCCGCCAGCTCGTCGAGGGCGACCTCCACGTCGGCGACGGGATGCCCCACGACCGAGGCGAGCCGCACGGTGTCCAGCGGCTCGTCGGACACCATCAGGATCGCCTCGAGCGAGGGGTGCAGCGCCGCGACGGCGACGTCGAGCGTCTCCGGAGAGGGGTCGGTGTCGGTCACGGGGTCTCCTGCGGGTCGTTCTCGTCGGTGTCGGGGATGCCCGGTCCGGGCTCGGCGCCGTCGAACTCGTCGGTGATCTCCACCTCGCCGTCCTCGTCGCCGGTCCACCGGACGGTCAGCTCACCGAGCGGGGTCACCTGGTCGAGGCCCACGACCCCCTCGCGGAAGAGCTCGAGCAGCGAGAGGAACCGGGCGACGGTGGTGAGCCTGTCGGGCGAGTCACCGCACAGTGCACGGAAGGTCATCGTGCCACTGCGCCGGAGCCGGTCGACCACCAGCGCCGCCTGCTCGCGGACGCTGACCCTGGCCGCGTGGATGTGCTGCAGGGACACCTCCAGCACCGCCTTGGGCTCCATCGCCTTCGCGGCGAGCCGGGCGAACTCCTCCAGCCCGATGCCGATGAGCACCTCGGGCAGCAGGGTCGCGAAGCGTTCCTCGAGCCCCACCTGGCGCGGGTGCCGGGTGGACTCGGCGGCGAGGCGCTGCTCGAGCACGCCGGCGACCTGCTTGAACGCGCGGTACTGCATGAGCCGGGCGAAGAGCAGGTCGCGCGCCTCGAGGAGGGCGAGGTCCTCCTCGTCCTCGACGTCGCCCTGCGGCAGCAGCCGGGCGGCCTTGAGGTCGAGGAGGGTGGAGGCGACGAGCAGGAAGGACGTCGTCTGCTCGAGGTCCCAGACCTTGCCCCCGGCCTTGACGAAGCCGATGAACTCGTCGGTGACCTGGGAGAGGGCGACCTCGGTGATGTCGAGCTTGTGCTTGGCGATCAGGGACAGCAGCAGGTCGAAGGGGCCCTCGAAGTTGTCGAGCCGGACCGCGAACGCGGGCGCCGCCTCGCCACCGGTCACCTCGGGGGTCGCGGCGGTGGTGCTCACTCCTCGGTCAGCCGTCGCACGAGTGCGCTGTCGGCACCGTGCGCCTCGAAGTCGGCCAGCACGAGGGCCAGCGCCTCACGCACGACGCGGCCGCGGTCGACCGCCAGTCCGTGCGTACGCCGCAGCGCCAGCCGGCTGTGCTCGAGGTCCAGCAGCTCGTCGGAGGTGACGTAGACGGTCATCTTCTCGTCGTGGCGCACCCGCCCGCTCGGCTTGCGGGGCGACTCCGGCTCGGGCTCGGGGGTGTCGCTGACGGCGCGGACGGCACGCTGCGGCTCGGCCTCACCACCGTCCGGCGACGTGGGGCGGAAGAGGTCGTCGGCCGCCGGCAGGCTCACTCGGCGGGCCACCGGCCGAGCACCTCCTTCGCGAGCTGGCGGTAGGAGCCGGCACCGGCCGACGACGAGGCGTACGAGGTGATCGGCTCGCCGGCGACGGTGGAGTCGGAGAACTTGACGGTCCGTCGGATCACCGTGTGGAAGACGGTGTCGCCCCAGGCCTGCACCAGTCGATCCATGACCTCGCGGCTGTGCAGGGTGCGTCCGTCGAACATGGTGCCGAGGACGCCGTCGATCTCCAGCCGGGGGTTGAGCCGCTCGCGCACCTTGTCGATGGTCTGCTTGAGCAGGGCCACCCCGCGCAGCGCGAAGTACTCGCACTCCAGCGGCACGATGACGCCGTCGGAGGCGGTGAGGGCGTTGACCGTCAGCAGGCCCAGCGAGGGCTGGCAGTCGATGAGGATCACGTCGTACTGGTCCAGGGCGGGGGCCAGGACGCGCTGGAGGGTCTGCTCGCGGGCGACCTCGTGGACCAGCTGGACCTCCGCGGCGGAGAGGTCGATGTTGGAGGGCAGCAGGTCCATGCCCGGCACCCCCGAGGGGACCACGACCTCGTCGAGCTTCACGTCGCGCTGCATGAGCAGGTTGTAGATGGACAGGTCCATCTCGTGCGGGTTGAGGCCCAGGCCCACCGACAGCGACCCCTGCGGGTCGAAGTCGACCAGGAGCACCTTGCGACCGTACTCAGCGAGCGAGGCACCCAGGTTGATGGTCGTCGTGGTCTTGCCGACGCCACCCTTCTGGTTGCACATCGACACGACCCGGGCGCGGGTCGGCTCGCTCACCGGTCGCGGCTCGCGGAACACCGGCATCGGTCGACCGGTCGGGCCGAGCTCCACCGGGACCTCGACCTCCGTCAGGACCTCGGCCTGCACCTCGTGCGGGGTCTCGGGACGCTGGAAGGGCAGGGGGTCGCTCACGGGATGACTGTCCTCGGGGGAAGGTGCTGGAACGGGAGTGCGCAGGAGCGGGGGCATCTCTGACGCGCTGCTGCCGGACTGGCCCGGGAGACCTGCGTAACCGCCACCGCTCATGGACATCTCCTCTTGTCGACTGCTACCGATTGGACCACGCCGGACCCCGTGGACTTTGTCGACACGGCGACAGTTTCCCGAGAGTTCCGGGCGACCCTAGACCGGCCCGCGAGCAGCCACAACACGCGGCGGACAACCCCCAGCCCCCGGACCGGATCTGTGCACTCGGCCCCGGTCCCGTGCACAGGCGCGCCCCGCCTGTGCACAAACCTGTGCACTCGGAAAGTTGCAAAGATCATACCTTTGCGGCACCATGCTCGGGACCGTGTGACCCCCCTCACAAGAGAGCGCACCTGATGGAAAACCTCGAACCGGCGTACAGCACGTCCAGCCTCCTGCTCGTCGCGGCGGCCGCCGTCGCGCTGCTGCTCTTCCTCATCGTGAAGATACGGCTGCACGCCTTCATCTCGCTGGTCCTGGTGAGCCTCCTGACCGCGATCGCGGCCGGCATCCCGCTCGCCCTGGTCCCCGCGGCACTGCTCACCGGCTTCAGCGCCACGCTGGGCGCGGTGGCCCTGCTCGTCGGCTTCGGGGTCATGCTCGGACGCCTGCTCGAGGTGAGCGGTGGCGCCCAGGTGCTCGCCGACAGCCTCATCAACCGGTTCGGAGAGAAGCGGGCACCCTTCGCCCTCGGAGTCGCCGCGCTGATCTTCGGCTTCCCGATCTTCTTCGACGCCGGCCTGGTCGTCTTTCTGCCGATCATCCTCACCGTGGCCCGCCGCTTCGGCGGCTCTGTGCTCTTCTACGCCCTGCCCGCGGCCGGGGCCTTCGCCGCCATGCACGCCCTGGTGCCCCCGCACCCGGGTCCGGTCGCCGCCGGGACCGAGCTCGGTGGAGACATCGGCGTCATCCTGCTGGTCGGCCTGCCGGTCGCGGTCATCTCGTGGTACTTCGGCGTCTACCTCGTCTCGAAGGTGCTCGGCAAGCGCTTCGACGTCCCGGTCTCCGGCATGCTCTTCGGCGAGATGAACGGCGGCGACGACCGTCCGGCCATCACTCCCCCCTCCTTCGGCACCGTGCTCGGACTGCTGCTCATCCCGCTGGTGCTCATCTCGTTCAACACCGTGCTCACCACGCTGGTCGCCAACGGCACCCTCGAGGAGGGCCAGACCTGGGTCGAGGCGCTCCAGCTGCTCGGCAACACCCCGATCGCGCTGCTGATCAGCCTGCTCGCCGCCATCGTGGTCCTGGGTCGCCGCATCGGCACCCTCAGCGAGACGACCGACCTCCTCGACAAGGCCCTCGGCCCGATCTGCTCGATCATCCTCATCACCGGCGCCGGAGGCATGCTGGGCGGGGTCCTGCGCATCAGCGGCATCGGTGACGCCCTGACGACCTCGCTCTCCGACCTCGGGCTGCCGCTCCTCCTGCAGGCCTTCATCATCGCGACCGCGCTGCGCGTCGCGCAGGGCTCGGCCACCGTCGCCCTGACCACCACCGCCGGGCTGATCTCCACCCAGGCGGCCGGCTACGGCAACTTCCAGATCGCACTGCTCGTCGTGGCCATCGCCGCGGGGGCCACCGTGCTCTCGCACGTCAACGACTCCGGCTTCTGGCTGGTCAGCCGGTTCTTCGGGATGGACGAGAGGACCACGCTCAAGACGTGGACGGTCATGGAGACCACGCTGGGGGTCTGCGCGTTCCTGCTCGCGGTGATCCTGTGGCCGGTCGCGGGACTGGTGTGAGCCCCGCGACCTCAGCCGGAGTGTCCGAGGTCGGAGACGACCTCGGCACAGATCGCCGTCATGGCGTGCCGGGCCACCTCGGCCTCGCCACCCGCGACGGCCTCGGCCACGACCTGGTGCAGCCGACGGGCCTCGGGCTTGGGCTCGGGCGGCATCAGGTCGTGGTCGGTGCGACCACGCAGGACCTCCTCGACGACGTCGCACAACCCCGAGAACATGACGTTGCCCGAGGCGCGCAGCAGCAACCGGTGGAAGGCGACGTCCTGCTCCAGGAACGTGCGCAGGTCGCCGGCGGCACCGGAGGCCTCCATCTGCGCGGCGATGCGCACGATCTCGGTGCGCTGGGCCTCGCCGGCGTGCCGGGCGGCCAGGGCGGCGGAGGCCGGCTCGACGGCGGCCCGCAGCTCCCCGAGCTGGTGGAGGTGCCGGACCCGGTCGTCGCCCTCCAGCCGCCAGCGGATGACGGCGGGGTCGTAGTCGTCCCACTGCTCGCGGGGCAGGATCCGGATGCCGGTGCGCCGTCGGCTCTCCACGAGGCCCATCGAGGCGAGCACCTGCACCACCTCACGGGCGACGGTGCGCGAGACGCCGTACGCCTCCCCCAGCCAGTCCAGGGTGATGACCGTCCCCTCGGCCAGGTCGCCGCGCACGATGCGGGGACCGACGTCGGCCAGGACGGTGCTGTGGGCGGTCGACACGAGCAGAACCCTAGCCGTGAGCCGGTGGCTCCTCGTGGGTCGCAGCCGTGTCACGTGGTGGTCATGGGCGTCTCCGGCACCGGCAAGACGACCGTGGCCGCCGAGCTGGCGGAGGTCTTCGGCTGGACCTTCGTCGAGGGTGACAGCCTGCATCCCCCGGCCAACATCGAGAAGATGTCCGCCGGCATCCCCCTCGACGACGACGACCGGCGGCCGTGGCTGGAGGCGTTGGCCTCGCTGCAGGCCTTCCACCACGCGGACGGCATCTCCACGGTGCTGACCTGCTCGGCACTGAAGCGCGCCTACCGCGACGTGCTGCGTGGCGGCCTACCGGACGGATCGGTCTTCTTCGTCCACCTCGCGGCACCGTTCGAGGTGCTGCGAGAGCGCATGGAGGCGCGGAAGCACTTCATGCCGCCGTCCCTGCTGCAGTCGCAGTTCGACACCCTCGAGCCGCTCGGCGCCGACGAGCGGGGCGCGGTCGTCGACGTCTCGCTGCCGCTGGCGGACGTGGTGCGCGCGGCGGTCGCAGCCCTGGGGGACTGACTGGGTGTGTCCCTGTTGCCGGGACGAGCGACGCGGTCACCGTGTCGGGGCATGCCGTGCCCATGTGATCCGACCGATGAGCAGTGGGACCTGCTGAAGCCTGTGTCCAACGCGCCGGGCAAGCGTGGCCGCCCGCACCAGTGATGTCGCTCATGGACCCCGCCGACCAGTCGTGGTGCCGGCGACGGCGTCGCGCACCGCGCTGACTCGGAGGCGGTCGGACAAGGCGAGGACCTCATCGCGCAGGGCGGCGGGGGTGATCACCTCGAAGTCCCAGCCGAGCCCGGCCAGCAGGCAGGCCATGCCGTCGAGCCGCTCGACGTGCGTCTCGAGCAGCACGCCGTCGAGGTGCTCGGTCAGCCGTCCCACGCTCGGAGGCAACCGCTCGCCCGCTTCCGCGAGAGTGGTCCGCAGCACGACGGCGACCTCGTGCGACCACCCGACCGCCGCGATGCCGGACACGACCTGCGTCGTCGCGTCGAAGTCGGCGGGCACGGCGTAGGAGGCGTCGCCCTGGCTGACCGAGGAGATGCGGTCCAAACGGAATGTCCGCACGTCATCACGGCCGCGATCGTGTCCGGTGGCGTACCACCGGCCGGAGTGGAAGACCAGGCCGTAGACGTCGAGCTCGCGCTGCGACTCCTGTCCGTCCCACGCGGTGTAGGCGATCACGACGGTGCGCCGCGCTTGCGCCGCCCAGGCGAGATCAAGCAGCGTGTCGGCGCCGGCGGGAGAGCTGGCGCGCGCCGGGGTCGTGAAGTGCGCGGTCGACAGCAGGCTGTCGAGCCGCCGGCCCAGGGTCCGCGGCAGCACCCGCGTCACCTTGGCCAGCGCGCTCGCCGTCGCCGCGTGGTCGGTGGTGGCGAGCCCCGCGCGTTCCGCGGCCCGCAGGCCCAGGACGACGGCGATGGCCTCGTCGTCGGTGAGCATCAGCGGCGGGAGCTTGTAGCCCGGTGCGAGCCGGTAGCCGCCGTGCCTGCCCCGCTGTGCCTGGACCGGGATCCCGAGGTCGGCAAGATGCTCGGCGTAGCGCCGGACGGTCCGCTCGTCGACCCCGAGCCGTGCGGCGAGATCGCCGACAGTGCGCTGTCCGCCCGCCTGAAGGAGCTCCAGCATCGCCAGCACGCGTGCGGTGGGGCGGGTCACGGCTCTCCTCGGGCTGCCTGGAAAGAACTGGGTCCGGATACCGGGCGGAAACTGTCCACAAAGCACCGTAGCGTCATGCTCATGAACACCACCACCTACGTCCTCGTCTCCGGCTTCTGGCTCGGCGCCTCGATCTGGCGCTCCGTCGCAGACTCGCTGAGCGACCGCGGCCACGTGGTCCACACCGTCGACCTCTCCGGCATGGGCGAGCGCGCGCACCTCGCCTCGCCAGAGACCGACCTGACGACCCACATCGACGACGTCGTGCATCTGCTCGAGCAGGACGACCTGCAGGACGTCGTGCTCGTCGGCCACAGCTACGGCGCCCTCGTGACGACCGGTGCGGCAGACCGCGTGCCTGAGCGTGTGGCCCGTCTGGTCTACATCGACTCGGGTCCCCTGCCGGACGGCATGGCGCAGGCCGACTTCGAGGGACCCGACGCGCGGGCGGCCAACCAGGACCTGGTCATGACACACGGCGCGGGCTGGAAGCTCCCGCCGCCGCCCTGGGCCGTGCTCGCCGCCGAAGTGCCCGAGGTCGACGACGATGCCGTCGCCGCGCTGATCGCAGGGTCGCAGCCGCAGCCGTGGCGCACCGCCACCCAGTCGGTCGTGCTCACCGGCGCCTGGGAGCGCCTGCCGCGGACGGGCGTGCTGTGCAGCTTCAGCCTTGAGCAGGTGCGGCAGATGGCACCCTACGCGCCGATGTTCGCGCACATGGTCGACGGCGACTGGACGTACATCGAGCTGCCGACGTGGCACTGGCCGATGGTGAGCCGACCGATGGAGCTCGCCGACGGTGCTGGACTCGGTCGCCTGCTAGGCGCTCGCACCCACGTGCGTCGCGCGCAAGACGCGCGCCCGGGCCGCATCCCGCGCACTTCGTGTGGGAGGCCGGTCAGGAGGCGAGTGCGTCGGGGCGCCGGCGCTCCCGCTCTCGGGACAGCAGTGAGACCGACGATGAGGCTCAGAGCCGGTGCATCGCGGCCGTGGCGAGCACCAGCTCCCCGGCCTCGTCGGAGGCGTCGCAGTCCACGACCGCGTCGATGACCCAGTCGTGGTCGCCGGCGGGGTCGTGGATCGTCTGGCGTACGTCGCGCAGCCGGGCCGTGGTGCCCTCCTCCGCGCCGAGGGGCTCACCCGGGCGCTCCTCGCCGATGGCGAGCAGGTCGGGACCCCGGGCGTCGCCGTCGACCACCACGGAGTCGTGGTCGGCGTAGTACGCCTCGATCGCGGAGTCCCACACCGAGCGACCCACCACCACCTGTCGCGGCGGGTCGAGCCGGTCGGCCGCCGCCCGCTCGAGGCGCAGCAGCCCGTCCAGGTCGTCGCGGGAGACCAGGTCCACCCGCGCCCACATGGCGTTGCGGATCATCACCGTGAAGGGCCGGGCCTGCTTGCTGATCGGCCGGGGCGGGGGCGGCGGCTCGTGGGCCGCGACGCGGCCGGGCACGTGCGCGGGGTCGGTGAGCGCCTCCCACTCGTCGAGCAGCGAGGAGTCGGTCTGCCGGATGGTCTCCCCCAGCCACTCGATCAGGTCGTCGAGCTCGGGGGTGCGGTGCACGTCCGGGACGGTCTGGCGCAGGGTCCGGTAGGCGTCGGTGAGGTAGCGCAGCACCAGTCCCTCGGAGCGGGCCAGCTGGTAGCGGCCGACGAAGTCGGTGAACCCCATCCCCTGCTCCCACAGCTCGCGCACGACCGCCTTGGGCCCCAGCGCGTCCTCGGGCAGCCACGGGTGCCGCTGGCGGTAGGTCTCGTAGAGCGCGCCGAGGAGCTCGGCCAGGGGCTGCGGCCAGGTGATCTGGTCGAGCAGCGCCATCCGCTCGTCGTACTCGAGGCCGTCGGCCTTCATCTCGCCCACGGCCTCGCCGCGAGCGGTGAACTGCTGGGCCATCAGGATCTGGCGCGGGGCCTCGAGCACCGACTCGATGACCGAGACGATGTCGAGGGTGTAGGTGTCGGACTCCGGGTCGAGGACGTCGAGGGCGGCCAGCGCGAAGTGGGCCAGCGGCTGGTTGAGCGCGAAGTCCGCCGGGCAGGTCCACGGTCAGCACGTAGCGGCGCCCGTGCTCGTCGAGCTCGTCGAGGCGGGTGAGCACCTCGGTACGCAGCAGCGAGCGGCCGAGCCGCAGCGCCCGCCGCGACAGCCGCAGCTGCTGGCGACGGTCCTCGTGGTTGTCGGTGAGCAGGCGACGCATCACCGCGAAGGCGTCCTCCTCGCGCGTCGCGACGTTGATGAGCATCGCGTTGTCGACCCGCATCCGCGACACCAGCTGCTCGGGGACGCCGGCCACGAGCTTGTCGTAGGTCTGCTCGGTCCACACCACGGTGCCCTCGGGCGGCTTCTTGAGCTGGGCCTTGGACTTGCGCTTGGCGTTGGCGCCGGGCGCGGCGTTCTTCGCCTCGGCCTTCTTCTTGGCCCGCTCGTTCTCGATGACGTGCTCCGGTGCCTGGACGACGACGTAGCCGGCCGTGTCGTAGCCCGCCCGGCCGGCGCGGCCGGCGATCTGCTGGAACTCGCGGGTCCGGAGCACGCGCTGCCGGTTGCCGTCGAACTTCGCGAGGCCGGTGAAGAGGACGGTGCGGATGGGCACGTTGATCCCCACCCCCAGGGTGTCGGTGCCGCAGATGACGGTCAGCAGCCCGGCCTGGGCGAGCTGCTCGACGAGGCGGCGGTACTTGGGCAGCATCCCGGCGTGGTGGACGCCGATGCCGTTGCGCACCAGCTTGGACAGGGTCTTGCCGAAGCCGGCGCCGAAGCGGAAGGCGCCGATGCGGTCGGCGATCGCCTCCTTGTCGACCTTGATCTTCGTCCCCTTGAGCAGCGAGGTCGCGTGCTCGACCGCGGCGGCCTGGGTGAAGTGCACGACGTAGACGGGCGCCTGGCCGGTCTCCACCAGCTCGGCGAGCGTCTCGTCGAGGTGCTCCATGGACCACGAGAAGTGCAGCGGGACGGGACGCTCGGCGTCCGCGACGACCGCGACCTCCCTGCCCGTACGACGCGTGAGGTCCTCGACGAAGAACGAGACGTCGCCCAGGGTCGCCGACATCAGCAGGAACTGCGCGTCCAGGAGCTCGAGCAGCGGCACCTGCCACGCCCACCCGCGATCGGGCTCGGCGTAGAAGTGGAACTCGTCCATCACGACCAGGCCGACGTCGGCCGAGCGGCCCTCGCGCAGCGCGATGTTGGCCAGGATCTCCGCGGTGCAGCAGATGATCGGGGCGTCGGCGTTGACCGCGGCGTCGCCCGTCAGCATCCCGACGTTGTCGGCGCCGAAGACCTCGCAGAGGGCGAAGAACTTCTCGCTCACCAGCGCCTTGATCGGCGCGGTGTAGAAGCTGACCTTGTCCTGGGCCAGGGCGGCGACGTGGGCACCGATCGCGACCATCGACTTCCCGGACCCGGTCGGCGTGGCCAGGATGACGTGGCTGCCACCGAGCAGCTCGATGACGGCCTCGTCCTGGTGCGGGTAGAGCTCGAGCCCCTGCTCCTCCACCCAGCCGGTGAACGCGTCGTACACGCCGTCGGGGTCGGTGGTGGACCCGAGGCGCTCGTCGAGCCGCGTCACTCTCGGGCCCGGGGGTGAGCGGTCGCAAAGACCTCGCGCAGGTTGTCCACGGTGACCAGTGTGTACACCTGGGTGGTGGTCACCGACGCGTGCCCCAGCAGCTCCTGCACGACGCGCACGTCCGCTCCCCCGTCGAGCAGGTGCGTGGCGAAGGAGTGGCGCAGCGTGTGCGGCGAGACGTCGCGGGTGACACCGGCCGCGTCGGCGGCCTTGACCAGCACCGCCCAGGCGCTCTGGCGGGAGAGCCGCCCGCCCCGCGCGTTGAGGAAGAGCGCCCCGCCGGGGGTCCTGCTCGCGACCAGGTCGGGACGGGCCCGGGTCAGGTAGGCGTCGACCGCCTCCAACGCGTAGCCACCGACCGGGACGAGTCGCTCCTTGGAGCCCTTGCCCCGCAGCAGCACGGTGCCGTCGACGGTGTCGAGGTCGTCGACGTCGAGGCCCACCGCCTCCGAGATCCGCGCCCCGGTCCCGTAGAGCACCTCCAGCAGCGCCCGGTCCCGCAGCGCGAGCGGGGTGCCGGCCGCCCCCGAGGCCTCCAGGATCGCCTCGACGTCCGAGAGCGGCAGCGCCTTCGGCAGCCGCTTGGCCGGCGTGGGCGGCTTGACGGCGCCGGCCGGGTCGACCGTGGCCAGCCCGTCGCTCACCGCGAACTTGTGGAACCCACGCACCGCCACGACGGTGCGCGCCGCCGACGTGGAGCTGAGCGGCGCGTGGTCGGCGTCGCCCTCCCGCAGCCGGACCAGGAACCCGGTCACGGTCGCCTCGGTGATCTCGTCGAGGCTTCCGATCCCCTGCTCGTCGAGGTGCGCGGCGTACCGGCGCAGGTCACGGCGGTACGACGACAGGGTGTTGGCGGCCAGCCCGCGCTCCACCGACAGGTGGTCGAGGTAGGTCCGGATGGCCCGGGTCAGGCCTCCCGGGCCGTCGGGACTCGGTGCGTTCAGGGCAGCACCGACTCCGGGTCCACCGCGTCGATGCCCACGGCCTCGCCGACCGGCACGTTGGTGAGCGTGCCGGCGTGCGTGTTGAGGCCCTTGCGCAGGCTGGCGTCGTCGCGGCAGGCCTGCGCCCAGCCCTTGTCGGCCAGCGCCACGGCGTACGGCATGGTCGCGTTGGTCAGGGCGTACGTCGAGGTGTTGGGCACCGCGCCGGGCATGTTGGCCACGCAGTAGAAGACCGAGTCGTGGACCATGTACGTCGGGTCCGCGTGGGTGGTCGCGCGGGTGTCCTCGAAGCAGCCGCCCTGGTCGACGGCGATGTCGACGAGCACCGAGCCCGGCTTCATCTGCGAGACCAGCTCGTTGCTGACCAGCTTGGGGGCCGCGGCACCGGGGATGAGCACGGCGCCGATGACCATGTCGGCCTCCATGACCTGCTGGCGGATGGCCAGGGCCGACGACGCGAGCCCGTGGACCCGGTTGTTGTAGCGCCAGAACGACATCCGCAGCTTGTCCAGGTCGGTGTCGAGCAGGGTGACGTCGGCGCCCATGCCGAGGGCGATGTTGGCGGCGTTCTGGCCCGAGACTCCCGCCCCGATGATGACGACCTTGGCGTTGGCGACGCCGCCGACGCCGCCCATCAGCACCCCGCGGCCGCCCTGGGCGCGCATCAGCGAGTGGGCACCCACCTGGGGCGCCAGGCAGCCGGCGACCTCCGACATCGGGTAGAGCAGCGGCAGCCCGCCCGAGGGGAGCTGGACCGTCTCGTAGGCGATGGCCGTGGTGCCGCGCGAGAGGAGCTCGTCGGTGAGCGGCTTGTCGGCGGCGAGGTGCAGGTAGGTGAAGAGGGTGAGGTCCTCGCGGAGCCGGTGGTACTCCTCGGCGACCGGCTCCTTGACCTTGAGGACCATCTCGGCGGTGCCCCACACGTCGTCGGCGGCCTCGAGCATCGTGGCCCCGGCCGCGACGTACTCCTCGTCGGGGATGTTCGACCCGATGCCGGCACCGGCCTCGACGAACACCTCGTGGCCGTGCTCGGCCAGCTCGTGGGCCCCCACGGGGGTGAGCGCCACCCGGTACTCGTGGTTCTTGACTTCCTTCGGTACGCCGACCTTCACGATCTCTCCTCGACCAGGACGTTCATGCGGTGATGCGGGTCACAGCTCGTGACAGCAGGCCGACGATATCGTCCGCGCCGGTCAGCGTGCGTCGAGCCCCCCGCGACGCCGGAGCACGTCGTAGGCCAGCACCGCCTGGACGAGGGGCCCCTGCCGGACCCGCCCGTCCAGCACGGCGTCGAGGAGGTCGGCCATCGGCACCCAGAAGACCTCCATCTCGGCCTCCTCCGCGTGCATCTCGAAGTCACCGCGCGACGCCGCCGACAGGCCGCGGGCCAGGAAGATCTCGTGCACCTCCTCGGTGATGCCCGCACTCGCGTACGTCGCCAGCAGCTGCTGCCAGGACGTGGCCGCGAGCTCGGCCTCCTCGCGCAGCTCCCGCTTGGCCGTCTCCACGGGCGGCTCGTCGCCGGCGTCCCGCAGGCCGGCCGGGAGCTCGACGAAGTCCTGCCGGTTGGTGTGGCGGTACTGCCGCAGGCACAGCACCCGCTCGTCGTCGTCCACGGCCAGCACGACCACGGCACCCGGGTGCTCGAGCGAGATCCGGCGGAACCGGTCCTCGGGGTGGCCGGGCCTGGCCACCACGTCCTCACGCAGGGCGACGATCCAGTCGTCGCGGTGCAGGTCGCGGGACTCGTGGACGGGCCAGTCGGCGGGCCGGTCCGCGAGCGCCCCGTCCGGGACGGCGGCGGCGGGGTCGTGACGGTCCTCGGAGCTCATGTGACCGACGCTATACGGTCGGCTCCATGACCCTCCTGAGCCTGACCCGCGACGAGGCAGTGAGCCGATCCTCGCTGATCTCCGTCGACCGCTACGACATCGACGTCGACATGACCGACCTGCTGGAGGGCGAGCGCTTCGCCTCGACCAGCACGGTGACGTTCACCTGCACCTCGCCCGGTGCCTCGACGTTCGTCGACGTCGCGGCCGACGTCTCGTCCGCGACCCTCAACGGCGTCGACCTCGACGTGTCCACCGCCGTCGACGGACGCCTCCCGCTGCCCGACCTGGCCCAGCGCAACGTGCTGGTCGTCGAGGCCGCGACCACCAACACCGGCTCCGGCGAGGGCATCCTGCGCACCGTCGACCCGACCGACGGGCTGGTCTACGTCTGGACCAGCCTGGAGACCGACGAGGCCCGCCGTCTGTGGGCCTGCTTCGACCAGCCCGACCTCAAGGCGCCGCACCGCTTCACCGTCCACGCGCCGGCCGGCTGGACGGTCACCTCGAACTCCGCTCCCGACTCGGTCGACGGAGCCGACACCGACGACGTCCGGGTCTGGCGCTTCCCCGACACGCCTCCGCTGTCGACGTACGTCGTCGTGGTCAACGCCGGCCCGTTCCACGAGGTCCGCCAGCAGCACGACGGCTACGACCTGGGCTTCTACTGCCGCCAGTCGCTGCGCCCCCAGCTCGAGCGCGACCTCGAGGAGCTGGTGACCCTGACCCGTCAGGGCCTGGCCTTCTTCGGGGAGAGGTTCGGCGTCGCGTTCCCGCAGGAGCGCTACGACCAGGTCTTCGTGCCCAACCTCGGTGGGGCCATGGAGAACTGGGGCTGCGTCACCTACGGGGACGGACAGCTCTTCCGCACGCCTCCGACCCACCAGCAGCGCCAGCTGCGCGCCGAGATCCTGTTCCACGAGATGGCGCACATGTGGTTCGGCGACCTGGTCACCATGCGCTGGTGGGACGACCTGTGGCTGAACGAGGCCTTCGCGTCCTGGGCCGCCAACTGGGGCCTGGCGAACGCCAGCGAGTTCACCGAGGTCTGGGCGAGCTTCCTGGCGCTCTACAAGCGCACCGCCTACGAGATGGACATGGGTCCGGGTGCCCACCCGATCCGCGGCGAGGTGGCCGACGTGTCGGAGGCGATGGCCAACTTCGACGCCATCACCTACGTCAAGGGCCAGGGCGTGCTCCACCAGCTCGCGGCCTTCATCGGCGAGGACGCGTTCGTCGCCGGGCTGCAGGCCTACTTCGCGCGCCACTCGTGGGGCAACACGGTGCTCTCCGACCTGATGACGGCCTTCGGCGAGGCGGCCGGGCAGGACCTCGGCGACTGGACGCGCGCCTGGCTGGACCGGGCCGGCACCGACGTGCTGTCCCTGGAGGACGGCGTCCTGACCGCGGTCTCCCCCGACGCCGAACCGCCGCGACCGCACCGCCTCGACATCGCGTCGTACGCCGTGGTGAGCGGCACGCTGAAGGACACCGGCACCACCCCGGTGGTCCTCACCACCCCCGAGGACGCGCTGCAGCTCCCCGAGGGCGACCTGCGGCTGGTCAACGCCGGTGACCTCACCTTCGCCGCCGTGCGCCCCGACGAGCAGTCGCGCCGGCTGATGTTCGAGCACGTCGCCGACCTGCCCGACCCGCTCTCGCGTGCCCTGGTCATCGGCACGGCGTCCCAGCTGCTGCTCCTGGGCGAGCTGGCGCCCCGGGTGGCCGCCGGCGCCATGACCCGGGGTCTGGCCTCCGAGACCAGCCCGGCGCTGGTCGAGGCGTTCCTGGCCATGGGCATGCAGTTCGCCGACCGCTGGGCGCCCCAGGACGAGGCGCCGGCGCTCCTCGCGGACTTCGCCGACGCGGCGATGGCACTGACCGACACCGACCCGCACCGCCAGCCGGCGCTGCGGGCCCTGGCGGGCTCGGCGTCGACCGAGGCCCACTGGCGGGTCCTGGAGGCGGCGTCCGCGGCGTCCGCGGACAACGACCTCGCCTGGCGCATCGCCGTCCGCCGGGCCCAGCTCGGCGACTACGACGCCGACGCGGTGCAGCGCCTGCTCGACTCCGACCCCGACCCGGACGCCCACACCCGCCGGCTCAACGTGCTGGCCGCCCGGCCGGACCTGGAGTCCAAGCAGGAGGTGTGGGACGCGTTCTTCGTCGACTACAGCATCCCGGCGAGCCGCGAGACGCTCGTGCTGGGCGCCACCTTCTGGCGGCCCGGGCAGAGCGAGCTGCTGGCACCGTTCGCGATGCGCTACCTCGAGGAGCTGCGCATCGCTCAAGGGCGGGCTGCTCAACCAGGGCCTCATCGTCCGGGCGATGTACCCCCTCGGCGTCGGCGACGAGACGTTCCTCGAGGCGGCCCGGGTCGCCTACGACGACCCGACGGTGAACGCGTACGCGCGCAACCAGCTGAAGTCCAACTCGTTCGTGCAGGGGCAGATCCTCAAGGCCCGACGGCTCTGAGGGCGTGTCGAAGTCCCCGCGGGGATCGTGGTCCCCTCGGGGATCGTGACCGGGGACCGCGGAGAGCCCGTCCCGACTACGGGGCGGGCACTTCCTCGTCGGCGTCGATGCGCCGCAGCTCCTCGTCGATGGGGAACCGCAGCTCGCGCTGCCGCTCGATCGCCGCGCCCACCAGCCCCGCGAAGAGCGGGTGCGGTCGGGTCGGGCGCGAGCGCAGCTCGGGGTGCGCCTGGGTGGCCACGTAGTAGGGGTGCACCTCGGTCGGCAGCTCGACGAACTCGACGAGCCCGTTGTCGGGGTTGCGGCCGGAGAGGACCAGGCCGGCGTCCTCGAGCTGCCCGCGGTAGGCGTCGTTGAACTCGTAGCGGTGGCGGTGGCGCTCCTCGACGCGGTCCGCGCCGTAGGCCGCGTGCACGACGGTGCCGGGGACGAGCTCGGCGGGCTGGAGCCCCAGGCGCATGGTGCCACCCAGGTCGCCGGCGCCCTCGACGTACTGCTTCTGCTCCTCGATCGTCGAGATGACCGGGGCCGGGGTGTCGGGGTCGAACTCGGTGGAGGCCGCGCCCGCGATGCCGGCGACGTTGCGGGCGTACTCGATGACCATGCACTGCAGGCCCAGGCACAGGCCGAGCGTCGGGATGCCGTTGGTGCGGGCGTAGGTCAGCGCGCCGAGCTTGCCCTCGAGGCCGCGGATGCCGAAGCCGCCGGGCACGCAGACGGCGTCCACGTCGTGCAGGTGCTTGTGCGCTCCCTCGTGGGTCTCGCACTCGTCGGAGGCGATCCAGCGGATGTTGACCTTGGCCTCGTGGGCGAAGCCGCCGGCGCGCAGCGCCTCACCGACCGAGAGGTAGGCGTCGGGCAGGTCGATGTACTTGCCGACCAGGGCGACGGTGACCTCCTCCTGCGGGTGGTGCACGCGACGCAGCAGGTCGTCCCAGACCGTCCAGTCGACGTCGCGGAACGGCAGGTCGAGGCGGCGTACGACGTAGGCGTCGAGGCCCTCGCGGTGCAGCACCTTGGGGATGTCGTAGATCGACGGCGCGTCGGCGGCGGTGACGACGGCCTCGTCGTCGACGTCGCACATCAGGGAGATCTTGCGCTTGATGCTGTCGGGCAGCTCGCGGTCGGCGCGGCAGACCACCGCGTCGGGCTGGATGCCGATGGAGCGCAGTGCGGCCACCGAGTGCTGGGTCGGCTTGGTCTTGAGCTCGCCGGAGGGGCCGATGTAGGGCACCAGCGAGACGTGGATGAAGAAGCAGTTCTCCCGGCCGATCTCGTGCCGGGTCTGGCGCGCGGCCTCGAGGAACGGCAGCGACTCGATGTCGCCGACCGTGCCGCCGACCTCGGTGATGACGACGTCGATGTCGTCGCCGCCCATCGCGAGGATGCGGTCCTTGATCTCGTTGGTGATGTGCGGGATCACCTGGACGGTGTCGCCGAGATAGTCGCCGCGGCGCTCCTTGGCGATGACGGTGGAGTAGACCTGGCCGGTCGTCACGTTGGCGATCTGGTTGAGGTTGGTGTCCAGGAAGCGCTCGTAGTGGCCGATGTCCAGGTCGGTCTCGGCCCCGTCGTCGGTCACGAAGACCTCACCGTGCTGGAAGGGGTTCATCGTCCCCGGGTCCACGTTGAGGTAGGGGTCGAGCTTCTGCATCGTCACGCGGAGACCGCGGGACTTCAGCAGGGCTCCGAGGCTGGAGGCGGTGAGCCCCTTGCCGAGCGAGGAGGCGACGCCTCCGGTCACGAAAACGTGCTTGGTCGGCGTCGGGTTCTTCACGGGGTTCTAGCCTACCCGAGCGGGACGGGTCCGTCGGCACCGGACACTCCGAAGGAGCCACCGGGGGTGTCGAGCGCCCGGCCCAGCGCCAGCACCGAGGTCACCCGACCGGCCGTGGTGTCGACTCCGTCGACGGTCGCGACCTCGGCGGAGACCGGCTCGGCGCGCAGCCGCCCGAGCTGCCCCTCGCCGCCGTCGGCGGTGTCCCCCACCACCACGACGCCCGCCGCGGCCCGGTCGAGCCCGGTCACCAGGCCCGCCAGGATCGCGTCGCCGCCCTCGGCGGCCGGCTCGTCGCCCAGGACGACGAGCACCAGCGGCGCGCGACGCTCGACCTCGCCCGGAGCGGTCACCAGGTCGGCGCCGGTGAGGCTCTCCAGGATCGCGCGACCCTTGCCGTTGGTGGACTCGCCCTCGGGCGCGGTGGTGGCGACCGCGAGGCCCATGAGCTGGCCGATCCGGTCGTACGTCGTCGCGTCGGCGGCGATCGCGCCCTTCTGCTGGGTCATCAGCTGGCTGCCCAGGGTGTCGACGAGGGTCTTCTGGTCGGGGCCGACCATGGTCTCGGTGAGGTCGTAGCGGGCCGACACGCTCCCGCCCGCGGCGACGACCTGCTCGGTGAGCGCGGTGACGGCCTGCTCGTCGGCGCCGGGCACGGTCACCAGGGCCACGGAGCGGTCGGTGAGCCTGCCGGCCACCAGCGTCGGCGCGACGGCGCCGGTGAAGCTGTCGGCGTACGCCGCCTGGGGCGTCGCCTCGTCGGTCGCGGCGCTGACCTCGCTCGGCCCCGGGTCGGTGACGTCGGACAGCAGCCCGCCACCGAGGACGATGCCGATGGCCAGGGCCACGAAGACGGAGACGAGGGTGGTCAGGTGGTGGCGGAACGTCATCAACGGAAGAGTCCTTGCAGGCTGTCGATCAGGTCGGTGGTGGTGGGCCCGGCGGCGGTGACCAGGGCGTCGGCCCACTCCTGCCCCACGGGGGTCACCCCGATGGCGGCGCCGAGGGCCACCAGCCCGGCCACGGCCAGCGCGAGCAGGTGCCGCGGGCGGACGGCGCCGTCGTACAGGCGCGGCACGGCGGCCGCGTCGACGAGGCGGGGACCCACCTTGAGGCGGGTCAGGTAGGTGCTGGCCAGGCCGGTGCGGCGCCGGTCCAGGAACTCGTCGAGGGTCGCGTGCATGCCCACCCCCACGATCAGGCTGGCCCGGCCGGTGTCGGCCAGGACCAGGGCGGCGTCCTCGGTGGTGGCGCCGGTCTCGAAGCGCAGCGGCCGGATGCCGGAGCGGTCGAGCCGCTCGGTGGCCGCGCGGGTGGCGCCGCGCTCCACGAGGGCGACCACGTCGCCGGCGCGGCGGAGCACCTCGAGGGAGGGCAGGTCGTCGGCGGTGGCGCTGGCCACGACGATGTCGGGCTGGTGGCCGGCCTCGCGCAGTGCGTCGGCGCCGAGGTCGACCCCGATGAGGATCGGCTTCTGCTCCTTGATGAAGGGCTTGATCCCGGCGAGCTCGGCCTCCCAGTCGTGGCCGCGGACGACCACGACGACCGGACGGTCGACCATGTCGGTGGCGGTGCGCGGGACCCCGCGACCGTGGAGGAGCAGGTCCTGCTCGCGCCGGAGGAACTCGGTGCTGTTGTGGGTGAAGCTCTCCAGCTGGGCCCGCAGGCCGAGGCGGGCGGACTCCATCTCGGACTCGACGAGGTCGAGGTCGACGTCGCGTCCCGCGGCGACCTGTCGGTCGTCGGCGTAGAGGACACCTTCGTGGAGCCGGACCCGGGCACCGTCCTTGACGGCGGCCAGTGCCTGGGCGCCACAGGTGTCGACCACGACCACGCCCGCCGCGGCCAGCACCTGGGGTCCGAGATTGGGGTAGCGCCCCGAGATCATCGGCGAGACGTTGACGACGGCGCCGACCCCGGCGTCGACGAGGGCCTGGGCGGTCGAGCGGTCCATGTCCTGGTGGTCGACCACGGCGATGTCTCCGGGGCGCACCCGCGACAGCAGATGGACGGTACGGCGGTCGACGCGGGCGATGCCGGACAGGCCCGGCAGGGCGGGGGCGGAGCGTTGCCGCGTGGTGATCCTCATGACCGACTCATGGTGTCAGCCGCGGGCGACGCCTCGCGGGACGCGGGGCGCGGCGTGTCAGACCCACCGGGTGAGCCCGGTCACCGGCCCGGTCCCTGGCCCCGTCGGCGGCCCGCTCACGCGGCTCAGGCGCCGGCGCGGGCGGGCGCGGCGGTGTCGAGCAGCTCGCGCGCGTGCGCCCGGGCGGAGTCGGACTCCTCGACCCCGGCCAGCATCCGGGACAGCTCCTTCTCCCGGGCCGTGTCGTCGAGCACGACGAGCCCCGAGGTCGTGACCGTCCCGTCGCTCTGCTTGTGCACCACCACGTGCCGATCGGCGTACGCCGCCACCTGCGGGAGGTGGGTCACCACCAGGACCTGGGCTCGCGTCGCCAGCGTCGCCAGCCGGCGGCCGATCTCGATGGCGGCCTTGCCGCCCACCCCGGCGTCGACCTCGTCGAAGACGAACGTCGGCACCGGGTTGGACCCGGCGAGGCTGACCTCCAGCGCGAGCATCACCCTCGACAGCTCACCGCCGGAGGCCCCCTTGTGCAGCGGGCGCGGGTCGCTGCCGGTGTTGGCCGCCAGCAGGAACTCGACCTCGTCGAGACCGCTCGCCGTGGCCCGCAGCCACCGCTCCCCCACCCGCAGCACGCCGGACGTCAGGGCCTCGGGTCGGCCCACCTCGTGCTGGGCGACGGCCACGGTCACCACGGCGTGCGGCATCGCCAGCTGGGTGAGCTCGGCGCTCACCTGCGTGCCGAGCGCGGCGGCCGCCACCCGGCGCGCGTCGGAGAGCTGCGTCCCGGCGGCGGCGAGCTCGACGCGCAGGCGCTCCTGCTCGGCGCGCAGGGTGGCGATGCGACCGTCGGTGTCGTCGAGGTCGAGGAGCCGCAGCGAGCCCTCCTGGGCCCAGGCCAGGACGTCCTCGACGGTCTCGCCGTACTTGCGGGTCAGGGCGGTGATCGCCGCTCGCCGCTCGCTGACCGCGGCCAGCCGGGTCGGGTCGACCTCGAGCCGGGAGGCGTACGACGCCACGTCGGCCGCCAGGTCGGACAGCAGGTAGGTGAGCTCGGCCAGCCGGTCGGCCAGCTCCCCGGCCTCCGGGTCGTGGTCGCGGACTCCCTCGAGGAGGGTGCGTGCCGTGGCGGTGGTGGCCAGGGCGTCGGGGGCGTCCTCGTCGCTGGAGAGGGCCTCGCGGGCCTGCTCGGCCGCGGTGCGCAACGTGTCGGCGTAGCCCAGGCGCGACTCCTCGGCCGCGAGGGCCGTGTCCTCGCCCGGCTCCGGGGAGACGGCCTCGATCTCACCCAGGCCGAAGCGGAGCCGGTCGGCCTCGAGGGCGCGTTCGCGGGCGTGGGTGACGACGTCGTCGAGGTCGCGCTCCACGGTCGCGAGCTCGGAGTGCAGGCGCTGCCACCGCGCGAGGAGGTCGTCGACGTCTCCGGCGGCGAAGCGGTCGAGCGCGTCGCGCTGGGCGCCCGCCCGCAGCAGCCGGTGCTGGTCCGACTGGCCGTGCACGGCGACGAGCGGCTCGGTGACCTCGGCCATCCGGGACACGGGCACCGTGGCACCCCCCACCCACGCGCGGGAGCGGCCCTCCGCGGCGATGTTGCGGGCCACGACCACCCGGCCGTCCTCGGTGTCCCCGCCGACCTCGTCGACCGCGGCGAGAAAACCGGGGAGGGCGCTCGCGTCGACCACGCCCTCCACGCGGGCGTGCGGGGACCCCGATCGGACCGCGCCGGTGTCGGCGCGGCCGCCGAGCAGCAGCGCCAGAGCGGTCACCACCATCGTCTTGCCCGCACCGGTCTCACCGGTGATGACGGTCAGGCCGGGACCGAGCTCGAGCGTCGACGACTCGATCACGCCCAGGGAGCTGATGCGGATCTCCTCAAACATCGACGCTGCCCTCCTCGAGGGGTACGACGTCGCGGCGCCGGCGCTCGGCCGCACCGCGCCACCCCTCGACCGGCAGGTCGAACTTGGCGACGAGCCGGTCGGTGAACGGCGCCTGGTGGAGGCGGACGAGTCGGACCGACCGCTTGCCGCGCCGGACCTCGATGCGGGCGCCGGGCGGCAGGTCCACGGGACGCCGCCCGTCGCACCACAGCACGCCTGCACCGTCGGTGGTGCCCACGAGCTCGACCGCGAGGACGCTGGTGGGCGAGACCACCAACGGGCGGGCGAAGAGCGCGTGGGCACTGATCGGCACCATGAGCAGCGCCTCGACGCCCGGCCACACGACGGGCCCTCCGGCGCTGAAGTTGTAGGCCGTGGAGCCGGTCGGGGTGGCACACACGACCCCGTCGCAGCCCCAGCGGGACAGCGGGCGGCCGTCGATCTCGACCACCACCTCGAGCATCCGCTCGCGGGCGGCCTTCTCCACGCTGGCCTCGTTGAGCGCGAACGTCTCGGCGACGAGCTCCTTGTCGCGGTAGACGCTGACCTCGAGGGTCAGTCGCTCCTCGGTGGCGTAGCGACGGGCCACGATCGCGTCGATGGTGGACTCCACGTCGTCCTGCTCGGCCTCGGCCAGGAAGCCCACGTGTCCCAGGTTGACGCCCAGCAGCGGGGTCCCGCTGCTGTGGGTCACCTCGGCCGCGCGCAGGATCGATCCGTCGCCGCCGATCACCAGGGCCAGCTCGCAGTCCTGCCCCGCGCCGTTCGCGGCGGTGACCAGCTCGATGGCCGGCACTCCCGAGCCCGCCGGCAGGTCGAGGTCCGCGGCCTCCTCGGCGAGCAGCCGGACGACGATGCCGTGACCGGTCAGCGCCTTCACGCAGGCCCGGGCGACCTCGCGGGCCTCCTGCCGGCCCGTGTGGGCCAGCACCAGCACGCGGCGTACGTCGTCCGGCGTCGGCGCGGTGGGGGTCGTCTCGGTCATTCGCCCACCCTCTCACCCGGCACCCCCAGCGCCCCGGAGCGCTGCACCTCCGCGGCGATCTCGTCACCACCGATGACCGCAGGGCCGCGCCGGAGCAGGAGGAAGAACTCCACGTTGCCCGACGGCCCCGGGAGCGGGCTGGTGATGACCGCCACCGCGCCCCAGCCCCGGCGGCCGGCGGCCTCGGCGATGGCGGTCACGGCCTCGGCGCGCAGGGCGAGGTCGCGGACGACCCCGCCCTTGCCGACCCGGTCCTTGCCGACCTCGAACTGCGGCTTGACCATCAGGGCCAGCTCCCCGCCCGGTGAGGTGACGGCGATGAGCGGGTCGAGGACCAGCTCGAGGGAGATGAAGGACAGATCGCCCACCACGAGGTCGACGGGCTCGCCGACCACCTCGAGGGTCAGCTCGCGGATGTTGGTGCGGTCGTGCACGACCACCCGGTCGTCGCTCTGCAGCGACCAGGCCAGCTGGCCGTAGCCCACGTCGACCGCCACCACCTCGCGGGCGCCGTGCCGCAGCAGGACGTCGGTGAAGCCTCCCGTGGACGCACCGGCGTCCAGGCACCGCTTGCCCTCGACCTTCAGGCCGTGCGCGGCGAATGCCTCCAGCGCCCCGACGAGCTTGTGCCCGCCCCGCGACACGTACTCGGGACGGTCGGGATCCTCGCGCACGACGATCGCCACGTCCGTGGTGATGCCGGTGGCCGGCTTGGTCGCCACCGCGCCGCTCACCTTGACCCGTCCCTGCGCGATCAGGTCGCTGGCGTGCTCACGCGACCGGGCCAGGCCGCGGCGGACGAGCTCGGCGTCGAGCCGCAGCCGTCGGGGAGGCATCGCCCTCAGCCCGTGGGTGCGTCGAGCGCACGCCGGAGTCGCTCGTGGGCCTGCTCGAAGACCGCGACGTGCTCGACCACCGGGGCGTCGGCCAGCCCGTCCAGGGAGGCGAGCACCGCGTCGACCTCGACCACACCGGTCGTGCCGGCCGGAGCCTGCTCGTCGGGCTCCCGCTCGTCGTGTCCCTGTACGTCACGTGGCTGCTCGTCGCGTGGCCGATCGTCGTGGTGGTGCTGGTCCATGGCGCGCACGCTACCCGTGCGTCGGGGGACCCGGGACGTCCGGCACCGACACGCCGTCCACCGACGGCGCCTCCCCGGTCTCGTCCAGGTGGGCCCACCCGGCGACGGCGACCACGCGCCAGAAGTCCGACGGGTCCCCGGTGCCGTCGACGTCCAACCGGCCGTCCACGACCCTGGCCGTCCAGCCGCCCAGCTCGACGGCGCCGCCCTCCACGTCCGGGACGCGATGGGCTTCGAAGAGGCCCTCGAGATCGGCGGCGACGTAGGTCGGGCGCAGGTCCGTGGTGGCCGCCACCAGCTCCGCGAGGTGGGTGACCCCGGTCATCACCAGCAGTGAGTCGACCTCGACCGCGCGGGCACCCTCGATGTCGGTGTCCAACCGGTCCCCGACCATGAGCGGACGCTGACCGTCCACGCGACGCATGGTCTCCTCGAGGAGCGGCGGCGACGGCTTGCCGGCCACGACGGGCTCCACCCCGGCGAAGTCGGAGATCGCCCGCACCAGCACCCCATGACCCGGGGCCTGCCCGTAGTCGGTGGGGATGGTCATGTCCGTGTTGCTGGCGACGTACGGAAGGCCACCCTTGATCAGCGTGGCGGCCCGCATGACGTCCTTCCACAGGACCTCCGGGCCGTAGCCGCTGACCACCACGACCGTCTCGTCGTCCGGCTCGGTCTGCGCGACGAGGTCCTCGGCCGCCAGGGCGGCCTCCAGGCCGGCACCACCGAGCAGCAGGACGTGCGCACCCTTCCCGAAGCGCTCGCGCACGACCCTCGCCGCTGCCTGGGCGGAGGTGACCACGTCGGCGGGATCGGCGTCGATGCCGAGCGTGACGAGGTTGGCCGCGACCTTCTCGGGCGTCCGGCTGGCGTTGTTGGTGACGAAGGCCAGGTGGATGCCCGCCTCACGCACCCGGCCCAGCCGCTCCGGGACGCCGTCGATCGCGGCACCGCTCACGTAGATGACCCCGTCGAGGTCGAACATCGCCAGGTCATACGACTCCAGCAACGAACCGTCGCACGACTTGAGCACACTCACCCTCCCGTCGGCCGAGTGTCCTCGGCCCCTACGATGCTTCGATGGACTTCGCCGCCACCGTGGTCACGCCGCCGTACGCCGCGAAGCCACTTCAGCTCGCTGCGTTCAGGGCGATGATGCTCTCCCCTGCCCGGGTCGGCGACCCGGCGTCCGCGCGTGCCTTCGCGCGACCCTATCGGTCGGTGGCCGGTCGACTGCACGAGTGGGAGCGTCGGGGGCACGTCGCCACGGACGAGGAGCCGGCCCTCTACCTGCACGAGTACACCGCCGGAGGGCTCACCGTCCGCGGCATCGTCGGAGCCCTGGACCTCTCGCGCCGCGCCACGGCTCTCGAGGACCGTGCCGTGTGGCCGCACGAGGGGATCCATCCCGTGCAGGTCGACGAGCTCGCGGACCGCATGCTCGAGATGGAGATGAACCCGGCACCGATCCTGCTCGTGCACGACGGTCCCGCCGAGGTCCGCACGTTCGTGCGCGGCCTGGTGGCCACGCCCCCGGACCACGAGTACTCCGACCGCGCCGGCCAGCGCCAGCGCCTGTGGCGCATCGACACCCCCGACGATCTCCGGATGATCAACGCCGCGCTCGCCTCCTCCTCCGCCCTGATCGCGGACGGTCACCACCGCTACGCCGCCTACCTGCGGCTCCAGCAGGAGCACCCGGGCACCGCGTGGGACACCGGGTTGGCCATGCTCGTGGACCAGGGCGACACCGGTCTCTTCCTCGGCGCGATCCACCGGACGCTGCGAGGCGCTCGTCTCGAGGACCTGCTCGCCGCGGCGCGGGCGGCCGGCGCGACGACCAGGACTGCGCACGCCGGTACGGCGCTGAGCGCGCTGGCTCCGGGCCGGCTCACGGTCACCGACGCCGAGTCGTGGGCGGTCATCGAGGCCCCCGGGCGGGGGCTCCTCCCGGTGGAGTGGCTGCACCTCGAGCTGGTCCCCCGCCTCCACACCCTCCAGGTGACCTACCACCACAGCGTCGAGGAAGCCCTGACGCTGGCCGGCGACGGGACGACCGCCGTGCTGCTGCCTGCCCCGGAGTTCTCCGATGTCGTCCGGGTCATCAACGGAGGTCGCCTGCTGCCCGAGAAGGCGACCTCGTTCCAGCCCAAACCCAGCCTGGGCGTGCTCATGCGGTCGCTGCACGTCGCACCCGTCGAGCAGAGCTGACCTCCACCTCGACACGCGAAGCGGCGCCACCCGGGGTCCGGAAGAACCGCCGTCGGACCGATCCCTCGACCTCGACCACGTCGCCGGCCCGCCAGGCCATCGCCGACCTGCGGACCCGACCCACCCAGGTCGTGCACTCCAGCGCATCCACGCGCTGCGCCGACCGGTGGTCATGGGGTCGCCCCACGATCACACGGAACGAGCACAAGGTGTCCCCGCTCGGCAGCATGAGCTCCTCGGGCTGGGCCGACAGCCGGCCCACCAGACGGACGACGTTGACGTCATCCTCCCGGCCCGTCTCCGGGCCGAGCTCCGCACGTGCTGACATGCACATCACCTCCAGCACTCAGGCTGGAGCAACCCACCGACGGAGACCTCGCACGCCACCCGGCCTGTGGAGCGTCGACGTCGGGCGGGGGCTGTGGACGCAGAGTGGTCCACCGCCGATTCCAACGACCACAAAAGATGCCGAAATGGGAAAGAGGGGCCGCCTGTGGCGGCCCCTCTCCCAATGTATGTCCGGCGGCGTCCTACTCTCCCACAACCTCTCGGTTGCAGTACCATCGGCGCTGAAAGGCTTAACTTCCGGGTTCGGTATGGGACCGGGTGTTTCCCTTTCGCTATGGCCGCCGTAACTCTGGCGGAACACACACACCCACCCGTGGTGGGGCGTGCTCCAAAATCGTGGTGTTGCTTGTTCAGTTCTCGACCAACCAGACTGCCGTTCCCCCGGGAAACGACCCGGGGGGTGGGTTTGTGGTGTGGGAACTGCATGTGGACGCGGGCACCGCACGGATGCGTATCAACCTTGTGGTGATGTGTTTTGTACGGTGTTGGGACAAGCCCTCGGCCTATTAGTACCGGTCGGCTGGGCATTGCTGCTGTACACCTCCGGCCTATCAACCCCATGTTCTGTGGGGGGCCTTACCCCATAACGGGTGGGAAACCTCATCTTGAAACGTGCTTCCCGCTTAGATGCATTCAGCGGTTATCACTTCCGAACGTAGCCAACCAGCCGTGCCCCTGGCGGGACAACTGGCACACCAGAGGTTCGTCCATCCCGGTCCTCTCGTACTAGGGACAGCCTTTCTCAAGTTTCCTGCGCGCGCGGCGGATAGGGACCGAACTGTCTCACGACGTTCTAAACCCAGCTCGCGTGCCGCTTTAATGGGCGAACAGCCCAACCCTTGGGACCTACTCCAGCCCCAGGATGCGACGAGCCGACATCGAGGTGCCAAACCATCCCGTCGATATGGACTCTTGGGGAAGATCAGCCTGTTATCCCCGGGGTACCTTTTATCCGTTGAGCGACGTCGCTTCCACATGCCGACGCCGGATCACTAGTTCCGACTTTCGTCCCTGCTCGACATGTCTGTCTCACAGTCAAGCTCCCTTGTGCACTTACACTCAACACCTGATTGCCAACCAGGCTGAGGGAACCTTTGAGCGCCTCCGTTACATTTTAGGAGGCAACCGCCCCAGTTAAACTACCCATCAGGCACTGTCCCTGATCCGGATTACGGACCTAGGTTAGACATCTAATACTACTAGAGTGGTATTTCAACGTTGACTCCAACCAAACTGGCGTCTGGCCTTCACAGTCTCCCACCTATCCTACACAAGCAGTACCAAACACCAATACCAAACTATAGTAAAGGTCCCGGGGTCTTTCCGTCCTGCCGCGCGTAACGAGCATCTTTACTCGTAGTGCAATTTCGCCGAGTCCATGGTTGAGACAGCGCCCAAGTCGTTACTCCATTCGTGCAGGTCGGAACTTACCCGACAAGGAATTTCGCTACCTTAGGATGGTTATAGTTACCACCGCCGTTTACTGGGGCTTAAATTCTCCGCTTCGACTTGCGTCTAACAGGTCCTCTTAACCTTCCAGCACCGGGCAGGAGTCAGTCCGTATACATCGTCTTACAACTTCGCACGGACCTGTGTTTTTAGTAAACAGTCGCTTGGGCCTGGTCTCTGCGGCCATCACCGCGTCCCCACGCAAGGTGGTTCACGGATCCGGCCCCCCTTCTCCCGAAGTTACGGGGGCATTTTGCCGAGTTCCTTAACCATGGTTATCTCGATCGCCTTGGTATTCTCTACCTGATCACCTGAGTCGGTTTGGGGTACGGGCGGCGCGTAGCTCGCTAGAGGTTTTTCTCGACAGCATAGGATCACCCACTTCACCAAACGGCTCCGTGTCACATCTCAGACATATGGAATCCGGATTTGCCTAGATCCCGTCCTACATGCTTACCCGTGGACTACCATCGCCACGGCTGGGCTACCTTCCTGCGTCACCCCATTGCTTGACTACTACCAGATCGGGTCCCACGCTCCACCAGATCGCCTTCCCCGAAGGGTCGGTCAACCTGGCTTTGGGTGGTTAGCATCACCGGGTTCGTCATGGGCGCTACTTTGCCGGTACGGGAATATCAACCCGTTGTCCATCGACTACGCCTGTCGGCCTCGCCTTAGGTCCCGACTTACCCAGGGCAGATTAGCTTGACCCTGGAACCCTTGATCATTCGGCGGACGTGTTTCTCACACGTCATTCGCTACTCATGCCTGCATTCTCACTCGTGTGGCCTCCACACCTGGATCACTCCGGCGCTTCACTGCCCACACGACGCTCCCCTACCCATCCACACACCTGAACACCGATCAAGTCGATGCTAGATACACGCGTGAATGCCATAGCTTCGGCGGATGACTTGAGCCCCGCTACATTGTCGGCGCGGAATCACTTGACCAGTGAGCTATTACGCACTCTTTCAAGGGTGGCTGCTTCCAAGCCAACCTCCTGGTTGTCACTGCGACTCCACATCCTTTTCCACTTAGTCACCGCTTAGGGGCCTTAGCTGATGGTCTGGGCTGTTTCCCTCTCGACTACGGAGCTTATCCCCCGCAGTCTCACTGCTGCGCTCTCACTTACCGGCATTCGGAGTTTGGCTAACGTCAGTAACCTGGTCGGGCCCATCGGCTATCCAGTGCTCTACCTCCGGCAAGAAACACGCAACGCTGCACCTAAATGCATTTCGGGGAGAACCAGCTATCACGAAGTTTGATTGGCCTTTCACCCCTATCCACAGGTCATCCCCTCAGTTTTCAACCTAAGTGGGTTCGGTCCTCCACGTCGTCTTACCGACGCTTCAACCTGCCCATGGATAGATCACTTCGCTTCGGGTCTTGAGCGCGCTACTGAATCGCCCTATTCGGACTCGCTTTCGCTACGGCTTCCCCACACGGGTTAACCTCGCAACACACCGCAAACTCGCAGGCTCATTCTTCAAAAGGCACGCCGTCACCCCGAAGGGCTCCGACGGATTGTAGGCACACGGTTTCAGGTACTATTTCACTCCCCGCCAGGGGTACTTTTCACCTTTCCCTCACGGTACTTGTCCGCTATCGGTCATCAAGGAGTATTTAGGCTTAACGGGTGGTCCCGCCAGATTCACACGGAATTTCAGGGGTTCCGTGTTACTTGGGGTAACGCTACGGAGCTCGTGCATTGCGTCTACGGGGCTATCACCCTCTACGGCCCGGCTTTCCAACCGGCTTCAACTTCCACACAAGTTTCTTACTCCGTGCAGGTACGGCAGCACCTGCCAAGCGGCCCCACAACCCCTACATTGCAACCCCTGCCGGGTATCACACAACGCAGGTTTGGCCTCATCCGATTTCGCTCGCCACTACTCTCGGAATCACTTTTGTTTTCTCTTCCTGTCGGTACTGAGATGTTTCACTTCCCGACGTTCCCTCCACACACCCTATGTGTTCAGATGTGGGTAACTGGACATGACTCCAGCTGGGTTTCCCCATTCGGACACCCCCGGATCACAGCTCGGTTGCCAACTCCCCAGGGCTTATCGCAGGCTCCTACGTCCTTCATCGGCTCTTGATGCCAAGGCATCCACCATGTGCCCTTCATAGCTTGTCTCAACAACGTCAAAACAAATCACTACGAAAAGTTAATTAATGCTCGCGTCCACTATGCAGATCTCAAACAACAACCCCACCAACCCCCCACCCCCACCCACAGGCAAGGACAGGACAAAGGGAGGACCAGAACCACCGAACCCCACACACAACACTCGCGCATGAGGACCTGATGCTTCAGGACCCAACAGTGTGCCAAACCCAACCCCTCACCACCGCAACCACGTTCCACACCCACCCACACCCAACGATGCGGACAGGTAGTACTAGCAGTCCCGAGGCTCCGGGCAGACATTCATCGACGATTCCACTAGTGAACACCGCAGTAGCTGGACAGACATTCGCTGCCAGTCAGGGCGTGTGCTCCTTAGAAAGGAGGTGATCCAGCCGCACCTTCCGGTACGGCTACCTTGTTACGACTTCGTCCTAATCGCCAGCCCCACCTTCGACGGCTCCCTCCACAAGGGTTGGGCCACCGGCTTCGGGTGTTGCCGACTTTCATGACGTGACGGGCGGTGTGTACAAGGCCCGGGAACGTATTCACCGCAGCGTTGCTGATCTGCGATTACTAGCGACTCCGACTTCATGGGGTCGAGTTGCAGACCCCAATCCGAACTGAGACCGGCTTTTTGGGATTCGCTCCGCCTTACAGCATCGCAGCCCTTTGTACCGGCCATTGTAGCATGCGTGAAGCCCTGGACATAAGGGGCATGATGACTTGACGTCATCCCCACCTTCCTCCGAGTTGACCCCGGCAGTCTCCTATGAGTCCCCACCATGACGTGCTGGCAACATAGGACGAGGGTTGCGCTCGTTGCGGGACTTAACCCAACATCTCACGACACGAGCTGACGACAGCCATGCACCACCTGTACACCGACAAAAGGGGCCCCATCTCTGAGGCTTTCCGGTGTATGTCAAACCCAGGTAAGGTTCTTCGCGTTGCATCGAATTAATCCGCATGCTCCGCCGCTTGTGCGGGCCCCCGTCAATTCCTTTGAGTTTTAGCCTTGCGGCCGTACTCCCCAGGCGGGGCGCTTAATGCGTTAGCTGCGGCACGGAATCCGTGGAATGGACCCCACACCTAGCGCCCAACGTTTACGGTGTGGACTACCAGGGTATCTAATCCTGTTCGCTCCCCACACTTTCGCTCCTCAGCGTCAGGTAATGCCCAGAGAACCGCCTTCGCCACCGGTGTTCCTCCTGATATCTGCGCATTTCACCGCTACACCAGGAATTCCGTTCTCCCCTGCATACCTCTAGTCTGCCCGTATCGAAAGCAAGCACTGAGTTAAGCCCAGTGTTTTCACTCCCGACGCGACAAACCGCCTACGAGCCCTTTACGCCCAATAATTCCGGACAACGCTCGCACCCTACGTATTACCGCGGCTGCTGGCACGTAGTTGGCCGGTGCTTCTTCTGTACCTACCGTCACTTTCGCTTCGTCGGTACTGAAAGAGGTTTACAACCCGAAGGCCGTCATCCCTCACGCGGCGTTGCTGGATCAGGCTTCCGCCCATTGTCCAATATTCCCCACTGCTGCCTCCCGTAGGAGTCTGGGCCGTGTCTCAGTCCCAGTGTGGCCGGTCACCCTCTCAGGCCGGCTACCCGTCGAAGCCATGGTAGGCCATTACCCCACCATCAAGCTGATAGGCCGCGAGCACATCCCCCACCGAAAAACTTTCCACTCACAACCATGCGGTCACAAGTCATATCCGGTATTAATCACCGTTTCCGGTGGCTATCCCAAAGTGGAGGGCAGATTACTCACGTGTTACTCACCCGTTCGCCGCTCGAGTACCACCGAAGTGGCCTTTCCGCTCGACTTGCATGTGTTAAGCACGCCGCCAGCGTTCGTCCTGAGCCAGGATCAAACTCTCCATCGAAAAACAAACCCCACACCAACCCCGAAGAGCCAGCGCGAGAAAAAGAGAGCCACATCCCCCAGCATCGAACAATCACTGACAAAAATGTCAGAAATTATCGTTAACCAAAGAAACCACCACCACAACCAAAAAAGCCATGGTGACGGGGCATAACAAACTAATTCGTCGACTATGACACACTGTTGAGTTCTCAAACATCAGACGCACCCAAGCTCGAACCTCTCGGTTCTTGTCTTGGGACAACCTGCAGTAACTTACCGGTCCGGGTCCGCCTCGTCAATCTCGGCCGACCTGCACCCGCCGCACATGCAAGAACCCGCTTCTTCCAGCCGGTGAGGCTGGTGTTTCGCTGGCCGCTTGCGGCGACAGGTGAAACATTAGACCCATCGTTCAACCGCTGACAAATCGGGGTCCGATGATCACTGTTTCCGCAGGTCAGCGCGTCGCGACGGCCCTCGCGGCGCCGCGGGGCGGTACGTGGACACCGTCCGGTCCCCCGTCAGCCAGAAGCGCCAGGGGCGATCGGGGGCGCCCCGCAGCCCGACCCGGGGCCCCGCGGAGACGATTTCGGGTCCGGGCGTGTCGGCCAGCTCGAGCCGGACCGCCTCACGGACGAGCCGGCTGCCGTCCAGCTCGAGGCCGATGTCCAGGGCCTTGCACAGGCGGGCGGGTCCGCGGGCCAGGTCGCGGTCGCTCGAGCCCGCGCGGCGTACCCGCGCCTGGCCGAGCCCGGAGACGACCTCGCCGGCACGGAGCAGGACGGCCGATGCCGTCCCCGCGGGTCCGCAGACCACGTTGGCGCAGTGGTGCATGCCGTAGGTGAAGTACACGTAGAGGTGACCGGCCGGGCCGAACATGACCGCGTTGCGCGGGGTCCGCCCCCGGTAGGCGTGGGAGCCGGGGTCGTCGGCACCGCCGTACGCCTCGACCTCGGTGAGCCGGACACTCACCTCGCCGTGCGTGAGCACGGAGCCCAGGAGGAGCGGCGCCACCTCGTGGACCGGTCCCCCCAGGAGGTCGACGAGGTCAGCCGAGCCGCTCACGGTGGGCGGCCACCTGGCCGGCGAGCTCGTCGAGCTGGTCACGGACCCGGACGGGGGCGGTGCCGCCGCGACCGGTGCGCGAGGCGACCGAGCCCTCGACCGTCAGGACGTCGCGGACCCCGGGACCGAGGTCGGACGAGATCTCCGCCAGCTGCTCGTCACCGAGGTCGTGCAGCTCGATGCCGAGCTCCTCGCAGCGGCGTACACACGCACCGGCGACCTCGTGGGCGACCCGGAACGGGACGCCCTCGCGCACGAGCCACTCCGCCACGTCGGTGGCGAGCGAGAAGCCCTGGGGGGCCAGGTCGGCCATCCGGGCGGTGTTGAACTCCAGGGTGGCGACCATCCCGGTGAACGCCGGCAGCAGGACCTCGAGGGTGTCGACCGAGTCGAAGACCGGCTCCTTGTCCTCCTGCAGGTCCCGGTTGTAGGCCAGCGGCAGGGCCTTGAGCGTGGTCATCAGCCCGGCCAGGTTGCCCACCAGCCGGCCGGCCTTGCCGCGGGCCAGCTCGGCGATGTCGGGGTTCTTCTTCTGCGGCATGATGCTCGACCCCGTCGACCAGGAGTCGTGCAGCCGCGCGAAGTCGAACTCCCGCGTCGTCCAGAGGATGACCTCCTCGGCGAGGCGGGAGACGTCCACGCCGATCATCGCGGTGACGAAGGCGAGCTCCGCGACGAAGTCGCGCGCGGCGGTGCCGTCGATGGAGTTGGCGCTGGAGCCGGTGAAGCCCAGCTCGGCGGCCACGGCCGTCGGGTCGAGGCCCAGTGAGGACCCGGCCAGCGCTCCCGAGCCGTACGGCGAGTCGCCGGCCACGCGCGCGTCCCAGTCCGCCAGGCGGGAGACGTCGCGCAGCAGGGGCCAGGCGTGGGCGAGCAGGTGGTGCGACAGCAGCACCGGCTGGGCGTGCTGGAGGTGGGTGCGCCCGGGCATCACCACGTCGAGGTGCTCGCGCGCCTGGACCACCAGCGCGTCGACGAGGTCGAGCACCTGGCCGGAGACGATCGAGGCGTGGTCTCGCAGGAAGGCCTTGAACAGCGTGGCGACCTGGTCGTTGCGGGAGCGACCCGCGCGGAGCCGGCCCCCCACGTGCGGCCCGACCTCCTCGAGGAGCAGCCGCTCGAGGGCCCCGTGGACGTCCTCGTCCGAGGCGTCGGGGTGCAGGGTGCCGGCGGCGTACCGCTCCCCCAGCACCTCCAGGCCGCGCAGCAGCTCGGCGTGGTCGGCGTCGGTGAGGAGCCCGGCGCCGTGCAGCGCGTTGGCGTGCGCCCGCGACCCCGCGAGGTCGTAGGGGGTGAGCCGCCAGTCGAAGTGCGTCGAGCGCGACAGGGCCTCCAGCTCGGGCGACGGGCCGGAGGCGAACCGGCCGCCCCAGAGCTTGCCCTCGTTGGTGGTGCCGTGGGTGGCTGGCTGCTCGGCCATCAGTCGGTACCGGTGTCCATGGCCGCGTGGTCGAGCGCCTCGTCGTCGAGCTGGTCGGCGCCGTTGCGGCGCGCGATCCGGTCGGCCCCACCCGGCTCGATCTCGCCGAAGAGGTTGCCGTTCTCGACCAGCACGTGGCCCTGGTCCTGGGGCTGGCTGGCGTACTGCTCGAGCTTGGCCCGCGAGTCGGCGATGTCGAGGTTGCGCATGGTGAGCTGGCCGATGCGGTCGGTGGGACCGAAGACGGCGTTGTCGGTGCGCTCCATCGACAGCTTGTCGGGGTGGTAGGAGAACGCCGGGCCGTCGGTGGCCAGGACGGTGTAGTCCTCGCCGCGGCGCAGCCGCAGGGTGACCTCGCCGGTCACCAGCGAGGCGATCCAGCGCTGGATGGACTCGCGCATCATCAGCGCCTGGGGGTCCAGCCAGCGGCCCTCGTAGAGCAGCCGGCCGAGACGGCGGCCCTCGTGGTGGTAGTTGGCGATGGTGTCCTCGTTGTGCACCGCGTTGAGCAGCCGCTCGTAGGCGATCCAGAGCAGCGCCATGCCGGGGGCCTCGTAGATGCCGCGGGACTTGGCCTCGATGATCCGGTTCTCGATCTGGTCGGACATGCCCAGGCCGTGCCGGCCACCGATCTCGTTGGCCTTCATGACCAGCTGGACCGGATCGGCGTACGACGTGCCGTCGAGGGCGACCGGGCGGCCCTGCTCGAAGCGGATCGTGACGTCCTCGGTCGCGATGTGGACCGAGGGGTCCCAGAACTTCACGCCCATGATCGGCTGCACGGTCTCGAGCGAGACGTCGAGGTGCTCGAGGGTCTTCGCCTCGTGGGTGGCGCCCCAGATGTTGGCGTCGGTGGAGTAGGCCTTCTCCTTGCTGTCCCGGTAGGGCAGCCCGCGCTCGGTGAGCCACTGGCTCATCTCGGTGCGACCGCCGAGCTCGTGGACGAAGTCGGCGTCGAGCCACGGCTTGTAGATGCGCAGCTCGGGGTTGGCGAGCAGGCCGTAGCGGTAGAACCGCTCGATGTCGTTGCCCTTGAAGGTCGAGCCGTCGCCCCAGATGTCGACGTCGTCCTCGTGCATGGCGCGCACCAGCATCATGCCGGTGACGGCGCGGCCCAGCGGCGTGGTGTTGAAGTAGGCGCGACCGCCGGAGCGGATGTGGAAGGCACCGCAGGCCAGGGCGGCGAGTCCCTCCTCGACCAGGGAGGTCGCGGCAGTCGACGGCACGCGCGACCTCGGCGCCGTACTCGAGGGCACGACCGGGGCACGCCGGAGATGTCCGGCTCGTCGTACTGGCCGATGTCGGCGGTGTAGGTGCAGGGGACCGCGCCCTTGGCGCGCATCCAGGCGACCGCCACCGAGGTGTCGAGGCCTCCGGAGAACGCGATGCCGACGCGCTCGCCGACGGGGAGGGAGGTGAGGACCTTGCTCATCTCAGTGATCATCCTTTGCGGTGTGGCGGGATGTCGTGTCCCGGCTGGTGGTGTCCCGGCTGGTGGTGTCGTGGTTGGCCAGGGCGAGGAAGCGCCGGGCGAGCGCCTGTCCCCCGGCGGCGTCGCGGCCGATGATGAGCACGGTGTCGTCGCCGGCGATGGTGCCGAGCACGTCGCCGAGGTCGGCCTTGTCGAAGGCGCTGGCCAGGAACTGCGCGGCCCCGGGCGGCGTGCGGAGCACCACCATGTTGGCGCTCGCGTCGGCGCTGACGAGCAGGTCGGCGCACAGCCGGCCCAGCCGGTCGATGGCGGAGGCGGTCTCGCGGGTCGCCCCCGGTGACCGGTCGCCGCCCTCGGCCGGCACGGCGTAGACCAGGGCGCCCGAGGCGCTGCGGATCTTGACCGCGTCGAGCTCGACGAGGTCACGGCTCAGGGTGGCCTGCGTGACGTGCACGCCGTGGTCGGAGAGGAGCTCGGCGAGCTCGGTCTGCGAGCGGACGTCGTGGTGGGTCACCAGGTCGATGATGCGCTGGTGACGCGCGCGCTTGGTGGTGGGGCTGGTCGCGGTGTCGTTCATGCGCGCTCCAGCAGCCACGTGAGGATCGCCTTCTGGGCGTGGCGGCGGTTCTCGGCCTCGTCCCAGACGACGCTCTGCGGGCCGTCGATGACGGCGGCGTCGATCTCGGTCCCGCGGTAGGCCGGCAGGCAGTGCATGACGATGGCGTCCGGAGCGGCGTGGGCCAGCAGCCCGGCCGTGAGCGAGTACGGCGTGAAGAGGCGCAGCCGGTCGGCCTTCTCCTCCTCGCGGCCCATCGACACCCACGTGTCGGTGACGACCACGTCGGCGCCGGTCGCGGCGACGGCGGGGTCACGCTCGAGGGTCACGGAGCCTCCGGTCCGCTGCGCGACCTCCCGGGCCCGGGCGACCACCGCGGCGTCGGGCTCGTAGCCCTCCGGGGCGCCGACCGTGACGTGCATGCCCGCGGTCGCGCCGGCCAGCACCCACGAGTTGCCCATGTTGCAGGCCCCGTCGCCGACGAAGGCGACGCGGGTGCCGGCCAGGGTGCCGACGTGCTCGCGGACGGTCTGGAGGTCCGCGAGGAGCTGGCAGGGGTGGAACGCGTCGGTGAGCGCGTTGAGGACCGGCACCCCGGCGTGCTCGGCCATGGTGACCACGTCGGACTGGTGCGCCGTGCGCCAGACGATGGCCGCGGCCTGGCGACCCAGCACGCGGGCGACGTCCGCGACGGACTCGCGCTCCCCCACGGCGGCGAGGCCGCCGTCGACGGTCATCGCGTGCCCACCGAGCTCGACGATCCCGGCGGAGAAGGAGACCTGCGTGCGCAGCGTCGACCGGTCGAAGACCAGGGCGACGGTGCGGGGTCCCTCGAGCGGTCGGAAGGCGAACGGGTCCGCCTTCATGGCGGCCGCGAGGTCGAGGACCTCGGCCTGCTCGGCGGGAGTGAGGTCGTCGTCGGCGAGGAGGTGGCGCATCAGGCTCCCCCGCCGTGGTCGGTCCGCGCTCCGGCGACGATCCCGCCGAACGCCGCGGCGAAGGCCTCGACGTCGGACCCGGTGAGCACCAGGGGCGGCACGAAGCGCAAGGTCGAGGGGCCGGTGGCGTTGAGCAGGTAACCGGCGTCGCGGCCGGCGTCGACCACCGCGGCGGCGTCCTCGGCGTCGAGGTCGGCGGCCAGCATCAGGCCCCTCCCGCGCACCTCGGTGACGCACGGCTGGTCCGCCAGGGCATCGGCGAGGCGCCTGCCGACGTGCTCGACGTGCTCGAGGAGCCCGTCGCGCTCGATGGTGTCCAGCACCGCGAGCGCGGCCGCGCAGGCCACCGGGTTGCCCCCGAACGTGGTGCCGTGGTTGCCGGGCTGCAGCAGGTGCCCCGCGTCGCCGAGGGCGACGGTGGCCCCGATCGGGATGCCCCCGCCGAGACCCTTCGCCAGGGTGACGACGTCGGGGGTCACCCCCTGCGCGAACGGCAGCTGGTGGGCGAACCAGGCGCCGGTGCGCCCGATGCCGGTCTGCACCTCGTCGAGCCACAGCAGCGCGCCGTGGCGGGTGGTGATCTCCCGCGCCGTGGCGAGGTAGCCCTCCGGGGCGACGTGCACCCCGGCCTCGCCCTGGATCGGCTCCAGGACGACGGCGGCGGTGTCGTCGGTGACCGCGGCGGCGAGGGCGGCCTCGTCGCCGTACTCCACGAACGTGACGTGGCCCGGCAGCGGCTCGAAGGGCTCGCGGTACGCGGCCTTGGAGGTCAGCGCCAGGGCGCCCATGGTGCGCCCGTGGAAGCTGCCGGTGGCGGCGACGAGGTGGGTGCGGCCGGTCCGCCGGGTCAGCTTGAGGGCGGCCTCGTTGGCCTCGGCGCCGGAGTTGGAGAAGAAGACCCGTCCCGGGTTGCCGAGCAGCTGGAGGAGCCGCTCGGCGAGGGCGAGCTGGGGCTCGGAGGCCATGAAGTTGGAGACGTGACCCAGGGTCTGCAGCTGGGTGGTGACCGCCTCGACGATCGCCGGGTGACCGTGGCCGAGGGCGTTGACCGCGATCCCGGCGTACAGGTCGACGTACTCGCGACCGGTGTCGTCCCAGACCCGGACGCCCTCGCCACGCTCGAGCTTGAGCCGCGGCGTGCCGAACGTGTCCATGAGCGCGCTCTCGTAGCGCTGCTGCCAGCTCATCACGTGACCTCCGGGGTCGTGTGCGCCTTGCGGAGCACGGTCTCGACGCCGGGCAGCACCTGCGTGCCGACGCCCTCGTCGGTGAAGATCTCGAGCAGCACGGCGTGCGGCTCCCGCCCGTCGACGACGGTGGCCCGGGGCACCCCGCCCTGCACGGCCTGGTGGCAGGCGGTCATCTTGGGGACCATGCCGCTCGCCAGCGACGGCAGCATCTCCTCCAGCGACTCGGGACTGATCTCCTGGATGACGTCGTCACTGTCCGGCCAGTCGCGGAACAGGCCCTCCACGTCGGTGAGGACGAGGAGCTTCTCGGCCTCCAGGGCGATCGCCAGCGCCGCGGCGGCGGTGTCGGCGTTGACGTTGTGGACCACGCCGTTCTCGTCGGGGGCGACGCTGGAGATGACCGGGATGCGGCCCGCCGCGACGATGTCCTGGACCGCCTCGGGGCGGACCTTGGCGACCTCACCGACAAGGCCGAGGTCGACCTCCTCCCCGTCGACGATGGTGTTGGTCGCCGTGGCGGTGAACAGCCCGGCGTCCTCGCCGGACAACCCCACGGCGAGCGGGCCGTGCTGGTTGATGAGCCCGACCAGCTCGCGCTGGACCTGGCCGACCAGCACCATCCGGACCACGTCCATCGCCTCTGGCGTGGTGACCCGCAGGCCGCCCCGGAACTCGGAGGTGATGTCGAGGCGCTTGAGCATCGCGGAGATCTGCGGGCCGCCGCCGTGGACGACGACCGGCTTGAAGCCGGCAAAGCGTAGGAAGGCGACGTCCTCGGCGAAGGCGGCCTTGAGGGTGTCGTCGGTCATCGCGTTGCCGCCGTACTTCACCACGATCGTGCGGCCGTGGTAGCGCTTGAGCCACGGCAGGGCGGCAGCGAGGGTCCGGGCCTTGGCGGGGTCGGGACGGTTCTGGGAGCTGGGTTCAGTGGTCATGAGCTGTAGGCGCTGTTCTCGTGGACGTAGGCGTGGGTGAGGTCGTTGGTCCAGACGGTGGCCCGGGCGTCGCCGGCCTTCAGGTCGATGGTCACGCTGACCTCGCGGCCGGTCAGGTCGACGGTGGCGGGGTCCTCGGCGGGGGTGGACTGCCGGCAGACCCAGACGCCGTTCATGGCCACGTCGAGGTCGGCGGGGTCGAAGGCCGCCTGCGTCGTGCCGATGCTCGCCAGCACGCGTCCCCAGTTGGGGTCGTTGCCGAACACCGCGGCCTTGAAGAGGTTGGACCGGGCCACGCTGCGGGCCACCTCCACGGCCTCGTCCTCGGTGGCGGCGTGGAGGGCCGTGATGGCGATCTCGTGGTCGGCGCCCTCGGCGTCCTTGAGCAGCTGCATCGCGAGGTCGGTGCAGGCCTGGGTCAACGCGTCGGTGAAGTCGGCGGACGTCGGCGTGATGCCGCTGGCCCCGCTGGCCATCACGGTGACGGTGTCGTTGGTCGACATGCAGCCGTCGGAGTCGAGCCGGTCGAAGGACACCCGGGTCGCTGCCCGCAGCGCGGCGTCGAGGTCGGCCGCGGGGACCACGGCATCGGTGGTGAGGACCACCAGCATGGTGGCGAGCTGGGGGGCCAGCATGCCGGCGCCCTTGGCCATCCCGCCGATGGACCAGCCGGCCCCCTCGACGACGACCTGCTTGCTGACCGAGTCGGTGGTCATGATCGCCTCCGCGGCGGCCGTCCCACCGTCGGCGCGCAGGCCGGCATGGGCGGCGTCGACACCCTCGAGCAGGGCGTCGCGGTCGTTGGCGAGACCGATGAGGCCCGTCGAGCAGACGACGACGTCGATCGCGCCGATGCCGAGCCGGTCGGCCACCCGCTCGGCCACCGCGTGCGTGGTCTGGAAGCCGTCCGGGCCCGTGTAGCAGTTGGCCCCGCCGGAGTTGAGGACGACCGCCTTGACCGTGCCGTCCTTGACCACCTCCTGGCTCCACAGGATCGGGTTGGCCTTGCAGCGGTTGGCGGTGAAGACCGTGGCGGAGTCGAAGGTGGGACCGGCGTTGACGACCAGGGCCAGGTCCTTGCCCCCGCTGGTCTTGAGGCCGGCCTCGACGCCGGACGCGGTGAAGCCGGCCGGGTGGGTGGTCGTCACTTCTTCGTCCCCTCGGGAGCCTTGCCCCGGCCGCCCTGGCTGCCGCGGTCACGACGGGGCCGGTCACGGCCCTTGTCCCGGGCGGGCTTGGCGGGGACGGCGTCGGTCACGGTGTGGCCGCGCCGCCGCCAGGCCTCGGCCGCCTTGGCGGCGTCGACGAGCCGGACCATCACCCAGTCGGTGTCGAAGGTGGACAGCGTGTAGACCGGGATCTCCGCCTCGGCCAGCGGCGTGAGCAGGCCGGCGAGGATGCCGATCGCGTCCGGGTCGAGCGGACCCGCGACCTGGAAGGCCGTGAGCGGCTTGATGCTCGGGGTCTTGGTCGGCACCGAGCGGGTCGCGCACACCAGGCTCGTCTCGGTGGCCGTGGCGGTGATGGAGAACAGGGTGGCCGACTCGGCCCACTGCGGGAGCTCGGCACCGGGCCCGAGGCGCACGATGGCGAGCTTCTCGGGGAACTTGAGGAGGGTGAGCGTCGGACCGGTCGGCTCGATCGCCTTCTCGTCCACCACCTCGGTCCGCTCGTCGCCGGTCCGGTCGCTGGTCTGGTCGGTCATGGTGCGAGTCCGATCGTGGAGAGCCCGGTGGTCTCGTCGAGGCCGAGCGCGAGGTTGAGGCACTGCACGGCGGCGCCGGCGGTGCCCTTGGCGAGGTTGTCGACGACGCCGACCGCGACCACGCGGCGTACGGCGGGATCGACGGTGACCTGCACGTGGACGGCGTTGGAGCCGAGCACGGACTGGGTCTGCGGCCACCGGCCGTCGGGAAGGACGTGCACGAAGGGCTCGTCGGCGTACGCCGCGAGGTAGGCCGCACGCACCTCGGCGGTGTCGGCGTCGCGAGCGAGCGGGGCGGACACGGTGGCCAGGATGCCGCGCGACATCGGGACCAGCAACGGGGTGAAGCTGACGCGGACGTCGCCGTCGTGGACGCGCCCGAGGTTCTGGGTGATCTCGGGGGTGTGCCGGTGCACTCCCCCGACGCCGTAGGCGCTGGCGTTGCCCATGACCTCGCTGCCGAGCAGGTGGGCCTTGGCGGCCTTGCCGGCGCCCGACGTGCCGCTCGCGGCGACCACGCTGATGTCCGGCTCGACGAGCCCCGCCGCGAGGGCGGGAGCGATGGTGAGGGTGGAGACGGTCGGGTAGCAGCCGGGTACGGCGATGCGCCGGGCGCCGCTCAGCCGCTCGCGCTGCCCGGGCAGCTCGGGGAGACCGTAGGGCCACGAGCCGGCGTGGGTGCCCCCGTAGAACTGCTCCCAGACCGCCGGGTCGGTGAGCCGGAAGTCGGCGCCGCAGTCGATGACCACGACGTCCTCGCCCAGGGCCTCGGCGATCGGCGCGGACTGGCCGTGCGGCAGGCCGAGCACGACGACGTCGTGGCCGGCGAGGGTCTCGGGGGTCGTCTCCTCCAGCACCCGCTCGGCCAGCGGCAGCAGGTGCGGCTGGAGGCTGCCGAGGGTCTCTCCGGCGTTGGACCCCGCGGTCAGGGTGCCTATCCGGGCGTCGGGATGGCCCAGGAGGAGGCGCAGCACCTCGCCTCCGGCGTACCCGCTGGCCCCGGCGACGGCGACGGAGAAAGTCATATGCATGACTATACAGGTGAATGCATGTCCATGCCTCACTAGGGTCTCGGCCGTGGACATCCCCTACAGCGAGCACGTGGACCTGCTGGACCTGCACGGACGCGCGGCCGTCGCGAGCCTGGGCCACCTGGGGCCCACCGACACCCTGCCACCCCGCGGCACCTCGGCGCACGCGGCGACACGCGAGCACTGGGCCACCCTGGAGATCTGGGCCTGGTCGCTGGAGCACCCCGATGAGCACTGGAGCACGCGTGCGGAGCCGACCGCGCCGGCGACCCACGCCGACGTCCTCGCGGCCATCGCCACGGAGATCACGCACCTGGAGGAGCTGTTGCTCGCCACCGGGCCCGGGGCGGACCTCGACTTCTTCGGGCGCCCCGGCACGAGCGGTGACGTCGCGCGACTGCTGGCCCACGAGGCGATCAGCGTCGCGCACGCCGCCAGCCTCGCTGCCGGGCGATCCGCCCCCGCCCTGCACCCGGGGGTCGCCGTCGACGGGATCGACCGGGCGCTCGACCACTGGGCGGAGCCGGACGCCGACGTCGTGTGGCATCCGCGCCCCGCCAGGCTCAGGGCGACCGACGGCGCCCGGGAGTGGTCGGTGTGCTTCGGCCAGGACCGCCGCGGTGACATGGGGGCCGTCCGCCCCGGCGTCGTCGGCGAGCCGGGCGTGGTGGTCGAAGGACCGGCCGACGCCCTGCTGTGGTGGCTGCACGACCACGAGGTCGGCGACACGGTCGGCGTCAGCGGTGACCCGGACACGGTCCGCACCCTGAGGCTGGCGCTGGACCACGACCTCGAGCCGCTGCCGCGCCGACGTGGCTGGTGGCGCGGATGACGGGTGTCGAGCTGTGGGTGCCGACGCCTACGGTGAGCGGATGACGCGACTGACGCCCGGGGGCTACCTCGACCACATCCGATCCGAGTCCGCCCGCTTCCGCGAGGTGCTGGCCGACTGCGACCCCCTGGCCCGGGTGCCTTCGTGTCCCGACTGGGACGCCGCCGACCTGCTGTGGCACCTCACCAAGGTGCAGCGGTTCTGGGCGGGACGGGTCGAGGACCGCCCCGCCGAGCCCACCGAGGGCGAGGAGGCCCACGACGCCGAGCGACCCCCGGCGTACGACGGGCTCCTCGCGGCGTTCGACGTCGCGAGCGCGGCCCTCGTCGACGCCCTCACCGAGGTCGACCCGGCCACCGAGGCGTGGACGTGGTCCGACGACCACACGGTCGGCTTCATCCTGCGCCGTCAGGCCCACGAGGCACTGGTCCACCGCCTCGACGCCGAGCTGGCGGCCGGCACCACCTCGGAGGTCGACGCCCGGCTCGCCGCCGACGGCGTGGCCGAGGTGGTCGACGTGATGTACGGCGGGTGCCCGCCGTGGGGCTCGTGGGAGCCGCTCCCCCACTACGTCCGACTCGACTGCACCGACACCGGTGACGAGCTGTGGACCCAGCTGGGGCTCTTCAGCGGGACGGACCCCCGCAACGGCGAGGTCATCAGCGGCGAGGAGGACTGCCACCTCGTCGAGGCGCCCGAGGACCTCGAGCCCGACGTGGTCATCGACGGACCGGCCGCCGCCCTCGACGCCTGGCTCTGGCACCGGGGCGACGAGGCCGGCCTGTCGATCGTGGGCGACCGGGAGGTCCTCGACCGCTTCCGCGCGATCGTGGTCAACCCGATCGACTAGCGCCCTCGGGCGGGGCGTACAGCCTCCTGCTGCGCACGCACCACGTCCGTCTCCGTGAGCACGACGCCGGTCCGGCGCTCGAGCATCACCAGCACGGTGGGGACCCGGGCCCCGGCCCTCAGCGCTGGACGGCCCCCGTGCGCTCGCCGGCCACCCGGACGGCGGCGTCGCGTGCGCCGGCCGACTCGCCCTCCTTGAGCGTGCGGTCCGGGGCTCGGAAGCGCAGCGCGAAGGCCAGCGACTTCTTCCCCTCGCCGACCTGCTCGCCGGTGTAGACGTCGAAGAGCCGGATCGACTCGAGGAGCTCGCCGGCTCCCTCGCGCAGCGCCGCCTCCACGTCGGCCGCGGCCACGGTGTCGTCGACGACCAGGGCCACGTCCTCCTTGGCGACCGGGTAGCTCGAGAAGCTCGGGGCGGGACGCAGGTGGACCGCGTGCTGGAGCAGGAGGTCGAGGTCCACCTCGGCGGCCACCGCGCGCGGCGGAAGCCCGAAGGCCGAGCACACGCGGGGGTGGAGCTCGCCGGCGTGACCGACGACCGCGTCCCCGAGCGTCAGCGCTGCACAGCGTCCGGGGTGCCAGGGCGCGATCGTCGCGGGCCGGGTCGCCAGCTCGAGACCGAGCGCCTCGGCGACGATCCGCACCGCGTCGACCGCGTCCGACCACGTCACCGCGCGACCCGGACCCCACCAGCCGGCGTGCTCGTGCTCGCCGGCGGCGACGAGGCCGAGGTGCAGCGGCTGGTCCGGCAGGGCCTTGTCGAGCTCGTCGAGCTCGGCATCGGTGGGGCGCCGGTCGACGGGCAGGATCGGCGCGGGGCCGCTCGCCCGCGGCAGCGTCACCGGAGCGGCCTCGAAGATGGCCAGCGACGAGGTCCCGAGGCCGACGTTCTTGCCGGCCGTGCGCAGCAGCGCCGGCAGCAGGGTGGTCGTCATCCCCGGCGCCTCGCTGCTCAGCGGGTTGGACAGCTGCAGCGTCGTACGCCGAGGGTCGTCACCGGGCAGCTCCAGGGCGTCCAGGTCGGTGTCCCCGACGAACGGGAAGGTCACCACCTCGACGTACCCGGCGCCGGCCATGCGTGCGCCCGACGCGACGCCGCAGCAGCTGGGTGCGCGTCAGGCCGCGGCCTCCGGGCGCCTGCGGCAGCACCGACGGGATCGTGTCGTAGCCGACGAGGCGCACGACCTCCTCGGTCATGTCCTGGGGATCGGTGAGGTCGGGCCGCCACGGCGGCGGCGTGACCTCGAGGGTCCCGCTGCCGGAGACCTCGCAGCCGACGGCGCGCAGGGCCTCCACGACCCGCTCCTCGCTGATGTCGAGGCCCGAGACGCGAGCGGCACGGTCGCCGGCCACGGTGATGACGGGCATCGGCGGCGGCGTCCCCACCACGGTGACGCCGGGGTCGACCCGGCCACCGCCGTACGTCGTCAGCAGCTCGACCACACGGTCGGCCGCGGCCTCGCAGATCGTCGGGTCCACCCCGCGCTCGTTGCGCTTGCCGGCCTCGGAGGTGATGCGGTGCCGCCGGCCGGTGCGGAACATCGACGTGGCGTCCCAGTGGGCCGCCTCGACCAGGATGCTGGTCGTGGTGTCGGACATCTCGGTCGTGCGGCCGCCCATGACCCCGCCGAGGCCGATGATGCCCGAGTCGTCGGTGACGACCAGGTCCTCGGCCGACAGGGTGCGCGCGGTGCCGTCGAGGGTGGTGAGCCGCTCACCCTCCCGCGCCCGGCGTACGACGATCGGTCCCTGCAGCAGGTCGGCGTCGTAGCCGTGGATCGGTCGCCCGGTCTCGAGCATCACGTAGTTGGTGACGTCGACGGCCAGCGAGATCGGGACGCATGCCGGCGGCGGTGAGGCGCTGGGTGATGACCTCCGGCGTCGGCGCGGACGCGTCGAAGCCGGTGACCCTGCGGGCCACGAAGACCGGGCAACCGACCTCGTCCTCCACGACGACGGGGTGCCCGCCGTCGTTGGCGGGCGGGGTGTCGCGCAGCGCCGGGTCGCGGAAGTCGCCGGCGCCCTCCACGGAGACGAGCACCTCGCGGGCGATGCCACGCAGGGACAGCGCGTAGGCACGGTCCGGGTTGATCTCGAACTCGATGACCTCCTCGTCGAGCCCGAGCAGCGGCCGCACGTCGTGCCCCGGCTCCCCCGCGTCCGCGGGCAGCACGATGATGCCGTCGTGGTCCTCGCCCAGGCCCAGCTCCGCGGCCGAGCAGATCATCCCCGACGACACGTGGCCGTAGGTCCTGCGCGCCGAGATGGCGAAGCCACCGGGCAGCACGGCGCCGGGGAGCACGACGACGACCAGGTCACCGGGCGCGAAGTTGTGGGCGCCGCAGACGATGCCCACCCCGTGTCCGGCCTCGCCGGTGCCGTGGGCGGCGTTCAGTGCAGGGCCGACGTCGACCGTGCACCAGTTGATGGTCTTGCCGTTCTTCTGCGGCTCGGGCTCCATGGTCAGCACCCGGCCGACCACGAGCGGGCCGGTGATCTCGCGCCGGGGCTGTGGATGCCCTCCAGCTTGAGGCCGGTGAGGGTGAGGCGGGCGGTGAGCTCGTCGGTGGTGACGTGGTCGGGCACGTCGACGTAGTCGGTGATCCAGGACAGGGGGGTCTTCACGAGGGGTCCTTCTCAGATCTCGGAGCCGAAGGCGGAGGAGAAGCGCACGTCGCCCTCGAAGAGCGGGCGCAGGTCCTCCAGGGTGTGGCGGAACATGAAGCTGCGGTCGATGCCCATGCCGAAGGCGAAGCCGGAGTAGGTCTCGGGGTCGATGCCGCAGGCGACGAGCACCCGGGGGTTGACCACCCCGCAGCCGCCCCACTCGATCCAGCCCTCACCGCGACAGGTGCGGCACGAGGCGCTGTCGATCCCGCGGCACACGAAGCAGCTGACGTCGACCTCGGCGGAGGGCTCGGTGAAGGGGAAGTAGGACGGGCGGAAGCGGGTGTCGATCCCGTCGCCGAAGAGCTGGGAGGCGAGGTGGTCGAGCGTGCCCTTCAGGTGGGCCATGGTGATGCCCTCGTCGACGACGAGGCCCTCGACCTGGTGGAACATCGGGCTGTGCGTCGCGTCGTACTCGTCGGTGCGGAAGACCCGACCCGGGCACGCCACGTAGATCGGCGGCGTGCGGGTGAGCATGGTGCGCGCCTGCACCGGGGAGGTCTGGGTCCGGAGCACGACGTGGTGCTCGGCCGGCTCGGTCCAGAAGGTGTCCTGCATGGTGCGGGCCGGGTGGTCGGGACCGAGGTTGAGGGCGTCGAAGTTGAGCCACTCCGCCTCCACGACCGGTCCCTCGGCGATCTCCCAGCCCATCGCGACGAAGATGTCCGCGATGAGCTCGGACTGGAGCGTGATGGGGTGCCGGCTGCCCCGGCGGACGCCGGTCGGTGGGCAGCGTGACGTCGACGGTCTCCTCGACCAGCATCCGCTCCTCGTGCTCGGCCTCGAGCTGCACCTGCCGCTCGGCGAGGGCCTTGTTGACCGCGCCCCGGGCCTGGCCGACGCGCTGGCCGGCGTCCTTGCGGGCCTGGGGCGGGAGGGCGCCGATCTCGCGGTTTGCCAGGGCCAGCGGCGAACGGTCACCGACGTGGTCGAGCCGGACCTGCTTGAGTGCCTCGAGGTCGGGGGCGGCGACGATGGCGGCGATCGCCGCCTCCCGCATCGCCTCGACCTCGTCGGCCTTCAGCGGGGTGACCTCGACGGGGTCGTACTCGGTGTTGGGGCCGGACATGGCTCCCTTTCCTCGACGTCTGCGTGGACGCGCCGATTGTAGAAGTGGGTCGGACGGGGCAGCTCCCCGGACCCGGCGTCGTACGCGAGCCGCCGGTGCGGACGCGCGTCGGTCAGGCCGACGCGCCCCGGACATCCGCGGCCCCCGGACCGACGACCGGTCCGGGGCGGCGAAATCGCTGGCGGGGGTCCATGGCGGCGATGCTAGCCGACACCGGACCCGGACGGCTCCTCGAACTCCTCGTAGACGGGCGTGCACGGATCTCCGCCGGCGTCCGGGGCCGGCGGCATCGTCGAGACCGGCGAGGGCGTCGCGGGCGCGCTCACGTCCGAGGTTCCAGCCCCACACGGTGCTGTCGGTCTCGTCGAGCTGGTCGGCGGGCAGGTACTGCAGCACGCATCCCGACACCCGGTCGGGCAGCCGCTCGACGATCACCGGCGCCGCGTCGGCCGACAGCGACTGGAGATAGCTCAGGTCGAGGGAGCCGGTCGCCTCGTAGCGGTCGATGTTGCGCTCCGCGACCCAGGCGTCGGGGTTGACCATCGCGAGGCCCAGCGTCGCGACGGCACCGGACACCAGCGCCACGCGCGGGATCCAGCGCCCCAGGCCGAGCACGCCGGCGACCATGACGTGAGCACCACGAGGCCGAGCCAGCCCTCGAAGACGTCGACGAAGAGCCGCAGCGTGGTGAAGCCGTAGGCCTGCTGGTAGACGTGCATCCGGTAGATCGCGGACGCGACGACGACGAGGGTCAGCACGCACAGCAGGCCGAGGAGGCGCACGCAGCCACGCCGGTCGTGCGGTGCGTCCCCGGCCCTGCGGGCGGCGCCCAGACCACGAGCAGGGTGAGGGCGGTGGCCAGGGTGAGCTGCCCGAAGCCCTGGTGGACGTAGTCGGCGTAGGTGACGCCGGTGGTCGGCTCGAGGTAGTCGTGGCCGCCGATAGGCGACGGTGGCCTGCGCGGCGAGGAAGACCAGGAAGACGCCGTCGACGATGAGCACCGGCACCAGCCACTCGAACCGGTTGGGCAGCGCCTCGACGGCCCGGCCGGGGCGCCTCGACGCGGGCCGGATTGAGGGCGGCGTACGAGCCGGCGAGGCTGAGCCCGAAGACCGCGACGGCCACGAACACACGGGCCACCAGGTCTCCGAAGGTCAGGTTGGGCACCAGCGGCGTCGACCCAGCTGGCGAACAGTGGGTCGGCCGAGGCGAACAACGCACCGAAGACCACCAGCCCCAGCAGGGACAGCGCCGTGGTGCGGGCGACCGCCGGCGTCCGGCCGCCGGAGCCGACCAGTCGCAGGCTGCGGCCGAACCACGGCAGCCCGCGCAGCGAGGACAGCGGCCACGACAGGCCGGCCAGCACGAAGCCGGACAGGGTGACCGCGCGGGTGACCGCCACCAGGAACACCGCGATCGCGGCCACCACGCAGAGCAGCGCGATGCCGGCGTTGTCGATGAGCGTGAGCGGTACGACGAGCAGCAGCCCCAGGGCGGTGGCACCCACGACGAACGGGTCCCGGCGGTGCCGGGCGGTGGCGTAGGCCGCTGCCCCGGCGGCCGCCAGCACCAGCGTCCAGGCGAGCCCCGGGCCGACGAAGGCCATGGTGGCGCCGGCCAGGACGCCGACCAGGACGCTGGCGACGACCACCCGGAGCGCGGCCGAGCCCGGCGCCTCGGGCCAGAACGCGCCGAAGAGGGCGTCCAGCCCCGGTGTCGGCGTACCGGCCGGCCCGTCCGGGACGGGGGCGCGTGGGGTGGCGACCGGGACGGGCGGGCGGGACGGGCTGGGCACGAGAGCCTCCTGGAGCGGCATCGGGGACGGGACGAGCAGCGGCACCTGGAGGCGCAGGCACGCGCCGGTGCCGCCGGGCGCCGGGTCGACGAAGCGCAGGGTGCCGCCGTGGAGCTGCGCCACCCAGCGCGCGACGACCAGGCCGAGGCCGGTGCCGCCGCCGGTGGCGCCGGTACCGAAACGCTGGAACACCCGTTCCCGGTCGTCGGGCGCGAGGCCCGAGCCGTGGTCGAGGACCTCCAGCCACCAGGCGTCCTGGTCGGTGCCTGCGGTGACCCGGACGGGCGTGTCGGCGGGGCTGTGGCGCCCGGCGTTGTCGAGGGCGTTGACCAGGAGCTGGCGCAGCCGCGCGGGGTCGACGTCGACGACCAGGTCGCGGTCCACGGCCACGTCGTACGACGCCGTCCGACCGGCGTGGGTCACCTCCCGCACGCAGGCCTCGACCAGCTCGGCCAGGGGGACCTCGCGCACCTCGAGCCGGATCACCCCCGCCTCGAGCCGGGACAGGTCCATCAGGTCGGCCACGAGGTCGCGCAGCCGCTCGGCCTGGGACAGCGCGTCGGCGAGGTGAGCGGGGTCGGCCGGGACCACCCCGTCGGCGAGGTTCTCCAGGACGGCGATGATCGCCGCCAGCGGGGTGCGCAGCTCGTGGGAGACGGTGGCGATGAGGTCGCGTCGCTCGGCGTCGACCTGCTCGAGGTCGGCCGCCATCCGGTTGAAGGCCTCCGCCAGTCGACCGACCTCGTCGGTGGCGGAGGTGCGGACCCGGCCGGAGTAGTCGCCGCGCGCCATCCGCTGCGCGACGTCGGTCATCTGCCGCAGCGGCGCCACCATCCCGGCGGCCAACAGCTGGGTCACCCCGAGGGCCAGCGCCACCGCGACCGGGACGGTGAGCAGGGCGGGGACGCCGGCGGCCGAGCCCAGGCTGGCAAGGAGGGTGGCCACCACGACGGACGCGGCGACCAGCGCTCCCAGCTTGGCCTTGATGCTGGTGACCGGGTCGAGGGCGGCGCTCACGAGGCGGACTCCGTGGGCTCCAGCGCGTAGCCCACGCCGTGCACGGTGCGGATCCAGGCAGCACCGAGCTTGTGCCGCAGCGCCTTGACGTGGCTGTCCACGGTGCGGGTCGCCACGCCCGTGAGCCCCGCCTCGGCCCAGCCCCACACGTCGGCGAGGAGGCGCTCACGGGTCAGCACCTGGCCGGGCTCGCGCGCCAGGCACACGAGCAGGTCGAACTCCGTGGGCGTCAGGTGCACCTCGGTGCCGTCGCGCGTCGTGCGCCGTCGGCCGGGGTCGACCGTGAGTGCACCGAGGACCAGCGGGTCGCGTTCGGTGGTGGTTGCCAGCTCGGCGGCCCTTTCCACCCGGCGGAGGAGGGCCGCCACCCGGGCGACCACCTCGCGCATCCGGAACGGCTTGGTGAGGTAGTCGTCGGCCCCGACGCCCAGCCCCACCAGGATGTCGGCCTCGTCGTCGCGGGCGGTGAGCATCAGGACCGGGACCGGCCGCTGTGCCTGGATGCGCCGGCACACCTCGTGGCCGTCGATGCCGGGCAGCATCACGTCGAGCACGACCACGTCGGGCTCCCCCGCCCGGGCCTCTCGGACCGCGGCCGGCCCGTCGTACGCCTGGACCACGTCGTACCCCTCGGCGCGGAGCCGCTCGGCGAGCTGCGTCGTTGATGACCCGCTCGTCCTCGACCACCAGCACCCGTCGTCGTGTCCCCGTCATGCTCATGGCTCGACCCTAGGAGTCCGGACGCCCGGGAGGCGGGGACGACTCGTGGAGGTTGTGTGGAGATCGCCCCGGGAACGGGGAGGCGCGACCGGGTCGCGGAGCCCTAGCCTTGCCGGGTGCCGACCACCAGCCAGCTGCTCGCCTTCCTGCTCGCCTCGATCCTCTTCATCCAGGTGCCGGGCCCGAGCCTGCTGTTCACCATCGGCCGTGCGCTCAGCGTCGGACGCCGGGCGGCCCTGCTCTCGGTCGTCGGCAACGGCCTGGGGCTGCTGGTCCAGGTGGCGCTGGTGGCCCTCGGGCTCGGTGCCGTGGTGGCGGCCAGCGCAACGGCGTACACCGTGCTCAAGCTGGCGGGCGCCGCGTGGGTGGTCTGGCTGGGCATCTCCGCGATCCGGCACCGCACGGATGCCCGCGCTGCGATGGCCGGCGGGCAGCGGGCTCGGGAGCGGTCCGGCACCGCGGTGCGGACCGGGCTGCTCGTGGGGATGGGGAACCCGAAGACGATCGTGTTCTTCGTGGCCTTCCTCCCCCAGTTCACCGACCCGTCGGGGCCGGTCGGCCTGCAGGTGGCGCTGCTCGGTGTGGTCTTCGCAGTGCTCGCCGTGGCCAGCGACTCCGTGTGGGCGCTGGCCGCAGGGAAGGCGCGCGACTGGTTCGCGCGGCGCCCGGAGAGGCTGGACGCCATGGGTGCGGTCGGCGGCGTGATGATGATCGGCCTCGGGACCACCATGGCCGCCGCCGAGTGACCCACCACGCCCGCCTCACTCCGGGCGGCGGTCCTCGCAGGGCCAGTCGACCATCACGCGGGCACCCCCACCGTCGGCCTCGGTGACCGTCACGTAGCCGCCGTGGGCCCGGGCCAGGCCGCCCACGATGTACATCCCCAGCCCCGACCCGCCGCTGGAGCCGTGCTTCCAGAACTTGGTGAAGACACGTCGACGCATCTCCTCCGGGATCCCCTCGCCCTCGTCGTCGACGCAGATGCGCACGCCGACCACGTCGGACGCCTCGGGCGTCGGTCCCAGGGACACCGTCACCCGGCCCTGCCCGTGGCGCACGGCGTTCTCGACGAGGTTGGTGACGACCTGGGTGAACTTGTCGGGGTCGGCGAAGACCTCCGGCAGCCCCTCGGCGGCCTCCAGCTCGATGACCCGGCTGGTGCCGGCGCCGACGGAGTCGACGACCCGCCGGGCGAGCACCACCGCGTCGGAACCCCGGGGATAGAGCGACAGCCTGCCGGTGTCGATGCGGGCCACGTCGAGCAGCTCGGCGATCAGGCGCGCCAGCCGGTCGGCGTCGGCGTTGACGGTGGTGAGCATCAGCTTGCGCTGCTCGTCGTTGAGCTTGTCCCAGCGGTTGAGCAGCGCCTGGACGAAGCCCTTGACCCCGGTCAGCGGGGAGCGCAGCTCGTGGGCGACGGTCGCGACCAGGTCGGAGCGCTCGCGGTCGAGCCGGGCCCGGCCCCGACCGTTGCGGATGCCGATGGCCACGCCCACCACCGGCGACAGGGGCCGCTCACGGACCATCCGGGCGGTGGTGAGCACCTCCTCGCCGCTGGAGTTCAACCAGGACTGCTCGGGGATGCCGGTGCGGGTGGAGAGGCTGCGGTCCGGCCGGTTGACGTCCAGCCACGTCTGCCCGTCCTGGTCCTGCAGGAGCAGCACCTCCTCCAGCCGGCCGCCCATCGCCTGCTCGACCGTGGTCCCGAGCAGCGGGCGGCGTGGTCGTTGACGAAGGTGATCTCGCCACCGATCGTGGCGCCGAGGATCCCGTCGGGGTAGAGGTCGGCCAGCGACTGCAGCCTCGTGGGCCGGGCTTCGACGATGCGGGGCACCGGATCACCCTAGTCGGGCCGGACCGCCTTGGGTCGGCGCAACCCGGCGGCGCGCACGCGGGCGACCAGCTCGCGGCTGGTCACCGCAACGGCCCCGGCGGCGATCATCGCGCCGTGGAACTCCGCCGGCACGTCGTAGTGGTCACGGTCGAAGCCGCGCTCGGGGACGCCGTGCGCCCGCGCGAAGGCGTGCAGCTCGTCGTACGACGTGTCGCTGGCCAGGTGCGACCACGTGCGGCCCCAGCGGGGCACGGCCGGGGGGTCGATGAGGATCACGGGCCGGTCCCGTCAGGACCGCTGCGCGCGAGCGCTGGCGTAGAGGCAGACCGCGGCGGCGGTCGCGAGGTTGAGGCTCTCCGCGCGGCCGTGGATGGGAATGGCCACCCGCTGGTCGGCCAGGGCGGCCAGCTCGGCCGGCAGGCCCCAGGCCTCGTTGCCGAACAGCCACGCCGTGGGAGGCCCGAGGTCGGCCTCGAAGAGGTCGACGTCGCCCGCACCATCGGCCGCCAGCACGACGAAGCCGGCCTCCTGGGCGGCGGCCACGGCGGCGGCGGGATCGGGCTCGACCGCGACCGGCAGGTGGAACAGGCTGCCCACCGTGGCCCGCACGGTCTTGGCGTTGTAGGCGTCGACCGAGCTCCCGGCCAGCACGACACCTCCGGCCCCGGCCGCGTCGGCGGTCCGGATCACCGTGCCCGCGTTGCCGGGGTCGCGCACGTCGGCGCAGATGGCCACCAGCGACCCGGTGAGGGCATCGGCGAGGGGGACGTCGAGGTGTCGGCACACGGCGACCAGGCCGGCCGGGCTGACTGCCTCGGAGAGCGACGCGAGGGCCCGGTCGTCCACGGCGGTCACGAGCTCCGCGGCGGCGAGCAGGTCGGCGTACTGGTGCAGCGCGTCGCGGCGTGGCGAAGACCTCCACCACGCAGCTCTCCCCGGAGGGGAGCACCGTCGACAGGGCGCCCTCGACGGCCTTGGGGCCGTCGGCGAGGAAGAGCCGCCGCTCGGAACGGACCGAACGGCGGCTCAACTTGCGAGCCTCCTTGACGCGGGTGTTGCCCACCGTGAGTGGGGTGCCCGCCGTCACGGGGGTGCTCATGCTCAGGCAGACACCTTGGGAGCGTTGACGTCCTCGGGGAGGGCGGCCTTGGCGGTCTCGACGAGCGCGTTGAACGCGGCGGTGTCGTTGACGGCCAGCTCGGCCAGGATCTTGCGGTCGACCTCGACACCGGCCAGGTTGAGGCCCTGGATGAAGCGGTTGTAGGTCATGCCCTTCGCACGCGCGGCGGCGTTGATGCGCTGGATCCACAGCTTGCGGAAGTTGCCCTTGTTCTTGCGGCGGTCGTTGTAGCTGTAGACCAGCGAGTGGGTGACCTGCTCCTTGGCCTTGCGGTACAGGCGCGAACGCTGACCGCGGTAGCCGGAGGCGCGCTCGAGGACGACCCGGCGCTTCTTCTGGGCGTTGACTGCCCGCTTGACGCGTGCCATGTTGCTTACTCCTTGGTGCTCAGAAACTCGGAAAGGTGGTGCAACCGACCGCCGGAGGCGGGCTCGTGGGTCAGACGACCCAGCAGCTTCTTGGCGCGCGCGTTGTCGGCCTTGGCGACCTCGACCGTGCCGGTGAGGCGACGGGTGACCTTCTAGGGCTTCTGTCGTGGGACGAGATTGTGGCGCTTGCCGGCCTTCTCGCGAAGGATCTTGCCCGAGCCGGTCACGCGGAAGCGCTTGCTGGCACCGGAGTGCGTCTTGTTCTTCGGCATCTCTCTCTACTTTCTGCTGCGGGATGTCTGGGACGTCCGGGGGAACGACGCCGCGGGGACGACGTGGATGTGGTGCTGGGTCTGCGGGAGCCGCAGGCTCACGCCTCGATGTCGTCGTCGAGGTTCTCGGAGCGTCCGCGCTCCTTCTTGGCGGCCACCGGGCCGGCCGCGTGCGCGGCGTCGCGCTCGGCCTGCTCCTCGGCCACGGCCGCCTCACGCTCGGCCGCCTTGGCGTCCTTGGCGGCGGCGGCGTCGATCTTGGCGTCGGCCTTCTTCTTGTGAGGGCCGAGCACCATGATCATGTTGCGGCCGTCCTGCTTGGGGGACGACTCGATGAAGCCGAGCTCGGTGACGTCCTCGGCCAGGCGCTGCAGCAGCCGGAAGCCCAGCTCGGGGCGGTGCTGCTCGCGGCCACGGAACATGATCGTGATCTTGACCTTGTCGCCGGCCTTGAGGAACCGGACGACGTGGCCCTTCTTGGTCTCGTAGTCGTGCGCGTCGATCTTGGGACGAAGCTTCATCTCCTTGATGATCACGTTCGTCTGGTTGCGACGCGCCTCACGAGCCTTCTGGGCGTTCTCGTACTTGAACTTGCCGTAGTCCATGAGCTTGCAGACTGGCGGCCGGCCCTGGGGAGCGATCTCGACCAGGTCGAGGTCTGCCTCCTGGGCAAGCTTCAACGCCTGGTCGGTCGGCACGATGCCGACCGTCTCGCCATTGGGCCCGACAAGACGGACCTCGGGAACCCGGATCCGCTCGTTGATGCGCAGCTCGGTGCTGATGTGTCCTCCAGTGACTCAGTGGTTGGGTGACCCTGGCGGCAGACACGTCCCGAAATGAACGATGGCTCCCGCTGTGGACCAAGCGGGAGCCAGTGGTGACGCACAGTGCGTGCGCCGCATCCGGACCGTGACCCGACGACCTGTGGTGCAGTGCGGCCGGTGCGGGTGGGGAACGATGGTGCTGTTCCCGCTTGGAGGATCGGTCCCGCTCCCCGTGGGGGCGGAGAGGAACTGATCGGTCAACACCGAAGGCTAACGGATCATTCCGTCGCAGGGCCAATCCAGCCGAGCTGGTCGCCGCGCCCGTCCTGCAGCCGCACCACCCGCCACCCCGCCGCCAACCGGGTGAGGTCGTCGCCCTCGACCACCGTGGACGCCGGACCGGCGATGTCGACGACCAGGGCCGCGGCCCCGTCCTGCACCGCGGACTGGGCCGCCAGGCGGGTCGGGACGGGCACCGGCCGGGCGCCGGCGTCCCAGGCGGTGAGGCTGTCGGAGCCGGTGAAGGCCAGCAGGGCGCGGCGGCCGTCGGCGCCGGTCATCAGCACGGCCGCCATGTCGGAGGTCTTGTCGTGCGCCAGACCGTGCTCGTCGACCTCCACCTCGCCGAGGACGGCCACGACCGGGACCAGCAGGCGGGCGTCCTGCAGGGCCAGCAACGCGTCGCCGTACGTCGAGGGGTCGTCGGCCAGCAGCGCGAGCGCTGAGCGCACCGCGGGGTCGGCGCCGCCGTCGTCGCCGGCGAACCCGGGGTCGGGTATGTGTCGTTCCACCCCGTCATTCTCCCCTGTCCGTGGACCACTGTGGAACTCTGGTGGGGTGGACGAGGCAACCTGGGCGGCGCTGGCCGCGACCCTGACCCTGCTGGGACTCGTGTGGACGTGGATCTCCTTCCGACGGCGGGGCGCCGTCGGAGCGATGCGCGCCTTCGGTTTCACGCTGCTTCCGGTCGCCGCGTTCCTCACCGGCACCCTGGAGATGTTCACCGAGATCGCCGGATCGGTCACCGACTGGGCATCCGGCCTGGTGTTCAACCCACTCACCTGGGCCGGGATCGGGATGGCCGGAACGGGCGTGGTGCTCATCGTGCTCTCCGGTGTCCTGCGGGACCGGCAGGTCGCGCGCGCCTCCGGCGCGGGCAACGGCGGGGAGGTGTCCACCCCGTCGCGCCGGGGCGACCTCCCGGAGGCCTCCTCCACGCGCGCCCCGCGCCAGCAGCCCGTGGTCGACGACGAGATGGCCGAGATCGAGGCCCTGCTGAAGAAGCGCGGTATCCAGTGACGCAGGCGCCGGCGGACGGGTTCGTCGAGCGCAACCGGCTGTGGGCCCGCCTGGGCTCCGCGGTCACCTCCCATCCGGAGCCCCTGTCCACCCCGATCGCGGTCGTGGACCTCGACGCCTTCGACGCCAACGCGGCCGACCTCGTCCGCCGTGCGGCGGGCAAGCCCGTGCGCGTCGCCTCCAAGTCGCTGCGCGTCCCCGAGCTGGTCGCCCGTGCCCTGGGCCACGACGGGTTCTCGGGCGTGCTGGCCTACACCGTCGCGGAGGCACTGCACCTGTTCGAGACCGGCATCAGCGACGACGTCGTGGTCGCCTACCCGAGCGTCGACCCGCGGGCCCTGGACCTCCTGCTCGGCTCCCCCGGGGCGGCCGCCGCGATCACGCTGATGGTCGACGACGTGGCCCACCTCGACGCGGTGGACGCCGTACGACGAGGTGCCGGCGTGGAGGTGCGGGTCGCCATCGACGTGGACGCGGGGCTGCGCGTGGGCGGTCAGCACGTCGGCCCCAAGCGCTCCCCGTTGTACGACGCCGCGGCCGTCACCGCCCTCGCCCGCAGCGTCGTCGCCCGGCCGGGCTTCGTCCTCGTCGGGGCGATGACCTACGAGGGGCAGGTCGCGGGCGTGCCCGACGACGTACCCGGCCAACGCACCAGGTCGTTGCTGGTCCGGCGGCTCAAGCAGGCGTCCGTCGCCCAGCTCGAGGTCCGCCGGCGGGAGGTGGTCGACGCGCTGGCCGACCTGGTCGACCTGGAGTTCTGGAACGGCGGCGGCTCCGGCTCGGTGGAGTCGACCGTCGCGGACCCGGTCGTCACCGAGGTCGCGGCGGGCTCGGGACTGCTGGTGCCGGGCCTCTTCGACCACTACCAGTCCTTCACGCCGCGTCCGGCGGCCTTCTTCGGCCTGCGGGTCAGCCGCAAGCCCTCCCCGACGCTGGCCACCGTGCACGCCGGCGGCCTGATCGCCTCCGGCCCCGTCGGTGAGGACCGGGCGCCGCTCCCGTGGGCACCGCCGGGGCTCCACCTGACCGGGCTCGAGGGCGCCGGGGAGGTGCAGACCCCGCTCACCGGCCACCCGGCCGCCATGCTGGGCATCGGCGACCTGGTGTGGTTCCGGCACGCCAAGTCCGGCGAGCTCTTCGAGCACGTCAACGCCGTCCACCTGGTGCGGGGTGACCGGATCGTCGAGACGGTGCCGAGCTACCGCGGGCTCGGCCACGCCTGGTGACCGGGGCGATCGACCCCGCCGAGGTGCTGGCGCACGCACTCGCCCGACCGCCGACGCTCGGCGCCGGGCGCCTGGTGTGCATCGACGGGTTGGCCGGAGCCGGCAAGACGACGCTCGCCCTCGCGCTGGCGGACGCCGTCCCGGCGCAGGTCGTGCACACCGACGAGCTGCTCGAGGGCTGGGGCGGCCTGCCCGGACTCGGGGCCACCATCGACACCGTCGTGCGGCCGCTGGCGGCGGGCGAGCCGTCGGCCTGGACCCGCTGGGACTGGCACGGCTCCGACTGGGCCGAGTCGCACCCGCTCCTCCCCGGTGGCCTGCTCGTGCTGGAGGGGGTCGGGTCCGCCCCCGCGATCGTGGCTGACCTGATCACGACCCTCGTGTGGATCGAGGCGCCCCGCGAGGACCGGCTGCGGCGCGGCCTGGCCCGCGACGGCGAGCCGATGCGCCCCCACTGGGAGCGGTGGCTCGACGACGAGACCGCGCTGCATGCCCGCGAGCGCACCCGCGACCGGGCCGACCTGGTCTACGGGACCGGGCCCTCCTCCCGCGAGTAGGTGTCCTGGCGCGGTGTGCCCGGCACCCGCGTAGAACCCCAGCGACCCGGTCGGGTTCGGGTCCGTGGCGACAGGGTGGGCAACCCCTAGGGTGTCGCGCATGGCTCCCTCACCCCGCGTCGCGCCCAGCGGCGACCAGTACGAGATCGTGGCGGCCGGGTACCGGGCGGTGGTCACCGAGAGCGGCGGCGCCCTGCGTCTCCTCGAGCACGGCGGCCGACCCCTGGTGGACGGCTTCGACGCGGACGAGATGTCGTCGGGCGGGCGTGGCCAGCTGCTGATGCCGTGGCCCAACCGGATCCGCGACGGCCGCTACTCCTTCGGCGGTCGCGACCACCAGCTCGCCCTCTCCGAGCCGAAGCGCTCGAACGCGTCCCACGGCCTGGCCCGGTGGGCGGCCTGGACGCTGGAGGAGCACACGGCCAACTCCGTGTCGCTCGTCTACCGGGTGATGGCCCAGAACGGCTACCCGTGGGCGGTCGACCTCCACGTCCTGTACGACCTCGGCGCGGACGGTCTGACGGTCACCCAGACGGCGACGAACCTGAGCGGCGAGCCCGCGCCGTACGCCTGCGGAGCCCATCCCTACCTGTGCGTGGGCACCGGCATCGACGACCTCGAGCTCACCGTGCCCGCCGGCAGCCGCACCCTGACCGACGACCGACTGATCCCCGTGGAGACGGTGCCGGTGGACGCCGAGCACGACTTCCGCACCCCACGAGCTCTCGGCAGCACCGTCCTCGACGAGGCGTACGGCGACCTGTCGCGCGTCGAGGGCGTCGCCACCGCGACGCTGCGCGACCCCGCCAGCGGACTGGGCGTCGCGCTGTGGGTCGACGAGCAGATCCACTGGCTGCAGGTCTACAGCGCCGACGACGCGGTGGGGCGGGAGCGCAGGTCCCTGGCGGTGGAGCCGATGACGGCCCCGGCCAACGCCTTCAACTCCGGGACCGACCTGGTGACGCTGGCACCGGCGGGCGGGCAGGGCGACGAGCTGTCGGTGACCTGGGGCATCCAGGCCCTCACCGCGGGCGACGAGACGGACTGAGCCGGCCCGTCAGCGGTTGATGAGGGTCCGCAGCGCACGGACCGCCGTCCGGGCCCGGTCGCCGTCCGAGCCCTGGATCGCCAGCACCGACACCGTCGTGCCGTCCGCCAGGTCCAGGGTCGCCCACGGGGCGCCCTGCGGCAGCCGCACGGCCACCACCTGGGCCCAGGCGTAGACGTGGCGCCGGTAGCCGTTGACGACGAGCAGGCCGTCCTCGTCGGCCACCACCCGGGAACGGGCCAGCGCATGGCCCACCGACGCGGCGAGCAGGCCCAGCGCGACCAGGGTGGACCGCTGGAAGAACGTGAACCGGGCCCGGATGGAGGGGTCGAAGCCGAACCACGCGAACGCGCAGATGGCCAGCAGCATCCCCCCGAAGAAGATCACGGCGAGCCGCACGCCGAGCGGCCGCCAGGTGTGCGGAAGCGCCACGACGGCCCCCTCAGATGCGGCAGGCATGGATGTCGGTGAGCAGGATGGCCCGGGCGCCGAGGTCGTAGAGCACGTCCATGAGTCGCTGCGCACCGGCGCGCGGCACCATGGCCCGCACCGCTACCCAGCCCTCGCGGCCGAGCGGGGAGATCGTCGGACCCTCGAGCCCGGGCGTCATGGCGACCGCCCGGTCGAGCCGGTCGCGGGAGATGTCGTAGTCCATCATCACGTAGCTGCGCGCCACCAGGACGCCCTCGATGCGCCGCATGAAGACCTCGAAGCCGGGGGGCGTGTCGCCGTTGCGGGAGATCAGCACGGCCTGGGAGTCGAGGACCACCTCACCGAAGGTCTCGAGACCGGCGGCCCGCAGGGTGGAGCCGGTCTCCACCACGTCGGCGATGACGTCGGCGACGCCGAGCTGGATGCTGGTCTCGACCGCGCCGTCGAGCCTGGTGACGGTCGCGTCGATCCCCCGCTCGGCGAGGAAGGCCCGCACGATCCCGACGTACGACGTCGCGATGCGGAGGCCCGACAGCTCGTCCAGGGACGCGTGGCGTCCGGCCGGTCCGGCGAAGTGGAAGCGGCTGCGACCGAAGCCGAGCTCGCGGACCTCGACGGCCGTGGCACCGGAGTCGCGCAGCAGGTCGCGCCCGGTGATGCCGACGTCGAGCGTGCCCTCGCCGACGTAGAGCGCGATGTCACGCGGGCGGAGGTAGAAGAACTCCACGCCGTTGTCGGCGTCGACCAGCGCGAGCTCCTTGGAGTCGCTGCGCTGGCGGTAGCCGGACTCCTTGAGGATCTCCGACGCGGCCTGCGAGAGCGCACCCTTGTTGGGGACGGCGACGCGCAGGAAGTCGGTCTCAGAGGTGCTCATAGACGTCCTCCAGCGTGATGTCGGCCGCGATCATCAGCACCTGCGCGTGGTAGAGCAGCTGGCTGATCTCCAGCGCGGTGGCTTCCTTGCCCTCGTGCTCGGCGGCCATCCAGGACTCGGCCGCCTCCTCGACGAGCTTCTTGCCGATCGCATGGACACCCGCGTCGAGCTGCTGCACGGTGCCGGATCCCTCGGGTCGGGTCTGGGCCTTCTCGTTGAGCTCGGCCCACAGCTCCTCGAACGTCTTCACGGGTGGCAACCCTACGGGCGGTGCTCAGCGCAGCCCGGCGAGGGTCCGGGCCGTGGCCAGCGCCGCGGCGGTGGCCTCCCAGCCCTTGTCCTCGCTGGACCCCGCGAGACCCGCCCGGTCCAACGCCTGCTCGTCGCTGTCGCAGGTCAGGACGCCGAAGCCGATCGGGATGCCGTGGTCCAGAGCGACCCGGGTCAGTCCGTCGGTGGCCGCCGAGCAGACGTACTCGAAGTGCGGGGTGCCGCCGCGGATCACGACGCCGAGGGCGACCACGGCGTCGTGCTCCTCGGCCAGGGCGTCGGCGACGACGGGCAGCTCGAACGTGCCGGGGACCCGCACGATCTCGGCGTCGGTGACGCCGTGGGCGTCGAGCGCCCGCTGCGCCCCGGCCAGGAGTCCGTCCATCACCTCGGTGTGCCAGCTCGCGGCCACGACGGCCACGCTGAGGTCGCTGGCGTCGAACGCCGTCTCGGCGGGTGCTCCGGCCTTGCTCATTGGTGCAGCTCCTCGGTGATGGTGGTGCTGGTCGGGTCGTGGAGGACGTCCAGGTCGGGCAGGTCGTGGCCCATACGGTCGCGCTTGGTCTCGAGATAGGCGCGGTTGGCGTCCGTGGGATGGATCGCGAGCGACACCCGCTGGGTCACCTCGATGCCGAAGTCCTCGAGGCTGGCGGTCTTGTCGGGGTTGTTCGTCAGCAGGCGCACCCGGGCGATCCCGAGGTCGCGCAGCACCTGGGTGGCGGTGCCGTAGTGCCGCGCGTCGGCCGGCAGGCCCAGATCGAGGTTGGCGTCCACGGTGTCGCGGCCGCCGTCCTGGAGCTCGTAGGCCTGCAGCTTGGCCACCAGCCCGATGCCGCGGCCCTCGTGGCCGCGCAGGTAGACGATGACGCCGCGGCCCTCCTCGACGATGCGGGCCATGGCCTCCTGCAGCTGGGGCCCGCAGTCGCAGCGGTGGCTGCCGAAGACGTCCCCGGTGAGGCACTCCGAGTGCACCCGGGTGAGCACCGGCTCGTCGCCGGACACGTCGCCGTGGACCAGCGCGACGTGCTCGCTGTCGTCGATGGTGATGCGATAGCCGTACGCCGTGAAGTCGCCGTGTGCGGTCGGCAGCCGGGTCTGCGCCATCCGCTCCACGTGCCGCTCGTGGCGACGCCGGTAGCGGACGAGGTCCTCGATGGAGATCATCGCCAGCCCGTGCTCGTCGGCGAACTCCCGCAGCTCGGGGGCGCGCTTCATGGTGCCGTCGTCGTTGACCACCTCCACGAGCACGCCCGCGGGGGTCAGCCCGGCCAGCGTGGCCAGGTCGACGGCCGCCTCGGTGTGGCCGCGGCGTACGAGCACTCCACCGTCCCGGTAGCGCAGCGGGAAGACGTGGCCGGGTCGGGTGAGGTCCCCGGGCTCGGTCGCGGAGTCGGCCAGCACCCGCGCCGTGTGGGCGCGGTCGGCGGCGCTGATGCCGGTGCTCACGCCGTCCTTGGCGTCCACCGAGATGGTGTAGGCGGTGCGCAGCTTGTCCTTGTTGTGCGGGGTCATCAGCGGGATCTCGAGCCGCTCCAGCATGGGGCCGGGCATGGGCACGCAGATCACGCCGCTGGAATGACGGATGGTGAAGGCCATCAGCTCCGGCGTCGCCTTCGACGCCGCGAAGATGATGTCGCCCTCGTTCTCGCGGTCCTCGTCGTCGACGACGATCACGCACCTGCCGGCCGCGATGTCCTCGACCGCCCGCTCGACGGGGTCCAGACGGACACTCATGCGGACACCTCCGTGCGGTCACGCTCGAGCGGCGCCTCGTCGCGGGCGGCACGGCGCCAGACGACGAAGCCCCACGCCACCAGCGCCCCGTAGACGACGAACAGGATGGCCGTCGGGTAGTAGCCCGAGTGCCAGAGCAGGGGTACGCCGACCAGGTCGACCGCGATCCAGGCCAGCCAGAAGTCGGTCCAGCCTCGCGCCATGGCGTACGTCGCGACCATGGAGCCGACGAAGATCCACGCGTCGCACCAGTAGTACCAACGGGGTGCGGGCCAGCCAGCGCCGATGACCGAGAACACCCACTGACACACCACGATCGCCGCGGCGGCGGCAAGGAGGTAGGCCACGCGCTCGTTGCGGGTGGCCCAACGCGGGGTGATCGCGGGAGCGCCCTTGTCGCGACCCGCGCTGACCTGGTGCCAGCGCCACCAGCCGTAGACGCTGGTCACGATGAAGAAGACCTGCCGTCCGGCCTGGCCGAACAGCGGCTGCTGCGCATGGTCGTCGAAGGTGGCCGCGATGAAGACGGTGAAGAGGAGCACGTTGCCGACGATGCCGATCGGCCACGCCCAGACCCGGCGGCGCAGACCGCCGATGGCCGAGGCGAAGCCGAAGGCGTTGCCGATGATCTCGCGCCAGGTGATGGCGTGCCCGGCGATCACGACCTGGGCGTCGTAGAGCCAGTGGAGCAGGTTCATCGGGCGTTCTCCTGGGACGTGGGTGCGGGGGTGAGGCGGTCGACGAGGCCGCTGGTGAGCAGCTTCTCGACGTGCTTGGCGATGATGTCGGCCTCGAGGTTGACGCGGTCCCCGACCGCTCGGCGCCCGAGGGTGGTGCGCGCCAGCGTCTCGGGGATGAGGCTCACGGTGAAGCTCTGCTCCCCCGCCTCGACGACGGTGAGGCTCACGCCGTCGACGGTGATGGAGCCCTTGTCCACGAGGTACGGCGCCAGGTGGGCCGGCAGCGAGACCTCGACGACCTCCCAGTGCTCGCTGGGGGTGCGTCGCAGGATCTCGCCGACCCCGTCCACGTGGCCCTGGACGATGTGTCCGCCCAACCGGGTCTGCGGGGTGACGGCGCGCTCGAGGTTGACCGTGTCGCCGGGCCGGGAGCCGGCCAGCGAGGTCTTGTCGAGGGTCTCGGCCATCACGTCGGCCGACCAGGTGCCGTCCCCGAGGTCGGTGACGGTCAGGCAGCAGCCGTTGACGGCGATGGAGTCGCCCAGCCGGGTGCCCTCGAGCACCGTGGCGGCGCTGATGGAGAGCCGCAGGGCGTCGCCCTGGTCCTCGATCGCGGCGACGGTGCCGAGCTCTTCGACGATGCCGGTGAACATCAAGGGGTCCTCTCGAGGGTCAGACACACGTTGGCGTCGGCGCCGGTCCCGATCACGGCGGCCCGCCGGATCCGGAAGCGGAGCTGGTCGCTGATGGTGGTGATGCCGAGGTCGCCGACCGCGCTCGTCCCGGCCCCCAGCAGGCTGGGGGCGACGTAGGCGACGACCTCGTCGACGAGGTCCGCGGACAGGAACGCCGCAGCCAGGGTCGGGCCCCCCTCCAGCCACACGTGTCGGCGCCCGCGCTCGTACAGGTCGCGCAGGGCCTCGGCAGGCTCACGGGTGCGCAGCTGGAGCGTCTCGGCGTGGTTGTTGAGGATGCGACGGTCCTCGGCGATCTCACGCAGACCCATGACGGTCCGCAGCGGCTGGTGGCGCGCGGGACGGTCCCAGTTGTCGCGGACCGTCAGCAGCGGGTCGTCGACCTCCACCGTGCCGGTGCCGACCATGAGCACGTCGCACTCGGCGCGGAGCCGGTGGGTGTCCTGGCGGGCCGCCTCGCTGGAGATCCAGCGGCTGGTGCCGTCGGCGGCGGCGCTGCGCCCGTCGAGGGTGGTGGCCAGCTTCCAGGTGACGAAGGGGCGGTCGTGCTCGACGGCGAAGGTCCAGGCCCGGTTGAGCCGAGCGGCTTCGTCGACGAGCACCCCCGCCTCGACCTCGACACCCGCGGCACGCAGCGCCTCGGCGCCGCCGGCCGCCTCGGGGTTGGGGTCGGCCTGGGCGAGGACGACGCGGCGTACGCCGGCGGCCAGGAGGGCCTCGACGCACGGGCCGGTGCGACCGGTGTGGTTGCACGGCTCCAGGGTCACCACGGCGGTCGTCCCGCGGGCCGCGTCACCGGCCTCGGTCAGCGCGGCGACCTCGGCGTGCGGCGTACCGGCTCCGCGGTGGAAGCCCTCGGCGACCTCGGTGCCGTCCTCGGCCAGCAGCACGCAGCCGACCCGGGGATTGGGGCCCAGCGGCACACCGGGGGTGGCCGCGATCTGCAGGGCGCGCCGCATGGCGGCGGTCTCCGCCGGTGTCGCACCCATCGCTGGCCCTCTCGTCCGTGACTCGGACTCCGGGGGTGCGGGCGCGCGCGCCGCGTCGGAGCGGTGCGTCGCCTGCGTGCACTTCTCATCCGGACTGTGACCGTCGGTCCAGGAGTTCCACCTGGTCAACCGGCCACTGGCAGTGGTCGGGTCGCGGACTGTGACCGCCGGTGCGGAGTTCCACCGCCCCCAGAGCACGCTTGCTCGTGGACGGAACTCTGCCACACCCCGGCGCATTCCCGGACGGAGTGTCCGCGTGGTGTGGGCCACGTCGCGGGCCCGTCCTCGCCTCCGGCCCACCACCAGGGCGGTCGCCGAGCACCTTCCCCCGACCCGCGCGGTGGCTGGCGCACCGCCCGTGGGAACACGACGTCAGGTCTCGAGGCCGCGTTCGCGCAGCCAGGTCTCCGCCCGCCGCCGGGAGGCCTGGGCGAGCCAGGCGTCCTGCACGAGCTCGACCACCTCGTCGCGCGACACCTCAGCCACCCGGGAGGCCCGCAGGAGGACCGAGGGGTGTCCGTCGAAGTGCGGGGTGCTGAAGAAGGGCGACGAGTCGTCCTGCACCAGGGCCAGCTTGTCGCCCTCCGAGCCGACCCAGATCACGATGACGTCGTCGAAGCGCTCCCCGGTCACCGGGTCGACGGCGTCGGGGCGTGGCGTACGGAAGAAGACGAACGACTTCCCGCCGACCTGGTAGATCGGCCGCGTCCCGCTCCTGACCACCGTCACGTGCGGCATCGCGAGCGCCGCGGCGTGGACGTCCTCGACGGTGGCCGGGGTGGTCACGCAGTGACGCCCTCGGCCCGCGCCCTGAGCTCGCGCACCATGGCGTCCGGGTCCTCGGCGGAGTAGACGGCCGAGCCGGCCACGAAGACGTCGGCCCCGGCCTCGGCGCACCGCTCGATGGTCTCCAGCGAGACTCCCCCGTCGACCTGCAGCCAGGTCTCGACTCCGTGCTTGCGCATCATCGCGCGAGCAGTGCGAATCTTGGGCAGGCACAGGTCGAGGAACTTCTGGCCGCCGAAGCCGGGCTCCACGGTCATCACCAGCAGCATGTCCAGCTCGGGCAGCAGGGCCTCGTAGGGCTCGATCGGGGTGGCCGGTCGCAGCGCCATGCTGGCGCGGGCGCCCTTGGCCCGGATCTCGCGGGCGAGCCGGATCGGGGCCTTGGTCGCCTCGACGTGGAACGTGACGCTGGTCGCGCCGGCCTCGACGTACGCCGGGGCGTGGGTGTCGCAGTCCTCGATCATGAGGTGCGCGTCGAGCGGGATGTCGGTGGCGCGGCTGAGCGCGTCGACCATGGTGGGGCCGAAGGTCAGGTTGGGGACGAAGTGGTTGTCCATCACGTCCACGTGCACCCAGTCGGCGCTGCCGATGCGGCCCACCTCCTCGCCCAGGCGGGAGAAGTCGGCGTTGAGGATGCTCGGCGTGATCTGGATGCCCACGGGCGGGAAGTCTAGGGCCCGGGAGCCGTCAGTCGAGGAGCGTGTCGTCGTACGCAGCCGTCAGCCGGCCGCCGGCCTCGCCGGTGTTCACCACGCCCGCCGGCTCGATGAGCATCACCGAGACCTCGCCGTCGGTGATCGGGCAGTGCTCGACCCCGCGCGGCACGACGTAGAGCTGACCCGGCCCGAGGGTCACGTCGCCGTCACGCAGCTGGATCGTGAGCGCCCCCTCGATCACGAGGAAGAGCTCGTCGGTGTCGTCGTGCGTGTGCCACACGAACTCGCCCTCGAGCTTGACCAGCTTGATCTCGTAGTCGTTGAGACGGGCGACCACCTTGGGCGACCACTGCTCGGAGAACAGCTCCAGCTTCTCGGCGATGTCCACCCGGCGCACCATGCCGTCGAGGATAGTCCGTGACCTGCTCGTCGGGCGGGATCAGTCGTCGGGGTCGACCGGTGGCTCGGCACCCTCTGCCTCGTCGCGCTCGGCCCACTCCAGCAGCGGTGCGATGTCGAAGACGTGGTCGTCGATGTCGGCGTGCAGGTCGCCGAGCTCGGCGAAGCGCTCCGGCATGGTGAAGATCGTGAAGTCCTCGGGCTCGCAGGCGTCGACCTCGTCCCACCGCACCGGGGCCGACACCCGGGCGGTCGGCACCCCGCGCACGGAGTACGCCGCGGCGATGGTGTGGTCGCGCGCGTTCTGGTTGTAGTCGACGAACAGCTGGTCCGGCTCACGGTCCTTGCGCCACCACGCGGTGGTCACGTCGCCCGCCGAGCGGCGCTCCACCTCGCGGGCGAAGGCCAGGGCGGCGCGGCGTACGTCGCCGAAGCCGTGCGTGGGCGGGATCCGGACGTAGACGTGCATGCCGGAGCCGCCGCTGGTCTTGGGGAACCCGACCGCGCCGAGCTCGTCGAGCACCGCGTGGGTGATGCCCGCGACCCGCTGGACGGTCTCCCAGTCGCACGCGGGACCGGGGTCGAGGTCGATGCGCCACTCGTCGGGCTTCTCGGTGTCGGCGCGGCGGCTGTTCCACGGGTGGAACTCCACCGTGGACATCTGCACCGCCCAGATGACGCTCGCCAGCTCGGTCACGCAGAGCTCGTCGGCCGTGCGGTTCCAGCGCGGGAAGTGCAGGCGCACCGTCTCGACCCAGGGCGGCGCCCCGGCGGGCAGCCGCTTCTGGTGCACCTTGTCCCCGGCCAGCCCCTTGGGGAAGCGGTGCAGCATGCACGGGCGCTCGTAGAGGGCGTTGACGATGCCCGGGCCCACGGCCAGGTAGTAGTCGACGAGGTCGCGCTTGGTCGCCCCGGACGGTGCCGATGCCGTGGGAGGGAAGTAGACCCGGTCGGGGTTGCTCACGCGCACGACGTGGGGGCCCACGTCGATCTCGATGCTGGCGCTCGTGCCGGTCGGGGCCACGCGGCCCGACCTAGTGACCCGGGCTGGCCGGCGCGGGCGAGCTCGGGGCGGGCGAGCCCGGCGCGGGTGAGCCCGGTCCGGGCGAGCTCGGTGCGGGCGAGCTCGGTGCGGGCGAGCTCGGCGGCGGCTCTGCGGGGGCCGGGACGGCGCGCACGACGACCGACGCGCTGGTGCCGGCGTCGGCGTACTCGCCCTCGGGGCGCAACCAGCGGTACTCGGTGTCCGCGGCGACGGTGACGGTGGCCTTGGACCAGCCGTCGGGACCCACGAGCGTCAGGTCGGAGACGGTGCGCCACTCCCCCTGTCCCGGGGTGCGGGCCTGGAGCAGGACGGGGTCACCCGTCACCCGGCCGGCGGTATCGGTGACGTGGCCGCCGACGACGACCTGCTTGCCGGCCGGGACCTCGTCGGCGGAGGCGGTGATGGCGGTGTGCAGGGTGGTGCCTTCGAAGTCCCAGGTCTGTCCCACCCCGCGCACCGCGTCGATGTTGAAGGCGCGACCGTCGCAGCCGAAGCCGGTGACGACGTAGCCGGTGCCGTCGCCGTGGGCGGCCACGAACTCCGCGGGTGTCGCCGCGCCGTCCGGGGTCGTCGTCCCGGTGACGAGGTCGACGAGCTGCCAGTCATAGCGCAGGGCGGCGGTGTCGACGGTGTGCCAGCCGCCACCGGGCACGCTGAGAGCCGCACGGCCCAGCCAGGCGTGGCCGGCAGGGGCGTCCGGCGCCGAGGTCCAGATGTACGACGTCCCGCTCGTGCCCGCACTCGCGGTGACGGCCACCGAGGAACGCGCCTCCGCCAGGGAGAGGAAGGGGACGTAGGGGCCGGAGGCGGTGCCGGCGGCGGTCGGGACCAGGCCGAAGCTGCGGCGCCCCAGGGGCGCGGCACCGGGACCGAGGTTGACGCGTGTCCGTGGAGCCGAGGACGGACCGAAGAACGAGTCGCAGCCGACATAGGTGAGGAACATGCCGTCGGCGGCACTGCCGGGTCCGCTGCGGACCGAGGTCCCGTCGGCACTGGCTGCGGGGGCCAGGCCCACCACGAGGCTCGCGAGGGTGGCCAGGGCCACTGCTCCTGCACTACGTCGCACTACGCGCTCTTTCCCGTCCCCCGTCGACCCGCTGGCCGACGGGCCCATCATCCACGACGGGTGGTGATGTGGGAACAGCCGGCCGTGTCGTGTCCCTCCTTTTGGGGGTCCGACCTCAACCCCGACGCACCGTGGCGATGAACATCGCGTCGGTGCCGTCGCGGTGCGGCCACAGCTGCCGGGTCGAGACGACCGTCGCGTCGTCCCGGGAGCCCACCACCGCGTCGACGACCTCGACGGTCTCGGCCAGCACGGGAGAGCAGGTCGCGTAGACCACCACGCCACCCGGCCGGACCGCGTCGAGGGCGTGGTCCAGCAGGGCGCGCTGGAGCGGGACCAGGACGTCGAGGTCGGCCGCCGAGCGGCGCCAGCGCGACTCCGGACGCCGGCGCAGCGCCCCGAGGCCCGAGCACGGGGCGTCGACCAGCACCCGGTCGAAGGTCTCGTCGCGCCAGGGCGGACGCGTGCCGTCGCCGGTCACCACGCCGAGCAGCCCGGCGGCGGCCGCACGGGAGCCGCGGACGACCAGCCGGGCCCGGTGGTGCTGGCGCTCGTTGGCCAGCAGCAGGGCACCGCGCTGGACGGCCAGCGCGGCGAGCAGCGCGGACTTGCCGCCCGGTCCGGCACAGACGTCGAGCCACCGCTCGTCGCGTCCCTCGACCTGCGCGTCGGCCAGGGCCAGGGCGACGAGCTGCGACCCCTCGTCCTGCACGCCGGCGCGCCCCTCGGCGACGGCGGGGATCGCGGCCGGGTCACCGCCCGGCAGCTCCACGGCGTACGGCGAGCGGGTGCTGGCCGTGCCGCCGGCCGCCACGAGCTCCTCCACGTCTGCGAGCCCGGGGCGGGCGACCAGCATCACCCGCGGTGGCGCGTTGTCGGCGGCGAGGAGGTCCTCCAGCTGGACCGCGGAGGCGAGGGAGTCGGCCAGCTCCTCCACCACCCAGCGAGGGTGGGAGTGCGCGACGGCGGCGTAGCCGAAGGGGTCGGTCCCGGGGTCGGGGGCGACCCGGCGGATCCACCCGTCGAGGTCGTGGGCGGCCACCTTGCGCAGCACGGCGTTGACCAGGCCCACGGGTCCGATCCCGACCCGGGCGCGCGCGAGCTCGACCGAGGAGCTGATGGCGGCGTGGTCCGGCACCCGCATCGAGAGCAGCTGGTGGGCGCCGAGGCGCAGCACGTCGCGCACCTTGGCCTCCAGGCGCGGCTTGGTGAGGCAGGCGTCGATGATCGCGTCGTAGGTGCCCTGGAGTCGGATGGTGCCGGAGACCAGCTCGGTGGTGAACGCCGCGTCCCGACCGGCCAGGCCGTGGTCGGCCAGCGCCTTGGGCAGGGCCAGGTTGGCGTACGCGTCGTCGACGCGGACGGCCTTGAGCACCTCGAGGGCGGCCAGCCGGGACGCGTCGATCCGGCCGGCGCGGGGCCGGCGCTCACTCATCGAAGAGCTCGCGGACCAGGCGCTTCGGCGCGCGGTGCGCCCACGCGTCGGTGATGACCTCGGCGAGCTCCTCGCGGGTGATCTCCCCCAGGCGCGACTGCTGGACCAGGACGGCGTTGTAGCCGCGGAAGTGGTCGATGGTGAAGAACGGCGTCGACGCGTCCTCGACCAGCGCCACCTTGTCGGCCTCGGTCGGGGTGACGATGACCACCAGGTCGTCGTACATCTCCCCCGTCTCGGGGTCGACCGCGGTCTTGTGCGGCATGCGGTACAGGCAGAACCCCTTGCCCTTCGGGCCGCGCGGCACCTTCCAGGTCGGCCGGTCGCCCCACGAGGTGCCCAGCTCGGTCTCGGGCAGCGCCGCGCAGATCTCGTCGATGTCCGTCGGACGCGCCTTCCTGCTCACCCGGGTCAGCGTAGTCGCGGCGGCGACGGTGCTCAGCAGGCCTTCCCGTAGGTGCCCTGGCGGGTGGGCGGTGCGTCGACCGGGAGGTCGTTGGGGGCCTTGAGGCTCCAGTGCCTGATCCAGTCCATCTGCATCCGGCTCACGTTCATCGTCTTGCCGTCCTTGGCCTGCATCGTGAAGCGCGGGACCAGCGGGACGCCGGAGGTGATCGCGGGGCGCCGCTCGGTCTGCACGACGTGCGCGTCGACGAACCACGAGATGCGGTGGCGGGTGACCTCGACGGCATAGGTGTGCCAGCGGTCCCGACCGAGGTTCATCCCGGCCCGCTCGCCCTTCAGGGCGACGTTCGGCAGGGAGCGGGCGTACAGGTTCGCCTTGCTGGTGCCGATCCGGTAGCTCTCCAGCGCGACGTTCTGCGCGCCGCAGTGCTGGTCGCGGCCACCGGCCGGCACGAGCTCGGTCAGCACGCGGAAGCGGGCACCGCCCCGGCCGTACTGCCGGCTGCGGAGCCGGGTCTCCCAGCGACCCACCTCGGCCCCCTCGAAGCCGAGCTGGGCGCTGAGGCTGCCCGAGGTGGTGGTGTTGAGGGTCAGCATGCCGTTCTGGTGGACGACCTGGCCCTGGCCGGAGGCGCGCCACTGGGCGCCCGTGGGACCGGAGTAGGGCCGCTCGAACTCCTCGCGCCAGGCGATCCCCTTGTCCCACCAGCCGTAGGTGTTGCCGGCGTGGGTCGGCCCCGGCTCGGCGCCGGCGTGGTCCGCGGACGCGCTCGTGGAGGTGAGCACGGGCGACAGCACCGCGGCCGCGAGGACTGCGGTGAGCGCCGCGAGGCGGCCACGGCGGGCACGGGTTCGGACAACCAGGGGGGAGGTCATGGCGCCCGACGGTACGTCACGACGGCGGGGCGGCCGCAAGTCCGGCCGCCCCGCACGCTCAGGAGAAGAGCTTGAGCGCGGTCGTGATCGTCTGGAACACGCCGTAGGCGAGCAGGATGCCCACCACGGCCCACGACAGCACCAGCCGGACGGTGCTGCTGCCCCCGCCGGTGCCGGCGGCGGCCTCCTGGGCCTCGCCCGCCTCGCGGTCGGACTCGACCTTCGACTCGTGGGCGGACATGTCCTCGTGGAACTTCGCCGCGACCGGTCGGACCAGCAGGTTGGCCACGAAGCCGACCCCAGGATCGCGACCATGGTGAAGAGCGCCGGGCGGTAGGAGCCCGCGTCCAGCGAGCCCGCACCACCGGCGGAGTCCAGGAAGCCGTTGATGATGAGCGGACCCGCGACGCCCGCCGCCGACCAGGCGGTCAGCAGCCGGCCGTGGATGGCGCCGACCTGGAAGACGCCGAACAGGTCACGCAGGTACGCCGGGATCGTCGCGAAGCCACCACCGTAGAACGAGATGATGATCGCGGCGATGAGGACGAAGATCGCCGTGGACGTCGAGCCGACCAGCGCCAGCGCGACGTACAGGATGATGCCCGACACCGAGGTAGACCATGTAGATGGGCTTGCGTCCGATGAAGTCCGAGGTGCTGGACCACACGAAGCGACCGGCCATGTTGAACAGCGACAGCAGCCCCACGAACCCACCGGCCGCCGCGACGGTCACGCTCGAGTCGCCTCCCTCGCGGAAGAAGTCCTGGATCATCGGGCTGGCCTGCTCGAGGATGCCGATGCCCGCGGTCACGTTGCAGAACAGCACCGTCCACAGCAGCCAGAACTGCGGGGTGCGGATCGCGTTGGCGGCCGACACGTTGTCCTCGGTGACCAGCGCCTTCCGCTTGACCGTGGACGGGTCGAAGCCGGCGGGCGCGCCAGCCGGGCGACGGGACCCGGATGTTGGCCACACCGAGCATCATGATCGCGAAGTAGACGATGCCGAGGGTGACGAAGAGGTAGGTCAGCGCGTGGCCGTCGGCCAGCGATCCCGCGTCGGTGGGGTCGTAGGCCGGGTCGTAGAACGACAGCAGCTGGCGCGAGAGCGGGGCCGCGACCATCGCGCCGCCGCCGAAGCCCATGATCGCCATGCCGGTGGCCAGGCCCGGCCGGTCCGGGAACCACTTGATGAGGGTCGAGACCGGGGAGATGTAGCCGATGCCGAGGCCCACGCCGCCGATGACGCCGTAGCCGAGGTAGAGCAGCCACAGCTGATCGGACGCGATGCCCAGCGAGCCCACCAGGAAGCCGGCCGACCAGCAGCAGGCGGCGGTGAACATCGCCTTGCGCGGGCCGACCCTGTCCACCCAGGTGCCGAAGAGCGCGGCGCTGATGCCGAGCATCACGATGGCGATCGAGAACACGAAGCCGATCGCGGTCTGCGAGGCGTCGAAGTGCTCGATGAGGGAGTTCTTGTAGACGCTGGTGGCGTAGACCTGGCCGATGCACAGGTGCACGGCGAGGGCGGCCGGGGGGATCAACCAGCGGTTGTAGGAGTACGGCGCCACGGTGTGGCGACGGTCGAGGACTTCGAGAACAGCCACAGGGGTGACCTCCGAGACGATGGACGTGACAGCGCAGGCTAACCCGCCGGTCGTTGAAACGTGACGCACCCCACCCCTGGGTGGGTCCGCGGGCGCCTCCCCCGCATGCGTCGGCGTCAGCCGAGCCGGGCTCCGTCGGGCACCACGACGCCGCGGGCCCAGTCGGCGGCCCGCATCTGCTTCTTGCCGAACGCCTTGACGTCGCCGAGCTCGACGGGGTCGGTCGCGGTGCCGACGAAGACGGCGTTCTTGGTGACCTCGAGGGCGCCGGGCTCCAGCCGGGCGCGTCCGGCGGCGACCGCGACGCGCCCCACCTTGAACCGCTCCCCCTCCCACGTGGTCCACGCGCCGGGTCCGGGCCAGCAGGCGCGCACCTGGCGGTCGATCCCGATCGCGGGGTCGGTCCAGTCGATGCGAGCGTCGTCGACGAGGATCTTGGGGGCCAGGCTGACGCCCTCGGCGGGCTGCTCCCGGGCCTCCAGCGACCCGTCCTCGATGCCGTCGAGGGTGCGGACCAGGAGGGTGCCGCCGCCTTCGGCGAGCCGGCCGAGCAGGTCGCCGGCCGTGTCGGTGGGTCGGATGCGCTCGGTCATCACGCCGTACGTCGGACCGGCGTCGAGCTCCTTGACGATCCGGAAGGTGGTCGCCCCGGTCATCTCGTCACCCGCCCAGATCGAGTGCTGGACCGGTGCGGCTCCCCGCCACGCGGGGAGGATCGAGAAGTGCAGGTTGATCCAGCCGTGCTCGGGGATGTCGAGCGCCGACTGCGGGAGCAGCGCGCCGTAGGCGACCACGGGGCACGCGTCGGGAGCCAGGTCGCGCAGCGCGGCCTGGAAGTCCGGGTCGCGCGGGTGCTCGGGCTTGAGGACGGGCAGGCCGAGCTCCTCGGCGCGCGCGGCGACGGGGCTGGCGACGAGCTTGCGGCCACGGCCCGAGGGGGCGTCGGGCCGGGTCACCACGCCCACGAGCTCGTGGGTCGAGGCGTGCAGCGCGTCGAGCGCGGGCACGGCGACCTCGGGGGTGCCGGCGAAGACGATGCGCATCAGGAGGACCGAGCCAGCCGTCCGGTCGCGTGCGGGCTCACCCGGACGGTCGGGCGCTCGAGGCCGAACCACTCGGACTCGCGGATCTCCTTCATCGCCGCCTTGCGGGCGGCGGTGTCGAGCTTGTCGATGAAGAGGATCCCGTCGAGGTGGTCGGTCTCGTGCTGCATCGCGCGGGCGAGGTACTCGGAGGCCTCGATCCGCACCGGCTCGCCGTACATGTCGAAGCCGGTGGCCACCACCGAGAGCGCGCGCAGGCAGTCGTAGGTGAGCTCGGGCAGCGACAGGCAGCCCTCGGCGCCGTCCTGGGTCTCGTCGCTCAGCTCCAGCGACGGGTTGACGAGGTGGCCGACCTGGTCCTCGACGTTCCAGGTGAAGACGCGCAGCCCCACGCCGATCTGAGGGGCGGCGAGGCCGGCGCCCGGGGCGGCCAGCATCGTGTCGGTGAGGTCCGTGACGAGCTGGCGGACCTCCTTGTCGAAGTCGTCGACCTCGATCGCGCGCCGGCGCAGGATCGGGTCGCCGAAGAGGCGGATCGGCTGGACTGCCATGGGACTGCTGGAACTCCTCGGTCGGGGAGGCCCCAGTCTAGGGAGCGGCCTAGATGCTGGCGGCGGATCGACCTGGATACGGACGGCGTCGAGCTTGCGGGCCGACCGCACCCGCTGGAGCTCGCCCAGCGCCGCCGACAGCCGCGCGCCGTGGGCGAGCGGGACGCGGACGACGACGCGTTGCTCGTCGGCGGAGACCGGCACCGGCCCGAGCACCTCGGCCGGCTCGGGCAGGTCGAGCAGGGTCACCGCGTCGTCGAGCGGACCCGGCTCGCCGGTGATCGTGGCGATCCGTGCGGTCGGGGGGAGGTGGGGCCGCCGCCCGCTCGGACAGCTCGCGCTCGGCGAACCCCGCCGCGTCCCACCGGAGGAGGGCCTGCAGCGCCGGGTGGGCGGGATCGCCGACCGCGACGACATGGCCCCCGGGACGCACCAGGCCCGGCGGCGGCGAGCCAGCGGCGGACGGCCTCCTCCTGCACGCGCATGTCGTCACGGCCCAGGGTGAGCCAGGTGTCGAGCAGCACGACGGCGGCATAGCCGGGGTCGGCGACCGGCTCGGCGCCGACGGTCGCGACGACGATGTCGGCCCGCTCCCCCACCCGGGCCAGCACCCGGTCGCCGCTGGAGCTGCGCACGGTGGTGCCCGGGAAGGTGCGGCCGAGCTCCTCGGCGGTGCGCGCCTCGCCCCGCACGGGCGCCCGGAGACCGCGGTGGCCGCACTCACGGCACGCCCAGCGCTCGTCGGCCGTGCCGCACCAGCGACAGGTCGGCGGCCGGGTCGGTCCGGGCAGGACGAGAGGACCCGCGCACCGACCGCAGCGGGCCGGGGTGCGACACCGCTCGCAGGCCAGAGCCGGCGCGTAGCCGGCGCGTGGGGTCTGCACCAGCACCGGTCCGTGGGTCGAGCCCGGAGCGGATCGCCTCGAAGGCGGGCCGCGGCAGCCGGGACCCCACCGCCCGGTCCTCGGCGGGGACCACGTCGATGCGGGCGCGGGCGCGGAGGACGGCGCGGTCCGGGGTGAGCTCGCGGGCCCATCCCGAGCGCAGCAGCATCGCTGCTTCGGTCGAGCGCGCGAAACCACCGAGGAGCATGGCCGTGCCCTCGGCCTCCGCGCGGAGGCCGAGGACCTCCCGCACGTGCGGGTACGGCGCGCGGGGCTCGGCGTGCAGGTCGTCGCCGTCGTCCCACAGCACGAGCAGGCCCAGGTCGTGGACCGGGGCGAAGGCGGCGGCCCGGGTGCCCACGACCACCCGCCGGGCGCCGCGCGAGACCGACAGGAAGTCGCGGTAGCGAGCGGACGGACCCAGGTCGGCCGTCAGTGCGGCGTGCTGGTCGGGGCCCAGGGCGGCATCCAGGGCGGCGCTCACCCGGCCGACGTCGCGCTGGTCGGGCACGCACACCAGCGCACCCCGGCCCCGCGCGCGGGTCGCCGCGACGGCCTCGGCGACCATGGCCGGCCAGTCGTCACCGGGAGCCGCCGACCACACGGCCCGGGGCGCCGACCCGTCGGTGAGGTGGCCCAGGAAGGCCCCGCCGTGGGTGACGTGCTGCCAGGACTCCCCCGTCGGTGTCACGGTCGGCGCGGGAGCGGGATCCGCACGGACTCGGCCTCGACCTTGGCGTGTCGCGGCGGGACGGCGAGCCGAAGGACGTCGGCGCGGGCGCCGGCGTACCGCGTCGCGACCGCGGCGGTGAGGTCGGCGATCGCGGGCGTGAGGACAGGCTCCGGGCTGACGACCCGGCGCAGCGGCTGGAGCCGACCGGTGTGGTCGGACGACGCGGCCCGGGCCACCACGAAACCGTCGACGTCCTGACCGGCGAAGCGGACCTTGACCCGGGCCCCGGGCACCGCCGTGGCGGCGTGGGCGACCGGGACGGCGTAGTCGAAGGTGCGGTCGAGGTGGGCCAGCGGGATGTCGACGAGCACCCGGGCCACCGGGTCGGTCTCGGCGGGCTCGAACTCGGCCGCCTTGCGGGCCCGGGTCGCCGCGGCCCGCGCCCGGGCGTCGTCCACGGCCGCACGGAGGCCGGGCAGCATCTCTGCCGGCCCGGGCCTCGTGGTCGGTCATGGTCGGCATTCAATCAACCGGGACCGACACCGGCGGCCACGGTCCCCACTGGGTGGGCGAGTCGGTCAGCTTCGTGACGGTTGCAACGCCCTCCCAGTGGCAAAGTCCCCGCCTGGGCGGGGACTTCGACACGGGGGTGACGCAGTGGAGATCAGGCGCCGGCGGCGGCCTTGAGCTTGTCGGCGCGGTCGGTCTGCTCCCAGGTGAAGTCGGGCAGCTCGCGACCGAAGTGGCCGTAGGCCGACGTCTGGGCGTAGATCGGGCGCAGCAGGTCGAGGTCGCGGATGATGGCGGCCGGTCGCAGGTCGAAGACCTCGAGCACGGCGTCCTGGATCTGCCTCGTCGGACACGACGCCGGTGCCGAAGGTCTCGATGAAGACACCGACGGGAGCGGCCTTGCCGATCGCGTAGGCGACCTGCGCCTCGCAGCGACGGGCCAGGCCGGCGGCCACGACGTTCTTGGCGACCCAGCGCATGGCGTAGGCCGCGGAGCGGTCCACCTTGGACGGGTCCTTGCCGGAGAACGCGCCGCCGCCGTGGCGGGCCATGCCGCCGTAGGTGTCGACGATGATCTTGCGGCCGGTGAGGCCGGCGTCGCCCATCGGCCCGCCGACGACGAACTTGCCGGTCGGGTTGACCAGCATGCGGTAGCCCTCGGACGGGATGTCGAAGCCGCCGAGCACCACGTCGATGACGTGCTGCTTGATGTCGGCCTCGAGCGGTGGTGTGCGCGACGTCCTCGGCCGTGCTGGGTGGACAGCACGACGGTGTCGATGCGCACCGGACGGTCGTGCTCGTCGTACTCGATGGTGACCTGGGTCTTGCCGTCGGGACGGAGGTAGGCGAGCGTGCCGTCCTTGCGGACCTCGGTCAGGCGCTGCGCGAGGCGCTGGGCGATCATGATCGGGAGCGGCATCAGCTCGGGGGTGTCGTCGCAGGCGTAGCCGAACATCAGGCCCTGGTCGCCGGCGCCGCGCTTGTCGAGCTCGTCCTCGGAGGACGCCGACGCGCGACTCGTGCCCGCGTCGACGCCGGCCGCGATGTCGACTCGACTGGGCGCCGATCGCGACCTGGACGCCGCACGTGGTGCCGTCGAAGCCCTTGTCGGAGGAGTCGTAGCCGATGTCGAGGATCGCCTTGCGGACGATGTCGGCGACCGGGGCGTAGGCCGTGGTGCGGACCTCGCCGGCGACGACCACGAGGCCGGTCGTCAACAGCGTCTCGACCGCGACGCGCAGGTTGGCCCGGTCGGGGTCGTGCTCCATGAGGTAGTCGAGGACGGAGTCGCTGATCCGGTCGGCGATCTTGTCCGGGTGACCCTCGGTCACGGACTCGGAGGTGAAGAGGCGTCCAGCCACAGTCGGTGCTCAATTCTAGTGTGCTAACGTGTCGGGTCAAACGATACCGGTGGCCCAGCATCCGGGATGCGTGTCTCAGCCGGCGAATCGCCCGGACGACCTCGTCCCAGATGACGTGGGCGAGGGCGCGTCTTGGTGCCGTGGGGCACCTCGATCGACGGCCCCGTCGGCGGCCAGGATGACGGCCTCGTTGTCGGTGCTGCCGAAGACCGCGCCCCCGCTGACGTCGTTGACGACGAGCAGGTCGCACCCCTTGCGGGCGAGCTTGGCGCGGCGCCAGGTCGAGCACCGACGCCGGTGTGCGTCGCCGGTCTCGGCGGCGAAGCCGACGACGACCGCGCCGGGGCGCGCCCGGTCGTGGGAGATCTCGGCGAGGATGTCGGGGTTCTGCTCCAGCCCGATCGCCGGCGCCGAGCCGTCGTCGGCCTTCTTGATCTTGGCCTCGCTGACCGAGGTCGGGCGGAAGTCGGCGGGGGCCGCGGCCATCACCACGGCGTCGGCGGTAGCCGGCCGCGGCACCACCGCGTCGCGCAGCTGGGCGGTCGTCTCGACCCGTACGACGCTGACGCCGGCCGGGTCGGGCAGCGACGACGTTGGCGCTGACCAGGGTGACGTCGGCGCCGCGCGAGGCGGCCGCCCGGGCGAGGGCGTAGCCCTGGAGGCCCGAGGAGCGGTTGCCGAGGAAGCGGACCGGGTCGAGGTACTCGCGGGTGCCGCCGGCACTGACGACCACGCGCCGGCCCGGCGAGGTCGGGCGCGACGGCACCCCGGGCCGAGCACCTCGACGCGCGAGCTCGAAGATCTCGGACGGGCTCGGGCAGGCGGCCCTTGCCGGTGTCCTTGCCGGTGAGCCGGCCCTCGGCGGGCTCGATGACGACCACGCCGCGCGGTGCGCAGGGTGGCGACGTTGGCTGCGGTGGCCGGGTGCTCCCACATCTCGGTGTGCATCGCCGGGGCGAGCACGACCGGGCAGCGGGCGGTGAGCAGGGTGTTGGTCAGCAGGTCGTCGGCCAGGCCGTGGGCCGCGCGCGCCATCAGGTCGGCGGTCGCCGGCGCGACCACGACCAGGTCGGCCGTCTGGCCGATGCGCACGTGCGGCACCTCGTGGACGTCGGTCCACACCTCGGTGGAGACGGGCTTGCCGGACAGTGCCGCCCAGGTGGGCGCACCGACGAACTCCAGGGCGGCGGCCGTGGGCACGACGGTGACGTCGTGACCGGACTCGGTGAAGCGGCGCAGCAGCTCGCAGGCCTTGTACGCCGCGATGCCGCCGCCGACCCCGAGGACGACGCGTGGCCGCTCCCCGGTGCGGGAAACGGCCACGTCGTCGAGAGAAGCGTGGACAGGAGTGTCCGGGGAGGTCACGTCACTCCGTGAACTTCGACGCCCGGCGCGGGCCGCCTCGGCGGCAGCCGCCTCGGCGGCGAGTCGGCGGGGTCGACGTCCTCGCAGGTCAGGAGGTCGTCGTTGATCTCGCGGAGCGCGATCGAGAGCGGCTTCTCCTGGACGTAGGGTGTCGACGAGCGGGCCGACGTACTCCAGCAGGCCCTCGCCGAGCTGGGAGTAGTAGGCGTTGATCTGGCGGGCGCGCTTGGCGCTGTAGAGAACCAGCTTGTACTTGCTGTCGGTCTTGGTGAGCAGGTCGTCGATCGAGGGGTTGGTCACGCCCTCGGCGGCGATGTTGGGGGCAGACACAGGTGGGAGCCTCGCAGGAGTCGGTGGTGCAGGAGACGTGCGGAATGTGCGGTCCTGCGCCGGATCAGTCCTGGGCAGGGTCCGACACGGGGTCGATCCATCAAGGCTACCAACTCGTCGGCAGCAGCGTGAACTTCGTGGTTGACGATGGTGACGTCGAACTCGCTCTCGGCCGCCAGCTCGGCGCGCGCGGTCTCCAGCCGACGCTCCCGCTCGGCCTCGGTCTCGGTGCCGCGACCGACCAGACGGCGTACCAGCTCGTCCCACGACGGCGGCTTGAGGAAGACGAACAGCGCCTCGGGCATGGTCTGCCGGACCTGGCGCGCGCCCTGCAGGTCGATCTCGAGCATGGCGGGGTGGCCGGAGGCCAGGGCGAGCTCGACCGGGCCGCGCGGGGTGCCGTAGCGGTGGGGCCTTGTGGACGACTGGCCCACTCGAGCAGGTCGCCGCTGCTCGACCATCGCGTCGAAGTCGTCGTCGGAGACGAACCAGTAGTGGACGCCGTTCTCCTCGCCGGGCCGCGGGTCGCGCGTGGTGGCGGAGACCGACAGCCAGACCTCGGGGTGGTGGCGACGCACCTCGGAGGCGACGGTGCCCTTGCCGACGGCCGTGGGACCGGCGAGCACGATCAGACGGGACCGGCGCGGCTCGCTCAAGACTCCTCGCGGGGGCCGAACTCGCGCTCGAGCGCGGCGACCTGCTTGATGCCCAGGCCCCGGACGCGGCGACTCTCGGCGATCCCGAGGCGCTCCATCACCTGCCGGGCGCGGACCTTGCCGAGGCCGGGCATCGACTGGAGCAGCTCGACGACGCGCATCTTGCCGACGACCTCGTTGTCCTGACCCTCGCGGACGACGTCCATGAGCGAGGCGCCCGAGTTCTTGAGCCTGTTCTTGACCTCGGCGCGCTCCCGTCGGGAGGCGGCGGCCTTGTCGAGGGCCGCCTGGCGCTGCTCGGGCGTGAGAGGGGGCAAGGCCACGAAACGGGTCCTCCTGGCTGTGGGGCCGGCCGGAAGGCCGAGGGCTGGGGCAACCCGGTCAATCTAGTCAGAACGACGGACGCCCTGCAATGCGGGGTACGACGCCGCCGGGGCCGGGAGACGGTTGCCACGCCCGCGCGTCGCGCCCGGGTGCGGGACCGGGTGCGGGACCGGCCCGCTACTGGCTCAGCGGGGTCCCGCACACGTCGAGCGCCTGCTGCTCGATGCCGCCCATCGCCTCGATCGTCTCGGCCCGGCCCAGGTCGCGGGCCGCGGCCTCGACGGCACGGCGGTCGTCCTGGTCGAGCTGGGCGGGCGTGACCTCCGGGTCGTACGCCGCGGGGTCCACCTCGGCGGCGCTGAGGGCCTCCTGGAGGGCCTCGAGCCGGGTGACCACCTGGCTCCACTCGTCGCGCAGGTCCCCGGGAGCCTCGTCCCGCAGGTCGCGGTAGGCGTCCAGGGCCCCGAGGACCGCACCGGGCTCCTCGCTGGCGGCGACGTCGCTCAGCTCGGGCTGGTGCTCCTCGACCGCCCGGCAGTAGGTCTCCTGCTCGCTGCTGCAGCCGGACACGAGCCCGGAGAGGAGGACCGACAGCGCCACGACCGCGGCGAGGCGCCTCACGCGTCCCCGAGCGCGGCCACCGCGTCGTTGCCGCGGCGTGCCGCGTCGCGCAGCGCCGTGGGCCCGGGGCCGGCCGCGAGCACCTCGCGCGACGAGCTCGGCAGCACGTGACGAGCGACCGGGCCGAAGATGCGCCGCAGGTCCTCGACCGTCCCGCCCTGCGCGCCGAAGCCGGGCGCCAGGACCGGGCCGTTGAAGTCGAGGTCCTCGGCGCTGTCGCCGATGGTGGCGCCGATGACGGCTCCGAGGTCGCCCAGCGGTGTCAGCCCCTCGTTGCGCGTCCGGAGGTGGTCCAGCACCGTGCCGGCCACGGTCCGCCGCCCGCCGGCGCCGCCGGTGAGGGCGTGCTGGACCTCCGGCCCCTCGGCGTTGGAGGTGAGGGCGAGGACGAAGATCCCGGCGCCGTGGCGCCGGGCGGTGGCGACCATCGGGTCCAGGGAGCCGAAGCCGAGGTAGGGGCTGGCGGTGATCGCGTCGGAGGCCAGGGGCGAGGCGGGATCGAGGTAGGCGTCGGCGTACGCCTGGCTGGTCGAGCCGATGTCCCCGCGCTTGACGTCCAGCAGCACCAGGGCCCCGGCCGCACGGGAGTCGGCGATGACCCGCTCGAGGACCGCGACGCCGCGGCTCCCGAAGCGCTCGAAGAACGCGCTCTGCGGCTTGACGACGCTCACCTCGGGGGCGACCGCCTCCACCACGGTGCGTGCGAAGGTCTCCAGGCCGGCCACGTCGTCGGAGAGTCCCCAGTCGCGCAGCAGCGCGGCGTGCGGGTCGATGCCGACGCAGAAGCGGCCGCGCTCCTGCATGGCCGCGTGCAGCCGGGCGCCGAAGTGATCGGTCATCGGTCGGTCCTCTCGGAAAGGTCGTCGAGCTCGGCGCGGATCCGCGCCACCGTCGTGGGGTCGTGGAGGAGCGCGCTGCCCACCTGGACGCTCACGGCGCCCGCCGCGAGGAAGGCGCGTGCGACGTCCGGCCCGTCGACGCCGCCGCCGCCGACCACCGCGACGTCCGGAAGCAGCGCGGTCACCTCGTGCACGCAACGCAGGGCGATCGGCGTGATGGCGGGTCCGGACAGCCCGGCGGGTCGCCCGTCGGGCAGGGCGGCCGGGACGGCGTCGCCGAGGACGACCGCGCTGGCGCCGGCGTCGTGGACGGCCCGGGCGCCCTCGACCGCCCGGGACAGGTCGGGACGCAGCTTGGCCAGGACCGGACGGTCGGCGGGGAACTCGCGGCGCACGGCCGCGACCACGCTGGCCGCGTGGTAGGGCTCGCGCACCTCGAAGAGGCCCTCCCCCGCCTGGTCGGGCGCACCGAGGTTGACCTCGAGCCCGGCGACGCCGGGGGCCCTGCTCAGGCGGCGGGCCAGCTCGGCGTACTCACCGATGCTGCCGCCGACGATCGAGACGTGCACGCGCGCCCCGGCTCGCACGAGCCAGGGCAGCTCGGTGGCCAGGAAGTGCTCGAGGCCGGGGTTCTGGTGGCCGACGGCGTGCACGAGACCGCTGGGGGTCTCGGCCATCCGCGGTGCCGGGCCGCCGGCGCGGGCGTCGAGCGTGATCGAGCGGGTGACGAAGTCGAGGCCCTCGAGGTCGACGTACGGCGCCAGCTCGCGGCCGGTGCCGCCGCAGCCGCTCGCGACCATCACGGTCCCCCAGGACATGGGCCGCGTCATCCCAGTGCACCCCAGTGCACGCGGTCGCCGCGGATGACCGGGCCGTCGACGCACGCCCGGACCTGTCGGGTCACCCCGTCCTCGGCGACCACCGGGACCGGGCAGCCCTGGCACAGGCCGGTGCCGCAGGCCATCGGCGTCTCCAGCGCCACCTGGCTCCACGCGCCCCGGCGCTCGGCGGCCGCCGCCACGGCGGCGAGGGTGGCCGTCGGGCCGGCGGCGTAGACGACGTCCGCATCGGCGCGCTCGAGCGCGGCGTCGACCTGGGACGTCACGTCGCCGCGCGCGCCCACCGATCCGTCCCTGGTCACGACGTTGACCGAGCGGGCGCTGCGCCGGGCCTCGAGGGCGGACAGCAGGTGGGCCTCGTCGTCGGCGGCCAGGACGAGGGTGACCGGGCAGCCCCGCTCGCGCAGCCGTGCGGCCAGTGGGAACAGCGGGGCGGCGGCGTACCCCTCGCCCACCAGCACGCAGGACACCGGCTCGCGGGGCAGCGCGAAGGGCCGCCCCAGCGGACCGGTGACCGGCAGGCGCGCACCCACCGGGAGCTCGGCGAGCCGGGTGCTGCCGGGGCCGCGCGGCTCCACCACGACGTCGAGGGTGGGCCCGTAGGCGCCGGTCTCCTTGACGCGGTGGATCCACAGCGGACGGCGGGCCAGCCGGTCGTCGCCGACACTGACGGCCACGAAGTTGCCGGCCCGGAAGCCCTCCGGGATGCCGGGGGCGGCGATGGTCAGGTGGCGGTAGGCGCCGGCCCGCTTGGTCGCCAGCACCTCGCCGACGACGTGGATCGGGGAGGTCATGTGGAGGTGAGCCCGGCGACGAGGGTCCGCGGCCACCGGGCCCCCTCGTAGACGAAGGCGGTGTAGCCCTGGACCAGGTCCGCGCCGGCCTCGATCCGCTCGCGCGCGTCCGCGGCGGTGGTGATGCCTCCGACACCGACCAGGGTGAGGTCGGGGCCGACCCGGTCGCGCACCATCCGCAGCACCGCGGTGGCCCGCTCCCGCAGCGGGGCGCCGCTGAGGCCGCCGGCTCCGATCGCCGTGACGGTGGCGGCGTCGGTGCGCAGCCCGTCGCGGGTGATGGTGGTGTTGGTGGCGATGAGGCCGTCGAGGCCGAGGGCGACGGCGAGGTCGGCGACGGCGAGCACGTCCTCGTCGCCGAGGTCGGGGGCGATCTTCACCAGCAGCGGCACCCGGTCGGCGGGGCGGACCTGGTCGGCGCGACGTCGTACGGCGACCAGCAGCGGCTCGAGGACCTCCACGGCCTGCAGGTCGCGCAGACCGGGGGTGTTGGGCGAGCTGACGTTGACCACGAGGTAGTCGGCGTGCGGGGCGAGCAGGCCGGTGGACCTCTCGTAGTCGCCGATCGCGTGCTCGGGTGGGACCACCTTGGTCTTGCCGATGTTGATGCCCAGGACGGGCCCGCCCTCGGGGCGACCGCGTCGTGCCAGCCGGGTTGCCACCGCCTCGGCGCCGTCGTTGTTGAAGCCCATCCGGTTGACCACCGCCCGGTCCTGCGGGAGCCGGAAGAGCCGGGGTCGCGGGTTGCCGGGCTGCGGCTCACCGGTGACCGTCCCGATCTCCACGTGCCCGAAGCCGAGCGCGCCGAGCGCGTCGATGCCGACGCCGTTCTTGTCGAAGCCCGCCGCCAGCCCGAAGGCGTGCGGGAACCGCAGCCCCATCGCCTCGACCGGCTCGCCGACGACGGCCGGCGCGCGCCGGATCACCGGTGCCGCCGCCCGGATGGCCCGGAACGCCGCGTGGTGGGCGCGCTCGGGGTCGCTGCGGGTGAGGACGTGGTCGAAGAGCAGGCGGTAGGGGCGACCCATCAGCGTGCGGTCCTCCCCCGCTGCCAGTCCTGGAGGCTGCGGACGCCGATCTCGCCGGCCGTCATCGCCTCGATGCCCTGCACCGCGGCGCCGAGCCCCTGCACGGTGGTGATGCACGGGATGTCGGCGAGCACCGCCGCCGTCCGGATCTCGTAGCCGTCGAGGCGCGCGGAGCCGCCCGTCGAGTACGGCGTGTTGATGACCAGGTCGATGTCGCCGTCGCGGATGAGCTGCACGGTGGTCTTCTGACCCTCCGGGCCCTCGCCCTCGTGGTGCTTGCGGACGACCGTGACGCTGACACCGTTGCGGCGCAGCACCTCGGCGGTGCCCTTGGTGGCCAGGATCTCGAAGCCCCGGTCGGCCAGCACCTTGATCGGGAAGATCATGTTGCGCTTGTCGCGGTTGGCGACCGAGACGAAGATCCGCCCCGTCGTGGGCAGCGAGCCGTACGCCGCGGCCTGCGCCTTGGCGAACGCCGTGCCGAAGTCGGCGTCGAAGCCCATCACCTCGCCGGTCGACTTCATCTCCGGGCCCAGCACGGTGTCGACGTTGCGACCCTCGACGGTCTTGAAGCGGTTGAAGGGCATCACCGCCTCCTTCACCGCGATCGGCGCGTCGGCGGGCAGCCGTCCACCGTCCTGCTGCGGCAGCAGGCCCACGACCCGCAGCTCGGCGATGGTCTCGCCGAGCATCACCCGGGCCGCGGCCTTGGCCAGCGGGGTCGCGGTCGCCTTGGAGACGAACGGGACCGTGCGGCTGGCCCGCGGGTTGGCCTCGAGGACGTAGAGGACGTCGGAGCTCAGCGCGAACTGGATGTTGATGAGCCCCCGGACCCCGACACCGCGGGCGATCGCCTCGGTGGCGTGCCGGATCCGGTCGATCTCGCCCTCCCCCAGGGTGATCGGCGGCAGCGCGCACGACGAGTCGCCACTGTGGATGCCGGCCTCCTCGATGTGCTCCATCACCCCGCCGAGGAAGAGCTCGTGGCCGTCGTAGAGCGCGTCGACGTCGATCTCGACCGCGTCGTCGATGAAGCGGTCGACGAGCACCGGGTGCTCGCGGCTGATCTCGGTGGCCGCGTCGATGTAGGCCCGCAGCCGGTGGTCGTCGTACACGATCTCCATGCCGCGCCCGCCCAGGACGTACGACGGGCGCACCAGCACGGGGTAGCCGATGTCGTCGGCGATCGCCTTGGCGTCCGCGAAGGTGACGGCCATGCCGTGCTTGGGCGCCGGCAGCCCGGCGTCCGCCAGCACCTTGCCGAACGCGCCGCGCTCCTCGGCGAGGTGGATCGCCTCGGGGGTGGTGCCGACGATCTTCACCCCGGCGTCGGCCAGGCCCTGCGCGAGACCGAGCGGCGTCTGCCCGCCGAGCTGGCAGATGACGCCGGCGATGGGGCCGGCCTGCTCCTCCGCGTGGACGATCTCGAGCACGTCCTCCAGCGTGAGCGGCTCGAAGTACAGCCGGTCGGAGGTGTCGTAGTCGGTGGAGACGGTCTCGGGGTTGCAGTTGACCATGATGGTGTCGTAGCCGGCCTCGCTCAGCGCGAGGGAGGCGTGCACGCAGGAGTAGTCGAACTCGATGCCCTGGCCGATCCGGTTGGGACCGCTGCCCAGGATGATGACCGCCTCGCGCTCGCGGGGCGCCACCTCGGTCTCCTCGTCGTAGGAGGAGTAGTGGTAGGGCGTGGTCGCCGCGAACTCGGCGGCGCAGGTGTCCACGGTCTTGTAGACCGGACGCAGGCCGAGGGCCTGGCGCACGCCGCGGACGACGTCCTCGCGCATGCCGCGGATCGCGGCGACCTGGGCGTCGGAGAAGCCGTGCCGCTTGGCGAGGCGCAGCGTCTCCACGTCCAGCTTGGGCGCGGCGGCCACCTCGTCGGCGACCTCCTTGATGAGGAAGAGCTGGTCGACGAACCACGGGTCGATCGCGGTGTGCTCGAAGACCTGCTCGGGCGTCGCGCCGGCCCGGATGGCGTCCATGACCGTGCGCAGCCGGCCGTCGGTGGGCCGCCGGGAGGCCTCGAGCAGCTCCGTCGCGTCGCCGACCGGCTCGGCGAAGTCGAAGACCGCGCCCTTGCTCTCCAGCGAGCGCAGCGACTTCTGGAGGGCCTCGGTGAAGTTGCGGCCGATGGCCATCGCCTCGCCGACGCTCTTCATGTGGGTCGTCAGCGTCGGTGTCGGCGCCCGGGAACTTCTCGAAGGCGAAGCGCGGCACCTTGACCACCACGTAGTCGAGGGCGGGCTCGAAGGACGCGGGGGTCTCGCGGGTGATGTCGTTGCGGATCTCGTCGAGCGTGTAGCCGATGGCGACCTTGGCGGCGATCTTGGCGATCGGGAAGCCGGTGGCCTTGGAGGCCAGCGCGCTGGAGCGGGAGACGCGGGGGTTCATCTCGATGACGATCAGGCGACCGTCCTCGGGGTTGACGGCGTACTGGATGTTGCAGCCGCCGGTGTCGACGCCGACCGCGCGGATGATGGCGATCGCGAGGTCGCGCATCTTCTGGTACTCGCGGTCGGTGAGGGTCATCGCCGGGGCGACGGTGATCGAGTCGCCGGTGTGCACGCCCATCGGGTCGAGGTTCTCGATGGAGCAGATGATCACCACGTTGTCCGCGGTGTCGCGCATGACCTCGAGCTCGTACTCCTTCCAGCCGAGGATCGACTCCTCGAGGAGCACCTCGGTGGTCGGGCTGGCCGCGAGGCCGGCACCGCCGATGCGGCGCAGGTCCTGCTCGTCGTAGGCCATCCCGGAGCCGGTGCCGCCCATGGTGAACGAGGGGCGGACCACCATCGGGTAGCCGAGGTCGTCAGCGGCGGCGATCAGGTCGTCCATCGAGTGGCAGATGACCGAGCGGGCGCTCTCGCCGCCGAGCTCGGCGACGATCTTCTTGAAGACCTCGCGGTTCTCGCCGCGGTCGATGGCCTCGATGCTGGCGCCGATGAGCTCGACGCCGTACTTCTCCAGCACGCCCTGCTCGTCGAGCCTCATCGCGCAGTTGAGCGCGGTCTGCCCGCCGAGGGTCGCGAGGAGGGCGTCGGGGCGCTCCTGGGCGATGACCTTCTCGACGTACTCGGCCGTGATCGGCTCGATGTACGTCGCGTCGGCGAACTCGGGGTCGGTCATGATCGTGGCCGGGTTGGAGTTGACCAGGATGACCCGCAGGCCCTCCTCCTTGAGCACCCGGCAGGCCTGGGTGCCGGAGTAGTCGAACTCGCACGCCTGGCCGATGATGATCGGCCCGGAGCCGATGACCATCACGCTCTCGATGTCCTCGCGCTTCGGCATGTCAGGCTCCCTTCCGCTCGCTCATGAGATCGACGAACCGGTCGAAGAGGTACGCCGCGTCGTGCGGGCCCGCCGCCGCCTCCGGGTGGTACTGCACGGAGAAGCTGAGCAGGTCCCCGCCGGGCGAGCGCAGCTCGAGGCCCTCGACCACGTCGTCGTTGAGGCAGACGTGGCTGACCGTCGCCTCGCCGTACGGCGTGGTGGTGCTGCCCTCCAGCGGCGCGTCGACCGCGAAGCCGTGGTTGTGCGCGGTGACCTCGACCTTGCCGGTGGTGCGGTCCATCACCGGCTGGTTGATGCCGCGGTGGCCGTAGGTGAGCTTGTAGGTGCCGAAGCCCAGGGCCCGGCCGAAGAGCTGGTTGCCGAAGCAGATGCCGAAGTAGGGCAGCCCACGGTCGAGGGCCGCCCGCAGCAGCTCGACCTGCGCGGTGGTGGCCGCCGGGTCGCCGGGGCCGTTGGAGAAGAACAGCCCGTCGGCGCCGGTGGCGACGACCTCCTCGATGGAGGCGGTGGCCGGCAGGACGTGCACCTCGAGGCCGCGCTCGCTCATCATCCGCGGGGTGTTGGCCTTGATGCCGAGGTCGATCGCCGCGACGGTGAACCGCGTCGTCGCCGACGGCCGGGACGACGTACGCCTCCTGCGTGGAGACGGCCTCGCTCAGGTTGGCGCCGCGCATCTCCTGCGAGCCGCGCACCCGCTCGAGCAGGGCTGCGGGGTCGGTCTCCGTGGTGGAGATGCCCACCCGCATCGCCCCGCGCTCGCGCAGGTGGCGGGTCAGGGCGCGGGTGTCGACGCCGGCGATGCCGACGACGCCGTGGTCGCGCAGCGCGTCGTCGAGCGTGCGCTGCGAGCGCCAGCTGCTGGGGATCCGGGCGGGATCGCGGACGACGTAGCCGGCGACCCAGATCCGCGAGGACTCGGGATCCTCGTCGTTCATGCCGGTGTTGCCCACGTGCGGGGCGGTCATCACGACCACCTGGCGGTGGTAGCTCGGGTCGGTGAGGGTCTCCTGGTAGCCGGTCATGCCGGTGGAGAACACCGCCTCACCGAAGGTCTCACCCTCGGCTCCGAGGGCATCGCCCCGGAAGGTGCGCCCGTCCTCGAGGACGAGCAGTGCGGGCGCGCGTACAGGCAACGCCGACCTCCTTCTCCGCCTCACAGGACGGATCGTTAAAGGATGTTTCTGCGTCGGTGACCCTACCAGCGACGAGCGGGTGTCCGAGACCCCGCACCGCGGTGTGGAACGACCCGGCCATGACCCCTCGGGCAGGATGGCGTCGTGCCCGAGGGTCACGGCATCCACCGCCGGCCGCGCCGCCGACCCCGCGGTGCGCGGCGGCTCTTCCGGTGCCCGGTGTGCCAGCCCCCGGGCGGGGGGAGCTGAGGCTCGGCTGCTCACCCCAGGGTCAGGCCGCTCCCCTGCCACCGGCGTCGCAGCCACCGGTCGTGGCTGGCCACGACCACCGTCCCGAGGGTGACGCCGATCGCCTCCTCCAGCTCACCGGCCAGGGCCAGCGACACGTGGTTGGTCGGCTCGTCGAGCAGCAGCAGGTCCGGCCTCGTGGCCACCGCCACCGCCAGCCCGAGCCGCCTCCGCTGGCCCACCGACAGGGCCCCGACCGGACGGACGTGGTCACGCGGGTGGAGCAGTCCCAGCTCCCGCAGGGGCGGCGCGTCGCCGCCGGCCAGGGCGTCGTACGTCGCCCGGGCGGTGCGGCCCATCTGCGCGAAGACCACGTCCTGGGCCAGCTCGGCCACCCGCCGGGCCGCCACCTGCACGGTGCCGCGATCGGGGCCGATCCGTCCGGCCAGCACCCCGAGCAGCGTCGACTTGCCGGAGCCGTTGCCGCCGCTGACGAGCAGGTGCTCCCCGGCGCGGACGTCGAGGCGGTCCAGCCGCAGCCGCGCGTCGACGGCGAGGTCGCGGACCAGGACGAGCCTTCCGGTCGTCCCGGGGTCCGCGAGACGTCCCCCGAAGCGCAGCGGCGCCGGCGGCCTGCGGACCTGGTCGCGCTCGGCGATCTCGAGCCGACGGCCGGCATCCGCCTTGCGACGGGCCAGGGTGCGATCCACCCGTGAGCCCTTGAAGGCGTGGATGAACTTGTCGTTGTCGCTCGGCCCGCGGTCGTGGGCGATGGCCCCGGTCCCGATCCGGGTCGCGGCCCGCAACGCGTCCAGCTCCTCCTGCTGGGCGGTGTAGGCCTCCTCCCAGCGGCGCCGCGCGTCCCTCCGGTGCTCCTCGTAGGCACTCCACCCGCCCCCGAAGCGGCGACCGCCCTCGCCGTCGGTGCCGAAGGCGCTCGGGTCGAGGTCGACCAGGTCGGTGGCCACGTCGTCGAGGAAGACCCGGTCGTGGCTGGCGAAGAGCACCACGCCGGGCAGGTCCACCAGGAAGGCGGTCAGCACCTCCAGGGCCGCGTCGTCGAGGTGGTTGGTGGGCTCGTCGAGCAGCAGGCAGGTCGGCCTGGTGGTCATGACGGTGGCCAGGGCGAGCCGGGTGCGCTGGCCGCCCGACAGCGTCCCGATCCGTCGGCCGGGCTCGACGTCGGCCAGCCCGAGGCGGGCGGCGGCCAGCTCGGCCCGCCGGTCGGCGTCCCACGCCTCGTGCGCCAGCGCCCACTCGAGCACCCGGTCGTACGCCGCCGCCGACTGCTGCCGGTCGGGAGCAGGGTCGTCGAGGGTGCCCGCCAGCCGCTCCACGTCGGCCACGGCCCGTCGCAGCGGCGCCAGCGTGCGGGCCAGCACGTCGGCGACCGAGGCGTCGTCGGGGAAGGGCGGCTCCTGGCCGAGCATGACGAGGTCGTCGGGACGATCGATCGTGCCCGCCACCGTGGCGTCCGCGGGCAGGCGTCCGGCGACGGCACGCAGCAGCGTCGACTTGCCGACGCCGTTCTCCCCCACCAGGCCGATGCGGCGGCCGGGCTGGGCGAGCAGGTCGACGCCCGACAGGACGGGGCGGGCGGCGTACGACACGGAGAGGTCGCGGACGACGAGGGGCTGGGTGGCAGACACGGGCGGGCCTTCGCGGGAGTGCGGGCGACTCGCCGGGCGCCTCGGGGGGAGGTCTGCCGCGGGCGCGAGTCAGGTCAGGCCGGGATCCACATGATGTCGCGACCCTAACCGGACGCACCCCGTCCTGTCGCGCCCTTATCGTCGGTGCGTGCACGAGCTCACCCGCGAGCAGGCGCGACGGATCGCGGTCCGCGCCCAGCTCCTCGACGCCGACCGGCCGACCGACCTGCTGGAGACGGTCCGGCACCTCACCCTGCTCCAGGTCGAGCCGACCGCCGCGGTGGCGCCCAGCGCGCACGTGGTGGCCTGGTCGCGGCTGGGTGCGTCGTACCGCACGTCGGCGCTCGACGAGCTGCTGGCCGACGGGTCCCTGGTCGAGCTGCACTCCATGCTCCGACCGGCCGAGGACATCGCGCTCCACCGCGCGGAGATGGCGGCCTGGCCGGGGCCGGGCGAGCTCAAGGACTGGCAGGTGGACCTCGCCGGCTGGGTGGAGGCCAACGACGACACGCGTCGCGACATCCTGTCCCAGCTGCACGACGAGGGACCGGTCACCGCACGCGTGCTGCCGGACACGACGCTGGTGCCGTGGCGCTCGAGCGGGTGGAACGACGACCGCAACATACGTCGGCTGCTCGACATGATGGTCCAGCGCGGCGAGGTGGCGGTCGCCGGCACCGAGGGTCGCGACAAGCTGTGGGACCTCGCCGAGCGGGTCTACCCGGACGAGACCCCGGTGCCGCTCGAGGAGGCGTTCCGGATCCGCGGCGAGCGACGCCTGCGGGCCCTGGGCATCGCCCGGCTCCGCGCCACGGTCTCCCCCGGTGAGCCCAACGACGTCGGACCCGCCGGCGAGGAGGCGACCGTCGAGGGGCTGCGCCGCACCTGGCGCGTCGACCCGGCGTACCTCGAGGACCTCGACGCCTTCGAGGGGCGGACCGCGCTGCTCTCGCCGCTCGACCGGCTGGTCTTCGACCGCAAGCGGATGGAGGAGATCTTCGGCTTCGACTACCAGCTCGAGATGTACAAGCCGGTCGCCAAGCGGCGGTGGGGCTACTGGGCGCTGCCGGTGCTGCACGGCGACGCGCTCATCGGCAAGGTGGACGCCACGGCCGACCGGGCCGCCGGGGTGCTGCGCGTCCACGCCGTCCACGAGGACGGCGGGTGGAGCCGGGCGGTCCGCGGCGCGGTGGACGACGAGATCGCCTCGCTGGCGCGCTGGCTGGAGCTCGTCGTGGAGGGCTGAGGGTCAGGACCAGCGGCCGCGGAGCACGTCGTACAGCGTCGCCGGACCGTCCTCGCTCGGGACGCCGTTGCGCATCACCAGCTGCAGGGCCCCCTCGTGCACCTGCACGGAGATCTCCCACGTCCACCCCGGTGCGTACTCGTAGCCGACGGTCGCCCCGGCCCCGGACCCGAGCCCGGTCAGCAGGGCGAGGTCGCGCTGGTGCCAGCTGTCCACCCATGCGGCGGTGACCGTGCCGTCCTCGCCCGGGACGCCGAGCACCAGCGTGCCCTCCTGGGGTCCCTCCTCGGCGTGCGTCCACGTGTAGGACACCAGCAGCGCACGGCCGGCGGCGGCCTCGGTCACCGTGACGGAGGAGCCGCCGCCCTCGAAGTCCTCGGTGGGGAGCATCCGGACGTCGTAGGTCCCCGCCCCGACACCGAGCGGGATCTCGTACGGCGTGCCCATGGCGACTCCTCAGGCGACGAAGATGCAGAAGGGATGGCCCTCAGGATCGGCGAAGACGTAGAGCGGCTCGTCCTCGTCGTCGGTGCGGTCCAGCAGCACGGTGGCACCCAGCGCGAGGGCGCGGTCGTGCTGTGCGCCCAGTTCATCGGTGCTGGGGACGGTGAGGTCGAGGTGCAGCTGCATCGGGACCTCCTGGCTCGGCCAGGTGCTGCGGGCCTGCTCCGCGACCTGCTGGAAGGCCAGCGCCCGGCGGCCGTCGGGGTGGGTGAGCACCAGCCAGTCGAGGTCGTCGACGGCGTCGCCCCCGGGCACCTCGTCCCCGGGGCGGTAGACGAGCCCGAGGAGCTCGCGCCAGAACTCCGCCTCGCGGCGTACGTCGACCGCGTCCACGGCCGTGTGCAACAGCTGCGGGTACGACATCAGTAGAGCCCCTTGTCGTAGTTCTCCGGCCGGTAGTAGTCGTCGAGGTCGGCCAGCGACTGGCCGGCGACGGGCTCGAGCTGTTGGGCGATGACCGCCCTCCGGGGCACGGCCCCGGTCGGGGCCCACGACTCGGGGTCCCACAACCGGGACCGGGAGAAGGCCTTCGCGCAGTGGAAGAAGATCGTCTCGATCTCCACGACCAGCGCCAGGACCGGCCGCCTGCCGTGGACCGCCAGGTCGTCGAAGAAGGGGGCGTCGTCGACCAGCCGGGCCCGGCCGTTGACGCGCAGGGTGTCGCCGCGGCCCGGGAGGAAGAAGTCCAGGCCGACGTGGGGGTTGGCGATGACGTTGCGGTAGCCGTCGACCCGCCGGTTGCCCGGTCGCTCGGCCAGCGCGATGGTGTGGTCGTCGACGACGTGGACGAGCCGACCCGGAGGGTCGCCCTTGGGACTGGCGTCGCAGCGCCCCTCCGCGTCGGCCGTGGCCACGACGCAGAAGGGGGTCGCCGCCAGCCAGGCCCGGTCGATGTCCGTCAGCGCGGGGCGCTCCTTGGTGGCCGCGCGCTCCCCCGGCTCGCCGACGATCGCCTCCAGCTGCTCGAGCGTGGTGATCTCCATGGGCCGAGACTAGGACGCCCGGCGCGTGGACACGCTCAGGCCAGCACGCCGTCGCGGACCGTGACCCGCCCGGCGTACACCGTGTGCACGACGCGCGAGGTGAGCGCTCGCCCGTGCCACGGGTTGTTGCGCGAGAGCGAGACCGAGTCGGCGCGGTCGACGGTGACGGTGGCCGCCGGGTCGACGAGCGTGACGTGGGCGGGTGTCCCGAGCGCCAGCGAGCCGTGGTCGGCCAGTCCGGCGATGCGGGCGGGCGTGGTCGACATGACCTGGGCGACCCGCGCCCACGAGAGGTCCGGGAGCGCGGTGCGCACGACGCCGAGCGCGGTCTCCAGCCCGAGCATGCCGAAGGCCGCGTCCGCGAACGCGTGCTCCTTGTCGTGCCGGGCGTGCGGGGCGTGGTCGGTCGCGACGGCGTCGATGGTGCCGTCGGCCAGCCCCGCGCGCAGCGCGTCGACGTCCTCCTGCGGGCGCAGCGGCGGGTTGACCTTGTACGTCGGGTCGTAACCGGCGAGCAGGTCGGTGGTGAGCAGCAGGTGGTGCGGCGTCACCTCGGCGGTCACCTCGATGCCCTGGGCCTTGGCCCAGCGCAGCACCTCGACCGAGCCGGCCGTGGACACGTGGGCGATGTGCACGCGCGAGCCGGTGTGGCGGGCCAGCATCACGTCGCGCGCCACGATCACCTCCTCGGCGATCCCGGGCCAGCCCGGCAGCCCGAGGCGACCGGACAGCTCGCCCTCGTGGCAGCAGGAGGCGGGACCGGCGAGCGTGGGGTCCTGGGCGTGCTGGGAGACCACGCCACCGAACGCCTTGACGTACTCCAGCGCCCGCCGCATCACGCGTGCGTCGTGGACGCACTTCCCGTCGTCGGAGAAGACCCGCACCCGGGCCCGCGACCGCGCCATCAGGCCCAGCTCGGCGAGCTCCTCGCCGCCGAGGCCGCGGGTGACGGCACCCACCGGCTGGACGTCGACGAGCCCGGCCTCGCGGCCGAGATCCAGGACGCGCAGCGCGGCCTCCGCCGTGTCGGTGACCGGGGAGGTGTTGGCCATCGCCAGCACGGCGGTGAAGCCGCCGACGGCTGCCGCCCGCGACCCACTGAGGATCGTCTCGGCGTCCTCGCGGCCGGGCTCGCGCAGGTGGGTGTGCAGGTCGACGAGACCGGGCAGCGCGACGAGGCCGTCGGCCTCGATGACCTCGGCCCCCGCGGGCGCCTCGTCCACGAGCAGGCCCGCGTCGTCGACGTACAGGTCCCCCGTCCTCTCGCCCAGCAGCGAGGCGCCGGCGATCACCAGCCCATGTTCCAGACCCATCAGGACTCCTCTCCGGCCAGCAGGTGGTAGAGCACGGCCATCCGGACGGCGAGGCCGCTGGAGACCTGCTCCAGGACGACGGACTGCGCGGCATCCGCGGCGTCGGCGGCGATCTCGAGGCCGCGATTCATCGGGCCGGGGTGGCAGATCGGGGCGTCCGGCTTGAGGGTCGCGAGCCGGTCGCGGGTGAGGCCGTAGCCGACGGTGTACTCGCGGGCGCTGGGGAAGTAGCCGCCCGACATCCGCTCGCGCTGGACGCGCAGCATCATCACCGCGTCGGCCTCCGGGAGCACCGCGTCCACGTCGTACGACGTCTCGAAGCCGGCCGCCGCGGACCACGCCGCGATGCCGCTGGGCATCAGGGTGGGCGGGGCGACCACGGTGACCCGGGCACCGAGCTTGGTCAGGCAGAGCACGTTGGAGCGGAAGACCCGGCTGTGGGTCAGGTCCCCCACCAGCACGACGTGGCGTCCCTCGAGCGAGCCGAGGCGGCGTTGCAGGGTGTAGGCGTCGAGCAGCGCCTGGGTGGGGTGCTCGTGCATGCCGTCGCCGGCGTTGACCACGGCGGCGTCGACCCACTGGCTGACCTGGTGCGCGGCGCCGGAGGCGGGGTGGCGGATCACCAGGCCGTCGACGCCCATCGCGCAGACGGTGAGGACGGTGTCGCGCAGGCTCTCGCCCTTGGAGGCGCTGGAGCCCTTGGCGGAGATGTTGATGACATCGGCCGAGAGCCACTTGCCGGCGATCTCGAAGCTCGAGCGGGTGCGCGTCGAGTCCTCGAAGAACATGTTGATGACCGTGCGGCCGCGCAGGGCCGGCAGCTTCTTGACCTCGCGGCGCTGCACGTCGTGCATGTCGGCGGCGGTCTCGAAGATCTCCGCGATGGCGTCGACGGACAGGTCGTCGATGGAGAGCAGGTGCTTCACGCGATGGTCACCTCGTCGAGCTCGTCGACCTCGGCCAGCCGCACGCTGACCCGCTCGGAGCGGGCGCTGGGGAGGTTCTTGCCGACGTGGTCGGCACGGATGGGCAGCTCCCGGTGGCCGCGGTCGACCAGGACCGCGAGGCGTACGGCGGCGGGCCGGCCGAGGTCCGCGAGCGCGTCGAGGGCGGCCCGGATGGTCCGGCCGGAGAAGAGGACGTCGTCGACGAGCACCACGACCTTGCCGTCGATGCCGCCGGGCGGGATCTGCGTCTTGTGCGAGCGCCGGGTGGGCTGCGAGCGCAGGTCGTCGCGGTACATCGTGACGTCGAGCTCGCCGACGGCGACGCCGGTGCCCTCGACCTGGGCGATGCGCTCGCCGATGCGGTGGGCCAGCGGCACCCCACGGGTGTGGAGACCGAGCAGGACGAGATCGGCGGCGCCCTTGTTGCGCTCGAGGATCTCGTGGGAGATGCGGGTCAGCGCCCGGGCGATGTCACCGGAGTCGAGCACGATGCGAGGGTCGGCCATGCGGCCAGGACCTCCTTCTCCGCCTCACGGGACGGATCGTTAAAGGATGTCACTCCAGGGTGGTGCTGCGAGTGTCCGCACGCGTCGGACGGCGCAGACGTTACCAGCCGGGGGCAGGAGTACCGTCGAGAGCAACCGGTGCTTGCCGGTCCGAGGTCAGGAGCTCGCCATGAGCCTCCGCTACGCCGCCGCCTACTGGTGGGGCATCACCCCGTGGGAGAAGGCCGGGCGCGAGACCCGCACCTCCTTCGACGTCATGCTGGACCTCGAGGAACGCGAACGTGGTCCCCACCTCGGTCGCGCGGTCGACCTGGGGTGCGGCACGGGAGAACGCACCGGCCACCTGGTCGAGCGCGGCTGGGACGCGGTCGGCATCGACAACGTGCGGCAGGCCGTCGACATCGCCATCCGCCGCTGCGGCTTCGCCGACACCCGCTTCGTCATCGGCGACGTGCGCCACCTCGTGCACTCCGGCATCGGCAGCGGCTTCTCGCTGGTCCTCGACGTCGGCTGCTTCCAGGGGCTCGACGAGGACGACCGCGCCCTGATGGCGGCCGGCGTCACCCGGCTCGCCGCGCCCGACGCCACGATGCTGCTCATGACCACCGGTCCGCAGCACTCACCGACGCGACCGCGCGGCGCGTCCCGGGAGGACGTCGAGAAGGCGTACGCCGGGTGGACCGTCGTCGGCGTCGAGGCCGCCGACACCCACGGGATGACGAAGGCACGCGGCCGACTCTCGCCGACGTGGTACCGCCTGCGCCTGGCCTGACCGGCCGAGCGGGCACTTCCTGGCCGCTCAGAGCCGAGCGCTGGCCGTCGACGCCGTGACGCGCGACGGAGAACTGCCCGGTCAGCGCTCCAGGATCGCCACCACGCCCTGGCCGCCCGCGGCGCAGATCGAGATCAGGCCGCGGCCCCCCTCGCCGGTCGCGGCGGCCCGCTCGTCGAGGAGGTGGGCCAGCGTGTTGACGATCCGCCCGCCGGTCGCGGCGAAGGGGTGCGCGGCGGCGAGCGAGGAGCCGGTGACGTTGAGCTTGTCCCGGTCGATCGCACCGAGCGGCTCCTCGAGGCCCAGGCGCTCCTGGCAGAACACCGGGTCCTCCCAGGCGGCCAGCGTCGAGAGCACCTGCGAGGCGAACGCCTCGTGGATCTCGTAGAAGTCGAAGTCCTGCAGCGACAGCCCGTTGCGCGCGAGCATCCGCGGGACGGCGTACGCCGGGGCCATCAGCAGGCCCTCGTGGCCGTTGACGTAGTCGACGGCGGCGGTCTCGTGCGTCGACGAACCACGCGAGCACCGGGAGGTCGTGCTCTCTCGCCCAGTCCTCCGAGGCGAGCAGCACCGCGGAGGCGCCGTCGCTGAGCGGGGTGCTGTTGCCGGCGGTCATGGTGGCTGCCTCGCCCTTGCCGAAGACCGGCTTGAGGGTGGCGAGCTTCTCGACGGTCGAGTCCGGACGCAGGTTGTTGTCGCGCTCGACGCCGCGGAAGGCGGTGACCTGGTCGTCGAAGAAGCCACGGTCGTACGCCGCCGCCATCTTCTGGTGCGACGCGGCGGCCAGCTCGTCCTGCGCCTCGCGGGTGACCCGCCACTCCAGCGCGGTGAGGGCGGCGTGCTCGCCCATCGACAGCCGGGTGCGGGGCTCGCCGTTCTGCGGGATCTCCAGGCCGATGTCGCCGGGGCGGATCTGGCCCAGCGCGGTCAGCTTGCCCATGGTGTCCCGAGCGCTGTTGACCCGCATCAGCTTCTTGCGGAGCCGGTCGCTGATCGCGACCGGAGCGTCCGAGGTGGTGTCGGTGCCACCGGCGATGCCGACGTCGATCTGGCCCAGGGCGATCTTGTCCGCGACCTGGATCGCGGCCTGGAGCCCGGTGCCGCACGCCTGCTGGATGTCGGTGGCCGGGGTCTCGGCCGAGAGCTTCGAGCCGAGCACCGACTCGCGCGCCAGGTTGAAGTCGCGGGCGTGCTTGAGCACCGCGCCGGCGACCACCTCGCCGAGGCGCTCGCCCTCGAGGCCGTAGCGGGTCACGAGCCCGTCGATGGCGGCGGTCAGCATCTCCTGGTTGGAGACGTCGGCGTAGACGGTGTTGGACCGGGCGAACGGGATGCGGTCGCCACCGAGCACGGCGACGCGACGGGTCGAGGAGTTCATCCTCCTATCCTTGTCCCCCGCCCCCCGTGTGGGGAACGCTCTGAGGGCCACGTCACGAACTGTGGACGCGGAGTTGCACGTCGCGTTACACCCAGGACGCCACCCATCCACCTCACCCGGAGGACCTTCACGCCATGAGCGATCGCTACCAGGGCTTTGCCTCCTCCCCGCTCGGCAGGCTGCTCGTCAAGAACCTCGGCCTGCCGGCACCCACCCCGCTCGAGCGCTACCGCGCCGGCGACCCGCTCGTGAGCGGCACCGTGCTCGTCGGGGGCGCCGGTCGCCTGGTCGGCGACCTGCCCGCGGTGCTCGGCGGGCTCGGCATCGGGTCGGCCACGACCGTCGCGGCGGACGAGACCTACAAGGCGCTGGTCTTCGACGCCACCGGGATCACCGACACGACGGGCCTGGTCGCGCTCCAGGAGTTCTTCACGCCGCTGATGCGCCGTCTCGAGACCTGCCCGCGCATCGTCGTGCTCGGCACCACCCCGGAGTCGGTCGAGCGTTGGAGAGCGGGTCGCGCAGCGCGCGCTCGAGGGCTTCACCCGCTCGCTCGGCAAGGAGATCGGGCGCGGCGGCACCGTCCAGCTGGTCCACGTGTCCGCCGGGGCCGAGGGCGCCCTCGCGTCCACGCTCGGGTTCCTGCTCTCCCCCAAGTCCGCCTACGTGTCCGGCCAGGTCGTCCGCATCGGCGCCCACGGGTCCACGACCGCCGAGCCGGTGACCGACTGGAGCCTCCCGCTCCGGGGCAAGGTCGCCCTCGTGACCGGCGCGAGCCGCGGCATCGGCGAGCAGATCGCCCGGACCCTGCACCGCGACGGCGCGAGCGTCGTGGGCGTCGACGTCCCGCAGGCGGCCAGCGAGCTCCAGGCGCTGATGCGCGAGCTCGACGGTGACCACCTGGTGCTGGACATCACCGCCAAGGACGCCCCGCAACGGATCGCGCACCACCTGCGCACCCAGCACGGCGGCGTCGACGTCGTCGTGCACAACGCCGGCATCACGCGCGACAAGAAGCTGGCCAACATGGGCACCGACCGCTGGGAGAGCGTCATCGGGGTCAACCTCACGGCGCCCGAGCGGATCACCCGCGTCCTGCTCGACGACGGTGTCGTGCACGCCAACGGCCGGATCGTCGGCGTGGCCTCCATCGCGGGCATCGCCGGCAACGTCGGCCAGACCAACTACGCCGCCTCCAAGGCCGGCGTCATCGGTCTCGTCGAGAGCCTCGCCGACGAGCTGGAGGACGGCATCACGATCAACGCCGTCGCCCCGGGATTCATCATCACCGCGATGACCGCGGCGGTCCCGTTCGCCACCCGCGAGGTCGGCCAGCGCCTCAACGCGCTGAGCCAGGGGGGCCTGCCGGTCGACGTCGCCGAGACGATCGCCTGGTACGCCAACCCCGCCTCCACCGCCGTCAACGGCAACGTGGTCCGGGTCTGCGGCCAGATGATGCTGGGCGCCTGAGGTGGCCGCCCCCGAGCCCGTCGTGGTGACCGGCGCGTCCAGCGGCGCGCGCACCCTCGTGCGCGCCGCACTGCCCGCCGTACCGGGCCTCAACCTGCTGCCGGGCCTCCGCAAGGGACCCGTCTCGGCCTTCACCGGGCTGGCCTACGCCCGGCACGGCGTCGAGGTCCGCCGCTCCGCGGTCGAGGAGTACGCCGCGGTGTGCGGCTTCCCGCGCAAGGACACCGTCCCGCTGCCCTACCCGCACCTGCTCGCGTTCGGCCTGCACATGGCGATCATGGGCGACCCGGCGTTCCCCTACCCGGCGATCGGCACCGTGCACCTGGAGAACACGATCACCGCGCACCGCGCGATCGGCGTCGGGGAGGTGCTGGACGTGGAGACGTCGGTGGGCGCCCCCCGACCGCACCCGAAGGGCAGCCTGCTCGACTTCGCCACCACCGTGACCGCCGGCGGACGAGACCGTCTGGGAGTCGACCTCGACGTACCTGCGCCGGGGACGGGGCGACGCGGAGGCAGCCGGGGGGCTGGTCGTCGACGGCGCCCCGACGGGCGGGGTGCAGTGGCGGCTGCCCGCCGACCTCGGACGCCGCTACGCCCGCGTCTCGGGGGACCACAACCCGATCCACCTCTACCCGCTGACGGCGCGGGCGCTGGGGTTCCGCCGCCAGATCGCGCACGGCATGTGGACCCTCGCCCGCTCGGTCGCCGCCATCGAGAACCGCCTGCCCGACGCGGTCATCGTGGCGGTGGCCTTCAAGCGGCCGGTGTTCCTGCCGGGCACGGTGGCGTTCGCCGACACCGTCGAGGGCGGCGTGCACACGTTCGCGATGACCGATCCGCGCGACGGCTCGCCGCACCTGGTCGGCCGGGCGACGCCCGTCTGACGGGGACCCCGGCCGCATCCGGGCCATCCTGAGCTCTCGGCGCACCACCGCCTGACGGGCGGTCCGGCCGGCTCGGCGTACGACCTGGTGGTCTCTTCCCACGGTCTGTGGCCTCTGCAACCACCACGATGTGCAGGAACCCCCGCCGCGGCGGGGGTTCCTGCGACGGGTGGGACCTCACGCGCCGAACTCCTCGGACGCCTTGCGAGCCATGTGCTGGACCTCGGCAGGGCCACGCCCGCCTGACGGGGGCGACCCTCAGCGGCGGGGGCGACCGAAGCGGATCGTGGTGACGTCCATGCGCTGGCTGGTCGCCTGCAGCAGCAACGGGGCGGTGAGGCTCTGGACGAAGGTCGCCGTCGTCGGGCTCCACACGCCGAGGTCGGTGATCCCGTTGCCGTCCCAGTCGCCGGCGACCGGCAGGTCCCAGGCGGCCCCCAGCGGCACGACGCCGGTCCACACCTGGCCCTGGGCGTCGACGAGACGCAGCGTGAAGGTCGCGGTCGCCTGGTCGTAGACCCCCAGGTCGGTGATGCGGTCGCCGTTCCAGTCCCCGGTGACGGGGACGTCGTTGCTGTCGCCCAGCAGGACCGCGGACATGCTCCCGTCCGGGGCCCGCAGGTAGAACGTGGCGGCGGACGACCGGTGGACCCCCACCTCGAACATGCCGTCCCCGTTCCAGTCACCGGCCACGGGCCGGTCCGAGGGGAGACCGAAGACCACCTTGCGGATGCCGGCGGGTGTCTGCAGCTTGAAGGTGGACCTCTTGGCGACCCGGATGCCGACGTTGCTGGTGCCGTCGCCGTCCCAGTCGCCGATCACCGGCTCGTCGATCGAGCGACCGAAGGGGACGACCCGGGCGGTGCCGGCGGGGTCGTTGACCTGGAACGTGGACCGCTTCGCGCGCCGGTAGACCCCGACCTCGGCGGCTCCGTCGCCGACGAAGTTCCCCGCGATCGGGACGTCCACGCAGTTGGCGGAGGTGGCGACGCCGTACGTGTAGGGGGTGCCGGCGAACCAGGCCGGGATGACCGTCCGTCCGGACTTCTCCTCGAAGTGCAGGTGGGTGCCGCGGGCGTTGCCGGTGGCGCCGACGGTGCCGAGCTGGGCCCCCTGGTCGACGCGCTGCCCCGCGGTGACGACCACCGCGTCGAGGTGGGCGTAGACGGTGGACTCGCCGTTCAGGTGGTCGATCACCACGTGGTGGCCGTAGCCCGAGCGGCCGGACGTGTCGGCCTTCGCCACCACTCCGGGGGCGGCGGCGACCACGGCCGAGCCCGCGTCGTCGGTGCGGTTCCAGTCGATCGACCGAGCGCTGGGGCTGTGCGAGGCGCGCGTCGAGCCGGTCCACGTCTGGCCGCACGGGAAGGGCATCTGGTACGGCGTCAGCGGCGCCGCGAAGGCCGGCGTCGCGCCGGCGACGAGGGCCAGCGCCAGGGCGGCCGTCAGGGTGGGGCGGGTCAGGGGGCGCACGCGGGATCACTCTCGGTCACGGGTCGGCGGACGCCCGCGACACCCGACAGGTCACTTCCTCCTCAGAGGTCACAACCGCCACACGAGCGTCCAACCGTAACCAGTTCCCGGCGCGTCTGTCAGGAAATGCAAGGAATCACACGGCTGTAGTGCTATACGCCGGCGGGATCAGCGGTCCCGCAACCGGATGAGGCCCTCCTGGGCGACGCTGGCCACCAGCGTCCCGTCCTCGGTGAAGACCCGCGCCGTGGCCAGACCCCGGCCGCCGACCGCCGTGGGCGACACCTGGTCGTAGAGCCACCACCGGTCGGCCCGGAACGGCCGGTGGAACCACACCGTGTGATCGAGGGAGGCCATCTGCATGCCCGGCGTCCCGAAGTGCACGCCGTGGGGCACCAGCGCGGCGCCGAGCAGCGTCAGGTCGCTGGCGTAGGTGAAGGCCGCCTGGTGGGTCAGCGGGTCGTCGTCGAGGTCGCCGGCGATCCGCAGCCACAGCTGGGCGCGAGCCGGGTGCTCGAGGTCCTCCGGCAGGCCCATCGCCGACGTGCCGAGGTAGCGGACGTCGAGGGCGGACCACTCCCGCTCCCACTCCTGGCCGGCCTCGGCACCGCGCTGCCGGGCCAGGTCGGCCATCTTGACCCCGTGGTCGGGCCCCACCACGTCCGGCATGACGTCCTGGTGCTCGAAGCCGTCCTCGGGCTTCTGGAAGTTGGCGGTCAGGTAGTAGATCGGCCGGCCGTGCTGGCGCGCCATCACCCGACGGGTGGCGAAGGAGCGACCGTCGCGGATGCGCTCGACGTCGTACACGATCGGCACGGCCGGGTCACCGGGCCGCAGGAAGTAGGAGTGCAGCGAGTGCATGACGAAGGCGTCGTCGACGCTGCGGTTGGCCGCGACCACCGACTGCGCGGCCACCTGGCCACCGAACACGCGCTGGCGGCTGGTGTCGGGCTGCAGCCCCCGGTAGAGGTCGACGTCGAGCTCCTCGAGCACCAGCAGGGAGACGAGCTCGGCGGCCGATCCCGCCATCAGTCCTGGCCCTTCTCGTCGTCGAGCCCCGCGAGGAACTGCTCGAACTGCTGACCTATCTCCTCGCCGGTCGGCAGCGGCTGGTCCGCGGCCAGCAGCGACGCTGCCGGACTCCTCGGCGTCGCGGAACGCGTCGTACTGGCGCTCGAGACCCTGCACGACCTCGTTGACCTCGTCGTGCGAGGAGAGGTAGCGCTCGATCTCGGTCTCGGTGATGTCCGCGGCCTCGCGCAGCTCGGTCAGGTCGAGGACCAGGTGGCCGCCGAGCTCGAGCTGCTCGAGCAGCACGGTCGCGGCCTGGGGGTACTCCATCTGCGCGAGGTAGTGCGGGATGTGGGCGACGTAGCCCAGAGCGTCGTGGCCCCACTCCCCCAACCGGATCTCGAGCAGCGACTGCGCGCTCGACGGCACCCGCAGCTCGCCGCGCCACGGGCTCTGCGAGGCAGCAGCTCGGCGCGGTTGGCGTGCGGGGTGATGGCGATGGGCCGGGTGTGCGGCACGGCCATCGGCACCGCGCCGAGGCTGACCACGCGGCGTACGCCGAAGCGCTCGACCACCTCGCGCACGGCGCGGGCGAAGCCCTCCCAGCGGATGTCGGGCTCGGGTCCGGTGAGCAGGAGGTACGGCGTGCCGCCGGTGTCGCGCAGCGCACGGACGAGCAGCCGCGGCGCCTCGTAGCCCTCGTAGTGGTCGCGCACGAACGACGACGGGGGGCCGACGCGCGCGGTAGTCGTGGAGCGCGTCGACGTCGAAGGTCGCGACGACGCGCCCCTCGGACAGCGACTGCAGGTGCCGGGCGGCGAGCTCCGCGGACTGGCCCGCGTCGAGGAATCCGGTCGAGCACCACCACCATCGTCAGGTCGCCGGCGTCCACGATCCCCTCGACGTCGTCGACGATGTGCACCAGCCGGGAGGGTTCGGACATGCGCCCCAGCCTAGTGAGCGGTGCCGCGTGAGCGGGCACACACCCGGGTTGTCACCACGATCTTGTTACCGAGGGGTAACGTGACGTGGGTCCACGCCCCCTGTCATCAGGAGAACACGTGCCCCGTCAGCTGCGAGAGGTCGTCTTCGTCGACGGCGTGCGCACCCCGTTCGGCAAGGCCAAGGGCCAGTACGCCGAGACGCGCGCCGACGACCTCGTCATCAAGTGCATCCGCGACCTCATGCGTCGCAACCCGTCACTGCCGCCCGAGCGCGTGGACGAGGTCGCCATCGCCGCCACCACCCAGATCGGCGACCAGGGCCTGACCATCGGTCGCACCGCCGCGCTCCTGGCCGGCCTGCCCCAGAGCGTGCCCGGCTTCGCCATCGACCGCATGTGCGCGGGCGCGATGACCGCCGTCACCACCACCGCCTCCGGCATCGCCTTCGGCTCCTACGACGTGGCCATCGCCGGCGGCGTCGAGCACATGGGCCGCCACCCCATGGGTGAGGGCGTGGACCCCAACCCACGCATCCTCTCCGAGCGGATCGTCAACCCCGACGCACTCGTGATGGGCAAGACCGCGGAGAACCTGCACGACCGCTACCCCTCGATCACCAAGGAGCGCGTCGACACCTACGCCGTCCGCTCCCAGCAGAAGACCAAGGCGGCGTACGACGCGGGCACCCTGCAGCGCGACCTCGTGCCGGTCGCGACCCGGTCCGCCGAGGCCGGCTGGGGCCTGGCCACCAGTGACGAGCCGATGCGGCCCGAGACGACCATGGAGACGCTGGCGGGCCTCAAGACCCCGTTCCGCTCCCACGGCAAGGTGACCGCCGGCAACGCCGCGGGCATCAACGACGGCGCCACCGCGGCCCTGCTGGCCGACGAGGACACCGCGCGCGAGCTCGGCCTCCCCGTCCGGATGCGCCTGGTGTCCTTCTCGTTCGTCGGCGTCGAGCCCGAGGTCATGGGCGCCGGACCCGATCCCGGCGACCGAGAAGGCCCTGTCCCAGGCGGGCCTGACCATCGACGACATCGAGGCCTTCGAGGTCAACGAGGCGTTCGCCGTGCAGGTGCTCGCCTTCCTCGAGCACTTCGGCATCGCCGACGACGACACCCGCGTCAACCCCTACGGCGGCGCGATCGCCATGGGCCACCCGCTGGCCTCCTCGGGCGTGCGCCTGATGACCCAGCTCGCGCGGCAGTTCGAGGAGCGCCCCGAGGTCCGCTACGGCCTCACCACCATGTGCATCGGCATCGGCATGGGCGGCACCGTGATCTGGGAGAACCCGCACTGGACCGGCAACACCGAGGGAGAGACCAAGTGAGCACGATCGACAGCCTCCTCGCGCGCGCCGAGGAGATCTCCTCCGACGCCGAGCGCGTGACCTCAGGCGCACCTGCGCAAGGTCGCCCTGCCGCCCGTGGACGGCACCGCCGCCACGATCGGCCTCATCACCCTCGACAACGGCGAGGACCACACCAAGCCCAACACGTTCGGGCCCCGCTCGCTGCTGGCGCTCAACGCGGCGATCGACGAGGCGCTCGCCGACGACACGATCACCGCGATCGGCGTCACCGGCAAGCCGTTCATCCTGGCCGCCGGCGCCGACCTCACCTCCATCCAGGGCGGGGGCCCCGACGCGGTGCGCACCGTGGCGGAGCTCGGGCACGCGGTGTTCCGCAAGCTGGGCGAGGGCGGCAAGCCGTCGTTCGGCTTCATCAACGGGCTCGCGCTCGGTGGTGGCCTGGAGGTCGCGCTGCACTGCACCTACCGCACCGTCATGGACTCCGCGCCGGCCCTGGGCCTGCCCGAGGTCATGCTCGGCCTCGTCCCCGGCTGGGGCGGCGCCTACCTCGTGCCGCAGCTCGTCGGCGCCCGACAAGGCCGTCACGGTGATCCTCGAGAACCCCCTCAACAACGGCAAGACGCTGGGCGGGCAGGCGGCGTACGACCTCGGCCTGGCCGACGCCGTCTTCGGCGGCGCCGACTTCCTCGAGCAGTCGCTGCTCTGGGCGTCTCGCGTGCTCGCCGGCACGGTGACCGTCGAGCGCCCCGAGGTCGACCGGGACGCCTGGGACGCCGCGATCGCCCGCGCCGAGGGCATCGTCGCCGCCAAGACCGGCGGGGCCTCCCCGGCCGCGAAGAAGGCCGTCGAGCTGATCGCCGGCGCCCGCGACGCCGACCGCGACGCGGGCTTCGCCGCCGAGGACGACGCCCTCGAGGCGATGTCGCGCACCCCCGAGCTGATCGCCAGCCTCTACGCCTTCGACCTGGTGCAGAAGCGGGCCAAGCGGCCCGCGGGCGCCCCGGACCGGTCGCTGGCCCGTCCGGTCACCAAGGTCGGCATCGTCGGTGCGGGCCTGATGGCCAGCCAGCTCGCGCTGCTGTTCGTACGCCGCCTCGAGGTGCCGGTGGTGCTCACCGACCTCGACCAGGAGCGTGCCGACAAGGGCGTGGCCTACGTGCACGCCGAGATCGACAAGCTGCTCGCCAAGGGCCGCGGATACAACCAGGACAAGGCCAACCGCCACAAGGCCCTGGTGACCGGCGCCACCGACAAGCAGGCCGCCTTCGGCGACGCCGACTTCGTCATCGAGGCCGTCTTCGAGGAGATGTCGGTCAAGAAGACCGTCTTCGCCGACGTCGAGAAGGTCGTCAGCAGCGAGTGCGTGCTGGCCACCAACACCTCGTCGCTGTCGATCACCGAGATGGCCGCCGACCTCGAGCACCCGGAGCGGGTCGTGGGCTTCCACTTCTTCAACCCGGTCGCGGTGATGCCGCTGCTCGAGATCGTCAAGGGCGAGCGGACCGACGACGCCACCCTGGCCACCGCGTTCGCGACCGGCAAGGCGCTGAAGAAGACGACGATCCTGGTCAAGGACAGCCCGTCCTTCATCGTCAACCGCCTCCTCGGCCGCTTCATGGGCGAGGTCGGCCGGATCGTGGACGAGGGCACCCCCATCACCGTCGCGGACGGCGCCTTCGCGGGCGTCGCCCCGATGCCGCCGTTCATGCTGCTCTCGCTGGTCGGCCCGGCGATCGCGCTGCACAACAGCGAGACGCTGCACGGCGCGTTCCCGGACCGCTTCTACGTCTCCCCCGCGCTGGAGCGCGTGGTGGCGGCGAAGAAGGCCTCCTACTACGCCCCCGACCTCTCCATCGATCCCGAGGTCCTCGCGCTGCTCGAGGAGCCGGAGTCCCCCGTCGTGCTCACCGCCGCCGAGGTCCGCGAGCGGGTGCTGTCGGGCCTGGCGCAGGAGGCGCGCCTCATGCTCGACGAGGGCGTCGTCGCGGCTCCCGAGGACCTGGACCTGGCCATGATCACCGGCGCCGGGTTCTCGTTCTGGAACGGCGGCCTGACCATGCTCCTCGACATCGCGGGCATCTCCGAGAAGGTCAACGGCACGCGCTTCCACTGATCCCCACCCCTCGGTGCCACGTCGACGCCGGCCCCGCCCGTGACCTCGGGCGGGCCGGCGTTGGTCGTGGCGGGTGCAGGGAGGCCGGCCTCTGGCATGCTGAGCGCACTGTTGTCGTCTGTTGGAGGCATCCATGAGCCAGGCATCGAGCACTCCGAGGAGCAGCGCGGAGGCTTCAGCTCCCGCAAGGTCTTCATCCTCGCCGCGATCGGCTCCGCTGTCGGTCTCGGCAACATCTGGCGCTTCCCCTACGTCGCCTTCGAGAACGGCGGCGGGGCCTTCGTCATCCCCTACCTCATCGCCCTCCTCACCGCGGGGCTGCCGTTCCTGCTGCTCGACTACGGCCTCGGGCATCGCTACCGCGGGTCGGCCCCGCTCTCCTTCCGACGGGCGCACCGCTCCGCGGAGGGCCTCGGCTGGTGGCAGGTCGGCATCTGCTTCGTGATCGCGGTCTACTACGCCGCCGTCATCGCGTGGGCGGCCCGCTACACGTTCTTCTCCTTCGACAAGGCCTGGGGCGACGACCCGGAGGACTTCCTCTTCGGGTCCTACCTGCAGGCCGGCGACCCCGGCGTCGGGCTCGACTTCGTCACCGGCGTGACGGTGCCGCTGGTGCTGGTCTGGGTGGCCGTCCTCGCCATCATGGTGCTCGGCGTGCAGAAGGGCATCGGCACCGTGTCGATGGTCTTCATCCCGATCCTGTTCGTCGCCTTCATCGCACTGGTCGTGGTGGCCCTGACGCTCGACGGCGCCTCGGCCGGACTGAACGCCCTGTTCACGCCGGACTGGGGTGCCCTGGGTGAGACCAGCGTGTGGATCGCCGCCTACGGACAGATCTTCTTCTCGCTCTCCGTCGGGTTCGGCATCATGATCACCTACGCGTCGTACGTCGGCCGGCGCAGTGACATGACCGGCTCCGGCCTCGTGGTGGGCTTCGCCAACTCGGGCTTCGAGCTGCTGGCCGGCATCGGCGTCTTCGCCGCACTCGGCTTCATGGCCACGGCCGCCGGCACCAGTGTCGACGAGGTGGCGACCGACGGCCTCGGGCTGGCTTTCATCGCGTTCCCCGCGATCATCAACGAGGCTCCCGCCGGGGCACTGATCGGCGTCCTGTTCTTCGGGTCGCTCGTCGTGGCCGGCGTGACGTCGCTGGTCAGCGTCATCGAGGTCGTGATCTCGGGCGTGCGGGACAAGTTCGAGATGTCTCGCATCGGTGCCTCCCTGGCGGTCGGCGTCCCGGCCGCCCTGATCAGCATCGTCCTGCTGGGCACCACGACGGGGGTCTACGTCCTCGACATCGTCGACCACTTCATCAACCGGTTCGGGATCCTGCTGGTCGCCGTGGCCAGCATGCTCGCGCTGTCCTGGCTGTTCCGGAAGACCCCCCTCCTGCGCGAGCACCTCAACCGCGACGGCTCGGTCCAGATCGGCACCTGGTGGCAGTGGCTGATCGGGGTGTTCGCCCCGGCGGCCCTCACCTTCATCCTGGTCAACGAGTTCATCGACAACCTCCAGGAGCCCTATGAGGGCTACCCGGCCTGGATGCTCAACACCCTCGGGTGGGGCCTGGCCGTCGCGGTCGGGATCCTCGGCTTCCTGGCCGCCCGCCTGCCCTGGGGCGACGACACCTTCCTCGGGGATCCCGAGGTCGAGGCACAGCAGCACGAGAGGAACGTGTGATGACCACCTCCGCCATCGTCATGATGCTGATCGCGATGACCGTCCTGTGGGGTGGGCTGGCAGTCGCGATCTGGAACATCAACCGCTACCAGGGTGTCGAGCCCGAGGCCGTCAAGCGCGACCTCTGACCCCTGTCACCGAACCATCCACCGCACCCGGATCGTCAAGAGGGGTGTGGCCCACCCACCGCGACCCCTCGGGAGCGCCGCGTCAGGCAGCAGCACCGACAGTGACGCAACCACGTACACCGCCGGGCGCGGAACGGTCGGAAAGGCGGCGCCGGGGCCCGAGGAGGCGGCCGGAGCGTCAGCTCGGGTGGTGGGCGTCGACGGACACCCGACCGTCGTCGTGGGCCGTCACGTCCTCGACGATGCCGCGCGCGATGGTCTGGGCGTCGAGACCGATGCGCGCCAGGATCACGTCGCGCTTGGCGTGGTCGAGGAACTCCTGCGGGATGCCGTGCAGGCGGAACGGGGTGGTGACCCCGGCGTCGTTGAGGGTCTGCAGCAGCGTGGCGCCGCAGCCGCCCACCCGACCGTTGTCCTCCACGCTGACGACCAACCGGTGCTGGCGGGCCAGCTCGACGATGGCGGGATCGACCGGCTTGACCCAGCGGGGGTCGACGACGGTGACACCGATGCCCTGGGCGGTGAGCCGCTCGGCGACGTCGACGGCGACGGTGCACATGGAGCCGACGGCCACCACGAGCACGTCCTGCGCGCCGGTGCGGACCAGCACGTCGGCGCCGCCGGCCTTGTCGATCGTGTCGATGTCCTCGGGCGGCGGCCCCTTGGGGAAGCGCACCACGGTCGGGGCGTCGGAGACGTCGACCGCCTCGTCGAGGAGCTCGCGCAGGCGGGTGACGTCGCGCGGCGCGGCCAGGCGCAGCCGGGGCACGACCTGGAGGATCGACATGTCCCACATGCCGTTGTGGCTGGCCCCGTCGTCACCGGTCACGCCGGAGCGGTCGAGCACGAAGGTGACCCCGCACCGGTGCAGCGCGCAGTCCATCAGGATCTGGTCGAAGGCGCGGTTGAGGAAGGTCGCGTAGACGGCGAAGACGGGGTGCAGTCCGCCCATCGCCAGGCCGGCGGCCGACGTGGTGGCGTGCTGCTCGGCGATGCCCACGTCGAAGGTGCGCTCGGGGAACCTCGCGGCGAAGGTGTCGAGCCCGACCGGGTGCATCATGGCTGCGGTGATGGCGACGACGTCCTTGCGGCGCTCGCCCACCTCCACGATCGCGTCGGAGAAGTGGTCGGTCCAGATGCGTCCCTTGGGCTTCTCCGCGCCGGTCTGGACGTCGAAGGGCCCGGGCGCGTGGAACTGGTCGGCCTCGTGCCGCTCGGCCGGGTCGTAGCCGTTGCCCTTGCGGGTGATCGCGTGCACGATGACCGGCCCGCCGAAGCGCTTGGCGCGGCCGAGCGCGCCCTCCATCGCCGCCCGGTCGTGACCGTCGATGGGGCCGACGTACTTGAGGCCGAGGTCCTCGAAGAGGCCCTGGGGCGCCAGGGCGTCCTTCATGCCCTTCTTGACCGCGTGCAGGGCGTCGTACGCCGCGTGCCCGATGCCGGGGACGGCGTTGAGGCGGCGCTTGACCACCTCGAGGAGGCGTTCGTACTGCGGGTCGGTGCGCAGCGTCGTGAGCGCGGTCGCCAGACCGCCGATGGTGGGCGTGTAGGAGCGGCCGTTGTCGTTGACCACGATGACGAGGCGGCTCTGCGGGTTGATCGCGATGTTGTTGAGGGCCTCCCAGGCCATCCCGCCGGTGAGCGCCCCGTCGCCGATGACGGCCACGACGTGGCGGTCCTCGCCCCGGATGGCGTAGGCCTTGGCCAGGCCGTCGGCGTAGGACAGCGCCGTCGAGGCGTGGGAGTTCTCGACGATGTCGTGCTCGGACTCGGCCTGGCTGGGGTAGCCGCTGACGCCACCCTCCTTGCGGAGCGTGCCGAAGGCCTCACGACGCCCGGTGACGAGCTTGTGGACGTAGGACTGGTGGCCGGTGTCGAAGACCACGCGGTCGCGGGGGCTGTCGAAGACCCGGTGGATGGCCAGCGTCAGCTCCACGACACCCAGGTTGGGACCGAGGTGACCGCTGTTGGTGGCCACGGTCCGGATCATCAGGTCCCGGATCTCCGCCGCCAGCTCGTCGAGCTGGTCGTCGCTGAGCCCCTGCAGGTCCTGCGGGGACGTGATCGAGTCGAGATGAACCATGCCGGGGAGTCTATCGGCGCCCCCGTCAGGCCAGGTCGTGGACTGCCACCGCCGGCTCGTGGAGGCTCCCCATCCAGACCCGCCCCGCGTGCTCCCGCACGCCGGTGACCATGTGGTAGCCGGGGACGTGGAGGTCGATGTCGTGGACCAGCGCGCCGTCGTCGTCGTAGGCCTGGACGCGGATCGTCTGCTTGGGCTTGGGCTGCAGGCGCGCGGGGATCCTGGTGACCGCCCTGCGGACCGGCAGCGGGGCCGTCTGCAACCGCTCGACGACGGGGTCCAGCGGACTGGCGATGGTCACCCAGATGAGCCCGTCGCTGCCGCGCGCGATGTTGTCGGGATAGCCGGGCAGGTCCCCCACCAGGAGGTCCCGCTCGCCGGCCCGCGGACCCTGGAGCCAGCGGCGTACGACGGTGCGCGCGCCGGTCTCGGCCACGGCGACGAAGCGCTCGTCGAGGCTCAGTGCGACGCCGTTGGCGAAGGCGAGACCGTCGAGGACGACCGCCACCGTGCCGTCGGGGTCCCGGCGCAGCAGCCGTCCGGTGCGGGTGTCCTGGACGAAGTCGTCCTTCCACTGCTCGACGCCGTAGCGGGTGGAGGAGTCGCTGAACCAGATCGTGCCGTCGCCGGCGATCGCGGCGTTGTTGCAGAAGCGCATGGGCACGCCGTCGACGTGGTTGACCAGGGTCTCCACCGAGCCGTCCGCCACGTGGACCACCAGGAGCCCGCGGTGGGCGTCGCACACCAGCAGGTCGCCGTCCGGGAAGAGCTCGAGACCCAGGGGGCGGCCGCCGGTGCGCGCGACCCGCTGGACCATCCGGCCGTCGGGGCTGAGCCGGAAGATCGAGCCGTCCTCGGTGCCGGTGTAGACGTGGCCGTCGGGGGCGACGACGACGTCCTCGGCGCCGGAGCCGGGGACCGGGTGCACGGTGAAGCTCATGGGTTCTCCTGTCGCGCCCGGGCGGACCCGGGTCGGTCTGTGAGGCGTCGGTAGTGGTCGGAGTCGAGGAAGGCCGGCACGATGTCGGCCGCCGCGCTGCTCAGGTCGAGCCCGCGGGCCTGCTGCGGGTCGACGAAGACGATCCGGCGGCCCTCGTGGCACTCGATGTCGGCGTCGGTGAGCGACGTCGCGGCCGCGAAGACCTGCATCCGGTCGAACGTGCCGTAGGCGTGCCGGTGGTCCACGACGAACTCGCCGAAGAGCTCGAGCTCGCCGGGGGCGAGTCGGACCCCCGTCTCCTCCTCGAGCTCGCGGTGGGCGCCGGGCTCGAAGTCCTCGCCGGGGTCGAGGTGGCCGCCGGGCAGGCCCCACTTCTCCGGGTCGATCCGCGGGTGCTCGTCGCGCTCCTGGAGGAGCAGCCAGCCCCGGCGGTCGACCAGGAGGACGCCGGCGAAGAGGTGCTGTGCGGTGGTGTCACGCCACTGGAGCACACGGGGCAGCGTGAGGGTGGCGGCGCGCACCACCGGGAGGTCGTCGAAGGTCGTCGGGTCGAGGAAGACCATCTGGCGGCCCTCGCCACAGACCACGTCGTCGTCGGTGACGTGGAGGCGTACGACGAAGGCCTCGAACTCGTCCTCGCCCCCGCACGCATCGTTGTGGAAGCGGGTGACCCCCAGGGAGTCCAGCTGGTCGGGAGCGACCGAGAGCCCGGTCTCCTCCGCGAGCTCACGGACGGCCGCCGTGCGGAAGTCCTCGCCGTCCTCCACCCCGCCCCCCGGCAGCCCCCACAGGTCCGGGTCGTACGTCGCGTGCTCGTCGCGCTCCTGCATCAGCACCCAACCACGGTGGTCGAGCACGGCGACGGAGGCGAAGGTGTGCATGTCGGCGACCCTAGCCACTGTGGCGGCCCAGGTCGCTAGAGCCGCGCGACGTACCGACGACCGCGCAGGGCCTCCTCGACGAGCCCGACGGCGCGGCGGGTCGACTGGAGGCGCGCGTCGTCGAGCTGGAAGGTCTGGACGGCCGCATCGACGACCTCCAGGCTCGCGACGTCCTTGAGGTCGGCCCGGATCTGGCTGAGGCCGCGGCGGCACGCGGCCTGCTGGGCCTCCACGTGCAGCACGGCGAACCGGGCCAGCACCACGACGTGGCGGCGCAGGCCGGCGTAGCGTCGGTACTCGGCCGGACACAGGTCGAGCAGCCAGCTCGCCGCGGTGACCTCCCAGTCGGGCGCGTCCGGTGGGCGGACCTCGCGGGGCCACCCGGGGGGCGCGACGGGCCTCATGAGGTGTGGATCTCGACGCCGGGTGGTGCGGTGAGCATGGTCTCGGCCTGGTCGGGCGACAGGGCGTGGGTGCCCGGGTCATCGACCAGGTGGCAGAGCCCGTCCAGGGTCGCGGTCCGGGAGACCGACGTCGCGGTCGCGATCATCGTGGCCCCTCCGAGCTCCAGCACGGTCGACGGGGCATGCCCGGCGATCGCGGCCCCCGACGCGGACAGCTCGTCGACACACGCGTGTGCCGAGGTCGTCGCGTCGGAGGAAGAGGTCATGACCCCATTCTCTGTCGAACACCTGTTCGACGCAACCGAGGCGCCGCCGACCGGCACGATCGGTGGACAACTCAGGCCCCAGGCGCCCTGTGGACATCAGGAGGCTCGGTCAGGCTCGGTCAGGCAGGCGGGAACTCCCGGGCGAAGAGGTCCTCGAGGAAGGCCAGGTCGGGGTCGCGCAGTCCCGCCGCGTCGTGGCGCCACCAGACCTCCGGGTAGACCACACGACCGCTCATCCATGCGTCGAACGAGTCCATGAGCACGACCTGGAACGCCGCCTCCGGGGTACGCCGCGACGGCGCCTCGAAGCCGAGGGTGCTCGCTCGCAGGAACCCGCACCGGCCGTAGAACACCGGGCTCCCCTCCAGGAACAACGCCGGCGTGAACGCCCCTGCCGAGGCCACGGCCGCCGCCACCAGTGCCGTCCCGACACCCTGCCCCTGCACGGCGGGGGCCGTGCTCAACGGGCTGAGCATCGCCGCGTCGACGAGCTCGCGACGGGCGTCGATCCAGCACCGGCTCACGCCGACGTGCCCGACCACCCGCCCGGCCCGGACGGCGACCAGCTCGGCGAGGACGTGACCGCTCGCCCGGACGTCGGGCCACAACGCGCCGATCTTCTCCCCCTCCGCCGGATCCCCGGCCCCGAAGGCTCCCCGGACCACCCGATCGATGGCGTCGTGGTCGTCCACGCGGGCCGCACGGACCTCGGTCCCGTCGTCCACGTCGCCTCAGCCGGCGAGGAACGAGAACCGGACGTCGCGCTGCGCGTTGTCCACGTTGAGGTCGACCAGGCAGATGCTCTGCCACGTGCCGAGGCCCAGCTCGCCGCCCAGGACCGGCACGGAGCAGTACGGCGGCACCAGGGCCGGCATCACGTGCGAGCGGCCGTGCCCCGGCGACCCGTGACGGTGGCGCCAGCGGTCGTCGGCCGGGAGCAGGTCACCCAGCGCGGCGAGCAGGTCGTCGTCGGACCCCGCGCCGGTCTCGAGGATCGCCAGCCCGGCGGTCGCGTGCGGGACGAAGACGTGCACCAGGCCGTCGCCGCGCCCGTCCACGAAGGACGCGACGTCGCGGGTCAGGTCGAGCACCACCTCCTCGCCGCCGGTGCGGTAGGAGCGGACCTCACTCTCCACGCAGCGCCTCCTCGATCCGCTCGACCTTCGCGGTGAGCTGCCCGTCGTACCCGGGACGGATGTCGGCCTTGAGGACGAGACCGACGCGCGGGGAGACCTCCGCGACGACGTCGACGGCGCGCTTGACCACGGCCATCACCTCGTCCCACTCCCCTTCGAGGGTGGTGAACATGGAGTCCGTCCGGTTCGGCAGTCCGGACTCACGCACCACCCGGACGGCGGCGGCGACGGCCTCGGTGACCGACCCGTTCGGATCGCTGGACGTCGGGGAGATGGAGAAGGCAACGAGCACGTCCCCCACCGTACCCACGACGGCCGCTGACGAGGGTCAGGCGGCGGTGCCCGGCTCCGACACCGCGCCGTCGGGGTCCGTCGTACCGCCGTTGCAGGTCACGCCGAACTCCGGAGCGGTGTGGCCGTCGCCGAACTCCTCGAGGAAGAGGCGCAGCCGGTCGTCGCCGGCGTCGTCGAGCGCGAGCTGCGCACCCCACACCGTCACCACGACGGGCGAGGGCAGGTCCTCGCGCGGCGACATGATCCCGTTGTCGGGCAGCCGGGTGGCGAGGGCCTCCAGGTCGCGCGCGGACAGGTCGGGGTCGTGGGTGATCCAGACCGTGCCGTGCTCGAGGTCGTGGACCGCGTTCTCGTCGCGCACCGGCTCGTCGTACACGCCGCACGCCAGCCAGACCGGCGCGTGCGGGCCCCCGGCCGGCGGCGTCTGCGGGTAGTCGACGTCGTCGTCGGTGTGCCGGGTGTCCTCGATCTCCCACGTCCGTACGTCGCTCAGGTCGACCGGGGCGCGCTCGTAACCGGCGACGCGGGCGATCAGGGGGGCCGCCAGTGCACCCCCGAGCAGGACCAGGGACACCACGGACGACAGCACCAGCAGTGCCGGGGAGCGCCGCGGGGGTTGCTCGTCGGTCTGGGGCTCGCTCACCGCGTCAGGCTACGGGGGCGCCGGCAACGATCCACGTCACCCGACAAGCGAGCGCGTCAGCAGGACGACCGCCGACACCGCGCACAGCCCCAGGACTCCGCGCCGGAACTGCTCGCGGGGCAGCCGGTGGTTGGCGATACTGCCCAGCGGGAACGCGACCACGAGTAGCGGCAGGTAGGCGACGGCCAGGGTCACCGATGACCGAGGCAGCTCCCCCAGGACCGCGAACCACACGACGCTCATCACCGAGCCCACGACGAAGAACAGCGACAGCGTGCCCCGCACCTCCCGCGGCGGACGGTGCGACATGACGATGGCCATCGGGGGTCCGCCGACGGCCACCGCGGTGCCGGCGGTGCCCGCCAGGAAACCGGCTCCGACCAGGGTCGCCGGCGTCTGCCTGATCTCGACTGTGTGCAGCGCCAGCGTCACCGCGACCAGCACCATCACGGCGACGGCGACGCCCAGCCAGCGACCGGCGATGGCGGTCACCAGCCAGACGCCCAGCAGCGTGCCCGGCACCCGAGCCGGCAGCGCCCACGCGACCACCCGCCAGTCGATGTGTCGCCGCTCGACCACCAGCACGGCCGTCGAGATCGGCACGGCGAGCATCAGGAGCAGGGTGGGGACCAACTGTGGCTCCAGCAGCGCGATCAGCGGCGCGCCGAGCAGCCCCAGACCCAAGCCGATGGTGGCCTGCACGAAGGCCCCGGCGAGCACGATCATTCCGATGAGGGCGATCGTCCAGACCGGCACGCCGACCCAGGCGGCCTCGAGTACGGACCTCACCCGGCGAGTGTCGGCGTACGCAGGAACGGGCGGCCGCCAGTCGGGGCGGCCGCCCGTGCCGGGTAGTGGATCTCGCTCAGGGTCAGGCCTTGAGCAGGCTGCGCAGGACGTACTGCATGATCCCGCCGTTGCGGTAGTAGTTGGCCTCACCCGGGGTGTCGATGCGGACGACCGCGTCGAACTCGACGCTCTGCCCGTCCTCGGGGGCCGCCGTGACCTTGACGGTCCTGGGCGTGCTGCCGTCGTTGAGCGCGGTGATGCCGGAGATCGCGAACGTCTCCTCGCCCGTGAGGCCGAGCGACTCGGCGGTCTCCCCCTCCGGGTACTGCAGCGGGATGACGCCCATGCCGATCAGGTTGGAGCGGTGGATGCGCTCGTAGGACTCCGCGATGACGGCCTTGACGCCCAGCAGCGAGGTGCCCTTGGCCGCCCAGTCGCGCGACGAGCCGGAGCCGTACTCCTTGCCCGCCAGGACGACCAGCGGGGTGCCCGCGGCGATGTAGCGCTCGGAGGCCTCGAAGACGCTCGTCACCTCGCCGTCGGCGGTGAAGTCGCGCGTCACGCCGCCCTCGGTGCCGGGAGCCAGCTGGTTGCGCAGCCGGATGTTGGCGAACGTGCCGCGGATCATGACCTCGTGGTTGCCGCGACGCGAGCCGTAGGAGTTGAAGTCACGCTGCTCGACGCCGTGCTCGGCCAGGTAGCGACCGGCCGGGCTGTCCTTCTTGATCGCGCCGGCAGGGCTGATGTGGTCGGTGGTGACCGAGTCGCCCAGCTTGAGCAGGACGCGCGCACCCTCGATGTCCTCGACGGGGGTCGGCTGGTCCGGCATCCCGTCGAAGTAGGGAGGACGACGCACGTAGGTGGACTCCGGGTCCCACGAGAAGGTGTCGCCCTCGGGGGTCGGCAGGGACTGCCAGCGCTCGTCGCCGGCGAAGACGTCCTTGTAGGACTCACCGAACATGTCGGAGGTGATCGCTCGCGCGATGGTCTCCTCGACCTCGGTCGGGCTCGGCCAGATGTCCTTGAGGAAGACGTCGTTGCCGTCGGTGTCCTGGCCCAGCGGGTCCTCGAACAGGTCGACGTCCATCGAGCCGGCCAGGGCGTAGGCCACGACCAGCGGCGGCGACGCCAGGTAGTTCATCTTCACGTCCGGGTTGATCCGGCCCTCGAAGTTGCGGTTGCCCGACAGCACCGAGACGACCGCGAGGTCGTTGTCCTGCACGGCCTGCGACACCTCGGGGATGAGGGGGCCGGAGTTGCCGATGCAGGTGGTGCAGCCGTAGCCGACGAGGTTGAAGCCCAGCTTGTCGAGGTACGGCGTGAGGCCGGACCGCTCGTAGTAGTCGCTGACGACCTTGGAGCCGGGCGCCAGGGTGGTCTTGACCCACGGCTTGCGGGACAGGCCCTTCTCGACGGCCTTCTTGGCCAGCAGCGCGGCCCCGATCATCACGCTGGGGTTGGACGTGTTGGTGCACGAGGTGATGGCGGCGATCGCCACGGCACCGTGGTCGACCTGCACCTCCTGACCGTCCAGCGAGATGGTCACGGGGTTGCTCGGACGACCCGCGGAGGGGCTGGAGTCCCCGTGCACCGGGGCGCCGTTGCCGCCGCTGTGCGAGGGCGAGTCGGAGGCCGGGAAGGACTCCTCGACCGCCTCGTCGTACCCGGTGGCCTCGGCGGCGTCGTCCGGACCGGTGTCGGTGTCGGTGTCGGTGACGTAGTCCTTGAGCGCGTTGCGGAACGAGTCCTTGGCCTCGGTGACCTCGACGCGGTCCTGGGGACGCTTCGGGCCGGCCAGCGACGGGACGACCGTCGAGACGTCGAGCTCGAGCTTCTCGGAGTAGCGCGGCTCGGCGTCCGGGTCGTGCCAGAGGCCCTGCTCCTTGGCGTAGGACTCGACGAGCGCGAGCTGCTCCTCGGAGCGGCCGGTCAGGCGCAGGTAGTCGACGGTCTGCTGGTCGATCGGGAAGACGGCGATGGTCGAGCCGAACTCCGGGCTCATGTTGCCGATCGTGGCGCGGTTGGCCAGCGGCAGCGCGGAGACACCGGGGCCGTAGAACTCGACGAACTTGCCGACGACGCCGTGCTTGCGCAGCATCTCGGTGATCGTGAGGACCAGGTCGGTGGCGGTCGCGCCCTCGGGCAGGTCACCGTTGAGCTTGAAGCCGACCACGCGCGGGATCAGCATGCTGACCGGCTGGCCCAGCATCGCGGCCTCGGCCTCGATGCCACCCACGCCCCAGCCGACGACGCCGATGCCGTTGACCATGGTGGTGTGGGAGTCGGTGCCGACGCAGGTGTCGGGGTAGGCCTGCAGCTCGCCGTCGACCTCCCGGGTGAAGACGGTGCGGGCGAGGTGCTCGATGTTGACCTGGTGCACGATGCCGGTGCCGGGCGGGACGACCTTGAAGTCGTCGAAGGCGCCCTGGCCCCACCGCAGGAACTGGTAGCGCTCGCGGTTGCGCTCGTACTCGATCTCGACGTTCTTCTCGAACGCCTCCGGCGAGCCGAAGACGTCGGCGATCACGGAGTGGTCGATGACCATCTCGGCCGGGGCCAGCGGGTTGATCTTGGTCGCGTCGCCACCGAGCTCGGCCATCGCCTCGCGCATCGTGGCGAGGTCGACGACGCACGGGACGCCGGTGAAGTCCTGCATGATCACGCGCGCCGGCGTGAACTGGATCTCCTTGCTGGGGTCCGCGTCGGCGTCCCAGCCGGCGATCGCCTTGATGTCGTCGGCGGTGATGTCCGCGCCGTCCTCCGTGCGGAGGAGGTTCTCGAGCAACACCTTGAGGCTGAAGGGGAGCGACTCGACGTCGAGCCCGTCGCCCACCACCTTGTCGAGGCGGAAGATCTCGTAGGACTTGCCGTCCACATCGAGGGTGCTCTTGGCGCCGAAGCTGTCCTGACTGGCCATCCGCCACATCTCCTGTTGAGTCGTCGGGGTCTGCCACCCATCTTGCCCACGTCCGTCGATCCCGCGGAAGCAAGGCACACCTAAGTCCGGGTGCGGGTGTTTATCTCGACATCAAGATACATGATGCCGAGAGAGGAGTCACGTGATGCCGGCCCGCGCGTCCAGACGCTGGAGCAGGTCGTGGGCCGCGAGCTCGACCTGCTTGTGCCGCCACTCCGCCGCGCGGTAGACGCACGCGATCAGGCCGCTGCGGTGGACGCGGCGCAGGTCGCCGTACCCGAAGGCGTAGCGCGCCTTCGTCTCGTCGCCTGCCCCCTCGGTCAGCCCGAGGTGCCACGCGGCGTACTCGCTCCACGCGTGTCGCTCGAGGTAGGCGTTCTGCGCGGCAGCGTCCGGCTGGACCTCGCCCCAGTCGCTGTCCAGGACGTACTGCCTGGCCTCGATCAGCCGCCGCGCGTGCTCCACGGCGGCTGCGTTCACGGTGTACGACGCCACGGGTCCCCCTCCGAGGAGCTCACCGGTGGATGTGCTCGCGCCAGTCCTCGGGCACGCGGCCGGCCGGCCCCGGGGTCGGCTGGTCCTCGGGGTGCGAGGTCGGCGGCGCCAGCTCCGGCCCGTCGAGGCCCTGCTGACGCTCGAAGTCCCAGAACCAGTCCTCCCCCGGCTCGTAGCTCTGCGTCACGGGGTGGCCGGTCTCGCCGTGGTGGGCCGAGGCGTGCTGGGACGGGGAGGAGTCGCAACAGCCGACATGGCCGCACTGCGCGCACCGACGCAGGTGCACCCACCAGCCGCCCGTCGCCTCGCACTCCACGCACCCCGGACCGCTCGGAGGGACGCTCGTGTCGATGCCGTTCTCGCTCATGGCCCGACGCTACCCACGACGGCTCGGGAGGTCGAGGACATCCTGCTGGTGGGACGACGAATCCGATGCAGGGTCGGGGTCCACAGCCGAGAACAGGGGTCACCTGTTCAAGGACGATGCGCGCCGCAGAGATGGAGCCATGTCACAGGCGTGGTGGGCGTCCGATCACGACGAGTCCGGCTGCGCACGCATCGTCTCGAGGAGCTGCGGCCCGCCCTCCACGACCAAGACGTCCGCACCGGTACTGACGCCCGCCGCCTTCAACTGGTTCAGGACCGCTCCCACTACCTCGTGCTGAGCCAGCTTGGTCTCCATCTGCCGGGCACCGGACCAGAAGCGAAGATCCATCCGCACCGTCGCTGACCCCACTTCTTGCAAGAGCGCCTGCGGGGCCGGCTCACGCAGCACCGAGGCCACGGAGGCCATCGCCGCCTCGGCGACCGAGATGGCAGCGCCCAGGTCGGCACCGTCGTCGATGTCGATGCTGACGGTCGACCGCACGTGCTCGAATCCCGTCTGGACGGTCACGATCTCCGAATGCACCACCGAGTTCGGGATCAACACCAGCCTGCCGTCGAAGGTCCGCACGGTCGTGCTCGTCAACGACACGCCGGTCACGGTTCCAGCCACGTCGCGCACCGCGACCTGGTCGTCCACCCGGAACTTGTCTCGCGCCAGGATGATGATTCCCGCGAACATGTTGCCCAGCACGGTCTGGAACGCGATACCGGCCGCGATCGACAGCACGCCGATCCCTCCCAGCGCGTTGACCGGCTTCACGCTCGGGAAGACGACCGTGAGTGCGGCGGTGAATGCAAGGAGAAGGACCAGCCAGCGGGCCAGGGAGGAGAACATCGCGCTGGCGCTCGCGGACCTTCCCCGCCACCGGAGGAACAGCCGGGTGAGCCATCCGACGGCGTGAGCCACCAACCATCCGCCCACCAGAAGGGCCACTCCGATCCCGGCGCCCTCCCAGCTGACCGGAGGAAGAAGCTGATCCTCAGCGGCAACGGGGGGAAACAGCGGCACATTCATGTGCCGACCATGGCACCGATGCCGCCCGTGGTCACATGCGTGTCACTGAGCAGCCGACCGACCGTGCACCGTGCGCATCGAGACGTCGTCGACCACCACGGACTCCACTGCGTACGCCGCCGCTGCCGCGAGGGAGGTCCTCAGCTGAGCCCCCGTGCGGACGGGATGGTCGCGGTCGCCACCACGCCTGCGTCATTCGGCGCCGCCCGAGGCGACGTACTGCTCGGGGTCGCGATCGGACGCGTCGATCCCCAGCGGATGCATGGCCTCGAAGACCAGGAACTGCACGGCGATGTCATGGCGGGTGTGCAGGTCCGCGTGCTGGCGGAAGTCCGCCAGGTCCTCACGCTCCTCCTCGGCCATGTGATCACTGTTGGCCAGCCTCGCGTCGATCACGGCGCTCCACCACTCCTCGGTGCCCACCGCGCACTCCCGCGCTCGACCCACTGCGTCGCGAATGTCGTTGTGGTCGCCCACGGCGTCCTCGGTCTCCTCGGCCGCACTGTCCGCGCCACCGGCGCCGCGGCCGATCTCCAGCACTCGGGGGTAGAAGAACTTCTCTTCAGCACGTGCATGTACCTCGAGCAGGATCGCGAGCTGGTTCCAGACGGCCTCCAGGGCGGTGAGGTCGTCCCGGTCGATCTCGTCGAGTACGCCGAACAGTCGTCGCTGCTGGTGATGTTGGAACAGGATGATCTCCGTGATGTCCATGTGCTCTCCTTCCGTGGCGCTGTGAGGACGACGCATCGGTCGCCATGGGTCAGGCGGCGGAGTGGTCCGTCCCCCTCGCCCTCCTAGGTCGGGTGGCCGGTCGGATCGCCGTGCCGGACACCGTGCTCGGGACTGGGATCATGGTCGTGGTGGCAGGCACTGCTGCGCAACGCCTTGGCTCGACGCAAGGCCGGGTCCCCCGCATCAGACCGGCGCACCCGATCGGGTAGCCGGCCGCTCCCCCTCACCTGCGCCGGAAGTACACCGGCCCGACGTAACCAGGCACCCAGAAGGGCGCGTAGCCGTACTCGTCGTAGACGGCCTCGAAGGCCGGGAACGGCTCGAGCTCCGGATCGAACTCGCGGGTGGCGTGCACCGCCTCGCGCGCCGGCTCGACGTGCACCTCGTCCTCCACTGCCGTCACAGCGTCCACCGGCAGCAGTCGCTTCGTCTCGCCGAGTCCCAGGAATCCTCCGGACGCCACGACGAGGAACCTCGCCCGCCGCTCCTCCTCGTCGACGATGAGGTCGTCGACCTCGCCGATGGGATCCCCTTGGGCATCCACGACCGTGAGCCCCCGCACGTCGTCGGCCGGGTCCGCCAGCATGAGGTCGCTGTCCGTGAGGGTCACCAGACCCACCTCGTTCTTCGCCATGACCGTGTCCTCCTCTGTGAGCCGTGCAAGCCGTCGTGCCAGGCGGTGACGTCACCGACGGCCAGCCGGTGGGCGCCGCGCCCTCAGTCCCATCCACACACGCATCTGCGCCCCGGACAAGGCCGTACGCCGCCCTGACACGAACCCGTCCGGAGATCGTCACTGGATCGCAAGACGAGGGCTCCCGCTCGGACGTGCGGTCCCTGGTGGCCGCCGTCCTCGGTGGCGAACGGACGGGCGACGCCCACGTCCCCCCGAGGGGCCGTCGGCCGGGTTCTGCGATGGTGACGACCACGTCGAGGGCCACCTCGTGGGTCCAGACCCGCTCGTCGACGTGCAGCCCCGCCCGGACACGGACGGCGCGCCCCGCAGGGCGGTGACGTCGGCTCCGGGCCTCGCGGCGGCGAGACTACAGTCGCCCGGATGGGATGGATGATCAGCTCGACCGGCCTGCTCGTTGTCCTGGTGGCGCTGTGGGACATCTTCCACACGCTGTGGCACCCCGGCGGGTTCGGCCGGATCGCGCGGTGGGTGTTCCAGCTCGTGTGGCGGGTCACCAAGCACGTGTCGCCCAGCCGCACACGCCAGCTCGCCGGGCCGATCGGAATCCTCGGAACCGTGATGCTGTGGACTGGTCTGATGGTGATCGGCTGGACGCTGGTCTATCTGCCCCACATGCCGCAGGGCTTCTACTTCGGATCCGCACTCAGACCCGAGCAGTCTTCCGACGCCCTGGCTGCGCTGTACCTCTCGTTGGTCACCGTGGCCACGCTCGGCTTCGGTGACGTCACCCCGGCTGGTCCTGGCCTGCGCCTGCTGACGCCCTTCGAAGCCCTGCTCGGGTTCGTCCTCCTGACGGCCGCCATCTCGTGGATCCTGCAGGTCTACCCCGCGCTGGGCCGGCGACGCTCCGTCGCGAAGCGCTTGAGCATTCTGCAGTCCAGCCACGCGGCGGACGTCATGGCCGGTGGAGAACCCTGCATTGCCAGCCGCATGCTGGAAACGGTGACCGACGGCCTGGTCCAGGTCGAGACAGACCTCCTGCAGTACGCCGAGTCCTACTACTTCGTCGAGGAGGAGGAAGAGATGTCGCTGGCCGAAGCCCTCCCCTACGCGCTGACGATGGTGGAAGCGGGAAGGGCGTCACCCTCGCGCGAGGTGCGCCTCGCGGCCGACATGCTCGCTGCGTCCGTCGAGAGTCTTGCCGGAAGGCTGGACCGCTCCTATCTCAGGACGGGGTCCTCGGCACCTGAGGTGTTCGACTTCTACCGCGCCGACCACAGGTTCGGTCGCCCCGCATGATGGCCAGGGCTCCGGGAACGGCAGTGATCGGGGTCGCGCCGCCCAGCCGGCAGGGAGGAATCCCCCCGGGCAGGGAGGCAGGGACCTCCTCGGTGCAGGCCGCGGTCGGCCGCGTGTCCATGCGCTCACGTCCACCACGAGCGGGCGGTCCCGTGCCAAGATCGGCGCCATGGCTATCGATCCGCGAGGCGCCGACCTGAAGCGCTATCTCCTCGAGGACCCCGGCGGCCCTGTGGTGATGCTGAACCTGTTGCGGTTCGCCGACGGTGGTCGCGACCTGTACGACCAGTACGCCCGGGCCCTGGAGACGACCTTCCTCCCGCGTTACGGCGGTGAGGTCCTCTACGCCGGCGATGGGTCGACGTCACTGGTTGCCGAGACGGGACAGAGCTGGGACGCCGTCCTGCTGGTGCGCTACCCCTCGCGGGACGCGTTCACCCGGATGGTGGCCGACCCGGAGTACCAGGGAGTGACCGACCTCCGGACCCGGGCGGTGACCGAGGCCGTCCTCCAGGCCACGGTGCCGTGGGCATGACCCGTGACCGGGTGCCGTCCGGATGCACGTGCACCCGAGGTGGTGATCGTCGTTCCTGAAGCCCTGGTCGACCTGTGCCCGACGATCCCTCGGCGTGGGTGTCCATGGACCAGCGGCAGGGCAGGCTGCACGTCCCGGTGATAGGGAGGGGCCGGGGCCGGTCACGGCGGGGCCGTCGGCGACGCGCTGGATCGTGAGAGCGCACATCGCCGTCGGGTCGGCGGGGAGCGGTTCGAAACCGCGCTCGGCCTCGCCCCGGCCAGATCATTCCTCGGCGGACTGCTCCTGAACGACGACCGCGTAGGAGCCGATGCCCACGAGGCGGTCGGCCGCAATCCCCTCGCCCTGGAGGAGGATCGTGGTCAACGCGCCCGTCTCGGGGTCGAACTCCACATCGGAGACCTCGCCGAGCTCGTCGCCGCCGGTGGTGAGGACCCGCTTCTTCACCAGGCGGCGCCGCTTGCCGCGCAACGCCTCCAGCTCACCGTCGAGCTCGGTGATCGCCGCCGAGTCGGCGATGGTGACTGCGTCGATCCCGAACGCGGTGAGGTCGCTCCACCGCAACGCGTTTCCCCGGTCGGTCTTCTTCAGTCGAAGGGCGACCACCGAGCGGGACCCCGGATCGACCAGGAACCCGCGGACCTGGCCGACCGTGCTGGCCGTGCTCCTGTCGACGACCTTGTGCCCCTTGGCGTCGGAGAACTTCATCGCTGGGCACCCCCGAGATGCTCGCGGAACCGGTCGACCGCAGCGCCGAACCCGGCCAGATCGTGCCCGACAAAGTCCCTCACGCTGGTGGGGACGATGAGGTGCTCCCCGGAGGCGGCCATCGTCTCCGGGAGAGGAACCAGGACCTTCTCGCCCTGGGTGCCCATCTGGTCGGAGGCCACGACCTCGTAGCCGACCACATCGCACTGCCCGTCCTGGGTGGAGTCGACGGACACCACGACGTCGTGGACGGTCCCGAGACCGACCCCGTCCTCGGTCAGCACCTGCGAGCCGAGAACGTTGCCCTGCGCACCCTGGCTGCCGCGGGACCGGTCGAGCACCGACTCGGCGGGCTCCAAGGCGCCGTCCCCAGCGATCATGACCGCGTCGGCGCCCAGCGCGGCGACCGACCTCCAGGCCAGACCCTCCTTGAGCGGACCAGCGAGCAGGCCCCTCCCCGCCAGAGTGAAGCCGCTGACCGAGCCGCCGTCAGCGGCGTACACGATGTCCTTGATCTGGGCCACGTCCTCGCCGTCAAGGGTCACCACGGGCCGCTGGGCGATGTCGGACGTGCGCATCAGTCTCATCGCCGGCCCCCCTCATCGGGGTGTGAGGGCTCCACGATGACACCGCCCCTTCGACGTCGCGCCTGCACAGCGAGGACCGCCGCAGCGAGCACCGCGATCACCACGAGTGCGACGATCAGCCAACCCCACCACTCCATGAGCTGCTCCCTCGGTCCTCGCAGGTCACTGTTGACCCAACCTACTCTCTCGGTCCTGTTCTCGGGGTGCGCTCACCATCCGCAATCCGGGGCGGCGGGAAGGCCTTCCGGTCGCGCGACTGGTCGTCGTCGCGGAGTGGCGCACCCAGCGCCGCGCGACGAGGCGCCGGTTCGTGTGCCTCAGGGCCGGCAACGACAGCGTCACGTACGACCGCGTCTGTAGCATCTCTTCCTCTCGACCCTCACGGTCGAGCCCATCCTGGAGTGAGGGACTGAGGCATGGCCAAGCAGCAGCCGGGCACCGGCGCCTGGAGTGCGGACCCGCGGGATGCCCTGAGGGCCCACCCGGACTTCGACCTGTTCACGATGGACCGTGGCGGCACTCCGGGCTGGGAGGACGACAAGCACGCCGCCAAGAAGTTCGGTGAGCAGCGCGGTGGCCTGCTCAGCGAGCTGCAGGAGCGGCTGTACGCCGAAGGCCGCACGGGGGGCCATCGTGCGCTCCTGGTGATCGTGCAGGGCCTCGACACCGCCGGCAAGGGTGGCGTCGCCAGGCACGTCATGAGCAGGGTCGACCCTCAAGGGGTGGCTTTGCGCTCGTTCGGACCTCCGACGGACGAGGAGCAGAAGCACCACTTCCTGTGGCGGATCAAGAAGGAGCTGCCAGCACCTGGCCTCATCGGCGTCTTCGACCGGTCGCACTACGAGGACGTGCTGATCGCGCGGGTCGACGAGATCGTCACGCCCGAGGTCTGGGAGGGGCGATACGACGAGATCAACCGCTTCGAGGCCGACCTCGTCCAGGCGGGCACCACCGTGGTGAAGGTCGCCCTGATGGTCAGCCACGACGAGCAGGGCATGCGGTTGATGAAGCGACTCGACCGTCCCGACAAGCACTGGAAGTACAGCGCGAGCGACCTCCCCACCCGGCGCCATTGGGACGATTACCAGGACGCGTACTCCGACGTGTTCCGGCGCACCTCCACGGATGTGGCGCCCTGGTACGTCGTCCCAGCCGACCACAAGTGGTACGCCCGGGTGGCCATCACCGAGATTCTGACCCAGACCCTGATCGATATGGACCCGAAGTGGCCCTCAGTCCGTTGGGACCCGATGGTCCAGCGGCGTGAGCTCGCGCAGACCCTGAGCACCAAGGCCCTCGCCGACTCTCTCAGCGAGACCGACGAGCAGGTCGAGAAGTCGATCAAGGCCAACCGCAAGGTCCAGAAGAGGGCCGCCCGGGCCAGCAAGGTCGGCGACGGCTCCGATCCGGTCGCCGACGCCGACGCCAAGGCCCGGGAGGCCCAGGCGTCCGCGGCCGCCGCCGCCGCGATGGCCGACCAGCAACGCACCCGCCGGCAGAAGGCCGACCTGCTGGCCGAGCGCGACGGCACCTGAGACCAAGCGAACGGGGGTCCCGGTCGGGACAACCGCGGTTGTCCCGACCGGGAACGCTTCTGTGTCCCTCGGCTGCGCGAGCACTCAATGCAGGTGCATGTGGGCGGCGTCGGCCTTCCCGGCAGGCATCCACACGGCGGCCACCGCGGCGAAGACCACGGCGATCGCTGTGACGGCCATCGAGCCCCGGGAGTAGGCCTCCACCACTCCGGAGGCCGCGGTGAGGTTGCCCGCCGTACCGGCGACGACGGACAGGACGGCCACGCCGAGTGCGGCTCCGACCTCATGCCCGGTCATCAGGAACCCCGAGGCCATGCCGGCGTGCTCGGCCGGGATGCCGTTCATCGCGGTGCCGGCCACGGCGGCGAACACGAGGCCCGCACCCAGCCCGACGAGGCACAGCCCGGGCAGGATTCCGCCGACGTAGGAGGACGTCGATCCGGCACGGGACAGGAGCAGACCTCCGCCGGAGACGATGGCCAGACCGATGGCGGCGATGGTCCGCACCGGAAGGTGCGCACCGGCGCGGGCGGCGAGGTGGGTGCCGACGACGAGGGTCACGGCGAGCGGGAGGAACGCGAGGCCCGACTCCACGGCGGAGTAGCCGAGGGCCGTCTGCCCGAAGATCGACGTCAGGAACACCACCGCCATGAGCAGGCCGGTGATGCCGAGCATCACCGTCGTGCTCGACACCAGGCTCGCGATCCTCCAGGTGTGCGGGTGCACCAGCGGCTGGGTGGCCCGTCCCTCGATGACCACGAAGGCGACCATCAGGATCCCGGCGACGCCCAGGCCGACAGCGGTCTGGACCGAGGCCCACCCCTGGGACTCCACGCGAGCCAGGGCGAACATCAAGGTGGCCAGCGAGCCGACGCCCACGAGGGCCCCGGGGACGTCGAAATCGACCAAGCCGGCAGGACCCTTCTGGTCCTTCGCGACGACGTGGAAGGTGGTGGCGATGGCGAGCACGCCGATCGGCACGTTGATCCAGAAGATCGCCTCCCAGCTGGCCCACGTGGTGAGGACGCCGCCCAGGGCGACGCCGACCGCGATGCCCAGGCCACCGATGGCTCCCCAGAGCGCAAGGCCCCGTGCCTTCTGCGTGCCCGTGTAGGTGGTGCTGATGATGGAGAGGGCGGCCGGCGTCATGAGGGCTGCGGCGGCTCCCTGGGCCGCGCGGCCGCCGATGAGCTCCGCCGCGCCGCCGGCGAAGCCGGTGAACAGGGATGCGGCGGTGAACAGGGTCAGTCCGATGAGGAAGACCGTACGACGCGAGATCAGATCCGCGATCCGCCCCCCGAGGAGCAGGCACCCGCCGGACAGCAGGAGGTAGGCGGTGACGACCCACTGCAGGTCGCTGCTGGCCAACCCCAGCTCGTGGCCGATGGTCGGCATCGCCGTGTTGACGACGGAGATGTCGATGACGACGAGGACCTGTGCGACGAGCGCGACGAGCATCGGTCCCCAGGGTCGTGTGTCGGTGTGGGCGTCCGCCTCGAGGGCGGGGCCGTGGTGTCCGTGCATGGGTGCCTCCGGTAGTGAGCGGTGAGCGGTGCGGATGGGGTGGTGCTGGTGCGGTGAGGTCGAGACTGCAAGAAGTGCGACCTGGTCGCTCCGGCCACATGGCCGGGTCCGACCCGGTTGGCGCGGGTTCAGCGCGTCGTGAGGGGCGTCCCGGTGCGGACCGCCCGGACGACCGAGGCGATGGCCTGCACGGACGCTGCGGCTCCGCCCGGGTCCTCGACGATGCCGGCGTGGCTGGTAGCAGCCTCGCGGGTGACGGCGTCGCTGGACAGCTCTGACATGTGCTCCTGCGCCTCGGCCCAGCCATCGGTGTCGCGGGCGTTCTCCGCGCTGGTCAGCACGACGAGCGGTCGGTCTCCGAGAGTGGTGAGCGCCCGGGCCTGCGCGAACACCACGGGGAGCATCGAGAGCTCGTCGCGGGCGTTGCGCCCGGCACGGGGCGACGCCGACCAGGCGTCCACCGGTACCGCGTCGTCGCCGGGAAGGTGCGACCCGGTCAGTGCCGCTCCGAGCCCGAGCCGCGCCAGCGTGGGCAGGACGCCGTACGCGCGCCGCATCATCGCGTACTGCGTGGGGTAGCCGGGGATGGCGGTGAAGTGCTCGGGGCTGGTGCTGTCCAGCAGCACCATGCCCGCCACCTCGTCGGCGTAGTCGGCGGCGTACGTCATCGCGTAAGGGCCACCGATCGAGTGGCCCACCAGCACGAACGGGCCCGTCTCCCCGGCGGCTGCGAGCAGTGCGTGGAGGTCCTCGGCGGCAGCGATGCCGTCCTGGGGGTGCTCGACGTCGTCGCTCCAGCCCTGACCCGCGCGGTCGTACGCACAGACTCGCGTGCTGGGGGCGACCCCGTCGAGGATCCGGGCCCAGGACCCGGAGAACTCGCCGAGGCCGCTGAGCGAGCACGACGGTCGGCTGGCCCTGGCCCTGGCCGCGGCAGTCGAGGTGCAGGTCGTGGTCACCCACGGAGTGGATGGCGCCCGGCGCCGGGTAGGTGTTGGCGAAGGGGTCGGTGGCGACACTCCGGATGCCGGCGCCCACCGAGGCGACGGCGAGGAGGACCAGCGCGCCCGTCACCAGCCACCGACCGGGACCCGACAGCTCCCGCCGCATCCGGACGTACGTCCACACGCTCAGTGACAGAGCGAGGGTCGGCCACACCCAGGTGAGCAGGGTCATCGTGTGGTCCGAGGGCGCGAGGGCCACCAGGGCTGCACCGGTCGACGTCATCGCGACCGCGGGTACGACGGCCCAGGACTGCGGGCGACCCGTTCGCCCGGAGAGGACGTGCAGCATCGCCCAGCCGAGGCCGAACCCCAGCAGCGTCGCACCCGCCGTCACGCCTTCCGTGGCGCCCGGGAGGACCAGCATCGTCAGGAGGGCGGCAGCCGCAGCGCCCGCGGCCATCGATCCGAGGACAGTCCCGGGTGGGAGGTCGGCCTCCGCGACTCGAGCCGTTCGGTGGGGCGCAGAGGGTGGACGTCGATGCTCATGGGACTTCTCGCTCTCGCAGTGAGGGATGGGGCACTGCCTCGAGAGTGGGCGCACCGTCGCGCGCTCACCCCGGCCAGATGGCCGGGATTGTCCACGAAGGGGCAGGAGCCCGTCAGCCGAGGTCGAGCCGGGCCAGCTCGCCGCGTGAGGTGACGCCGGCCTTGGCGAAGACGTTGCGCAGGTGGAAGGCGACCGTGCGGGGGGAGATCCAGCACTGCGCGGCCACGTCCTTGTTGGACATCCCCGAGCTCACCAGCTGGGCGATCCTGAGCTCCGTCGGCGTGAGCTGCAGCAGGGTCGAGGGGTCGCGCTTGCGCGCGGTCTCGCCCGAGGCCCGGAGCTCCGAGACCGCACGCGACGCCAGCGACTCGGCCCGCACGTCCTGGAAGGTCTCGAGGGCACGGCGCAGGTGGAGGCGGGCGTCCACGCGCCGCTGGCTGCGGCGGAGCCACTCGCCGTACGCCAGCTGGACGCGTGCCACGTCCAGCGGACGCCACCGGTCGCACCGTCCGACAACGCCTGCTCGAACAGGGTCCCCGGCATCAGCCTCGGCGGTCAGGGCCCTGCCGAAGGCGACCGCGGAGAGCGCCCACGGCCTTCGGGTGGCCTCGGCGAAGGATGCGAGCTCCTCGGTCCAGGCGCCGTGCCGTCACGGCCTCACCGGCGCGAACGGCGGCCTCGATCCGCACGGTCGCGGCCAGCCGCTGGAGGATGGGCAGCCGGAGGCGTCCGAGCTGGTGGAAGGCACCTGACGTGTCGCCCGTGCTCGCCGCGCGGACGCCCATGGCCCACCGCGTCAGGTCGTGCACCGGATCGCCCATGATGCCGAGCGGATGCGTCCGCGACCAGCCTCCCCGAGCCGCGCCAGGAGGTCGTCGTAGTCGTCCCGGTCCTGCTGGGCCGCCAGGAGCAGGAGCCAGGCGATCGGGAGCGCGGTCACCGCGGGTTGGCCGATGCTCGTGCCCAGGGCCACGGCCTCCTCGGCACTGACGCGAAGGGCGACGTGGTCACCCGCTCGTCCAGTGCCCGAAGCAGAGCCGCTGCAGGCAGTAGATCACCGCCGTGGCGGCACCCGCCTCCCGCGCGCGGGAGAGGGCAAGGAGTAGAACTGCTGCTGCCGGTCGTCGTCCCCGAGCTGGAGCGCGGCGTTGCCGAGGTTCCACAGCACGTCACGGTCGTCGACGTCCTCACCGATCGTGAGGGCGAGGTCCAGCGCATCCGCTGCGGCGCCCCAGTCCGCGTCCGCGACCCGGGTCATTGCCACGAGCATCTGCCGCAGGCACCGTGTCCGAGGGGAGCGGTCCGCGGTGGTTGCCGTCAGGAGCTCATCGGTGTGCATCGGCGTACCGCTGTCGGCACCGAAGGTGCGCATCACGGCCGCGGCGACGCCGATGTCCAGGGCTCGGACCGGGTCGGACGGCAGCACCGCGTGCGCGGCGTCCACGAACATGCGGTGCGCCTCCGGGGCCGAGCCGATGTTGACCTCGATGTGCCCGCGCAACCGCGCCACGTCACACAGCAGGAGTGCGTCGTCCGCGCCCTCCCTGGCAGTGCCGAGCAGGGACTGCGCGCGGGCCGCCTGTCCGCAGGCCCAGGCGCTGCGCGCCGCCGCGAAGCTCGAGTGCGCGCGTCGTGCGGCGTCGGTGGCCAGCTCCGCCGCCCGCTCGTAGGCCGCCAGCGCCGCGACGTGGCCACCACGTCGTTGCGAGCGCTCCCCCACCCGCTCGAGGGCCTCGACCAGGTCGGCGTCCGGTCCCTCGGCGGCGCAGGCACGGTGCCATACCTCGCGGTCCTCGTGCCCCGACCCGGCCAACGCCCCGGCGAGCGCCCGGTGAGCTCCCCGGCGGTCCGCCGCGGTGGCGGCCTGGTAGATCGCCGAGCGCACCAGAGGGTGCCGCAGGGAGACCGAGCCGCCGGCGTCCGCCAGCAGGCCGGAGTCGATCGCACGCTCGACCACGTCGTCGTCCAGTCCCCAGTGCGCACCCGCACGACGCAGCACGTCGGACTGGCCGGTGTCGTCGGCGGCCGCGAGCAGCAGCAGGCGCTGCACCGGAGCCGGTAGCCGGCGACTCCGTTCCAGCAACGCCTGCTCCACCCGGGCGGTGAGGTGGAGCGTGGTGGGCAGTGCGGCCGAGCCCTCGAGCTGGGCTGCCGTGAGCTCCCCGGGCAGCTCGAGCAGGGCCAACGGGTTGCCACTCGTCTCCGCGATGAGCCGTTGGGCGACCTCGTCGGCCGGGTCCCCGCCGAGCCTGGCTGCCAGGAGGGCACGGGATGCCTCGGCGTCGAGGCCGGTGAGAACCACCTCGGCCAGGCCGGGCGCCTCGAACGCCGCCGACGCGCCTGTCACGCGCCGCGAACACCATCACCACCCTGTCCGCTCCCAGCCGTCGGGCGCAGAACAGCAGCGCTCCCGCGCTGGCGGGGTCCAACCAGTGTGCGTCGTCGATGACGCACAGCACGAGGCCCTCCTCGGCGGCCGCCGTCAACAGCGAGAGCGTGGCCACCCCCACGAGGAAGGGTTCGACAGCGGGACCGTCATCCTCCCCGAACGCGACCGCGAGGGCACGTGCCTGAGGAGGCGGAAGATGCTCGCGCAGACGGGTGAGCGGACGCAGCAGGCGGTGCAGTGCGGCGAAGGCGAGCGGCGCCTCAACCTCGAGACCCTGGGTGCGCAGCACGGTGGCTCCGTCACCGTCGGCGACCATCGCGTCGAGCAACGCGGACTTGCCGACGCCCGGCTCGCCTCGTACGACGACGCTGCCGGCCGTCCCGTGGCGGGCACCGTCGACGAGCGCCGCCAGGAGCGCCCGCTCGGGGCCCCGGCCGACCAGCACGTGCCGGACGTACACGCTCACCAGCCCGAGTATTCCGTGCAACCCGGCACTTTGACCGGGGTGACCCCACCGGTCCAGCCCGCAGGATCGGTCACGTCGGGCGTCATCGCGCCCCATCTGAGATCGCCCACGAGGAGGCCCCGTGCACCCCCAGTCCCCCACTGACCCCGCCCACGACCGACCCACGCGGGTGGCGCCGCGTCGGCAGATCGGCGTCCTCGTCTTCGACAGGGTGGAGGAGCTGGACGCCGTCGGCCCGTGGGAGGTCCTCTCCCACTGGACCCAGACCTGTCCCGAGGACGGCTGGGATGCCTTCTGCCTGTCGGCCGACGGGGCGCCCGTCGTCGGTGCGAAGTCCCTCGTGCTGGGGGCGCACCACTCGTTCGACGACGCTCCGCCACTCGACGTGCTCATCCACCCGGGCGGGCCCGGCACCAGGCCGATGCTCCTGGACCCCGACCACCTCGGATGGGTCCGCAGCCTCCGGGACTCGGTGCCACTGATGACCTCAGTCTGCACCGGGAGCCTCGTCTACGCGGCCGCCGGCCTGCTGACGGGCCGTCGGGCCACCACCCACTGGGCGTCCCTGAACCTGCTGTCCGAGCTCGACCCCACGATCATCACCGACGTCGCAGCACGCTTCGTCGACGACGGCGACCTCATCACCAGCGCCGGCGTCAGCGCCGGCATCGACATGGCCCTGCACCTCGTTGCGCGGCTCACCGACGTCGAGCGCGCCCGCGAGGTCCGTCGCTACATCCAGTACGAGCCCACGCGCCCGATCTGATCCCCACCCCGTCAGCGCACCCCACAGGAAGGACACTCCCCACGAAGCACGAAGCAACCGCCACGTCGACCGACACGATGCGGGCCACCATCCAGACCCGCTACGGCGACTCCGATGTGCTGCGACTCGCGCAGCTGCCTCGCCCCGTCGTCCGGGACGACCAGGTGCTGATCCGCGTGCACGCCGCCGGGCTCGACCGCGGCACCGAGCACCTGATGACCGGCAAGCCGTACGCCGTACGCCTCGCCTCCGGCATCCGCCGACCGAAGAACCCAGTGCCCGGCCGCGACGTCGCGGGGACCGTCGTGCACGTCGGTGCGAAGGTGACACGCTTCTTCCCCGGCGACCAGGTCCTCGGAGTCGCGCCCGGGTCCTTTGCGGAGTACGCCGTCACCGGCGAGAACCGGCTGGCGCACAAGCCGGCGAACCGGCTCAGTGGATGTCGCGCCCGGGGGTGAGGCGGAAGGCAAGGACGACGACGATGGTGGAGTACGCCGCGAGGAGGATCCCGGACGCAGCCACGGACAGCAGCCGCCCGTCGGGGTCCACCGAGGGGCCAAGCTGGATCAGCTGGTAGGCCGCGGCCACCGGCAACCACCGCCCCACCGACATGTGCGCCGGGATGATCATGTGCTCCACGGCCAGCATCCACACCAGCGCGGCGACCACGAAGACGACCTGGTTGCGGACCAGCGCTCCGATCAGGACGCCGACGACGGCGTACACCAGCATCACGACAGTCCCGCCGGCCACCGTCTGCCAGAACCGCACCCCGACGACCGTCTCACCGCCCCGGGAGCTGATCAGCGCGACTGCGACCGGAACCGCGACCATCAGGGTCACGACGGTGGTCAGCACACTCGCGACCGCCAGGGCGACGCCCTTCGCGATCAGTACGCGATTGCGCCGCGGCTCGATCAAGTACGTCGCGGTGACCGTGCCGTAGCGGAACTCCTGGGTGACCGCGACCCCGCCCAGCAGGGCGATGAAGACCATCGGAACCACGAATCCGGTCCCCGTCGCAAGGGCCAGGAGGTCCGGGTCGTAGATGGACAGGTCCGTGCCCCCCTTGCCGGGCTCGGGGATCTCGGAGGAGACGGCGATGGGGACGAAGATCATGGCCACCAGGAGCACCCCTGCATGGGCGCGGGTGCACAGCTTGAGCAGTTCGGCGGAGATGAGCGCGGTCATGGGACGAGCCTCCCGGGCCGATTCGGATCGTCCGAAGCGGCGAAACGTCCATCCGATCGCGATGAGAGTGATGACCAGGGCCGCGTTCGGCCAAGCCAAGGGAAGGTCGAAGCCCCACCAGAAAGGCGCACACATCAGGATCCCGATCAACGAGACCAGGATCCCGGAGGTTCGTGGCCACAGCAGGAGCACGCCACCGGCTGCCAGGACCGTGCAGGCGATCAGGAACGCGGCCAGGAGCGGCACGGTCGTGGGGACACCGAGGCGATGGAGAGGCCCGTAGCCGTAGGTGGGATTGCCGTAGGCGTACAGCACGCCATGCCCGGAGGCGACGCTCCAGATGGCCGGGATGGTGAAGCCGCCGAACCCCAGACCATTGATCACTGCGCTTGCACCGGCGCCGCGCAGGCACCAGTCCGACGAGGTGTTCATCCACGACAACCCCGCGGGCGCTGTCATGAGACCACCTCCTGGACCGACGCGGCGGCTTGCCCCGGGTGTCGGCCGGGGTCGGCGTCCTGGATGAGCCGGAAGAAGGCCTGTTCCAGGTCCGCGGTACCGGCCAACCCGTGCAGCACGATGCCGTGAGCTGCGGCGATCCCCCCGACCTCCTCGGGTGTCGCGTCGACGACGAGCCCGTCGTCGCTGGGCCGGTGAGTGTGGCCTGCGGCGTCGAGCGCGGCAGCGAGCCGACGCACCTGGGGGGTGCGCACCCGGGATCCGACGCCGGCCTCGGCGCGGAACTCGGCGAGTGTCGCGGATCTGAGCAGTCTGCCGCGCGCCATCACGAGGACATGGTCGGCGGTCATCTCCACCTCGCCGAGCGCGTGGCTTGAGAGCAGCACCGTGCGCCCCTCTTCGGCGAGACCCCGCAGGTAGCCCCTCAGCCACCGCACACCGGGCGGGTCCAGCCCGTTGGTGGGCTCGTCGAGGACGAGCACGGACGGGTCGCCGAGCATCGCGGCGGCCAGGCCGAGACGCTGGCGCATCCCCAGGGAGAACTCCCCCACCCGCCTCCGCGCGTCCGCCGCGAGTCCGGTCTCCTCCAGGGCGCGCTCGGGTGCCTCGTGCGGCAACCTGGCTGCGGTCGCCATGATCCGCAGCTGGGCGAGTGCCGTCCGGCCGGGGTGCCAACCGGATGCCTCGAGCAGTGCCCCGACCGTGCGCACCGGGTCCGGCAGCTGGTCGTACCGCTGCCCGTCGAACGTGGCGGCCCCGCTGCTCGGCGCCACCAGCCCGAGCAGCATCCGCAAGGTGGTGCTCTTGCCGGCCCCGTTCGGTCCGAGCAGGGCCGTCACCCGGCCGGGGCGCGCGGCGGCGCTGACCGCGTCGACCGCGACGAGGTCGCCGAAGGCCTTGGTGAGGCGGCTCAGCTCGACCTCGGGCGCCTTCATTCGGTCAACGCCGGTCGCGCTCGCTCCCGACGACCGCTCGTGGCTCCGGTGACGGCGAAGCGACCCAGAAGCAGGGTCACGGACAGGACCAGGACCCAGATCCAGAACGCGGTGAACGGGATGAACGCGTAGCCCTCGGTCCAGACGGCGCGAGCGAGCACCGAGCCGATGCCAGCGATGAGGGCCCACCAGCCGAGCCAGTGCGGGAGGTCGCGGTCTCCGATCACGATGAGGCCGGTGCAGATGCCGACGGCGCCGGCGGCGACCCAGCTGTTCGCGAACGAGAGATTGCCGAGGTCGAAGGCGTAGCGCGCGACCTGGGGGTCGATGTCGTCGGACCGGTAGACCGCGGCGTCCCAGGAGGCGATCTGCCCGGACACGACGCTGACGACACCGGCGCCGGCGAGGAAGACCGAGCGCCAGGGCAGCTCGCCCTCGTAGCGGCGCAGCAGCAGGGCGAGACCGAGGGTGAACCACAGCATCGCGATCAGCCCCACCGCGGTGAGGAAGGAGCTGACTGCTCCGAACGTGTCGTCGAGGGACCGGAAGAACGCGACGGTCTCGTTGGCGCTGCTGTCGATGGCGGCGCTCTGGTAGTCGTTGGCGAGCGACGCGCCCAGGACGACGACCAGGGTCACCAGCCCGGCCGCGCCGGTGATCTGAGCGAGATTCCTGCGCTGCCGGGTGGATGCGACGGCGTGGGTCGAGTCGGCGATCTGGGTCATGGGGATCCTCCGTCTGCGGTGGTGATGCCATCGACGCTAGGCACGACCACGGGGCCCGTCATCGGGGACCGGACCACACTCGGTCTACGAGCCAGCACCACAGTCGGACCGAGTGCCAGCGCGATTGCGAGGACGGTGGTCCGATTGCGAGAATCTCCTGGGTGAGGGCTCTCCGTGTCCGCCCCGTTCCGAGCGCAGCACTTGTGTTGGTCTCGACGCTCGAGGTCGCCGCGGTCGTGCTCTCCTGGGGGCGGGAGCCCGCGTGGGACACCCTCATCTACACGGTCAACACGCTGGTGCTCGCGGCGGTCGGCGTGCTTGTCGCGTCGAGGCGCCCTCGGAACCCGATCGGCTGGCTGGTCCTGGGCGCGGCGGTGGTCAGCTCCTTCGCCGATCTCGCCCAAGGGTGGGCTCTGCGCGGCTGGCCAGGGGCTGACGTCGCGGAGACCTTCGCCAACACGAGCACGATCCCCCAGGCGGCCGCGACGGTTGTCTGCTTCCTCCTGTTCCCGTCCGGCACGCTGTTGGCACCGGCATGGCGAGCCGTGGGCGCGGCCGGAGTGCTCGGGGCCGGGGTCGCCGTACCCGCGTTCGTCCTCGCTGCCGAGGCGGGAAGCTACTTCGTCGACGGCGTGAACCCCTACGCTGCTGACGGTCCACTCTGGTGGGTGCTGTACGTCGCCGCCATGGCTGTCCTGCTCGGGTCATTCGTGCTCTCGGTCGTCGCCCTGGGTCTGCGGTTCCACCGCTCCGTCGGGGAAGAACGGCAGCAGATGAAGTGGTTGGCCCTCGCTGCCGGCATCGCAGCCGTCGTGATGCCCGCCGGCGCCTTGCTGTGGAACACCGTGCCGGTCGTGCGGATCGCGGTCGCCGTGGCTGCCATGTCGATGCCGGTGGCGATGGGCGCGGGCATCCTGCGTTACCGGCTCTACGACATCGACCTCGCGATCAGCCGCACGGTCGTCTACGCGACCATCACGGCCCTGCTGACAGGAACGTATGCGGTCGTGGCCGTCACCGTCGGTGCTGTCGGTGGCCGAGGCTCGATATGGGCCACTGCGGTGGTGACCCTGATCGCCGGCGTAGGTGCGCGACCGCTGCGCGATCGTCTCCAACGCGTGGTGGACCGCCGGTTCAACCGATCTCAGTACGAGGCAACCGAGCGCGTGAACACGTTCCTCGAGGAGCTCCGGGCGGGTCGCGCGGCGCCCGAGGGGATCGAGCAGGTGCTGCGCGAGACAGTGGGTGACCCGGCACTCGCGTTGGGGTTTCGCCTGCCAGGCAGCGACAGGTACGTGCACCTGGACGGCGACCCGATGCCGGCCGGCGGTGAGCACCTACCCATCCGGTTGCACGGCGAGGAGGTCGGCGTCGTCGCGGTCGGCTCGGCAGCATCCCGTGCCCGGCTGCCCGAGCTGCTCACGATCGCCGGGCTCGCCCTCGAGATCGTCCGCCTCCGCGTCGAGCTCAGGCGGCAGCTCGACGAGGTCGCCGCTTCACGTGCCCGCATCGTCCTCGCCGCCGACGAGGAACGACACCGGATCGAGCGCGACCTGCACGACGGCCATCAACAGCGGCTCGTCTCGATCGGGCTCTCACTGCGGCACGCCCAGCACGCTCTGGATGGCACCGCACCGAGCGCTCATGCCCTCATCCAGCGCGCCGTCGACGAGATCACCCAGTCGATCGAGGACCTGCGCGAGCTCGCACGTGGCCTCCGACCGGCTCAGCTCGACGCCGGCCTCACGCCCGCACTCCGGGAGCTCGCACGTCGTGCACCTCTCCCGGTCGAGGTGCACTCATCCACCGCAAGGTTCTCGGCCGAGATCGAGGCTGCCGTGTACTACACCGCATCCGAAGGCGTCACCAATGCGGTGAAGCACTCCGGTGCCACCCAGGTCACGCTCCACACGAGGTGCGATGAGGGCCGACTGGTCCTCCTCGTCAACGACAACGGTGTCGGCGGCGCGGCTCCAGGATCGGGGACCGGCCTGACCGGCCTGCAAGACCGGGTCACGGCCCACGGCGGCACCCTCGAGATCACCAGTCCACGCGGACAAGGCACGACGTTGACGGCGGTGTTCCCATGCGCGTCCTGATCGCCGAGGACCAAGCGCTCCTGCGGGAAGGCTTGGGAATGCTGTTCGAGAACGGCGGCCACGACGTGCTGGCTCTCCTTGCCGATGCATCGGACCTCGCCGCTGTCGTCGACGCCGAGAAGCCCGACCTGGTCGTCGTCGACGTGCGCATGCCGCCGACGTTCACCGACGAGGGAGTTCAGGTGGCTCGCACCATCAAGGCGGACCATCCCGACGTCGGCGTTCTCGTGCTTTCTCAGCACATCGAGACCGTCGGCGCGGTGTCACTGGTCGGTCTGGGTGGCTTCGGCTACCTGCTCAAGGACCGGGTGCTCGACGTCGAGGAGTTCCTCGCCACCTCCGAGCGGGTCGCCCACGGCGGGTCGGCCCTCGACCCGGAGGTCGTCGCCAGCCTGGTCGCTCCCAGCGGCCCCGGTGCGCTCGCACGCCTCACCGATCGTGAACGTGAGGTGCTTGCCCTCGTGGCTCAAGGCCACACCAACAGCCAGATCGCCGAGCGACTCGTCGTCACCGAGCGGACTGTCGAGGCCCACATCGGCCGGATACTCGCCAAGCTCGGCATCACCGAGTCGGCCGGCCACCGCCGAGTGCTCGCCGTGCTCACCTATCTGCGGGACGAGACTGCGCGTGGCGGATAGCGAGACCCGCCATCTCATCTTCAGCGTGACTCGATGAGACCGCACCATGACCATCACCTCCACGACACGGCAGTCCACAAGTCGTCCGCGCCATTCTCAGCCGAGCCCGATGACGACCGATCGCGGCCACGGGTTCGCACCGTGGTGTGTTTCGGCTGGTCAGCAGCAATTCTCCAACAGTCGACGCATCCGACGTGCATGGTCACCGGGAAGTCCCCGATGGTGGTGAGCGTAAACGCGATCCTTTGAGGTCGGCTGCCCTCAGGAGGCAAGACGAGCCACTGACCTGCGGCGATGGACCGGTGTGACCGGACGGCGAAGTCTGAGCCCTATCTCCCCGAGGGACTCGCTTGCCGCGCACGATCCGTCCTGCCGGCGTAGGCCACCGCGAGCCTGAACACGGCCCACAGGACACCCGTCACTGCTGTAGCGATGAGTGCGACACCGAGGTCGGGCTGGAACAGTCTGATGTTGGCCAGCGGGGTGCCGAACAGGTTCGGCACCAGGTGCAGGATCACCCACGCTGCGGCAAGCGTGCTCAGCAGCGGGAACCACAGGCTGAACAGGCCGAAGACGCCGGACTTGGCGCGAATGTCCGCACGGTGCCGCCACGCCCAGATCATGCTCAGCGCGTAGACGAACGGGAGGAGCACCAGAGAGACGAACAGGGCCTTCTGGGAGAGGCGCGACCCGTCGCCGTCGTAGTCGAGTCCCAACGCCGCGGCGGTGATGCCGTTGCGGAGCTGGGTCGTCTCCCCGAACCCGATTCCGCTGCCCGCGTTGACGAGCACGACGACGCCCTTCTTCTGGGAGGGCATCATCGTCGCCAGCGATTCATAGCCCGGGCTCGTCCCCGAGTGCCAGACGGTCCCGTTGCCCGAGTCCACGAACCAGCCCAGGCCGTAGAAGGGCGATGCTCGCGCTGGACGGACGCATCATCAGGGACTTGCCTTCTGCGCTGAGCACGTCGTCGTGGCCGTTCATCATCGTCCGCAGGTAGCGGGCCAGGTCGTTGGCGCTCGCGACGATGCCCCCTTGCGGGGCCGTGCCACGCTGCGTCCGGTTCTCGGGAAGTGGCTTCTTGGTGCCGAACCACGGTTTGTGGCCGGTCGCCATGGACTCATGGACCTCACCGTCGGCGACGAAGCTGTTGCTCATACCGATCGGGTCGAGGATGTTCTGTGCGACGTAGGACTGGTAGTCCTGCCCGCTCACCACCTCGACCACGCGCCCCAGGATCTGGTAGTTCGTGTTCGAGTACTCCCACTCCTCCTCGGGGGCATGGGCCGGACTGACTTCTGCCAGCTGGTCGACGCGGCGCGCAAGCTCGTCCGTCCCGCCGGTGCTCTCAGTGTGGGACGCGTTTCCCTGAAGCGTGGAGTAGCCACTGGTGTGGCTGAGGAGCTGACGGATGGTGATGTCGCCGGCAGGTCGGCCGGAGAAGCCGTCGAGATACTGGGACACCTCGGCGTCCAGCTGGATCTCGCCTGCCTCGACCAGCTGCATGACGGACAGGGCGGTGAAGCTCTTGGAGATCGAGCCCGTGAGGAACGGGGTGTCCGCCGTGACCTTCTCCCCGCCGCCGAGCCTGAGGACACCTCGCGCACCGGCCGACGTGATCTCCCCGTCGACCACCACGGCATAGGCCAGACCGGGTGCCCCTGAAGCAGGCATCTCCCTGTCGATGGCATCGTCGATAGTGGCGTCCTGCGCGCTCATGGGCACGGCCGTACTCAGCGCAAGGGCGACCATGGGATATGTCCGCACCGGGCCATCCTCTCGCGCTCATGGTCCGCCGTACCCGCGGTGAGGTGCAGACGCAACGGCGGCACCGGGCGGGTCACGCCGGCTGCCCGACCGAGGTCGTGTCGTTGTCGCTGGCCTGGTCGAGGGGTGTGGTCGGGGCCGCACGCCGGCCGGTGGCCACCAGCAGCAGCCAGACCGCGAAGCTCATCTCACCGATCACCGACGGCACCGCGACGAGGACGAGGAAGAGGTCGGCGGAGGCCTGGTAGTCGGCCATTACGAGGTGGGCGACGGTGTCGAGGACGTACGCCGCTCCCGCGGCCAGCAGCAGCCAGGCGATCCACTGTGGGCCGCGCGCCTTGAGCATCAGCACGCCCAGCACTACGAGGTGCGCGCCGAAGGCGGCGAGGCCGGCGACCCAGGTGAACTCGAAGGTCTTCAGCGCCAGCAGAACGGCTTCGTCGTTCGCTTCCCCGAAGGCGCCGGGGGTGCCAGTCAGCCACAGCGCGGCGTAGAGGAAGCCGAGCGCGGCCCCGAGCACGACGGTGTAGATCAGTCGGAACCAGGCTGAGAGCAGCGACAGGTCGCGGTGGACCGGGCGGAACAGCACCCACAGCGCCCAGGCGACGACGACGTCGATCAGGAAGATGCCGAGGAAGGCCACGGCGCCGAGCCGAAACGAGGTCTCGGACTCTCGCAGTGCGGCCGCGGTGCCGGCGGCGTCGCCCGGCTGGAGCACTGGGCTGAGCACGAGGAAGTTGGCGAAGATGCCGAGGACGAAGAGGGCGAGGTAGCCGCCCGCCGCCCAGCGTGCGGCGGTGCGGGAAGCGGTGCTGGTACTGGCAGTGCTGGTCGTGGTGGCAGCCATCGGGGTGACTCCTCCTGTCGGGTGTCGGGTGTGCCGTTCAGAGAGTGACGGCGACTTTGCCGCGGGCGTGTCCGGTCGCGACGTGGTCGATCGCCTCGGCCGCCTCGTGCAGCGCGTAGGTGCGTTCGAGTGCCGGTCGCACGCGGCCCTCGTCGACCAGCTGGGCCAAGACGTCGAGGTCGTCGGAGTTCTCCTTGCTCAACAGGGCGGTGAGCCGCTGGCTCACCAGCGGTGAGAGCGCGAGTGCGGCGAGCTGGCGGTGGGTGCCGCCCAGCCAGCGGTCGCCTCCCTCACCGCCGATGATGACGAGGGTGCCGCTGTCGGTCAGGAGCCGGCGAAGCTGACGGATCGGACGGAGACCGGCGATGTCGAGGACGACGTCGTAGCGGGTGCCGTCGTGGAGGTCCTCGCGGGTGTAGTCGATGACGCGGGTGGCGCCGAGGGAGCGGACCAGGTCGGCCTTGCCGCCGCTGGCCACGCCGGTGACATCGGCGCCGTACGCCGCCGCGATCTGGATTGCGTAGGACCCGACCCCACCGGAGGCGCCGATGACCAGCACCCGGTCGCCGGCGCCGATCCGGCCGGCGTCACGGACCGCCTGGAGTGCGGTGAGCCCGGAGACCGGCAGCGTTGCGGCCTCCTCGAAGGAGAGCCTGGCCGGCTTGCGAGCCACTCGGCTCTCAGGCACCACGGCGAGCTCGGCGAAGGACCCGTCGGCGGTGCCGATCACCTCGTCCCCGACGGCCACCGCGGTGACCTGCGACCCGACCTCGGCGACGACGCCGGACACGTCGCGGCCCGGAACGGGGTGCTTGGGGCGGCGGAGCCCGAAGGCGAGGCGGACGGCGTAGGGGTGCCCGGCCATCAGGTGCCAGGTGCCGCGGTCCACGCCGGCTGCTCGGACGCGCACGACCAGGTCGTGCGGACCCGGGGTCGGGTTCGGCAGCTCGGTCAGGGTCAGCTGCTCGATGCCGCCGTAGCGGTGTTGGTGGATGGCTCGCATGACACTCCTTGATGTACGCTGTATGTTATTAACACCACCGTAAAAGTACGGTGTACGTTTTGTCAACCACCGGCGGGGTGCCGGTCACGAAGGAGACACCAATGGCAGGAAGACCACGCTCGGGCGCGGAACGGCTCACCCGCGACGGGAATCGTCGCGGCGGCCGTCGAGCTGGCCGACGCTCACGACCTCGCGGCGCTGTCCATGCGCTCGGTGGCGCGGCGGCTCGGCGTGACGCCGATGTCGCTGTACAACCACGTCGCCAACAAGGAGGAGCTGCTCGACGGCATGGTCGACGCCGTGTTCGCCGAGTTCTACGCCCCCGTGCCCGGAGCCGAGTGGCGCAGCGAGCTGCGGCGGCGCGCGGTGACCGCCCGCGAGGCCCTCAAGCGGCACCCGTGGGCGGTCGGGCTGATGGACTCCCGCCGCAACGCCGGCTACGAGACCCTGGTCCACCACGACGCAGTGATCGGATGCCTGCGCGAGGCAGGCTTCTCACTGACCCTGACCGGGCACGCCTTCGCCGTTCTCGACGCTCACCTGTACGGCTTCCTGGTCCAGGAGCTGAGCATGCCGTTCCAGCCCGGCCAGGACCTCGCCGAGCTGGGGAGCCAGATCGTGGCTGCACTGCCGGAGGGCCAATTGCCGTACTTCCGCGAGTTCACTCTCGAGCACGCGCTCCAGCCCGGCTACGACTTCGGCGATGAGTTCGAGGTCGGGCTCGACCTCATCCTCGACGGCCTCGACCAGCAACGTGCTCTCGCTGACCGCGGACTCGCGTCCTGATCGGCGGCGCCGTTCAGGAATGGTGGGTGGCGACGAGGCGGCGCGGGTCCTGATCGAGCGTGGCTCTCCCGGCGGCGAGATCCCTTCGGACCTGGGCCGTCGGTGTTGTGTCGAGCTACTTGGACGCCGGGGTCCCTGAGCGTTTCCGCAACTGGCGGTTGCTCCGATGAGGATCCGGCGCGCATGCCGGCAACGTCTTCGGCGGGCATCAGGAACCAGTGGCGTTGCACGCAGCGGATGTCGACGTGTTCGACTGGCCCGGCGGTGGAGTCGAGCCAGTCGTGGCGGGTCACCTCGGCTGCCAGTCCGCACTCCGGGCAGCTGACGATCTCCAGTGACATGACTACGTCGTCAGTTTCCGGGATCGATGTTCTGGTTGACGTGGAACACGTTGGCTGGGTCGTACTCGGCCTTGATCCGGACGAGTCGTGCGTAGTTGTCGCGGTAGGTGGCCTGAACCCGCTCCTGGCCCTCGTCCATCATGAAGTTGACGTAGCCGCCGCCGGCCGAGTGAGGGTGGGTGGCGTCGGAGTAGTCGATCGCCCACTTCTTGACGGCATCGGCGTTCGCGGGGTCGGGGTCCGCGCCGAGGATCACCTGCGAGTAGGTGACGTCGCGGTAGGCCCACGCGGTGGCGTCACCCGGCACTCGGTTCACGGCTCCGTCCACTGGGTAGAGGTGCATGGTCGAGAGCATCGTCGGCATCTGCTCGGCGAAGTGGGCGTGTGCGTCGACGGCAGCGTCGGGGATGGTGCCGAAGAAGTCACCGCGCCAGTAGGACTGAAGGCCGGGCGGGTACAGCGGGTCGAAGGACGACTGCAGGCCGGGGTAGGGGGCCTCACCGATCCCGTCGAAGGCCGGCTCCATGGCTCGGACCGGCGCCAGGGCTTCCTCGGCCTCGGCCGGGTCGCCGAGGTAGCACCACACGACGGCACAGGCCTTGTGCATGTGGAAGGCCTCGGGGAAGGCGTCGGCCGGCGGCACGGTCATGACCGCGAAGAAGCCGTAGAGGTCGTCGTCCTGTGCGGGCATGAATTCGCGGTACCACGACAGCACGTTCTTCGTCTCGGACACCGGCCAGGCGGTCGGGCCGCAGATCACGTTGCGCACCGGGTGCAGGCGATAGGTGAAGGAGGTGACGACACCGAAGTTGCCTCCTCCGCCGCGCAGCGCCCAGAACAGGTCGGGGTGTGCGGACTCCGAGGCCGTGACCACGCGGCCGTCGGCCAGCACGACTTCGGCCTCGATCAGGTTGTCGATCGTCAGGCCGTACTTGCGGGACAGGTAGCCGTGCCCGCCGCCGAGGGTGAGGCCGCCGACCCCGGTGGTGGAGATGATGCCCGATGGCGTGGCCAGCCCGTGTGCGTGGGTCGCGGTGTCGACCGTGCCCCAGGTGGCACCTCCCTGGACCCGCGCTGTACGGCGGTCCGGGTCCACCTCGATCGACTGCATCGGTGACAGGTCGATGACGATGCCGCCGTCGGCGGTGCCGAACCCGGGCGCGCTGTGCCCGCCTCCGCGCACGACGATGGGAGCGTCGGCTGCCCGTCCGTACGCGAGTACCTGTTGAACGTCGCTCACGCTTGCGCACCGTGCGATCAGTTCGGGGTGCCGGTCGATCATCGCGTTGAACACCGCCCGCGCCTGGTCGTAGCCGGGGTCACTCGCGCCGACCAATTCGCCGCTGAGTCGTCCTCGTAGCTGGACCGCATCTTCCGGTCAGGCTGGTCATGTGCTCCTCCTCGGGATGGCTTTGTTCACCCAACGTAGGAGCGGGACGGTGCCGCGGTCATGACCGGATCTGACTCTGTTGTGCGGGCAGCCCGATAGTCAGGTCTGACCGGTCGGGCGCCCAGATCGGCCGAGGACGGGTCAGACGAGCCCGTGCTGGGCGGCGTAGATCGCGGCCTGCGTTCGGTTCGCGGTCCCGGTCTTGATGAGGATGCTGCGCACGTGGTTGGCCGCGGTGTTGGCGCTGATGTGCAGCCGAGTGCCGATCTGTTGGTTGCTCAGGCCGGCAACCAGCAGGCGGAGCACGTCGATCTCGCGCTCGGTGAGCCCTTCGGGTCGGTCGCCGGGCACCAGTGTCGCAAGCGCGCGGGCCACGCGACGTTGACCGTTCTCCTCTGCCAGGTCCAGTGCCTCCCGGGCCAGCGCCTGCGCGCGCTCGCGCCGCCCGGTCGCGTCCGCGAGCAGGGCCAGCTGCCCCAGGGTCTCGGCGGTGTGCACCGCGGAGCGCATCCGCCTGTCCATCTCGAGGGCCACTTCGAGATGTCGCTCGGCAGTGGCGACGTCGCCCAACAGAGCCGCGACGCGGCCGAGGTACCGGTCCGCGCTGCCGAAGGTCGCGACCATGGTCCCCGAGACGAGGTTCATCCCCTGGTAGGCCGCGAGCAGCGGCTGCAGGATTCGAGCCGTCTCGGCGTCGTCCAGGGCGAGCGCAGCCTCGGTGAGGAAGACCAGCTCCATCGGCCACTGGGCCTCATCGCTGCGATCGGTGAGCTCGCGATCGAGCAGGTGGCGGAGCGCACGGCGCATGCCCGTCTTCTGTCCGACCTCCGTGTACAGCGCGAGCAGTCCGGGAACCCAGCGTGCGGTGAACGTCTCGGTGCCGTCGAGAAACGTGCCGAACCTGTCCAGGGCACCGGTCTCGCGGCGCACCATGAACATCTGCACCGAGTGGGGCCCCTCGGCAACCTCGTCGCCGAACGTCTCGGTGTACTTCAGCGTCTCCTGGGCCCAGTGTTCCGCGCCCGCGAAGTCGCCGCGCAGGAAGGCGACGGCATGGGAGTGGCCGCAGAAGATGAATCGGTAGTAGGGCAGACCCGTATGCTCCACGGCGCTCCGCGCGTCCTCGATGGCCCCCCGCAAGTCGTCCGGCCGACCGAGCACATAGCTCGCCGTAGCGCGGAAGTTGAGCGCGGCCCCGAGGGTCTCGTAGTCCTGCGCCGCACGCGACAAGCGCGAGATCTCGGCGCTGCGTTCCAGTTGCTGCTCGGCCAGATCCGGTGTGATCCCGTGCCACAGGCTGGCGGTCAGCACGTGCGCCATCGTCTCGTCGTCCCCTCTCTGCCGGGCCAGATCGATGGCCCGGTTCCCGACCCGACGAGCCTCCGACATCTCCCCGGCGAGCGCCAGGGCCCGTCCCAGGCTGCCGAGTGCCCGCACGTGTCGCGCGTCGTCAGGGTCCAGGTTGCCCGCCCCCACCGCCGCCGAGAGAAGGTCGGCCGCCCGGATCCCGTTGACGCCGGGTCGCCACGTGGCGTCCTCGAACCCCAACGCCGCGGCCAGCTGCACGTCAGGCCCACTCGTGGTGGCCAGCTCCTCGTAGATCGCTCGGGCGCGCGGGAAGCTGCAGGCGCGAACGTGGTCTATCGCGGCAGCGAGAAGCAGTTGCGCCCGGTCCTCCGGGTCGCACTCCGGCAGCGAGGCAGCGCGCTCGAACCAGCCTGCGGCCTCCTCGAACGCCAGGCTCCTCTCCGCTAGCCGACCCGCCTCACGCGTGTGTCGCAGCGCCTGGTCGTGAAAGCCGAGGAACTGCGCTGCGAGGAAGTGATGGGCCAACCGGGGTATCAGTGCGTTCTGCCGGGGCAACCGCTCGAGCGCCTCGCCGGCCCGCGCGTTCAGGAGGGCCAGCCGCGAGGGTGGCGTGCGATCCAGCACCGCCTGTCGCGCGAGTGCGTGCACGAAGCAGTAGTGGGTACCCGGCGACTCGACGGACTCGACGAACCCGAGCGCCACCGCCGCGTCGACGAAGTCCATCGTCGTCGTGCGATCGGTCTCGCTCGCCGCGACGAGCATCGCCAGGTCGAACTCGTCGCCGAGCACTGCCGCCAGCTCGAGGACGGGGCGCAGCCGATCCTCCAGGCGCGCGATCCGTTCTTCCAGGCTGTCGCTGATCGACACGGGAACGCGCTGCGACGAGCGCAGCGCCGAGACCCCACCGCGGTGCTGCAGGTCGGCCCAGAGCTCGCGCAGGAAGAACGGGTTACCACCCGTACGATCGCGCAACAGCACCGCAGGTGCCCTCGCCTCGCGCTCGCTGAGGCCGCCGTGCAGCACGAGATACTCGATCACCGCCGAGGTGTCCAGCCCGCCCAGGTCGAGTCGCCGAACCCCTTCGAGACGATGCAGCTCGGCCACCCGCATGGCGAGCTCGTCCGAACGGTCCGGCAGGGTCGTGCGCAGCGTCACCAGCACCAACATGCGAGCATCGGCCGAGGTCCGGACCACGTGCTCGAGCAGGGCCAGAGTGGGCAGCTGCGCCCAGTGGAGGTCCTCGAGCACCAGGGCGAGGGGCCGTTGCTCCGCCAGCCGCGCCAACAACCCGGACACGGCTTCGAACAGGTCCCGCCGTTGCTCCCCGCTGCCGGCGGCAAGCTCCTCGGGGCCGGGCAGGTGCCGGACGACCTCAGTCGACAGCCGTCTCAGCTGGTCGCTGTGCCGGTCGAGCAGCGCGTCCAGGCTCCCGGCCGGACAGCTCTCGAAGAGCTGGTCGAGCAGCTCGGCGAATGGTTGGTAGGGCACCCCAGTCTCCCGGGCCGAGGTCCCGACCAGGACCGCAATGCCTTCGTCGTGCAGCGCGCCCGCGACCTCGGCGACCAGTCGGCTCTTGCCGGCACCCGGCTCCCCGCCGACGAACACCAGCTGCGGGCGGCCGCATTCGACCTCGGCCCAGACCTCCTCCATCGTGGTGAGCTCTCGGCGTCTGCCGACGAGGGGCACGTCGCGCGCTGACGCGACACGAGAGGGCAACGGCGGGAGGGGCCACGTCGGCATGCTGGGCACGACCCCGGTCAGATCGGAGCAGACGCCCCGTTGGGGAGAAGCCGCTCCGTCACCTCGATGATCTCATCGGCCGGCAGACCGGCTCGCTCAGCAGCGACCCGGATCGCCTCCGGGGACGGGGCTTCGTACAGGCAGTACGTCTTGCGCTTGTCCGCCGAAAGGAACGAATACAGCCAACGCACATCCTCCTCGTCGTTGATCCGGTTGATGCCATCGGCTACCGCAGCAACGTCCTCGAGCGCTTCTGCGTACTCCCGCTCGACCATGAAGATCGGCATGTTGCCTCCCCTGCCCCGCGTGGAACCCACCGCGTCGTTGGCCGACGAGTCTACGTCGAACTCGCGCTTGCGCGGCGCGTCACCTCGTGGGTGCCGCGGGTGGATGCCCACGGCGACAGGCATTCGGCCCGACCGAACATCGTCGTGACGCACACCGAGTCGGGCGCATACTGAGGCGGCGCCCGCCGCGCGACCATCTGGTGGAGATCAACCGCAGCACAGGTGGTGCGCGGCTCACACACCGATCCGCCCCGCGCACGGTGTTCCGATTTCCTGCGCGGACGGCGTTGAGAGGCGAGGCCCCCTGGGCGATGAGACAATCGTTGGCGCGATGAACACGCATTGGATCCAGGCAGGCGAGCTGGACGTCGCCTACGACCAGGCGGGCGACGGACCGCCCCTGGTGCTGGTCCACGGCGCAGCCGGAGATGCGCGGGAGTGGCGCCCGCAGATCGCCGGACTCACCGATGACTTCACGGTCATCGCTTGGGACGAGCCGGGAGCCGGCCGGTCCTCGGACGTGCCGGCGGACTTCGGGCTGGCCGGATACGCGGCCGCGCTGGCAGCACTCCTGGAGACGCTCAGCGTGCCTGCACACGTCTGCGGATTGTCTTGGGGCGGCACCATCGTCCTTGAGCTCTACCGACGGCGACCCGAGCTGGTGGCGACCCTCGTGCTCGCTGACACCTACGCCGGTTGGAAGGGATCGCTGCCCGGAGATGAACTTCGCGCTCGAGTCGCCGGCGCCCAGCGCATGCTGAGCGCACGCTCGGACGGCTCCGGACCGAGCTTCCCGGGGCTCTTCGCAGCCAAGCCGCCACGTGACCTCATCGCGCTGCTCGACGCAGTAGCCGCCGACGTCCGCCCGCACAGCTTGAAGACCGCTCTGTCCGCCATGGCCCAGGCCGACCTGCGCGACGTGCTGCCGCACATCGCGGTCCCGACCCTCCTCGTGTGGGGCGAGCTCGACGTTCGGTCTCCACTGAGCGTGGCGCGCGAGTTCACGCGGCTGATCCCCCACGCGAAGCTCGTCGTCATTCCCGGGGCTGGCCACATGAGCAACTTGGAGCGACCACACGAGTTCAACACGGCAGTTCGCGCCTTCTGCGGCCGAGCCCGCTGACGCCGGGCTACGTCCGACCGAGCACCGCAAGCATGACGGCCACGAGCACAGCCACTGGACCAGGCCGTCCCCCACAGGCCGAGCGTGCCCCAGCACGTCCTGGTCTCGTCGGGGCAGAAGACCGTTCAGGCTCGAGCAGATGGAGAGGGACTGCTGCACGGATAGGTGACATCTTGACCCGTTCGTGCAGCAGCCCCACCACCGAGGCGACCATCGCCAGCACATAGACGACGCCGACTGCCGTTCATCCCACGGTCACGTCCTGCACCCGTACTCTGATTGTGCCGAGCGGTTCGAACGACGTTCTTGTCGCCTCGGACGGACCGTCGGCCTGGGTGAAGTCTCTCCTGAGGTGACGCGTGGGAGATGCGCCACGGGGATTGCGGGCCAGCGATGCCAACCGTGGAGGTCAGTGCCTTGAACACCCCAGCAAGTGTCGGCTGGCAACCAGTTGGTGCGGTCAGCCGAGCGGGGCAGGGCCTGCCGTGAGCACCGATCCCGACCTGCAGTCCCTTCCTCTTGATCAGGTCATACAGCATCTGAAGTCCTCGACCGAGGGTCTCAGCCAGGCCGAGGCCGAGCAGCGGCTTGCCCGCTACGGGCCCAATGAGATCGCCGAGACGAAGCTCAACCCGTTCTTGAAGTTCCTCACCTACCTGTGGGGGCCGATCCCGTGGATGATCGAGATCGCGGTGATCCTGTCCGGCGCGGCCCGGCACTGGTCGGATTTCTTCATCATCTTGGTACTGCTTCTCGCCAACGCCCTCGTCGGGTTCTGGGAGGAGCGCCAGGCCGGGAATGCCATCGACGCGTTGAAGGCCAACCTGGCGATCAAGGCCCGAGTCAGGCGAGACGGGACCTGGATCACCCCCGCGGCACGCGAACTCGTGCCCGGTGACGTCATCCGGATGCGGCTGGGCGACATCGTGCCGGCCGATGCACGATTGCTCGCTGGCGACCCCCTCGAAGTGGATCAATCCGCGCTGACCGGCGAGTCGCTGCCGACAACCCGCCAACCAGGCGAGGCAGTGTTTTCTGGCTCGATCATCCGCCAGGGCGAGAGCAACGCCCTCGTCTACGCCACCGGTGCTGCCACCTACTTCGGTAGGACCACAGAGCTGGTGCAGCAGGCGCGCACCGTCAGCCACTTCCAGCGGGCGGTGCTCAAGATCGGCAACTACCTGATCGTCCTTGCCGCCGCGCTGGTGGCAGTGATCATCACCGTTGCCCTGCTTCGCGGCGACTCGGCCCTCACCACCGTGCAGTTCGCGCTGGTGTTGACCGTTGCAGCAATTCCGGTCGCGATGCCGACAGTACTGTCGGTGACGATGGCTGCGGGGGCCCGCGTGCTCGCCGGGAAGCAGGCGATCGTCAGCCGGCTCGCGGCCATCGAGGAACTCGCCGGTGCCGACGTGCTGTGCGCGGACAAGACCGGCACTCTGACCCAGAACTCCTTGACGCTCGGCGACGCGTTCGCCATCAGCGGCGTGACCGTCGAGCAGGTCATCCTGTGCGGGGCGCTGGCCTCGCGGGTCGACAACGACGACCCGATCGACCTGGCCGTTCTCGCGGGCTTACCCGACGACCGGGCCCTGACTACTCACCAGGTCCTCCACTTCGATCCGTTCGACGCCGTGCGCAAGCGCACCGAGGCCGCGGTGCAACGGGCCGACGGCGTTGCGTTCAAGGTGACGAAGGGCGCACCGCAGGTCATCTCGGCGCTGGCCGCCAACGCATCCCAGACGCGAACCGCCATCGACACAGCAGTCAACGACTTCGCTGCTCGTGGTTTTCGTTCGCTCGGCGTGGCCCGCTCCGATCTCGGCGGCGACTGGCAGTTCCTCGGCGTGCTGCCGCTGTTCGACCCGCCACGCGACGATGCTGCCGCGACCATCGCCACCGCCCACCAGATGGGCGTCACCATCAAGATGGTGACCGGCGACGCCTTGGCGATCGCCCAGGAGACCGCCAAGAAGCTCGGGATGGGCTCCGACATCCTCGACGCCACCACCCTGGGTGAGGTCGAGCACGAGGAGACCGCGGCGGCGGCAGAAGCGATCGACGAGGCCGACGGGTTCGCCCAGGTGTTCCCCGAGCACAAGTTCCACATCGTCGACGTCCTCCAACAACGTGGCCACATCGTCGGCATGACCGGCGACGGGGTGAACGACGCACCCGCGCTGAAGAAGGCCGACTGTGGCATCGCCGTGTCCGGTGCGACCGACGCGGCCCGCGCGGCCGCGGACATCGTGCTGACCACACCGGGGCTGTCGGTGATCATCGACGCGATCAAGGAGAGCCGTCGGATCTTCCAGCGGATGAACAGCTATGCGATCTACCGCATCGCCGAGACGCTGCGCGTGCTGCTGTTCATCACCCTGGCCATCCTGATCTTCGACTTCTATCCGCTCACCGCAGTGATGATCGTGATCTTGGCGCTGCTCAACGACGGCGCCATCTTGTCGATCGCCTACGACAACGTGCACTACAAGCAGCAACCCGAGGCGTGGAACATGCGTGTGGTTCTCGGGATCGCCACGGTGCTCGGCGTCATCGGCCCCATCTCTGCTTTCGGCCTGTTCTACCTCGGCGAGCGTGTCTTCGATCTCGACCGCGCCCACATCCAGACCCTCATGTACCTGATGCTGTCCGTCGCCGGGCACCTGACGATCTTCCTCGACCCGGACCCGCGGCCCTTTCTGGTCCATCCGCCCGCCCGGATCCTGCTGATCGCCGTCCTCGGCACCCAAGCCGTGGCCACCCTGATCGCCGTGTACGGCGTCTTCATGACCCCACTCGGCTGGGGCTGGGCCCTGTTCGTCTGGGGATACGCCCTGGCCTGGTTCCTCCTGAACGACCGGATCAAGCTGCTCGCCTACCGCTACCTCGACCCCGACGGCGCGCCCGGGCCCCGTCGGCCCAGAGCCGACCCCGCCCCTAGGAATGACCCCGCGCCATGAGTGATCGGCCTGACGCGTCACCCCACCAAACAGGTCCCTACCACCCGCGGACTGAGCGTCACCGCAAGCGCGGCCGCGGCCGGCTGCGGTTCCGGGACGCCTCCGCCATGGCCATCGGCGGAATGATCGGCGGCGGCATCTTCTCAGTGCTCGGTGTCACCATCCAGCCGCCGGGCACCTCGCGTTCGTCTGCTTCGTGCTCGCCGGCGCGGTCGCGCTCGTGACCGCGCGCGCATACGCGTCACTGACCCGACGAGCAGGCCGCTCCGGTGGCCCATACGCCTACCTACGCGAAGCGGGACACCCTCAACTCGCGGCGATCACAACCTGGCTCCTCGTCCTCGGCTACGTCGTGGCCCTCGCCGTCTACGCCTTCACCTTCGGTCACTACGCCGCCGCAGTCATCGGCACAGGCGGCACCGCCGCCCGCGTCGCAGCCGTGATGATCCTCGTCGCCTTCGCGGCGATCAACCTGCGTGGCGCAGCGGCATCGACCCTCACCGAGGACGCGGTGGTCGCAGCCAAGCTCGTGATCCTCGCCGTCATCACCGGGATCGGGCTGCTGTCGTGGTCATCGTCACGTCTGGACCCCCTCCCCAGCGAGGGCTACTTCGGCGTGTTCGTCGGGGCCGCGTCGATCTTCGTCGCCTTCGAGGGCTTCGAACTGCTCTCCTACGACTACGACGACATCGACGATCCCAACCGGACCCTCCCGCGGGCGCTCTACTTCTCGGTGCTGACCGTCATCGGCATCTACGTCATCGTGACCCTCGGGTCGCAGATGCTCGTGCCGGATCGACTGATCATCGCCCAACGCGAGGTCGCCTTCGCCACCGTCGGGCAAGAAGCACTCGGCACATTCGGGCGATGGCTGGCAACCGGAGCAGCGCTGCTCGCCACCTCATCGGCAATCAACGCCACGTTGTTCTCCACCGCCCGACTCGTCCGCGATCTCAGCAACGCCCACCAAGCCCCCGCCCGCTTGGGCCGCACCGTCCGGGGCATCCCTACGACCGCCATGTGGATGCTCACCCTTCTTTCCGCGACGTTCGCCATGCTGCCCGGCATCAACGAACTCCTCGCCTTCGGATCAGTGACGTTCCTCGGCGTCTTTGCCCTGGTCAACCACCTCCATGCCCGCAGCGCCGACCGCACGACCGACCGAATCCTCGGCCACCTCGGGTCGATCGCCTGCGTCACTGCGATCATCGTCGTCTTCGTCCAACTCGCCACCGACGACCCCACTGCACTGGCACTCATCGCCGGCTGCCTCCTCAGCGTCGGCCTGCTCCGCTGGGTGTTCCTTCGCCGACGATCGCGGTCAGGGTCGGCCTCCTGATCAACCCGATCCCGCGGCGCGACCAGGAGTCCAGGCGGTCGACACCCTGAATCGGTTCAGTGGCAGCTGTCCCGAGAGGTGTTGTGGGCTGGAACCGAGGCCACGTGGGCCCTCAGAGGACCACCCCCGGTCTGGCTGACTGACCACCAAGATCGGGGCAACCTCTCACGGGCGCAGGCCAGAGTCGGTCTTGACCAATTGCGCGACGCACTCCACGTGGGAAGTCATCGGGAAGAGGTCGAAGGCGCGCAGCTGCTCGAGCCGGTAGCCGTGCTCGGCGAAGATCGCCAGGTCGCGGGCCAGGGCCGCGGGGTCGCAGGCGACGTACGCGACGGCCCTCGGCGCTCGGTCGACGACCTGCTCCACCACGACGCGCTTGGCGCCCTCGCGCGGCGGGTCGAGGACGACGAGGTCGAACGGCTCGTCGTACGACGACGCCAGCACCCGGTCGACGGGGCCGCACTCCACGACGGCGCCCTCGTGGCCCGCGAGGTTGCCGCGTGCGTGGCCGCAGGCGGCCCGGTCGGCTTCGACGGCGACGAGCCGGGACCCCGTGACCTCGCCGACGAAGCGTGCGAAGAGGCCCACGCCGGCGTACAGGTCGAGCACCCGCTCGCCCGGCTGCGGGTCCAGGACCTCGAGCACGGTCGAGACCAGCACGGACGGGGCACCGGGGTGCACCTGCCAGAAGCCGTCGGGCTCGACGGTGAAGTCGCGCCCCTCGACGGTCTCCACGATCGGCGGACCCGGCTCGGGAGTGCGGGCGTCGGGGTGGGCGATGAGGCAGTCGTCGACCGGTACGACGCGGCGCGAGCGGTGCGCGCGCAGGCCGCGGCGCCCGTCGGGGGTGTGGGCCCACTGCATCCGGGTGCGCCAGCGCAGCCCGTGGTCGTCGCCGGGCACGGGCTCGACCACGAGACCGGCCACCAGCGGGTGGTCGGCGGGCAGGCGGCCCACCCGGACCAGCTGCTCGCGCACGACGGCGGCCTTGAGGTCGCGCTGCGCGGACAGGGCGACGTGCTGGAAGTCGCAGCCGCCGCACAGGCCGGGTCCGGCGACCGGGCAGGGCGCCTCGACCCGGTCCGGGGAGGGCGTGAGCACCTCGACGGCGTCGCCGCGCCAGAAGCGGTCACCCTCGCTGCCCTCGGTGATCTCGACGACCACCCGCTCCCCCGGCACCGCGTGCCGGGTGAAGACGACGCGCGACTCGGGCTCGGGGAGCCGGACGATGCAGTGGCCGCCGTGCGCGATCGGGCCGACCTCGGCCTCGAAGCGCTCGCCGATGCGGGAGGCGCCGCGCGACCGGCGGACGCGGGGGTGACGGCTCACCGGTCGTCCTTGGTGGGGGCGTCGACCCGGCCACGGCGCAGGTCGCCCGCGTGCACGCGACCCTCGGCGGCCCGCTCGCGCTCGAGGGCGATGCGCGACGACCGCAGCTGGTAGGGCACCGAGGTCACCATGACGCCGGGGGCGAAGAGCAGGCGCCCCTTGAGTCGCAGCGCGGTCTGGTTGTGCAGCAGCTGCTCCCACCAGCGCCCGACGACGTACTCGGGGATGTAGACGGCGACCACTCCGCGCGGGTTGGCCTTCCGGATCTCCTGGGCGTACTGCACGATCGGCCGGGTCACCTCGCGGTACGGCGAGTGCAGCACCTTGAGCGGGACGTCGATCTGGCGCTGGTCCCACTCCTCCATGAGTCGCGCGGTGGCGGCCGCGTCGGTGGAGACGTAGATCGCCTCGAGGACGTTGGGCCGGGTCGCCTTGGCGAACGCCAGCGCCCTCAGCGTGGGCTTGTGCAGCTTGGAGGCCAGCACGATGGCGTGCACGCGGGTCGGCATCACCTTGTCCTGCTCGTCCGCGGCCAGCTCGAGCTCGACGCGGTCGTAGTGACGGGCGATGCCCTGCATGATGAGGAAGAAGAAGATCATCGCCAGGATGGTGATCCAGGCGCCGGCCAGGAACTTGGTGATCAGCACGATCACCAGGACGATCGCGGTCATGCCGAGGCCGAAGGTGTTGATGACCCTCGAGCGCATCATCCGGCGGCGCACGACCGGGTCCGTCTCGGTCTTCAGGTGCCGGGTCCAGTGCTTGATCATCCCCAGCTGGCTGAGGTTGAAGGACACGAAGACGCCGACGATGTAGAGCTGGATGAGCTTGGTCGTCTCGGCGTCGAAGACCCAGATCAGCAACATCGACATGGCGGCGAGGAAGACGATGCCGTTGCTGTAGGCGAGCCGGTCCCCGCGCGAGCCCAGCGACCGCGGGGCGAGGCCGTCCTGGGCCAGGATGGACCCGAGCACGGGGAATCCGTTGAAGGCCGTGTTGGCGGCCAGCACGAGGATCACGCCGGTGACGGTGACGACGAAGTAGAAGCCGGGCGGGAAGTGGTCGAAGACGCCCGACGCGATCTGCGAGATCACCGGGTTCTGCTCGTAGTCCACCGGGAGCGCAGCCCCGGCCGCCGTCTTCAGCCGCTCGACCTCGTGCGGGTCGACGTACCGGATGTGCATCTGGTTGGCGAGCACGATGACGCTCATCATCATGCTGATCGCGATCATGCCGAGCAGCAGCAGCGTGGTGGCCGCGTTGCGGCTCTTGGGCCGCCGGAAGGCGGGCACGCCGTTGGAGATGGCCTCGACTCCGGTCAGGGCGGCACACCCCGAGGAGAAGGCGCGGGCCAGCAGGAAGAACAGCGCCACCTGCGTGAGCGGGCCCTCCCAGCCCTCCTGGGGCTGGATCTGCAGACCCGCGCTCTCGGCCTCGGGGAGGTCACCGGCCAGGAGCTGCACCAGCCCGTAGGCGCACATGCCGAGGATCGAGACCATGAAGAGGTACGTCGGGACGGCGAAGAACGTGCCCGACTCGCGGACCCCGCGCAGGTTGAGCGCGGTCAGCACCACCACCGCCGCACAGGCGGCCACCGCCTCGTGGTCGACCAGCGCCGGGATCGCCCCGGCGGCGTACTGCGAGGCCGAGGAGATGGACACCGCGACCGTCAGCACGTAGTCCACGAGCAGCGCGCTGGCCACCGTGATCCCGGCGGTGCGGCCCAGGTTGACCGTGGCGACCTCGTAGTCGCCGCCGCCCGAGGGGTAGGCGTGGACGGTCTGGCGGTACGACGTCACCACCGTGAGCATCACCAGGGCGACCGCGAGGCCGATCTTCCACGACCACGCGTACGCCGTCGCGCCGGCGACCGCCAGCATGATGAAGATCTCGTCCGGGGCGTAGGCCACCGAGGACAACGCGTCGGAGGCGAAGACGGGCAGGGCGATGCGCTTCGGCAGCAGGGTCTCCCCCAGCTGGCTGCTGCGGAGCTTGCGCCCGAGCAGGATCCGTTTCGATACGTCGCCGACACCCACGTCGGGCAGCCTAGCCATGCTCGGGCCGGGCGCCGGGATCGCCGCCCCACCTGGGATACGGTGCGCTCGTGCACGTCGTCATCATGGGATGTGGCCGGGTCGGCTCCACGCTGGCCCGCAGCCTCGAGGATCGCAACCACACGGTGTCCGTCATCGACAGTGACCCCGACGCGTTCCGGCGCCTCGGGCCCACCTTCAACGGCGACAAGGTGACCGGCTACGGCTTCGACCAGGAGGTCCTGGAGAAGGCCGGCATCCGCCGCGCCGACGCCTTCGCGGCCGTGTCGAGCGGTGACAACTCCAACATCATCGCCGCCCGGGTCGCCCGCGAGACCTTCGGGATCCAGCAGGTCGTCGCCCGCATCTACGACCCGGGGCGCGCCGAGGTCTACCAGCGCCTCGGCATCACCACGGTCGCCACGGTCAAGTGGACCGCCGACCAGGTGCTGCGCCGGATCCTCCCGGCCGGCGCCGAGCCGGACTTCCGCGACCCCTCGGGCACCATCCGCGTGGACCACATCGTGGTGCCCGAGCACTGGGTGGGCCAGCGCACCATCCACTTCCAGGAGCAGTCGCGCAGCCGCATCGCGTGGATCGACCGCCTGGGCGAGGGCATGCTGCCCACCCGCGAGACCGTCATCCAGGAGGGCGACATGCTGCACCTCGTGATCCGCGAGGAGGGGGCGGCTCACGCCTACTCCGTCCTCGAGCACGGCCCGGAGGAGATCTGATGCGCGTCGCCATCGCCGGAGCCGGGGCCGTCGGCCGCTCCATCGCCCGGGAGCTGATCGACCAACGGCCACCAGGTCCTGCTCATCGACAAGGCGCCCTCGGCCATCCGGCCCGAGCGCGTCCCCCACGCCGAGTGGCTGCTCGCCGACTCCTGCGAGATGTCGTCCCTCGACGAGGCCCAGCTCGACAAGTGCGACGTCGTCATCGCCGCCACCGGCGACGACAAGGCCAACCTCGTCACCTCGCTGCTGGCCAAGACCGAGTTCGGCGTGCCGCGCACCGTGGGCCGGGTCAACCACCCCAACAACGAGTGGCTGTTCACCGAGGCCTGGGGCGTCGACGTCAACGTGTCGACGCCGCGGATCATGTCGGCCCTGGTCGAGGAGGCCGTCTCGGTCGGCGACCTGGTGCGCCTGTTCACCTTCCGCCAGGGCAACGCCAACCTCGTGGAGATGACCCTGCCGCCGGAGTCGCCGTACGTCGGGACGCCCAGCGGCCTGGTGCCGTTCCCCGACAACTGCGCGCTGGTGACCATCCTGCGCGACGGGCAGGTCTACACGCCGTCGGCCGAGCAGCCGCTCGAGGCGGGCGACGAGCTGCTGTTCGTGGTGCCGGCCGACGTCGAGGAGGGGCTCGAGCGGCTCCTGTCCCCCCAGGGTCACGGCGGCTGAGCACTACTCCTGGGCGGCGGGCTCCATCGGGGTGTGGTTGCGCGCGAGCAGCCACACCATCGCCCCCAGCGCGGCGAGCTGGAGCGGCCAGCCGAGGGCGATCTTCATGATCCCCAGCGCCGCCACGGCCGTGTCCGCGTCCATCGACCCCGACGACCCGGCCAGCCACACCGGCGCCTGGAGGAGCACGCGCAGCAGGCAGGGCAGCACCAGCATCCAGGTGAGCATCGAGCACAGCCGCACCACCTGCTTGTCGCGGTGCCAGGCGGTGGCGTCGCCCGTCACGCTGCCCACCATGAACCCCACCAGGGGCCAGCCGACGAGGCAGGTGAGGGCCAGCACCACGGTGTAGGCGGAGTTGTAGAGGATGCCGGGCAGGAAGTAGGCCAGCGCCTGGTCGTCGGCGCTGCCACCGGCGGCCGCGGAGCGCTGCACGAAGAACCAGCCGATGCCGATGCCCACGAGGGCGTTGACGACGAACTGGACGCTGGAGCGCTGCACGAGCCGTACGACGAGCAGCACCAGCGCCGCGCCCACGCTCACGGACAGCGCCAGCTGGAGCTCTCGCGTCATCAGCCACAGGACCGTGAACGCGACGGTCGGCACGGACGCCTCCACCATCCCGCGGCGCCCCCCGAGGGCCTGCGACAGCTGACGGCGCACGACCTGCCTCGACGGTCTCCACCGAGGCGGTCGGGTGCGGCTCGGTCACGGGATCAGCTCGTAGCGCGGGTTGAAGAGGACACGGTGGCCGGCCGCGGTGCCGATGCGGCCCTCCACGTACATCGCCCGTCCCGGGCCCACGCCGGCGATCCGGCGACGGCCGAGCCAGATCAGCAGGATCACCCCGCTGCCGTCGTCGAGCTCGGCCTCCAGTGCCGGCACGCCCCCGCGCGGACGCAGGGTGACGGTCTTGACGGTGCCGCGCAACCGCACGCGCTCACGGTCGGGAGCATCGGCGATGCACGTCTCGCCGGCGGTCGCCGCGTGCGTCTTGCGCAGGTCCCGGGCGTGCTGGTCCTCGGAGTCGGCCCAGCGCGACAGGCTGCGCCGCAGCCGGCTGCGGTGCGGCGAGGGGCCGGTGGTGTCGGACATGGCGCTCAGTTGACCCGTCGGGCCTGCTCGGGCAGCACGACCGGCAGCGGCTCGCCCACGGGCATGGCGGTGGAGCCGCGGCGTACGACGACCTGTGCGAGCGCGTCCTCCCACTCGCCGGAGCCCTCGGGCTCGAGCGCGGGACGACCGAGCAGCGAGGCGCGCAGCATCCAGCGGTCGCCGTTGACGCCGATGATCCGCGACGGCTGGGTGGCCTGGGTGCCGTCGGGCCGCTGGACGGGCACCTGGCACACGAGCTCGGTGCCGAAGCGGCCCTCACGCTCGGTGACGGTGCCGCCGCGGGCGGTGATGTCGGCGGCGATCTGCGGGCGCACCGTGGACCAGAGGTCCCCGTGGCGGGGGGCGGCGAACGCCTGGAACTCCAGGGCCCCGTCCGGGCCGGCCAGCATCACGGCCTGCACGGTGCCGGTGGGCTCGTCGACCTGCAGCCGCAGCTCGCGGCCGGGGGTCGGAAGGACCAGCAGCGAGCCCAGGTCGACACGCTCCACGCCGTCGCCGGCGACCTCGGACTCGTCGAAGGGACCGGTGCCGGTCGGTGCAACAGGCGCGTCGGCGACCGGGTCGGGCCCGTCCGTCGCCGGCGTGGGCTCGGCCTTGCGGCGGAACTTCACGAACAATCACTCCTTCATCGCGGCCCTCGCGGACCGGTGGCATCGTCGCGGCCCCGGTGGGACCGGAGGCGAGCGGTCAGGACCGACCGAAGCCTCCTGTAGAACCGTAGCCCCCCTCGCCGCGCACCGACGCAGGGAGTTGCTCCACCTCCACGAAGCGGGCCCGCTCCACACGCTGGATCACCAGCTGGGCGATCCGGTCCCCCCGGCGCAGCTCCACCGCCGTGACCGGGTCGTGGTTGATCAGCATCACCTTGACCTCGCCGCGGTAGCCGGCGTCGACCGTGCCCGGGGTGTTGACGATCGACAGCCCGTGGCGGGCCGCGAGCCCCGAGCGCGGGTGCACCAGCGCGACGTACCCCTCGGGGAGGGCGATGCCGATCCCGGTCGGCACCAGGGCCCGCTCCCCCGGCGCCAGGGACACGTCGACGGTGGTGCGCAGGTCGGCGCCCGCGTCGCCGGGGTGGGCGTACGCCGGCACCGGGAGGTCGGCGTCGAGGCGCACGAACGCGACCTCGAGGTCGGGGGGCAGCGGTTGGTCGGGCACGGGCGGTGAATCTACCCGCCGGGTCGCCGCCTAGGCTCTGCGCCGTGGAGTACGCGGAACGACTGGGCGTCCCGCTGCGCTGGTGGGTGCAGGGGACCATGCTGGTGGCCACCCTGTGGCTGGCCGTGGTGGTCGCGACCCCCGCCACCGTCGCGTGGATCGTCACCGGCCTCGCCCTGGCCGGGTTGGCGCTGGCCTTCCTGGCCTACGGTTCCGCACGGGTCACCGTGTCGGAGGGTCGCCTGCACGCCGGCAAGGCGCGCATCGGCCTCGAGCACGTCGGCGAGGTCACCACCCTCGACGCCGACGCGATGCGCCTCCAGGCCGGTCGGGACGCCGACGCCCGCGCGTACCTGCTGCTGCGGCCCTACCTCAAGCGTGGTGTCCGCGTCGAGATCACCGACCCGGCCGACCCCGCGCCGTACTGGCTGATCAGCTCGCGGCGCCCCGAGCACCTGGCGGCGGCGCTCATGGGAACCCGGTCCGCTGGGTAGGGTGCGTTCATGGCATCCAGCAACAGCAAGGTCTGGTCGGTCTTCTCCCTCGCAGCGGCCCTCGGCGCCGCCGCCGTGGCCAAGAAGGGCCTCAACACCACGTGGCGCGCGGCGACCGGCAAGAACCCCCCGGCCAACCCCGCGGACCCCGACGTCGACGTGTGGGAGGCCGTGACGTGGGCCGCGGTGAGCGGCACGCTCATCGCCATCGCCCGCATGCTGGCCACCCGCCGGGCGGCCAACTACTACGCGAGGTCCACCGGGCACCTGCCCCCCGGCCTGCAGAAGGACGGGCAGGACGCCGACAAGGCCGAAGCCCCCACCACCTGACCCCTGCTCACCTCGCCCCCCGCGTGCGGGCACACGAAAGGCCGCGGACCCCCGAGGGGTCCGCGGCCTTCGACGTGGGTGGTGCGGCCGGGCTCAGATGCAGTCGCGGCAGATGAGCTTCTTCTCGTCGGCCAGCTGCGAGCGGTGGTGCACGAGGAAGCAGCTCATGCAGGTGAACTCGTCCTCCTGCCGCGGCATCACCTCGACGGCGAGCTCTTCGTGCGACAGGTCGGCCCCGGGCAGCTCGAAGGACTCGGCCGCCTCGGCCTCGTCCTCGTCGACCTTGCCCGAGTTCTTGTCGTGCCGTCGCGCCTTGAGCTCCTCGATGCTCTCTTCGCTCTGGTCCTCTTCGGTCTTGCGTGGCGCGTCGTAGTCAGTAGCCATTGCTCTCTCTCCCATGCCGAGCGATCCACGTCGTCAGCGCGAAATTGGATCGTTCATCCTCTTCGTCGCGGGGTGGATTGTTCACCATGACGGGGCGCATGCGCCACGCCGGTCCGGACGTGTCGCGGCAACGCCACCCCGGCCCCCGGTATTCCCCGGCGCGCTCAGCCGACGGGGGCCACGAATCCCGCGGACCTCAGGGCCTGGACGAACTCGTCCCACCCCGCTGCCGGGGCGGCCGCGATCACCGAGCGCGCGGGCCAGTCGGGGTCGGTCTCCACCTGGTCCCGGACGGGGGCCAGGTGGTCGCTCATCCGGCCCGGGAGGCGGGCGAACACGGCTCCGGCCTCGGCCGCGACGAGGGACCCGGCCGCCCAGTCCCACCGCGCCGGCCCCTCCTCGACGTAGGCGTCGGCGCTGCCGTCGGCGACATGGCACAGGTCGAGGGAGCAGGAGCCCATGCGACGGACGTCACGCACCTTCGGCAGCAGCGCGGCCACCGAGGCGGCCTGGTGCGCGCGGATCTCGGCGCGGTAGCCGAAGCCGGTGAGCACGAGCCGCTCGGCCAGGGGCGGCGTGGCCCGGACCGAGATCGGTACGCCGTCCCGGGTCGCGCCGCGGCCGCGCGCGGCGGCGTACTCGACACCGGTCGGGATGGTGACGACCACGCCCGCGAGGACCTCCTCGTCGACCTCCGCGGCCACCGAGACCGCGCAGTCGGGCAGCCCGTAGAGGTAGTTGACGGTGCCGTCGATCGGGTCGACCACCCAGCGGACCCCGCTGGTGCCGGGGTGGTCGTCGCCCTCCTCCCCCAGGATCGCGTCGTCGGGACGCATCTCGAGGAGGCGGCGGCGGACGAGCGCCTCGACGGCCCGGTCGGCCTCGGTGACGACGTCGACCGCGCTCGACTTGGTGTCGGCGACGTCGATGCCCTCCGCCCGCATGCGCCGTGCCAGCTCGGCACCCTCGCGGGCGACGGCGGACGCGACCTCGCGCAGGCTCACCGGGTCATGGCCGGTCGGGTGCTGGGTCACGCACCCGCCCCGCAGAGGGCGGGTCGCTCGCCGCGGGGGTTGGGGCAGCAGCCGACGGCACAGATCTCGCGCCAGGCCGGCTGGTCGCCGACGGTGCTGCGGGTGACCTCCTCGCCCCGCTCGACGGCCGCCCGCTCGACCAGCAGGTCGCGCACCATGGTCACGAAGCGGGGGTCGATGCCCGGGGTGGCTGCGCGGACGGCCTCGAGGCCGACCTTCTCCGCGGTGGCCATCGCCTCGGTGTCGAGGTCGTAGATGACCTCCATGTGGTCGGAGACGAAGCCGACCGGGATCATCACCGCGGCGCTCGCGCCGCGCTTGGCCATCGCCTCGAGGTGGTCGTTGACGTCCGGCTCGAGCCACGGGATGCGCGGCGAGCCGGACCGCGAGCAGTAGACGAGCTCGTGCTTGTGCCGGCGCCCGGTCTCCTGCCGGACCCGGGCGGTGACCTCCTCGGCCACGGCCAGGTGCTGGCGCACGTAGGCGTTGCCGCCCTCCTGGGGCGGTCCGCTGGTCTCGGCCATCGCGGTCGGGATCGAGTGGGTGACGAAGACCAGCTCGGCGCCCTCGCGGACGGCGTCGGGCAGGTCGGCCATCGCCGCCAGCGTCGCGTCCACGACCGGCTCCACGAAGCCCGGGTGGTTGAAGTACTGCCGCAGCCGGTCCAGCCGGGGCGCGCCCTCGACCTCGGCGACCGCGTCGGCGAGGTTCTCGCGGTACTGGCGGCACGAGGAGTAGGACGAGTACGCCGACGTGGTGATGACCGCCGCCCGGCGGATGCCGTCGTCGCGCATCTCGCGCAGCGCGTCGGCGAGGTAGGGGTCCCAGTTGCGGTTGCCCCAGTAGACGGGCAGGTCGATGCCGCTGCCGGCCAGGTCCTCGCGGATCGCGGCGAGGAGGGCACGGTTCTGGTCGTTGATCGGGCTGCGGCCCCCGAAGAGGAAGTAGTGCTCCCCCACCTCCTCCAGACGCTCGCGCGGGATGCCACGACCGCGGGTGACGTTCTCCAGGAAGGGCACGACGTCGTCCGGCTTCTCCGGACCACCGAAGGACAGGAGCAGCAGGGCGTCGTACGGCGACACGTCGGGATTCATGCCGCCAGCCTACGGAGGCCTAGCATCCTGGCGGTGTTCGAGTCCTATCGCCGTGTGCTCTCCCGGCCCGGTGCGCTGCGCTTCAGCTCGGCCGGGCTGCTGGCGCGGCTGCCCATCTCGATGGTGACGCTGGGCGTGGTCCTGCTCGTCGAGGACCGGACCGGGTCCTACGGGCTCGCCGGCACGGTCTCCGGGGTGGTGGTGCTGGGCGAGGCCGCCTGCGCCGTGCTGCACGGCCGGCTCGTCGACGGCTACGGCCAGGGACGCGTGCTCCCGATCGCCATCACCGGCTTCGCGGTGTCCATGGCGCTGCTCGTCACCGCGGTGGGCGAGGACTGGGCGATGCCCCTCGTCTACGTCTTCGCCGCGCTCACCGGCGCCTTCCTCCCGCAGGTGGGTGCGTGCGTGCGGACCCGGTGGTCGCACCTGCTCGACCGCCCGCGCGAGGTGCAGACGGCGTACGCCCTGGAGTCGGTCCTGGACGAGGTCGTCTTCGTCGTCGGACCGGTGCTGGCGACGATGCTGGCCGTGCTGTGGCACCCGGTGGCCGGCCTGGTCGTGGCGACCCTCGCCGGGCTGGTGGGGACCTACGCCTTGGCCGCCCAGCGCGCCACCGAGCCGCCCTCGGGCCGGCACCGCGAAGGCACCGTGCGCCTGCCGATGCCGTGGCGCACCGTGCTGCCGCTCGGCCTGGTGTGCCTCTCCCTGGGGGCGCTCTTCGGCTCCGCGGAGGTCACGACCGTGGCCTTCGCCGAGGAGACCGGAGCGCGCGCCGTGTCGGGCTGGCTGCTGGCCACGTGGGCCCTGGGCAGCATGCTGGCCGGCATCGTGACGGGCGCGGTGATCTGGAGGCAGGGCCCGGCCGTCCGGGTGCGCTGGGGGTCCCTGGCGATGATGCTCGCAATGGTGCCGCCCGTCCTGGTCGAGGGTTTCCCCCTGATGTTCCTCGCCCTCCTGGTGGGCGGCTGCTCGATCGCCCCGACCTTGATCGCCACCATGTCCCTCACCGAGCAGACCGTCCCGCGCGGCCGGTTGACCGAGGGCATGGCGGTGCTCCACACCGGCCTGATGGCGGGCGTCGCGCCCGGCGCCGCGGCCGCGGGGTACGTCGTCGACCACCACGGCGCCTCCGCGGCCTACCTGGTCGCCGTCGCCGCCGGCCTCGTCGCGGTCGTCGGCGCGCAGGGCACCCGCACGCGCTCGCGGCCCCCGGTGGAGACGGCGACCTCCGCCGGTTGAGGGGGCGCCCCGGCGCCGTCTCGACACCACGTCCCGCGTCGGTCGCCGCCGGTTGTGGAGGCGCCCCGGGCGCCGTCTCGACACCACGTCCCGCGTCGGTCGCCGCCGGTGGTGGAGGGCCGTCAGGCACGTCTCGAAGCCCGGCCCGGGTGCCGGCGGAAATCCTTCGAAAGTCGTGTCCACATGCCGGTCAGAACGGCTCTGTTCGGAGTCTGATTGTCGGTGGTCCCTGCTGGAATGGGGTCATGGCCAAGACCACCGCACCCGCGCTGCCGGACACCCCGGCCGCGCTGCTGCGTGCGGTGCGGGATCTCGAAGAACGGGCGGCCGACCGAGCAGACATCGAGATGATGCGCCTCGGCGTGCACTGGGCCGACCTGCACCTCGCGGACCCGGAGTTCGCCGAGGCCTGCTTCACCTCGCCCAAGACCTTCGCCGGCGAGGGCTCGCCGATGATCGACGAGTTCTGCGTGCCCGAGTTCGCGACCATGCTGGGACGCACCAACGACAGTGCGGGCCGGTTCCTCACCGAGTGCGTCGAGGTCGCCTACCGCCTCCCGCAGCTGTGGGGTGCCGTCCAGGCCGGCCTGGTGGCGGGGTGGCGGGCCCGGCTGATCGCGGACACCACCATCGACCTGTCCCTGCAGGCCGCGTCGTACGTGGACGAGCAGGTGTTCTGGTGCGCCTCCAAGCTCACCCCGTCCGCGTTGGACCGGCTGGTGCAGGAGGCCCGGGTCCGGTTCATGCCCGAGGCCGTGGCCGACGCGCTGGAGAAGTCCGCGGACAAGCGGCACGTCACCTTCGACACCCAGCAGGCCTCCTACGACGGCACCATGGGCCTCGAGGCGAGCCTGGAGATCCCCGACGCCCTCGCCCTGGCCGCGGCGGTCACGTCGGGTGCCGAGCACCTCGCCCGGCTCGGCTCCACCGACACGGTTGACGGCCGCCGGGCCACCGCCCTGGGCGACCTCGCCCGGCACCAGCTCACCATCGGCTTCAACGACGACGGAGTCATCGCCGGTTGAGGATGGCCCGCGGGGGCCCGTCTCGACACCGTCCAGCGCTGCTGGCGCTGCTGGCGCTCCGGTGCTGCTCCGGTGGCTCCGGTGACCCAGGTGGTGATCTACGCCCACCTGTCCGCCGACGCCATCACCCACCACGACCTGACGACCCGTCCCGACGAGGCGCTGTGTGCGCGGGTCGAGCAGGCCGGCCAGCGGGTGCTGTCGGTGGAGCAGGTCCGGGCCTGGTGCGGACGCCCCGACGCCCAGGTCGTGGTCAAGCAGGTCATCGACCTCCGCGAGCGCCTCGAGTGCCAGGGCTACACGCCGACCGAGAAGATCCGTGAGCACGTGATCGTCCGGGACGGGACGTGTGTGTTCCCGTGGTGTGGTCGCAACGCCCGCCACTGCGACCTCGACCACATCGTCGCCTACGACCACGACCACCCCGACCGAGGCGGACCCACCTCGACCGACAATCTCGCCGCGTTGTGTCGGCTGCACCACCGGTTCAAGACCCACGGCCGATGGCGCTACGAGATGACCGACCCGGGCGTCTACCTCTGGACCAGCCCGCTGGGACACACCTACCGGCGCGACCACACCGGCAGCACCGCGACCGGACGCGCCTGGCCCGACGACGGCGAGCGCCCGCACGGCCCCAGCCTGATCGAGCTGCCCGACACCCGCACCCTCCGCGCCCACCTGCGCGCGCACCCGCCGGACCAGTGACCACCACGCCCCGGACCCCGCCCACGTGACACCGGCGGGGCCACAGGCACGTCCGCGACCGGTCACGGCGACGGCGGATCGCCCGAGTCGCGCCCGGGGCGCGCCAGGACGACCACAGCAGGTCCTCGCGGCGAGCCCTTCCCCGACGGCATGTCCGTCCGACCGTCGTGGACCACCTCGCCGCGCTGTACACCTGACGCAGGACCGCGCACCGGGACGCCGGGGGCGCGACGGGTCTAGCCTTCCGCGTGGAGGCCCCACGCGCGACCAGGAGGACCGATGACGACCGGCTGGCACAACTGGGCGCGCACCGAGTCGGTCGCGCCCACCAGGGTCGTCACGCCGGCCGACGACGCGGCCGTGGTCCGCGAGGTGCTCGCCGCCAGCGAGCGGGGCGGCCGCGTCAAGATGGTCGGCAGCGGCCACAGCTTCACCGGGATCGGGGTCGCCACCGACACCCTCCTGCGCCCCGACGCACTCACCGGCATCCTCGCCGTGGACCTCGAGGCGATGACGGTGACCGTGGCGGCCGGGACCACCCTGCACGAGCTCAACGCCCGCCTCGCCGGTCTGGGGCTGTCGCTGCACAACATGGGCGACATCGACGCCCAGACGATTGCCGGGGCGACCTCCACCGGCACCCACGGCACCGGCGGGGTCATGGCGTCCCTGGCCGCGCAGATCCACGGCTTCGAGATGGTGACGGGCACCGGCGAGCTGCTGCGAGCCAGCGCCGACGAGCACCCCGAGGTGTTCGCCGCCGGCCGGGTCGGGCTCGGTGCCCTCGGTGTGGTCACCGCGATCACCCTGCGGGTCGAGCCGCTCTTCGCCCTCGACGCCCACGAGCGGCCGATGTCCTGGGACGAGGCGCTGGCGTCGTACGACGAGCTGGTCGCGGCGCACCACCACGTCGACATGTACTGGTTCCCGCACACCGACCGGATGATGACCAAGACCAACGACCGGCTGGCCGACCTCGACGCCGCCGAGCCGCTCCCCCGCTGGCGGGGCTGGCTGGACGACGAGCTGCTGTCCAACACCGTCTTCGGAGCGCTCACCGCCGCCGCCAACCGCGCGCCGGGCGTCATCCCGCGGCTCAATCGCTTCAGCGCCGTCGCACTGGCCGAGCGACGCTACTCCGACGTCGCCCACCGCGTCTTCACCAGCCCGCGCACGGTCCGCTTCAAGGAGATGGAGTACGCCGTCCCGCGCGACGTGGGCCTCGACGTGCTCCGCGAGGTCCGCCGCGAGGTCGACGCCTCCGACTGGAGGGTGAGCTTCCCGGTGGAGATCCGCACGGCGCCCGCGGACGACATCACGCTGTCCACGGCCTCCGGCCAGGACTCGCTCTACCTGGCCTTCCACGTGCACGCCAGCGCCGACCATCGGCCCTACTTCGCCGGCGTGGAGGCCGTGCTGCGCGCCGCCGGCGGCCGGCCGCACTGGGGCAAGATGCACACCCGCACCGCCGCCGACCTCGCGCCCGCCTACCCGCGGTGGGACGAGTTCGTCTCGCTGCGTGACCGCCTCGACCCGGACCGCGTCCTCACCAACGCCCACCTGGACCGGGTGCTCGGCTGAGGTCGCCGGACAGACGGTGCCGGGCTGAGGGTGGCGGGCTGACGCAGCCGGACCGGGTCAGACGTTGGCCGGGCCGTGCGGCAGCGGGGCACGCCAGTCGAGCACCATCGCCAGCAGCCGCAGCACGAGGCAGACGCCGGCCCCGGCGAGCGCGACGAGGCCCAGTGACAGCGACGCCCGGTCGAGCACCACGGCCACGGTCGCGCCGACCAGCGCCGGCGTCCCGTACAGCGTGCCGTTGAACACCACCGGCGGCCGACTGGCCAGCACGTCGCGGACCATGCCGCCCCCGATCCCCGTGACCATCCCCATCAACGCCGCCGGCACCGGGCCGAGGCCGTACTCGACGGCCTTGAGCGCCCCGGTCACGCAGAACAGCGACAGGCCGAAGGCGTCGAAGACGTCGATGCCCCGCTCCATGCGGCCCACCGCGGGGTGGAAGAAGAAGGTGAGCAGGCCCGCCGCGAGCGGTACGACGAGGTAGCGCCAGTCCGCCAGCGCCGCCGGCGGGGTCGCGTCGATGAGGACGTCGCGGAGGAACCCGCCGCCGAGGCCCGTCGTGCCGGCCAGCACCAGCGCGCCGAAGAGGTCGAAGTCGCGGCGCACCGCCACCAGGGCACCGGAGATGGCGAAGACGAAGATGCCGAGCAGGTCCACGGCCACGAGGAGGTCGGGCGGGTCGCTGACGGGCACCGCTTCAGGCTATCGAGGGCGATGCGCGAGGGATCCGGCGGGCGCGCCGCCCACCTGGCCGTGCGGCGCGCCCTGCTGGCGTAGGCTCGGACGGACCGGAGAACCACCACCGCTTCAAGGAGTCCAGCACCGATGGCCCACCTCACGCTCGCGGGACTGAGCGAGGACGGCAAGCGGCTGCTCCTGGTGGGGGATCACGGCGACGAGCACACCCTCGACGTCGACCACGCTCTTCGCGCCGCTCTCCGCGGCGAGCACGCCCGCCTCGGCCAGTTGGAGATCACCATGGACTCGACCCTCCGCCCACGCGACATCCAGGCCCGGATCCGGGGCGGTGAGTCCGCCGAGGCCGTGGCCGAGGCCGCCCAGACCACGCTCGAGAAGATCATGCCGTTCGCCGCACCCGTGCTCGCCGAGCGTGCGCACGTGGCCCAGCGGGCCCAGCTCTCGTCCGTACGCCGCCGCTCCGGCGAGACCGGGGCACGCACCCTGGGCGAGGCCGTCGCCGCCCAGCTGCGCGCGGTCAGCGTGGACCCGTCGTCGGTCGAGTGGGACGCGTGGCGCCGTGAGGACGGCCGCTGGACCCTCGTGGGGGAGTTCTCCGCGCCGCGGCGCACCGGGACGGCGACGTTCGCCTTCGACGTGCGCGGCAACTTCGTCACCCTCGAGGACGACCACGCCCGCTGGCTGGTCGGCGAGCAGCCCAGCACGCCCGCACCGGCCGCGGCGCAGGATCCCGACCCGAGCCAGGACGACCTGCAGCAGGCCCGCCAGCGCCGGCTGTCCTCGGTGCCGCCCGACGAGCTCCCGCTCGGCGAGGACGCGATCGAGCTGGTGGCGGACAGCGACGTCGACGTCCCCGCCGACACCGAGACCACGATGGACCTCTCCGAGACCGCGGGCCTGCGCCGCGAGCAGCCCGCGGAGGCACTGCCCGACGTCCCGGCCCCCGACCCGGCCGCGCCCGCCGCCCCCGAGTCGACCGACGAGCCGGAGCAGTCCGGCCGACCCGAGCAGCCCGCCGCCGAGGAGGAGGAGCGCCCGGCGCGCCGACCGGCTCGCAAGGGCCGCGGCCGCGCGTCGGTGCCCAGCTGGGACGAGATCATGTTCGGCGGGGGCAAGTCCGACTGACCGAGTAGTCTCCGCTGGCATGTCGTACTTCGTGACCGGCGCCACAGGGTTCATCGGACGCCACCTCGTCGAGGAGCTCCTCGACCACCGCGAGGGCGACGTCTTCGTCCTGGTCCGGGAGGGCTCACGGAGCCGCATCGAGGCGTTGATGCGGCAGTGGGACGACAGCCGGGTCATCCCCGTGACCGGTGACCTCGCCGAGCCGGCCCTCGGCGTCGACCCCGCATGGATCGAGGAGCACGCCGGTCAGGTGGACCACGTCTTCCACCTCGCCGCCATCTACGACATGACCGCCGACGCCGCGGCCAACGACGCGATGAACGTCGACGGCACCCGGCAGGCGCTGGCCCTCGCCGAGGCGGTCGGCGCGGGCTGCTTCCACCAGGTCTCCAGCGTCGCCGCCGCCGGTGACTTCCGCGGGGTGTTCGACGAGACGATGTTCGAGGAGGGACAGCACCTGCCCTCGGCCTACCACCGCACCAAGTACGAGTCCGAGCGCCTCGTCCGCGAGCAGCAGGCCGTGCCGTGGCGGGTCTACCGGCCGGCCATCGTGATCGGGCACTCCCAGACCGGGGCGATGGACAAGGTCGACGGCCCCTACTACTTCTTCCCGCTCCTCAAGCTGCTGCGTGACACGCTGCCCGCCTGGCTGCCGCTGGTGGGCGTCGACCTCGGCGACACCAACGTCGTCCCGGTCGACTACGTCGCCTCGGCCATGGACCACCTGGCGCACCTCCCCGGCCGCGACGGCGAGGCGTTCCACCTCGTCAACCCGGAGCCACAGCCCGTCGTGGACGTCCTCAACCTCTTCTGCGCCGCCGCGGGCGCCCCCGCTTCGCGACCCCCATCGACCGCCGCGTCACCTCCGCCGGGCCGCTCGGCCTGGTCCCGCGGGCGCTGCGGCCCTCCACCATCGTCGGCGCCCTCGTGCGGTCGGGGCCGGGACAGCTGGTGCTCGACCAGACCCTGGGGCGCGTGGGCATCCCGGCGGAGGTGCTCGGTCACACGAGCTTCACCGCGGTCCTCGACTCGCGTCGTACCGAGAAGGCACTGGCCGGCTCCGGCATCGCGGTCCCGGACCTCGAGTCGTACGCCGCTCCGCTGTGGGCCTACTGGGAGGACCACCTCGACCGGGCCACCGGTCGCGACCGCGCCACCCGCGCCGCGCTGCAGGACAAGCACGTCGTCATCACCGGCGCCTCGTCCGGGATCGGGCAGGTCACCGCGCTCAAGGTTGCCCAGGCCGGCGGCGTCCCGGTGCTGGTGGCTCGCGGCAAGGACAAGCTCGAGGAGACCCGGGCGATGATCGAGCGGCACGGCGGGCAGGCGCACGTCTACTCCTGCGACCTCTCCGACCTCGAGGCGATCGACCGCCTCTGCGAGCAGCTGAGCGCCGACCTCCCCTCGATCGACTTCGTCATCAACAACGCGGGGCGCTCGATCCGTCGGTCGCTGCGGCTCTCGCAGGACCGCTTCCACGACTTCGAGCGCACCATGCAGCTCAACTACTTCGGTGCGGTCCGGCTGGTGATGGGGCTGATGCCGGCCATGCAGCGCCAGCAGTCCGGCCACGTCGTCAACGTCAGCTCGATCGGCGTGCAGACCAACCCGCCACGCTTCTCGGCCTACGTCGCCTCCAAGTCCGCCCTGGACTCGTGGTCCAACGTCGTGGCCAGCGAGGTCGTGGGCAACGGCATCACGTTCACCAACATCCACATGCCGCTCGTGCGGACGCCGATGACCGCACCGACCAAGCTCTACGACCAGTTCCCCATGATCAGCCCTGCCCAGGCGGCCGACATCCTCATCCGCGCGATGGTGGAGCGACCGCACGAGATCAACACCGCCCTGGGCAACGTCGGGGCCGTGGCACACACGGTGGCGCCGAAGGCGACCTTCCGCCTGCTCAACATGGCCTACAACGTCTTTCCCGACTCGGCGGCCGCCCGGGGCGAGGTCCCCGAGGCGGGCGCCCGCGAGTCCGAGCAGATCATGCTGGCCAGGATGTTCAAGGGCGTGCACTGGTAGACATCGCCTGTGCAGATCACCTCCCTGGCCGTCCATCCCGTCAAGAGCACCGCGATCCGGCCGCTCACCCGGGCCGAGGTGCTGCCCCGCGGACTGGTCGACGACCGCTCGTGGGTCGTGGTGGACGGCGAGGGGGTGCTCGTCTCGGCGCGCGAGGAGCACGGGCTGTTCTCGCTCGTCGCCGACACGCCGCGCACCGATCCCGGCCTCGACCGGGAGCTGCGCCTGCGGGCGCCGGGTCTCCCCGACCTGGCGCTGGACCACCCGGACGGGGACCTCGTGCGGGTCAGGCTGTTCTCCCGTGAGCTCCAGGGGGTGCCGGCCGGAGGTGAGGCCGACGCCTGGCTGCGTACGGCGCTGGGCCGCGACGACGTCCGGCTGGTCTGGTGCGACGACCCCAGCCGCCGCCGTCTCAACCCGGAGTTCTCCCGCCCCGGTGACCACACGGCGTACGCCGACGGCTATCCGGTGACCCTGGCCAGCGAGGCGTCGCTGCGGCGGCTGAACGACTGGATCACCGAGGACGCGCTGTCGCGGGGCGAGGAGCCGACCGACCCGCTGCCCATGGACCGCTTCCGTCCCAACCTGGTGATCGACGGGGACGAGGCGTTCGCCGAGGACGACTGGACCGGCGTCACGGTCGGGGACGTGCGGTTCCGGCTGGCCAAGCCGACCGACCGGTGCGTGATGACGACGATCGACCTCCGCTCCCTGGCCGCCGGGAAGGAGCCGATCCGCACCCTTGCGCGGCACCGGCTCGTCGACCGCAAGACCCTCTTCGCGATCAGCCTCGTCCCGGAGACGGCCGGGACCATCGCGGTCGGCGACCCGGTCAGCGGATCCGGCCGGCCGTGACCTTGACCGTCCGACGGGTGGTCCCGACCCTGGCGGTCACCCTGACGAAGACCTTCGCGCCCCGGAGGGCCCTGGTGACCTTGAGCCTGCTCCTGGTGGCCTTGTGGATCCTCCTGCCGCCGGCGTACCACCTGAACCTGTAGGACGCCTTACCATCCGAGACGCGCGCCCGGTAGTGCGTGAGCCTCAGGACGGAGCCCACCCTGAGGCGGCCCTTGACGTCGATGGACCGGGGGAACGAGATGGTCGGCGCACCGGGGCCAGGTGCGGGCGGCGGGCCCGGGGTGGGTTGCGGGCCCGGGGCGGGCGGCGGGCCCGGGGTGGGCGGCGGCCCCGGGGTGGGCGGCGGGACAGGGGCCGGGTTGGGCGGCTTGACGGTGGTGAAGGACCAGGTGCTGCCGGTCGTGACGGGGTTGCCGCTGGTGTCGGTGCCGGACACGGTGGCGGTGTACTTCACGAACCCGGCGAGCGGGGCTGCGGGGGTGAAGGTCACCGTCCGCGTCGCGGGGTCGTAGGTCGTGGTGCCCGCGATGCTGGTGCCGTTGGCGTCGGTGAGGACCAGCGCGGCCGTGCCGGTGGCCAACGGCTTGGAGTAGCGCGCACTCACCCTGGTGTCGAGCGGGACGCTGGACGAGCCCGGCAGCGGCGACTGACCCACCGCGGTCAGCGGGGAGCTGTCGGTGGTGGTGAAGGTGACGTCGACGTAGTAGTTGGCGTTCTGGTAGCTCAGGTTCGGGGACGGTGCCCGGCGGGGAGTACACGCCCCCCGCGGGCGCACCGAAGCCGCCCTCGACCATCAGGGCCCCGGACTCCTGCGGCCCGCCCGCGAACGCCCAGGACTTCACGGCGTAGCCGCCGCGCGGGGCGGTGTAGGAGGCGATGTAGGCCTGGCCCGCCGCGACCGCGACCGGGGTGTCGAAGGCGACGGACTGCCAGCCGGTGGCGGTCTCGGTGCCGAACGTCGCCTGGGCCAGGCGCTGGCCGTTGGCCGCCCACAACGAACCCGTGTGGGTGCCGGTGTTGGCGGCGCCCTTGTAGAACCGGACACCGGTGACGAACCCGTCGGCCTGCGCCACGAACCGCACCCCGAGCTCGACCGCCGAGGTGTCCGCGGCGGACGCCACGGGCGGGACCTCGGCCCCGAAGATGCTGCACGGGCACTGCACCGCGAACGACCGGGTCGCGACGGCGCCGATGTTGGCCGAGTCGTCCATGGCCCGCACCCGCACCGGGGTGCTGCCGACACCGTGCTGCAGGAACGTGTAGCTCCACGAGGTGGTGCCGTTCGCGGCGTGCCACGACCCGCCGCCGTCGGTGGAGACCTCGACGCCCGCCACGACCCCACCACCGGCGTCGCTCGCGGTGCCCGCCACGGTCACCGACTGGCCGTTGGGCATGCTCGCCCCCGCCGCCGGGCTGGTGATCGCCACCGCCGGACCGGTCGTGTCCGCGGACCTCGCGGCTGCCACCAGGCCCGCGGCCAGGGAGCCGGGCTGCACGCCCATGTCGGCGAACAGGTTGACCTGCGCCTGCTGCATCCGCGGGTCGGCCGGCTCGGGGGCGTAGCCCGAGTCGTGGACCGCATCCAGGCCCCAGGCCCACTGCACCGAACCCGCGCTGAAGACCAGCGCACCACTGGGCGCGCGGTACAGCGTCAGGTGGTGCGTCGTCGTGCCCGGAGCCACCGTGTTGCCGAAGTCCTGGAGGTACTCCGAGACCGCGCCGGTGGTCGTGGACAACCGGATCAGCCCGCCGGGGCGGTGACCGTTGTCGACGTCCTCGTTGGACTCATAGCCCACCGTGTGCGGCGCCAGCGTCGCCGTCGGTCCCGCCGGCCATCGTCGCCAACGAGGTGTTGCGCCACAGCCGCAGCCGGCCCTCCGCCGCGCTGACGCGCAGGGCGAGGTCGCTGTAGTTGACCTGGTACTGCGTACCGGTCAACGCGTTCTCCGGCACCCCCGCACCCCTGCTCGTGGGCGCGTAGCGCGGGTCACGCCAGGTGCCCGTCCACTCCGGGTCCGGGTCGATCTTGGCGTTGGCCCACGTCTCCTTGTACGACGTCAACGTCCGGTAGGCGGTGTTGCTGCCGTCGATCGAGGGCTGGTAGCGGGTCTTCCAGTACACCTCGTTGCCGCTGAGGAACTGCAGGTGCACCCCCGCCGCGCGGGCGGCCTCCACGTTGGCCCGCTGGCCCTTGCTCCAGTACTCGTCGTGACCCACCGACAAGAACACCTTGTGGTTGCGCAACAGGCCCCCGCGGCGGTCGGTGTCGACCCCGGCGATGTAGCTCACGTCGTAGCCGTTGCGCTCCATGAACCGGACCATCGCGTACTCGCTCGACATGAAGAAGTCGCGCCCGTTCTCCCGCCCCCGGGTCAGCACCGGCCGGTTGTAGCTGACCCGGTAGGCGCGTCCGTGCGAGCCGCCGCCGTAGAAGTCGGCACCCCCGTAGGTGTTGTAGGCCTGCCACGTCGGGTCCGCGGTCTGGAAGACCACCTCGGAGGTGCTGGCATCGTCACGCACGATGAACGTGATGTGACTGCCGCCGCCGGTGGACCGCTTCAGGTGCGCGATGTAGACCCCCGAGACCGCCGTGGCCGGCACGTCCCACGACGCCGACACCCCCCAGTTGCCGCAGTCGTACAGATCGGTCGCCACATCGGTGACACACGTCGGCTGGACCTGGGGCAGCACCGCACTCGGAGTCACCGAGGCGACCTTGCGCGCACCCAGCCCCCCGTAGTAGCCCATCCGGTAGATGTCGATCGTGTACGCCGACGCATCGGTGTCGATCTTGAAGTCCACCCGCTGACCCACATTGACCGAGATGTCGGTCGCGAACCCCTGGATCGACGCATCCCCGGCACCCCTGATGTCCCACACCCCCGGATCGGTCCCGGGCTGGGAGTTCTCACACACGACCCTGTTGCCACCGGGAGCGCACGGATCAGCCGCCGAGGCCTGCACCGCGTCCGGTCCGATGACCGGCACGGCTACCGTCGCACCCGCCGTGAGCAGGACGAGGGCGAGCACCCCGGCGATGTGCTGCACGAGCCCGCGGAGACGGGGCCGGCGGTCGGCGGGGCGCGCCGGGCGCCGCCAGGTGAGTGACGCCGTACCCCCCATGTCACCCTCCTCCGGTCGTCCGCGCGCGATCGGGTGACCGAGCGGGACAGGGTGTGCTCGACACATCTTGGTGCCCACGACGGGCTCGGTGCGGCCCCCAGGGCGAATTCCCCGAAAACGGGGACGCGGTCGACGTAGGTGGGGCGAAGGGCTCAGCCGCGCTCGACGGGGCGGTCCGGGTCAGCGACCCAGCCGCTCCAGCTCGCCGCGTAGAGCGCGGCCGGGACCCCGGCCAGCTCCAGCGCGAGGATGTCGTGGGTCGCGGTCACCCCCGACCCGCAGTACGCCGCCACCTCGGTGCCGGTCGTCGCGCCGACGTCGGCGTAGAGCGAGCGCAGCTCGCTGGCCGCCCTGAAGTGCCCGTGGTTGTCGAGGTTGCGGGCGGTGTCGACGCTGACCGCGCCCGGGACCCGGCCCGCCACCGGGTCCACCGGCTCGACCTCCCCGCGGTAGCGCTCCGGGACCCGGGCGTCGACGAGCACCGGCACGTCGAGCAGCTCGTCGGCGGACACCAGCGGCATCCACCCCGGCCTGCCGTGGAAGTCCCCGCGACCCGGCTCGCGGGCCCCGGTCTCCACCTCTCCCCCGGCGGCCAGCCACGCAGCCCAGCCACCGTCGAGCACCCGGACGTCGCGGTGCCCGTGGTGGCGCAGCAGCCACCAGGCGCGGGCGGCCGCGCGGCCCTGCCAGTCGTCGTACACGACCACCGACGCCCCGAGGCCGACCCCGGCACGCTGCATCGCGTCGATGAAGCGCTCGCTGGACGGCAGCGGGTGCCGCCCCCTCGCGTCGACCGGGTCCGCCGGCAGGTCGCACAGCTCGGTCTCGAGGTCGACGTACGCGGCGCCGGGCACGTGACCCTCGACGTACCCGTCGAGCCCGGCCGGTCCGCCCAGGCGGTACCGGACGTCGAGGACGGCCACGCCGGCGAGCCCGTTGCGGAGATCGTCGGCCGAGATCAGCGGAGTGTCGACCATGACCCCATTCTCCACCCGTCGTAGCGTCCAGGGATGGACTACGTGTGGGGCAGGGATGACGTGGTGCTGGCCGACGGCCGACCGGTCGCCTCGGCATCGCGGGCCTGGATGCGCGAACGCGCCCAGGTGGCCATCGACGGCCGACCGTGGCACTTCCGCGCCGACGGCTCCGACCGGGTGGCCGAGTCGGGGGACCAGGTCCGGATCCGCGCACACCGTCGCAGCATCTGGACCAGCCGCTACGACATCGAGTCGCCGACCGGGTCGTACGCGCTCGGCGCCGCGAGCATCTGGACCACCCGGCTGCTCCTCACCCGCCACGAGCAGCCGATCGGTGCCGTACGACGCTCCCGGATGTGGACCAACCGTCCCGAGCTGACCACCTCGCAGGACCTCCCCGTCGAGGACGCGGTCTTCGTGCTGTGGCTGGCGTTCAACATCGCCCGGCGCAGCCAGTCCGCGGGGTAGGTCATCGCGCCGACCCGGCTGTGACAGGATCGCTCCTCGTGGCTGAACTGCACTTCTTCACCGGCACCATGGACTCCGGCAAGTCGACCCTGGCGCTCCAGACCAACCACAACCACGCCGCACGGGGGCGGGTGGGCAGGATCTTCACCTCCCACGACCGCGCGGGCGAGGCGGTGCTGTCCAGCCGGCTGGGGCTGACGCACGACGCCCTCGAGGTGCCCACCGACTTCGACTTCTGGCAGTACGTCGTCAGCACCCTCACCGCGGGCGGGCGCATCGACTACCTCATCTGTGACGAGGCGCAGTTCTACACGACGGCCCAGATCGACCAGCTCGCCAAGGTGGTCGACGAGCTCCAGATCGACGTGTTCGCCTTCGGCATCCTCACCGACTTCCGCACCTCGCTCTTCCCCGGGTCCGCCCGGCTGGTGGAGCTGGCGGACCGGATGAACGTCCTCCAGGTCGAGGCCCTGTGCTGGTGCGGCAAGCGCGCGACCCACAACGCCCGGACCGAGAACGGCATCATGGTCATCGAGGGCGAGGTCGTCGTGGTCGGCGACGTGGAGACGGTGGACGAGCCGCCCGCCGAGGTGGCCTACGAGGTGCTGTGCCGCCAGCACCACCGTCGTCGGCTCACCGCGGCCCGCGCCAAGGCGGTCAGCCTGGCCCCGGAGCCGCTGCCCTTCGGTTGAGGCGGCCCGCACCGGACGCCGGTGGGCTCAGCCGACCAGGACGGGGATGAGCATCTCGGCCGCCGTGAGCGAGCCGTGCAGCCCCACCAGCGACATCTCGTAGCCGAAGTCGGCGCTGGACACGATCGCCGCGTCGCCCCGGCACGCGACCACCACGTCGCCGATCCGCGACATCACGTGGGGCGACGACGAACCGAACCAGCCGCGCACCACGGCGTCGTCGCGGGTCAGCACGGTGGCCCGGTCCCCCAGCACCTCGCGCCAGGTGGCGACGACGGACGGCACCGCGCGCTGCGAGCAGTAGAGGTGCCGGAAGCGGGCCTCGCCGCCGATCAGCGCCACCCCGTCGCGGAGCTCGGTGCGCTCGTCGACGTCGACGCGCGCCTCGACCGGGCTGTCGATCATCCCGTGGTCGGCGATGACGAGCAGCCGCGTGGAGGCGGGCAGCGCCTCCCGGAGCTGCTGCGCCTCCGCGTCGACCATGGCGAGCTGCTGGAGCCACTGGGTCGACGCGACGCCGAACTTGTGGCCCGTCCAGTCGAGGTCGGAGTCGTAGACGTAGGTCAGGGACGGCGAGGTGGAGGCCGCGGCCACGACCCCGGCGATCCGCTCGCCGACCCGGTCCGCGCCGACGTACCGCGCGCCTCGATGGGCGGCGACGGTGAGCCCGGAGCCCTCGAACTCGCGCTTGTTGACGACGGTCACCCGCACACCGGCCGCGGCCAGACGCGCGAAGGCCGTCGGGTGCGGCTGCCACTCGAGCGGGTCGACCCGCTTGTCCCACCACAGGTGGTTGAGCAGCCGGTCGGTGCCGGGCACGCGGGCCGTGAAGCCCACCAGCCCGTGCGTGCCCGGGGTGAGGCCGGTGCCCAGCGAGGTGAGGCTGGTGGCGGTCGTCGAGGGGACGCCGGCGGTGCCGGCCGCATGGCCGCCGACCAGCGAGGAGAGGTACGGCGCGGCGTGCCCGTAGCGGCGCAGCAGCTCGGCCCCCATCCCGTCCACGAGGAAGACCACCCACGAGCCGGCGTCGGGCAGCAGCAGCCCCGTGGGCGGCGGGCCGACGGCGTCCGCGCCGATCCCCAGCGACCGGGCCACCGCGGGGACGACGTCGCCGAGCGAGCGGTCGCCGTACGCCGGCTCGGTGAACGCCTCGCGGGCCCTCTCGACGGACGTCACGCGCCGCGGGTGCGCGCGGAGAGCGCCTCGGCGAACTCGAGCAGGCCGGTGACGGCGTCGGCGCCCTCGGCGACCGCGGAGACCCGCAGCGAGAAGTCGTCACCGGCGATGACGCCCGTGTAGCCGTGGTCCGCGTCGCACTCGGGGTCGGAGCAGGAGGCGGGCTCGAGGTCGACCCGTCCGACACCGCCCCACCCGATCGTCAGCACGGCCTCCGCGGGCGGCGTGGGCCCCGAGGTGGGGTTGCTGATCATCCGGGTGACGACCACGGACCGGACCGACGCCAGCGCGATGGCCTCGGTCGAGGTCGAGGTGTAGGGGTCGGGCAGCAGGTCGTCGCCGGGGTGCTCGTCGGTGTGGGCCAGGATCAGCCGCGAGGGCGTCAGCACGACCACGGTGAGGTGGCGGCGCACCTCGTCGCGGTCGAAGGTCGGCTCGTGGTGCACGTAGAACGACAGCACGTCCTCGCCGGCCACGGCCGCGAAGACCCCGTCGGTCACGACCTCGGGGTAGTAGCCGGTGTGGTCGATGGCGACGCGGAGCGCTCCCGCGTCTCGCCTGGTGGTACGCATGCGAGGCATCCTGTCACGCGCGTCACCGGGTCGGGCAGGTCAGTCGGGCAGGTCAGTCCGGCATGGTGTCGCCCGGCGGGGTCGACAGCCGGCGCACGAACCAGTCCGAGCGCGGGTCGAGCACCGGCTCGATCCGGGCCGAGCCGCCCAGCACGGAGGCACCGGAGGCACCGGCCAGGACCAGCGGCAGCTCGAGCGAGCGGACCTCGGGCAGGTCGTTCTGGATCTGGGCCACGCGGCGTACGAGCCGCTCGATCTCCACGACGTCCACGATCTCCGAGCCGCGGTAGCCGAAGAGGATCGGCGAGGCCTTGATCTCGCGGACCATGTCCTGGGCGTCGTGCTCGGCGAGCGGCGGGATCCGGAACGAGCGGTCCCCGAGCAGCTCGGTGAGGGGTCCGCCGATGCCGAACGACAGCACCGGGCCGAAGAGCGGGTCCTCCATCGAGGAGATGCCCACGGGGACGCCGGGCGGGGCGTTCTTCTGCACGACGAAGCCGGCCCGCTCCGGGGAGTCGATGACCCGGCTCAGGGTGATCCAGGCGTCGCGCATCTCCGCGGCGGTGTCGATGTTGCGCCACACGTGAGCCAGGTCCGGCCGGTGGCGCAGGTGGTCGGCGGTCGCCTTGAGGACCACGTCGAAGCCGAGCTCCTCCCCCGCGGCGAGCGCCTCGTCGAGGGTGGCCACCGGGCGGGTGTCCCACAGGTCGATGCCGTAGCAGGACAGGAGGTCGCGCAGCTCGGTGAAGGACAGGTCCTTGCCGTCGGGGTGGTGCATGAGCAGCTCGTTGGCGAACCGGCGCGCCCCCGCGCGGTCGACGAGAGCCTCGTCGGAGTGGGCGCGGTCCGGGGTGCGCAGCCACACGGCGTACTCCACGACCCGGGCCAGGGCACGCACCGCGGCCTCGACCGCGGGGTACGACGGGACGGAGCCGCGACCGGCGCTCGAGCCGGCGACGTCGGGGACCCGCAGCAGCTCCGGGACCCCCTCGGCGCCCAGGAACGTGGACACGATGGGCTTGTCCGACTGCTCGCCGACGGCGGCCAGGACGTTGGCGACGTCCTCGCCGGAGATGTTGAGCGGTGGGATGTAGATCGCCGCGACCGCGTCGACCTCGGGGTCGTCGATGGCCGCGTCGAGGGCGTCCTCGAAGTCCTCGGCCCCGGCCTCGGCGCCGAGGGCGACCTGCTTGTTGACCACGAGGCCGACGCTGGTGGCCGCGTCGGCGGCGAGCAGGCCGAGGGCGTCGGAGTTGCCGACCACCGCCACCCGCCGCCCGCGGGGCAGGGGCTGGTGGGCGAGCAGCTGGGCGACGTCGAACATCTCCTCCAGCGTGTCGACCTGGATGACGCCGGCCTGGCGGAACATCGCGTCCACGGCCTGCGACGGCGCCGCGATCTTGCGCACCGCGTGGCCCATCGGCACGCCCTGGGTGCTGCGCCCCGAGCGCACGGCGATGATCGGCTTGCGGCGGCTGACCCGGCGCGCGATGCGGGAGAACTTGCGCGGGTTGCCGATCGACTCCAGGTAGAGGAGCACGACCTCGGTGGCGTCGTCCTCCTCCCAGTACTGCAGGAGGTCGTTGCCCGAGACGTCGGCGCGGTTGCCGGCGCTGACGAAGGTCGACAGGCCCAGGCCCCGGTTGTTGACCTTCTCCAGGATCGCCGAGCCGAGCGCCCCGGACTGGCAGAAGAAGCCGGCGCGGCCGCGGGGCGGCATCAACGTCGACAGCGAGGCGTTGAGCGAGACGTCCGGGTCGGTGTTGATGATGCCCAGCGCGTTGGGGCCGATCAGCCGCAGGCCGTAGGAGCGGGACAGCCCGACGAGGCGGCGCTGGCGGTGGCGTCCCTCCTCGCCGGTCTCGGCGAACCCCGACGAGATGACGACCAGTCCGTGCACGCCCTTGGCGGCGCAGTCGAGGACGACGTCCTGCACGGCGTCGGCCGGCACGGCCACGATCGCCACGTCGACCTGGTCGGGGATGTCGCCGACCGTCTTGTACGCCGGCATGCCGGAGACCGCGTCGGCGCTCGGGTTGACGACGTGGACGCGCCCGGTGAAGTCGCCGAGCACCAGGTTGCGCACCAGCGCCCGGCCGATGGTGTCCTGGCGTCGGCTGGCGCCGATGACCGCGACCGACTTCGGCCGGAAGAAGCTCTCGATGGAGGCCGACTCGGCACGGTGCTCGCGCTGCTCCATGACTCCGAGGGCGGTGTCGGTGGGGTCGATGCGGAACTCGAGCTCCATCACGCCCTCGTCGTAGGCGCTCTTGACCTGGTAGCCGGCGTCCTTGAACGTGTGGATCATCGCCTGGTTGTCGGGCAGCACCTCGGCGACGAAGCGCTCGATCCCCCGCTCCCGGCCGGCCTGGGCGAGGTGCTCGAGCAGCAGCTGGCCGATCCCACGGCCCTGGTGCTGGTCCTCGACGAGGAACGCGACCTCGGCCCTGCCGGTCTCGATCGTGTCGTAGCGGCCGACCGCGATCATCTTCCCGGCGACGGTGAGGATGAAGGCGACCCGGGTGACGTAGTCGACCTGGGTGAAGCGCTTGACGTCCCGCTCGGAGAGCTGGGGCATCGGGGAGAAGAACCGGTAGTACTTCGACTCGTCGGAGACGCGCGCGTAGAACTCCACGAGCAGCTCGGCGTCCCCCGGCTGGATCGGGCGGATGTGGGCCGTCCGGCCGTCGCGCAGCAGGACGTCGGCCTCCCAGTGACGTGGCGGAGGGGTGGCCTGCGGGGCCTGCGTCTCGGTCACACCCGAAATCTAGCCGGTCGGGGCGACCTGGTCGTCGCCCTCACCCGCCGGCCCGCCCCCGGCGCGCCCAGCGTCGCGCGGAGAAGGCGTGCGGGGACAATGGCGCCATGGCACGGCGTACGACGACACCACCCCCTCCCGACGACTTCGAGGAGCACATCCTCGACACCAACATCGGTGACGAGATGCAGTCCTCCTTCCTGGAGTACGCCTACTCGGTCATCTACTCGCGTGCGCTCCCGGACGCTCGCGACGGGCTCAAGCCCGTCCAGCGGCGCATCCTCTACACGATGGACGAGATGGGCGTGCGTCCCGACCGCGGCCACGTCAAGAGCGCGCGGGTCGTCGGCGAGGTGATGGGCAAGCTGCACCCGCACGGTGACGGCGCGATCTACGACGCGCTGGTCCGGATGGCCCAGCCGTGGTCGATGCGGCTGCCGATGATCGACGGGCACGGCAACTTCGGCTCGCCCGACGACTCCCCCGCGGCGATGCGCTACACCGAGTGCCGGATGGCCCCCGCCGCCGCCGCGATGACCGCCTCGATCGACGAGGACACCGTCGACTTCAAGCCCAACTACGACTCCCGCGAGACCGAGCCGGTCGTCCTGCCCTCGGCGATCCCCAACCTCATCGTCAACGGCACCACGGGCATCGCGGTCGGGATGGCCACCAACATCGCGCCCCACAACCTCGTCGAGGTGGTGCAGGCGCTGCGCCACCTCATCACCTCGCCGAAGGCGTCGCTGGACGACCTGATGCGCTTCATCCCCGGTCCCGACCTGCCCACCGGCGGCAAGATCGTCGGACTCGACGGCATCCGTGACGCCTACGAGACGGGTCGTGGCGTCTTCAAGATGCGCGCCACCGCCCGCGTCGAGTCCGTGACCGCCCGCAAGAAGGGCATCGTCGTCACCGAGCTGCCGTACGGCGTGGGCACCGAGCGGGTCATCGAGCGGATCAAGGCGCTCGTGCTGTCCAAGAAGCTCCAGGGCATCTCCGACATCAAGGACCTCACCGACCGCAGCCACGGCCTGCGCCTGGTCATCGAGGTCAAGAACGGCTTCGTCCCCGAGGCCCTGCTCGAGCAGCTCTACAAGCTCACGCCGATGGAGGACTCCTTCGGCATCAACACCGTCGCCCTCGTCGACGGCCAGCCCCGCACGCTGGGGCTCAAGGAGCTGCTGGAGGTCTTCCTCGGGCACCGCTTCGACGTCGTACGCCGCCGCTCGGTCTTCCGCCGCCAGAAGGCCGCCGACCGCCTGCACCTCGTCGACGGACTGCTGCTGGCGATCCTCGACATCGACGAGGTCATCCAGGTGATCCGGTCCTCCGACAACGCCGCGGCGGCCAAGGAGCGCCTCAGGGACATCTTCGAGCTGTCCGAGGTCCAGGCCGACTACATCCTCGACATGCCGCTGCGCCGGCTCACGAAGTTCAGCAAGCTCGAGCTCGACAAGGAGCGCAACGAGCTGCTGCGCACCATCGAGCAGCTCGACGCGATCCTGGGCGACGAGAAGATGCTCCGCAAGGTCGTCTCCGACGAGCTGGCCGAGGTCGCCACGACCTACGGCACCCCGCGTCGTACCGTCCTGCTCGCCTCGGCCGGATCCCCGGCGACCACCGCCACGGTCGCCTCCCTCGAGGTCGCCGACGACCCGTGCTTCGCCTACCTCTCCTCCAGCGGGCTGCTGGCGAGGACGAGCAGCGCCAGCGTCCCGGGCCGGGGCGAGGGCCGCGCCAACCACGACGTCGTCGTGTCCGCCGTCCGTACGACGGCACGCGGCGAGGTGGGCGTCCTGACGTCGCGCGGGCGGCTGCTCAAGCTGGGCGTCATCGACATGCCCGAGCTCCCCGACTCCGCCAACGACCCCAACCTCCAGGGCGGGCTGCCGCTCACCGAGGTCCTGCCGCTGGAGGCCGGGGAGCGGGCGCTCTCCCTCACCTCGCTGGCCACCGAGGGGCCGGGCCTGGCCATCGGCACCCGCGACGGCATCGTCAAGCGGGTCAACCCCGAGGTGCTCAACCGCGACGAGTGGGACGTCATCGCGCTCAAGGAGGGTGACGAGGTGGTGGGCGCCGTCGAGCTGGCGACCGGCGAGGAGGCGCTCTGCTTCATCACCACCGACGCGCAGCTGCTGCACTTCGCGGCCGACGGCGTGCGACCGCAGGGACGCTCCGGCGGCGGCATCGCCGGTGTCCGGCTCACCCCCGGCCAGCGGGTCGCCTTCTTCGGGGCCCTCGACCCCACCGCAGCCGTCGTGGTGACCGCGAGCGGCGCCTCGATCGCCCTGCCCGGCACCGAGGCCGGCGCAGTCAAGGTGACCCCGTTCTCGGAGTACCCCGCCAAGGGTCGCGCCACCGGCGGTGTCCGCTGCCACCGCTTCCTCAAGGGTGAGGACACCCTGCTCACCGCCTGGGCCGGCGCCGCCCCCGCCCGCGCCGCCGCCGCCAGCGGGGCGCCGGTCGACCTCCCCGAGGCGACGGGCCGGCGCGACGGGTCCGGCCTCCCGGCCGCGCAGCCGATCGCCGCCGTGGCCGGTCCGGTCGCGGCCGCGGTGTCCGGACCGGACCCGGCCGACGCAGGCCGGGGCGCCCACCGGGGGTGTGGAAGGCTGAACACCATGACCGCCTCCTCGGCAACCCGCCGACGTCGTACCCGGCTGCGCCCGCTCACCGGCGCCCTGTCCGGCGCCCTGGTCGGCGTCGTCCTCCTGGCGGGCTGCTCCGGCGGCGACCAGAGCCAGGCCGCCGAGCAGCAGACGCCGCAGGAGGTCCTCGCCGGGGCCGCCGACACCCTGGCCGGCACCACCGGCGTCGATCTCACCCTGTCGACCGACGACCTCCCGAAGGGCGTCTCCGGCATCACCCGGGCTGACGGGATCGCCACCAGCAAGCCGGCCTTCGAGGGCACCATCACGGTCGTCTACGCCGGGCAGAGCGTCGACGTGCCGGTGGTGGCGGTCGACACGGTGGTCTATGCCCAGCTGCCCTTCACCAACGGCTACCAGGACATCGACCCCGGCGACTACGGCGCCCCCGACCCGGCCGCCCTGATCAGCGAGGACGCGGGCTTCGGCTCCCTGCTCGCGGTGACCGAGGGCGTCGAGCAGGGCGACAGCGTGCGCGGCGGCGCGGACAACACCGAGGTCCTCACCACCTACACCGGGACCGTGCCGGGCGCGGCGATGAAGAAGGTCATCCCGAGCTCGTCGGGCGACAGCTTCGACGCCGAGTACCTCGTCAGCGACGACGGCGAGCTGCGCCAGGCCGTGCTGAGCGGCGTCTTCTACCCGGACAGCGCCGAGATGACCTACACCGTCGACCTCGCCGACTACGGCACGACCCGCGACATCGTCGCCCCATGAGCCGGGCAGCCGGACCGGACGCGTCCGGGACCGGCTCGGCACGGCTCCTGCTCAGCCTGGCGGCCGTGGCGGTGGCGTTCGCGGCCGCCGACACCTATGTGGTCGTGCTCGCGCTGCCGGACATGATGACGTCCGCCGGGGTGCCCATCGACCAGCTCCAGCGGGCGGCGCCGATCATCTCCGGCTTCCTGCTGGGGTACGTCGCGATGCTCCCGCTCATCGGCCGGATGGCCGACCTGCAGGGCCGGGTCCCGGTGCTGGTGTTCTCGCTGGTGCTCTTCGCCCTCGGATCCCTGGTGACCGCCCTGGCCTACGACATGCCCTCGATGGTGACCGGACGGTTCCTCCAGGGGGTCGGCGGCGGCGGGCTGGTGCCCGCCACCCTGGCCCTGGTCGCCGACCTCTACCCGCCGCAGCGGCGCGGCGTACCCCTCGGTGTCGTCTCGGCGGTGCAGGAGGTCGGCTCCGTCCTCGGGCCGCTCTTCGGTGCCGTGGTGCTCGCGTTCGCGGACTGGCGGGTGATCTTCGCGATCAACCTCGCCGTCGGGCTGGTGCTGGCCACGGCCATCCGCCGGGTCGCCCCCGTCGGCCGGGAGAGGCGACGCCGGGTGGACCTGGTGGGTGTCGGCCTCCTCGGTCTCGCCCTCCTGGGCGGAGCGCTCGTCATGCTGCGCCCGCCCCCGCTGCTGCGCGACCTCACGTGGGGTCAGGCGTTCATCCCCTTCACCGGGGACGGCCGCTGGCTCACCCCGCTCGGTGTGGTCGCGATGGTCGCGGCGGTGGCGTTCGTCGCCTGGTGCACGCTCGCGCGGGCTCCGCTCGTCGACGTACGCCGCTGGGTCGCGGCCCTGCGCGAGGCCGACCTCGTCGGCGCCCTGCTCCTGGCGCTCGCGCTGGCTGGGGTGATCCTGGCCTTCGCCACCGCCGACCCCAAGGTGCAGGTCTTCTCCGACCAGGGGCTGTGGTTCCTGCTGGGCTCGGCGGTCGCGGCGGTCCTCCTCGTCGTCCACCTGCGCCGCGCGGAGGCGCCCCTGGTCCCCCGTGGCGCCCTGCGACGCACCCCCGCGTGGGGTGCCCTGCTGGTCAGCTTCTTCATCGGCGCCGCCCTCATCGCCGCGCTCATCGACATCCCGCTGTTCGCGAGGACGACGGTCTACCCCGACTCCCAGCTCCTGGCGGCGCTGGTGCTGGTGCGCTTCCTGGTCGCGCTGCCCGTGGGCGCGGTCCTCGGCGGCTACCTCATCCGCAGCCTGTCTCCCGGTGTGGTGACGGCGGCCGGGATGGCCCTGGCCGCGGCCGGGTTCGTGCTGATGACCCGGTGGGACCTCACCTCGCTGTCGCACTGGTCGGCGAACGTGGCGCTGGTGGTCGGCGGGCTCGGCTTCGGGCTGGCGCTGGCCCCGGTCAACGCCGCCCTGCTCGCCCACACCGACGACGAGGTGCACGGCGTGGCCAGCGCCTTCGTCGTCGTCTCGCGGATGGTCGGCATGCTGGTGGGGATCTCGGCCCTCACCGTCATCGGCCTGCGGCGCTACTACGCAGAGCAGGCCGACGTGCCGCCCGTGCGCGAGGTCTGCGGCGGCTCGAGCCGGTGCCCGGAGTTCAGCAGGCTCCTCAAGCTCGCCGGCATCGCCCAGGAGCATGCCGTCTTCTGGGGCGCGGCCGGCTGTGCCGTGGTGGCGGGGATCCTGGCGCTCGTGCTGTTCGCGGGCGCCCGCACCGACCGGGTCAGTGCGCGCGACGCGTTGTCGGCGCACTGACCCGGGCCAGGGGGGTCAGCTGGTGTGGTGCACCTCCTGGAGGCCGTGCACCGGGGTGTCGATGCCCTCGAAGCGCGCCTTGAGCTGCAGGGCGAGGTACAGCGAGTAGTGACGTGACTGGTGGAGGTTGCCGCCGTGCATCCACAGGTTCTGGATCTGCGTCGGCTTCCACATGTTGCGCTGCTCGCCCTCCCACGGTCCGGGGTCCTTGGTCGTCTCGGACCCGAGTCCCCAGACCTTGCCGAGCCGGTCGGCGGTCTCCTGGTCGATCAGGTCGGCCACCCAGCCGTTCATGGAGCCGTAGCCGGTCGCCATCACCACGACGTCGGCGGGCAGCTCGGTGCCGTCCTCGAGCACGACGGCGTCCGCGGTGAGGTGGTCGATCTGGCCGTTGACCAGCGCCACGTCCCCATTGGCCACCAGCTCGGCCGCGCCGACGTCGATGTAGTAGCCGGAGCCGCGACGCAGGTACTTCATGAAGAGCCCCGAGCCGTCGTCGCCCCAGTCGTGCTCGAAGCCGGCCGCCTCCAGCCGCTCGTAGAAGTCCTTGTCCTTCTCGGCCATCGCCTCGTAGGCGGGGATCTGGAAGCGGTGCATGATCCGGTACGGCAGGGAGGCGAAGATCAGGTCGGCCTTCTCGGTCGTCACCCCGGCGGCGACGGCTCGCTCGGAGTAGAGGTCGCCCAGCCCGATCTCCATCAGGCTGTCGCTCTTGACGATGTGCGTGGAGCTGCGCTGCACCATCGTGACGTCGACGTCGTTCTCCCACAGCGCACCGCAGATGTCGAAGGCGGAGTTGTTGCTGCCGATCACGACGGCCTTCTTGCCGCGGTAGGCGTCCGGCCCGGGGTGCGCCGAGGAGTGGTGCACGTCGCCGGTGAAGACGTCCGCGCCGGGCACGTCCGGGAGGTTCGGCTTCCCGCTCATCCCGGTGGCGAAGACGAGATGCGTCGGGCGCAGGGTCAGCGGCCGGCCCTCCCGCTCGACCTCGACGGTCCACTCCCCCGTCTCCTGCGAGTACGACGCGCTGGTCGCCGTCGTGCTCGACCAGTACGGCACCTCCATGATCCGCGTGTACGACTCGAGCCAGTCGCCGATCTTGTCCTTGGGCGCGAAGACCGGCCAGTTGTCGGGGAACTTCAGGTACGGCAGGTGGTCGTACCAGATCGGGTCGTGCAGGCACAGGGACTTGTAGCGGTTGCGCCACTGGTCGCCGGGCCGCGGGTGCTTGTCGATCACCAGGCTCGGTACGCCGAGCTGGCGCAGCCGCGCGCCGAGGGCGATCCCGCCCTGCCCCCCGCCGATCACCAGCACGTAGGGCTGCGTGGTGCTGCCGAGGCTCTCCGCCTCCTCCTGGCGGCGCTCCAGCCACGTCTGGCGCTGCTTGTCGGCGCCGTGCTCGGCGCCCCGGGGCCGGTGCTCGTTGCGCGGCTCCTCGTGCCCCTTGAGCTCGTAGAGAGTGGTCAGGAACGTGAACGCCCTGCGCTCGCCGTCCTCCTCGACCAGCCGCAGCAGTCCCCGACCGCGGCCGACCGCGGTCTCGAAGAGGAACCATGCCGTCACGACCCCGTCGGCCTCGTCGGCCGGCTCGTCCAGCGCGAAGCCGGAGGGGTCGGTCCCGTCGAGAGTGTGCGTGAGGAGGTCGGCGACGCCCTCGCGCCCCTCGACGGTGGTGAGGTTCCACGTGAAGGACACCAGGTCCCGCCAGTAGGACTCGGTGGCGAACATCGCCGCGGCGGCCGGCACGTCACGAGCGGCCAGGGCCGACTCGAAGCTGTCCAGCCAGGCGGTCGCCAGGTCGCTCGGGCCGGGCGTCTCGGTGGTCTCGGTGGCATCCAGGGTCTGGGTCACGGCGTCTCCTTCCGACGTGACCCACGACACACCGGGTCGTAGGATCCAGGGCAGGGTTGCACGGGGTTGCAACCGGTCAGGAGGCGGCGGGATGGGCCAGGGGGGTCGCGACGTCGAGCGCACCGCACGGCTCACCCGCGAGCGGGTGCTGTCGGACCGCGCCCCCGCAGAGGTGGCCCGCCCCGAGATCAGCGCCTCCTGGCGACGCGTCCGGGCCGGCGGCCTGGCCCCCGGTGCCGAGCCGGCCGTCGCGCCGCTGTCGGAGGGCGAGGTCGAGTCCCGCCGGGCCGGCAGCGCCCTGGCCCCCCAGCTGCCGAGCATCACCACCTCCCTGTCCCCCGTGGTCGACGACGGCCTGCTGGTGGTCGTCACCGACGTCGACGGCCGGGTGCTGTGGCGGCGGGGCCACTCCGGCGTACGCCGTCTGGCCGACCGCCTCGGCTTCGTGCCCGGCTCCGCCTGGACGGAGACCAACGTCGGCACCAACGCCATCGGCACCTGCCTGGTCCTCGGCGAGCCCGTCCACATCCACGGTCCCGAGCACTACGTCGAGTCGCACACCCGCTGGAGCTGTGCCGCCTCCCCCGTGCTCGACCCCTGGACCGGGGCGACGCTCGGTGCCGTCGACATCAGCGGCCCGGCGTACGCCGTCCAGCGCTCGGTGCTGGCCCTCGTCGGCGTGACCGCCCGGCTGGCCGGGGCCGAGGTGCGCAGCGAGCACGCTGCGGCCCTGGAGCGGCTGCGCGCGTACGCGGCGCCGGTCCTCGCCCGGGTCGGTGGGCGCAGCCTCGCGGTCGACCCGAGCGGGCACGTCGCCGCGATCACCGGCTTCACCGCCCACGAGCGGTTGGTGCTCCCGGCCGACCTGTCGATGGAGTCGACCTGGCTCCCGGCGCTCGGCGCCGTGACCGTCGAGCCGCTGCCCGGCGGGTGGCTGGTCCGGGTGGGCGAGGAGCGCCCGACGGCGACCGAGCTGGTGCTCGACCTCCGGGTGCGCCCGGAGCTGCGGGTCCGCACCCCGAGCCACGACTGGCGGCACCACCCCAGCCCCCGGCACGCCGAGATCCTGCTGGCGCTGCTCCGCGCCCCCGAGGGCCTCACCGCCGCGCAGCTCGCCGACGTGCTGTTCGCCGATCCGAGCCGGGTGGTCACGGTCCGCGCCGAGATGTCGCGGCTGCGCCGTACCCTCGGCCCGATCCTGCAGGCCCGGCCCTACCGGATCTCCCCCTCGGTGCGGGCCTCGGTGCTGCTGCCGCAGGAGTCCCGCACACCGGTCGTCGCTCCCGGCTAGGACACGGCTCCGCTATCCTCGGCCGTCGTGGACGACTTCACCGACCTGATCGCGGCCAACCAGGCCTTCGCGGAGACCTTCGAGCTCGGCGGCTTCGACGGCGTCGCACACGCCGGCGTGGCCATCGTGACGTGCATGGACAGCAGGATCGACCCGTTGCGGATGCTGGGGCTCCAGCACGGCGACGCCAAGATCTTCCGCAACCCGGGGGGCCGCGTCACCGGCGCCGCCCTCGAGGCGCTGGTGCTGGGCGTGCACCTGCTCGGCGTCGAGCGGGTCCTCATCGTCCCGCACACCCGCTGCGCCATGGCGTCGCACACCGAGGTCGAGCTGCGTGAGCGGATCGGCGCCTCCGCCGGTGTCGACGCCTCCTGGCAGAAGTTCCACGTCGTCCCCGACCAGGTGGCCGCGCTCGAGGAGGACGTCCAGAAGGTGCGCTCGCACCCGCTCGTCCCCGAGACCGTCAAGGTCGGCGGGTTCCTCTACCACGTCGACACCGGGCTGCTCGACCAGAAGTTCTGACGGGCGACCTGGAGCTCACCGCAACCGCGCTGGCCGTCGTCGGCGCTGCCGCGGCCGCGCTCGCGTGGTGGATGACCCGGGAGGCAGCCGCCGGACGGCTGGTCCGCAACCGCCCCTGGGCATCCGGACCCGCCGCACCCTCGCCTCCGACGAGGGCTGGGTCCTCGGCCACGGGGTCGCGCCGCCCTGGCAGCGCCGCTCGGGCTCACCCTCGGCATCGCCGGCATGGCGGGCGTCCGGGACGTCCGCCACCGTGGTGGCCAGCGGGCCGGCGACGACTCACGCGTCGAGCGTCTCCATGTCCACGTCGTACGCGCCCTGGACGATGAACTCCTTGCGCGGCGCGACGTCGGAGCCCATGAGCAGCTCGAAGACGTGCGAGGAGACCTCCGCGTCGTCGACGGTCAGGCGACGCAGGGTGCGGTGGCGCGGGTCCATGGTCGTCTCGGCCAGCTGGTCGGCGTCCATCTCACCCAGACCCTTGTAGCGCTGCACCGGGTCCTTCCAGCGGACGTTCTTCTTCTTCAGCTCGGCCAGCTTTCGCTGCAGCTCGTCGTCGGAGTAGGTGTAGACGTACTTCTGCATGCCCTTCTTGGGGTTGGAGATCTCGATCCGGTGCAGGGGCGGGACGGCGGTGAAGACCCGACCGGCGGTGACCAGCTCGGGCATGTACTTGAAGAACAGGGTCGCCAGCAGGCAGCGGATGTGCGCACCGTCGGAGTCGGCGTCGGCCATGAAGATGATCCGCCCGTAGCGCGTCGCCTCGAGGTCGAACGTGCGACCCGAGCCGGCGCCGACCACCTGGATGATCGAGGCACACTCGGCGTTCTTGAGCATGTCCCCGACCGAGGCCTTCTGGACGTTGAGGATCTTGCCGCGGATGGGCAGCAGTGCCTGGTACTCGGAGTTGCGGGCGAGCTTGGCCGTGCCCAGCGCCGAGTCACCCTCGACGATGAACAGCTCGGTGCGCTCGTTGTCGGCGGCACGGCAGTCGGCGAGCTTGGCCGGCAGCGCCGAGGACTCCAGGGCGTTCTTGCGGCGCTGGGTCTCCTTGTGCTGCTTGGCCGCGATCCGGGTCTTGGACGCCCCGACGACCTTCTCCATGACCAGCTTGGCCTGCGCCTTCTCGGCCCGCTTGGTGGAGGTGAGGAACGCCTTGAGCTCCGCGGCCACCACCTTGCGTACGACAGTGCGCGCGGCCGGGGTGCCGAGGATCTCCTTGGTCTGCCCCTCGAACTGCGGCTCGGCGAGCCGCACGGTCACCACCGCCGTCATGCCCTCGAGGACGTCGTCCTTGATGACGTTGTCGTCGTTGACCTTGAGCACCTTGGCGGACCGCATCACGTCGTTGAAGGTCGCGGTCACCGCCTGCTCGAAGCCGCTGAGGTGGGTGCCGCCCTTGGGCGTGGCGATCACGTTGACGTAGGAGCGGACCTGGGTGTCGTAGGTCTGCGACCAGCGCAGCGCCACGTCCACCGTCAGCTCGCGCTCGACCTCCTGCGGGGTCATGTGTCCCTGGTCGTCGAGCAGCGGCACGGTCTCGGTGAAGGTGTCGCTGCCCTGCAGGCGCAGGATCTCGGTGACCGGCTCCCCCGCCGAGAGGTAGTCGGCGAACTCCGAGATGCCGCCCTCGTGCAGGAACTTCTCCTCGACCAGCTCGGGGCCGCGCAGGTCGCGGATCACCAGCTCGAGACCCGGGACGATGTACGACGTCTGTCGGGCCCGCCCGAGCAGCCCCTCGAACTCGACGGTCGCGTCCTTGGTGAAGATCTGCCGGTCCGGCCAGAAGTGGATCCGGGTGCCGGTCCTGCCCTTCGCGACCCGCTTGCCCTTGCGGGACATGCCGGACCCGGGCGTGAAGGACGCCTGCGGGCCGTCGCCGTCGAAGGTGCCCGGCACACCGCGCTGGAACGAGATGCCCTGCTGGGAGGGCGAGCGGTCCACGTCGATGTCCATCCGCGACGACAGCGCGTTGACGACCGAGAGGCCCACGCCGTGCAGACCGCCGGTGGCGACGTACGAGCCGCCACCGAACTTGCCGCCCGCGTGCAGCTTGGTGGCGACCACCTCGACGCCGGGGAGCCCGGTCTTGGGCTCCTTGTCGGTGGGGATGCCGCGACCGTCGTCGTGGACCTCCACCGACCCGTCGGGGTGCAGCGTCACCTCGACCCGGTGCGCGACGCCGGCCAGGGCCTCGTCCACGCCGTTGTCGATGATCTCCCACAGGCAGTGCATGAGGCCGCGTGTGTCGGTCGACCCGATGTACATGCCGGGGCGCTTGCGCACCGCCTCCAGGCCCTCGAGGACGAGGAGGTGCGCTGCGTTGTAGGTGTTGTCCGCCGGTGCTGCCACAAGGGAAGAACCTACCCGCGACACGCCGTAGGACCGCGCAGGGCACGCTGCCGGACAACCGTCCGGGGCACGGCTAGCGTCGTACCTCACACAGGCAGGACGCGCGGAGAATCCGTCGGGACACCGATCCAGTTGTCCCACGGTGACGAACAACCACCACGGGCAGCCCCATCAGTGCGATGATGGAGGGGTCAGCACCGGACAACCCCGGGGGAATCTTTTGCCCAGGGACTACGTTGGGCCAGACACCGATGGAGAAGAAATGAGGCCGATGTGACTACTGCCATTGCCCCCCAGCCCGCCGCCCTGACGGCAGGCGACCGCTGCGACCGCTGCGGTGCCCAGGCCTACCTCCGGGTGGAGCTCCAGAGCGGTGGCGAGCTGTTGTTCTGTGCCCACCACGCCCGGGAGCACGGCGACAAGCTGCGAGAGGTGGCCTCGACCGTCCAGGACGAGACCCACAAGCTCTCGGCGACTCCCACCACCACCCAGGACTGAGCGCGCACCCCCACCCCCCGCCCCCTAGACCACTGCAGCAGCGGCCCCGGACACTCGTCCGGGGCCGCTCCGCATTCCCCCCACCGCCCCGTGCCACCCGGGCGGTGGAGGTGTGTGGAAGGCTCCCGCGCGTGACCACCCTCGAAGTCCTGATCGCGCTCGTCATCGGCGTCGGCGTCGTCGGCATCGTCGTGCCCGTGCTCCCCGGCTCGATCCTGGTCCTGGGCGCGATCCTCCTCTGGGCCAGCGAGGTCGGCACGTCTCGCGCCTGGATCGTGTTCGCGGTGGCCGCGACCTTCCTCGCGGCCGGCGCGGTGGTGAAGTACGTCCTCCCCGGTCGCCGCCTGCAGGAGGCGGGGGTCCCCCGGTCGACGCTGCTGGCGGGCGCCCTGCTCGGCTTCGTCGGCTTCTTCGTGGTGCCGGTCGTGGGACTGTTCGTGGGCTTCGTCCTCGGGATCTACCTCGCGGAGCGGCACCGCCTCGGCACCCGCGCCGCCTGGCCGGCGACGACGCACGCCCTCAAGGCGGTGGGCATCTCGATCCTCATCGAGGCCCTGGCGGCCGTCCTCGCGGCGCTCACGTGGGTCGTGGGCGTCGTGGTGACGCCCTGATGGGCGTGCTCCTGGCCCTCGGGGCCGCCCTCGCCTACGGGCTGTCCGACTTCGTCGGCGGCCTCGCGTCACGTCGTACGTCGGCGTGGTCGGTCGCCTTCGTGGCGGCGGTCGGGTCCCTCCTCGGCGCCGTCGCGCTGGCCGTGGCCGTCCCCGGGGATCCCTCCGGTGCGGACCTGGCCTGGGGAGCGCTGGCCGGCGTCGGCAGCGGCACCGGCGGCGCCTTCCTCTACCGGGGCTTCGCCGCCGGGCGGATGGGCGTCGTCGCGCCCGTCTCCGCGGTGGGGGCCGCCCTGGTGCCCGTGGTGGTCGCGGTGGCCACCGGCGAACGCCCGTCGACCCTGGTCTGGGTCGGCATCGTCGCCGCGGTGCCGGGCATCTGGCTGGTCAGCCGGGAGCCCGACTCCGACGGTGGACTCGCCGACGGGCTGGTGGACGGGATGCTCGCCGGGGCGGGTTTCGGCCTGCTCTTCGCCGCGATGGGCCAGGTGCCCGAGGAGGCCGGGTGGTGGCCCACCGCCCTGGCACAGGCCGTCGCGCTCGCGGCCGTCGCCCTCACGGCCACCGTGCTGCGCGCCGGGTGGGTCCCCCGGCACCGGTCCGACCTGTGGGGCCTGCTGGCGGGGATGCTGGCCACCACGGCGGTCGTCTGCTTCCTGCTCGCCACCCAGACCGGGCTGCTCACCATCGCGGCGGTGGTGACGTCGCTCTACCCCGCCGTGACCGTCCTGCTCGCGGCCACGGTGCTGCGCGAGCGCATCCACGTCGCCCAGGGCCTCGGACTCGCGTGCTGCGGCGTCGCGGTCGCCCTGGTGGCGGCCGGCTGAGACGGGGTCAGCTCGGGGCGAGCCAGGTGCCGAAGCGACGCGTCGCCGGCGACCAGTCCACGACGGCATGGACGCCGTCGTACAGGTCGGTCATCAGCACGCTGACCCGCAGCGAGGAGGGGTCCGCCAGGCAGCCGCGGGCGATGCGCACGACCGCGACGTCCTGGGTCCAGCGCAGTCGCACCGAGTGGTCGCACTGCAGCGGCGCACCCACCGCCTGCCAGCGGCGCACCCGCGAGAGCTGGTAGTCGGTGCCGTCGTTGAGACCGGTGTTGAGGACGTACTCCGGGCCGCGTCGGCCCCGGTCCACGTCGACGTAGGTGCTCAGGCCGGCGTCGTTGCGCCGCCGCAGGTCGTCGAAGCGGACCCGGACCACCATGTCGGTCCGGGAGTGGCGCACCGTCGTGGAGACGACGTCCGTGCGCGACTGGGGCGTCTCGGCCGCGTCCGGGAGCGTCTGGGTCGTCGCTCTCGCCGCGGTCGGGACCAGCGCCACGGCCGCGGCGAGCGCCACGCCCGCGAGCGCCATCGTGTGCTTCATGTCGGCTCCCCCTGGAGAACGCCTACGCCGCGTGACCGGTCAGTCGAGGTAGTCGCGCAGGACCTGCGAACGGCTCGGGTGACGGAGCTTGGACATCGTCTTGGACTCGATCTGGCGGATGCGCTCACGCGTCACGCCGTAGACCTTGCCGATCTCGTCGAGCGTCTTGGGCTGGCCGTCGGTGAGGCCGAAGCGCATGCTCACCACTCCCGCCTCGCGCTCGGAGAGCGTGTCGAGCACGGCGTGCAGCTGCTCCTGCAGGAGCGTGAACGACACCGCGTCGGCGGGCACGATGGCCTCGGAGTCCTCGATGAGGTCACCGAACTCACTGTCGCCGTCCTCGCCGAGGGGGGTGTGCAGGGAGATGGGCTCGCGGCCGTACTTCTGGACCTCGATGACCTTCTCGGGGGTCATGTCGAGCTCCTTGGCGAGCTCCTCGGGCGTGGGCTCGCGGCCCAGGTCCTGAAGCATCTGCCGCTGGACGCGGGCGAGCTTGTTGATGACCTCGACCATGTGCACCGGGATGCGGATGGTGCGGGCCTGGTCGGCCATCGCCCGGGTGATCGCCTGGCGGATCCACCACGTCGCGTAGGTCGAGAACTTGTAGCCCTTGGTGTAGTCGAACTTCTCGACCGCCCGGATGAGACCCAGGTTGCCCTCCTGGATCAGGTCGAGGAAGAGCATGCCGCGACCGGTGTAGCGCTTGGCCAGCGACACCACGAGCCGCAGGTTGGCCTCGAGGAGGTGGTTCTTGGCGCGGCGGCCGTCCTCGGAGATCCACTCGAGCTCCTCGTGCACCTTCGGCGTGATCTTGCCGCCCTTGGCGAGCTTCTCCTCGCTGAAGAGGCCGGCCTCGATCCGCTTGGCGAGCTCGACCTCCATCTCGGCGTTGAGGAGGGGCACCTTGCCGATCTGCTTGAGGTAGTCCTTGACCGGGTCGGCGGTCGCGCCGGCGACCATGACCTGCTGCTCGGGCTCGTCGGTGTCGTCGGAGGCGGAGACCGTGAAGGCCTGCTTCTCGTCCTCCTTGATGGTCGGATCGACCTTGACGTCCTTCTCGAACTGCTCGTCCGGGACGTCGGGCAGGATCTTCTTGCCGTCGGCGCCGAGGGCCGCGGGCTCCAGCTCGGTCTCGAGGTCGACCGGGGTGGTGGCCGCGGCGGCCTTCTTCGCCGGCGCCTTCTTGGCGGGCGCCTTCTTGGCAGCGGTCTTGGTGGCCGTCTTCTTCGCGGTCGCCGAGGTCGTCGTCTTGCGGGCCCCGGAGGCGGCCGCGGCGGCGCGCGACGTGTCGGCACCGATCTCCACCGAGATGCCGAGGCCGCTCAGGTGGCCGAGGAGCGCCTTGAGGTGGCGGGGCTCGACCTGGGCGTCGTCACTGGCCTGTCGGAGGTCGTGGGTGGTCACGCTGCCCACGGGGGTACCGCGCTCGATGAGCGAGGCGATGGCCGGGTGCGCGAGCACCTCTGCGGGGAGCAACTTGCGTGCGTGCGAGGACACGAACACCTCTCGTCAGAAGACTTCGGGGCGCGGCGAGGCCCGGTTTCGTCAAGAGCCGCACGGCCATTCTGCCACGAACCTCCACAGACACCGCACCCGTGTCCTGGTGGCGCGGAGCCGGGCGCAACTTGAGTGGATCTGTACAGTTTCCCCCGAGGGGAGTACCTCACCAAGGCCACCCGGTCAGTACGGCGCGACAGCTCGCGCCTCGGGTGGGCGCCGCACCGTCGATCGTGACGTCCGGCGAGGGAGACCTCAGGCCGAGTTGCACCCTGACCTGAGATCTCGAGGAGAACTCCGTGCTCGACACCATCGCGACCCCGACCCTGTGGTGGGTCACCATCGGCGCCGTGATCGGCCTGCTGGTGGTCGACTTCGTCGCCACCCGCAAGCCCCACGAGGTCTCCATGCGGGAGGCGGTGGCCTGGTCGGTCTTCTACGTCGCCCTGCCCCTGCTCTTCGGGCTGTACGTCTGGAACGCGCACGGCGCGGACCGGGGCCTGGAGTACTACACCGGGTACCTGGTCGAGAAGACCCTGAGCGTCGACAACCTGTTCGTCTTCATGCTGCTGCTCGCCGCGTTCGCGGTGCCGAAGGCCCTCCAGCAACGGGTGCTGCTCTACGGCATCGTCGGGGCGCTCGTGCTGCGCGGCATCTTCATCGCCCTGGGCGCCGCGGCCCTCGACCGCTTCGACTGGGTCTTCCTGGTCTTCGGCCTGGTCCTGCTGCTCACCGGCCTCAAGCTGCTGCGCGACGCCGTCTCGGGCCAGGACCACGAGATGGACGTCAACGAGATGCGCATCGTGCGGCTCACCCGCCGGGTGATGCCGGTGACCGACGACTACGACGGCACGAAGCTCGTCGTACGCCGCGAGGGCAGGCGCTGGCTGACCCCGTTCGCGCTGGTCGTGATCGCGGTCTTCGCCACCGACGTGGTCTTCGCCGTCGACTCGGTGCCGGCCGTCTACGGCATCACCGGGGACCCCTACCTCGTCTTCGCCACCAACGCCTTCGCGCTGCTCGGCCTGCGCGCGCTGTACTTCGTCCTGCAGGGCGCGCTCGCCAAGCTGGTGCACCTGTCCTACGGCCTGGCCGCGATCCTCGGCTTCATCGGCGTCAAGCTGGTCCTGCACTGGGCCCACGAGGTCTGGCCGTCGGTCCCGTCCGTGCCGACCCTGGCCTCGCTCGGCGTCATCCTCGGCATCCTGGCGATCACCACCACGACCAGCCTGGTCGCGTCGCGCCGGCGCGCGACCTCCGACACCGAGGCCCCGTCGGACCGACCCGGCGCGGAGACGACCACGGTCTGATCCGGCCCCGCCTGGTGGCCCCTGGTCGCCCTGCCGGCCCGGGTGGCCGGCCCCGCTCAGGTGGGGTCGGCCGCCTTGGCGGCGGCCTTCTTCTGCTTCTTGAAGTCGCGGACCTTCTGCAGGGAGGCGCCGTCGACGACGTCGGCCACCGACCGGTGGCCGTCCAGGGCGTAGTCCCCCACGACCTGCTCCCAGCCGTCGGGGCGCACCCCGCGCTGCTTGGCGAGCAGTGCGATGAAGATCTGCGCCTTCTGCGTGCCGAAGCCGGGCAGCGCCGTCATCCGCCGGAGGAGGTCACGCGCGTCGGCGGCCTCGGTCCAGATGCGCGAGGCGTCCCCGTCGTACTCGTCGGTGACGATGCGCGCCAGCGCCTGGAGCTTGGTCGCCATCGATCCCGGGAAGCGGTGGATGGCCGGCGTGGTGGCCGCCATGGTCGCGAACTCCTCCGGGTCGGCGCCCGCGATCGTCGCGGGGTCGAGGCTGCCGAAGCGGTCCAGGACCTTGGCCGGGCCGCGGAAGGCGTGCTCCATCGGGTACTGCTGGTCGAGCATCATCCCCGCCAGCAGCGCGAAGGGTGAGTCGTCGAGGACCTGGTCCGCGGCCGGGTCACCGGTGATGTTGAGGGACATGACCGCAGTATCCCGCACCGTCCCGTCGACCTGCGCGCCGTGACCCACCGCGCCCCGCCGGCCGTCCGGCACGACCTCACCGGGGTTGTCCGCCGTGGTGCACCTCGGCGTCGGGTCCCGGGTAGAGCAGGCCGACGTGACCGGTGTCGGACCACCGCACGAGGTACGGCGGACTGCCGTCCGCGTGCCGCACCTCCAGCACCTCTGCGTCGCGGACCGGCTCGTCGACGTGCTGGCTGTGGACGATCAGCCGGTCACCCACCACGGCGTGCACGACGGCCCCTCAGCCCTGGGCCGGTCGGGCCGGGATGCGCCGCGTCGCGGTGTCGGTCGAGGTGTCCATGGCGCGTCCTCCTGGTGGTGCGGATCCCGGTGCGGGACCACGGAGCCTCCAGTCTTTGCCGTGCCGCTCGCCACGGGCAGGGCCAGAAGTCCCCCGTCGCGGTCCCGGTCGCCCGCGTCGTCCGATCGGTCCCCACGTCCGCTCCGGGACCATCGCTGGTCGCGCCGGGGACCTTCCGCCCTCGACCCCGGACACCCCTCGGACGGAGGCTGGGAGGTGGCCGAGCACGACCGGGGCACGCACTGAGGAGCACCGCCATGGAGAGCACACGTTGGCACATCGAGCTGTACCTGATGGAGGACGGGACGACGACGAGGGCCGAGGCGGTCCTGCGCACCAGCGCCGGCACCGAGGTGCGGCACGCGGGCGTCGCGCGGCGCCATCCGGGCGATCGTGACGTCCCCGAGATCGGCGAGGAGCTCGCGGCCTGCCGGGCACTCACGGGCCTGGCCCACGACCTCCTCGAGAGCACCGTCGCCGACGTGGAGGGCAATGTGCACGAGAAGGTCCACCTCGACGCCTGACCCGCAGGCACGATCGGCACCGCAGGGCGGGACCTCCGGCCCTGTCGGGGCGCACTGCGGGATCCCACGCTGGAAGCCATGGGACACGGGACCGAGCCGCACGACATCGAGCCGGCCGAGCTGGCCGCCCAGCCGACGGCGGTCGTGCGGGCCTACGTCGTCCCGTGCCGAGCGGAGGGCTGAGATGCTTGCCTCCACGTTGCTCGAGAGCGCCCTCGCGGGCTCAGACCTGGCGTCGAGCTTCGCGGAGGCGCGAGAGACGCACTCCGCGGTGGTGTTCCTGGTCGGGGACCGTGCCTACAAGCTGAAGAAGCCCGTCGACCTGGGCTTCCTCGACTTCGGCTCGCGCGCCAAGAGGCTCGACGTCCTGCACCGGGAGCTGGACCTCAACCGGCGTCTCGCCCCGGACGTCTACCTCGGCATCAGCGACGTGCTGGACGTGGACGGCGGTCCACTCGACCACCTGCTCGTGATGCGCCGGATGCCCGAGCAGCGACGGCTGGCCCACCTGGTCGTCTCCGGCGCCGAGGTGGGTGGCCACCTCACGGCGCTGGCACACCTGATGGCCACCTTCCACGGCCATGCCCTGCGCGGGCCCGACGTCGACGCGTGCGGGACGCGAGACGCGCTGTGGGGGCGGTGGCAGGGCAACCTCGACGGGGTCCGCCCCTTCCTCCGCACCCGGCTCGACGAGGGCGGCGTGGAGGCGGTCCGCTGCCTCGCGGAGCAGTACCTGGAGGGGAGGGCGCCCCTCTTCGACGACCGGATCCGGCGCTCGGCGATCGTGGACGGGCACGGCGACCTGCTGGCCGAGGACATCTTCTGCCTGGCCGACGGCCCCCGGGTCCTCGACTGCCTGGAGTTCGACGACGACCTGCGTCGCGTCGACCGGATCGACGACATGGCCTGCCTGGCCATGGACCTGGAGCGCCTGGGGTCCCCGGGGGCCGCGCAGGGCCTGCTGGAGGCGTACGCCGCGCTGACGTCCGACACCGCGCCGTCCTCGCTCGTGCACCACTACATCGCCTACCGGGCGTTCATGCGGGCCAAGGTCGCGTGCCTCGCGCACGGGCGGGACACCGGCGCCTCGACGACACCGGCGCGGCTGCTGGACCTCGCCCGACTGCACCTGCAGGAGTCCCGGGTGTCGCTGATCCTCGTCGGCGGCCCGCCGGGGACCGGCAAGTCCACGTTGTCCAGCCGGCTGGCCGAGACGCTCGGCTGCGACGTGCTCTCCAGCGACCTCGTGCGCAAGGAGCTCGCCGGCCTGCCGGCACAGACCCACGCGAGCGCGGTGCTGGGTCAGGGGATCTACTCGGCGGCGTGGACCGACCGCACGTACCGGGAGATGCTGCGCCGGGCCGAGGGGCTGCTCACGATGGGCCGCACGGTCGTCCTGGACGCGACGTGGGGCGACGAGGGCACCCGCGCGCTCGCCGCCGCCCTCGCCGAGCGCACGTCGAGCGAGCTGGTGCGGCTGCGCTGCGACCTGCCGGAGGAGCTGACCGCCCGGCGCATCGCCGGACGTGACTCGGCCTCCGACGCCGACCCGGCGGTCGCGGCGGCCCTGCGCGCGGGGTTCCACGACTGGCCCGCGGCCGCACGGATCGACACCAGGCCCCCGGCGGACCTCGTCGCCGCCCAGGTCCGGCACCGGATCCAGCCGTGGCGCACGACCACGGCGGTCCGGGCGACGCGACCGCGCCCCCCGATGGACTGACGTGCCCGCGACGGCGACGATGCAGGCCTGGGCGGTCAGCGGCCACCCCGGAGGTGTGGGCCGTCTCGCACGCGTGGTGCGCGACGTGCCCGCTCCCGTCGGGGACGAGGTGCTGGTGCGGGTGAGCGTCTGCGGCGTGTGCCGCACCGACCTGCACCTGGCCGACCTCGAGCTGTCCCCCCGGGCCCCGGAGGTGGCTCCCGGGCACGAGGTCGTCGGGCGGGTGGCGGCGCTCGGCCCGGCCGCCGGCCGTCGCTTCGCCCTCGGGGACCGGGTGGGGGTCGCGTGGTTGCGGCGTACCTGCGGGAGCTGCAGCGCCTGCCGACGTGGGCGCGAGAACCTGTGCCGGTCCTCGCAGTACACCGGGTGGGACTGCGACGGCGGGTTCGCGGAGTACGCGGTCGTCCCCGAGGCCTTCGCGTACGCCCTGCCGGAGGGGTTCACCGACGACGAGGCCGCTCCCCTGCTCTGCTCGGGCATCATCGGCTACCGCGCGCTGAGGCGGGCCGCCCTCCCGCCGGGCGGGAGGCTGGGGATCTACGGGTTCGGGGCGAGCGCCCACCTGACCGCACAGCTGGCCCTGGCCCAGGGGGCGGAGGTCCATGTGCTCACCCGCGACCGCGCGGCCCGGGAGCTGGCCTCGGAGCTCGGCGCGGCCTCGGTCGGTCCGGCCGACGGGCAACCCCCCGTGCCGCTGGACTCGGCCATCCTCTTCGCCCCGGTGGGCGACCTGGTGCCGACGGCGCTCGCGGCGTTGGACCAGGGCGGGACCCTGGCCGTGGCGGGCATCCACCTGACCGACATCCCCGCCCTGGACTACCAGCGCCACCTGTTCCGGGAGCGGACCCTCACCAGCGTCACCGCCAACACCCGGGCCGACGGCGAGGAGCTGCTGCGCCTGGCGGCGGTGCTCGGGCTGCGACCGCGCGTGACGACGTACCCCTTCGACCGGGTCGACGAGGCGCTCGCCGACCTGGCCGCAGGGGCGGTCACGGGCGCGGCCGTGGTCCGCGTCGAGTGAGCCCGGACCGGCCCTCGCGTGGCTAGCATGACCACGGTGTCCTCACCATCCGAGCCCGGCGGACCCGGTCGCGCGGCCCGGCCCACGCTGGAGCAGGTGGCCGCACACGCCGGAGTCTCCCGCGCCACGGTCTCGCGTGTCGTCAACAGGACCGCGTCGGTGGACCCGCAGATCGTGGAGGTCGTGTCCCGGGCGATCCGCGAGCTCGACTACGTGCCGAACCAGGCCGCCCGAGCCCTGATGACCCGCCGCTCCAGCACGGTGGCGCTGGTGGCCGCCGAGTCCGAGGCCCGGTTCTTCGGCGACCCGTTCTTCGCCGGCATCGTCCGGGGGGCCGGCCAGGAGCTGTCGAGCGCCGGCATGCACCTGGTGATCTCCATGGCTCGCAGCGCCGACGACCTCGACCGCGTCGGGAGCTTCGTGAGGGGCGGGCACGTGGACGGGGTGCTGGTGATCTCCGAGCACGACAGCGTCGACGTCCTGGGCCGGCTGCGGCCGGCCGGCGTACCCGTCGTGATGGGCGGGCGTCCCCTCACCCACCACCCCGATGTCGCCTACGTCGACCACGACAACCGGGCGGGCGCGGCACTGGCGGCGCAGCGGCTCCTGGCGCTCGGACGCACCCGGATCGGCACCATCACGGGACCGCAGGACATGTCGGCGGGCGTGGACCGGTTGGCCGGCTTCAGGGAGGGGCTCGGAGACCGCTTCGACCCGCTGCTCGTGGCCGAGGGCGGCTTCACGACCGCGAGCGGCGCCGAGGCCGCCGAGGCCCTGCTGGAGCGGCACCCGGACGTGGACGGCCTCTTCGTCGCCTCCGACGCCATGGCCCTCGGGGCGATCAGCCGCCTGCACGGCCGGGGCCGTCGCGTGCCCGAGGACGTCGCCGTCGTCGGCTTCGACGACGCCGACGTCGCGGCGATGTCGTCACCGCCCCTGACCACGGTCCGGCAGCGCACGACGGTCCAGGGCCGGCTGATGGCCCAGCTCCTGCTCCGGCGCCTCGGGCGAGACGTGGCCCGGCCGATGTCCGAGATCCCGGACGACCCCGAGACCCTCGGCGTCGTGCTCGACGTGGAGCTCGTCCTCCGGTCGACGGCCTGACGACGGCCTGCCGACGCCGTGCGCCCCGGGCGGCCTCCCGGGGACGCACGGCCTCAGCTCACGGGTAGGTCACGACGTAGCTCGGGTCCTCGTAGCCGTCGGCGTCTCCGGGATCCGCGATCCCGTCCACCGCGGCCCCGACCCCGTTGACCACGGACCGGATGGTGCCCGGGCCGCTGAGGTTCTTGGTCATCACGTGGGTCAGCCGCACGCCCGGCGTCCGTGGCACCTCGTAGCCGTTCGCGGTCACGATGTCGGGGTTGTTGCGGTTGTACACGTAGACGCCTCCACCCCACAGCTGGTGCTGGCGCACGTCGTCGGCGACCTTGTACGCCGCCCAGCCGAGCGTGCCGTCCGGCGTCGTCCAGTCCGCCTGCGTGGGAGCGTCGTAGGGCAGCTCGTTCTGGTAGAGCACGACACGGCCGCGCTCACCGTTCCAGACGGTGTTGTGCTGCTGGAAGTGCTCGACGAACAGCCCGGTGGCGGTGACGTCGTCGCCGTTGACGACGACGCCGGTGCGGCCGATGTTGGTCCGCCAGCGCTCGTTGTCTCCGAGGAACCCGTCGGTGAGGTCGAAGTCCTCGACGCCGTGGTCGGCCCGCCAGACCCACGTGTGGTCGACCAGGACGTGGTCGCTGTCGACCTCGAGGGCCACGTCGGCCCGGCCGATGTGGGGACCGCCGACGCGGAAGTACACGTCGCTCAGGGTGGTCGGGTTCCCGGGGTCCGAGCGGGTCTCGCTCGCACGGCCCCGCGGGTTGCCGACCCTCATCAGCGCCGGCGACTCGACCGTGCCGGCGTCGACGGTCACCCCGGCCACCACGATGCCGGGCTGGTCCGCGACCCGGAGGGGGATGGCTCCCCCCACCGCCGTGAGGGTCGCCTGGCCGAGGCCCAGGACGACGGTGTCCGCTCGCTTGACCGCGATGCTGCGGTCGACGTCGTACACCCCGGGCGTGAGCAGCAGGTGCTGCCCGCGGGCGAGATCACGGTTGATCTCCTGGACGGGGTCACCGGGAGCGGCGACGTGGAAGCGGGTGAGCGGGATGCTCCGCCCCGCCGTCAGGCCACCGGACCAGCTGGTGCCCCGCGAGTCCTGCCGCGCGCTCGGGACGCGCACGTTCCACGAGCCCCGGTCGTCCACGAACAGGTAGGGCTTCTCGCGGCTCACCGGGGTGCGGTCCAGCGTGGTGTACGGCGGGTCGGGGTAGGCCGTGTCGGCCGGGGCGCCGACGACGCCCGAGAAGACCTGGTTCCACACGGCGTTGGTCCACTCGCCCACCTCGCTGTTGCGGGTGATCCACTGCTGCTGGGAGCCGTTGATCACCGTCCCGGCGCGTGAGTCGGCGATGAACCCGCCGCTGGCGAAGGACGGTCCGGAGCAGTAGTCCATCAGCGTGAGTCCCCCGCCCTTGACGTCCACCCGACGCATGGAGACGGCCTGGGAGACGGCCCAGAAGTTGTTGCCACCGCGGCAGCCGTCCTGGCCGGCACTGTTCACGTTGATCGTCAGGTTCGAGACGCTGCGCCAGAAGTTGTTCAGCGCGAAGCACTCGGCACCCTCGCTGCCCACCTCGGCGGGCTCACCGTCCGCGTCGAAGCAGCGGTTGTAGACCTCGACCTTGCCGTTGATCTGCACGTCGGCCGGTGAGGCGCCGAGCCCCGCGACCTCGGTGTAGTAGCCGACCTTGATCTGGAGCGGCTCCGCGTCGGTGCCGTAGGTGCCGGGCAGGAAGAGCAGGCTGTAGCGGTCGCTGCCCATCTCGTTGTCCACCTGGCGGGCGTGGATCTCATCGGCGATCGCCTGGATCTCGCTGGTCGGCATCTGCGGGTCGACGACGGTGACCCGCGCGCCGAGGTCGGGGTCGCCGGTGGTCCCTCCGGGCGGCCCCGGCGGCGCGGCGCCGGCCGGGGTGGTCGCGGAGGTGGCCGCGAACGCCGCCAGAGCGAGGCCGAGACCCCACGCCAGCACGAGTCTGAGGATCCGGTGGAGCGGGGAGGCCGTCGCACGCATCGAGGCGCCTTTCGGGGGGAGCCAGGGGGACTGAGAGAGCGCTCTCTCGGCCCCGAGCAAAGCACCTCGCGACCGGTGGCACAAGAGGCCCTGGTCGAGGGCGCCGGCCGGCGGGGCTCAGTCGGCCTTGACCGCCAGCACCGGGCAGTGCGCGTCGAGGAGGATGCGCTGGGCGTTGCTGCCCAGGATCAGCTTGCCCACCGGGGAGCGACGCCGCAGGCCGATGACGAGCAGCTCGGCGGAGTTGGCCTCGGCGATGCTGATGAGGTCCTCGGCGGGCTCGAACCCACGCACCAGCTGGCGGATGTCGTACTCCAGGCCGGACTCCTCGAGCGTCGTGCGCACGGCGTCCATGTCCCCCTCGGCCGCCTGGGCCCTCGACTCGTCGTAGTCGTGCCCGCCTCGGTGGGAGTTGACCACCACGAGCCTGCTGCCGCGCAGCCTGGCCTCGGAGATGGCGGTCGCGAGTGCGGCCTCGCCCTCCGGCTTGGGGACGTATCCGACGACGACGGTACCCATGGCGACTCCTTCTGCAGACCGGCCCCGCATCGGTGCGGGTCGGGGTGGTTGGCACCGTACCCAATCCGGACGGCCAGCGGGAGGCTGTGGACGACGACGCGCACGAACCCGGCCCGGCGGGCAGGCTGTCCCCATGCCGGTGCTGGCCCCCATCACGCGTGCGACCCACGTCATGCTGCGCGCGGCGGTGCTCGACTTCCGGGAGACCGAGCACCGGCGCCGGCCGCCGCCCACCGTGCACGTGGGTCTGCCGGCCGGGGAGCCGGCCTGCTTCGTGCACGAGCCCGGGACGGGCGCGGACGCGGCCCTGGCCGCCGACGTCGTCGGCGCGCTGCTGCAGCGCTCGCGTCGCGAGCTCGCCTCCCTCCTCGACGCCCCGGCCCCGGTGCCCCTCACCTGGCTGACCCGCGCCGGGTCGTTGACGGTGCACGACGCCGACGTGCTCTGGTCGGTGGCGACCCGCACGGCGTACGCCGAGGCGGGCCTGGGCGCCACCTTCGTCGTCGTCACCCGGGACGGGTGGCTGGACCCCGTCACGGGCGTGGGCCGTGAGTGGCGCCGGCTGCGGCGCCGGTCGGGCTCCCCTCCCCCGCGGCCCTGAGCGGTCGACCTCCGAGCGGTCGCCCTCAGTCGACCCAGGTGTGGACGGGCTCGTTGGTGTGCATGCGGGACCGGTAGTCCTGGAGCGTGGCGCGCAGCGCGTCGAACGTCTCCATGTCCGAACGCTGGTGCATCTGGCCCACGAACCACGACGCGCCGGTCACCCCCGTGAGGCAGCGTTGCTCGATGATGCCGAGCAGGCGGTCGCGGACGTCCGCCTCGACGCCCCACGCCTCGAGCCCCTCGTGGGCCATCGGGAGCAGCCGTCGCAGCACCAGCTCGGTGGCCCGGACCTGGCCGATGCCCGGCCAGTAGATCTGGGCGTCGACCCCCTGCTGGGCGGCGACGTGGAAGTTCTCCTCGGCGGCCGAGAACGACATCTGCGACCACAGCGGCCGCTCGCTCTCGGCGAGGTGGCGGACCAGGCCGAAGTAGAAGGCCGCGTTGGCGATGGTGTCGGCGACCGTGGGCCCGGCCGCGAGGAGCCGGTTCTCGACGCGCAGGTGCGGCACGCCGTCGGCGATGTCGTAGACCGGGCGGTTCCAGCGGTAGATCGTGCCGTTGTGGAGCCGCAGCTCGGAGAGCTCGGGGGTGCCGCCGGCCTCGAGGACCTCGAGGGGGTCCTCCTCGTCGGTGATGGGGAGCAGCGCCGGGAAGTAGCGCACGTTCTCCTCGAACAGGTCGAAGACCGAGGTCACCCACCGCTCGCCGAACCACACCCGCGGACGGACGCCCTGGACCTTCAGCTCCTCGCTGCGCGTGTCCGTGGCCTGCTCGAACAGCGGGATGCGGGTCTCGCGCCACAGCTCCTTGCCGAGGAGGTACGGCGAGTTGGCGGCCACCGCGAGCTGCACGCCGGCGATCGCCTGGGAGGCGTTCCAGTAGGCCGCGAAGTCGTCGGGAGCGGTCTGCACGTGGAACTGGGTGCTGGTGCACGCCGCCTCCGGGACGATCGAGTCCGCCGTCGTCGACAGCCGGTCGCGCCCGGAGATGCTGATGGTGATGTCCTCACCCCGGGCGTCGAGGATCTGCTCGCTGAGCAGCTTGTAGCGGGGGTTGGCGCTGAGCGAGGCCCGGGACATGTGGCCCTCGGCCAGGGTCGGCAGGATGCCGATCATCACCTGGTGCGCGCCCACCTGGCTGGAGGCCGTCTCGGCGTCGTTGAGGGAGCGTCGCAGGCTGTCCTCGAAGGTCGTCAGGCCGCCCTCGCGCAGGGTGGCCGGCGCGACGTTGATCTCGATGTTGAACTGGCCGAGCTCGGTCTGGAAGTCGGGCTGGGCGATCGCGTCGAGCACCTCGGCGTTCTTCAACGCCGGGTCCCCGTTGTCGTCGACCAGGTTGAGCTCGACCTCGAGCCCGGTCTTGGGGTCGTCGGTGTCGAAGCGGGCCTCGCGCAGCATCCGGGCGAACACGTCGAGGTTGCGTCGCACCTTCTCGCGGTGGCGCGTGCGATCGGCCCGCGAGAACTCCTGCTGCTCGACTTCTTCTCCCATGCGAGGACCCTAGCCACGCCGGAGCCCCCGCGGACAGGCCTCACCCCCCGTGGGATGGGGCGATCGTCCGCCTCAGGCCGCCCCGCGGTCCAGCCCGGCACGCAACGACTCCCACTCCTCGGGTGAGCAGGCGTCATCGAGCAGGTCGCCCACCAGCCGGGCCAGGGAGTGGCTCGGCTCGACCGCCCGGCACCGCTCGACCGCGCACCAGGCCAGGGCACCGTCGCCGGCGAGCCAGGCGGCGACGGCCAGCACGGAGGCCGGACCGGCCACGATCTCGTCGGGCACGCGGCGGACGGCGTCGCTCCACAGCTCGACGTGCCCGCGGGCCACCGCCCTGGTCAGCCCGCACCACGCCTCGTCGCGCGAGGCCGGGTCGTGCAGGGCCAGCGCGAGCGGCACCAGGACCTCGACGGGGCACGGCGTGGAGTCCTGGGCGTGCCGGTGCACCACCTCGCGCACCTCGGGCCCGGTGAGGGGCCGGGGTGACGTGGCCAGGACCGCAGCGCACTCCGCGACCGCTCCCGGGACGGGGTCGAGGCTGGCGCGGAGCTCCTCCCGGGAGCCGCGTGTCACCCGCCCGTCGAAGACGGCCCGCGCCGTGAACGGGTGGGCGCCCGGATCGAAGGGGACGCCGTCGTACGCCTCGGGCGGGCGGCCGGGCAGCACGGGGAACCAACGGCCCTCATGGACGCGCAGCACGTCGATCACCTCGATCCCCCGCTCGGTGAAGGCTTCCTGCAACGACCAGGCGGACTCGTCGGCCACGACCGTGTCGTCGTCGTAGACCACGAAGAGCACCTGGCGGACCCGGTGCTTGAGGCTGGGGCGCAGCAGCGCGTCGACGAGCTCGTCGACGTCGCCGGGGTCGTCGGGCAGGTCGACGCGGGCGTGGAAGGACGGCTGCTCGCCGAAGGTCAGCATCGCCACGGACGACTCGGGTGGGAAGCCGAGGGCGATGGGCACGAAGGCCAGGATGTCCTCGGGCGTCCGGGCGACCAGCGGGGTGGGCGTGGGTGCGGGTGTGGGAGTCATGGAGGGACCGTCCCCGAACTCACCGACGCTCCCACCTGCGCCTCGTCCGGGTGTGGACGACGCACCCCCGGCTGGGCCCTGTGGACGGTTGGCGGCCTGCGACAATGACGTGGTGAGCAGCCGCGGGACCGTCCTCCACCCGGGCGACCCGCACGCCTGATGCGTCGTACCGCCTCGGTCCTCCACCTCGACATGGACGCGTTCTTCGCGGCCGTGGAGCAGCGCGACAAGCCCTCCCTGCGTGGCAAGCCGGTCATCGTGGGCGGCACGGGCGGTCGCGGCGTCGTGGCCACCGCCTCCTACGAGGCCCGGGTGTACGGCGTCCGATCGGCCATGTCCGGGCGCGAGGCGCGTGCCCGGTGCCCGCACGCGGCGTTCCTCTCGGGACGCTTCCACGCCTACCGGGAGACGAGCGCGCGCGTCATGGAGGTGCTCCGTGCCGCCTCCCCCCTGGTCGAGCCGCTGTCGCTCGACGAGGCGTTCGTCGACCTCGAGCGCGCCGACCTGCCCGACCTCGAGGTGGCGACGGTGACGGCCTTCGGCCACGAGCTGCGGGCGCGGGTCCGCGAGGTGACCGGCGGGCTCACCGGCACCGTGGGCATCGGCACGTCCAAGTTCATCGCCAAGGTGGCCAGCGAGCTCGACAAGCCGGACGGGCTGACCGTGGTCCCGCCGGGCACCGAGCGCGACCTGCTCCGCCCCATGAAGGTCACGGTCATCCCCGGCGTCGGTCCCGCCACCGCCGAGCGGCTGCGCCGTGCGGGCATCCACACGGTCGCCGACCTCGAGGCGGTCACCGAGGACGAGATGGTGCGCCTGCTCGGCAAGGCGCACGGGCAGGGCCTGCACCGGCTGGCCCGCGCCGAGGACGACCGCGCGGTGGTCGCCGACCGGGAGACAAAGTCGGTGAGCAGCGAGGGCACCTACGACACGGACCTGACGGACCGGAGCCTGATGGAGGGACTGCTCACCCGGCAGGCGGTGCAGGTCGGCGCCCGGCTGCGCAAGCACGGCCTGTCGGGGCGCACGGTGACGATCAAGGTGCGGCTGCACGACTTCACCACGCTGAGCCGCTCCACGACGCTGCCCAGCCCGACGGACAGCGCGCCCACCATCGCGCGCCTGGCCCGGGCGCTGCTCGCCGACCTCGACACCTCCGGCGGCGTACGGCTGCTCGGTGTGGGCGTGTCCGGCCTCGCGGACTGGATCCAGGAGGACCTCTTCGGCGAGACGGAGTCCGAGCCCGAGGAGGTCGTGGTCCCCGACACGACGCCGGTGGTGCGCCACTTCTCCCCCGGCATGGACGTCGTCCACCAGGACATGGGCGCGGGCTGGGTCTGGGGGTCCGGTCGCGGCGTGGTGACGGTGCGCTTCGAGACCGCCGAGACGGCGCCCGGACCCGTGCGCTCGTACGCCGTGGACGACCCGGCCCTCGCACCGGCCGCAGCCACCCGTCGAGGACTGACCCTCCCACCGCGCCCGACGAGGTGACCGGGTGGGGTGACGTCCGGCCCACCTGGACGCGAGTCGGATCCCACGCTTGCCGATCTCCTCGTCCCCCCGCCCACTCCGCAGCGGGGACCCGGTCGTCCAGACGGGCGTGGGCCACCCGGGAAGGACGGCGCGACGCCGACGGCGGACCAATCCCGGTCGCCCACGTCTCCGAACCACCCCTGAGAAGTCCCTGAGAGTTGCGTCGGGAGGCAACTCTCGCGATCGGTGGGACGTCGAGTCAGGTGAAGGGCCGAGTGCGGCGAGGCGGGGAATCTCTCGACCGGGCAGGCCGTTGGAGAAGACGTGGCGAGGTATCGGCGCAGCGCCACGGAGGAGGAGACGACGATGAGCACCGCACAGAGCACCGCCCGGAGCACCCGCACGAGCACCACGCGCGAGATCGAGGGACGCGACAGCGTCGGCCTCTACCTCGACGAGATCGCCCGCACTCCCCTGCTCGACGCGGCCATGGAGGTCGAGCTCTCCAAGACGATCGAGGCCGGCCTGCTGGCCGAGAAGCTCCTCGAGGCGGGCCGCGTCGGTCGCCGCAAGGGCGGTGCCCCGATGAGCGCCAACCAGGAGGAGCTGGAGTGGCTGGCCGAGGAGGGTCGCCGCGCCGTCGACCAGTTCATCTCCGCCAACCTGCGCCTCGTCGTCTCCATCGCCCGCAAGTACGGGCGCTCCCAGATGCCGATGCTGGATCTGATCCAGGAGGGCAACACCGGCCTGATCCGGGCCGTGGAGAAGTTCGACTACACCAAGGGCTACAAGTTCTCCACCTACGCCACCTGGTGGGTGCGCCAGGCCATCACGCGCGGCATCGCGCAGCAGGCCCGCGTCGTACGCCTGCCCGTGCACGTGGTCGAGGAGCTCAACCAGGTCAGTGGCGCCCGCCGCACCCTCGAGCGCCAGCTCGGTCGCGACCCGGAGCCGCAGGAGATCGCCCAGGAGCTCGGCATGGACGTCGACCGGGTCCTCGACCTCATGGCGTGGGGCCGCGACCACGTCTCCCTCGACACCCCGGTGGACGAGGACGGCGACACGTCGCTCGGCGACCTGATGGCGCAGGAGACCGCGCCCGGCCCCGACCTGGAGTTCCTCGACGTCGAGGCACGCCAGCGGCTGGAGGACCTCGTGGGCCACCTCGACGAGCGCGCCGCCGACATCATCCGGGCGCGCTACGGCCTCACCGACGGTCGCCAGCACAAGCTGGCCGACATCGGCGCCAAGCACGGCATCTCCGCCGAGCGCGTCCGTCAGCTCGAGCGGGAGGCCCTGCAGAAGCTGCGCCGCATCGGCGACCCGGACCTGGCGACCGGCAGCACCGCCGCCTGAGCCCACGCGCCGCCTGACGAGGCCCGCTCCGACCGCTGTCGGGGCGGGCCTCGCCGCGTCATGCCGTCGTACGACCGACACGCGGCCGCCCGCTCGAGCGGTGCACCAGCCACCCTCCACCGGCTCGCCAACGTGGGCGACCCACCGCTCTCCCACGGCGACACGTGTCCTACCGCGAGAGCGGTGCACCAGCCACCCTGGTCGGCTCGAGAACGTGGCTGACTCACCGCCCCGGCGGGTCGACGCTGTGACCGACCCACCGCCCGCCGCGGGAGCAGGGTCGGGGACGTGACGTGCGTCAGTACGCCGCGGCGGTGAGCGCCGCGGCCGCGTCACCGGCGAGCGTGGTGACGTCGCCCGGGACGGGGGTGGCCTCGGCCACCCGACCCTGCCACATCTGCAGGGCCACGACCCGGGCGGCGGCCTCCTCGGCACGCTCGCGGGTGACGTCACCGGCCGTGATCGCCCGGGTGAGCACGCGGTGGGTCTCGACGGTGTCGACCGGCATCAGGAGCAGGTCGGCCCCGGCGTTGAGCGCGGCCACCGCCGGCTTGTAGCTGGCGGCGACAGCACCCATGCCGAGCGAGTCGGTGATGGTGACGCCCTCGAAGCCGAGGTCGTCGCGGAGCAGGTCGTAGACCTCCGGGGCCAGCGAGGCCGGGACGCCGGGGGCGATCGCGGTGAGATCGAGGTGGCTCATCATCACCGCGGGCGCGTGGCTGGCGATGGCGGCCTCGAAGGGCGGCAGGTCGTGCGCCTCGATCTCCTCCAGCGAGGAGTCGAGCACCGGGAGAGTGTCGTGGCTGTCGCTGGTGGCGGCGCCGTGGCCCGGGAAGTGCTTGATGGTCGAGACCACGCCGGCGTCGTCGTACCCCCGGACGGCGGTGGCGGTGGCCTTGGCGGCGACCGCCGGGTCCTCGCTCGCGGAGCGGGTGCCGATGGTCGGGTCGGCGGCACCGATGGTGACGTCGGCGACGGGCGCGAAGACCCAGGTGAAGCCGAGGTCGCGGACCTCCATGCCGGTGGCGTACGCCGCCTCGCGGACGACCTCGCGACCCGTCGTACCGTCGGACGCGATCGCGGCCCCGGCGGCGTCGAAGGCCGGGAACTCGGTGGCGATGCCGCGCAGGTGGGAGACGTAGCCGCCCTCCTGGTCCACGCCGATGACGGCCGGGAAGTCCCTGCCGTCGGCGGCCACCGCCTCGCTCACGGCGGCGGTGGTCGCGCGCACCTGTGCCTCGTCGACGACGTTGCCGTTGGTGACCGACACGCCCGCGAGGTGGTGCTCGCGGACCATCGCGGCCACCGCGGCCGGGTCGGTGCCGAGGTAGCGCCCCACGATCACCTGACCGGCGAGCTGCTCGGGCGTCCAGCCGGCGACCAGGGACTGCGCCTCCTCGAGCTCACCGACCGTCGGTCCCCAACCGAGCGGAGTGTCCGGATCGGCGGTCTCGACCGGCGTGGGGGTCTGCGACCCGGGCACCGGGCTGCTGCTGGCGGGGCTCGACTCCGGGACGTCCCCACGCTGCGGGGAGGCCGCGCACCCACCGATGAGCAGCGCGCCCGCGGTGAGGGCGGTTGCGGTGGTGAGGAGAGGCAGTCGCACGGCCCGCAGGCTACCCGCGCAGCTCGGCGAGGACCGCTTCGACGCGGGCCCGGAGGTCCGCCAGGGAGCCGTTGTTGTCGATGACGTGGGTGGCGACGGCCCGGCGCTCCTCGCGGGTGGCCTGGGCGGCGATCCGCGACTCGGCGTCCTCGCGGGTCCAGCCGCGCTCGGAGAGCATCCGCTGGACCTGGAGGTCGCGCGGCGCGTCCACCACGACCACCGCGTCGAAGGTGTCGGCGCGACCCCCCTCGGCCAGGAGCGGGATGTCGTGCACGACCACGTCGTCCTCGCCCGCCTCCGCCTCGAGCGCCGCCATCCGCTCGATCACGCGGGGATGGATGATCGCCTCCAGGCGCCGGCGGGCCGTGTCGTCACCGAAGACCAGGCGTCCCATCGCCGGCCGGTCGAGGTCGCCCTCCGGGGTCAGTAGCGACGGGCCGAACTCGGCCACGACGGCGTCGAGCCCCGGCGTGCCGCGCGCGACGACCTCACGGGCCAGCACGTCGGCGTCGATCACGACGGCCCCCATCTCGGCCAGCATCGCCGACACGGTGCTCTTGCCGGAGGCCACGCCCCCGGTCAGTCCGACCCTCACGGTCATCAGTGCTCCCCCAACGTCCTCAGGATGCGGTCGAGCGTACGACGGTCGTCGTCGTCGAGCGCGCCCAGCACCCGCTCCCCCGCGCTGCGGCGCGCCGCGTCGATGCGGTCGAGCAGACGTCGGCCCTCCGCGGTGACGCCGAGCGTGGTGGCCCGCCGGTCGGTCGGGTCGGGCGTCCGGCGTACCCAGCCCTGCCGCTCGAGGGCGTCGGCCACCTCGGTGGCCGAGCGCGGGGCGATCTGCAGGGTCTCCGCGAGGACCGAGGGGCGCACCGGCTCCTCGGCGGCGACCACGCGCAGCGCCCGCGACTGCGAGGGGGTGGTCCCGAACTCCCCCAGGGCGGAGGCGTACTCACGACGGACACGCCGTGCGGCGGCCATCAGCAGGTCTCCCGTCTGGTCGCTCACGGGAACAAACCTACCGGAGAGCATGTTGCACCCTCATAGTGAGGCAACCTCACCACTTGATTGCAGAGAGGAGCTGGTCGCATGGACGACACCACAGGCTCCCGCCGCTCGCGCAGCGGCCGTCCCGACCCCGCCGACCGGCGGCAGCTCGCGGACCACCCCGTCCCCCTCGCCCGCGTCGCGCGACTCTTCGCGCCGTACCGCGGCACCCTGGCCGTCGTCGTCGCCCTCATCGTGCTCGGCTCGGTGATCGGCCTGGCCCAGCCGTTCCTGGTGCGTCACGTCATCGACGTGGCGCTCCCCCAGCAGGACGTGCGGCTGCTCGTCCTGCTCGTCGCCGCGATGCTCGGCGTCGCGGTGGCGACCGCGGCCATCGGCGTGGTGCAGACCTGGCTCTCCACCACGGTGGGCCAGCGTGTCATGCACCGCCTCCGCAGCGACCTGTTCGCGCACCTGCAGCGCCAGTCTCTGGGGTTCTTCACCCGCACCCGCGGCGGCGACGTGCAGTCGCGGCTCGTCAACGACATCGGCAGCATGCAGGGCGTCGTCACCAGCACCGCCACCTCGATCGCCGCCAACGTCACCGTGGTCGTCGGCACCGCGGTCGCCATGACCGCGCTGAGCTGGCGCCTGGCGCTGCTGTCCCTCGTGGTGGTGCCCCCGGCCGCGCTGCTGACCCGACAGGTCGCCCGCATGCGGCACGCGATCACGGCCCAGCGCCAGCGCCGGCTCGCGGACCTGCACGTCCAGATCGAGGAGGGCCTCTCCGTCAGCGGTGTCCTCCTCACCAAGACCCTCGGCGCCGCGGGCACGCTCAGCGACCGCTTCGAGGAGACCTCCGCCGACCTCGTGGGGCTCGAGATCCGCTCCCGCCTGGCCGGCCGTTGGCGGATGGCGACCATGAGCGTGGTCTTCGCCGCCGTGCCCGCCGCGATCTACCTCGCCGCCGGGCTGCCGGCCACGTCCGGCGGGATGACCATCGGCACCCTGGTCGCGTTCGTCGCCCTGCAGGGAACGCTCTTCAGACCCTTGAGGGGCCTGCTCGACGTGGGCGTGGACATCACGTCGTCGATGGCGCTGTTCTCGCGGATCTTCGAGTACGCCGACCTGCCGGTCGACCTGCCCGAGTCCACCGCCCCCGTCACCCTGCCCGCCACCGGCGGCGAGGTGCGCTTCGAGGACGTGCGGTTCGGCTACGACCTCGACGCGCCGGTCCTCGACGGCATCGACCTCGTCGTACCGGCCGGGTCCAGCCTGGCGCTCGTCGGCGAGACGGGGAGCGGCAAGTCGACGCTGGCCGGCCTGGTCGCCCGCCTGCACGACGCCACGTCGGGGCGGGTGCTGATCGACGGCGTGGACGTGAGGGACGTGGCCACCGCCGACCTCGCCGCCCGGGTCGGCATGGTCACCCAGGAGACCTACCTGATGCACACGACCATCCGCGCCAACCTGCTGCACGCCCGACCCGGGGCCACCGACGCGGACATCGAGCGGGCGTGTCGCAGCGCCCGGATCCACGACCTCATCACCCGCCTGCCGGACGGCTACGACACCGTCGTGGGCTCGCGCGGGCACCGCTTCTCCGGCGGGGAGAAGCAGCGGCTGGCCATCGCCCGGACCCTGCTGCGCGATCCCGCGGTGCTGGTCCTCGACGAGGCGACCAGCGCCCTGGACAACGAGACCGAGCGGGCCGTCCAGGAGTCGCTCGACGTCCTGGCCGCGGGCCGCACGACCATCACCATCGCCCACCGGCTGTCCACCGTCCGCGACGCCGACCGGATCGCGGTGCTGGCGGGCGGCCGGGTCGTCGAGCTGGGCACCCACGAGGAGCTGCTGCTGCGCGGCGGGCGCTACGCCGCCCTGGTCCGCGGCGGGCTGGCGGAGGCGGCGTGAGGCTCAGGCCAGACCGGCCTTGCGGGCGTACGCCGCGGCCTGCTCGTCGGGGTGGAGGTCGCCGCGGAGCAGCCGCTCGGTGGTCCAGTGCTCGACGGGCAGCCCGGTGAGCGCGACGTACTGCGCGAGCTCGGGCTCCAGCGTCCGGGCCAGCGTCATCAGGTCCGCTCCGGTGGGCGCGGTCCCGGTGATGCTCGGCGAGCCGGCCATCAGCTTCTTCAGCGGCGGGTGGGAGGTGAACCGGTCGAGGCCGAGGTGGTCGGTGACCAGGTCGAGGTGCCGGGCGTGGTCGGCCAGCAGGGAGGCGAAGTCGCAGAAGAGCCACTGCTCGCGGGGAAAGACGCTGAGCCCGTGCTCGACCTGCCCGCCGTAGTAGCCGCGGACCACTCCCGAGGCACGCAGGAAGCGGGCCCGTCCCCCCGGCCCGGTGAACTCCTCGGGCAGGATCGTCGGGAAGGTCGGAGGCCGCCAGGCCATCATCTCCGGCCAGTCCGGCGCCTTCCCCGGCTGACGGTCGCGGACCATCACCCACTGGGAGAAGAGCCGGTCGATCGGGTCCCGGAAGAGTGCCACCAGGCGCAGGTCCGGCAGCCGGTCGCGCATCCGCTCCAGGGTGCCGGGCATCAACAGGTAGCGCGGCGTCGCGTCACCCAGCGCGCGGTGCCGCGACGACGTCCGCTCCACGCCGTACGACGCGTGGTCGGCCTCGAGCCACGTCGCCTCGTCGACGTCGAACCACCCCATCTCCTTGCGCGGCGGACGTGCCACCTGGGGGTGCTGGTTGAGCATCCACTGCAGCGTCGACGTGCCGGCCTTCTGGACGCCGACGATCGAGAAGGTGAACGGCAAGAAGCCGGCGCCCGACGCCTCAGCCACGGCCGAGGAGCTTCTCCACGGCCGCGAGCAGCACCGCGGTGGCCACGCCGTCCATCGCCTCGGTGACCTCCTCCAGGGGAGGCATGGTCGGCGCGAGGCGGATGTTCTCGTCCTCGGGGTCCTGGCCGTGCGGGAAGGACGAGCCGGCCGGCGTCAGCGCGATGCCCGCGTCCTTGGCCAGCCCCACCACCCGCGCCGCGGTCCCGGGCATGACGTCGAGGTTGACGAAGTAACCGCCCCGCGGCCTGTTCCACCGGGCGACGCCGCACCCGTCGAGGCGGTCGGTCAGCACCCGGTCGACCGCGGCGAACTTCGGTGCGATGATCTCGCGGTGCTTGACCATGTGGTCGCGCACGCCCTGCGCGGACCCGAAGAACTGCACGTGGCGCAGGTGGTTGACCTTGTCCGGCCCGATGGAGCCCTTGCCGAGGTGCCCGAGGTACCACGCGACGTTCTCGACCGACGCCGCGAGGAAGGCGACCCCCGCGCCGGCGAAGGTGATCTTGGAGGTCGAGGCGAACATGAGGGGGCGGTGCGGGTGCCCGCTCGCGGCGGCCAGGGTGAGGATGTCGGCACTCTTGGCCTCCTCCTCGGTCAGGTGGTGCAGCGCGTAGGCGTTGTCCCAGAAGATCTTGAAGTCGTGGGCGGCGGTCTCCATCGAGGCCAGCCTCGCGGCGACCTCCTGGCTGCACACCGAGCCGGCCGGGTTGGCGTACGTCGGGACCACCCACATCCCCTTGATCGAGCGGTCCTCGGCGACGAGGCGGGCGATCGCCTCGGCGTCCGGCCCGTCGTCGTTCATCGGGACGGTGATCATCTCGATGCCCAGCGACTCCAGCAGGGTGAAGTGCCGGTCGTAGCCGGGGACGGGACAGATGAACTTGACGACGCCCTCCTTGCTCCACGGCCGGTCGCTGTCCACGCCGCCGAAGAGCATGAGGTAGACGAGTGCGTCGCGCATCATGGTGAGGCTGGAGTTGCCGCCCGCCACGACCTGCTCGGGCTCGACCCACAGGAGCTCGGCGAACATCTCCCGCAGCTCCGGCAGGCCCGCCAGCCCGCCGTAGTTGCGCACGTCGGTCCCGCTGCTGTCGCGGTGGCCGCGCGGGAGGGTGAGGAGCTCGTCGGCGAGGTCGAGCTGGGCCGACGACGGCTTGCCGCGGGTGAGATCGAGCGCGAGGCCGCGGCCCTTGAGCTCGTCGTAGCGACGCCTGGAGCTCGTCGCGCAGGGCGACGAGCTCGTCGGAGGACAGGTCGGAGAGCGGGGTGTGCGTCACGCGGCAAGGCTACCGAGCGCGTGAGGCCGGCAGGTGACCACCTCCGGACCCGTGCCGGCGGCCGGCGCCCCGATCAGGCCGTGCAGGAGACGGCGTGGCGGTGCTGCTGGGGTCTCACCCCGTGCACCCGGGTGACGTGGCGGCGCGGGGTCGCGGCGCGGCTCCGGCGCCTCAGCGAGCGAAGCGCCACGGCCTCTTCACGAGGAGGCGGGCCACCCCCAGGCTGCCGTGCACCGCCAGCACCGGACGGCCGGCGGCCGGCTCCGGTCGGTGGTCGTTGCGCACCGCGCCCCACCCGGTGCGGAGCTGGTCGATCCGCACTCCCCACGTCGTGGGCACCACGAGCACCACGCGGCCCAGGCCGGGGCGCACCGCGACGTCCACGACCCGGTGCGGGCACTCGGCGTGCCGGAAGTCGAGGCGTACGTCGGCCACCGCGGCGGTGACGACCAGGCGGGGCGGCACCGACCAGCTGCCCGTACGACGCACCGCGCCCAGGCCCGAGGTGAGGACGAGCTCGCCGGGGCCGTGGCCCGTCGTGCCGGGCAGGTCGCGCACCAGTGACCGCAGCTCCCCCATCATCCGGGCGTGCGCGGCGAGGTCCTGGCGGTGGTAGAGCTCCTCGTAGTCGAGACGACCCTCCGCGAACGCGTCGGCGAGCAGGCCGATGACCTCGTCCCGGTCGGCGTCCCCGGCCCGGACGTCCCGCTCGCGCGCAGCCATGGGGCCAGTCAAGCACCGGCCCGAGGATGCGGACGGGGGGCCGGACACGGCAGGACATGGCAAGAGGCCCGCCGGCGAACCGGCGGGCCTCCTGTCGTGCAGCTGTGGTGCGGTGACGCGGTGGGTCAGTTGGCCCCGCCGGTCAGCTTCTCGCGCAGCGCCTGGAGCGCCTCGTCGGAAGCCAGCGAGCCGCTGGTCGACTCCTCGGCGCCGGTGTCGCCGGCACCCTCGGAGGAGTACGACGTGGCCTCGCCCGCCTCGGCCTCGGCGACCTTGGCGTCGGCCTGCTGCTTGACGTGCTGCTCCCAGCGCGCGTGCGCCTTGGCGTACTGGTCCTCCCAGACCGCACGCTGCTCGTCGAAGCCCTCGAGCCACTCGCCCGTCTCGGGGTCGAAGCCCTCGGGGTAGACGTAGTTGCCCTGCTCGTCGTACGTGGCGGTCATGCCGTACAGCGTCGGGTCGAACTCCTCGACGTCGGACGCGGCAGCCGTCTCGTTGGCCTGCTTGAGCGACAGCGAGATGCGGCGACGCTCGAGGTCGATGTCGATGATCTTGACCATGACGTCGTCGTTGACCTGGACGACCTGCTCGGGGATCTCCACGTGGCGCTCGGCCAGCTCGGAGATGTGCACCAGGCCCTCGATGCCCTCCTCGACGCGGACGAACGAACCGAAGGGCACCAGCTTGGTGACCTTGCCCGGGACGATCTGGCCGATCTGGTGGGTGCGGGCGAAGTGCTGCCACGGGTCCTCCTGCGTCGCCTTCAGCGACAGGGAGACACGCTCGCGGTCCATGTCCACGTCGAGGACCTCGACGGTGACCTCGTCGCCGACGGTGACGACCTCGGACGGGTGGTCGATGTGCTTCCAGGACAGCTCCGAGACGTGCACGAGGCCGTCGACGCCACCGAGGTCCACGAAGGCACCGAAGTTGACGATGGAGGACACGACACCCTTGCGGATCTGGCCCTTCTGGAGCTGGGTGAGGAAGCCGTGGCGGACCTCGGACTGGGTCTGCTCGAGCCAGGCACGGCGCGACAGGACCACGTTGTTGCGGTTCTTGTCGAGCTCGATGATCTTGGCCTCGAGGGTCTGACCGACGTACGGCTGCAGGTCGCGGACGCGACGCATCTCCACCAGCGAGGCGGGCAGGAAGCCGCGCAGGCCGATGTCGAGGATGAGGCCGCCCTTGACGACCTCGATGACGGTGCCCTCGACGACGCCGTCCTCCTCCTTGACCTGCTCGATGGTGCCCCAGGCGCGCTCGTACTGGGCGCGCTTCTTGGACAGGATCAGACGGCCTTCCTTGTCCTCCTTCTGGAGAACGAGGGCCTCGACCTTGTCGCCCACGGAAACGACCTCGGAGGGGTCGACGTCGTGCTTGATGGACAGCTCGCGCGAGGGGATGACGCCCTCGGTCTTGTAGCCGATGTCGAGGAGGACCTCGTCGCGGTCCACCTTGACGATGGTGCCCTCGACGATGTCGCCGTCGTTGAAGTACTTGATGGTCGCGTCGATCGCCGCGAGGAAGTCCTCTTCGGAACCGATGTCGTTGATCGCCACCTGGGGCGCATCGTAATCGGGAAGAGTGGAGATGGTGCTCGTCATAAGGGAAGTGATTCCTTGGGTGGTCAGAAGTCGTGCGGAGACGCGCAGAAGCCCTCTTTCACCACCCGTGAGAGATAGCGAGCGAGAGTCCGCTCCGTATGGAACCCAGGCAGACCTCTGGCGCACCCTGCAGCCTACGCGGCTGCGCCCTCGAGCGTCCAACCCGTACGCCGCGCAGTACCGTGGGGCGGTGCAGGACCACCTCCCCCAGACCGTCCGGGTCGAGCGCCGCCCCGTCGACGAGTCCGAGTCCCGCGGGGCGAACGGCCCCGACTGGGACCGCTACGCCGACGAGTACCAGGCCACCCACGGCGACTTCCTCGGCGACGCGGGCTTCGTGTGGGGCCCCGAGGGACAGACCGAGGACGACCTCCGGATCCTGGGCGACGTCTCCGGGCGGGACGTGCTCGAGGTCGGCAGCGGGGCCGGACAGTGCTCCCGCTGGGTCCGCACCCGGGGCGGGCGGGCGGTCGGTCTCGACCTGTCCCACCGCCAGCTCCAGCACAGCCGCCGCATCGACGAGATCACCGGCGTCGTGGTGCCCTCGGTGCGGGCCACCGCCACGCACCTGCCCTTCGCCGACGACAGCTTCGACGTCGTCTTCTGCTCGTTCGGGGCACTGCAGTTCGTGCACGACATCGCCGACGCGGTCGCCGAGACCGCACGGGTGCTGCGGCCCGGCGGTCGCTACGCCTTCTCGGTCACCCACCCCACCCGGTGGATGTTTCCCGACGACCCCGGCGAGGGAGGCCTCGTCGCCTCCCAGTCCTACTGGGACCGCACGCCGTACGTCGAGGTGGACGACGAGACGGGCCTGGTCGCCTACGTCGAGCACCACCGCACCCTCGGCGACTGGGTGCGGCTGCTGTCCGCCACGGGCTTCGTGCTGCGTGACCTCGTCGAGCCCGAGTGGCCCGCCGACCACGACCGCGTCTGGGGCGGATGGTCACGCACCCGCGGGCTCCTCACCCCCGGCACCGCCATCTTCGTCGCCGACCTGGCCTGACCCGGTCAGCGCCAGACGGTGCGGGCCCACACCCGGTCGCGTGACCCGGGGTCCGCGGCGGAGCGGGCCACGACGGTGACCGCTGCCCGACGCCGGCGCACCTCCCGACGGACCACCAGCCGGAACGTGGTCGACTCCCCCGGCTCCAGGCGAGTGGTACGCCGCTCTCGAGATGCCCACCGGGGCGCCGCGACGTCGGCGCGGGTCCGGAGCCGGACGTTGAAGCGCTCGGTCGTGGTGCCGTCGTTCTGGACGCGGACCCGGAAGACGGACCGCCGCAGCGCGCTCGACGTGTGCACCGTCTGTCCGCGTCGTACGTCGTGCACGTCGCGCCCGCGCCACGGGTGCCCGACGGCCTTGAGGTGCAGGTCGGCGAGGTGGGTCACGCCCGTCGGGGTCGGGGTGGTGGGCGTGGGAGCCGGGGTCGGGGCGGCCGGGGGCGTCGTGGCGGGGGGCGGTGCCGCGACCACGGTGTAGGTCCGGCGCACGGTCGTCTCGTTGCCGGCTCCGTCCCGGGCGGTGGCCGTCAGGGTGCGGGTGCCGGGGGTCGAGGTGTCGAGCCCCGCGACCGTGCACGAGCGGAGGCTGCTTCCGCCCCGGTCCGTGCAGCCGAGATCGGGGACCTCGGTGGCTCCGACCGTCACGGTGCTGGTGCCCGGGTCCACGTCGAAGGTCACCTCGGGGGCGATCGCGTCCGGCACGTCGGCCTTGAGGGCGCGGTAGGTGAAGTACTTCGGGTTCTCCGGGGCCCTCAGCTCCCACAGGACGTCACCCGTCGGGGACAGCTCGCTGGCCACGGCCCGGGTCTCCGCGGCCCAGCCCACCATGGTGTTGCCGTTGTCGAGGCGCTGGGCGGAGCCGGCGAAGATCGCGTAGCGGTCGCCCACCCGGAGGTCCTTGACCTCCCTGGCTTCCATCGTGGTCTCGTCGAGCGCCCACTCCACGATCCGGCTGGGCTTGCGCGCGACGGGCGGCGCGGACGGATCGGCGGGGTCGACGCACAGCGGGTCGTACTCCCAGGCGCGGTTGTCGAAGACCATGACGTGACCGTCGGCGAGCTGGGTCGCGGTGTGCTGCGCGCACGGTCCCTCGTCGGGCGCTCCGTCGGCGTCGACGAAGGTGAAGTCGCTCCTCCTGCCGCCCAGCCTCCACACGACGTCTCCCTGGTCGAACCCGTCGTGGGCCTCGCGCGCGATCTTGAACACCGAGCTGAGGTGACGGAAGGAGACGAGGAGGTCCCCGTCGTCCATCACCTCGAAGGAGTTGATGTGCGCGTAGTCGCGGTTGCCGGCGTTGATGACGGTCTCGGCCGCGATGTCGACGTGGTCGGCACTGTTCCACTCGAAGAGCACCTCGCCGGTCGGGCTGAGGTGCTGGATGACGGCATCGGTCCAACCGGTCGCGGAGTCGGGCTCGTAGGACATGAGGTAGGCGGAGCCGTCGGGCTCCAGGATGGCGTCGTGGCCGTCGGTGTGCGCCAGGCCCTGGGTGCGCAGCCGGCGTACCTCGCGGAACTGGGCGTCGAGCTCGACGATGTCCGCACCGTCGGCACCGCCGCGCGCGACCGAGTAGTTCCCGTTGGGCTGCTTCTGCAGGTCCATCGAGTTGGGGGTCTGCAGGACGTGGGCCGGCACCCCGTTCTCGTCGACCGCGGCCTCGAAGAACGGTCCGGCCTCGATCCACTTGCCGAGGGTGAGCAGCACCAGCCCGTCCTGGGTCGCGTCCGTGGCGGGGGTGGTCCGCTCGAGGAGGGGGAAGCTCGTGGGCAGCACCACGAAGGCGTACGCCGCGGTGCCGCCCGCGTCGTCGACCAGGACCGAGATCTCGTCACCGACCTCCAGCCCGTGGACCACCCTGGAGCCGCCGACGACCGTGCTGCCGTTGACCCGCACGGTCCCCGTGGGGTCGGTCGTGGACGCTCGGACGGTGAGCGATCCGGACGCCGCGGCCCCCGGGCGCACCGCATAGCGCTCGACGGACGGCGAGAACGCCGGGAACGTCACGGCGCCGTCACCCACCACGGCGACGGAGTGCTGCGGGGCGTCGGCGGCACTCGCCGTCGTCCCGGTCACGGGCAGCAGTCCCGCCAGCAGGAGCAGGAGGATCGCTGTCAGGACGAGGCACCGGCGTTGTTGCATGCGCGACACCGTATGTCTGGACCGGCTCCGCCGTCCGGGGATTCGATGAGGGCGCGCCCCCGAGGGTGCGTTGCTCTGCGACGCCCCGCACTAACATCGCCGCCGTGCCGTCACCCCGCGCGCTCGTCGCGACTCCCTACCGCCGTTGCGTGCTCGCACTCGTCCTCATCACTCTCCTCTGGCGGGGATGGACCGTCTCGCGGTGGACCTGGCAGGACGATGACTGGATCTACCTGCACGAGGCGCACCGCATGCCGTTGTGGGAGTACCTCGTCCAGGACTACAACGGACACCTCATGCCCGGCGGGTTCCTCATCACGTGGGTCATCGCGAAGGTCGCGCCGCTCAACTTCTGGGTCCCGGTGGCGATCGTGGCCCTCACCAGCGCCGGGGTCGTCGCCCTGTGGGCGGTGGCTCTCGCGCGACTGGCGGGCCCCCGACTCCTCACCGTGGCGCCCCTGGCGCTCATCGCCCTGTCACCGCTGTACCTGCGACCGACGATGTGGTGGGCCTCAGCGACCCAGGCGCTGCCGATGCTCGTCTTCATGGGCCTGTGCGTCATCTGTGCCGAGCGATGGACGCGTTCGCACGCACGGGCAGACCTGCTGCGGCTGCTGCTCGCGTACGCCGGGGGGTTGGTGTTCTGGGAGAAGGCCGTGCTGCTGGTCCTGCCGGTGTGTGCGGTGCTCCTCATGGCCGACGACCGGGCCCTCGGCGCACGCCTGCGGACCGCGAGGGCACCACTGGCCGCGCTCGCCGGCCTCACGCTCGCGTACCTGCCGCTCTTCTTCCTGGCCACCCGCGGCGAGTCCGCGAACTCCATCGAGTTCAACGCAGCCGCGACCCAGGACGGCGGGGTCGAGTTCCTGGCCCGGGGCTTCTCCGAGGTGATCGCGCCCGCACTCCTGGGTGGCCCGTGGGGCACCCTCCCGGTGAGCGGCGACGTCTTCGGGCACCCGCCGCTCCCGCAATCGGTGGCGCTGGGCGTCCTGCTCGTCGGCCTGGCGCTCCTGGCGGCCAGGCGGTGGCCGGGCTCGTGGATCGCGATCGCCTCCGCGGCCCTGTACGCCGTGGCGGCGTGGGGGATGATCCTGTTCAGCAACCGCTTCATCCTCACCGGCCAGCACGCCGTCACCGACGAGCGCTTCAGCGCGGACGTGCTCGCGGCGATGGTCGTGGCACTGGCCCTGGTCATCCGGGCCGCACAGCGGGGTGGTCGCCGGCGCAGGGACGTCACCCCCGGCGCCGGGCGGTTCGTGCTGTCCGCCGGGGTCGTGGTCGCGCTCGGGGCGTCGCTCCTGGTCTCCAACCTCGTGGCGACCGAGCGCATCGGCACCCACCCGGGACGAGCCTGGGTGGAGAACCTGCGCGCCGGCCTCGGCGAGGAGGAAGGACCGACCTTCCTCTGGGACGCGAACACGCCGGACAGCGTCCTGCAGCCCATCTACTTCCCGGCCGAGGCGCGACTGTCCTACGTCCTGAGGTCGTACGGGGACGACGTGCGGTTCTCCCAGCCCTCACGCCACCTGTCCATCGTCGACCGCCAGGGTCGGCTGCACGACCTCGAGGTGGTCGACGAGTCCCACGCCGAGTCCGGACCGGTGGACGGATGTGGTTACGCCCTCGGTGCCGGCGACAGCGTCACCGTCCCGATGTCGGCCGAGCGCTACTACTGGAACTGGGCCCTGCAGGTCAACACCTTCGCCGCGACGGGCGGCACGATGGCGGTGACGATCGGCGAGGCGACGACCGTGATGGACATCCGCGAGGGCCTCGAGCAGATGCAGGTGCAGCTGCGCACCGCCGTCCCGGACACCATCACCCTGCAGATGTCGGACGACTCGGGCACCGTGTGCGTCACTGACGTGATCATCGGGAACCCGGCACCCGTCCCCGGGTGAGCTGACCTGCCCCGCAGATGACGAACGGCCCGCCGGCGAGGCCGGCGGGCCGTTCGTGTGGATCAGGGGCCCGTCTCAGGCCCTCTCGTCCCTACGCCCGGCGAAGACCAGGTACGCGCCGGCCAGCAGGGCCAGCGCTCCACCGATGAACCCGATGAGCGGCACCGTCTTGGTCACCAGCTTGATCTGGCCGCCGGAGTCCTCGGCCGCGTCGACGTTGTCGGCGACCTGGTCGTCGGTGAACGCGAGGTCGAGGTCGAGCAGCACGTCGCCGTTCGCCAGCGTGCGCAGCTCCTGCTGCGTCTGCTTGATGATCGACCCGGTGACGGGGTCGATCCACAGGTACTTGTCCTGCGAGTAGACGCCCTGGACACCGTCGATGACCTCGGCGGACTGCTCGTCGACGACCACGTGGTACTTGTAGGTCTCGAGGCCGTCCAGGGTCTCGGTGCTGTCGTAGGCGGCGGTCACCGGGGCACCGAGCAGGCCGTCCCAGTAGGGGTAGTCCTTCTTCTCGGCGTCGAAGGGCCACTTGTTGATGAGGCCCTCCTTCTCCTCGGCGCCGGCCGGGAGGTACTTGCCGTTGACGGCCTCCGCGGTCGAGCGGTCCGTGGCGAAGACGTCGGTGGACGCGGTGATCAGGCGACCCTCGGGGTCGTCGGCGTCGACACAGTCGGGCACGTCCCCCTCGTCGATCACGAGGCAGAGCGTGTTGACGAAGACGATGACGTCGTCGTCGGAGCGCTTGGAGTCGGCCTTGGTGATGCTGGTGGCCTTGACGTCCAGGCTCTCGACCTCCCCCGACGCGGGGTTGAGCTTGTCGGCGGTGCCCGCCAGGCGGGTGGTGGAGTCGGTGTCCAGCGGAGTCCGCTTCACCTGGTTCGGGGCCCAGACAGCCGCCATCAAACCCACCACCAACAGGAAGGCGCCGAGTGCAAGGAGCACCCAACCAATGATCTTGCGCACGACGAAAGTCCTCCCAGGAGTCGATGAGTCGCCGAAGGCTACCAGCAGGTAGGTCTCGTGGGGGGCGGTTCGCGTACACCTGCCGAACCTTGATGACCGGGCCGGACGGCCGTCGCCCCTGTGGCATAGTTCCCGCCCGAGGAGGGCCCGTGGACAAGGTATGGCCGTGGTTGTTCCGCGTCGAGGACGAGGACTCCCGCACCCGCCGTCCGGCGTTCTCGCTCGACGCGGCCAGCGTGCACGTGGTCGCGCTCGTGCTGCTGATCGGCCAGGTGGCCCTACGCTGCTGGATGCTGGTCGGCAGCTGGTTCTACACCGATGACTACCGGCTGCTCAGCCAGTCGCGCGGCGAGGCCCTGGACCTCGACTACCTGACGACGCCCTTCGACAGCCAGTTCATGCCCGTCGGCCGCTTCATCGCCTGGGTCGTCAGCAACTCCGGGGAGGTGGCCACCGGCTGGGGAACGGCCGTCACCATCACGATGCTCACCTCCACGCTGGCGGCCGTCGCGTGCTGGTGGATGCTGGTCTCGGTCTTCGGAGCCCGGCTCGAGGTCCTGCCCCTGTTCGCGCTCTACCTCTTCAGCGCACTCAGCGCCCCCGCCTTCATGTGGTGGGCGGCCGGACTCAACCAGCTCCCCCTGCAGGCCGTCTGGTTCGCCGCGGTCGCGGCGTGGGTCCACTACCTGCGCAGCGGTGGCGTGCGGTGGCTGGCGGCCACCACGGCGGTGCTCGTCGTGGGGCTGCTCTGCTACGTCAAGGTCCTCCTCGTGCTGCCGGTCCTGGCGCTCGTCGTCCTCGGCTACTTCGCCTCGGGCGGCCCCCGGGCCCGGTTGACGACCGCCCTGCGGCACTACTGGCCGGCCGCGATCGCCGGCGCCACCACGGCAGTCCTGTACGTCGTCTACTACGCCGTCGCCGTCCCCCAGCCCTTCGTCGAGCAGGACCGAGGGTCCGGCCTGGCCGGTGCGCTGGCGGACACGATGCTGGGTACGGCGTTCGGCAGCTCGGCGATCGGCGGTCCGTGGCGCTGGGACACGCGGAACCCGCCCACGGGGTACGCCGACCCGCCCGCCTGGTCGGTCCACCTCGCGTGGGTGGTCCTGGTCGGCACGGTCGTGCTGGGGGCCCTCCTGCGCCGACGGACCGGTCGCGCCTGGCTCCTGCTGGCCCTGTCGCTCGCCGGTGCCTTCCTGTTGCTGCTCACCACGCGCGCCCCGATCGCGGGCGCGGACATCGGCCTGGAGATGCGCTACCTCACCGAGACCGTGTGCGCACTCGTGCTGACCCTCGGCCTGGTCTGGCTGCCGGTCCGGGGGGCGGTCGAGTCGAGCGAGCCCCGCCCGCGGCCGTTGCTCGCGGTGGCCCCGACCCAGGTCCTGGCCGGGGTGCTCACGGTGGCCTACCTCGCCGGCGCGGTCGCCAGCACCGCGTCGTACGCCCACATCTGGCACACCGACAACCCCGGCGACACCTACCTGCACCGCGTCAGCGAGGCGGTGGACTCCCAGGGCTCGCTCGACCTCACCGGGGGCACGGTGCCGCAGGACGTGATGCCCGGGTACTCCTTCCCCTACAACACCCTCGAGTCCCTGGTCCCGCTGTACACGTCCCGCGCCGACTTCCCGCTGATCAGCGGCACGCTGCACACCGTCACCGACGACGGCGCGGTGGCCCCGACCGTGATCGACCCTGCGGTCACGTCTCGCCAGGGCCCTGCGGACGAGTGCGGGTGGCCGGTCGGTGCCAGCGGCAGGTCCATCCCCCTCGAGAGCGGCACGCTGGACGTCGACTGGTGGCTGAGGATCGGCTACCTCTCCTCGCAGCGCACCCCGGTCACGGTGACGGCGGGCGAGGTCAGTCGCGAGGCGACCGTCAACCCCGGCATCGGCAGCCTGTTCGTCCAGGCGACCGGCGCCTTCGACGAGGTGCGGATCTCCGGGCTGGCGCCCGAGACGACGCTCTGCGTCGACGTGATCGAGGTCGGCACCGCCGAGCCGGGAATGTTCTGATGCCACACCAGGAGTCCGCCACCAGCCCCGCGACGCCCTCGACCGTCGAGGTCGCCCCCCAGTTCCCCGTGCTCGACACCCTGCGCGCCGTCGGCGCACTGGCCGTGCTGACGACCCACACCTCCTTCCAGACCGGCGAGTACCTCGGCAACGGAGTGGGAGGCACCCTCCTCGCGCGCCTCGACGTCGGCGTGGCGATCTTCTTCGTGCTCTCCGGCTTCCTGCTGGCCCGGTCCTACCTGGCCCGGCGGGCCCTCGACCTGCCGGCCCCCGGCCTGACGACCTACTACGAGAAGCGGGCCCTGCGGATCCTTCCGGTCTACCTGGTCGTGGTGGTCATCGCGTACCTGTTCGTCGGCGGCAACGAGGACGCCGGCCCCACGGACTGGCTGGCCTCGTTCACGCTGCTCGACTCCTTCGTCGGCAAGTCGCTGCCCTTCGGCCTGACCCACATGTGGAGCCTGGCCGTCGAGGTGAGCTTCTACCTCGTGCTGCCGGCACTGATGGTGGTCGCCCTCGGCCGCCGGCTGAGGGGACGGCGGGTGGCGGCGGTCCTGCTGGCGATGGCGGTCACCAGCCTCACCTGGCTCGTGCTGGCTCCCCGCCTGGACGCCCACGTCGCCGGCTCCCCCGGCCTGTGGCTCCCGGCGTACCTCACGTGGTTCGCGACGGGCATCGGCCTGGCGCTCGTCCACGTGCTGCACCAGCAGGGCACCACGTCCCGCGTCGTGGAGCAGGTCGTGGCCCTGGGGCGCCAGCCGGGCGTGTGCTGGGCGCTGGCGGCGGGTCTGATGCTGGTGGCCGCGACCCCGCTCGCCGGCCCGACCCTGCTCGAGGCCCCCAGCGTCGCCGAGTCGATCGCCAAGCACCTGCTCTACACCCTCGTGGGCACCCTGCTCGTGCTGAGCGGTGTGTTCACGCTGCCCGGGGCCTACCGGCGCGTCATGACGTGGCGGCCCCTGCGGCACCTGGGCCACATCAGCTACAGCATCTTCTGCATCCACCTGGCCCTGCTGGCCGCGGCGTTCGACCTGACGGGGATCGAGGTCTTCACCGGTCAGGGGCTGCGCATCTGGGCCCTGACCCTGGCCATGTCGCTCGTCGCGGCCGAGGTGCTCTACCGACTGGTGGAGCTGCCCGCCCTGCGCCTCAAGGGCCGGCTGCGTCGCCGCGAGTCCGCGTCCAGCAGGACCAGCAGGCCGGCCACGACGGCCACCACCAGGTAGGACGGCCACGCGAGGCTGCCCGCCCACGCGTCGAAACCTCCCCACGGCAGGAAGGCGTAGACGCCCACCGCGGGCAGCACGAGCACGGCCACCAGTGCGACGGCGACCCCGGTGTGGGCGCGTCGTACGAGCCACACGGCCGCGGTCGCCACCAGAGCCACGACCGCACCGGTCGCCCCGGCCAGGAGCGCGCCGGCCACCGGCGCCAGCAGCAGCGGGACCAGCGGGGGCAGGGAACGCTCCTCGACGCCCGGCAGGTCGCGCACCGGGCGGCGACGCCGACGGAGCAGCAGCACCAGGAGCAGCGCCAGCACACCCACGGCGCCCACGACCAGGGACCAGCGGTACGCCGTACCCGGCGCGAAGTCCGCCACGATCTCGGTCGGCTCACCGGAGCCGCGCCACCCCTGGCGCCAGCCGTCGACGACGACCGGGGAGACGTCGGCCCCGTCCTGCGTGGCCCGCCAGCCGGGGTTGGTGTTCTCGTGGCCGGCCACGACCACCTGGCCGGGCTGCGGCAGGAACCGCTCGCCCCCCACGCCGTCCGCGCCTCCCTCGACCGTCGCGCCCTCGCCGAGGGGCAGCGCACCGCGGCCCAGCACCGCCGACACGGGGGTGAACGCGTCCGAGGCCGAGAGGACCACGGTGTTCTCGCCGGAGCGGAGCGGGAGCGTCGCCGTGCCGCAGGGGTTGGCCGACACCGCGACGCCGTTGAAGAGGTCGAGGGCGGAGGCGCTCACGGAGGTGTGGAGCCGCACCGCGTTGGTCACGACGTCCGGTCCGGTACCGCACGGCAGCTCGAGCGGGTCGTCGGTGATGAGGGCGGGCAGTCCTTGGGCACCTCCCAGGCGGAGCTCGGTGATGCCGACCGGCACCGCCCCCGTGGCACCGCTGAAGTCCACGGTGGTGGCCGGCTCCGCCTCGACCACGTCGAGGGTGAGCTCGTCGGTCCGGATGGTGGGGAAGGTCGCGGTGCCGTCCTCGTCGAGCTCGACGCTGCGCCGGCCGCCGGGCCAGCGCAGCTCCAGCGACTGGGGTGCCCGGGCCGCGGTGTCCGGGTCGACGCCGAGCTCGATCGAGTCGATCTCCTGTGGCCGCAGCCAGCGCAGGTCGACGGTCGGCCGCACGTCGGAGAGGTCGGCCGACCACGTGGTCGCGTCGTTGCCGTCCACGGCGGCCAGGATCGAGCCGCGCGGGTCGGCGATGCCGCTCGAGGAGGCACGCACGTCCACGAACGAGTCCTGGAGGACGAGGGCCTCCAGCGCCCGGCCGGGGATCCCGCGCACCCGCAGCGAGGCGTCGTACGCCGCCGCGTCGGGCAGCGTGATCCGTCGCGCCATCCCGAGCGGCTCCTCGGGAAGGGCCTCGCGCCCCTGCACGCACCGCACGTCGAGGTCGACGACCGCACACCCCGTGCGCTCGTCGCCGAGGGCCCGCAGCACGATCGCGTCGGGAGCTCCGGCCCCCTCCGGCACCTCCGGGAGCGCCAGCAGCCGGGACGGGGTGATGCCCTGCATCTCGACCTCGGCCAGGTCGAGCGGGGTGCTCGTGCGGCCGGAGACGTCGGTGATCCTCAGGTGGTCCGACTCGGTGTCGCCCACCGTGATGCGTGTCGGGGTGTCGGGTGCCAGCACGATCGGGTCGCTCGTCCAGTCGTCGGTCGAGACCTCGATCTCCTGGTCACCGACGATCCCCCCGGAGACGACGACCGACCCGGGCACGACGTCGTCCTCGAGGTCGACCTCCCACCAGTGGGCGTCCTCGGTGAACCGCGCGCTCTGCCACGAGGTCGAGGGGCGTCCGTCGATCGCGGCGAAGGGCAGGCGGCCGGTGGACGAGGGGGCGGCACCCGCGTCGGAGAGGGAGCTGGACGCGCGCACCCCGTCGATCCCGTCGTACTCCGCGTAGGTCGACCACCGGTCCGTGTCCGGCAGCTGGTAGTCCGGGACCGTCTCCTGCGGGGCCTGCGCCTGCGCACGGGTCCGCACGGGCGAGGTCGCGTCGTGGATGCGACCGAAGTGGCGTACGACGGAGCGGTAGCCGTCGGTGAGGACGAGGGGCGCATCGCCCACCTCCTCGTCCCCGAGGTCGGCCGCGAGCCTGGTCGGGACGATGTCGTCGACGACCCCGAGGGCCGTCAGGTCGAGCAGGTCCTCCGGGCCGCCGACCACCACGGGAGCCTGCGCGGTGCCGGTCCCGGCCGCCGGCGGCTCCTCGAGGGCGTAGATCTCGATCGCGGCGTAGTCGTTCTGCCACCCCCCGTTGACGAGGGCGCGGCCCAGCTCCCCGTCGATGTGGGCGCCGCCGCCCACCACGGGACCGAACGTCGCCGCGAGCTCGATCCCGTCCGACTCGTCGAGTGCCTGGTGCACGAGCACCGGGTCGGGGGTGTCGTCGTTGCGCGCGACGTCGTTGCGCACCACGAGGTGGCTCACCCCGCTGCGCCGCAGGTAGTCGGCCAGCGCCGGGGAGCCGTGTCCCTGGGCGAGCTGGTCCTCGACGGCGTCGAGCATCCGGATGTTGCCCGCGGGAGTGAGGGGGACGGCGTTGCGCACCGCCCACCGGGTCGAGGCGAGGGCCTGGAACGGCTCGTCACGGGGCGAGCCCCAGACGTAGCCGGCGAACATGGTGCCGGGGACCAGCAGCGCGACCCCCGGGTCCTCGTCGTCGGCGAGCCACTGCGCGGCCTCGCTCCAGTAGTCCGGGACCTCCTCGAAGCCACCGGTGGGGGTGATGCGACCCGCGGCGGCCGGCGTCGCGGCGGCCAGGACGGCAAAGGCCACGATGCCGGCGAGGATGCGGTGGTTGACCCGGTCCGCGCGGGTGGCGGAGTCACGGGCGTACGCGACCAGGGCGTCGACGAGCCAGGCGAGGCCGAGGACCAGGGGCAGCCGGACCACCGCGTCGAACTTGTGGACGTTGCGCAGTGGGGCGAGGACGCCGTCGAGGAGGTCCTGGATGCCGGGGGCGAACCAGCCCTGCACGGAGCCGACGTGACCCATCGAGACCAGGAAGAGGCCGGTGACGGCCCCGCTGACGAGGAACAGCCGGTGCGGCGTACGACGCAGCGCGATGCCGACCACGCCGGCCATCAGCACCACGGCACTGTTGATCGGCAGGTAGAACTCCCGGATCAGGTCGGTGCCGGCCCGTGCCCCGGAGTCGACGTACGGGACCCAGTTGGAGGTGCCCCGCAGGGAGTCGGCGAGGTTGGTCGGGATGGTGGTGATGCCCGCGGACTCGATGAAGTCGAGGAAGGGCGGGCTGTAGCTGCCGAGCAGGAACAGCGGCACGAGCCACCACAGCGTGCGCCAGCAGGGTGAAGAGCGGCCACCACAGCATCATCGACCGGCGGCGCGGGCCGGGCGTGCGCGTCAGCAGCCACAGCACGCCCAGCGGCAGGACCGCGCTGGTGGCGGCCGCGTTGACGCCACCCACCATGGCGATCGCCAGCGCCGACAGGGCGGCCGCGCGCCGGGGTGAGCCCCGCTCGGCGCCGATCACCAGGGGCAGCAGCACCCACGGGGCCAGGGCGCTCGGCCAGACCTCGATGGAGGACGGGCCGAGGACGGTGAGCATGCGTGGCGAGAGGGCGAAGGCGAGCCCGCCCAGGATGCAGGCGAGGTCCGAGCGCGCGCCCATCGCCCGGGCCACCTTGGCCGTGCCGACGAGGGCGACGCACATGACCAGGGCCATCCAGAGCCTCTGCACCACCCAGCCCGGCAGGTCCACCAGCCCGCCCAGGGCGAAGAACGGTCCCATCGGCCACAGGTAGCCGTAGGCCTGGTTCTGCAGCTGCCCGAAGGCTCCCTCGCCGTCCCACAGGTGGGCCGCGCGACCCAGGAAGTCGAGGGGCGCGATGGCCAGGTCGAGCTTGGTGTCGGGGACCAGCAGCCCCGGCGACTGGGTCATGGCCAGGCCGACCAGCAGCATGCAGGCGGCGAAGAGCCGCCACCGGAACCGCGAGACGTCCTGGGTCACTTCTTCCGCAGCACGAGCACGAGGTTCCACGTCACCACCTCTCGCACCACCGGCACGCGGAGCAGCCAGCGGCTCCACCAGGGGTTGTAGCGCGGGAGGAGGTGGACGACCTCGGCGTCCTGCTGGGTGCGGCGCCCAGCGCAGGCCGTCGGCGACGGTGACGGCGAAGAGCGACTCGCCGTACCGGTTCTTGGGCTCGTGACCGTGCCTCGCCGCGTAGCGTCGGCGGGCCCGACGACCGCCCAGGTAGTGCCACGGCGAGGTCTCGTGGCCGCCCCAGGGGCCGAACCAGGTGGTGTAGCTGATGAACGCGAGGCCGCCGGGACGGGTGACCCGCACCATCTCCTCGGCCATCCGCCACGGCTCGGGCACGTGCTCGAGGACGTTGGAGGAGTAGCAGACGTCCACGCAGTCGTCCGCGAACGGGAGCTGCATGCCGCTGCCGATGACGGTGCCCGCCCCGATGTCGCCGGCTCCGGCGAGCTCGCCGACGTCGGAGTCGAGGGCGCAGGTACGTCGCCCCGGCCGCCCGGAAGGCGTCGCGGAAGTAGCCGGGCCCGCCACCGACGTCGAGGAGCAGCGCTGCGTCGAGGTCGGCGTACTGCGCGACGTGCGCCGCCGAGTCCTGCGCCAGCGCCGTGTAGAACCGCGCCGGGTCGGGCTGCTCGTAGCGGAACTCGGTGAAGAGGTGGAGCGAGCGCCGCAGGTCGGCCCGCCAGGGTCGCCGCCCCGATGAGGTGGGGGACACCTCGGCGGGACGGGTCTGGCTCGGCACGCGCAGACCCTACCCCGCAGTAGTTGTACGGTGTGCCGCAATGTCCGACGTCCACGACCTCTCCGGCCGCCACATCGCGTTCTTCAGCTGGCGCGACACCCACAACCCCGAGGGCGGCGGCGCCGAGCGCTACCTGGAGAAGATGGCGGAGGGACTCGCGGCCCGCGGCGCCCGGGTCACCATCCTGTGCGCCGCCCACGCGGCCGCGCCGCCGGACGAGACCGTGGACGGCGTCCGGTTCGTGCGCCGCGGCACCAAGCTGAGCGTCTACAAGGAGGGCGTCTCCGCGCTGCTGCGGCGAGAGCTCGGGCCCGTCGACGCCGTGGTGGACGTCCAGAACGGCCTGCCGTTCTTCACCCGCCTCGCCACCCGCAAGCCGGTGATCGTGCTGGTGCACCACGTGCACCGCGAGCAGTGGCCGGTCGTCTACCCCGGCGCCAGCGGGCGCGTGGGCTGGTGGGTCGAGCGCCGCCTGGCGCCGCGCCTCTACCGCGCCTGCCAGTACGTCGCGGTCTCGCGGGCCACCCGCGGCGAGCTCGTCGCCCTCGGCGTCGACCGCGAGCGGATCGCGGTCGTGCACAACGGCACCGACCCGGTCATCCCGGTCGGCGTCGGCAAGGCGGCGTACCCGATGATCGCGGTCGTCGGGCGCCTGGTCCCGCACAAGCAGGTCGAGCACGCCATCGACGCCGCGCTCGCGCTCCGCGAGCGCCACCCCGACCTGCGCCTGCACGTCGTGGGCAGCGGTTGGTGGGAGGCAGAGCTGCACGCGTACGCCGCGGCGCGCGGGGCCGGCGACACGGTGGTCTTCGAGGGTCACGTCGACGAGCGGCGCAAGCACGAGGTCTACGAGCGGGCGTGGCTGCTGGGTCTGCCCTCGCTCAAGGAGGGCTGGGGCCTGGTGATCGGTGAGGCGGGGATGCACCGCACCCCGGCCGTGGCCTACCGGTCGGCGGGCGGCACGCGGGAGTCGGTCGCCGACGGACGCTCAGGCGTGCTGGTCGACGACGAGGCCGGCTTCGCCGCGGCCCTGGGTCGGCTGGTCGAGGACCACGCCGAGCGGGACCGCCTCGGTGAGGGGGCACGCGCGATGAGCCACCAGTTCACGTGGGGCCACGCGCAGGAGTCGTTCGCCCACGTCGTGGCGGGCGCGCTGCGGGGCGAGATGATCGACAGCCAGGACCCCGACGAGGGATGAGCTGCGGGGCCGGCGCGGCGAGTGCCGCGCCCGGGATCACTCCGCGACGGTGCCGTACTCGAGGGCAGGAGCCTCGGCGTTGGCCGGGGACTGGTCAGGTGCACCGGTCTGGGACGAGATGACGCCCATCAGCGTGGTGACACCAAGAACAACACCGGCAACGATGCTCACGAGCGGCGCAACGACAGATCCCATTGTGGATGACCCTCCTCAGGTACGTGGCGGACCCTACCAGCCGGTACGCATCGGTGTGCCATTTCCGCGCACCTATCTCCCGCATGTCAGGGACGGCGACGCCTGCGCAGTCCGAGCGCAATCGCACCCAGCGGCACCAGGAGCCACGCCAGCCAGGACGCCGCCACGGCGGCCCGCCTGGCCATCGACGGCTCGGGCGGGTCGGCGCGCCCGAGCTCGACGACGGCGAGGTCGCCGTCCAGGGTGGTCGTGCCGGCCAGCTCCGGCACCGGGTAGCCCTCGATCTGCTCCACCACGACGACCGAGATCCCCGCGGCCCGCAGCTGGGCGGAGCGCGCCTCGGGCGAGGGAGCGTCGAGGGCGGCCCGCACCTGCGCCGCGCGGGGGTCCTCCCCCGCGATCCGGGTCCCCGACACCACCAGCTCGTCGTTGACGACGACCGGTCGGTCGAGGTAGCGACCCAGCGGGTCCAGCACCCGGCGGCCGTCACCGTTCCACGCCGGGGCCCGGTAGCTGACGAAGGGCAGGGAGACCGCGTCGCCGGCCGGTGCCCGGGAGACCGCGTCGCGCGCGTCGTCGTACGCCGCGGGGTAGGTCACCGCCTCGAGCCGACCGCTCACGCCCCACGCCGCGTCCGGCATCAGGGTGAGGGGCACCAGGGCCAGCACGACGCCCACCAGCACGCGGGTCGCCGGATCCGGCAGCCGGTCGAGCAGGGCGTCCACGGCCACCGCGACGAGCACGACCACCAGCGGGACGGCCAGGCCCAGCAGCCGGGAGCCGTCACGCACCAGGCCGCCGCCGGGGACGTGCACCGCCAGCTGGCCGAGCACCCCCGGGGCCGCCCAGCTCAGCACCGCGAGTCCCGTCCCCACGACCCAGCACACGAGCAGGCCGGGGAGCCCGATGACGGTCGCCCGGCCACGGATCAGGCGCGCCAGACCCACCAGCGCGGCCACGAGCAGGAGGACGGTCAGGACCAGGCCGGCCCACCCGGTGCGCGACGTCGGCACCACCTCGGCGTTCCAGATGCCGCCGAAGGACAGCGCGGCCAGCGGGCCGGGGAGCCGCCCCTCGCCGGCCGTCGCGAAGAGCTCCGCCCCGGCCGGGTCGGACGTGGCGGACGAGGACTGCACCAGGCCCGCCACCAGCCACGGCGCGTTGGCGGCCGCCAGCCAGCCGAGCAGGACCAGGGTGCGGCGCGGGTCGGACCGGCGTACGCCGACGGCCACCGCGGCCACCGCGGTCGCCAGGCCGGCACTCGCGCTCAGGCTGCCGAGCAGCAGGAGCGCCGGCAGCCACCGGGGCAGCCGGGTCCCGGCCGGGTGGTCGCGCAGCGCGACCACGACCCACAGCAGCGCGGCGTAGCCGACCAGGAGCGGCCAGTGCCCGATCACGAGGCGCTCGACGACGAACGGGTTCCACACCGCCACCGTGGCGGCGACGAGGCGCGCGGGCGTGGAGCGGTCGCGCACCAGCGCCGCGGCTGCGGCACCGGCCGCCGCGAGCGCACCGACGAGGACGAGCTTCTGGAGCAGGACGGCGGGCACCACGTCGTCCAGGAGCGCGACGACCGCGTCGGAGGGCACCGCCCGGGGCAGGGCGCTGCCCAGGCCGAGGGTGTCGGCGCGCAGGTCGAGCCGGGGCACCCAGACCATGTCGTAGCTCAGGACGTAGCCCCACCCCAGCGCCGGCCCCAGCACCAGCAGCGACAGCAGCAGGGACCAGCCCGCGGGCAGCCAGGCGGCCACGCGGCGGCGGGTCGCCTCGACGGCGGGGGCGGCGTGACTCCCTGCGGACACCGCTCCTCCTCCCAGCGCGCCAACGCTCCGGCGGAGCAGGCGGGCGTCCGACCCTACTGGCTCAGGACCCCTTAGGCTCGCCCTCGTGGCAGTCACCGATCGCGTCCGCACCGTGGCGCAGACCAGCGCCGGCATCGCGGTCGCCATGGGCATCATGAACGTCGCGACCTACGGCTTCACGATGCTGGCGACGTACCTGCTCGGTCCCAAGGACTACGGCGCGCTGATCGCGGCGATGAACTTCCTGATGGTGGTCAGCGTCCTGTCCCTCGGGCTCCAGGCGACGGCCGCCCGGCGCATCTCCGCCGATCCCGGCCACGTCGGCCAGATCGAGCGCTCCATCATGCGGGTCACCTACCGCGCGTCGCTGGCCCTGGGGCTGCTGATGCTCGCGCTGACCCCGCTCATCGACCGGTTGTTGCGGCTCGACAGCCTGTTGACCACGGCCCTCATCGCGGTCGCGGTGGTCCCCCTGACCGTGATGGGCGGACTGGCGGGAATCCTCCAGGGCGAGCGCCGATGGGGCCCCCTCGGTCTGGTGTACATCGCCGCGGGCGTCCCTCGGCTGGTCATCGCGACGGCGCTGGTCCTGTGGTCCCCCGGCGAGTTCACCGCCCTGCTCGGCGTCACGATCAGCGCCTTCGCCCCCGCCGCGGTCGGCTGGTGGGCGCTGCGCACCGAACGACGTCCCGGGGAGGTCAGCCACGCGCATCGCGGCGGCGCGATCTTCAAGGAGAGCCTGCACAACTCACAAGCCCTGCTCGCCTTCTTCGCGCTCTCCAACGTCGACATCATCGTGGCCCGCAACGTGCTGGACGACCACGACTCCGGCCTCTACGCCGCCGGCCTCATCATCACCAAGGCGTTGCTCTTCCTGCCCCAGTTCGTGGTGGTCGTCGCCTTCCCGGCGATGGCGACCGTCACCGAGCGTCGACGCGCGATGGTCCGCAGCCTGAGCCTCATCGCTGGGCTCGGCGTGGTCGGCACCCTGGCCGCCTGGCTCCTGGCCCCCCTCGCCATGGTGTTCGCGGGCGGGGCCGAGTTCGACGAGGTGCAGCCCTACCTGTGGCTCTTCGCACTGCTCGGCACCCTGTTGTCGATGATCCAGCTGCTCGTCTACTCGGTGCTGGCCCGCCAGGGTCGGTGGACGGTGCTCGCCGTGTGGGTCGCGCTCGCCTGCGTCATCGGCATGGGCCTCACCCGGGACTCGATCCTGGGGCTCGCCACGACGGTCGTGGTGATCGACGCCCTGCTGCTCGCGGTCCTGCTGGGCGCGGCCGCCTACTTCCAGCGCGAGCACGACGTCCCGGACCGGGAGCCCGCGCACTCCGCCTGAGGGTCGGGTCCGCCGCCTCCCGGGCCGATCCGCTAGTGGGCGGCCTCGTGCCAGCTGCGCCCGGTGCCCACGGAGACGTCGAGCGGGACCGCGAGGTCCGCGGCGGCACCCATCTCCTCGCGCACCAGTGCGGCCAGTGCCTCACGCTCGCCCGTGGCGACCTCGAGGACGAGCTCGTCGTGGACCTGCAGCAGCATCCGGGACCGGAGCCCCTGCTCGGCGAGGGCGCGCTCGACGCCCAGCATGGCGACCTTGACCAGGTCGGCCGCCGACCCCTGGATGGGCGCGTTGAGGGCCATCCGCTCGGCGGTCTCGCGGCGCTGCCGGTTGTCGCTGGTCAGGTCGGGCAGGTAGCGGCGTCGACCCATGATGGTCTCGGTGAAGCCCGAGCGCCGGGCCTCGTCGACGATCCCGCCCAGGTAGTCGCGCACTCCCCCGAAGGTCTCGAAGTACTCGTCCATCAGGCCGGCGGCCTCGCCCGTGCTGATCCGCAGCTGCTGGGAGAGCCCGAAGGCCGACAGGCCGTAGGCGAGGCCGTAGTTCATCGCCTTGATCTTGGCCCGCTGCTCGGTGCTCACCGCGTCGGCATCGACCCCGAACACACGCGCGGCGGTGATCGAGTGGAAGTCCTGCCCGGAGCGGAAGGCCTCGATGAGCAGGGCGTCCTCGGACAGGTGCGCCATGATGCGCATCTCGACCTGGCTGTAGTCGGCGGTCATCAGGCACTCGTGGCCCTCACCCACCACGAAGCCCTCCCGGATCCGACGGCCGGCCTCGGTGCGGATCGGGATGTTCTGCAGGTTGGGGTCGGTGCTGGAGAGCCGACCGGTGGCGGCGATGATCTGGTTGTACGTCGTGTGGATGCGCCCGTCGGGGGCGACCGTCTTGAGGAGTCCCTCCACGGTCTGCCGCAGCCGGATCACGTCGCGGTGGCGCAGCAGGTGCTGGAGGAAGGGGTGCTCGGTCTTCTCGAACAGCTGCTGGAGCGCGTCGGCGTCGGTCGTCCAGCCGGTCTTGGTGCGCTTGGTCCTGGGCATGTCGAGCTCGTCGAAGAGCACCACCTGCAGCTGCTTGGGCGAGCCGAGGTTGATCTCCTTGCCGATGACGTCGTAGGCGTCCTGGGCGGCCGCCCGGACGTGGTCGCCGAACTCCGACTCCAGGCCGTCGAGGTAGTCGGTGTCGACCGCGATGCCGGTCTGCTCCATCCGCACCAGCGTGCCGATCAGCGGCAGCTCGACGTCGGCCAGCAGCTGGGTGCCACCGTGCTCCTCGACCGCGTCGTCGAGCGCGGCGGCGAGGTCGAGGACCGCCTTGGCGGTCAGCATCGCGACGTCGCTGGTGCCGGTGTCGTCGAGGGCGTCGAGGGTCAGCTGCTCGGTGTCGGCGGTGTCCTGGCGCAGCTCGCGCTTGAGGTAGCGCAGCGTGAGGTCGGCCAGGTCGTAGGACCGCTGGTCGGGCTGGACGAGGTACGCCGCGAGCGCGGTGTCGACCGCGAGCCCGGCGAGCTCCCAGCCCCGGGCGGCGAGCGCCAGGATCGGCCCCTTGGCGTCGTGGAGCACCTTCGGGCGCTCGGGGTCGGCGAGCCATGCGCCCAGGGCCGCGTCGTCCTCGGGCGACACCTCGGTGGCGTCGACCCAGGCCGCGGCCCCGCCGGCGGTGGCGAGCGCCAGGGACACGACCTCGCCGGTGCCCGCGCGCCAGGAGCCCTGGACGGCCACGCCGACCCGCTCCCCCGCGTCGACGTGGGCGTCGAGCCAGGCCGCCACGGTGCCCGTGGTGAGCCGCTCGCCGTCGAGCTCGAAGCCCCCCTCGGCCACCGCGGCGCCGGCCGGCTCGGGGTCGATGGTGTCGATCAGACGGGTGCGCAGCTCACCGCGGAACTCCAGCTCGTCGAGCAGCTCGAGGCCGGCGGTGCGGTCCCACGGCTGCCGGACCGTCTCGCCGGGGCGCACCGGCAGGGTCAGGTCACGCACCAGCGCGTTGAGGCGACGGTTGCGGATCACGTCGCCGAGGTGCTCGCGCAGGGCCTCGCCCTTCTTGCCGGTGATCTCGTCGGCGCGGGCGATGACGTTGTCGAGGCCGTCGTAGGTGTTGATCCACTTGGCGGCGTAGCCCTGCCCGACCCCGGGGACGCCGGGGAGGTTGTCGGAGGTCTCCCCCACGATGGCCGCGAGCTCGGGATAGCGGTAGGGCGGCACGCCGTACTTGTCCTCGACGTAGCCGGGGGTGAGGCGCGCGAGGTCGCTCACCCCGCGCATCGGGTAGAGCACGGTGGAGGTCTCGGTGACCAGCTGGATGGAGTCGCGGTCCCCGGTGAGGATCAGCACCTCCATGCCCTCGGCCACCGCCTGGGTGGTCAGCGTCGCGATGATGTCGTCGGCCTCGTAGCCGTCGAGCTCGAGGTGGGTGATGTGCAGCGTGTCGAGGACGCGCTTGATCAGCGGCAGCTGGCTGCTGAACTCGCCGGGCGTCTTGTTGCGCTTGGCCTTGTACTCCGCGTACTCCTCGAGGCGGAAGGTCTGGCGTGACTTGTCGAAGGCGACCGCGACGTGGGTGGGCACCTCGTCGCGCAGCACGTTGACGAGCATCGAGGTGAATCCGTAGACCGCGTTGGTGTGCTGGCCCGTGGCGGTCGCGAAGTTCTCCACCGGGAGGGCGAAGAACGCGCGGTAGGCCAGGGAGTGACCGTCGAGGAGCAGGAGCCGGGGGCGAGAGTCATTCGTCTGCGACACGCAGCGACTCTAGCCGTCGCCGCCGACAGCGAGACCGCCCCGTCGTCCGTCGTACGACGCCCTCCCGACGTCGCGGGACCCGTCGGTGACAATGGCGCCCATGAGCGACCAGCCCGCCACCGACCCCGACCGCCTCCTCCGTCGACGCCGTCCTGGCCCAGATGCCCGAGGGGATGGGTGCCCTCAACGACAAGATGGGCATCGAGATCACCGAGATCAGCCCCGAGCGGATCGTGGCGACGATGCCGGTCGAGGGCAACACCCAGCCCTACGGCCTGCTCCACGGCGGGGCGTCGGTCGTGCTCGCCGAGAGCCTGGGATCGGTCGGCTCGGCGATCGCCGCCGCGCCCGACCGGATCGCCGTCGGCGTCGACATCAGCGCCACCCACCACCGCTCGGCCACGTCCGGCACCGTCACCGCCGTGGCCACGCCCGCGCACATCGGGCGCAGCATGGCGACGTGGGAGGTCGTGATCTCCGACGAGCGCGGCAAGCGGGTGTGCACCGCACGCATCACCTGCGCCCTGATCCCGGCCCGCTGAGCCGGCACGCCGGTCCGAGCCCGCCGAGCCCGCTGAGCGCGCGAGCGCGACGAGCGGTCAGCCGGGGACGTTCTCGCGGCTGATGCGTCGGGCCGCGAGGACCCGGTCGATGTGGCGCGAGCCGCCGTGCCGGGCGACCGAGCGGCCGGCCGAGCGACGCGCGGAGAGCTTGGCGCGCACCGCGACGGTGCTCGCCGCCCGCAGCGTGGCCTGCGGGGTGAACGAGAGCCGGGCCATGAAGCGGTTGGCGTCACGGGAGCTCGAGACCGCTGCGGTGGAGAGGGTGGCGATGCCGTGCGCCTCGGCGAACCGCACGGCCGCCTCGATGAGGGCCGAGCCGACCCCGTGACGACGGAAGTCCGGCAGCACGTGCGGCGAGACGGCGAGCACCGCCGGCTCGAGGTTGAGCGGCGTGAGCGTCGTGGCGCTCAGGTGGATCGCGCCGGCGACCTGACCGTCGTACTCCGCGACCACGATCGCCTGGTCGGTGTCGCCCTCGACCTCGGCGAGCACCCGGCCGAGGTCGGCCAGCTGCTCCTCGGTCGAGCCACGACGCAGGATGTCTCCCCAGAGCTCACGCAGTGCAGGCAGGTCGTCGGCCGCGGCGGCGCGCACGGTCACCGGTGTCCGGCTCATGCTCCCTCTTCCCAACGTCGGCCCCGTGGCTGGTGAGTCCCCCGTCCGCCGGATCGACCCGGCGCACCCCGAGGACACTACGCCCGTCGCGAAGCCGGTGTCCCGCGAGGTGGCGAACCTTTGCCTCCGACCTCTCAGAGGTCGCCGCCGAGGTACGCCGCACGCACCGAGTCGTCGCCCGCCAGCTCGGCACCCGTTCCGGAGCGGACGATCTCGCCCGTCTCCAGGATGTGCGCCCTGTCGGCCCGCTTGAGTGCCTGGGCGGCGTTCTGCTCCACGAGCAGCACGGTGGTGCCCTGGTCGTTGATCTCGCCGATGATGGTGAAGATCTGCTGGATGAACTTCGGGGCGAGACCCATCGAGGGCTCGTCGAGCAGGATCAGCCTGGGCTTGGCCATCAGCGCCCGCCCGATCGCGAGCATCTGCTGCTCACCCCCGGACATGGTGCCGGCGGTCTGGCTGGCGCGCTCACGGAGCCGCGGGAACAGCTCGAAGACACGCTCGAGGTCCTGGGCATAGGCGGCGCTGCGTCGGTCCTTGCGGACGTAGGCGCCCATGTCCAGGTTCTCGCGCACCGTCATGCCGGGGAAGCAGCCTCGCCCCTCGGGTGACTGGGACAGTCCCAGCTTGACGCGCTCGTACGGCGGGCAGCTCCGTGATGTCCTTGCCCTCGAAGAGGATCCGTCCCTCACGGACCTTGCGCAGGCCGGAGATCGTCTTCAGGGTCGTCGTCTTGCCGGCGCCGTTGGCGCCGATGAGGGTGGTGATGCTCCCCTCCTCGACGCTGAACGTGATGTCACGGATGGCCTCGATGTGCCCGTAGTTGACACACAGTCCCTCGACCTCAAGAAGCATCTTCGTCATCCACTCCCAGGTAGGCGGCGATGACCGCCGGGTTGTCGCGGATCTCGGCCGGGCTGCCCTCGGCGATCTTGCGCCCGAACTCCAGCACGACGATCCGGTCCGTCACGCCCATGACGAGCTTCATGTCGTGCTCGATCAGGAGCACCGTGTAGCCCTGGTCCCGGACCCGACGGATGAGGTCCATGAGCTGCGCCTTCTCGGCCGGGTTGAAGCCGGCCGCCGGCTCGTCGAGGCAGATCAGCTGGGGCTCGGTGGCCATCGCCCGGGCGATCTCCAGGCGGCGCTGGTCGCCGTAGGACAGGTTGGCCGCCAGCTCGTCCGCACGACGCTCCAGTCCCATGAAGCGCAGGAGCTCCATGGCGCGGTCGTGGCCCTCGCGCTCCTCGCGGCGGTGCTTGGGCAGCCGGAACAACGCACTGGCTATCCCGGTGGAGTGCTGGGCGTCCGCGCCGACCAGCACGTTCTCGAGGGCCGTCATCGACCGGAAGAGCCTGATGTTCTGGAACGTCCGGGCGATCCCGAGCTGAGTGATCTCGAATCGTTTCCGACCGGGGATCGAGTCCCCCAGGAAGCGGATGTCCCCGCCGGTGGGTCGGTAGATCCCGGTGATGGCGTTGAAGCACGTCGTCTTGCCCGCGCCATTGGGACCGATCAGCCCCAGGATCTCCCCCTCCTCGATGTGGAAGGTGACGTCGTCGAGCGCCGTGAGACCCCCGAACCGCAGGGTGAGCGCGTCGATCTCCAGGACGCGTCGGCGCGACGGGGTCGCGGTGGTGGTGTTGTCAGGCACGGGAGTGCTCCTCTCCGTCGGCGCCCTCGTGGTGGGCCTCCATCTCGGCCTCGACCTGCTTGGCCCGGACCGTCCGCTTCGGCGGCAGCAGCCCCTCGGGCCGGAAGATGGCCAGCAGCATCAGTGCGGCGCCGAACGCCAGGACCCGGAAGTCGGCGAACTCGCGGAAGCGCTCGGGCAGGTAGGCCACCAGGAACGCGCCCACCAGGACGCCCCACCGGTTGCCCTGGCCGCCGATGACGACCGCAGCGAGGAACAGGATCGAGTACAGCAGCAGGAACGACAGCGGGTTGATGAACGACTGGCGGCTGGCGTAGAGGGCACCCGCGAGGCCACCGACGAAGGCACCGGTGGCGAAGGCGAGCAGCTTGAACCTGAACGTCGGGACGCCCATCAGCTCGGCGACGTCCTCGTCCTCCCGGGTGGCCTCCCAGGCGCGGCCGACCCGGCTGTCCTTGATCAGCTTGTCGGCGAACAGCACGATGATGACCACGGTCAGGCCGAGCCAGTAGAAGGGGATCTGGTCCAGCACGCCGAACTCGATGAACGTCGTGGTGTCGTTGAAGTCCAGCAGCGGCGCCCCGCTGTCCCAGTTGAGGTGCGGGATCTCGAACAGGGCGATGCCCTGGGGCCGTCCGATGTTGGAGATGCCGCGGGCGTCGCCGAGCCACTCGGTGTTGAGGGCGACGAGACGGATGATCTCGCCGAACCCGAGCGTCACGATGGCCAGGTAGTCGCCGCGGACCCGCAGCGTCGGGGCCCCCAGCAGGACGCCGGAGACCGTGGAGGCCAGCACCGCGACGGGCAGGGCCAGCAGGAGCGGCCAGTTGCCGTGGAAGGACGTCAGGATCGCCGCGGTGTAGGCCCCCACGGCGTAGAACCCGACGTACCCCAGGTCGAGGAGTCCCGCGTAGCCCACCACGATGTTGAGACCCAGGGCGACCAGGCAGTAGATGGTGACCGTGAACAGCACACCGCCGAAGTCGGTGCCCGGAGGGGAGATGAACGGCGGCTCCAGCAGCGGGAGGGCATAGGCGAACAGGGCCAGCGCGATCCAGAGACCGATCTTGACGGGTCTCGGGAGGGCGCCGATGCGCTGGCCGAAGGACAGTCGCTTCTTCGCGGCGGTGGTGCCGGTGGCCGAGGAGCTCATGCGCGTGCCTTTCCGAGTGACTCACCCAGGATGCCCGTGGGTCGGAACAGCAGGATGCCGATCAGCAGCACGAAGGCGACCACGTCGCGCCACTCGCTGCCGAACAGGGCCGAGCCCCAGTTCTCGGCCACCCCGAGGACCAGACCTCCGACGAGAGCGCCGCGCAGGTTGCCGATGCCTCCCAGCACGGCCGCGGTGAACGCCTTCACCCCGAGGAGGAACCCGACGTCGAACTTGGTCGTCTCGATCTTCAACATGTACAGGAACGCCGCCGCGCCGGCCATCAGCCCGCCGAGGAGGAAGGTCAGCTGCACGGACCGGGTGGCGTTGACGCCCATCAGCGCAGCCGTCTCGGGGTCCTGGGCCGTCGCCCGGATCCCTCGTCCGAGCTTGGAGCGGCGCACGAACTGGTCGAGGGCGATCATCATGGCGATGGCCGACACGATGACGAGGACGTCGACCGAGGTCACCTGGTAGTCCCCGATGGGGAAGAGCTGCTTGTTGTCGAGGACGTTGGGCATGCTGCGGTTGATCCGCGCGCCGCTCACGTACTTCGACAGGTTGTCGTCGAGCCCGACCCACGCGGCGACGCGGTCCCGCAGGCCCATCAGCTCGGCGAGCACGAAGGACGCGCCGATCGCCGAGATGAGGGCGATGAGCCGGGGTGCGTTGCGCTTGAGCAGCGGGCGGTAGGCGAAGCGCTCGAGCAGCAACGCGATCGTCGCGGACATCGCCATGGCCGCGACCAGGGCCAGCAGGAGCACCCCGATGCCCTTCATGGTGCTCACGTCGCTGTCACCCACCAGCAGCATCGTGGTCCACAGGGCGGCGAACGTGCCGTACATGAACACTTCCGAGTGGGCGAAGTTGATGAGCTGGAGGACGCCGTAGACCATCGTGTAGCCGAGGGCGATCAGCGCGTAGATGGCGCCGAACGCCAGACCGGTCACAGTCAGTTCGGCGAAGTTGTTGAACAGGAAGTCGAAGTTCACCAGGCCTCCTCGGCCCCTAGTTCGGACACAGTTGCGGCCGGGGGGTATTCCCCCCGGCCGCAATCACTCAGACCCGCGTCGACGGGGCCAGCGTCACTCGATCTCCTGGTCGGAGACGATCTCGCCGTTCTCGACCTTGTAGGCGTAGACCTTGACCTCGGACGGCTCACCGTTCTCGTCGAACGAGAGCTGCTTGGTCACGCCGGGCGAGTCGTAGTCGTTGACGAACGCGAGCATGTCCTCGCGGTTGTCGATGCCCTCCGCGATGCCGTCGAGGAAGATGTTCGCTGCATCGTAGGCCTCGGCCGCGTAGGTGCCCGGCGCGCTGCCGAACGCCTCCTCGTAGTCAGCAGCGAACTCGGCCACGGCCGGGTCCTCGGCCGGGATGCAGGGGCAGGTGATGATGGTGCCCTCGGCAGCCTTGCCCGCTCCCTCGAGGAACCCGGGGTCCTTGACGCCGTCGGCCACCACGAAGGTGCCCTCGAAGCCGCTGTCGCGCAGCTGGCGCGCGATCAGCGCCGCCTCGGCGTAGTAGCCACCGAAGAACACCGTGTCGGCCTTGGAGGACCGGACCTTGGTGACGGAGGCGCTGAAGTCGGTCTGACCCGCCTGGATGGTGTCGGTGTCGACGACCAGGTCGCCGAGGTTGTCCTGCACGATGCCGGCGAGGCCGGCGCCGTACTCGGAGGCGTCGTCCATCACGAAGACGGCCTTGGCGCCGACGGTGTCCTGGATGTACGTCGCGGCGGCCGGACCCTGGGTGGCGTCGTTGCCGAGCACGCGGTGGAAGGTCGCCCAGCCGTTCTCGGCCAGCGCGGGGTTGGTGGCCGAGGGGCTGATGGTCGGGAGACCCGCCTCGGCGAAGATGGGGCCGGCGGCAGCGGACTCGCCCGAGAACGCCGGGCCGATGATGCCGACGACGGCGTCGTCGCCCGAGGCCTCGGTGGCGAGCGACGGAGCCTGGTCGGGGCTGCCCTGCGAGTCGATCTGCTCGTAGGCCACCTCGCAGTCGGCGTCCTCGTTGTACTGGTCGATCGCCAGCTGGGCGCCGTTGATGATGGGCTCACCGAGACCGGACGCGGGGCCGGTCTGGGGGCCGAAGAACGACAGCGTCAGGTCGCAGGCGGCTCCGCCGCCTCCACTCGATCCGCTGTCGCCGTCGTCACCCGAGTCGGTGGTGCCACAGGCACTCAGAGCCAGCCCCGCCACGGCGATGAGCGCGACGACCGCGCGCTTGGGCCTCGTGGTTCGCAACATTGGTCCTCCGTCTTGCTTGCTGGGGCCAGGCAGGGACACGCATGGCCGGGTGCAGCGCAACCTAGCACCGCCCGATGTGCGCGCCATCACGTTTGCGCGCGAGTTCACGTGCTGTGACGCATTTGTGACTGAACCGTGGATCTCGGGACGGAGCGGGGCTCCCCCGCCCGGAAGGACGGGCTCGCGCGACGCCGGACGGTCGTCGAGACGGACGAGCCTCAGGTCGGGCCGGCGCCGTGCTCGATGACGCCCTCGGCGACCTCGCGCATCGAGAGGCGCAGGTCCATCGCGGTCCTCTGGATCCACCGGAAGGCCTCCGGCTCGCCGAGCCCGAGCTGCACCTGCAGGGCCGCCTTGGCCCGGTCGACGGCCTTGCGGGTGGCCAGCGACTCGGACAGGTCGGCGACCTCGCGCTCGAGCACGGCGATCTCGGCGAAGCGGCTCACCGCCATCTCGATGGCCGGCACCAGGTCCGTGCGGGAGAACGGCTTGACGAGGTACGCCATGGCCCCGGCGTCGCGGGCCCGCTCCACGAGGTCACGCTGGGAGAACGCCGTCAGGATCACCACCGGGGCGATGCGCGCCCCGGCGATGTGCTCGGCGGCGGCGATCCCGTCCAGGACCGGCATCTTGACGTCGGTGATGACCAGGTCGGGTCGCAGCTCCTCGGCGAGCTCGATGGCCCGCTGGCCGTCCCCGGCCTGCCCCACGACCTCGTAGCCCTCCTCCGCCAGCATCTCGGCCAGGTCCATCCGGATCAGGGCCTCGTCCTCGGCGATGACCACGCGGCGTACGGCGTCGAGAGAGTTGCTGGGCTGCGTCACGGCCGCAAGGCTAGTCCGCTACGGTTTCCTCGCCGAACCGCCCCGGTAGCCCAACGGCAGAGGCGATGCTCTCAAACAGCATTCAGTGTGAGTTCGAATCTCACCCGGGGCACGAACGTCGCTGTCGGTGGTTGCTGGCACGGTGCGACCATGTACGACGCCCCCGCACGACGCGTGGCGCTGGCGATGGTCGACGGCGGAGCCAGCCTCAGCGAGGTTGCGCGCGCCACCGGCATCCACCGCTCAACCGTGCGCGCATGGACGTCCGCCGAGGCACCGCTCGCCCTCGAGTGCTTCCGCTGCTCAGCGCTGCACCCCGCCGCTGCGGCTGCGTACTCCGCCCTCTTGGGCTACTACCTGGGTGACGGGTGCGTGTCCACGTTCAGGCACCGCACCACTTTGCGCATCTCGTGCGACGCCGCGCTGCCGGGCATCGTCGAGGACGTCGCCGCTCGCGTCCGATCGGTCCACCCCTCCGGCGGCGTCTTCCACGTGCGCGCTCCCGGGGCCCTCGTGGTGTCGTCCAACTGGAAGCACTGGCTCTGCCTGTTCCCGCAGCACGGCCCCGGCCGCAAGCACGAGAGGACGATCGTCCTCGAGCCGTGGCAGCGCGACGTGGTCACCGCCCACCCGGCGGACTTCCTGCGCGGCCTGTTCCACTCGGACGGCTGCCGGGCCAAGAACTGGACCACCCGGATGGTGCGGGGAGAGAGACGGCGCTACGACTACCCCCGCTGGCAGTTCACGAACCGCTCCGACGACATCCGGGCGCTCTGCTGCTGGGCCCTGGACCTGGTCGAGGTCCCGTGGCGCCCCTCGGGCGCCTGGGTGGTGTCGGTGTCGCGCCGCGAGGCGGTGGGCCGGCTCGATGCCCTGATCGGCCCGAAGACCTGATCAGCGAGGCGTCCGGCGGGGTGCGTCACCCACATTCCCCTCCCGGCGAACGTGGGTCACTGACCGCCCGGGCTGCGTGTCTCCCGGACTCGCCGACCGGGCGGTCGGACAGCCACCTTCGCCCGCACGCACACGTGGGTGAGTCACCGCTCGACCGGCGGGCGAGGGAGGCGACCGACAGAGGGGGTCAGCGAGGGCGGCGGTACGCCGGGGCGACACCGTTGATCGCGTCACCCATCCGGTGGATGCGCAGCGCGTTGGTCGAGCCGGGGATGCCGGGGGGCGAGCCGGCGATGATGACCACCAGGTCTCCCTCGTCGACGCGACCGATGTGGAGCAGCGCCTCGTCGACCTGCCGCACCATCTCGTCGGTGTGCTCCACCTCGGCGCCCTGGAACGTCTCGACGCCCCAGGTCAGCGCGAGCTGCGAGCGCGTGCGGGCCTCGGGGGTGAACGCGAGGACGGGGATCGGCCCGCGGTAGCGCGAGAGCCGCTTGGCGGAGTCGCCGCTGACCGTGAACGCGACGAGGAACATGGCGCCCACCGCCTCGGCGACCTCGGCGGCCGCCTTGGCGATGATGCCGCCACGGGTGTGCGGCTGCCAGTCGATCGAGCGCATGTGGTGCAGGCCGTGGTCCTCGGTGGACTCGATGATCCGGGCCATCGTCTCCACGGCGGTGATGGGGAACTCCCCCACGCTCGTCTCGCCGGAGAGCATCACCGCGTCCGCACCGTCGAGGACGGCGTTGGCGACGTCGCTGGCCTCGGCGCGGGTCGGGGCCGGCGAGCTGATCATCGACTCGAGCATCTGGGTCGCCACGATCACCGGCTTGGCGAAGCGGCGTGCCTGCTCGACGATGCGCTTCTGGTGGATCGGCACGTCCTCGAGGGGGCACTCCACCCCGAGGTCGCCGCGGGCCACCATGAGGCCGTCGAAGGCGTCCACGATCTCGTCGATGTTGTCGATGGCCTGGGGCTTCTCGATCTTGGCGATGACGGGGATGACGTTCCCCTCCTCGCGCATGACCTTGCGCACGTCCTCGGCGTCCTCGGCGCTGCGCACGAAGCTGAGGGCGATGAAGTCCACGCCGAGGCGCAGCGCCCAGCGCAGGTCCTCGGTGTCCTTCTCCGACAGCGCCGGCACGGAGACCGCGACCCCGGGCAGGTTGATGCCCTTGTTGTTGCTGGCCTTGCCGCCGACGACGACCTCGGTGACCACGTCGGTCGGGGTGACGTCGACGACGCGCAGCCGCAGCTTGCCGTCGTCGATGAGGACCGGGTCACCGACCTTCACGTCGCCGGGCAGCCCGGCGTACGTCGTCCCGCAGACGTCGACGTCGCCGGGGACGTCGCGCGTGGTGATGGTGAAGCGCGCGCCCCTCTTGAGCTTGACCGGGCCGTCCGCGAAGGTCGCCAGCCGGATCTTGGGGCCCTGGAGGTCGGCGAAGATGCCGACCCCGTGGCCCGTCTCGTCGCTGGCACGACGGACCAGGCGGTAGGCGACCTCGTGGTCGGCGTACTCGCCGTGACTCATGTTGAGGCGGGCGACGTCCATGCCCGCCTCGACCAGCTCACGGACACGCTCGGGGGTGGACACCGCTGGGCCGAGGGTGCAGACGATCTTGGCTCTACGCACACCCCGACCCTAGCGGATCTTTGATCGATCCAAAGGCCCCGTCCCGAGGAACGTCAGACGACGAGCGGCCGGTCGGTCGGCCGGATCGGCGCCGGCAGCGTCGTCGAGCCCGTGAGCCACGTGTCGACGGCCGCGGCGGCCGCCCGCCCCTCGGCGATCGCCCACACGATCAGCGACTGTCCGCGCCCCACGTCACCGGCCACGAAGACGCCGTCCACGCTGGAGGCGTACGACGCGTCGCGGACCACGTTGCCCCGCGCGTCGAGCTCGACGCCGAGCTGCTCGATGAGCCCGGGCTGCTCGGGTCCCGTGAAGCCCATGGCGAAGAGCACCAGCTGGGCCGGGATCTCGCGCTCGGTGCCCTCGATGGGCTGGAACGTCGCGTCGACCTCCGTCAGCCGCAGGGCCGACACGTGGCCGTCGGCGTCGCCGACGAACTCCTGGGTGGAGACGGCATACATCCGCTCCCCGCCCTCCTCGTGGGCCGAGGAGACCTTGAAGGTCATCGGGTACGTCGGCCACGGCTGGGCGTCGGGACGGTCCTCCGGCGGCTGGGCCATGATCTCGAGCTGGGTGATCGAGCGGGCGCCCTGGCGGATCGACGTGCCGAGGCAGTCGGCCCCGGTGTCGCCGCCGCCGATGATCACCACGTCCTTGTCGGTCGCGGTGATCTGGGCCTCGACCTCCTCGCCCAGCGCGACGCGGTTGGCCTGCGGCAGGAACTCCATGGCCTGGTGGATGCCGCCGAGCTCGCGCCCGGGGACCGGCAGGTCACGGGCCTGGGTGGCGCCCATGGCGAGCACCACGGCGTCGTACCGCTCGGTGAGCTGCTCGCCGGTCAGCGTCGTGCCCACCTCGACCCCGGCGCGGAAGACGGTCCCCTCGCGGCGCATCTGGTCCAGGCGCCGGTCGAGGTGCTTCTTCTCCATCTTGAACTCGGGGATGCCGTAGCGCAGCAGGCCGCCGACCTTGTCGGCCCGCTCGTAGACCGCCACCGTGTGGCCGGCGCGGGTGAGCTGCTGGGCCGCGGCGAGCCCGGCCGGACCGGAGCCGATCACCGCGACCGTGCGCCCCGACAGCCACTCCGGCGGCTGGGGCCGGACGGCGCCGGACTCCCAGGCGCGGTCGATGATCGAGACCTCGACGTTCTTGATGGTCACCGGGTCCTGGTTGATCCCCAGGACGCAGGCCGTCTCGCACGGCGCCGGGCACAGCCGCCCGGTGAACTCCGGGAAGTTGTTGGTCGCGTGGAGGCGCTCGATCGCACCGTCCCAGTCGTCACGCCAGACCAGGTCGTTCCACTCCGGGATGATGTTGCCCAGCGGGCAGCCCTGGTGGCAGAACGGGATGCCGCAGTCCATGCAGCGTCCCGCCTGGGTGGTGATGATGGGCAGCAGGGCCCGGCCGATGCCGTCGGGGTAGACCTCGTTCCAGTCGTGCACCCGCTCCTCGACCACGCGTCGCGTGGCGACCTCGCGGCCGTGCTTCAGAAAACCCTTGGGGTCAGCCATGAAGGACCTCCATGATCCGTGCGTTCGCCTGGTCCTCGTCGAGGCCCTCCTCGAGGGCCTCGGCGCGGGCGTCCAGCACTCGCTTGTAGTCGCGGGGCATCACCTCGGTGAAGCGGCCCAGCGCGGTGTCCCAGTCCTCCAGCAGCGCGGCGGCGACCGTCGAGCCGGTCTCCTCCGCGTGCCGGGTGACGATGTCCTGCAGCTCGGTCGCCGCGTCGTCGGTGACGGGGCCGAGGTCGACGAGCTCGCGGTTGACCCGGCCCTCGTCGAGGTCGAGCACGAAGGCGTAGCCGCCGGACATGCCGGCGGCGAAGTTGCGCCCGGTCGGGCCGAGGACGACCACGACGCCCCCGGTCATGTACTCGCAGCCGTGGTCGCCGACGCCCTCCACCACCGCGGTCGCGCCGGAGTTGCGGACGCAGAAGCGCTCGCCGGCCTGGCCTCGGAGGTAGACCTCGCCCGACGTGGCGCCGTACGCGATGGTGTTGCCCGCGATGATCTGCTCGCTGGCCTCGAACGTCGCCGACCGGTCGGGTCGTACGACGACGCGCCCGCCCGAGAGCCCCTTGCCGACGTAGTCGTTGGCGTCGCCCTCGAGGCGCAGCGTGATGCCGCGCGGCACGAACGCGCCGAACGACTGGCCCGCCGAGCCGGTGAAGGTGATGTCGATGGTGCCGTCGGGCAGGCCCTCGCCGCGGTAGCGCTTGGTCACCTCGTGGCCGAGGATCGTGCCGACCGTGCGGTTGACGTTGCGCACCGGCACCTGGGCGCGGACGGGCTCCCCGTCCTCGAGGGCCGGCGCGGCCAGCTTGACCAGCTCGTTGTCCAGCGCCTTGTCGAGGCCGTGGTCCTGGCCGTGCGTGCAGCGCAGGTCCTGGTGCTCGAACTGGCCGAACTCACCCGAGCGCGAGGCCTGGTGCAGGATCGGCCTCAGGTCGAGGCCGGCGGCCTTCCAGTGGTCGACCGCCTGCGCGACGTCGAGCGACCCCACCTGGCCGATGGCCTCGTCGAGGCTGCGGAAGCCCAGCTCGGCGAGCAGCTCGCGGACCTCCTCGGCGATGTAGGTGAAGAAGTTGACGACGTACTCGGCCTTGCCGCTGAAGCGCTCGCGCAGCACCGGGTTCTGCGTCGCCACGCCCACCGGGCAGGTGTCGAGGTGGCAGACCCGCATCATGATGCAGCCGCTGACGACCAGCGGAGCCGTGGCGAAGCCGTACTCCTCGGCACCGAGCAGCGCCGCGACGACGACGTCGCGCCCGGTCTTGAGCTGGCCGTCGGCCTGCACCACGATCCGGTCGCGCAGGCCGTTGAGCAGCAGCGTCTGCTGGGTCTCGGCCAGGCCGAGCTCCCACGGACCGCCCGCGTGCTTGAGCGAGGTGAGCGGCGAGGCGCCGGTGCCCCCGTCGTGGCCCGAGATCAGCACGACGTCCGCGTGCGCCTTGGACACCCCGGCCGCGACCGTGCCGACGCCGACCTCGGAGACGAGCTTGACGTGCACCCGCGCGCTGGGGTTGGCGTTCTTGAGGTCGTGGATGAGCTGGGCCAGGTCCTCGATCGAGTAGATGTCGTGGTGCGGCGGCGGGCTGATCAGGCCGACACCCGGCGTGGAGTGCCTGGTCTTGGCCACCCACGGGTAGACCTTGTGGCCGGGCAGCTGGCCGCCCTCCCCCGGCTTGGCGCCCTGGGCCATCTTGATCTGGATGTCGTCGGCGTTGGTGAGGTACTCCGAGGTGACGCCGAAGCGGCCCGACGCGACCTGCTTGATCGCGCTGCGGCGCTCGGGGTCGTGGAGGCGGTCGGCGTCCTCGCCGCCCTCACCGGTGTTGGACTTGGCGCCCAGCCGGTTCATGGCGATCGCGAGCGTCTCGTGCGCCTCCTGGCTGATGGAGCCGTAGGACATGGCGCCGGTCGAGAAGCGCTTGACGATCTCGGAGACCGGCTCGACCTCGTCGACGCTGATCGACGGACGGCCGGTCAGCTCGCCGTCCTTGAAGCGGAACAGCCCGCGCAGCGTCATCAGCCGTGCCGACTGCTCGTCGACGCGCGAGGTGTACTGCTTGAAGATCTCGTAGCTGCCCGCCCGGGTCGCGTGCTGCAGCCGGAAGACGGTCTCGGGGTCGAACAGGTGCGGCTCCCCCTCGCGGCGCCACTGGTACTCGCCGCCGATCTCGAGCTCGCGGTGGGCGGGCGCGATGCCGCCGCGCGGGTACGCCGACGCGTGCCGGCGGGCGACCTCCTCGGCGACGGTGTCGAGCTCGATCCCGCCGAGCTTGGACGTGGTGCCGGTGAAGTACCGGTCCACGACCGCCTGCGAGAGCCCGACGGCCTCGAAGATCTGCGCACCGGTGTAGGACGCGACGGTGGAGACGCCCATCTTGGACATCACCTTGAGCACGCCCTTGCCCAGACCCTTGACCAGGTTGGCCACGGCCTTCTCGGGCTCGGCCTTGACGTAGTAGCCCTCCCGCGCGAGGTCCTCGACGGACTCCATGGCGAGGTAGGGGTTGACCGCCGCCGCGCCGTAGCCGACGAGGAGCGCCACGTGGTGCACCTCGCGGACGTCGCCGGCCTCGACGAGCAGGCCCACCTGGGTGCGGGTCTTCTCGCGGACCAGGTGGTGGTGGACCGCGCCGGTGAGCAGCAGCGACGGGATGGGGGCCAGGTCGGCGGTGGAGTGCCGGTCGGAGAGCACGATGATGCGCGCTCCCCCGGCGATCGCCTCCGACACCTCGGCGCAGATCTCGTCGAGGCGCTTCGCCAGCGCCGCCCCGCCGCCGGCGACGTCGTACAGGCCGCGCGCGACGTGGGTGATGAAGCCGGGCATGTCGCCGTCACGGTTGATGTGGCGGATCTTGGCCAGGTCGTCGTTGGAGATCACCGGGAAGGGCAGCACGACCTGGCGGCACGACGCCGGCGTCGGCTGGAGCAGGTTGGCCTCGGGACCGATGGTGCCGTTGAGCGAGGTGACGAGCTCCTCGCGGATGGCGTCCAGCGGCGGGTTGGTGACCTGGGCGAAGAGCTGGGCGAAGTAGTCGAACAGCAGCCTCGGCTTGTCGCTCAGGGCCGCGAGCGGCGTGTCGGTGCCCATGGAGCCGAGCGGCTCGGCGCCGGTGTTGGCCATCGGCGTGAGCAGGACCCGCAGCTCCTCCTCGGTGTAGCCGAAGATCTGCTGGCGCCGCGTCACCGAGGCGTGGGTGTGCACGATGTGCTCGCGGTCGATCACGTCGTCGAGGTGGATGAGGCCGGCGTGCAGCCACTCGTCGTACGGGTGCTCGGCGGCCAGCTCGGACTTGATCTCCTCGTCCTCGATGATCCGGTGCTCGTCGGTGTCGACGAGGAACATCCGGCCCGGCTGGAGGCGCCCCTTGCGGACCACGGTCGCGGGGTCGATGTCCAGGACGCCGACCTCGGAGGCGAGGACGACGAGCCCGTCGTCGGTGACCCAGTAGCGCGAGGGACGCAGGCCGTTGCGGTCGAGCACCGCGCCGATCTGCGAGCCGTCGGTGAACACGACGCACGCGGGACCGTCCCACGGCTCCATCATCGAGGAGTGGAACTCGTAGAACGCGCGCCGCTTGCGGTCCATCTCGGCGTGGTTCTCCCACGCCTCGGGGATCATCATCAGCACCGAGTGGGGCAGCGACCGACCGCCCATGTGCAGCAGCTCGAGGACCTCGTCGAAGGACGCCGAGTCGGAGCTGCCGGGCGTGCAGATCGGGAACAGGCGCTCGAGGTCACCGGGGATGAGGTCGCTCGAGAGCAGCGCCTCGCGGGCCCGCATCCAGTTGCGGTTGCCCATCACGGTGTTGATCTCGCCGTTGTGGGCGATGAAGCGGAACGGGTGGGCCAGCGGCCAGCTCGGGAACGTGTTGGTGGAGAAGCGCGAGTGCACGACCGCCATGGCGGACGCCACCCGCTCGTCGACCAGGTCGGGGAAGAAGCGGTCGAGCTGGTCGGTGGTCAGCATCCCCTTGTAGGCCAGGGTGCGCGAGGACAGCGACGGGAAGTAGACCCCCGTCTCGTGCTCGGCCCGCTTGCGCAGGCAGAAGGCCAGGCGCTCCAGGGCCATGCCGCTGACCCGGGTGCCGGAGCCTGCGACGAACAGCTGCACGAACGTCGGCATCACGCTGATCGCGGTGGCGCCCAGCGTGGCCGGGTCGGTGGGGACCTCGCGCCAGCCGAGGACGGACAGGCCCTCCTCCGCGGCGATCTCCTCGATCCGCGCGCGGGCGGCGGCCACGGTCGCCTCGTCGCCGGGGATGAACGCCGTACCGACGGCGTAGCCGCGCTGCGGCGGGAGGTCGAAGTCGACGACGTCGCGCAGGAACGCGTCGGGCACCTGCAGGAGGATGCCCGCGCCGTCGCCCGAGTTGGTCTCGGCGCCGGCGGCGCCGCGGTGGTCGAGGTTGCGCAGGGCGGTGAGCGCCTTGGCAACGATGTCGTGGCTGGCAACGCCGGTCAGGGTGGCCACGAACGCCACGCCACACGCATCGCGCTCGTGGCGGGGGTCGTAGAGCCCTTGGGGCGGCGGGATGGCATGCATCTGGCTTTCTCCCGTCGTCGTGCACTGGACACCGCTCAGCGGTGCAGCAGCGGATCCTGTAAGTGGACATCCAGATATGGACATGGCGATCGGCAGGGACGGCGTTGGCCCGCGCGTCGGAAATCTATCACCGGGTCCGCCACGACGTGAGACGGCGATCTCAGTCCTCAGACGCCTCCGGGGCGGCGGCCGACCGGTCGTCCGCGTCGGGCGCGCGGGTGTAGACGCTCTCCTCGCGGCCGGGACGCTTGACGGTGGCCCACACGAAGTACGCCGCGGCCAGCAGGAACAGCACGATCGAGGTCCAGACGTTGAACCGCAGGCCGCCCACGTCGATGAGCTGCACGTCGTCGATGCGCAGGTTCTCGATCCAGCCGCGGCCCAGCGTGTAGAACATCACGTAGAGCGCGGCCACGCGTCCGAAGCCGAGCCGCAGGCGGGCGTCGAGCCAGACCAGGAGCCCGAAGGCCCCGAGGTTCCACAGGCACTCGTAGAGGAACGTCGGGTGGTACGTCGCGACGTCCGGGTAGGCGTCCGGTCGGTGGGCCGGATCGATCTCCAGGCCCCACGGCAGGTCGGTGGGCCGGCCGTAGAGCTCCTGGTTGAACCAGTTGCCCCACCGGCCGAGGGCCTGGGCGACGAGCACCCCGGGCGCGATCGCGTCGAGCATCGGCAGCAGCTTGATGTGGTGGCGTCGCGCACCGATCATCACGCCCACCGAACCCAGGGCGATGGCGCCCCAGATGCCCAGCCCGCCGCGCCAGACGTAGAGGGCGGCGACGGGATCGCGGCCCTCGCCGAAGTAGAGCTGCCAGTCGGTGATCACGTGGTAGAGCCGTCCACCGACGAGCCCGAACGGCACGCCCCAGATCGCCAGGTCGCTGATCTCCCCGGCGCGCCCGCCGCGGGCGATCCAGCGGCGCTCGCCGATCCAGATGGCGACGACGATGCCGAGGATGATGCTCAGCGCGTAGCCCCGCACGGGCAGCGGGCCGAGGTACCACGTGCCCTGGCTGGGGCTGGGGATGGACTGGACGAGGATCTCGGGCAGCACCAGGAGGGGGGTCATGACTCGCTCAGCAGGGTCTCGATGTCGGTGCGGAACTGGGCCGCGGAGGTCTCCTGGCCCCAGAAGACCGGGGCCTGGTCGTCGCCGTCGATCCCGATGACCTGGGTGCCGTGGGTGACGTCGTACCCGCCGCTGGGGAGCTTGTCGCCCTTCTCCACCGCGATGCCCAGCGGCCGGGCGACCGCGGTGATCGTGGCGAGGGGGCCGGTGAGCCCGACGTAGCCGTCGGCGTACTGGTCGAGGTAGTCGCCCAGCACGTCCGCGTCGTCGCGGGAGGGGTCGGTGGTGACGAAGACGACGTCGACCTGGTCACGGTCCGCGTCGTCGAGCTGGTTGAGGCCGGTGGTGAGGTTGGACATCACCAGGCCGCAGATGTCGGGGCAGTGGGTGTAGCCGAAGAAGACGAGCGTCAGCGGCTTGTCGGTGTCGTCGACCAGGCTGTACGGCGCGCCCGCGGTGTCCGTGAGCGGCTCACCGTCCACCTCGAAGGGCGGGTCGAGCACCGTCCCGGCGAACTCCGCGTCGCTGGTCGAGGGTCCCCCGCAGCCCGCGAGCAGGACGGCGGACAGGAGGGCCGTCACCACGGCCCCGTGGGTCCTACGCACCGCGCACCCCGCGGGCCAGGTCCTCGGTGAGCGTCCGCAGGGCCGCGATCCCGGCGGCCGGGTCGTCGGCGTGGTCGAGCAGCACGCGCACGAAGGCGGACCCGACGATCACCCCGTCGGCGTAGGAGGCCACCTCGGCGGCCTGGTCGCCGGTGCTGACGCCGAGCCCGACGCAGACCGGGAGGTCGGCCCCGGGTGGGCTGAGTGACTTGGTGCGGGCGACGAGCGGGCCGGCCAGGTCGCTGGTGGTCGTGCGGGCGCCGGTGACGCCCATGACCGCGGTGGCGTAGACGAAGCCGCGGCAGGCCGCCGTCGTCATGGCGACGCGCTCCTCGGTGCTGCTGGGGGCGACCAGGAAGATCTTGTCGAGCCCGTGCGCGTCCGCGGCGGCGATCCACTCGCGCCCGGAGTCGGGGGTGAGGTCGGGGGTGATGAGTCCCGCTCCGCCGGCGTTGGCCAGGTCGGCGGCGAAGCGCTCCACGCCGTAGCGTTCGACCGGGTTCCAGTAGGTCATCACCACGGTCGGGGTGCCGGTCGCGGCCACCGCCTCGACGACTCGCATGACGTCGCTGGTGCGGGTGCCGGCCTCGAGGGCGGCCTGGGCGGCCGCCTGGATCGTGGGTCCGTCCATCACCGGGTCGCTGTAGGGCAGGCCGATCTCGATGACGTCGCAGCCGGCGTCGACCATGGCCTTGATGGCCTCGATCGAGCCCTCGACGCTCGGGTAGCCGGCGGGCAGGTAGCCGACCAGCGCGGCCCGTCCCTCGTCGCGGGACGTCGCGAAGGCCGTGGCGGTGGTCGCGCTCACGCGGGCTCCCCGGTCTCGTCGTCGGGCTCGCCGAGCTTGAACCACTCGGTGGCGGTGCCCATGTCCTTGTCGCCGCGACCGCTGAGGTTGATGAGGATCGTCGCGTCGGGGCCCTTCTCGGCGGCCAGCTCGCGGGCCACGTCGATCGCGCCGGCGACGGCGTGCGCGGACTCGATCGCCGGGATGATCCCCTCGGTGCGGGCGAGCAGGGCCAGTGCGTCCATCGCCTGCGTGTCGGTGACGGGGCGGTACGTCGCCCGGCCGATCTGGGCGAGGTGCGCGTGCTGCGGCCCCACGCCGGGGTAGTCGAGCCCGGCCGAGATCGAGTGCGACTCGACCGTCTGGCCGTCCTCGTCCTGCAGGACGTAGGTGCGGGCACCGTGCAGCACCCCGGACGCGCCGGCGTGGATCGTGGCCGCGTGGCGCGGGGTGTCGACGCCGTCGCCGCCGGGCTCGAAGCCGTAGATCTTCACGTCCTCGTCGTCGAGGAACGCGGTGAACAGGCCGATCGCGTTGGACCCGCCGCCGACGCAGGCCGCGATCGCGTCCGGGAGGGCGCCGTACTGCTCGAGGCACTGGGCGCGCGCCTCGTCGCCGATACCGCGGGTGAAGTCGCGGACCATGGTCGGGAAGGGGTGCGGACCGGCCGCGGTGCCGAAGAGGTACGCCGTGTGGTCGACGCTGGCGACCCAGTCGCGCAGCGCCTCGTTGATCGCGTCCTTGAGCGTGGCGCTGCCGGAGTCGACGGCCACGACCTTGGCGCCGAGGAGGTTCATCCGGGCGACGTTGAGCGCCTGGCGGCGGGTGTCGACCGAGCCCATGTAGACGGTGCAGTCGAGCCCGAAGTAGGCCGCCGCGGTGGCGCTGGCGACGCCGTGCTGGCCGGCACCCGTCTCGGCGATCACGCGCTTCTTGCCCATCCGACGGGTGAGCAGCGCCTGGCCCAGGACGTTGCGGATCTTGTGGGCGCCGGTGTGGTTGAGGTCCTCGCGCTTGAGCAGGATCCGGGCGCCGACCTGCCGGGACAGCCGCTCGGCGTGGTAGAGCCGGCTGGGGGTGCCGGCGTAGTCGCGGCAGATCGCCTCGAACTCGGCGACGAACGCGGGGTCCGCCATCGCCTCGTGCCACGACTGGGTGAGCTCGTCGAGGGCGGCGACCAGGGCCTCGGGCATGAAGCGCCCGCCCCAGGTGCCGCCGTAGTAGCCCTGCTCGTCGGCGTCGTACCGGCTGACCTGCTGGCTCATCGCTTCACTCCTGTCATGGTGCGCACGGCGGCGGTGGGGTCGCCGTCCCTGACCAGCGCCTCGCCGACGAGCACGGCGCGGGCGCCCTCGCCCACGAACCGCGTCACGTCGTCGGGGCCGCTGATGCCCGACTCGGCCACCAGCACGCGGTCCTCGGGGACGAGGGGGGCGAGGCGGCCGAAGGTGTCGTCGTCGACCGCGAGGGTCTTGAGGTTGCGGGCGTTGACGCCGACCAGCTCGGCGCCGAGGGCGACCGCGCGCCGGGTCTCGGCCTCGTCGTGGACCTCGACGAGCACGGTCAGGCCGAGCTCGCGGGCCTCGTCGTGGAGACGGCGCAGGTCGTCGTCGTCGAGCGCCGCCACGATCAGCAGTGCCAGGTCGGCGCCGGCCGCGCGGGCCTCGACGAGCTGGTAGCTCGTGACGATGAAGTCCTTGCGCAGGATCGGGGTGTCGACCGCGGCCCGCACGGCGACGAGGTCCTCGAGCGACCCGCCGAAGCGGCGCTGCTCGGTGAGCACCGAGATCGCGGCGGCGCCCCCGTCGGCGTACGCCGTGGCGAGGGCGGCGGGGTCGGGGATGTCGGCGAGCTCGCCCTTGCTGGGGCTCCTGCGCTTGACCTCGGCGATCACGCTCGAGCCGGGGTCGCGCAGGTGCGGCATCGGGTCGCGGGCCGGGTCGACGTCGGCCAGGGCGGCGCGGACGTCGGCGAGCGGCCGGGCGGCCTCACGACCGGCGAGGTCCTCGCGGACGCCGACGATGATCTGGTCGAGCACGGACATGGGGCCAACCCTCTCACTCCCCCGGTGGCGGGACCGACAGCGGCTCAGGCCGCGAGCCAGGACCCGGGCACGTTGCGGGCGACGGTGAACACGGCGACCACGCCCAGCCCGACGGCCCACACGACCGGGGGCACGACGAGGGGCCGCATCGCGTCTCCCCCACGCCAGGCGGCGACGACCCGACGCAGCCACAGGCCGAGCACGAGGGGCAGCGCCACGACCAGCAGCAGGTTGCTCGACGCGGCCGCGCCGAGGTCGAAGCGGGTGAGGTCGTGGACGGCGCGCAGGCCGCCGCACGCCGGGCAGTCGAGGTGCGTCAGCACCTGGGTGGGACACCAGCCCCAGCTGCCGGCCCGGTGCGGGTCACGCACGGCCAGCGCGGCGGTGGTGAGGCCGACGAGGGCGGCCGCCCCCAGCGGCCCGGCGAGACGCTGCGCCCTCCGGGTCATCGACCCGGGGAGCAGCGGGGAGGATCGGTGCGGGTCAGTGCGGGTCGCCGTGGAAGCCGAGCTTGGCCAGCACGAGGAACAGCGGCAGCGCCACGACACCGAGGGCGATGCCGACCCAGAAGACCGTCATGTTGACGGGCGACAGGATCAGGGCGATCGACCCGACGAGGAAGCCGAGCATGGCCACGCCGACCGCGGTCCACGCAGCGGGGGTGTTGCCGTGGTTGCTTGCCATGGATGCTCCTTGGGCGTTGCAGGTGGGGCGGGCTCGACCGGTGACCCGGTCGGTCGGCCGTCAGTCTAGGGGCCGCTGTCGGTCGGTCGGGTCATGACCCTCGTCGAGGGCCTTCCAGATCTCGAGGTTGCCCTCCGGCTCGGCCGCGGACGCCCTCTCCGGCGGGGGCGTCGTAGCGCTGTCCCATCTCCGGCCAGGCCGGGACCAGGCGTACGCCGAGCAGCGTGGTGACCACGCACCCGACGGCGGCGACGCAGGCGGCGGCGTACCAGCCGGTGAGGTGGACCGCGGCGGTGTCGGCGCCGGAGGCGGCCCGCAGCTGGTCGGCGACCGAGTCCTGGAGGGTGAAGAGCGCCCACACGGTGGTGATGAGCAGTCCCACCGCGGCCAGGACGGCGACGGCCATGACGGTCCGACGGAAGCGGCCGCGGGTGACGAGCACGACGCCCCACCCGGCCAGGACGACCAGGCTCAGCGCGCCGGCCAGCGGCATCTCGCCGATCCCGTCGGCGACCGCGTTGCCCAGGACCGCCGCGTCCCCCGCGGTCTCGGTGCTCAGCTGGCCCGACGTGCCCTCGACCCAGGCACTGGTGCCCGCGACGGCGGCGAGGACGGCGCTGGCCAGCCCGGCCAGCACCACGGGTCCGAAGCCGGTCCGTGCACGGGGCTGCGGCCCGTCCGCCCCGGGCTGCTGGTCGGCCACCGGGGTCTCAGCCATCGAGCCGGTCCGCGTCGAAGCAGGTGCGGTCGCCGGTGTGGCAGGCGGCGCCCACCTGCTCGACCTTGAGGAGCAGGGTGTCGCCGTCGCAGTCCAGCCGGATCTCGTGGACGTGCTGGGCGTGGCCGGACGTCTCGCCCTTGACCCAGTACTCGCGGCGCGAGCGGCTCCAGTACGTCGCCCGCCGGGTCGCCAGGGTGCGGGCCAGCGCCTCGTCGTCCATCCAGCCGAGCATCAGCACCTCACCCGTGTCGTGCTGCTGGGCGATCGCGGGCACCAGCCCGTCGACCGAGCGCTTGAGTCGGTCGGCGATGGCGGGATCGAGGTCGGTCACCCCTCCAGTATCAGGGGTCGATCTGCTCGGCCTCCCGGCGGCGCCACGTGTCGGCACAGGCGGCGGTCACCGGACCGGGGGCGGTCAGCTCACGGCCGTCCCAGCGGGCGATGGCCTGCACGTCGCGGGTCGTCGAGACGAGGAACGCCTCGTCGGCGCCCTGCGCGACCTCGATCGGCTCGTCGACCTCGCGACCGCCGCACCACTCCAGCACCAGCGCCCGGGTCACCCCCGCCAGGCACCCGCTGGCCAGCGTGGGGGTGCGCAGCTCGCCGTCGACGACGTAGAAGACGTTGGAGCCGGTGCCCTCGCAGAGGTGGCCCGCGGTGTTGGCGAAGATCGCCTCGGTGCCCCCCTGCTCGCGGGCCCGGGCGAGCGCGACGACGTTCTCGGCGTACGACGTGGTCTTGAGGCCCGCCGTCGCCCCGCGCTCGTTGCGGGTCCAGGGGACCGTCGCCACCGCGGTGGAATCCCCCGTCGGCTCGATCGCGGAGTGGGCGACCACCAGGGTGACCGGGCCGTCGCCGCGGCCGGACCCCATGGGCGCCGGACCGGCGGTGTAGGTGATGCGCAGCCGGCCGAGCGGGTCGGCGGTGCCGGCGAGGACCTCCTCGATCCCGAGGCGTACGACGGCCTCGTCGGGGGCGTCGAGCCCCAGGCCCGTCGCCGAGCGGGCCAGCCGCTCGAGGTGGCGGGTGAGGGCGAAGGGGCGACCGTCGAGGGTCTTGACCGACTCGAAGACGCCGTCGCCGACGGTGAAGCCGTGATCCGTCACCCCGAGCGCCGCGCCGGTCGGGTCGGTCAGCAGGTCGCCGTTCATCCACGCTCGCATGGCGCCACTCTAGGGAGTGTGCGGCCCCGGACAGGCTCGCGGAACACGCGGTCGCGGACCCGGTTTTGGCACGGCTCCCTGTGTCGGCTACTGTTCCACTCGTCTTCCCGACGGGTCACCGGAGGGAAGGCGCAGGCGGACATAGCTCAGTTGGTAGAGCGCAACCTTGCCAAGGTTGAGGTCGCGAGTTCGAGTCTCGTTGTCCGCTCGGAGAGGTCTCTCCCCGTGCCTTCTTCATGTTGGGAAGGCCCCCGCGGTGGGTTGGCCGAGAGGCGAGGCAACGGACTGCAAATCCGTGTACACGGGTTCAAATCCCGTACCCACCTCCAGCTCCACAAGTGAAGAGCACGACCCCGGGCGATTGGCGCAGCGGTAGCGCGCTTCCCTGACACGGAAGAGGTCACTGGTTCAAACCCAGTATCGCCCACCAGAACGACGCAGGTCAGAGGCCCTCCCGGGGGCCTCTTTCCGATTTCGTGGCGTGCCGGTCAGTGGGACCGGTCCGCGCCCCGCTCCACGAGTGCGGTGAGGAGCACGGCGCCGAGGACGGACCCGATGAGTCCCGCGGTCCGCAGCTCGAAGCCCTCTCCGAAGGCGAGGCTCAGCACGGTCCCTCCCACCAGGGAGCCGAGGAGTCCCAGCCCGAGGGCCCGGGGCCAGTTGACGTCGCGCATGGACCGTCCCAGCAGCATCTGGGCGAGGCCTCCGACGAGGAAGCCGAAGGCGAGGATGGCGATGATCAGCACGGGGCGAACCTACGCGCGCAGGGACCGACGGGGTCTCCCCCGTTCCGGGTGAGTTTCACCCACGGGTCGCCTCGCACGGCGGCGTTCACCACTATTGGCGAACCCGCTGACGATGCGGGCAGACAGGCGTCGGCGACGGGAGTAGTTTCGTGCTGCCGCGCCGGTGGGGAGTCCCTCCCCCGAGACTCCTCGCCGGCACGGTCCACACCGTCACGGCCGCCGCGGAGCCCGCCCGCCTAGGCTGGTGTCATGAGCGGTGACGAGGTCGAGCGCACGCCCGACGGCCATCACATCGTGGTCGACGGCCGTCGCTGGCGGGCCACCGACACCTCGATCCCGGAGGCACTGCGGGCCGAGCTGGTCACGGAGCTGATGCGCGCCCGCGGGTTGGTGCGCTCCCGCGGCGACGAGGTCCGCCCGTTCGTGCAGGACGCCAAGGTGGCGCTGGGCGAGCGCGGCGAACCCTGGTGGGAGGAGCCGTCCGAGCAGGGACGCCGCGACCGGCTGGCCGCCACCATCCGTGCGCTCCTGCGGCACCGGGAGACGAGCACCATCTGCCCCAGCGACGCCGCGCGCGTCGTCGGCGGGGCGGGGTGGCGCGAGGTGATGCCGGTCGCGCGCGACGTCGCGGGCGAGCTGCACGAGCAGCAGGTGGTCGAGGTGCGGCAGGGTGGGGAGCGCGTCGATCCCGCCACCGCCACGGGCCCGCTCCGCATCGCTCCCGGACCCGCGCTGGAGCGCTGAGCAGCTCCCCCGGGCGGCCGCCGCGCGGCCCTGCCCCGGACCAGTGCCCCCCGGACCAGTGCCGCAGGTCAGAGCTCGCGCAGCCGGCGACGCCGGCCCGGCAGCACCCGGTTCACCCGGTCGTGGGCCAGCGCCGCCCGCGCGGCGTTGTCTCCGCAGGCGCCGTGGACGCCGCCACCCGGGTGCGCGGACGCCGAGCCCAGGTAGAGGCCGGGCACCGGCGTCTCGGCCCGACCGAGGCCGGGGACGGGACGGAACACCAGCTGTTGGTGCAGCTGGGCGGTGCCACCGTTGAGCGCCCCGCCGACGAGGTTGGCGTCCCGGGCCTCCATCTCGCGGGGTCCGAGCACCCGCCGCGCCACCACCCGGTCGCCGAAGCCCGGCGCGCGCCGCTCGAGGCGGGCCTGCATCCGGTCGGCGAACCGCTCGCAGTCGTCGCCGTCCCACACGCCGCGGATGCCGCCCTCCCCCGCGTCCCTCGTCGCCTGCTGCGGGACGTGCGCGTAGGCCCAGAAGGACTCGGTGCCGGCGGGTGAGCGCGAGGCGTCCGAGGACGTCATCTGGCCGGTGAGCATGAAGGGATCGGCCGGCACCGCACCGGCGTGCACCTGGCTCATCGCCGCGCTCATGTCCTCCACCGAGTCCGCCACGTGGACCGTGCCGGGGGCCAGGTCGGGGGCGCCGGTCCACGGGACGACGCCGTCCAGGGCCCAGTCGACCTTGACCGTCCCGGGGTCGAGCTCGAAGGTGCGCAGCGCTCGCGTCAGCTCGTCGGGCACGTCGGCCGGGTCGAGCAGGTGCGTGTAGAGGGTAGGAGCGAGGACGTCCGCCACGACCGCACGGCGTACGGCGTACCGCTCGCCGTCGGCGGTCCGGACGGCCGCGACGCGTCCCTGTGCCACCTCGACGCGGGTGACCTCGGCGTCGGTGCGGATCTCGCCGCCGCCCGCGCGGAAGCGGCGGGCCAGGGCCTGGGTGAGCTCTCCGGCCCCGCCCTGCGGGACGGGGAAGCCGACGGTCTGGCCCATCATCGCCAGCAGCAGGCCCAGCAACGAGGAGCCCGGCGCGTCCAGCGGGATGTCGGCGTGCGCGGCGTTGCCGGCCAGCAGGACGCGTGCCGCCTCGCCGCCGAAGCGCTGGCGCCCGAGCTCGGACACGGGGGTGAGGAGGGTCTTGACGAAGCCGAGGCCACCCACGTGGCGCAGCGCGGCGAGCATCCCGACACCGTGGCGCACCGGCGGGAAGGGGGTGAGGAGGGCACCGATGAGATGGGGTCCGACCCGGTCCCACTGCGCGCACAGCTCCAGCCAGGCGTCCCCGTCACCGGGGTGCAGCACGTCCAGCCCGGCGGCGGTCGCCTCGCGCTCGTGGTGCAGGACCGCCCAGGTGCCGTCCGGGAACGGGTGTCCCAGCACGGCCGGGGCGTGCCGCCACGTGAGGCCGTGCTCCTCGAGGTCGAAGGAGCGGATCGTCGGCGACGAGGCCGCCAGCGGGTAGAACGCACTGAAGGTGTCGTGGACGAAGTCGGGGTGCAGCTCCCGGTCGGAGCGCACGGCTCCCCCGACGTCGGGCTGGGCCTCGAGCAGCAGGACCGACCAGCCGGCGTCGAGCAACCGGTTGGCCGCCACCAGCCCGTTGGGGCCGGCCCCCACCACCACTGCGTCGTGCATCAGGAACGACCCTTCCGTCGACGGACCAGCTCGGCGAGGTTGCGGCCGATGCCGACCAGGGCGTTGCCGTGACTGCCCCGCAGCGCATTGTGCTCCTGGCGCGACGCCAGGACGTTGCCCGGCCCCAGCCGGACCTCGCGCACCAGGTCCTGGGCGGCCACCGTGAAGAGCGGACCCACCAGGCGGTCGTAGACCCCCGGGAGGGTGGTGAAGCCGAAGCGGATCACGTGGTTGGTCGGGGACGTCTGGCCGCCGCGCCACGGGTGCTCCGCCGTGGCCAGCACCCGCTCCGCGACGCGCTCGGGCGACTGGACGGGGAAGGGCGGGCGCCCGCCTGCGTCGCCGTAGGTGGCCGCCTGCTCGTAGATGGGCGTGTCCACCCCGCCGGGCGCGACGTAGCCGAAGCGGAGCCCCGGGCGGTCGCGGTTGTCGACGCGCAGCTGGCGCACCAGGGCACGCACGCCCCACTTGGAGAGCACGTACGCCGCCATGTCGGGCACCGCGATGTGCCCGATCAGGGACCCGACCAGCACCACGCTGCCGGAGCCCTGCTCGCGCAGCACCGGCAGGACGTGGCGCAGGAGGTTGACCGGCCCCGTGAGGTTGGTGTCGAGCACCCCGTCGAACACCTCGGCCGGGACGTCCTGGATCCGGCCGTAGGCCACCACGCCGGCGCAGCTCACGACCACGTCGAGGCGACCGTGCCGGGCGACGGCGTCCGCGACCACCCGGCGTACGGCATCGTCGTCGGCGACGTCCGCGGCCGCGACCGCGGTCGAGGCGGCGCCGAGGTCGTCGCAGTCGACGGCCACCCGCTTGAGCGCGTCCGGCCCGCGGGCCACCAGCACGAGGTGGTCACCGCGACGGGCGGCCAGCCGCGCGGTGGCCTCGCCGATCCCGCTCGAGGCGCCGGTCACCAGGACCACGCGGGCCGAGGAGCTCATCGACGCCCTTCGGCGACGTAGGCGAGGCGGCGCAGGGTCTCGGAGTTGCGCCACCTGAGGCTGAGCCCGCGCACGGGGGGAGGCAGGAGCGCTCCGGGCCCGGAGACGGGCTCCTCGGTGATGCGGACCTCGGTCTCTGCGCCCACCGGCAGGAGGCGCACCGCGACCTCGGCCTCGCCGAGCGGCCATCCCCGTGCGCGCATGGTCAGCGAGTGTCCGGGGGCGCACTCGACGACCTCGGTGTCGTCGTCGATGACCATCGGCCACACGCCGACGGAGTGGTGCAGCTTGCTGCCCACCGCGGGCCACGTGTCGTCGACCTCGCGCATCCGGGTGGCGCCCACCACCCAGACCGGGTAGAGCCAGCCGTCGCACAGCACCTCCCAGACCTGCTCGGGGGTCGCGTGGACGATACGGGTGTTCTCCGCCATGGGTCGCTCCTGTCGGGGTGGACCCTCACGCTATCGACGGGTCCCGGCTTCTCCCACCACCCCCAAGGGCCTTCTCCGGGTGCCGGACGTCACTGCGCGCCGCACTGCGAGGATGGGGGCGATGCCCTACTTCGAACGCACCGGAGAGACCCGCTGGACCCCCACCGAGCACGTGGGCGGCGCCTGGAACACCGCCGAGCAGCACGTGGCCCCGTCCTTCGGGCTGCTCGCGCACGTCGTCGAGCGGGACCGTGACCGGCGCCGCGACGACGCGCTCGTCCTCTCCCGGCTGTCCTACGACATCCTCGGGACGCTGCCGATGGAGGAGGTCACCGTCGCGGTGCGCGTACGCCGCCCCGGCCGCACCGTCGAGCTGGTCGAGGCGGAGCTGTCCCACGGTGGCCGGCCGGGCGTGCTCCTGCGGGCGTGGCTGCTCAGCACCGGCGACACCCCGGCGATCGCCGGCACCGACCTGCCGCACCTCCCCGGCCCCGCGACGATGGCGCCCTGGGACCCCACCACGGTGTGGCCGGGCGGGTTCATCGACTCCGTCGAGCTGCGCCGCGAGCAGCAGGGGCCCGGCCGCGGCGGCTACTGGGTCCGCACCGACGTGCCCCTGCTCGACGAGCCGGTCAGCGCCACGGCCCGCGCGGCCGGCCTGCTGGACATCGCCAACGGGATGACCGCGCGCGCCCACCCGGACGAGGTGGCGTTCCCCAACCTCGACCTGACCGCGCACCTGTTCCGCGCGCCGGATCCGGGCTGGCTGGGCTTCGACACGACGGTGTCCTTCGGCGCGTCCGGTCACGGGCTGACCAGCACCGTCCTCCACGACGAGACGGGCCCCCTGGGCACGATCGCCCAGTCGCTCACCGTCCGCCCGGTCCGCGGCTGACCGGGCGCGGCACGGGCCGCGGTCAGTCCTGGTCCGCGGACTCCTCGCCGTGGGTGCCGGGCCGCGGCGCCCACGGCAGCTCCTTCGCCGGGCGTACGACGATCAGCCGGTCGCCGCGGGCCAGCAGGGTGACGACCGGGTCGAAGTAGCGGTAGACCTGCTCGTCGCGGACCACCGCGATCACCTGGTCGGGCAGCGACTGCGGCTGCTTGCCGACCTCGTTGACCAGCAGGTCCCGCTCGGCGACCTCGAGCCCCTCGCCGTAGGTCAGCAGGTCCTCCATCACCGAGCCGAGCATCGGCGACATCGACGACAGCCCGAGCAGGCGCCCGACCGCGTCGGAGGACGTGATGACCGAGTTGGCGCCCGACTGCTTCATCAGCGAGACGTTCTCCTGCTCGCGGACCGCGGCCACGATCCAGGCGTCGGGGTTGAGCTGGCGCACGGTCAGCGTGGCCAGCACGTTGGAGTCGTCGCGGTCGGTGGTGATGATGATCTGGCTCGCGTTCTGCACCCCGGCGCGGCGCAGGATCTCGCGCCGCGTGGCGTCACCGACGACGACCGCGAGGCCGTCGGCGTGCGCCTCCTCCATCGCCAGGGGGCTCGGGTCCACGACGACGATGGCCTCGCGGTTCTGGCCGTTGTTGACCAGGGTGTCGACGGCACTGCGGCCCTTGGTGCCGTAGCCGACGACGACGACGTGCTCCTGCTCTCCCATGCTCTTCCTCCACCGGGCGACCCGGAACATCTCGCGGCCCTGGGAGGCGAGGACCTCCAGGGTGGTCCCGATCAACAGCACCAGGAAGGCGATGCGGGCCGGGGTGATGATGAATGCGTTGATCAGCCTGGCCCGCTCGGAGACGGGCGCGATGTCGCCGTACCCGGTCGTGCTCAGCGTGACGGTCGTGTAGTAGATCGAGTCGAGGAAGCCGACCCCGTAGAGGGGCGGGTCGTTGCCGTCGCGGTACCCGGCGCGGTCGAGGTAGACGATGAGCACCGTCCCGGCCAGGATCGCCATCGCGAGCAGCAGCCGCCGCCCGAGCTCCCACCACGGGGAGCGCACCGGGTCCGGGAGCGCGACGGTGGCTCCGTGCGTCGAGCTCGAGTGACGCGGGGGGAGTTCGGGCACGCTCAGGAGTCTTTCACGGTGATGCGGCTGCGCAGTCGCTGCACGAGCTCGTGCCGCGCACGCATCGTGGTGCCCTGGGGGAAGACCGTGTCGAAGGCCGCGTTGACCGCAGCCCCGATGAGCACCGCGATGGCCAGCAGGTAGAGCCAGAGCATCACCGCGATGGGGGCCGCGAGCGGACCGTAGATGGAGCGCGACTCCGCGGCCGTGGCGGTCAGCACCCATCGGAGCACGAAGGAGCCGCCGATCCAGGCGACCAGCGAGAAGGTCGCCCCGGGAAGGTTGAACGCCCAGTTCGTCCGCACCGGCACCGACACGTGGTAGAGCGTGGCCAGGAAGCAGATGCACAGCAGCAGGACCAGCGGCCAGTAGAAGCCCATCAGGAACTCGAAGCGCGCCGGCAGCCACCGCCCCACCAGCGTCGGGCCCGCCACGACCAGCGGGATGCTCACCATCCCGGTCAGCATCGCCATCACGTAGAGGACGAAGGACAGGGCGCGGGTCTTGACGATCCCCCGGTGCCCACCGAGGCCGTGCATGATCGTGATGGTGTCGACGAAGACGTTGAGCGCCCGCGAGCCCGACCAGAGGGCGAGCACGAAGCCGACCGAGATGACGTCGTACCGACCGCCCTCCAGGACCGTGTCGATCGTCGGGCGGATGATCGTGTCGACCGCCCGCTCGGTGAGCGCCTGCGACGACAGGTCCAGGACCGCCTGACGCACGTCGTCGAGCTGGGCGGCGCTGAAGCGCTCGGAGATGTAGCCGATCGCGCCGGCCATCGCGAAGACCAGTGGCGGCACCGAGAGGATGGCGAAGAACGCCGCCTCGGCCGCCAGCCCGGTCACCCGGTAGCGCATGCACGACCCCACGGTCGCGACGGTGATCCGCCACAGGTGCTCACGCACCGTCGCACCCTTGGTCCGCAGGGTGCGCAGCGCCGGATGCTGCTCTCCCACCGACACCATGGGCCTACGGTAGCCACCATGCAGGCCCATCTCCGGGACGCCACCAACCAGGCCCCGCCGCTCGTCGGTCACAACGTCGTCACCTCCGACCTCGCGCTGTGCGAGGCGGTGCGCCGCCACGCGGGCGACGACGTCCTGGCCGGCCTGGAGGCGCTGGGCGCCGAGGCCGGCACGGCCGCCGCCCGCGAGCACGGGATGCTGGCCAACACCCACCACCCCGAGCTGGTCACCTACGACCGCTACGGCACCCGCATCGACGAGGTGACGTTCCACCCCTCCTGGCACTGGCTGATGGAGCGGGCCGTCGGGCACGGCCTCGCCGCGACGCCGTGGGAGCAGCAGGCCGCGGGCGACCCGCACGCGCACGTACGCCGCGCCGCCGGCTTCCTCGCCTGGTCGCAGACCGAGCCGGGTCACGGCTGCCCCATCTCCATGACGTACGCCGCCGTGCCGGCGCTGCGGGCCGACCCCGCGATCGCCGCGGAATGGACCCCGCTGCTCGCCTCGCTGCGCTACGACCCCGGCGTCCGCGCCCACGCAGCCAAGCTCGGTGCCCTGGCCGGCATGGGCATGACCGAGAAGCAGGGCGGCTCCGACGTGCGCGCCAACGTGACGCAGGCCCGCCCGACCGCCGACGACGGCTGGTACACGCTGCACGGGCACAAGTGGTTCACCTCGGCCCCGATGAACGACGTCTTCCTCGTGCTCGCGCAGGCCGAGGGCGGGCTGACCTGCTTCGTGGTCCCCCGCGTCCTCGACGACGGCACCCGCAACCGCATCGACGTGGTCCGCCTCAAGGACAAGCTCGGCAACCGCTCCAACGCCTCCTCCGAGCTCGAGCTGGACGGCACGCTGGCCCAGCGCCTCGGCGACGAGGGCCGGGGCGTGCGCACGATCATCGAGATGGTCGCCGCCACCCGGCTCGACTGCGTGCTCGGCTCCGCCTCCCTGATGCGCCGGGCCCTCGCCGAGGCGTCGTGGCACGTCACCCACCGCTCGGCCTTCGGCGGTCGGCTCGTCGACAAGCCCCTCATGCGCAACGTGGTGGCCGACCTCGCCGTCGAGTCCGAGGCCGCGACCGCGCTGGCGCTGCGGCTCGCGGCCGCCGTGGACCGGCCGGACGACCCGCACGAGGTCGCGCTGCGCCGGATCGCGCTGCCGCTGGCGAAGTTCTGGGTGTGCAAGCGCACCCCGTCCATGGTCGCCGAGGCGCTGGAGTGCCTGGGCGGCAACGGGTACGTCGAGGAGTCCGGGATGCCGCTCCTGTTCCGCGAGTCGCCGCTCAACTCGGTCTGGGAGGGCTCCGGCAACGTCAACGCGCTCGACGTGCTGCGCGCCCTGTCCCGCGAGCCGGCGGTGCTGGAGGCGTGGATCACCGAGGTGGGCGCGTCCCGCGGTGAGGACCCGCACCTGGACCGGGCGATCGACGACACGCTCTCGCTCCTCGGTGACGTGGCCTCGCTGGAGGTGTCGGCCCGGCGACTGGCGGGCCAGATGGCGGCCTGCCTGCAAGGGTCGCTGCTCGTCCGGTTCGGCCCGCCGGAGGTGGCCGACGCGTTCTGCGCCAACCGGCTGGGGACGTCGTACCACGGCACGTTCGGCACGCTCGCGGGCGCCGACCTGGCCGCCATCGTCGAGCGCACCACCCCGGTGGTGGGCTGATGGCCACCCGCGAGTGGGACGCGTCGACGTACGACTCCCTCCCCCTCCCCCACGTCGCGTGGGGACAGCGCGTGCTCGACCGGATGCGGCTCGAGGGCGACGAGCGGGTGCTCGACGCCGGCTGCGGCACGGGCCGGGACGGCGAGGCGCTGCTCGAGCGCTGGCCCGACGTACGGCTGATCGGCATCGACGGCTCGGAGACGATGATCGGCCAGGCCCGCCTGCGCCTCGGGGACCGCGCCGAGCTGCACGTCGCGGACCTCCTCGAGCCCCTCCCGCTCGCCGAGCCGGTGGACGCGGTGATGAGCGTGGCGGCCTTCCACTGGGTCACCGACGACGCCCTGCTCTTCGCGAACCTCGCGGCCGCCATGCGACCCGGCGCCCGGCTCACCTCCGACTGCGGCGGTCAGGGCCAGCTCGCGGTGATGACCGCGGCCCTGGTCGAGGTGACCGGCGAGGGCAAGTTCGGCACGTCCTTCCGGGGCGTCGACGAGACCCGTGCCTCGCTCGAGGGGGCCGGCTTCGAGGTCGACGACGTGCGCCTGCGACCCGATCCCCTGCGGCTCGAGGACCCCGACCTGATGGAGACCTACCTCGCCACGGTCAACCTCGGCGCGCACCTCGCCACCCTGCCGCCCGAGGAGCACCGGCCGTTCGTGCGGGCGGTGCGAGAGGCGATGGTCGAGCCGGTGATCGACTACGTGCGGCTGGAGATCGACGCCCGGCTCCGCCGACGACCAGCACAGCGGCGCTGAGTCTCCGCTCACCCCAGCGCGGCGGACACGACCTCCCGCGCCTCGGCCTGCACCTGGGCGAGGTGGTCGGGTCCGCGGAACGACTCGGCGTAGATCTTGTAGACGTCCTCGGTGCCACTCGGCCGCGCGGCGAACCACGCCGACTCCGTCGTCACCTTGAGCCCGCCGATCTTCGCGCCGTTGCCCGGCGCCTCGGTGAGCTTGCCGGTGATCTCCTCGCCGGCCAGCGACGTCGCGGTGACGTCGTCGGGCGACAGGGCGGCGAGCTTGGCCTTCTGCGCGCGGTCGGCGGGCGCGTCCACGCGGGCGTACGCCGGGTCGCCGTGCTCGGCGACCAGGTCCGCGTAGTGCTGGCTCGGCGTGCGCCCGGTGCGGCCCAGGATCTCGCTGGCCAGCAGGGCCAGCAGCAGGCCGTCCTTGTCGGTGGTCCAGGTCGAGCCGTCGCGGCGCAGGAAGGACGCGCCGGCCGACTCCTCGCCGCCGAAGCCGAAGGAGCCGTCGATGAGGCCGGGGACGAACCACTTGAAGCCGACCGGCACCTCCACCAGCGGCTTGCCGATCGAGGCGGCCACCCGGTCGATCATCGAGCTCGACACCAGCGTCTTGCCGATCCGCGCGGTGTCGGGCCAACCGGGACGGGCGCCGCCGAAGAGGTAGCCGATGGCGACGGCCAGGAAGTGGTTGGGGTTCATCAGCCCGGCGTCGGGGGTGACGATGCCGTGCCGGTCCGCGTCGGCGTCGTTGCCGGTCGCGACGTCGTACTCGTCCTTGCGGCGGATCAGCGACGCCATCGCCGACGGCGAGGAGCAGTCCATCCGGATCTTCTCGTCCCAGTCGAGGGTCATGAAGCGCCACGTGGGGTCGACCAGCGGGTTGACCACGGTGAGGTCGAGGCCGTGCCGGTCGGCGATCTCTCCCCAGTAGTGCACGCTGGCGCCGCCGAGCGGGTCGGCCCCGATCCGCACCCCCGCCTCGCGGACGACGTCGAGGTCGAGCACCTGTGGGAGGTCGTCGACGTAGGTCCCGAGGAAGTCGTAGGACCCCGCAGCGGCTCGGGCGCGCGTGAACGGGATCCGCCGTACGCCGTCCAGCCCGGCGGCGATCAGCTCGTTGGCGCGAGCGGCGATCACGCTCGTCGCGTCGGTGTCCGCGGGCCCGCCGTGCGGCGGGTTGTACTTGAAGCCGCCGTCGGCCGGAGGGTTGTGCGACGGCGTGACCACGATCCCGTCGGCGAGCCCCGGGCCGGTCGAGCGGCCGCCGTTGGCGCGGATGATGGCGTGCGACACCGCCGGCGTGGGGGTGTAGCCGTCGCGGTCGTCGACCAGCACGGTGACGTCGTTGGCGGCCAGCACCTCGAGGGCGGTCGCCCAGGCCGGCTCCGAGAGCGCGTGCGTGTCGCGCCCGACGAAGAGCGGGCCGTCGTACCCCTGCTCACGGCGGTAGTCGCAGATGGCCTGCGTGGTCGCGGCGATGTGGGTGTCGTTGAAGGAGGTCTTCAGGCTGGAGCCGCGGTGGCCGCTGGTGCCGAACGCGACCTGCTGGTCCACGTCCTCGGGGTCGGGGACCCCGGTGTAGTAGGCGGTGACCAGGTGGGCGACGTCCACCAGGTCACGGGCCTCGGCGGGCTGTCCGGCGCGGGATGCTGCGTCTGCGGGTGCCATGGCGCCATCTTGGTGCCCACCGGCTCGCACGTCGAGGACCGGCACCCGCGAAACAATTCCGGGAGTGCTGTCGATTCCGCCCCCGCTCACCCGTCATCGTGATGAGGTCGCACCCGCGACCCACCACACAGGAGGAACCCAGATGAGCCGATACCTGATCCTGCTCCCGGCGCCCGAGGCCGAGTGGGCCTCGCTGCCGGAGTCCGAGCACGAGTCGGGCATGCGGTCGCACGGTCAGTTCCACGAGGACCTCCGGTCGGGCGGGCACACCCTGCTCACCGTCGGACCGCTCGACCCGTCGGCGCAGGCGACCGCGATGCGCCCCGACGGCGACGGCGGAGCCCTCGTCACGGACGGGCCGTTCTCGGAGACCGCCGAGCAGGTCGTCGGCTTCTACCTCGTCGAGTCCGACGACGAGGCCGACCTGCGTGCGGCGTGCGAGCGCTTCGCCGCACGGGGCGAGCACATCGAGTTCCGCCGCATGGCCGAGTGAGTGAGGAGACGCAGATGACCGAGTACGTCGTACTGATCCTGGGGGACGCCGACCGTTGGTGGACCACCATGAGCGAGCAGGAGCGCAAGGACGGGTACGCCGAGTACGGGCGCTTCGCCCAGCAGCTCGCCGAGCGTGGCCACCGGATGGTGGGCGGCGCCGAGCTGCAGTCCAGCACCACGGTCCGCACCGTCCAGCCGGGCGGCACGACCGTGACCGACGGGCCGTTCGCCGAGACCGCCGAGCAGGTGGGTGGCTACTTCCACATCGCCACCGACGACCTCGACGACCTGCTGGAGTGCTGCAAGATCATCGCGGCGCTCGGGGACGCGGTGCAGGTGGTGCCGACCGTGGTGCCCGACACGCGTCCGTCGTGACGGATGCCTGACGTCCTCGCGGCGACCGTGCGCGAGGAGTGGGGCCGTCTCGTGGCCCTGCTCCTCGCGCAGTACCGCCGCGTCGACCTCGTCGAGGACGCGCTGGGCGACGCCGTCGAGGCCGCCGCGCGGCGGTGGCCGGAGGACGGCGTCCCCGACAACCCCGCGGCGTGGCTGCTCACCGCCGCCCGCCGACGCCTGCTCGACCGGTTGCGGGCCGAGGAGACGGCACGCCGCAGCACGTCCGACCTCGCCCTCGAGGCCGGACGACGACAGGAGGGGGCGCGCACCATGGTCGACCCCGGTGACCTCGTCGAGGACGACCTGCTGCGGCTGGTGCTGATGTGCGCGCACCCCGCGCTGTCCCCCGAGGCGGCCGGCGCGCTGACCCTGCGCCTGGTGCTGGGCGTGCCCACCGCCGACGTGGCCCGCCTCTTCCTCGTCCCCGAGGCGACGATGGCCGCACGCCTGACCCGGGCCAAGAAGAAGATCGTGGGCGCCGCGATCCCCTTCGGCGTCCCCGACGCGAGCGTCCTGCCGGAGCGCCTCGATGAGGTCGCCCGGGTCGCCTACCTCGCCTTCACCGCGGGCTACGCCCCGGGCACGGGGCCGGACCTGTTGCGCGCCGAGACGTCCGGCGAGGCCATCCGCCTGGTGCGGGTCGTGCTCGGGGTGCGGCCCGACGAGCCCGTGCTCGTCGCCCTGCTGGCCCTGATGCTGCTGCAGCACTCGCGCCGTGACGCCCGGGTGGCCGACGGCCACCTGGTGCTGCTGCCCGACCAGGACCGCACGCGGTGGCACCACGACGAGATCGCGGAGGCGCTGGCCCTGCTCGACCACCCCGGGCTCGCCGGGCCCATCACGGTCCAGGCCGCCTCCTACACGCTGCAGGCGCGGATCGCCGCCGAGCACGCCCGCGCCGCACGGCCGAAGGACACCCGGTGGGAGCGCGTCGTGGACCTCTACGACACGCTCCTCGCCGGTCGCTCCCTCCCCCGCCGCCCGCCTGGCCCGCGCCGTGGCGGTCGCCGAGGCCTTCGGTCCGGCCGCGGGGATGGCCGCCCTCGAGGGGGTCGCGATCCCGGCCAGCCACCGCGTCGCGGCCGTGCGGGCCGACCTCCTGGCGCGCCAGGGGGACACGGTGGCCGCGCGGGCGGCGTACGACCAGGCGATCGCCGCGTGCCGCAACGACGTCGAGCTCGCCTACCTGCGCGAGCGGCGCGCGGTCCCTCGGCTGAGGCCTACGCGTCGCCGACGGCCTGCTGCTTGGCCAGCACCGTGAGACCGTCGTCGACGACGAACCCACGAGCGCGGTCCTCCTCGTGCGTCGACCCCGATCCGGACACCCGGCGGCACCACCACGCCCTTGTCGAGGATCGCGTTGCGCACGACGGCGCCCTCGCCGACCTGCACGCCGTCCATGAGGACCGAGTCGGAGACCTCGGCGCCGTCCTTGACCCACACCGCGGGCGAGAGCACCGACTGGTTGACGGTCCCGCCGCTGACCACGACGCCCGGGGAGAGGATCGAGTTGAAGGTCGTCGACGCCGGCGCCGCTGGCTCCCTCGACCAGCTTGGCGGGCGGGTGCGGGCCGTAGCTGGTGTAGATCGGCCAGGCGGTGTTGTAGAGGTTGAAGACCGGCAGCGGCGACACCAGGTCCATGTGGGCCTCGTAGTAGGACCGCATCGTCCCGACGTCGCGCCAGTAGCCGCGGTCGCGGTCGGTCGACCCGGGGACCTCGTTGTCCTTGTAGTCGTAGACCGCCGACTCGGACTTGTCGACGAACCACGGCACGATGTCGCCGCCCATGTCGTGCTTGGACTGCTCGAGCGTCGGCGTCGCGGGTGACCGCGTCGCGCAGCGCGTCGGCGGTGAAGACGTAGTTGCCCATGCTCGCGAGCACCTCGTCGGGCGAGTCGGGCAGGCCGACCGGGTCGGTGGGCTTCTCGAGGAACGCCCGGATGCTGCTGCGGGTCGGCGGGGTCGACGTCGATGACGCCGAACTGGTCGGCCAGCCCGATCGGCTGGCGGATCGCGGCGACCGTGCAGCCGGCCCCGGACTCGACGTGGTCGGCCACCATCTGGGAGAAGTCCATCCGGTAGACGTGGTCGGCGCCGACCACCACGACGATGTCGGGCTGCTCGTCGGTGAGCAGGTTGAGCGACTGGTAGATCGCGTCGGCGCTGCCGAGGTACCACCGCTTGCCCGACGCGCTGCTGGGCCGGGACCGGGGTGACGTAGTTGCCGAGCAGGTTGGACATCCGCCACGTCGTGGTGACGTGGCGGTCGAGGCTGTGCGACTTGTACTGCGTCAGCACGACGACCTTGAGGTAGCCGGAGTTGACGACGTTGGACAGGGCGAAGTCGATGAGACGGTAGATCCCGCCGAACGGCACCGCGGGCTTGGCGCGGTCGGCCGTCAGCGGCATCAGCCGCTTGCCCTCACCGCCGGCCAGGACGATGGCGAGGATCTTCTTGCGCGGCGGGCGTGATGCGCCATGCGACGAAACTAGTCGGGCGCGCAGGGCGCGGTCGACCCAACCGCTCGGCAGTAGGTTCGCGCCCATGCGCATCGACGTCCTCAGCAAGGAGTACCCGCCCGGAGGTCTACGGGGGTGCCGGGGTGCACGTCGCCGAGCTGGTCCGTGCGCTGCGTGCGCAGTCCGGCGTCGACGCGCAGCGTGCGCTGCTTCGGCGCCCCCCGCGACGAGGCCGGGACGACGGCGTACGCCGAGCCCGACGTCACTCGCCGCCGCCAACGGCGCGATCCGCACGCTGGGCGTCGACCTGGCCATGGTCGACGACTGCGCCGGCGCCGACCTGGTGCACTCGCACACCTGGTACGCCAACATGGCCGGCCACCTCGCCGGCCTCATGCACGGCATCCCGCACGTCGTCAGCGCCCACTCCCTGGAGCCGATGCGGCCGTGGAAGGCCGAGCAGCTCGGCGGCGGCTATGCCGCTGTCGAGCTGGGCGGAGCGGACGGCGTACGAGGGGCCGCCGGCATCATCGCGGTCAGCGCCGCCATGCGCGACGACGTGCTGCGCAGCTATCCCGCCGTCGACCCGAGCGAGGTGCACGTGGTGCACAACGGCATCGACACCACCGCTGGTCGCCCGGTCTCCGACCCCGACCGGGTCCGCGAGCTCGGGGTCGACCCCGACCGGCCGAGCGTGATCTTCGTCGGCCGGATCACCCGGCAGAAGGGCCTGCCGCTGTTCCTGCGCGCGGCCGCCGAGCTGCCGCCCGACGTCCAGCTGATGCTGTGCGCCGGCGCACCGGACACCCCGGAGATCGAGGCCGAGGTGCGCGGACTCGTCGACGGCCTGGCCGCCGGTCGGGACGGCGTGGTGTGGATCGACGAGATGCTGCCCCGCGCCGACGTCGTCGCGCTGCTGAGCCGGCCACCGTCTTCGCCTGCCCGTCGATCTACGAGCCGCTCGGCATCGTCAACCTCGAGGCGATGGCCTGCGAGACCGCGGTCGTCGCCACCGCGACGGGCGGCATCCCCGAGGTGGTGCGTCCACGGCGAGACCGGGTGGCTGGTCCCGATCGAGCAGGCCACCGACGGCACCGGGACCCCGCTCGCGCCGGAGCAGTACGTCGCCGACCTCGCGGCGGCGCTCAACGACGCGGTGAGCGACCCCGAGCGCGCCCGCGCGTACGGCGTCGCCGGCCGGGCCCGCGCCCAGGAGGCGTTCAGCTGGGGCGCGATCGCCGCTCGGACGCTCGACCTCTACCGCTCGGTCGGCGCCTGAGCGCAGTCGCCGGACGGCGGCGCGCAGACGGGACCGGCGACCACCGAGTCGCGGCGGCGGCCGGCCACAGGTGGCCTACCGCCGGCGCCGCCGATCAGCCCAGCACGAGCCCGGGGTACAGCGGGTGCTTGTCGAGCAGCTCGCCGCTGGCGGCCTTGGTCCGCTCGGCCACGCCGTCGCCCAGGACGTACGACGCCTTCGACGGGCCGCCGGCCTTGGTCGTGCCGGCCTCGGTGTTGCTGAGCACGTCGACGATGAGCTCGGCGACGGTGTCGAACTCGTCGTGGCCGAAGCCCCGCGTGGTCAGCGCCGGGGTGCCGAGGCGGATGCCGGAGGTGTACCAGGCGCCGTTGGGGTCGCCCGGGATGGAGTTGCGGTTGGTGACCACGCCGGCGTCGAGCAGCGCCGACTCGGCCTGGCGGCCGGTGAGTCCGAACCTCGACACGTCCAGCAGCACGAGGTGGTTGTCGGTGCCGCCGGTGACCAGGGTGGCGTCGCGCTTGAGGAAGCCGTCGGCCAGGGAGTGGGCGTTGTCGGCGATCTGCTGGGCGTAGGCCCGGAACGAGCTCTGGCGGGCCTCGGCGAACGCGACCGCCTTGGCGGCCATCACGTGCGACAGCGGGCCTCCCAGCACCATGGGGCAGCCCCGGTCCACGTCCGCGGCGAACTCCTCCTGCGCCAGCACCATGCCGCCGCGCGGGCCGCGCAGCGACTTGTGGGTCGTGGTGGTGACGATGTGGGCGTGCGGGACCGGGTCCTCCTCGCCGGTGAACACCTTGCCCGCCACCAGCCCGGCGAAGTGCGCCATGTCGACCATGAGCACGGCGCCGACCTCGTCGGCGATCTCGCGCATCTTCGCGAAGTTCACCCGGCGCGGGTACGCCGAGTAGCCGGCGACGAGCACCAGGGGCTTGAACTCGCGGGCCTTGGCGGCGACCGCGTCGTAGTCGAGCAGGCCGGTCTCCGGGTCGGTGCCGTACTGCTGCTGGTGGAACATCTTGCCGCTGATGTTGGGGCGGAAGCCGTGGGTCAGGTGGCCGCCGGCGTCCAGGCTCATGCCGAGCAGACGCTGGTTGCCCAGCTCGTGGCGCAGCGACTCCCAGTCGGTCTCGGAGAGCTCGTTGACGTTCTTGGCCTGGAGCTTCTCCAGGGCCGGCGTCTCCACGCGGTTGGCCAGGATCGACCAGAAGGCGACCAGGTTGGCGTCGATGCCGGAGTGCGGCTGCACATAGGCGTACGGCGCGCCGAACAGCTCACGGGCGTGCTCGGCCGCCAGTGACTCGACGGTGTCGACGTTCTGGCACCCGGCGTAGAAGCGGTGCCCGACGGTGCCCTCGGCGTACTTGTCGGAGAACCAGGTGCCCATCGTGAGCAGCACGGCCGGGGAGGCGTAGTTCTCCGAGGCGATGAGCTTGAGCGAACCTCGCTGGTCGGCCAGCTCCTGGCGCGTCGCGTCGGCGATCCGCGGCTCCACGGCGCCGATCACCTCGAGGGCCTGGGTGTACGCACTGCTGATGAGGGAGTCCGTCATGCGACACAGCCTAGAGGGAGGTACGACGCCCGGTCGCCGCGCGTCCGCGCGGATCCCGAGTGTGACGTGGGCCGCATCGGGCGCGTCACACCGCCTGGGACCGCACCCCGCGTCTCACTATGTGGCGGGCCGTCTCTCATCATGAGATTTCGTCTTGTGGTGAGCCTGTCCGGGGCTTGAGACTGCTTGACATGAGTCTTGCTGACACGCACCAGTTCCTCGTGGTCCGACGCCACGTGGACCTCGGTCGCACCGCCAGCATGATGTGTCGGCACCGCTGAACGACGCCGCCCCCTGCACATCCGCGCCCATCGTCGCGCGCGGCCCTCAGCGAAGAAGGACACGACCATCGTGACCAGCACCCCGACCGCTCCCACCGGCTCCCCCGCCCCCGATGCCGGCGGCGTGTCCGCCGCGAAGCCCGTGCGCCGCAAGCGCGGTGAGGGCCAGTGGGCCCTGGGCTACTCCGAGCCGCTCAACAAGAACGAGCAGACCAAGAAGGACGACGACCCCCTCAACGTCCGCGCCCGCATCGAGAACATCTACTCCAAGCGCGGCTTCGACTCCATCGACCCGGCCGACCTGCGTGGCCGCTTCCGCTGGATGGGGCTCTACACCCAGCGCGCTCCCGGCTTCGACGGCGGCAAGACCGCCATGCTCGAGGAGGAGGAGCTCGACGACCGCTACTTCATGATGCGGGTGCGCACCGACGGCCAGGTCCTGGGCGCTGAGCAGCTGCGCGCCCTGGGCGAGACGTCGACGACGTACGCGCGCAACACCGCCGACATCACCGACCGCAACAACATCCAGTACCACTGGATCGAGGTCGAGAGCGTCCCGGCCATCTGGGAGCGCCTCGAGTCGGTCGGCCTCATCACCGTCGAGGCGTGTGGAGACTCGCCGCGGCCCTTCCTGGGATCGCCGGTCGCCGGCATCGCCAAGGACGAGATCATCGACGGCTCCTCGGCGCTGGCACAGATCAGGGCCCGCGCGATCGGCAACCCGGAGTTCTCCAACCTGCCCCGCAAGTTCAAGACCGCCCTCACCGGGCACCCGAGCCACGACGTGGCCCCCGAGGTCAACGACATCTCCTTCGTCGGCACCGTCCACCCCGAGCACGGCCCCGGCTTCGACCTGTGGGTCGGCGGCGGACTGTCGACCAACCCGATGCTCGCCCAGAAGCTGGGCGTGTGGATCCCGCTGGACGAGGTGGCCGACGCCTGGGAGGGCGTCGCGTCGATCTTCCGCGACTACGGCTACCGGCGGCTGCGGTCCAGGGCGCGCCTGAAGTTCCTGGTGGCCGACTGGGGCGTGGAGAAGTTCCGCGAGGTGCTCGAGACCGAGTACCTCGAGCGCGAGCTCGTCGACTGCCCCTCGCCCGCGACCCCGGTCTCCCAGGGCGACCACATCGGCATCCACGAGCAGAAGGACGGAAGGTTCTTCGTCGGTGCCGCGCCCGTCGTGGGCCGCGTCGACGGCACCACGCTCACCGCGCTGGCCGATCTCGTCGAGCGGTACGACGCGCTGGGCGCGCGCCTCACGGCGTACCAGAAGCTGGTCGTCCTCGGCGTGGCCGCCACCGACACCGAGGCCTTCGCCGACGACCTCGAGAAGATCGGCCTCACCGCACGCCCCAGCAACTGGCGCCGCAGCACCATGGCGTGCACCGGCATCGAGTTCTGCAAGCTGGCGATCGTCGACACCAAGGAGCGCGCCCGCCTGCTCGTCTCCGAGCTGGAGAAGCGCTTCCCCGAGCTCGACACCCCGATCTCCATCAACGTCAACGGCTGCCCCAACGCCTGCGCCCGCACCCAGGTCGCCGACATCGGCCTCAAGGGCCAGCTCGTCCTCGACGAGAACGGCAACCAGGTGGAGGGCTTCCAGGTGCACCTCGGTGGCGCCCTCGGGCTGCAGGCCGGCTTCGGCCGCAAGCTGCGGGCCCACAAGGTCACCAGCGCCGACCTGGACGACTACGTCACCCACGTGGTGACGGCGTACCTCGCCGACCGCGCCGACGACGAGTCCTTCGCCACCTGGGCCACCCGCGCCGACGAGGTCCACCTCCGCGGCGAGAAGGCCACGGTCTGACATGAGCGAGCGCGCGGTTGCCCAGCACTGCCCGTACTGCGGCGAGACCACCCTGTGGCCGCTGGAGGAGGGCTGGGAGTGCCGGTCGTGCCTGCGCGCGTTCTCGGTGAAGTACCTCGGCCTCACCCGACCCGACAGCAGCCGCACCGATCACGGCGGAGGAGGTGCCCGATGAGCCTGTCCACCCAGGCCGCCCGCGACTTCAAGGGCACCCACACCGACGGGCGCACCCCCGAGGAGCTGCGCGAGCTGGTCTCCCACGTGGGTGCCGAGCTCGAGCTGGCGCCGGCCGAGAACATCATCGAGTGGGCGGTGGCGACCTTCGGCGAGCGCTTCTGCCTGACCTCCTCGATGGGCGATGCCGTCCTGGCCCACCTCGCCTCGAGGGTCGCCCCCGGCATCGACGTGGTCTTCCTCGACACCGGCTACCACTTCGTCGAGACCATCGGCACCCGCGACGCCGTCGAGGCGACCATGCCGGTCACCCTGCGCACCGTCAGCACCGACCTCACCGTCGCCGAGCAGGACGCGCAGTACGGCAAGGACCTCTACAAGTCCGACCCCGACCTGTGCTGCGCGCTGCGCAAGGTCACAGCCGCTGGCCGACACGCTGAGCGGGTACGACGCCTGGGCCACCGGGCTGCGCCGGGCCGAGACGCACAACCGGGTCATCGCTCCGGTCGTCGGCTGGGACGCCAAGAAGCAGAAGGTCAAGGTCTCGCCGATGGCGCGCTGGACCGACGAGCAGGTCGAGGCGTACATCGACGACCACGGCGTCCTGGTCAACCCGCTCGTCCACGACGGCTACCCGTCCATCGGGTGCTGGCCGTGCACGCGGCGCGTCGCCCCCGGTGACGACCCGCGCAGTGGCCGCTGGGCCGGCACCACCAAGACCGAGTGCGGGATCCACGCATGAGGTCACCCCACTTCCTCGACAACGTCGTCGACCTCCACCCCACCACCCCCGATGGGAGGCCCCTCTGATGGCCGCTCCTGCACTGGTTGCCCTGGCTCACGGAAGCCGTGACCCCCGCTCGGCCGCGACGATCAACGCGCTCGTCGACGAGGTCCGGGCCATGCGCCCGGACCTGCGCATCGAGGCCGCGTTCCTCGAGCTCTCCAAGCCGTCGTTCGAGACGGTGGTCAACAAGCTGGTCCGGGCGGGCTTCGACGAGATCGTCGTCGTCCCGCTGCTGCTCACCGAGGCCTACCACGCCAAGGTGGACGTCCCCGAGGCCATCGCCGCCGCGACCGCGCGCCACGAGGGCCTCACCATCCGGGCCACCAAGGTCCTGGGCATGGAGGCCGCCTTCCTCGAGGTGCTCGACCTGCGGCTGCGCGACGCCCTCAAGGAGGCCCGGGTCCGCGAGCTGGACGCCCTCGTGCTGGCCGCCGCCGGCTCGTCCGACCCGCTCGCCAACCAGGCCGTCGCCCGGCTCGCCCGCACCTGGGGCACCCGCCACAAGCTGCCGGTCACGGCGGCGTTCGCCTCGGCCGCTCCCCCGGCCGCCGGGGAGGCCGTGCGGGCCTTCCGCGCCGAGGGCCGCCGCCACATCGCGGTGGCGTCGTTCTTCCTGGCCCCCGGCTTCCTGCCGGACCGGGCCGCCGAGCTGTCCGTCGAGGCCGGTGCCGTCGCGGTCTCGGCACCCCTGGGCGCGCACCCCGAGGTCGCCCGCGTCGTGCTGGCCCGCTACGCGGTCGGTGCCGTCGAGCTCGTCCCCGTCTGAGCCAGCAGCCGCAGCGCCTCACGCCGTGACAGCGGCGCGAGGCGCTCGGCGTGCGTCGCGACGTAGGTGCGCACCCACGCGGGGTCCGTGCGGCTGTGCTGGCGCAACGCCCACCCCACGGCCTTGCGGACGAAGAACTGCGAGCCGTACGTCGACCCCTCGAGGTTGGCGTCCAGCACGTCCGCCAGCAGGGTGGTGTCCGTGGCGCCGCGGTGCCGCAGCTGGGCCAGGATCGCCGTGCGCCGCACCCACATGCTGTCCTCGTCCCGGCTCCAGCGGCGGACGACGGGGGTGACCGCTGCGCGGTGCTCGGCCAGCACACCCCCGGCCAGGTGACTGGCGATCTCGTCGACCACGTCCCACCAGGCGCCCGTCCGCACCAGGTGCAGGAGCAGCGGCAGCAGCTCCGGGTCGACCCAGCGCCGGTACTGGCGGTGGCGGAGCAACGCGATGGCGGCGTACCACTCCTCGCGGTGCGTGGCGCCGTCCCAGAGCTCGCGGGCGGTGTCGCGCCAGGTGTCCGCGTCGCCGAGTCGGTGACCGACGAACAGCGGGCGCAGCAGGGTCCGGAGCTCGGGGGCGGTGAGCCCGCGGTAGGGCAGGGCCGACGTCATGTACGCCTGCTGCCGCCGCGCCCGCTCGGGGTCCCCGACGCGCTCGAGCGCCTGGCGTACGGCGTCGACGAGGGCGGGGTCGGCGCTCATCCGACGGCGCTCATCCGACCGGGCTCATCCGACCGGGCTCATCCCACGAGACGCTCGAGGAGGTGCTCGAGCTGCCGGGCCGGGTCGGTGGTCACGCCACCGTGGACCGGGCCGGGCTGCAGCACCGTGCTGCGGGGCGCCTTGAGGAAGCCGAACCGCTGCCCCAACGACTGCCCGGCGGCCGCCCCACCGCGCTCGTCCCCGCGGGCCACCCCCTCGACGAAGGCGAGCGCCGCGCACACCCGTGTCGGGGTCCAGCCCGGGGTCCAGGGCGCCCAGACGCTCGGTGTCGCACCGCCACGCGACGTCGAGGTGGTCGGCCGCCTGGCAGTAGAGCACCACGCCGACGTTGAGGAACTCCTCGCGGTCGGGGCGTGGGACGCAGCGCAGGACGACGTACTGGTAGGCCAGTCGCTTCACGCGCCACCCCCCGGGAGCCACTGGCGGGTGCCGAGACGGGCGACGAGGAAGTCGACGTACGCCGCCCGCAGCGCGTCCGGTGTCTCCGCTCCCGGCACCGGCTCGAGCCATGCGTCGGGCACCCGGGCCACGATCCGGGCGAAGGTGTCGCCGTCGAGTCGCGGTGTGATCTCGGCGTCCGCCGCGGCCACACCGCCGAGGTGCCGGCCCAGCACGTGGTCGGAGGCGTCCCAGGGCTGGCGGGCGAACCGCTCGGGATCGCTCACCCCCGAGGCCCAGCCGTGGTGGAAGTACAGCGAGGCGCCGTGGTCGATCACCCACAGGTCGCCGTGCCAGAGCAGCAGGTTGGGGTTGCGCCAGGACCGGTCGACGTTGGCACAGAACGCGTCGAGCCAGAGCACCGTCGCGGCCTCGCCGGCCTCCGTGCTCCCACCCGGCTCGAGCACCGTGTCGTCGAACCCGAAGGCCCCCGGCAGGAAGTCGACACCGAGGTTGAGCCCGGCGCTGGCGTTGAGCAGGTCCTGGACCTCCTCGTCGGCCTCGTAGCGGGCGATCTCGGGGTCGAGCTCGAGGGCGACGAGCCGCGGCGTGCGCAGGCCCAGGTGCTCGGCGAGCCCGCTGACGATCACCTCGGCGACCAGCACCTTGAGACCCTGGCCGGCGCCGCGGAACTTGCACACGTAGGTGCCCAGGTCGTCGCCCTCGACGATGCCGGGCAGGCTGCCGCCCTCGCGCAGGGGCGTGACGTAGCGCGTGACGAACACCCCGGGGAGCGTGGTGTCCCGGTCTGAGGGTGTCGCGGTCACGTGAGGGGTCCTCCTCGGTGAGGCGTCGACGCTCGCCCGACACGTCGAAGTCGGCCGCCGGCCACGCCGGAGCGATCTCGCGCAGGGCCTCGTGCAGCAGCTGGCCAACGGCCAGGTTGCGGAACCACTTGCTGTCGCTGGGCACGACGTACCACGGGGGCCTCGGGGGTGTTGCTACGCTCGAGCGCGATCTCGTAGGCCTGCGGTAGGCGTGCCACAGCGAGCGCTCGTCGATGTCGCCGGGGTTGAACTTCCAGTGCTTGGTCGGGTCGTCGAGCCGGGCCAGGAGCCGCTCCTTCTGCTCCTTGGCGGAGATGTGCAGCATGCACTTGAGGATCGTGACCCCGCTGTCGGCCAGCTGGGCCTCGAAGTGGTTGATGGCGTCGTAGCGGCGCTCGATCTCGACCGCGTGGCTCAGCTCGCGCACCCGCCCGATGAGGACGTCCTCGTAGTGGGAGCGGTCGAAGACACCCACCATGCCGGCCCCGGGCAGCCGCGCTGCGGATCCGCCACAGGAAGTCGTGACGACGCTCCTCGTCGGTGGGGGCCTTGAAGGAGGAGATCCGCACACCCTGCGGGTCGATCAGGCCGACCGTGTGGCGCAGCACTCCGCCCTTGCCGGAGGTGTCCATGCCCTGGAGCACGAGCAGCACGCGGCGATCGACCGTCGGACTTGCCCTGCGCGTAGAGCCGCTCCTGGAGGTCCGCCAGGGGCTCCCCCACCCGGGCAGCGCCGCCTTGCCGGCCGCCTTGTCCCCGTCGAAGCCGGGGGTGGCGCGGGGGTCGAGGCCGGCCAGGTCGACCGGCCCCTCCGGGAGGCGCAGGAGCGGCCGCACGGCCTCTCCGGTGGCACCGGCTACCTGTGTGTCCTTGTTCTTCTTCTTCGAGGCCATCGCTGCAGTATGTCCCAGCAGCCGACGGTCAGGGCGTCTCGAGCTCGGTGTCGTCGGCCCCGAGCTCGTCCCTGACCACCGCGAACGCCATGCCGGGCGGGTAGCCCTTGCGGGCGAGCATCCCCACGAGCCGACGCGTCGCCCTGCGCGCTCGAGGCCACGCATGGTGCGCAGCTTCTTGCGGACCAGGGCCCGGGCCGCGGACTCCTCGTCGTCGGGATCGATCTCGTCGAGGGCCTCACGGGCCACGTCGTCGTCGACGCCCTTGCGGCGCAGCTCCTGGGCCAGGGCCCGGCGGGCGAGCCCCTTGCTCGGCTGCCGCGCGGCGATCCACGCCCGCGCGAACGCCTCGTCGTCGACCAGACCGACCTCCTCGAAGCGGTCCAGGAGCGCGGAGGCCAGGTCGGCCGGCACGTCCTTCTTCGCGAGCTTGTCGGCCAGCTCCTTGCGTGAGCGTGCCTGACCGGTCAGCGCGTCGAGCAGGATCTTGCGTCCGACCGACTCGTGGTCGGGCTCGGGGTCGTCGCGGACCGACTCGGGCACCGACGCCGGCAGCGGGGGCGCGGACCGGCTCTCGCGGGAGCGGGTGCGACCCGCGCCACGGGAGCCGCGGGCGGGGCGGGTCGAGGGGGCAGCCCCGGCCGACCGGGTCCAGGCCTCGACCCCGTCGTGGACGTCCCCCGCCCACGACGGTGCCGGCCTGGACGTCACCCGACCGCGGAGCCGACTCAGAAGTCATCGACGCCGATGGGCTCGTCGGACAGCTCGGACGGAGCGTCGACCTGCGGGCTGACACCGAGCTTCTCGAGGATCTTCTTCTCCAGCTCGTTGGCCAGGTCGGGGTTGTCCTTGAGGAAGGTGCGGGCGTTCTCCTTGCCCTGACCGAGCTGGTCGCCCTCGTAGGTGTACCAAGCGCCGGACTTGCGGATCAGGCCGGCCTCGACCCCCACGTCGATCAGGCCGCCCTCGCGGCTGATGCCCTTGCCGTACATGATGTCGAACTCGGCCTGCTTGAACGGCGGGGCGACCTTGTTCTTGACGACCTTGACGCGGGTGCGGTTGCCGACCATGTCGGGCCGTCCTTGAGGGTCTCGATGCGACGCACGTCGAGGCGCACCGAGGAGTAGAACTTCAGCGCGCGACCACCGGTGGTGGTCTCGGGCGAGCCGAACATGACGCCGATCTTCTCGCGGAGCTGGTTGATGAAGATGGCCGTCGTGCCGGAGTTGTTGAGGGCACCGGTCATCTTGCGCAGCGCCTGGCTCATCAGGCGCGCCTGGAGGCCGACGTGGCTGTCGCCCATCTCGCCCTCGATCTCGGCGCGCGGCACGAGCGCGGCCACCGAGTCGATGACGATGAGCGACAGGGCGCCTGAGCGGACGAGCATGTCGGCGATCTCGAGCGCCTGCTCACCGGAGTCGGGCTGGGAGACCAGCAGGGCGTCGGTGTCGACGCCGAGGGCCTTGGCGTAGTCGGGGTCGAGCGCGTGCTCGGCGTCGATGAAGGCGACGATGCCGCCGGCCGCCTGGGCGCTGGCCACCGCGTGCAGGGCGACCGTCGTCTTTCCCGAGGACTCGGGACCGTAGATCTCCACCACACGGCCGCGCGGCAGGCCGCCGAGGCCGAGGGCCACGTCGAGGGCGATCGACGCCGGTCGGGATCACCTCCAGCGGGGCGCGGCTGTCGTCGCCCAGTCGCATGACCGAGCCCTTGCCGAACTGCTTCTCGAGTTGGCGAGTGCGGCATCCAGTGCCTTCTCGCGGTCTCCACCAGCCATGTGCGTGTCCTTTGTTGTCCGTCGGGTAGTCAGGTACGTCTGCGACGCTAGGACGAGCCACCGACAATGCCTGGTCAGCACGTGTCGAACGCTGTGGAGAACCTCGCCGTACGTCGTACCTGTGGACACAATCTAGCCCGAACAGTTGTTCGACTGGCGCACGCCGCGCCGCGTGTCGCGACTAGCGGGTCGCGTCGGACGACGGGTCGGCCGCGGACGTCCGGCCGGTGGCCGCTCCGGTCATGGCCCCCGCGACCACGACCGGCACCCAGGACCGCCAGGGCCAGGACACCGGCGAACATCGCCAGCACGGGGTAGCCCAGCGAACCCACGATCAGGCCGGCCAGTGCGCCACCGCCGGCGGCGGTCAGCGACATCGCCATGTCGGCGGTGCCCTGCACGTCGGTGCGCGCCGCCACGGGGTGCAGGTCGGCGATGATCGTGGAGGCGGCCACGGTCGCGCACGACCAGCCCGAGGCCGAGCAGGAAGAGCCCGCCGAAGATCTGCCACGACGAACCCTCCGGGGCGAGCCCGCACAGCACCAGCGAGGCGAGCAGGACCAGCCCCCCGGTCCTCAGCACCAGCGAGCCGGCCGAGGCGGTCGGCGGCGAGGCCGACGAGTGGCGAGAAGGCGAACATCCCCAGCACGTGCACCGAGATGACGAACCCGATCACCTGCAGCTCGGCACCACCGTGCTCCATGTGCAGCGGGGTCATGATCATCACCGTGACCATCGCGGCGTGGGCGCAGGCCATGCCCACGATGGCCGCGCCGAGCGCGGGCCGGGCGCCGACCGCCTCGGTGAAGCGCGACCACGACCGACCGCTGCGGGCCTGCGCCGTGGCCCCCGCGGCGGACTGGGCGAGCAGCAGCGGGTCGGGACGCAGCAGCACGGCGACCCAGGCCGCCGCGAGGACCAGGACCACGGCGCCGATGGCGAACCCGCCGGTGAGCTCCGGGATCCCCAAGCGTCGGGCCAGGCCGGCGCCGACGCCGGTGAGGTTGGGTCCCGCGACGGCTCCGATCGTGGTCGCCCACACGACCACCGACAGCGCGCGCCCGCGGGTCTCCTCGGGCGCGAGGTCCGTGGCGGCGTACCGGGAGCCGTTGTTGACGGCGGTGGTCGCGCCCAGCAGCACCGCGCCGGCGAGCAGGACGGCCATCGAGTCCAGCACCCCGGCCGCCACGCACAGGGCGGCACCGCTGGCGCCGGCGAGGTAGCCGGTGACCAGGCCGACGCGCCGTCCGCGACGGCCCATCAGCCGGGCGAGGAGGAACGCCGCGAGCGCCGTGCCGAGCACCTGGAACGTCTGCGCGAGGCCCGCCTGGGCCTCGGAGCCGGAGATGTCGCGGGCCAGCAGGGAGGCGGTCGCCACCCCGATGGTGACCCCCACGGCGCCGACCGCCTGGGAGACGACCAGGACCCTCACGGTCCTCGCCTGCACGTGCGCGTGGTCGGTGAGACCCCCGGCCGTCGGTGTGCTCATCGCTCGGAGTCCGGCAGCTCGAGCACCCGCCACACCGCGGCCCAGACCTGCTTGGGCGGCACGCCGGAGTCGAGGGCCTCGACGACGGTGCGGCCGCCGAGGTCACCGATGACGAAGAGCTCGGCCCAGGAGCGCGACGACGCCGTGCCGAGCGCGTGGTCGAGACGGGCCCAGAACTCGGTGTGCCTCATCCGCGGACCGCCACGACCTCGAGCCAGCTCTCGGCCCGTGCGGTTCCCGGGACCAGCGTCACCGAGACGTCGGTCCAGCCGGCACCCGCCACCACGGCGGTGAGGGCGTCGGCGCGCCAGTAGGTGAAGTGGCGCGGGTGGCGGATCGAGCCGTGGGTCGACCAGCCCTCACCGTCGCCCTCCTTGACGGCCACGCGGAGCAGCCCACCGGGCCTCGTGGTCCGGGCGAGACGGGCGAGCACGACGGGCAGGTCGCGCCGCGCGACGTGCAGGAGCGAGGCGTTGGCCCAGACCGCGTCGTACGGGCCGTCGCCCGAGGTCAGGTCGTCGGTGAGCGGATCGAGCCGGTCGGCGTCGTGTCCCTGCTCGCGCAGCAACGCCACGAAGGACGCTGCGACGTCGGTACGACGCACGCGCAGGCCGAGCTCCTCCATGAGGGCCGCGTCGCGCCCTGCCCCGGAGCCGATCTCGAGCACCCGGGCACCCGCGCCCAGGGCGGCGGCGAGCTCCTCGACGTCCGCGCGGACGGACGCCGGGATGGCGGGACTGCTGGCCGCGTACGCCGCGGCGTCCAGGTCGTAGGCGCGGATCGTCGCCGCCACTGCGTCGGTCACGCCGTGCCCACGTCGTGCGCGTGGTGCAGCACGTCGTGGAGGTGGTAGATCCCCCACGCCTCGACGGTGAGCTCGCTGCCGTCGGACCGGGTCCCGCGCCGACCGGCCTGCTCGGCCGTCACGCTCGCGTAGAGGCCCGCCGCGTGGCCGGCGGCCTCGACGAGCTCGGCGTCGACGGTGGCCGGGTCCTGCTCGGCGTAGCGCGACGCGAGCGCGGCCGCGTCCTGGTCCCAGCCGGCGAGGTGCGGCTCGTCCTCGTCCAGCATCAGCTCGACGCGCTCGGCGAAGATCCGGTGCACGTCGCGGACGTGGCAGGCGTACTCCAGCGGCGACCACACCCCCGGGCGCGGCCGGACCGCCGCGTCGGCCCGGCTGAGCACCGGCGACCAGGCCATCGCCGAGTCGTGCAGGAGCCCGGACAGGGACCCCACCGAGTGGGACTGCGGGTCGAAGCCACACTCGGGGCACGGACGCTCGAGGACCCAGGTCCAGTCCTTGGTGTCCGGGGCGATCGGGTCGGGATCGGGCATGGCTCCATCCTCGCAGCGGCGCCCCGCCCGACGCGAACCGGTTCAGTGGTCGTGGAGCGTCACTGCCCGAAGGGCACGTCGGTGCACGCGAGCGACGCCGGACGTGATGACCGCCAGCAGCGGCACGTGGGAGGTCGACGTCGAGGCCGACCGGGGCCGGCTCCGGCGCACCGGAGACGGACCGGTGCGGGTGGTCACGCGCCTGGACGCGCCGGCACTGGACGAGGCCTGCGCCGCGGTCTTCGGCGCGCAGCTCAGGTGAGCAGCAGCCTGTCGAGCCGTCGCCGCACGACGGCCAGGCCGATCAGCCCCATCACCACGAGGTAGACCACCGAGACGGCGCTCTCCCAGCCCACCTGACCCAGCGTCAGCTCGCGGCACAGCACCACCCCGCGGTAGAGCGGCGTCGCCTCCACGACCCAGCGCAACCACCCGTCATAGGCCGTGATCGGGAAGAAGGTCGCCGAGAAGAGGAAGAGCGGGAGCTGGAGCAGGGTGATCTTGTCGAAGTCCTGCCAGGAGGTCATCCACGTGGTGGCCGCCATGCACACCGCGGAGAAGGCGAAGCCGATCAGCAGGGCGGCGGGCAGCGCCAGGATCGCGGTCCACGAGTGCAGCATCCCCAGCGCCCACATCAGCAGCAGGAAGGCGACCGAGTAGCTCGACCCGCGCAGCTGTCCCCACAGGATCTCGCCCCGCGCGATGTCCGCAGTGGTGAGCGGGGTGGCCAGCATCTGGTCGTAGAGCTTCTCGTACTTCAGCTTGAAGAAGACGTTGTAGGTGCTGTCCATGAGAGCGCCGTTGAAGGCGCTGACGGCGAGCATCCCGGGCGCCACGAACTCGGCGTACGGGATGGACTCGCCGCCGACCTCGAAGCCGGTGATCAGCTGCCCGACGCCGATGCCGATCGAGAACAGGAAGAAGACGGGCTCGAGGAAGCCGGTGAGGAAGAGCTTCCACTGCTGGCGGTAGACGGTGTAGCTGCGCGTGACCAGCAGCCAGGCCGCCCGGGCCGGGCCCAGCGGCGGGTGCACGGGGTGGGTCGTGGTGGCCATCAGTCGGCCAGCCTCTGCTCGAGACCGGAGACCGACCAGAACCAGCCCACCACGATCGTCGCCACGAGCACGCCGGCGTTGAGGGCGGCCAGGGGCCAGTCCACGGTGTCGAGGCAGAACATCCGCGACAGGTTGACGCCGTGCCACAGCGGCGTGAGCCGGGCGACCCACTCCAGCACCGGACCGAGGTTGGAGATCGGGAAGAAGGCGCCGGAGAAGAGGGTCAGCGGCAGCACCCCGAGGCGGAAGAGCACCCCGAACGCGGACTCGCTGCGGATCCGGGTGCTGTAGCCGTAGACCAGCCCGGCGAACGCCATCCCGACGAGCAGCTGCGAACCGAAGGCGAGGAAGGGACCCCACCACGACTCGAAGACGCCGAACGGCGCGAGCACCAGCATGAAGACGCCGCACGCGGTGACGAGGCGGAAGAGCACGAACATCAGGTGGGCCGCGACCAGGTGCCGCGGCTCGAGCGGGGTCGCGATCATCGAGTAGTAGGTCTTGTGCCACTTGACCGCGCCCATGACGGGGTAGGTGGTCTCCCCCACGGCGATGGTCATCGCGTGCGTGGCGACGAGCCCCGGCACGATGAACGCGAGGTACGACGTCGCTCCCTCGAGCTTGGCCGGGTCGCCGGCGATGAACCCGCCGAGCAGCACGCCCATCGCCACGACGTAGAACAGCGGCGACACGAAGGAGGTGATCGCGCCGCCCTTCCAGGTGCGCTTGAAGACCGTCCACCAGTAGTCGGTCTGTCGCAGCGTCCCGGTGACCAGGCTCAGTCCGGTGGGCGAACCCGTGACGGTCGCCATCAGTCGACCAACGTCCGGCCGGTGAGCTTGAGGAAGACGTCCTCGAGGGTGGAGCGACGCACCAGGACCCCGATCGGGTCCAGGCCGCGCTCGTGCACCTTGGCGATGACCTCCTCGCCGTCCGGGCTGTAGACCAGGATCCGGTCGGGCAGCACCTCGAGGCGGCCGAGGTCCTCGACCTTCCCCGCGATCAACGCGTGCGGGTTGGACTCGTCGGTGATGCCGAAGCGGAGCTCGGTGACCTCGCGGGTCGAGTGCTCCTCGATGAGCTGTCGCGGCGAGCCCTCGGCCGCGATGAGGCCCTTGTCCATGACGACCAGCCGGTCGCAGAGCTGCTCGGCCTCGTCCATGTAGTGGGTGGTGATCACGAGCGTCACGCCGGCCTGCTTGAGCCGGAAGAGCTGGTCCCAGAGCACGTGCCGCGCCTGCGGGTCGAGGCCGGTGGTCGGCTCGTCGAGCAGCAGCAGGTCGGGCCGGTTGACCAGGCTGCGGGCGATGGTGAGCCGGCGCTTCATGCCTCCGGAGAGGTCCTCGACCTTGGCCTTCGCCTTCTCGGTGAGCGAGACGAACTCGAGGAGCTCGTCGACCCGGCTGTTGACCTCACCCTTGGGGATCCCGAAGTAGCGACCGTAGATGTAGAGGTTGTCGCGCACGTTGAGCTCGTTGTCGAGGGTGTCCTCCTGCGGACACACCCCGAGCCGGCCGCGGATCGCGGGGCCGTCGGTCGCCGGGTCCATCCCGAGGATCTCCAGGGATCCGCCGCTGATGGGGCTGACGCTGGCGATCATGCGCATCGTGCTCGACTTGCCGGCGCCGTTGGGGCCGAGGAAGCCGAACGCCTCGCCGCGTCGTACGTCGACGTCGATGCCCTTGACCGCCTCGAAGTCGCCGAACGACTTGCGCAGCCCCCGAGCCAGGATCATGGATTCCGTCACGGTCGAGACCCTATAGAGCGGCACCGACGGCGCTCGACCCGCTGTCCGCTGACCCGTGCGACACTCCCGGCCATGGGGAGCGGGTCCGACGAGGCGTCGTACGACGGCACGAGGGTCGTCACGGCCTACGACACGGTGTCGGCCGACTACGCCCGGCACTTCCCGGGCACCGAGCCGGAGCTGGCGCTCGACCTGTCGATGATCGACCACCTGGTGTCGCTGCTCGGACCGGGGGCACACGTCCTGGACGCCGGGTGCGGGACCGGTCGGATGAGCCGCTACCTGACCGACCGCGGCTGCCGGACGACCGGCCTCGACCTCTCGCCGGGGATGCTGGCGATGGCCCGCCGCGACCACCCTGCCCTGCACACGGCCGTGGGGTCGATCACCGACCTCCCCTACGCCGACGGGGCCTTCGACGCGGCCCTGTACTGGTACTCGACGATCCACTCCCCCGACGACCAGCTCCTCCGCATCGCCGCCGAGGCCGCGCGGGTCGTGCGCCCGGCCGGTCCGGTGCTGGTCGCGTTCCAGGTGGGCGACCGCCCGCGTGAGGTCGGGCAGGGCTACCGCAGGCTGGGCCACGACGTGCGGCTCGTCCGCTTCCACCGCTCACTCGAGCAGTGGTCTGGGGTCCTGGCCGACGCGGGGCTGGCCGAGGTGGCGCGGCTGGAGCGGGCACCGGTGGGCGAGCAGGACCCGCAGGGCTTCGTCCTCGCCCGGCGTGCCGCCTAGTCCGCTGCGCTGCCGAGCAGCGACCGGGTCAGCACCGCACCGTCCGCCTGCAGCTCGTGCGTGGCGGCCTCGAGGTCCTGGTCGGCCGGGTCCCGCTCGGCGATGGCCGCGCGCAGCACCGCCCGGCGGACCAGCTCCTTGGCGTACGACGCCGTGGTGCCGGCCGAGGCCTCGGCCGCGGCGGCGATCGCCGCGTCGCTGAAGCCGGTCTCCGCGGCGTACAGGGCGATGAGCTGGCGGCGGGCGCCCTCGTCGGGAAGCGGGATCTCGACGGCCAGGTCGACACGCCCGGGTCGCTGGGACAGGGCGCGCTCGAGCGCCTCGGCCCGGTTGGTGGTGAGCAGGAAGACCACGTCGGCGTCCTGGTCGAGGCCGTCCATCGCGTCCAGCAGCGTGAAGAGCAACGGTGAGGAGCCGCCGCCGTAGGGGCCGTGGTCGCGGTCCTCGGCGATGAGGTCGACGTCCTCGAGCACGACGATGGCCGGCTGGTGGGCGCGGGCGATCTGGGCGGCCTGCGCGACGTAGGCCATCTGGGTCCCCGACAGCAGCACGACCGTCGTGTCCGCTCCGGCGCCGATCAGGTGCCGGACCGTGTGGGTCTTGCCGGTGCCGGGCGGGCCGTAGAGCAGGATGCCGCGCTTGAGGTGCTGCCCGCGCCGGCGGAGCTCGTCGCGATGCACCGCGAGCTCGACGACGTGGCCGCGCACCTGGGTCAGCGTCCCCTCCGGCAGGATGACCCGGTCGGCCGGCAGGTCGGGTCGGCGGACGAAGGTGATCCCGCCCATCGACGGCTCGTAGGGGTTGCCGGAGAAGCTGACGACCTGGCCGCGCAGGACCGAGCGGGACACGGCGAGCTCGCGGACCTCGGCGAGCAGCGCCGACCCGACCTCCGGGGCCTCGACGATCACCTCGAGGCGGGCCTCTCCGCCGTACTGCGGGTTGTGGCCCCGCTGGAGCACCACGACCGGCCGGTCGGTGTAGCGGAACAGGTGCAGCCCGAAGGCGACGGTCGCCGCGCTCGGCGTCCGGTCCGGTGGCGACGTTGAGCCGGTCGACCTGGCCCTGCCGGAAGCGGCCCCACTCGGCGTTGGCGATCAGGTCGCCCAGCGAGCTGTGGTGCCGCTGGTCGCCGCCGCCCACACCGACGAGCCGGGCGTCGACGTCGCGGCCGGCGACCTCGGCCAGCGCGAGGTCGACGTCGGCCCACCGGTGGAGGTCGATCTTCTCGACCACCACCGGCAGCTCGTCGACCCGCGTCCCGAGGTGGTCGTCGAGCACCCCGAGCAACGGCGTCCCGCGTGACGCAGGCTCCTCGCGGGCCAGCTGCTTGATCAGCGTGGCCAGTGCCCGCCTGAGGTCGTCGTCCCCCGTGTCCGTCATGGGCCGCAGCCTAGGGATCGCCGGGGACAGCCGCGATCGGGTTGTCCGTCGACCTACTTCTTGCGGGTGGCCTTCTTGGTCGCGGCGCGCGGCTCGCGGGCCGCGTCGGCCGCCTCCTGCTCGGTGGTGGCCCCCTCGGTGGCCAGGTGGCCGCCGCTGTTCTCGAGGTGCGCGCGGATGAACCAGTGGAACTGCTCGATCTCGCCGGTCTGCCCGATGAGCAGGTCCTCGGTCACCGGGTCGACCTCGCCGACGACGTCGATCGCCTTGCGGTTGTCCTCGATGACGCCGGAGTAGACGAGGTCGAGGGCGCCGAGGTGGGCCTGGGCGGTGTCCTTGCCGATGTCGTAGTCGTCCCACGAGCGGTTGGCGACGAGCGCGCCGGGCGTGCCGGTCGGCGTACCACCCATCGTGGCGATGCGCTCGGCGACCGCGTCGGCGTAGCCGCGCACCAGCTCGACCTGCGGGTCGAGCATCTCGTGGACGCCGATGAAGTTGGGGCCGACGACGTTCCAGTGCACGTGCTTGAGGACGAGGTGGAGGTCGGTGTAGGCGTACAACCGGTCCTGCAGCGCGGAGACGACGGTGGTGCTCTCCTGGGCGCTCAGGCCGGGGACGTGGAAGGTCTGGGTGGGAGTGCTCTTCGTAGCCATGCGCCCGACTCTAGGCACCCCGCCCCAGCACGTCGCCACCCGGAAGGGGTGTCTGCGACCGGCCAGGTGCTGCGGCTGACGGCGAACGTCGGCGTGATCGTGGCGACGGCCTGCTCGGAGGCACCGTCGAGCAGGAGCACGCCCAGCGCGACGCCCGATGTCGGCGCCGTAGGACACACTGGCCCCATGTCCGCCCTCGACCACTTCAGCGCCCCGACCCGCGCGTGGTTCGAGGCGGCCTTCGCCCGACCGACGACGGCGCAGGAGGGCGCGTGGGACGCGATCGCCGCGGGCAAGCACGCGCTCGTCGTCGCCCCGACCGGCAGCGGCAAGACACTGAGCGCGTTCCTGCACGCCATCGACTCGCTGCTGACCGCCGAGCGCCCGGACGACAGGACGCGCCGCACGCGCGTCCTCTACATCTCGCCGCTCAAGGCGTTGGCCGTCGACGTCGAGCGCAACCTGCGGGCCCCGCTCACCGGCATCCGCCACACCGCCGAGCGGCTCGGCACCAGCCTGCCCGACCTCACGGTGGGCCTGCGCTCGGGCGACACGTCCGCGGCCGACCGCCGCAGGCTGACGAGCACTCCGCCGGACATCATGATCACCACCCCCGAGTCGCTGTTCCTCATGCTGACCAGCCAGGCCCGCGAGTCGCTGCGGGGCATCGACACCGTCATCCTCGACGAGGTGCACGCGGTCGCCGGCGGCAAGCGCGGCGCCCACCTGGCGGTGTCGCTCGAGCGGCTCGACGCGCTGCTCGACCGCCCCGCGCAGCGGATCGGGCTGAGCGCCACCGTGCGCCCGCTCGAGGAGGTCGCGCGCTTCCTCGGCGGCAGCGAGCCGGTCGAGATCGTGGCCCCGCCCAGCGAGAAGGAGTGGGACCTGCGGGTGGTCGTCCCGGTCGAGGACATGACCGCCCCCGAGGAGTACGACGAGGAGTCCGGCGACCCGCAGCGCGCCACCAGCATCTGGCCCCACGTCGAGGAGCACGTCGTCGACCTGGTCGAGCAGCACCGCTCCACCATCGTCTTCGCCAACTCGCGCCGCCTGGCCGAGCGGCTCACCGCGCGGCTCAACGAGATCGCCACCGACCGCGCCGGGGGCGAGGCCGGGTCGGGGGCCGAGACCGACGCGCGGCCGGACCAGCCCCCTGCCCAGGTGATGGCCCAGTCGGGGCAGAGCGGCGGTGCCGGCACGATCATCGCCAAGGCCCACCACGGGTCGGTCTCCAAGGAGCAGCGCGCGCTCATCGAGGACGACCTCAAGCGCGGCCGGCTGCCCTGCGTGGTGGCCACCAGCAGCCTCGAGCTGGGCATCGACATGGGCGCCGTCGACCTCGTCATCCAGATCGAGTCACCACCCAGCGTCGCCAGTGCGCTGCAGCGCGTGGGTCGCGCCGGCCACCAGGTCGGCGAGGTCAGCCGCGGCGTGCTCTTCCCCAAGCACCGCGGCGACCTGGCCCAGACCGCGGTGGCGGTCGAGCGGATGCGCAGCGGCGCCATCGAGTCGCTGTCGGTGCCGACCAACCCGCTCGACGTCCTCGCCCAGCACGTCGTGGCCTGCACCGCCATGGAGGACTGGGAGGTCGACGACCTCTACGACCTGGTGCGCCGCGCCGCCCCGTACTCCGCCCTGCCGCGCAGTGCCTTCGACGCCACTCTCGACCTGCTCAGCGGTCGCTACCCGAGCGAGGAGTTCGCCGAGCTGCGCCCGCGCATCGTGTGGGACCGGGTCACCGGGGTGCTCTCCGGGAGGCCCGGCGCGCAGCGGCTGGCCGTGACCAGCGGCGGCACCATCCCCGACCGCGGGCTCTTCGGCGTCTTCCTCGTGGGCGACAAGGCGAGCCGGGTCGGCGAGCTGGACGAGGAGATGGTCTACGAGTCGCGCGTCGGCGACATCTTCGCGCTCGGCGCGACGAGCTGGCGCATCGAGGACATCACCCACGACCGGGTGCTGGTCACGCCCGCGCCGGGCATCCCCGGTCGGCTGCCCTTCTGGAAGGGCGACTCCCTGGGCCGACCCGCCGAGCTGGGCGAGGCCATCGGCAGCTTCACCCGCGAGCTCGGCAGCGCCACCCCCGCCACCGCGCTCCAGCGGGCCCGCGACCGCGGCCTCGACGAGTACGCCGCCGGCAACCTCATCACCTACGTCACCGAGCAGCAGGAGGCGACCAACGCGCTCCCCAGCGACACCCAGCTGCTCGTGGAGCGCTTCCGCGACGAGCTGGGCGACTGGCGCCTCGTCGTCCACTCGCCGTACGGCACTCCGGTGCACGCCCCCTGGGCGCTGGCCATCAACGCCCGGCTGCGCGAGCGCTACGACATCGACGGCCAGGCGGTGGCCTCCGACGACGGCATCGTCATCCGCATCCCCGACACCGAGAACGAGCCGCCGGGCGGCGACGTGGTCGTCTTCGAGCCCGACGAGATCGAGCAGCTGGTCACCCAGGAGGTCGGCGGGTCCGCCCTGTTCGCCAGCCGCTTCCGTGAGTGCGCGGCCCGGGCACTGCTGCTCCCCCGGCGCGACCCGGGGCGGCGCAGCCCGCTGTGGCAGCAGCGCCAGCGCAGCGCCCAGCTGCTCGAGGTCGCCTCCCAGTACCCGTCCTTCCCGATCGTCCTCGAGGCCATCCGCGAGTGCCTCCAGGACGTCTACGACCTCCCCGCACTGGTCACGCTGCTCCAGCGGGTGCAGCGTCGAGAGGTGACGGTGGTCGACGTCGCGACCCAGTCGCCGAGCCCCTACGCCCGCAGCCTGCTCTTCGGGTACGTCGCGCAGTTCGTCTACGAGGGCGACTCCCCCATCGCCGAGCGCCGGGCCGCGGCGCTGTCCCTCGACCAGGGCCTGCTCGCCGAGCTGCTCGGGAGGGCCGAGCTGCGCGAGCTGCTCGACCCCGAGGTGCTGGCCGAGGTCGAGTCCGAGCTCCAGTGGCTGGCCCCCGACCGGCGCGCCCGGGACGCCGAGGCGGTCGCCGACCTGCTCCGCCTCCTCGGTCCGCTCAGCGCCGCCGAGATCACCGCCCGCTCCGTCGAGGGCGCCGACGTCGACTCCTGGCTGTCCGCCCTCGCCGACGTACGCCGCGTGGTCCCGGCCCGGATGGCCGGCGACGAGCGCTGGACGACCGTCGAGGACGTCGGTCGGCTGCGCGACGGGCTCGGCGTGCCCGTGCCCCCCGGCACGCCCGACGTCTTCACCGAGCCGCACGAGGACCCCATCGGCGACCTGATCGCCCGCTACGCCCGCACCCACGGTCCGTTCACGACCGCCGACGTCGCCGCCCGCCTGGGCCTCGGCGAGGCGGTGGCCCGCCACGCGCTCCAGCGGCTGGTCTCGCGTGGTCGCCTCCTGGAGGGCGAGTTCCGCCCCTCCGGCAGCGGGCAGCGAGTGGTGCGACGCCGAGGTGCTGCGCAAGCTGCGCCGCCGCTCGCTGGCCCGGTTGCGCAAGGAGGTCGAGCCGGTCACCCAGGACACCGTGGCGCGCTACCTGCCCGCGTGGCAGCGGGTCGGCGGCAAGCTCCGCGGCGTCGACGGGGTGGTGGCCGCCATCGACCAGCTCGCCGGCTGCCCGGTGCCGGCCAGCGCCCTGGAGCCGCTCGTGCTGGCCGCGCGGGTCCGCGACTACGAGCCGTCCTACCTCGACGAGCTCACCGCGTCCGGCGAGGTCGTGTGGGCGGGCCACTCCCCGCTGCCCGGCAGCGACGGCTGGGTCAGCCTCCACCTCGCCGACCAGGCCGACCTCACCCTGCCCGACGTGGCCGAGGAGGAGCCCGGCGCGGTGGAGCGTGCCGTCCTGGAGGCGCTCGACGCAGGCGGCGCGTGGTTCTTCCGCCAGCTCTCCGACCGGGTCGGCTCCACCAGCGACTCCGAGCTCTCCGCGGCGCTGTGGTCGCTGGTGTGGCAGGGGCGCCTCACCAACGACACCGTGACGCCGCTGCGGGCGCTGGTGCGCTCGGGCAACGCCAGCCACCGGACCCGGCGCACCCCGCCCCGGCTGCGCGCCGGTGGACGCCCGGGTCGCCCGGGCGCTGGACGGATGCCCGCACGCAGCGGACCTCCCGAGACGGCGGGGCGCTGGGCGCTGCTGCCCGAGCGCGACTCCGACCCGACCCGCCGTGCGCATGCCACCGCCGAGCACCTCCTCGAGCGCCACGGCGTCGTCACCCGCGGTGCCGTGATGAGCGAGCGGGTGCCCGGCGGCTTCGCCGGGGTCTACAAGGTGCTGTCACGCGTTCGAGGACACCGGTCGCTGCCGACGCGGCTACTTCATCGAGGGCCTCGGCGCCGCGCAGTTCGGCTCCGCCGGGGCCATCGACCGGTTGCGCACCTTCGGCGAGCGGTCCGACGCCAAGCCCGGCGCGGTCGCCCTGGCCGCCACCGACCCGGCCAACCTCTACGGCGCGGCGCTGGCCTGGCCCGCGGCGGAGCCGGGCGAGGCGGCCGGGCACCGACCCGGGCGCAAGGCCGGCGCGCTCGTGGTCCTGGTCGACGGCGACCTCACGATCTACGTCGAGCGCGGTGGCCGGACCCTGCTCACGTGGAGCGACGACCCGGACCGGCTGGTCCCGGCCGCCTCCGCACTGGCCGACGCCACCCGGCGCGGCGCCCTCGGCAAGCTCACCGTCGAGCAGCGCCGACGGTGCCGCGCTGCTGGGCGGTGGCGTGACCCCGCTGCGCGCCGCACTCGACGAGGCCGGGTTCGTGGCCACCCCGAAGGGACTGAGGATGCGTGCCTGAGGGCGACACCGTCTACCGGGCGGCCCGCAAGCTCGACCGGGCGCTGACCGGCCACGGCTGGTCGCCAGGACTTCCGGGTGCCCCAGCTGGCCACCGTGGACCTCTCCGGGGCCACGGTGACCGGCACGTTCTCACGCGGCAAGCACCTGCTGACCCACATCGAGCACGACGACGCGTGGACGCTGCACACCCACCTCAAGATGGAGGGCAGCTGGCACGTCTACCCCCTCCACGAGAAGTGGCGACGTCCCGCCACCCAGGTCCGGGTCGTGCTGCGCATCGACGACCCGGGCCGCGGTCGGGTTCTCCCTGGGCGTCGTCGAGCTGGTGCCGCGGTCCGCACGAGCACGAGCCTCGTCGCCCACCTCGGACCCGACCTGCTCGGCGGCGACTGGGACGAGGCGGAGGCGCTGCGCCGGCTGCGCAGCGACCCGGCGCGGCCGGTGGGCGACGCGCTGCTCGACCAGACCAACCTGGCCGGCATCGGCAACATGTACATGGCCGAGCTGTGCTTCACCAGCGGCGTCCATCCCGCGCGCCGGCCGGTCGGCGAGGTGCCCGGCCTCGTGCGGCTGGTGCGCCGAGCCCGCCAGATGCTCGACGTCAACAAGGAGCGGGCGATCCAGTCCACCACCGGCGATCTGCGACCCGCGCGAGCGGATGTGGGTCTACCGGCGCGACAACTCGCCGTGCCGCCGGTGCGGCACGCCGGTCGCGCGTCGGCGATGCGCGGCGCGCCGGGCCGGGAGCGGGCGGCGTACTGGTGCCCGCGCTGCCAGCCGGCGGCTCCAGGGACTGGGCAGTCAGGCGGCCGAGGCGACCACGTCGCCGGGCGGCCGGACGGGCCGAGGTGATCGGCGTGGCTCGACGCGACGATGCCCTGCGCCAGCCTCCTCGACGGCGACCGCGTCGGACGACGTCGCGCAGCACGTCGGAGAGCGGCAGGTCGAGCGCGGAGCACAGCGAGGCGAGCAGCTCGGAGGACGCTTCCTTCTGGCCGCGCTCGATCTCGGAGATGTAGCCCAGGCTGACCCGGGCCTCGGCGGACACCTCGCGCAGGGTCAGCCCCGCTGCATCCGCGCGCTGCGGAGCACGTCGCCGAGCAGCGTCGAAAGAGCACCATGCGCGTGTCCTTCCCTCCGTGGAGGGCGCCCGGGGAGGCTCCGTGGTGGCCAACGCTACCCGAGCGCTGGTTCTTCCCGGATGAGGATCCCTCGGAGCGCCGAGGACGCCTCCCGCAGGTCGCGTGCCTGGATCGCCGAGCCGGTCCCCGCGAGGTCCAGCAGGCCGCGTCGTCCAGCCCCGCCGGCCGGCGACCGCCACCCACACGTGACCCGACGGGACTGGCCCTCCTGCGGGTCCGGTCCGGCGACCCCGGTGGTGGCCAGCCCGCGTAGGCGTACCGAGCCGGTCGCGCACGCCCGGCCATCGCCGCCGCGCACTCCCCCGAGACCACGCCGTGCTCGGTCGACCAGGTCGGCGGCACCCCGAGCACCGACGACCTTGACGCCGGTGGCGTAGGCGACGACCCCGCCCGGACGAAGTGCCGACGCCCCCGGGACGGCGGTCAGCAGCGCCGCGAGCGGCCGCCGGTCAGCGACTCCGCCGTCGCGACGGTCTCGCCGACGCGCGAGGCGAGCGAGCGCCAGCGATCGCGCGCGGCGATTCCGTCGGTCATGCTGGCGACATGTCAGCGACACTAGCGGCATGGCACTCCCCATCGAGGACTACGCACTCATCGGCGACCGCGGCACCGCGGCCCTGATCGGCAAGGACGGGTCGGTCGACTGGCTGTGCCTGCCCCGCTTCGACTCCCCCGCCTGCTTCGCCGCGCTGCTCGGGACCGCGGAGCAACGGCCGCTGGCTGCTCGCGCCGGCCGACCCCGAGGGCGTCGACGACCGCTCGCCGCTACGTCGACGGCACGCGCGCTGCTCGAGACCACCTTCACCACCGCCGACGGCGAGTCTGGTGCTGCTCGACGTGATGCCGACCGGCGACGGTCGCGCGGACCTCGTGCGCGCCGTCACGGTGCCGCGAGGGCTCCGTCCGCGTCTGCCACGAGTGGGTGGTGCGCATCGACTACGGACTCGTCCGGCCGTGGGTGTCCCGGCAGCAGCTCAAGGGCCGGGAGGTCGATCGTCGCGACGGCCGGTCCCGACAAGCTCATGCTGTCGCGGACCGCGGCTCCCGCACGCGGTGCGACGGCCACCACGCCGACGAGTTCGACCTCGCGGCCGGGGAGTCGATGACGTTCTCCACCTCCTGGATGCGGTCCTGGCACGAGCTGCCCGACCTGTTGCCCTTCGACGACCGCATCGAGGCGACGCGCGCCGAGCACGAGAGCTCGGGCACTGACCTGCACGGAGGCCCTGCCGCACGCCGACCTGGTGCGCCGCAGCCTGCTCACCCTGCGCTGATGACCCACGCGGAGACCGGCGGGATCGTGGCCGCGCCGACGACGTCCCTGCCCGAGGACGTTCGGTGGCGAGCGCAACTGGGACTACCGCTTCTGCTGGCTGCGCGACGCCGCGCTGACCCTGGAGTCGCTGCTCGGGGCGGGCTACGACCGACGAGGCGCTGAGCTGGCGCGACTGGCTGCTGCGGGCGGTCGCCGGCGATCCGCGGACCTGCAGATCATGTACACCGTCGACGGCGGCCGGCAGCTGCCCGAGCGCGAGCTGGACCACCTCGCCGGGTACGCCGGGTCGCCGCCCGGTCCGTATCGGCAACGGCGCGCGTCAGCCAGCGCCAGACCGACGTGCTCGGCGAGGTGATGATCGCCCTCGAGCGACGCCCGTCACGCCGGAATCGAGGAGACGCCGCAGAGCTGGGCCCTCCAGCGCGCGCTGGTCGACGAGCTGGCCGACGCACTGGGACGCGCCGGACAACGGGCTGTGGGAGATCCGCGGCCCGCAGCGGCACTTCACCCACTCCCGCGTGATGGTGTGGGCCGCCTTCGACCGCGCGGTCCGGGCGGTGGAGGAGCACGGCTCGACGGCGCCGTCGACCGTTGGCGCGGCAGTGCGCGACCGAGGTGCGCGCCGAGGTGCTGGCGCAGCGGGTACGACGCCGCCGCGCGGCACCTTCACCCAGCACTACGACACCCTCGAGGTCGACGCCTGCCTGCTGAACATCCCCCTGGTGGGATTCCTGCCCGGTGACGACAAGCGGGTGCTCGGGCACGATCGACGGCGATCGAGGAGGACCTGATGCGCGACGGTCTCCTGCTCCGCTACCGCACCCACACGGGGGTGGACGGCCTGCGCGGGGACGAGCACCCGTTCCTGGCCTGCTCGTTCTGGCTGGTCTCGGCGTCGCCGCTGGCAGGTCGCCTCGACGAGGCGCACACGAGCTGATGGACCGACTGTGCGCGCTGGCCAACGACGTCGGGCTGCTGTCGGAGGAGTACGACCCCGAGGCGGGCCGGATGGCCGGCAACTTCCCACAGGCCTTCAGCCACCTGACCCTGGTGCAGGCAGCGCTCACCCTGGGCTGACCCGGCCCGCTCGGACAGCCGAACGGCCCCCGCCCCGCGCTCGCGCGCGGGACGGGGGCCGTCGGAACTGCTGGGACTCAGCGACGCACGCGGAGCTTCAGCGTCTCGCGCGAGCGCTTGGTCTCGTCGTCGCCGAGGTAGCGCACGACCACGGTGTAGCGACCCGGTCGCAGGCCGGCCAGGCGCACGGTGGCCTTGCCGCTCTTGAGCCGGAGCGTCCGCTTGAGGGCGGGCTTGCCCTTGACGGTGACCTTGACCTTGCCGTGGGCCTTGCTGCCCTCGGCACCCACGCGGACCTTCACCACGGGGGCCTTGCCGGCCTTGGCGGAGGTCTTGGCCCGTGCGTCCGACGCCGCCTTGAGGACGTCGACCAGGACGGTCTTCTCCGCCGTCGTGGTGGTGCCCACGACGTACCGGACGGTGAGCGTGTGCTCACCGACGGTGGTGAAGACCGGCAGCTTGACGTTGACGACGCCGTTGGTGACCGGCGTCGACGCAAGCAGGGTCGACCCCTCGCGCACCTCGACGGTGCCGGCGGTGGTGGCGTTCTTGCCACCCGTCAGCACCTTGACGTGTGCCACGGCGCGCGTGCGGTCGACGACGACCCGCTGCGGGGTCACCGACGCCTCGACGGTCGTGGTCGGGGTGCCGGGGGGCGTGACCGGGACGGTCGCGGTGTTGATCCCCACGATCTCGGGGCTGTGGTCCGAGGAGCGGAAGGGGTTGGGCGCGTACAGGTTGGTGATGTTGGAGTTGAAGCGGGCGTACTCGTAGTAGACCGACTCGTAGCCGTTGATGTCCCAGATGTCGACCGCGTTGACGTCCCCGAGGGCGGCGGCATTCGCCAGCACGTGGTCGAGCGAGCCGATCATGCCGTCGAAGTTGTAGGTCTCCTCGTCGGGGTCGCTGCTGGACTCCAGGTTGGTGTAGCCGGCGTCGTTGAGGACCTGGATCGGGTCCTCCTCGGAGTAGGCGTTGAAGTCACCGGCCAGGAAGACTCGCGTGATGTTGCGGGCCGTCTTGAACTCGTCGGCGAACGTCACCAGGCTGGCGGCCTGGGCGATGCGCTGGTCGGTGGCGTTGCCCTGACCGTCGGGGTCCGGGTTACCGGAACCCTTGGACTTGAAGTGGTTGACGATGACCGCGAACGCGTCGGCGTCGGACGTGCCGACCTGCTTGAAGGCCTGGGCCAGCGGCTCACGGGCATCCTCGAAGGCCTCACCGGCGGCAGACTCGTCGCTCAGCACGATCGAGTCACCGACGAGCGCGACGTTGGCGGGCTGGTAGATGAAGCCGTTGCGGATCACGTCCTGCTCGGCGGTCGTCGGCAACGTGGCGGGCGACGGGACGGCCGCCCAGGTGCCGGCACCGGCGTCGGCGTTGAGGGCCGACACGAGCGCGTTGATCGCGAAGTCGCGCGCCTTGCCGAACTTGACGGAGTTCTCGAGCTCCTCCAGAGAGACGATGTCGGCGTCGGCGGTGTTGATGGCCGCGACGATCTTGTCCTGCTGGCGCTCCAGGTTCTCCTCGTTGGCCGCACCACGAGGACCGTCGGGGTCGCAGCGGTTGTTCGTGATCGGGTTGCCGTCCCGGTCGCGTGTAGAACGTGCAGCTGCCGAGACCGGAGCCACGAACTCCTCGCCGGTGGTCGGGAAGAAGTTCAGCACGTTGAACGTCGCGAGCGTGACGTCGCCGCCCACGTCCTGCGGGAGTCGCCGGGACGGGTCCTGCTCGACGTCGATCTGGCCGGTGGGCGCTCCGACGATCTGGGACTGGGGCAGGATCCGCCACGTGCTGAAGCCCTCGGTGAAGATGACCGGCTTCGGGAACGTGATCCCCGCCCCCACGCGCACGGTGTGGTCAGCGGTGAACCACGGGAACGGCAGCGTGCTGTTCTGGCTCGTGGAGTAGGTCAGGCTGGACCCGTCGTCCATGACGATGCGGTGCGCGTTGTTGTACTTCGTGCGGTCCGCGATCTGGGCCGTGGCCTGGGCGTCGATGACCTCGGTCGGGGTGACCAGGGGCATGTCGCTCTGGGCCGCAACGCCGATCTCACCACGGAAAGCGCTGGAGAAGGAGGCGCCCTGCCAGAAGGGACTGCCGTCGTAGACGTCGGTGGCGGTCCACGGGGCCGTCGGCTGGAAGAGCTCGCTCTCGGCGACCTCACGGACCGCGTCGAGCTCCGCGCCGGCCAGGCACGCGGTGCCGGGCAAGGCGCAGTCGGTACCGGGAACGACCGTCTTGGGGACCACGTCGCCGAGCGCGTCGATCACCTCGACGCCTGACTGGCTGGCCACGATCTGGGTCTGGCCGGAGAACTCCGCGGCCTCACCCGTGACCTCGACGGAGTCGCCGACGGTCGGGTAGGTCGTGAACCCACTGGTGCCGCCGTAGACGAAGACCGCGTCGGAGGCGTCGGGGGTGTCCGGGCCCGGCGTCTGGATGTAGAAGCCGTTGAGGCCGCCCGTCGGATAGGCCGCCGTGACGACACCCTGGGTCTTGACGTTCTGGCCGACCACCGGGGACCTCGGACCGGTGCCCTGGATCTCCGCGATGGTCCGGTCGGTGACGGTCGGGTCCGGCGGGTCCACGGGCGGAGTAGTGGTGCCCGAGTTCTGCGGCGCCGCCGCGCCCGTGGTGAAGTCCGCGGCGTTGTTGTCGGTGTCGGTGCCGGCCGCATTGCGGCTGGCGGACGTGGAGTTCGTCAGGGCCGGCGTGGCCGTGCCCTCGCGGAGGGTGGCGGTGCCGTAGCCGACCAGGTCGAGCGTCGTGGCACCGCTCTTGAGGGCGACCGAGCCGCTGCTGCCGCTCATCGTGAGCGTCCCGGTGGCGTCGGGGGTAGGCAGCGGCGTCGTACCACCGTTGCCTGCGGACTCCTGGACGAGGTAGTGGCCCTTGGCCGGGACCGAGCCGGTGAGGGTCGTCGAGCCGCCGGAGCCGCCACCGCCGGAGAAGTACTCCACCGTGTGGCCCGTCAGCGCGATCGCGGCATCGGTGGGGTTGTAGAGCTCGATGAAGTCGTTGGTGTAGGTCGCGCCAGAATTGCCGCCGCCGCCGTACACCTCACTGATGACGAGGCCGGTGCCGGCCGGGTTGGCCGTGGCGGTGACGGGGATCGCGACGAGGCCGGTGGCCGCGACTGCGAGACCGACGAGCACGCTGCTGCGTCGGAAGGATGGGCGTACGGGCATGAGTTCTCCGAGTTGGGGGGTGGTGGGGGCTGAGCAGGGCTGTACGGGGCGGTGCAGAGCAGTGGGGGCCCGGCGTACCGGACCCCCACTGGCTGGTTCAGCGCTTGACGCGGATGAAGAACCGGTCCGTCGTGCCCTGGAAGGTGGGGTTGGCGCGGAAGTGCGCGACGACCTTGTACTTGCCGGGCTTGGCGAACGTGCGGAGCTTGACCTTGGCCACGCCGTTCTTGACCTTGGCGTTGTACTTGTGGCCGGCCACCCGGACCGTGACGCGGCCCTTCGCAGCCAGGTCGACAGCGGACTTGACCTTGACCTTGACGCGGACCTTGGTCTGCTTGGCCTTGATCATCTTGGCCTTCTTCGGGAAGACCTTGTGGGCGATCGTCGGCTTGGTGAGGACGACGCTGCGCACGATCGTGGTCTCGGAGCCCTGCGCGACGATACGCAGCTCCTTGGAGCCGCGGACCGTGAAGTCGGCGACCGCGCGCCCGTCGACGACGGCCGTGGTGCCGAACGTCTTGGTGGAGCCGTTCTTGAGCACCTTGACCAGGTCGAGCTTGGTGTTGGGCGCGATCCCCAGCGAGGTGATGTCCAGCTTCTGGAAGACGATCCGCGCCTTGTCACCGGCACGGTAGGAGTCCTGGAGTCCGGTCGCGTAGACCTGGCGCTTGACCGCGGAGGGCGACTTGGTCGTGCCGTCACCGAAGAACCCGTTGATCCAGAGGTCACGGTCGATGGCGCCGGTGTCGACGGTCTTGCCCTCCTTGAACGCACTGAAGTTGTCGCCACCCTGCGCGAGGAAGCTGAACGTCGAGATCGTGTAGGTCTTGGCCGGGTCCACGGTCACGCCGTCGACCTTGATGGAGACCACGCGGTCACCGACCGGCCGCGACGGGTCCAGGATGGTCTGGACGTTCTTGGAGATGCCGAGGTGCAGGAACGCGTTGCTGGCAGAGGCGGGCTGCCACTGCTGCTCGAGGATCTTCTTGAGGGTCGCGCCGGTGACGTCGACGTAGTTGACGTTGTTGACGAACGGGAGGACCGCGTTGGCCTCCTCGAAGGTCACGACGCCGTCGGCGTTCTCGGGGCTGGTCGTCAGGTCACCCTTGTAGAGGAGGTCTGCGCGCAGCCCGCCCGGGTTGGTGATGCCGATGGCGGGCGTCTTGGTGGCGGCAGGGATCTTCACCTCGCGCAGGGCATCGGCGACCATGTTGCCGATGGTCGACTCGGCCTTGCGGTCCTCCTGGATACCGGGGGCGACCAGGTCCGCGTCCGCCCGGGTGACGTCGGCGGAGATGGTGCCGACCTTGCGGTCGCCGATGACGTTGGCGGCCGCGATGGCGGGCTTGACGATCGCGTCCACGGCGGCGACGCGCGGCAGCGTCGTGTCGGCGGTGGCGACCCGGCTGAGCACGCTGGCGGCGGCCACGGTGACCGTGTTGGCGTCGGTGTCGATCGTCATGTCGAGCTTGCCGATGGACTCGCCGTACTGGCCGGCCTGGATGACCGGACGGCCGTTGGTGTAGGCGTAGCGCTGGTGGGTGTGACCGTTGTAGATCACGTCGACCGCGGCGGCGGTGTCCTGGGTGATGTGGCGGAAGGCGAGGGAGTTGGCCTCGTTCTGCGCCTGCGTCGCGCTGGCCTGCGACTGGGGACCACCCTCGTGGTAGTCGGCGATCGTGGCGTCGCAGTCGACGCCGGCCGTCTCGAGGCGGGCGACCTCCTTGTTGACCGCGGCCACCGGGTCCGAGAACGTCAGGCCGGCGATGCCGCCCGGGCTCACCAGGGTCGGGGTCTCCTGGGTGACAGCGCCGATGATGCAGACGTTGGCACCGCCGAGCGTGACCTGGGTGGAGGGCGGCAGCACGGGGTTGCCGCTGGCGTCGAGCACGTTGGCGCCCAGGGTCGGGAACTCGGCCTTCGGGAAGGCGGTGCCGTCGGGGGCAGTGGCGCCGCCGTCCACGACGTGCGACTTGTACCAGGGCCAGCCCTTGTCGAACTCGTGGTTGCCCACGGCGCTGACGTCGAGGTCCAACGCGTTGAGGACGTCGATGGTCGGCTTGTCGTCGTTGAAGGCCGACGCGAAGAGCGAGGCACCGATGTTGTCGCCGGCGGAGAGCAGCAACGTGTTGGCGTCGCGGTTCTGCTCGATGGTCGTGGCCCACTTGGTGGTGTTGTTGTCGATGCGTCCGTGGAAGTCGTTGAAGTCGATGACCGAGACGGACACGGCGGCCGCGCTGGCCGGTGTGGCGGTGAGACCCACTACGGCGAGGGGTGCCGCGAGGACGCCCGAGGTGGCCGCCAACGCCACCAAGCGGCGGGAGAAGAGGGATGCTGACACAGGTAGTGCCTTTCCGGGATGTGAGTGATCCGCGACACCCTAACCCGGCTCCTGACCCCACCCCGGTACGTCGCGAGGTGTCACAGGTGAACGTCCGGTTACCGTCCGGGCGTTTCAGGCGTGGCCGGCGCCCGTCGCGCCCGCGCCACGTCGCGGAAGAACTCGTAGCCGGACCACATCGTCATCGCGACCGCACCGGCCAGCACCACCTGGAAGAGGTAGAACAGCACCTCGCCCGGGACACCCCAGTAGTCGAAGGCCCCGCCGTGGGCGTCGCCGTGCGGCAGCGGCATCAGCAGGCCGGCCAGGGCGACACCCTGCAGGGTGGTCTTGATCTTGCCGCTCTGCGACGCGGCGAGGACGACGTCCTTGAGCACGGACAGGCGCAGCGCCGTCACGCTCCACTCGCGCAGCAGGACCACGATCGTCACCCACCACCAGATGTCGCCGACGATCGAGAGGCCGATGAAGGCCATGCCGGTGATGGCCTTGTCGGCGATCGGGTCGGCGATCTTGCCGAAGTCGGTGACCAGGTCGTGCTTGCGCGCGATGTCGCCGTCGATCTTGTCGGTGATCATCGCGACGGCGAAGATCGTGAACGCCACCCAACGCCACAGCGTCGAGTCGCCGCCGTCGTGGAGCAGCGCCCAGCCGAAGAACGGCACCATGACGATGCGCAGGGTGGTCAGCGCGTTGGGCACGTTCCAGTTGGAGACCGTGCGCTCGGTGTCGCTCATGCGGTTGCTCCCGCCGCTCGCCCGACGGCGGCGTCCGTCGCCGTCGCGACCAGGTCGACCCCGTCGGTGGTCACGACCCGGGCGAGGACGATGTCGCCCACCCGGACGTCCCCGGCCGCCTCGACCACGGTGGTGCCGTCCACCTCGGGGCCCTGGTGCTCCGCGCGGCCCTCGACCACGCCGTCCTCGAGGGACTCGACGAGGACCGAGACGGTCTCGCCGATGCGCTCCTCGGCCCGCTGGGTGTTGAGCTCCTCGACCAGGGCGGTGACGTGCTCGGTGCGGGCCCGGACCTCGTCCTCGTCCAGCTTGCCGGCGTAGGTCGCGGCCTCGGTGCCGTCCTCGTCGGAGTAGCCGAAGACGCCGGTGACGTCCATGCGTGCCGCCTCGAGGAAGTCGCACAGCGTCTGCAGGTCCTCCTCGGTCTCGCCCGGGAAGCCGACGATGACGTTGGAGCGCACCCCGGCCAGCGGCGCGAGGTCGCGGATGCGCGCGAGCAGGTCGAGGAAGCTCTCGGGGTCACCGAAGCGACGCATCCGGCGCAGCACCGTCGCGCTGGCGTGCTGGAAGGACAGGTCGAAGTAGGGGACGACGCCGGGGGTGTCGGCGATCGCCTCGATGAGGCCGGGACGCGTCTCGGCCGGCTGGAGGTAGGAGACCCGCACCCGGTCGACGCCGTCGATGGCGGCCAGCTCGGGCAGCATCGTCTCCAGCAGCCGCAGGTCGCCGAGGTCCTTGCCGTACGACGTGGAGTTCTCGCTCACGAGGAACAGCTCGCGGGCGCCCTGGGTGGCCAGCCACCGGCCCTCGGCCAGCACGTCGCTGGGCCGCCGGCTCACGAAGGAGCCGCGGAAGCTGGGGATCGCGCAGAACGAGCAGCGCCGGTCGCAACCGCTCGCCAGCTTGAGCGGGGCCATCGGACCCGCGTCGAGGCGGCGGCGTACGGCGCGCGGCCCGGTCGCCGGGGCGCCGGCACCGATGTCGGAGACGTCGGCGGGACCCTGCTCGGCGTGGCCGGGCACCGAGATCGCGGAGGCGTCGCGGTCCACCGGGCTGATGGGCAGCAGCCGGCGCCGGTCGGACGGCGTGTGCGGGTGGTGGGTCTCCCCCGCCACGATCGAGCGCAGCCGCGCGGCGATGTCCGGGTAGTCGTCGAAGCCGAGCACGGCGTCGGCCTCGGGCAGCGACTCCGCGAGGTCCTTGCCGTAGCGCTCGGCCAGGCACCCCACGGCCACGACGGCCTGCGGACGACCGGACTCCTTGAGGTCCGCGGCCTCCAGCAGGGTGTCGACCGAGTCCTTCTTGGCGGCCTCCACGAAGCCGCAGGTGTTGACCAGGACGGTGTCGGCGTCCTCGGGGTCCTCGACCAGCACGAACCCGTCGGCCTCCAGGCGGCCGGCGAGCTCCTCGGAGTCGACCTCGTTGCGGGCACAGCCCAAGGTCACCACCGCCACGTGGAGGGGCGTGCCGGGCGTGGGGCGGGTGTCAGCAGGAGTGGTCGTCATCGCACCCGTGAGTATGCCGCCTCGTCATGCGCCGACCCCAACCCTCGCGCGCAGGCGGGCACATGGCCCCGGTCACAGACCTCACCGGGCGACGAACGTCCCCTGACCGGCCACCCCGGGCTCGCCCACCGGCCGCGCGTCCTGACCGTCGAGGGCCACGGTCACGGCCCCGTCGGTGGACTGCACGCGCACCGGCGGCGCGGCGTCGAGCTCGCGGGCGTCCCCGACGGCGAGGTTGCCCTTGAAGACGATCTGGCCGGCGCCGTCACGGACCACCACGTGCGCGCCGCCGGTCGCCGCGGTGACCACGACGGGCACCGGGTCGGCCGTCGGGGCCGCGCCGGCCCCACCGGGCCCGCCGGACCCGTTGAGGACCGGCGAGGCGTTGCGGAGCTCGGTGGGCGTGTCCATCACCAGCCGGGCGATCGACCAGCACAGCACCAGGGCCATCACCACGGCGACCAGCACCGACCAGTTGGGGCCGCCGCGGGTGCTGCGGATCGAGCCGTTGGCGCCGGTGGCCAGCTCGGCCTCGAAGACGCGACGCGGGTTGATCGGGGCGTGGGCGTAGCGCTCGTCGTACGACGTCAGCAGCGGCGCCACGTCGATGCCCAGCACGCGGGCCAGGGTGCGCAGGTGGCCGCGGGCGTAGAAGTCGCCGCCGCAGGGCGCGAAGTCGTCGACCTCGATCGACTCGATCACGTGCGGGCGGATGCGGGTGCGGTCGGCGAGCTGGTCCACGGTCAGGCCCAGCCGGGTGCGGGCCGCGGCCAGCTCCGGGCCGACGACCGGGTCGGCGGCGGGGAGGGTGGCGAACTCGTCGATGACGAGGGGCTCGACCACCTCGCCCTGCCGGGAGATCGGGCGGACCCGGTCCCCCCAGACCTGGGTGTCCTCGACCAGGCTGACGCTGCCGGGGCGGCGCAGCTCGCGGCCGCTCACCTCGTCGGTCTCCTCGGTGACCTCGCGTCGGACCTCGGAGCGGCGGGCGCTCGTGGCCTCCCGCAGCGGCGAGGGGGTGGCGCTGGCCACGATGGCCTCGTCGTGGACCTCGTCGTGGGCCTCGCCCTCGACGCCCGGCTCGTCGGCGTCCTCGTCGGCGTCGCCGTCGAGCTGCTCGATGCCCTCGGCGCGCTCGGGTCGGCTGGGGACCAGGGCGGACAGCCGGGCGATGCCGGCGGCCAGGAACGGCCGCGGGTCGCGGACCCGGTGCGTGGACTCGTCGACGCTCGTCGGCTCGTCGTCGTCGTCGATCACGTGCTCGGCGTCGTCGCCGTGCGTGAGGTCGTCGAGGGGCTCGGCCTCGGCGACCTCGGCGTCGTCCTGCGGCGCGGGAGCGTCGAGGACGATGACCTCGGTGGAGCGGGCGGCGACCCGGTCCAGGGCGGCGGTCAGGTCGTCGCCGCCACCGAGCACGCGGGTCGCGAGGCCCAGCGGGACCGCCAGCGGCGCGCCGTACAGGCGTCGGGAGATCCCGGCCTGACGTCGGCCGCGGGCATCGAGCTCGTCGAGGACGAGCTCCTCGTTGTGCGCCACGACCACGAGGCGACCGTCGCGGAGCAGTCCGCGTCGGGGGCTGTGCTCGACGTGGCGCACGGCGCTCCAGGGCAGGCCGCGCCACGTGTGGCCCAGCCGGATCCGGACGCCCTGCGCGTCGGCGACCAGCAGCGGGGTGCGGGCGTCGACGAAGGCGCGCAGCCAGCCGATCGACACGAGCCCCAGCACCACGGCCAGCACCCAGTCGAGGGCCGCTCCCGTCTGGGCGGCGCGGGCCAGGTAGGCGATCGCGATGGCGGCGGCGACCGCCCCCACGGCGGCGGCCAACGCCCCGTTGCGGCGCACCTCGACCGCGTCGGGCGCGACGGACAGCGACTCGGTCGGCCCGGTCACGCTCCCGTCGGCACCCTCGGTGGCCCCGTCGTACAGCTCAGCAGCACCCATCACGCACTCCCCTCGATCGTGGCAATGACGGCGTCGATCTCATCGGGCTTCACGAGCACGTCGCGAGCCTTCGACCCCTCGCTCGGACCCACGACGCCGCGGCTCTCGAGGATGTCCATCAGTCGTCCGGCCTTGGCGAAGCCGACACGCAGCTTGCGCTGCAGCATCGACGTCGAGCCGAACTGGGTGGAGACGACCAGCTCGATGGCCTGCACCACGAGCTCCATGTCGTCGCCGATGTCGTCGTCGAGCTCCCGCTTGGCCGCGGCCGGGGCGGTGACGTCCTCGACGTACGTCGGCTCGAGCTGGTCCTTGCAGTGCTTGACGACCTGCTGGATCTCGGCCTCGGTGACCCACGACCCCTGGACGCGGACGGGCTTGCTGGCGCCCATCGGCAGGAACAGGCCGTCACCCTGGCCGACGAGCTTCTCCGCCCCCGGCTGGTCGAGGATGACCCGGCTGTCGCCGAGCGAGCTGGTCGCGAACGCGAGCCGCGACGGCACGTTGGCCTTGATGAGGCCGGTGACGACGTCGACCGAGGGCCGCTGCGTGGCGAGCACCAGGTGGATGCCGGCCGCGCGGGCGAGCTGGGTGATGCGGACGACCGAGTCCTCGACGTCGCGCGGCGAGACCATCATCAGGTCGGCCAGCTCGTCGACGATGACGAGCAGGTAGGGGTACGGCGTGAGCACGCGCTCGCTGCCGGCGGGCACCTCGACCTTGCCGCCCCGTACCGCCTTGTTGAAGTCGTCGATGTGGCGGAACCCGAAGTTGGCCAGGTCGTCGTAGCGCATGTCCATCTCGCGCACGACCCACGCCAACGCCTCGGCGGCCTTCTTGGGGTTGGTGATGATCGGCGTGATCAGGTGCGGCACGCCCTCGTAGGCGTTGAGCTCGACCCGCTTGGGGTCGACCATGATCATCCGGACCTCGTCGGGCGTCGAGCGCATCAGGATCGAGGTGATCAGCGAGTTGATGAACGACGACTTGCCCGAGCCGGTGGCGCCGGCGACGAGCAGGTGCGGCATCTTCGCCATGTTGGCGACCACGAAGCCGCCCTCCACGTCCTTGCCGAGGCCGGCCACCATCGGGTGGTGGTCCGAGCGGGCCGTGTTGGACCGCAGCACGTCGCCGAGGGAGACGATCTCCTTGTCGGTGTTGGGGATCTCGATCCCGATCGCGGACTTGCCGGGGATCGGGCTGAGGATCCGCACGTCTGCCGAGGCGACGGCGTACGCGATGTTCTTGGAGAGCGCGGTGACCTTCTCGACCTTGACGGCCGGGCCGAGCTCGACCTCGTAGCGGGTCACCGTCGGGCCGCGCGTGTAGCCGGTGACGGTGGCGTCGATGGCGAACTCGTCCATGACCTGCATGAGGCGCTCGACCACGGCGTCGCTGGCCTTGGAGCGGGCCTTGTGCACCGAGCCCGGCTTGAGGACCTCGTTGCCGGGCAGCGAGTAGGTGATGTCGCCGGACAGCGCGAGCTGCTCGACGCGCTGGGGCAGCGGCGTGTGCGGCGGCGGCTCGACGTCACCGGTGGCGTCGGTCGTCGTCGCGCCGGGCTCCATGGCCGTGGCGCCCGACCCGGTGGGCGGCGTGATCTCGGTGGGCGCGTCCGCGAAGAGGTCGATGCCGGCGTCGGTGCCGGACTCGACGTCCTTCTTCTTGCGCCGGCGCTTGACCTCGCGGTCCTCCAGGACCGGGGAGTCGTACGCCGGGTCACCGGACTCGGGGTCGATCTCGTCGAGCATGCCGCGCCGGCGGGTGCGCATCGGCGTGGTCGGCGCCTCGAGCTCGCCGGCGGCGGTGTCGTCGGCCGCGGTGCGGCCGAGGGCACGGTCGCGGGCCGAGGCCAGGCGGGCCGGGATCTGGTAGACGGGCGTGGCGGTGATGATGAGGACGCCGAAGAACGCGAGCAGCGCCAGCATCGGCACCACGACGTACGGCGTGCGGAAGAGGTCGAGCAGCAGGCTCGAGGTCACGAAGCCCACCGCTCCCCCGGCCTGCTGCAGCGAGCTGGCGTCGCCGAGCTCGGGCTGCGGGTTGCCGTTGGCGATGTGGACGATGCCGAGGACGCCGAGGGCGAAGGCGGACCAGCCGATGACCTGGCGACCGGCGGGGCCGTTGCGCTCGGGGTCGCGCAGGGTGCGCCACCCGGCGTACACGAGGAAGAGCGGGACCAGCCAGCCGACCTTGCCCACCGAGCCGGCGGTCATCGACCGCATGAAGTCCATGACCCCGCCCGGCAGCTGCCACCAGACGGCGGCGGCGACGACCATGGCGAGGCCGATGAGGAAGAGGCCCACTCCGTCGCGACGGTGCTCGGGCTCGAGGTCGCGCGCCGACTGCCCGATCGAGCGGGCGACGGCACCGAGGCCGTGGGCGATGCCCAGCCAGACCGAGGCGACGGCACGCCCGATGGCGCCGAAGGCGCGGGCGACCGGTCCCGGACCGTTGCGCACCGCCCGGGGGGCCGGACGAGCCGCAGGACGCCGCGAGCCGCCGCGAGCGGGCGTGCGGGAACCGCCCTTGCTCGTGGTGGCCGGGCTCTTGCTGGTACTCCGGGATCGGGTGCTCGAGGACTTGGTGCCACTGCCTCGGGAGGCAGTGGAACGGGACGTGCTCGAGCTCCGCGACCCCGGCGGGGAAGACGTACGGGTCGCCATGCCGCGACCCTACGGGAGAGTCACACCAGCCCCACGGACCACAGGAGCCAATCGGGTCGCGTGTCGCGCCCCGACCGCCTCGGGATGAAACCGAGACACGAGTGTTACGAGAAACCTGCTCCGGGGGCTACCGGTGTCACGCCCGCGTTCGTATGGTGGCCCAGATCACTCGGGGCACGTCTGTTCCGGGTGGCGCATCGGAACAACTGGAGGAAATGACGTGAAGCTCCTCAGCAGAGGGCTTGCGCTGGCGGTCGTGGGAGCGGGCTTGGCAGCCTTCCCCACCACCGGAGTACAAGCAGAACCGGCCGCAGCAGCCGGTAACGATGGCCTCAGCGCCATCAAGCAGCAGGCAGACGGGACCGTGGCCACCGCCCGCTCCTCGGCCACGGGGAAGATCAGCTTCCTCGCCGCGCAGGGCCAGCGTGGTGACCTCATGCCCGACGTCGAGGGCGCCTCGCGCCGTGACGCCGTGGCCAAGGCGGACGCCTACCTCGCCCGTTTCGCGTCGACCTTCGGCGCCCGCCCGGCCGAGCTCACGCAGTCTCGGGTCTCCACCGACGCCCACGGTACGACGGTGACCTACACGCAGGAGTACCGCGGCGTTCCCGTCTTCGGCTCCATGCTCAAGGCCAACGTCGACGCCCAGGGTGACCTCACCTCGGTGGCCGGCTACGCCGCCCCCGGCCTGACCATGTCGGTCGAGCCCCGCGCCACGGGCAAGGCCGTCTCCGACCTGGCCGTCGCGTGGGTGCGCCAGGACCCGCCGAGCAGCGAGGACGGCGGCAAGGCCGACCTGTCCGGCATCAAGGCCGTCGACCCCACCCTCGTCGTCTACCGCAAGGGCTTCGTCAAGGGCGAGCCCGGCGAGAGCGTTCTCGCCTACCAGGTCGAGGTGACCAACGGCGACAACATCCGCGACATGCTCTTCTTCGACGCCAACACGAAGAAGATCCTCAACCGCTACTCGATGGTCAACGACGCCCTGGACCGCAAGCTCTACGAGGAGTCCCCGTCCAGCGAGCCGGTCTGGGAGGAGGGCGAGCCCTTCCCCGGCACGTTGAACGAGGACCAGCAGAACCTCGTCAACTCGGCGGGTGAGTCCTACTGGCTCTACTCCAACACCTTCGGCCGGGACTCCTACGACGGCCTCGGCGCCACGATGCGGACGGTCAACAACGACCCGAGCATCGACTGCCCGAACGCCAACTGGAACGGTCAGACGACCAACTACTGCGACGGGGTGACCTCGGACGACGTGGTCTCCCACGAGTGGGGTCACGCGTACACGGAGTACACCTCGGGGCTGATCTACCAGTACCAGTCCGGCGCGCTGAACGAGTCGTACTCCGACGTGTGGGGCGAGACGCTCGACATGATCAACGCCCGCGAGGACGAGGGCGAGTCCTTCATGGCCAAGCGTGCCGTCGGCGAGTGCGACGCGACCGCTCCCCCGGCGATCGACTTCACCATCACCGCTCCCGCGGGTGTGGCCGGTCCGTGCTACGCCGTCGCGGCGACGGGTGCCAAGCCCTTCACCACGACTGCGGTGACCGCCACCGTCCGCGTCGCGACCGACGCGGCCAACGCGACCGGTCCGTCCACCACCGACGGTTGCACCGCGTTCACCAACGCGGCCGCCATCGCGGGCAACTGGGCCTACGTCGACCGGGGCACCTGCCCCTTCGCGAGCAAGGTCGCCAACGCCAAGACGGCGGGCGCGACCGGCATCGTGATCGGCAACAACAACGTCGACCCGCCCGGCGGCTTCACCGGTGACCCGGCGCTGTACGGCTCGATGGTCACCCAGGGCGACGGCGCGAAGATCAAGTCCGCCGGCAGCGTCACCGTCTCGGTGACCGCCGCCGACGTGGCTGCCCGTCCCGCCACCACCCGTTGGCTCATGGGCGAGAAGTCCACGGCCTTCGGTGGCGCGATCCGCGACATGTGGACCCCCACCTGCTACGGAGACCCGGGCAAGGTCAGCGATGCCGAGTACAAGTGCGACCCCACCTTCGCTGACGCGGGCGGCGTGCACAGCAACTCCGGTGTCCCGAACCACACCTACGCGCTCAGCGTCGACGGTGGCACGTTCAACGGCCAGACGGTCGTCGGCATCGGCCTCGACAAGGCGGCCAACATCTGGTGGCGCGCCCAGACGGCGTACCTGACCCCGTCGTCGAACTTCACCGACGCGGCCAACGCCTTCGAGCAGTCCTGCGACGACCTGGTCGGTCAGCCCATCAACAAGCTGAGCACCACGCCCGACGCGGGTGCCGTCGCAACCGCGTCGATCACCGCGACCGACTGCCAGCAGATCGCCAAGGCCGTCACGGCCACCGAGATGCGGTCCGAGCCGGTGCGCTGCGACTTCCAGCCGCTGCTCGCCCCGAACGCTCCGTCGATCTGTGGCGAGGGCTTCGTGACGGACGCCGTCTGGAGCGAGGACTTCGAGGACGGCCTGGCCGGTTGGACCACGGACCAGGAGCTCGCGGACCTGCCGCAGTACGGCTACTTCGGTGGCTTCGGCCAGCCGTGGGAGGCCACCACGTCGGCTCCCGGCGGTCACACCGGCGGCGTCGCCTACGGCCCGGCTCCCACGGGCGTCGGTCAGTGCACCGGTGACGGTGAGACCGACTTCTCCAGCCGTGACTCGATCATCTCCCCGATCGTGGAGATGCCCGACGCCATCCGCACCCCGCGGATGTCGTTCGAGCACTACGTCGCCACGGAGGCGACGTACGACGGCGGCAACGTCAAGGTGAGCGTCAACGGCGGGGACTTCGAGGTCATCCCGGCGGAGGCGTACATCTGCAACGCTCCCGGCCAGCTGGCCACCCTCGCGCAGGGCAGCACCAACCCGATGGCCGGCGAGGACGCCTTCAACGGCACCGACGGTGGTCAGACCAAGGGTTCGTGGGGCGAGTCGCAGGTCGACCTGACCGCTCTCGGCATCGAGGCCGGCGACACCGTCCAGTTCCGCTTCGACATCGGTCGTGACGGGTGTGGCGGCGTCGACGGTTGGTACGTCGACGACGTGCAGATCCTGGTCTGCAAGCTGCCGACCAAGATCGCCGCGACCCACAAGCCCGAGCCGTCCACGTTCGGCGAGGCCTCCTCGGTCTCCGTCGTCGTGACGCGTGACGGCAACGCCGGCGCGGCGCCCACGGGCGACGTGTCCCTCACCAAGGCCGACGGTTCGGTCCTGGGCGAGGCCACCCTGGACGGCGGTACGGCGACCATCGCCCTGCCGGCCGACCTCCCGGTGGGCGTGCACACCCTGACCGCCACCTACGAGGGCACCACGTCCCTCGCGGCGGCGACCACCAAGGTCACCGTCACGGTCAAGGCGTCGCCGACGACCCCGCCGGCGGGCAAGTCCGAGTCCACGACCAAGGCCAAGATCAAGCCGAAGAAGCCCGCCTTCAAGAGGGACATCAAGGCCATCGTCAAGGTCAAGGCCGACGGCGGCTCCAAGGCGACCGGCAAGGTCGTCCTCAAGGTCGACGGCAAGTGGATGGGCAAGGGCAGCCTCAAGAACGGCCGCTTCGTCCACACGATCAAGAAGAACCTCAAGGTCGGCAAGCACAAGCTCGTCGCGATCTACAAGGGTTCCTCGACCGTCGAGGGCAGCAGGGACAAGCTGAAGTTCCGGGTCGTCCGCTGACCCGAGCAGCAGCACTGAACGACGCATGACAGCGGGGCCCCGGTGGATCACTCCACCGGGGCCCCGTTGCCGTTCTGCGTGGATCGCTCCGGCCCGTGGCCGGACGCCGGGCTCAGCGCAGCCCGGCCAGCCACGGCAGCACGACCAGCGTGCTCGGCAGCGCGAGCAGGGCCAGGGCGGCGAGCAGGACGAGCACGGTCTGCAGCCGGTGGGGCTCGGTGTCGACGAGCACCGCGACCCGCTCGGCCAGCCCGGTGCCGATCGCCCCGAGGGCACCGCCGGGGGTCCGCGAGCCGGCCAGGGTGAGCAGCGCCGAGGCCAGCGCGCGCCGGTCGCCGCGGCGTACGGCGGCCCGGTCGGCGAGGACCTCGACCAGCACCTGCACCTCGGCGTGGGCGGCCCCGCTCGACACCCACCGGGGGAACGCGCGGTGCAGCACGGTGAAGGCCTCCAGCACCAGGTCGTGGCGGGCCCGCAGGTGCGAGCGCTCGTGCGCCACCACGGCGGCCAGCTCGGCCCGGTCGAGGCGGGTCAGGGTGGAGCGGGACACCACGATCCGCGCGCCGGACATGCCGGGCACGCAGTAGGCGACCGGCACCTCGTGGTCGAGCACCGAGATGTCCTGCTGGAGGATCTCGTGGTCCACGCGGGCCAGGAGGTCGACCTGCTCGCGGTGCCGGCGCCGCAGCCGGCGCAGCGTGGTGCCGGTGCGGTGTCCGCTCAGCAGCAGCCTCGCGACGACCACCGCCGTCACTCCTCCGGCCAGGGCGGCCAGCGTCACGTCCAGCGGGCCGACCTCGCCCTCCCACAGCCGGTGGGTGACCAGCGACAGGCCGGCGCCGAGCGCGGCCAGCACCGCGGCCAGGGCGGTGCTCTGCCACAGCAGCATGGCCGCCACCGGAGTGTGCCGCAGCCTCTCGGTGCGCGACAACGCATCCGGCAGCGGGCTGGCCAGCACCAGCGCCAGGGCGCCCAGGACCAGGGGTGTCAGCACGGGCGGAACAGGTCAGGCCAGCTCGCCGAGGGCGCGGCGCAGGGCCGCGATGTCCGCCTCGTCCGCGTCCGCGACGAAGGAGACCAGTGCCGACCCACGCTCCTCGGCCGCCACGTCGGAGAGGGTCTCGCGCATGAGCTCGGCGGTCAGGCCGGCGCGACTCACCCGGGGCCGGTAGCGGTAGGCGCGGCCCTCGCGCTGCTGCTCGACGTACTCCTTGCGGGCCAGCCGGTCCATCACGGTCATCACCGTCGTGTAGGCCAGCTTGCGGTCGGCCAGCGACGCGTGCACCTCGCGCACGGTCGCCCACTGCTCGTCGTCGAGCGCCCAGAGCGTCTGCATGACGGCCTGCTCGAGCTCACCCATCCGGGACCTTGGACCCATACCCGGAGTCTAGGGGCACTGTCGGCCGAAGTACGACACAGCGTAGTATCTACTACGCTGAGTAGTAGGTCTTCGCCGATCCGCATCGGATCTTGCCCGGGAGCAGGTACATGGACGTCCTCGACATCGCACGCTGGCAGTTCGGCATCATCACCGTCTACCACTTCCTGTTCGTGCCGCTCACGATCGGCCTGACCGCGATGGTCGCGGGCTTCGAGACCGCGTGGGTCCGCACCCGCAACGAGGACTACCTGCGCCTCACCAAGTTCTTCGGCAAGCTGATGCTCATCAACTTCGCCATCGGCGTGGTGACCGGCATCGTGCAGGAGTTCCAGTTCGGGATGAACTGGTCGGACTACTCGCGCTTCGTCGGAGACGTCTTCGGGGCCCCGCTGGCCATCGAGGGCCTGCTCGCGTTCTTCCTCGAGTCCACCTTCCTCGGGCTGTGGATCTTCGGCTGGGACAAGCTCCCCCGTGGTCTGCACGCCTCGTGCATGTGGATCGTGCACATCGGGACGCTGTTCTCCTCCTGGTTCATCCTGGCCGCCAACTCCTGGATGCAGCACCCGGTCGGGAACACCTACAACCCCGAGACCGGACGCGCCGAGCTCACCGACTTCTGGGCGGTGATGTTCAACAAGGTCCAGCTGGTGACCTTCCCGCACGTGATCGCCTCGGCGTACCTCACCGCGGGTGCCTTCGTGCGTCGGCGTCGCCGGCTGGCTCTACGTCCGCCGCGGGCACGAGCACGACCGCGGTCTGTACCGCCGCGCCGTGCGCATCGGCGCCACCGTCACGCTGCTCGCCGGTCTCGGCGTCGCGGTCTCCGGCGACGTCCAGGGCAAGATCATGACCGAGGTGCAGCCGATGAAGATGGCGGCCGCGGAGGGGCTCTTCCAGACCGAGCAGCCGGCGTCGTTCTCGATCTTCACCATCGGCACCCCGGACGGGACCGAGGAGAAGTTCGCGATCAAGATCCCCGGCCTGCTCAGCTTCCTCGGGACCGGCTCGTTCGACGGCGAGGTCAGGGGCATCGACGAGCTCCGCGAGGAGTACGTCGCGACGTACGGGCAGGATCCGGGCGCCGCCTACTACTCGGCCGGCGACTACGTGCCCGTCGTCCCGGTCACCTACTGGTCCTTCCGCTTCATGATCGGGCTCGGCATGGCCGCCGCCGCCGGCGCTGCGCTGGTGCTGTGGCTGACCCGGCGAGGTCGCGTGCCCGGGTCGCGCTGGTTCCCCTGGCTGGCCGTGGGCCTGCCGGTGCTCTCGGTGGCCGCCAACTCCTTCGGCTGGATCTTCACCGAGATGGGCCGCCAGCCCTGGGTGGTCTTCGGCCTGATGACCACCGAGAACGGCGTCTCGCCCAGTGTCAGCGTCTTCGAGGCCGCCACGTCCCTGATCGTCCTCACCCTGCTGTACGCCGTGCTGGCCGTCGTCGAGGTCGGCCTGCTCGTGAAGTACGTGCGCCGGGGCGCGGACCCCTTCGAGGAGCCGCCGGAGGTGCCCGTCGGAGGGCACGACGACGACGCCCCGCTGGCCTTCGCCTACTGAGAAGAAGGATCGACATGGAACTCACGACCGTCTGGTTCGCCCTGATCGCCGTCCTGTGGATCGGCTACTTCTGCCTCGAGGGCTTCGACTTCGGCGTCGGCATGCTGCTGCCCGTGCTGGCCCGCAACGACACCGAGCGCCGCGTCATGTACAACTCCGTCGGCCCCGTGTGGGACGGCAACGAGGTGTGGGTGCTGGTCGCCGGCGGTGCGACCTTCGCGGCCTTCCCGGAGTGGTACGCCACCCTCTTCAGCGGCTTCTACCTCCCGCTGCTGCTCATCCTCGTCGGCCTGATCGTGCGGGGCCTCGCCTTCGAGTACCGCGCCAAGCGCGACGACGACCGGTGGCGGGCCCGCTGGGACCTCGCCCTGATCATCGGCTCGGTGGTGCCGGCCTTCCTGTGGGGCGTGGCCTTCGCCAACATCGTGGCGGGGGTGCCGATCGACGCCGACAAGGAGTTCACCGGCACGCTCTTCACCCTGCTCAACCCGTTCGGGCTGCTGGGCGGGCTGGTCACGCTGACCCTCTTCGCGACCCATGGGGCGCTCTTCCTGGCGCTCAAGACCGACGGCGACATCCGCCACCGGGCGCGGGCGATGGCCCTGCAGATCGGTGCCGTGGCCGCGGTGCTGGCGGTGGTGTTCCTCGTGTGGACCCAGCTGAAGACCGGCACGGCCGTCTCCGCGGTGCTGTTCGTGCTCGCCGCGCTGGCGCTGGTGGCCGGCCTCGTCGCCGCCCGCGCCGGCCGGGAGGGGTGGGCGTTCCTCGGCACCTTCGTGACGATCGGGCTGGCGGTGGCCGGGCTCTTCGTCGGCCTCTTCCCCGACGTGATGCCGTCCTCGACCGACGCGGCGTTCTCGCTGACGACCACCAACGCCTCCTCGACGGCGTACACGCTGAAGGTCATGACGTGGGTGGCGGTGATCTTCACCCCGATCGTCCTGATGTACCAGGGGTGGACCTACTGGGTCTTCCGCAAGCGGATCTCGGTGCACCACATCCCGACGTCGACCGCGGCGGCGACGGCGGGCCACTGACGATGCGTCCGTTCGACCCGCAGGTGCTGCCCCACCTGCTGCCTGCCCGCCGGCCGTTGGCCGTGGTCCTCGGCGCGGGGGTGGCGGGCGGGGTGCTGACCCTGGCGCAGGCCTGGGCCCTCGGGGCCCTGGTGGTGCGACTGGTCACCGACCCCGCCGGCACCGCCTGGCACGGGGCCGCGCTGGCGCTGCTCGCGGTGGTGGCGCTGCGGGCCCTGGCCGAGCACGTCGGCGACCTCGCCTCGGCCCGGGCGGCCGCGCGGGTGTCGACCACCCTGCGGCACCGGCTGCTGGACGCATCCACCGCCCGGGCCCGGTCGGGCCCGGACGGTCCGGAGCCGGACGCGCTGGTGCTGCTCGCCACCCGGGGCGCGACCAGCGTCGAGCCGTACGTCACCCGCTACCTGCCCGCCCTCGTGCTCGCGACCGTGCTGCCCCCGCTGACCGTGGCCGCGATCTGGTGGCTCGACTGGCTGTCGGGTCTCATCGTGCTGCTGACCCTGCCGCTGGTGCCCGTCTTCGCCGCCCTGGTCGGGATGACCACCCGCGACCGTGCCGCGCTCCAGTGGCGCGAGCTGGGCATCCTGTCGGGACACTTCCTCGACGTGGTGCGTGGGCTGCCGACGCTGGTGGCGCACCGTCGGGCCGAGGCGCAGGTCGCCCGGATCGGCGCCGTCACCGAGCGCTACCGCCGCGCCACCGTGGACACCCTGCGGCTGGCCTTCGCGTCCTCGAGCGTGCTCGAGCTGGTCGCCACCCTCTCGGTGGCGCTGGTGGCGGTCTGTGTCGGGCTGCGGCTCGCCGGCGCCACCATCGGCTTCGAGACCGCCCTGGTCGTGCTGCTCCTGGCACCCGAGGCCTACTGGCCGCTGCGCCGGGTCGGTGCCGAGTTCCACGCCGCCGCGGAGGGCACCGCCGCCCTCACCGAGGCGACCCACGCGCTGGCGGCCCTGGAGGCGGGGCCGGTCGGCACCCGGGTCCCGGCCTCCACCCGACTCGCCCTCGTCGGCCTCGCCCCCGGTCACCCGGGCTCGCCGCAGGCCCTCACCGACCCGCTCGGGGTGGAGCTGCCGGACCTGGGGCTGGTCGCCGTCGCCGGCCCGAGCGGGTGCGGCAAGTCGACGCTGCTCCAGACCCTGCGCGGCGAGCTGGCGGCGTACGACGGGCGGGTGCTGGTCGGCGGGGTCGACCTGGCCGACGTCGACCCCGACTGGTGGCACCGCCAGGTCTCCTGGCTGCCCCAGCGCCCCTGGCTGAGCGCCGGCACGGTCCGCGCCAACCTGCTCCTCGGCGCCCCGGTCGCCACCGACGCGCAGCTGTGGGGTGCACTGGCCGAGCTCGGCATGGACCACGTCGTCGCCGCGCACCCCGACGGCCTGGACCGCCGCCTCGGCGAGGACGGCGCCGGGCTGTCCGCCGGGCAGCGCGCCCGGCTGGCGATGGCGCGGGTCGTGCTCGCCGACCGGCCGGTGGTGCTGCTGGACGAGCCCACCGCGCACCTGGACGAGGTGACCGAGCAGGTCCTGCTCGAGGTGGTGCGCACCCTGGCCGGGCGGGCCCTGGTCGTCGTCGTCGCCCACCGACCAGCGGTGCTGGCCGCGGCCGACCTGGTCGTCGACCTGCACCCCCGCGCCCCCGCCACGCCGCCCGCCATGTCGCCCGCCACCCGGACGACGGTCCCGGACGTCGCCGTGCGCGTGCCGGCGGCGCGCCCCGCGCCGCCCGAGCCGGAGGACGTCCCACCGCCGGCCGCCTGGGCCGGGCCGCTGGCCACCGTCCTGGGTGTGCTGTCCACCGCGGCCGGGCGTGGCGCTCACGGCCACCGCCGGGTGGCTGATCACCCGCGCCAGCACCCAGCCCCCGGTGCTCGTCCTGATGGTGGCCATCGTCGGCGTGCGGACCTTCGGCCTCGCCCGGCCGGTGCTGCGGCACGCCGAGCGCCTGCTCTCCCACGACGTCGCCCTGCGCGAGCTGGCCCGGCACCGGACGGCCGTCTACGCCGCACTGGTGCCGCTCGTGCCCGGCGCGCTCCGGGTCGCCGGGCCGCGTCGGGGCGACCTGCTGACCTCCGTGGTCGACGACGTCGACTCCCTGCTCGACGACCGGCTCCGCGTCCGCCAGCCGGTGGTCACCGCGCTGTCCGTCGGGCTGCTGGCCGCCGGGCTGGCGTGGCTGGTGGGCGCCACCGGCCGGTCTCGTCCTGGTCGCGCTGGTGGGGGTCGGCGGTCCTCGCCGGGCTGCTGGGCCGCCTCGGCGCCCGGGTCGCCGAGCCCGAGCACGTGCGCCGCCGCGCGCGGACCTCCGCCCTGGTGGAGGAGGTCGTGCGCCGCTCGCGACGAGCTGCGCCAGTGGCAGGCGTCGTCCGACGCCGTGGCCGCCGTGGACGCCGAGGGGGCCGCCCTCGAGCGCGTCGTACGCCGCTCCGTGCGGGCCGTCGTCCGCCGCGCCACGTCGCGGTCCGCCTGGCCACCGGCGTCGCCGTGGTCGCCGTCGCCGCCACGGTCCCCGCCGGTGCCGTCTCCCCGGCGACGCTGGCCCTGCTGCTGCTGCTCCCCGCTCGCGCTGGGCGAGGTGCTGGCCCCGCTGGCCGACGCCGGCGCGCTCTCGGTGCGCACCGGCGCGGCTCGCGCCCGCCTCGACCGCTTGGCCGCGCTCGCGCCGCTGGTCACGGACCCGGCGGCTCCCGTCCCCGTGCCCGACGGCCCGGCGCCGGTGAGCCTCACCGGCGTCAGCGCGGGCTGGGGTGATCGAGCCGTGCCTGCGCGACCTCGGACCTGACCCTGCGCCCGGGTGAGCGCGATCGGCGGTCCGCGGCCCGTCGGGCTGCGGCAAGTCGACGCTCGGCGGCGCTGCTCGTGCGCCACCTCGACCCCGGCGTCGGGACCGTGCGGCTCGGCGGCCGCTCGACGTCCGCGACGCCACGCTGGACGACGTACGCCGCCACGTCGGCCTGGTCGACGACGACCCGCACGTCTTCGCCTCCAGCGTCTGCGAGAACGTGCGCCTCGCGCGGCCCGCGGCCGACCGACGAGGAGGTCGCCGATGCCCTCACCCGGGCGCGCCTCGGCGCGTGGGTGGAGTCGCTGCCCGCAGGGCATGCACACCCTCGTCGGCGGCCGGTGTCGCCGTGTCGGGTGGGGAGCGGGCCCGGATCTGCGTGGCCCGCGCCCTGCTGGCCGACGCCCCCGTCCTGGTGCTCGACGAGCCGACCGCCCACCTCGACACCGCCACCGCGCGAGCCGTCGCGCAGGTGCTCGCTCGACGGATCGGCCGGACCGGGCGGTCGTGTGGATCACCCACGGCACGGTCGGGCCTGGACGCGGGTGGACCGCGTCGTGGCGCTGGACGAGGCCGGGGTCAGCCCGTCGCCGCAGCCGGAGGACGGACGCGTGGCAGCGCCAGCGTGAAGGTGCTGCCCTGGCCCAGCGCGGAGTCGACCACGATCGCCGCCGTGGGACTCCACGATGCGCCGCGAGATCGCCAGGCCCAGTCCGGTGCCGGGGATGGACAGCGCCTCGGGGTTGCTCGAGCGGTGGAACGCCGAGAACAGGTGCGCCTGGTCGGCCTCGGAGATGCCCATCCCGGTGTCGGTGGACGCCGACTCCCGCGTCCAGGACGGCTCGCACTCCACCTCGACCCGCACGGTCCCGCCGGGGCGGGTGTACTTGACGGCGTTGTTGACCATGTTGTCGACGACCCGGGCGAGCTCCTCGGGATCGCCGCTGACGGCGACCGGCTCGCGGCAGGCATCCATCTCGACCGTGACCCGCCCCGTCTCCGCGCGGGTGGCGCGAGCAGGTCCATGGCCGAGCGCAGACCTCGAGGAGGTCGATGTCGCACCCGCACGAGCTCGCGGCGGTCCTGCATCCGGGAGTAGTCCAGGAGGTTCTGCGACGAGCCGGTTGAGCCGCTCGGCGTTGCGGGCGATCGCCTCGACCGAGCGATGCTCGGTGCAGCTCCCCCAACAGCTCGGCGTGGCCGATGATCGTGGTGAGCGGCGTCTTGAGCTCGTGGCAGATGGTGGCGATCAGCTCGCCCTTGTAGCGGTCGAGCTCGCGCAGCTCGGACACCAGTCGCTGCTCGGTCTCGAGCAGCCGCGCGCTGTGCACGCTGCGGCCGAGCTCGCGGGCGATCTCCGCGACCGCGTCGACCTCGGCGGGCTGGAGCGGACCTCGCGTGCCGGGGAAGCCGACGACGATGTAGCCGAGCAGCTCGAGCCCGCGACGCCCATGGGCACGATGGCCGCGCTGGCGGCGCCCACCGAGCTCATCATCTCCTGGAGCCTGGGCAGGCTGCGACGGCAGCCGGGTGCAGGTCTCGTCGTCCCGGTGCACGAGCACCGGATCGGGGCTGGGCCACACGGTGGCCAGGTCGGCGCGCAGGCTGGCCGCCCCCGCGCCGGGCGGGTTGGGCCGGGGATGGCCGGCGGCGACCCCGTTGGCCATGTCCTCGTCCGGGAAGCACCGGATCCACACCTGGGTGGCGCGCAGGCCGCGCTGCGACCGCCTCGGAGGCCTCCTCGAGGATGGTGTCCAGTCCCAGGTGGCTGCCGGCCTGCGCCACCTCCTTGACGGTCGCCCCCAGCCGCACCTGGTCGGCCAGCTGCTCGCGCTGCTGGGCGTTGGACAGCGCCAGGCCCGCCTGCACGACGAACATCTCCAGCAGCTCTCGCTCGTGCCGCGCGGGGACCCGGTTGTCGGGCGGCAGGTCGACGGCCATGTTGCCGAGGAGCTGCCGGTCGGCGGAGTAGAGCGGTGCGTAGAGCGCGTCCTCCGGGTGCCACGCCATCGGGTCGTCGGCGGGCTGGAAGTCGGGGATCCACGCCGCACTGCAGGCGCGCCGCGGACATCCGGCCGTGCGGGACGAAGCGCAGGATGCCCCAGCGGTCGGCCTGGCGGAACTCGTCGAGGATCTCCGCGGCCGGGGTGCGGCGCCCCAGGATCTGTGCGGCGTACGTCGTCCGGTCCGGCGACCGCGGTCATCACCAGCGTGTCGCCCTCGAGGCGGGCGATGGCCGCGACGCCGTAGCCGAGGACCTCGACGACGCCGTGGGCGATCTCCTCGAGGACACGGCGGTGTCGGTGGAGGAGTTGACCCGTCGGATCAGCTCGGCCAGCCGCTGGAGCGCGGCCGGGTGCGCGGCATGCCGGCTCGTCCGGCAACCATGACGCCTGCGCGCCGCCCCCCGATCGACGACTCTCAGGCCTCGATGACGACCGGGATGATCATCGGACGACGACGGTGGGCCTTGTTGACCCAGCGTCCGACGACGCGTCGGACGGTCTGCTGCAGCTGGTAGGGGTCGGTCGTCCCGTCCGCCACGGCCTTGTCGATCGCGTCGATGATCGGCGGCTTGATGTCGTCGAAGATCGAGTCGTCCTCGGCGAAGCCGCGGGCGTGGATCTCCGGGCCGGAGGACACCTTGCCGGTGACCGAGTCGACGACCACGATGACCGACAGGAAGCCCTCCTCGCCGAGGATCCGGCGGTCCTTCATGGACGCCTCGAGACGTCGCCGATCGTGGTGCCGTCGACGAACACGTAGCCGCAGTCGACCTTGCCGGCGATCGTCGCGACGCCGTCGACGAGGTCGACGACCACGCCGTCCTCGGCCATCACGACCCGCTCGCGCGGGACGCCGGTGGCGCGGGCCAGGTCGGCGTTGGCGCGCATGTGGCGGATCTCGCCGTGGATCGGCAGCACGTTGCGCGGCTTGACGATGTTGTAGCAGTAGAGCAGCTCGCCGGCGCTGGCGTGGCCGCTGACGTGGACCAGGGCGTTGCCCTTGTGCACGACGTTGGCGCCCCAGCGGGACAGGCCGTTGATGACGCGGTAGACGGCGTTCTCGTTGCCGGGGATCAGCGAGCTGGCCAGGACGACGGTGTCGCCCTCCTCGAGGTGCACGAAGTGCGTGGTTGCGCTGGGCGATGCGGCTCAGCGCAGCTCAGCGGCTCGCCCTGCGAGCCGGTGGAGATCAGCACCTGGCGCTCGGGCGGCAGGTCGGCGAGCTCCTTGGCGTCGACCAGCACGCCCGGCGGGCACGTGTGAGGTAGCCGAGGTCCTGGGCGATGGCCATGTTGCGCACCATCGAGCGACCGACGTAGGCGACCTTGCGGTTGTTGGCCACGGCGGCGTCGAGCGACCTGCTGGACGCGGTGCACGTGGGAGGCGAAGCAGGCCACGATGATGCGCTGGGTCGACTTGTGGAACACCCGGTCCAGGATCGGCGCGATGTCCTTCTCGGAGGTGGTGAACCCGGGCACCTCGGCGTTGGTCGAGTCGGTCATGAAGAGGTCGACGCCCTCGTCGCCGAGGCGGGCGAACTCGTTGAGGTCGGTGATCCGGCCGTCCAGCGGGAGCTGGTCCATCTTGAAGTCACCGGTGTGGAGCACGACGCCGGCGCCGGTGCGGATGACCACGGCGAGGGCGTCGGGGATGGAGTGGTTGACCGCGACGAACTCGAGCACGAACGGCCCGAACGTGATGGTCTCGCCCTCCTTCACCACGTGGTGCACGGTCTCCTTGAGGCGGTGCTCGCGCAGCTTGGAGCCCAGCAGGGCCAGGGTGAGCTCGGAGCCGACGAGCGGGATGTCGCCGCGCTCGCGCAGGAGGTACGGCGTGGCGCCGATGTGGTCCTCGTGGCCGTGGGTCAGGACCAGCGCCTCGACCTCGTCGAGGCGGTCCCGGATGGAGTCGAAGTCGGGAAGGATCAGGTCGACGCCGGGGTGGTGGTCCTCCGGGAACAGGACGCCGCAGTCGACGATCAGCAGCCGGTCGTCGTACTCGAAGACGGTCATGTTGCGACCGATCTCGCCGAGGCCGCCGAGCGGGATGACGCGAAGCGCTCCCTTGGCCAGCGGGGCAGGGGTGGACAGCTCGGGATGGGGGTGGCTCAAGGTTCTCCTCAGATCAGTTCGGACGCGACCAGCCCGGCACGCAGTGCCGCGACCTCGTCGTCGTCGAGCGCAACGAGCGGTCCGCGCACGTTGCGGTTGTCGAGCACGCCGAGCAGCTGCAGCGCAGCCTTGGCGGTTGTTGCTCCGTAGTTGGGGACGCCCATGACGGCGTCGAAGGCCGGCAGCAGCCGGGTGTACGTCGCCAGCGCCGCGTCGACGTCGCCGGCCAGGAACGAGTCGATCATCAGCCTGAGCTCGTCGCCGGCGGCGTGGCCCACGACGCTGACCAGGCCGCAGCCGCCGCTGCTCAGGATGCCCAGGGTGTTGGCGTCGTCGCCGCCGTAGACGGCGTAGCCGAGCTGCACGAGGCGCGCGGTGCGGGCCAGGTCGCCGACGGCGTCCTTGACGCTGGTGACCGTGGGGATCTCGAGGGCGCGCTCGTAGGTCTCCATCGCGATCGCCAGGCCGGTGCGCCCCGGGACGTCGTAGAGCATCACCGGCACGTCGGTGGCCTCCGCGACGCTGCGGAAGTGGTGCAGCACGCCGGCCTGGCTGGGCTTGTTGTAGTAGGGCGTCACCAGGAGCAGGCCGTCGGCGCCGATCTTGGCGGCCTGCTCGGCCAGCTCCACCGAGTGGGCGGTGGCGTTGGTGCCGACCCCGGCGACGACCGTGCCGCGGTCGCCGACCGCGTCCTTGACCGCCTGCAGGATCCGCCCGTCCTCGGCCACCGTCGTGGTCGGCGACTCCCCCGTCGTGCCGCTGACGACGACGCCGTCGTGGCCGTGGTCGAGGAGGTGCACCGCGATGGCCGCGGTCCCCTCCAGGTCGACCTCGCCGTCGTCGGTGAACGCCGTGGCCATCGCGGTCAGCAGGCGCCCGAACGGTGCAGCGGAGGTCATGGGGTCAGGCTACCGCGAAGGTGCTGCCGTCACGTCGCTCGCCACCGGCGCGGGCGCCGTGCCGGTCAGGCCGGTCGGGCCGGTCAGGCCGGTCGGTCGGTCAGGCCGGTCGGGCCGGTCAGGCCGTGGTCGCCTCGAGGAGGTCCGACACCAGCCGGAGTCCGTGACGCTCGAACGGCTCGTCACCCACGGCCAGTGCCCACGTGGCGGTACCGACTGCCTCGCGCACCATCTGGGCGAGCCACACCGGGTCCTCGCGCAGGTCGGCGCCGTACCCCCGCGCGAACTCGCCGGCGAGCGCCGGTCGTGCCGACCACTCCCGTCCCGCGAGACGGCACACGTCGCTGGCCGCGGGGCGCCAGTCGAACCTGCCGAGGTCGATGACGCGCAGGACACCGCCGGAGTCCACCAGCCAGTTGCGTGGCGACCAGTCACCGTGGGTCGGGACGAGATCGACGGCCGGGGCGTCGTACGCCGTCAGCCAGCGCCTCAGCCACTCGACCTGGGGCCGCGGGATCCGGTGCGGCTGGTCCAGGAGGGCCAGCGTGTGGTCACGTTGGACGGCCTCGAACCCCTCGTCACGCCGCGCGCCCTGCTGGTGGAACAGCGCCAGCGCCGCTCCCGCCTGCCGGTGCACGGCCGGATCGCTCTCGGCCGGGGTGTCCCTCGCCAGACGGCCGGGGACGTGCGTGACGACCAGCAGGTTGGCGTCCCGGTCGGCGTGCACCAGCTCGGGACCGAGGCCGTGCTCGGTCCACACGGGGCACGTCTCGTAGCCCTCGATCTCGCGTCCGATGTGACGGTTGCCCGGACCGGCCGCCTTCACGACGAGGTCCGTGACGCCGTCGTGCACGTGCAGGACGACGGTGTCGACGAGACCCCAGCTGAGGTCTGCCAGAGGTGTGAGTCCTCGAGGGAAGCGCCGCCCCAGCGACGCCTGTTGTGCGGCGGAGAGGGAGGCGTGGCGCACTCGGATCGACCGGCCCTGCTACTGGAAGGAGACGAAGCGGACGTCGGACAGCCGGCGCACCTGCCGGGCCCGCATCCGGGGCTGGTCCTCGTCGTAGAAGAGCTTGAAGCCCATGGTGAACTTCCGCGGCCGGGCCACGTCTGCGTACGTCGCGAGCTTGGTGGCCGGGCTGCCGAAGCCGTCGACGTGCTGGACCATGGCGAGCCCGGGGCGGGCCCGGACCTTGCCGATGTCGGGCACCATGCCGCGGGTGAACTGGTGGACCACGAAGAGCTTCTCGGGCAGACCGTTCGTCGTGGTCAGGCGGGAGAGCCAGCCGGCGGTCCGGTTGATCTCCCGGGCACCGACGCTGCCGATCACCTGACCGGGCACGTCCGTGGGGCCGACGCGCCACTCCGGGTCGAGCGCGAGGCCGACCCACGGGTCCTGGAGCGCCCACTCCCACCGCTGGGCGGTCTCGAGGAAGTCCGTCCGGCCGGGCTGGAGGTCGAGCAGGAGCAGCGCACCGTTGCGGTGGGCGGCGTCGATGTAGGACTGCACGTAGCTGTGCAGGATGTCGTGGCTGTGGTCCCCGGCGGCATGGGGGTTGTCGGCGCCGTCGGCGACGGTCACGACGAGCTCGTAGACCGGCATCAGCCTCTCGCCGCGCCGGAGGAAGGGCTTGCCGGCGCGGGTGATCTTCGTGAAGGCCTTGTCCGGGTCGGTCTCGCCGAGGACGCCGAGCGTGGAGCTGTGGGCGGTGCCGTAGTAGGCGGTGAGGAAGCGCTTGCGGGCGAAGACCTCCGTGCCCCCGCCGGGCAGCTTCGCCACGCGCCGGTACGCCGCCCGTGCGCCCGAACCCTGGTGCGTGCTCGCCTCTCGGTGCCCGGCTCCCTCCGCCGCGCCTTCCGCGATGCCCGGTGGGGCGACCGCGACGAGCAGCAGACAGGCCAGCGCCTGGGTGACGAGTGCAGCAAGCAACGTCCGAGACCCCCGAGTCATGGCGACACCGTACCCATCCCCCGACGCCCGTGTGGCGAACACGACGATCCCCCTGGGGGTGTCCCGTCCCCGTTGTCGGCGCCGCCGCCTAGGGTCGTGGCGTGATCTCCCGATGAGCAAGATGGACAACCTCCGCGCGATGCGTGAGGCCAAGTTCGCCGCCAACGCCAAGCGCACGGCCCCCGCCAAGGGCGACGCCGGACCGACGAAGAAGGCAGCGCCCGTGGCCCCGCCGGCCGCGAAGAAGCCCTCCGCCGCGCCCACCGCTCCCCCGGCCGAGGCGACCGGCGAGACCGAGACGGCCCTGTGCGGCCACCGCAACATGAGCGGTCGCACCTGCACGCGCGAAGCCGGGCACGCGGCCAAGAGTCACCGCTACTCCTGACCGTCGCGGGGCCCGCGATCGGCTGGCAGATCCCCGCGATCACCACGTGATCTCTGGTGTTCCTTCCGAGCGACCCTCTCGAGGGACCCGCGCAGGCTCGCCCCCGTCCGGCAGATCCGCGGGCGCGACCGCGGGTGTCACCCCGACGGGTCACTGACTCATCGTCGTCCGGCAGGCTGGCCCGGACGTGCCTGTGCTCCCCCAGATGGGTCGGCGCAAGGTCGTCGTGCGACCAGCTGGACATGCCCGTGGCCCCGCCGGGTGCTGCTCGGGCGGGGTGCGGGGCGTGGTGGTCATTCGTCGGGTGGGTGGGCGCGCAGGTGGGCGCGGAGGGTGCGGGTGTCGGGCAGCTCGATCAGGCTGTGGCCGTGCGGGCGCTCGCCGTCGTCGGGCCAGGCGCGTCCGGTCGCGGTGCTCCCGGTGTGGTCACGCAGGTAGGTGTGTCCCAGCGGGCTGGTCCAGACGTAGACGCCCGGGTCGGTCATCTCGTAGCGCCATCGCCCGTGGGTCTTCAACCGGTGATGCAGCCGACACAACGCCGCAAGGTTGTCGGTCGAGGTGGGCCCGCCGTCCTCGGGGTGGTCGTGGTCGTAGGCGACGATGTGGTCGAGGTCGCAGTGGCGGGCGTTGCGACCACACCACGGGAACACACACGTCCCGTCCCGGACGATCACGTGCTCACGGATCTTCTCGGTCGGCTTGTAGCCTTGGCACTCGAGGCGCTCACGCAGGTCGATGACCTGCTTGACCACCACCTGGACGTCCGGGCGTCCGCACCAGGCCCGGACCTGCTCCACCGACAGCAGCCGCTGGCCGGCCTGCTCGACCCGCGCACACAGCGCCTCGTCGGGACGGGTCGTCAGGTCGTGGTGGGTGATGGCGTCGGCGGACAGGTGGGCGTAGAGCACCACCTGGGTCACCGGCGCCGGGGATGTCGAGACAGACCCCTGCGGACCCTGCGCAACCGGCGAGGAACCGGCCGGGTCGGCGGCACCGTCGGCCACCTGGGACTCTTCGTCGTCGAAACCGATGGTGAGCTGGTGCCGGGCGAGGTCCCCCAGCGCGGTGGCCCGCCGGCCGTCAACCGTGTCGGTGGACCCGAGCCGGGCGAGGTGCTCCGCACCCGACGTCACCGCCGCCGCCAGGGCCAGGGCGTCTGGGATCTCCAGGCCCGCCGTCAGCTCCATGGTCCCGTCGTAGGAGGCCTGCTGGGTGTCGAAGGTGACGTGCCGCTTGTCCGCGGACTTCTCCAGCGCGTCGGCCACGGCCTCGGGCATGAACCGGACCCGGGCCTCCTGCACCAGCCGGTCCAACGCCGACGGCGTGAGCTTGGAGGCGCACCAGAACACCTGCTCGTCCACATAGGACGCGGCCTGCAGGGACAGGTCGATCGTGGTGTCCGCGATCAGCCGCGCCCGCCACCCCGCCACCAGGCCCGCCTGGACGGCACCCCACAGCTGGGGCAGGCGGTAGGCGACCTCGACGCACTCGGTCAGGAACCGGCCCGCACTGTCGTTGGTGCGTCCCAGCATGGTCGCGAACTCCGGCACGCAGAACTCGTCGATCATCGGCGAGCCCTCGCCGGCGAACGTCTTGGGCGAGGTGAAGCAGGCCTCGGCGAACTCCGGGTCCGCGAGGTGCAGGTCGGCCCAGTGCACGCCGAGGCGCATCATCTCGACGTCGGCCCGATCGGCAGCCCTCTTCTGATCCCGCACCGCACGCAGCAGCGCAGCCGGGGTCTCCGGCAACGCTGGTGCGGCGGTGGTCTTGGCCATGACCCCATTCCAGCAGGGACCACCGACAACGCAGCCTCAGAATCGACGGTTCCGACCGGCATGTGGACACGACTTTCGACAACTTCTCCCGGGCACGCCGGGCGCGGTTTCGAGACAGGCCAGACGGCCCGCCCGACCAGCGGTCGAGCGGTCGGGCCCGGGCTTCGAGACGGCGCCGGGGCGCCTCCTCCACCAGCGGCAAACGACGCGGCGTGGTGCAGAGACAGCGCCGACGCACCTCCCCCCAGACAACGGTCGAGCGGTCGGGCCCGGTTGCGGAGACAGCACCGAAAGTCGATCCCGGTCCAAACGATCCGTCGCCGAGGAGCCGGACCCGCTGCTGGTGCCTCCTCGAGCATCGGGGGCAGGAGCACCGCGACACCACCGGACGGCGCGCGCATACTCAGCCCATGACCTACGACGAAGCCCTCGCCGCCAGGGTGCGCGACGAGCTCGGCGGGACGGCCGGGGTGACGGAGCGGAAGATGTTCGGCGGGCTGGGCTTCATGGTCGACGGCCACATGGCGGTCGCGGCGAGCAGCACCGGCGACCTGATGGTCCGTGCCGACCCGGCGACGTCGCACACGTGGGTCGACGGCGAGTCTGTCCGGCCGATGGAGATGCGCGGCCGTCCGATGACCGGCTGGCTGCTGGTCGCCACCGAGACGCTCGCCGACGACGCGACCCTGGCCACCTGGGTCGAGCGGGGCTCGACCTACGCCCGGTCGCTCCCACCGAAGGCGTAGCGCTCCCACCAGACCCAGTCGAGCCCGAGGTCGGGGCGTGCGACGCGGCGTACCTCGCGCCACTCAACCGGGGAGAAGGCCGGGTAGGTGGCGTCACCGGCCGGCGAGCGGTGCACCTCGGTGAGCACCTGGTGGGTGGCGTGCTCCATCGCGGCCTCGTAGACCTGCGTCCCGCCCGCGATCACGGTGTCCCCCGGCAACGTGGCGCACAGAGCCAGGGCGTCGACGAGCGAGTGGGCGACGTGCACGCCCTCGAAGCCGGGGTCCCAGTCGAGCGAGCGGGTCAGGACCACGGTCGTGCGCCCCGGCAGCGGCCGGCCGATCGAGTCCCAGGTCGCGCGCCCCATCAGCAGGGTGTGGCCGAGCGTGACGTCCTTGAAGTGCGCGAAGTCCTCGGGGATCCGCCACGGGATCTCGCCGTCGGCGCCGATGACCCGATTGGCGCCGTACGCCGCGACCATCACGACGCGCTCGTCGGAGACGACCTCGGACGGCCCCACCGACTCAGACGGCAACGGGCGCCTTGATCGCGGGGTGCGGGTCGTAGCCCTCGAGGGTGATGTGCTCGAGGTCGAAGCCGTCGATGGTCGTCACCGACGGGTCCAGGGTGAGCGTGGGCAGCGGTCGCGGCTCGCGCGTGAGCTGGAGGCGAGCCTGCTCGAGGTGGTTGGAGTAGAGGTGCGCGTCGCCGATCGTGTGCACGAAGTCCCCGACCTCCAGGCCGGTCACCTGGGCGACCATGTGGGTGAGCAGGGCGTACGACGCGATGTTGAACGGCACGCCCAGGAAGACGTCGCCGCTGCGCTGGTAGAGCTGGCACGACAACCGGCCCGGCCCGGAGTCCGACGGGGCGACGTAGAACTGGATGAGCGTGTGGCACGGCGGCAGGGCCATGTCGGGCACGTCGGCGACGTTCCAGGCGCTGATGATGTGGCGACGGCTGTCCGGGTTGGTGCGGATCTGCTCGATGACCTGCGCCACCTGGTCGACGTGCCGGCCGTCGGGCGTGGGCCACGAGCGCCACTGGTGGCCGTAGATCGGGCCCAGGTCGCCGTCGGCGTCGGCCCACTCGTCCCAGATCGAGATGCCGCGGTCGTGCAGCCACTTCACGTTGGTGTCACCGCGCAGGAACCACAGCAGCTCACCGAAGACGCTGCGCGTGTGCACCTTCTTCGTCGTCACCAGCGGGAAGCCCTCGCGCAGGTCGTAGCGCGTCTGGTGGCCGAAGACCGACAGGGTGCCGGTGCCCGTGCGGTCGTCCTTCGCCACCCCGTCGTCGAGCAGGCGCTGGAGCAGGTCGAGGTAGGGCCGCATGACGACAGGCTAGTCGCCGAGGTCGACCACGCCCACGATGCGGGAGACGGTGTCCCCACCGACCCAGACGGCCTCGTCCACCCGCGACACGTGCACCCGGCCGGCCCGCCCGATCGCCGTGCCCTGCGCGGCGACGTACGACACGGGCAGCACCCCGCCGGCCAGCCACTGGCCGATCCCGGCGTTGAGCGACCCGGTGACCGGGTCCTCGGTCACCCCCAGCCCGGGGCAGAACGCGCGCACCTCGCAGGCCGTCTCACCCCCGGCGCGGGGACCGACGACACCGATGTCCATCCCGGCGAACTCGGTCCACGCCGGCTCGAGGGCCAGCACCTCGTCCGCGGAGGCCAGCAGGACCCCCACCCAGCCGGGGCCGTTGTCGATCCAGGCGCTGTCGAGCACCCGGTCGCGGTCGATCCGCAGGGCGTGCACGATCCGGTCCAGGTCCTCCTCCGACACCGGTCCGCTGCGCACGAGGGGCGGCGCCTCGAAGGCGAGCCGGTCGCCGCGGCGTACGGTCACGAGACCGGCTCCGCACTGCTGCACCACGACCCCGTCTGTGGCCGGCACTCCCCCGGCCTCCAGCCACGCGTGCGCCGTGCCGAGGGTCGGGTGACCGGCGAACGGCAGCTCGGCGTCCGGGGTGAAGATCCGCACCCGGTAGTCGGCGCCCGGGTCGGTGGGCGTGAGCACGAACGTCGTCTCGCTCAGGTTGGTCCAGTGCGCGAAGGCCCGCATCTGCGCGTCGGTGAGGCCGTCCGCGTCGTGCACGACGGCGACCGGGTTGCCCCGCATCGGCTCGTGGGAGAAGACGTCGACCTGGCGGAAGGAGCGCATGGTGCCACGCTAGCGGCGTCCTCAGCGCAGCCGCGCGCCCGACTCGACCAGCCGGGTCACGCACCCGCCGTCCAGGCAGATCAGGAAGACCCGCTTCCCGGTCTCGGACAGCCGCACGTAGGTGCCGGCGTCGGGGTTGCTGCTGTTGATCTCGACGAGGTGCAGCGTCATCCCGCCCGGAGCCGCGACCGACTGCAGCACGCGGTCGGCGGGGTTGACGTCGGGCGGCGGCACGTCCGTCTCGGGGTCGAGGTCGACCGGTCCGGTGTACGCCGACACGTCGCCGTCGGCGTCCACTCGCTGCACCTCGCCGTCCCGCTGGACGAGCACCCCGTCACCGTCGGCCACGAACGTGCCGATCTCCGGCAACGTCACCGCCACCTCGGCGAGGTGCAGCTCGGTGCCGTCGTACCAGGGCACGGGCAGCGGGTTGGGCCCCTCGGCGACGGCCGGCGGCTGTGGCCGCAGCGACCACAGGACACCGGCCAGCACCACCAGGAGGAGCACCCCGGCCGCACGCCAGGCGATGCGTCGGCGGCGGGGACGGTCCAGCTCGAGGTCCACCTGCTCCCGGACCCGGGCCTCGACGTCGTCCTCGCGCTCCAGCCGGCGCCAGCCGCGCCGGAGGCGCGCCAGGGCCCGGTCCACCGCGGCCTCGACCACAGGACCGCCGCCCCGCTCGGCCACCAGCAGGTCGCGACGAGCCGCGACGAACGCCCGGTGTCCGTCCTCGTGTCCGTCGTGAGCAGGCATCCTCACCTCCGGCACGGGTTCGGCGCGGAGCCCGCGCCGGATGGGTCAGTCGGTCATGGTCACGCGGTGGCGTGCGCGATCGCGGCCCGCACGGGGAGGACCAGCACGTCGCCGTCGCTCCACGGGGCGGCAGCCTCGTCGAAGCCCTCGCGCATCCGATCCCGCACCGCGTCCGACTGCGCGCGCCAGGCCACCCCGAAGTTGCCCACGCTCGTCACGCCGGCCCAGAGGTCGTCGGCCCGCACACGCCACTCCCACTCGGTGGTGTCCACCCCGACGACCTCGAGACCGGCCTCCGCGAGCAGGGCGCCGAGTCCTTCCGGGGAGCGCTCGAAGTCGAGCTCCGGCGTCAGCCGCGGCACCTCGGGCCGTACCGCTCCGGACGCGTCGAGCAGGGCGTTCCACAGCGTGGCCTGCGGCGGCACGTACGCAGGCCAGACGGTGGCCACGACATGACCCCCGGGACGGGTCACCGCGGCCAGGCCCCGAGCGGCGGCACGCGGGTCGTCCACGTGGTTGAGGACGAAGTTGGCGACGACCGCGTCGAAGGAGGCGGCGTCGTACGGCAGGTCGGGCAGGGCGCCGGGGCGTACGTCGGCCGCGGACCGCGAGGTCGCCAGCGCGACCATCTCCGGATCGGGGTCGACCGCGTGCACGACGTGCCCGGCACGCACCAGGGACTCGGCGACGTGGCCCGAGCCGCACCCCACGTCGAGCACCCGCGAGCCGGGCGGCACGTGGGCGAGCAGCACCTCGGTCGTGCCGGTGCACAGGGTGGCGAAGGAGCGGTCGTACGCCGCGGCGACGTCGTACCAGAGGGCCTCGGCCATCAGCCCGGGCTCAGGCGTGGAGCGACATGGGTCCGTAGACCTGCCGCTCGTGCTCGAAGAGGGTCACCGCGTCGACACCGGCCTCGGCCAGCTCGGCGTAGACCTCACCCACCCACGACTCGGCGTCGGCCTGCGAGCCGAAGCGCTGGCCGTCGTACTCGGGCGCCTCCACCGCGGTGCCGGAGGCGTCCTCGAGGCGCCACCACCACGGGCGCTCGGACGCACTGGGCTGGCGGAAGGTCGGGGGCTGGCCGGGCAGCATCAGGACTCCCTCACGGAGGTGTCGACGAAGGGTGGCTTGGTGAGCTGGAAGATCTCGCGGCGACCGCGCACGTCGACGCCGACCTGCGCGTCCTCCGCGACCATGGTGGGGATGAGCGCGAGGCCGATCCCCTTCTTGAGGGTCGGCGAGAAGGTGCCGGAGGTGATGTCGGCCAGCGGCACGTCCTGGGTCAGGGTCACGCCCATGCCGGGGCGCGGGATGCCGCGCCCGACGGCCACGAGGCCACGCAGCCGGCGCTTCGGGCCGGCCTCCTTCTCGGCGACGAGCGCGTCCTTGCCCCAGAAGGCGTCCTTCTTCCAGCCGACCGCCCAGCCCAGGCCGGCCTGCACCGGCGTGACGTCGAGGCTGATGTCCTGGCCGTGCAGCGGATAGCCCATCTCGGTGCGCAGCGTGTCGCGGGCACCCAGGCCGCACGCGAGGATGCCGTGCTCGGCGCCGGCCGCGAGGATCGCGTCCCACAGCCCGCGGGCGCCCTCGTTGGCGACGATCAGCTCGTAGCCCCGCTCGCCGGTGTAGCCGGTGCGGCAGACGACGACGCCGGGCCCTCGAAGGGCGCCTCGACGAAGCTCATGTAGTCGTGCCCGGTCGGGCAGTCCGATCGCCTCGAGCACCTCGTCGGACCTCGGTCCCTGCACGGCCAGCACGGCGTAGTCGCGGTGGTGGTCGGCGACGTTGACGCCCTCGGGTGCGCGCCTCGCGCAGGCGGCGTACGACCTCGGCGGTGTTGGCGGCGTTGGGGACGAGCAGGACGTGCTCGTCGTCGTGGTAGTAGGCGATGAGGTCGTCGACGATCCCGCCCGTCTCGGCGTCGAGCACAGCGTGTACTGCGCCTTGCCGGGCGCGATCTTGCGCAGGTCGTTGGAGAGCGTCGCGTTGACGAACTCCGCGGCGCCCGGTCCCGGTCACCATCGCCTTGCCCAGGTGGCTCACGTCGAAGATGCCGACGGCCTCGCGGACGGCGGTGTGCTCCTTGACCACGCCGGTGGGGTACTCGAGGGGCATCGACCAGCCGCCGAACTCGGCGAGCTTCGCGCCCAGGGCCACGTGACGGTCGTGGAGGGGCGACTGCTCCAGCATCGCGGCCATGCCGCGAAACCTACCGCAGCGCGAGGCGTCGGACGCCTCCCCTAGCATGCCCGGGTGACCACGTACTCGCTCCGCAACGCCAGCCCCGCCAAGACCCGTGCCGACGCCGTCGTCGTGGGAGTCGTCGCCACCGACAGGGCCCCGGTCCTGTGCGACGAGGCGGCCGACGTCACCGCGGCCTACGGCCGCAGGCTGCGCGCCGCTGCTGTCGACGATGGGCGTCACCGGGAAGGCCGGCGAGGCGTCAAGGTCGCCGACCCGCGGCGAGGTCAAGGCGCCGCTCCTGGTGCTTCGTGGGCCTCGGTCCGGCCGACGCCGACGGTGCCGTCACCCCGATCGCCGTACGCCGCGCCGCCGGCGTCGCCGCCCGCAGCGTCCCCAACGCCGCGTCGGTCGCGCTGGCCCTGCCGAGCCGGGACCCCCGAGCTGGTCGCCGCCGCCACCGAGGGCCACCGCTCGGGTGGCTACACGTTCACCGCCACAAGTCCGGCGACGCCGAGGACGCGGCAGCCAGCGAGGTCGTCGTGCTGAGCCCCGATCGCCCGCCGGGCGGAGGTCGTCGCCGCCTTCGAGGAGGCGCAGGTCGTCGTCGAGCGCCGTGCTACTGTGCCGCGACTGGGTCAACGAGCCGCCCGGACGCCTCACCCCGCCCGCCTTCGCGGACGCCGTCACCGAGGCCCACGCGAGCTCACCAAGGGCCGCGGCGCGCCCAAGGTCACCCTCGAGGTCCTCGACGAGCACCAGCTGGTCGAGATCGGCTGCGGTGGCATCCTCGCCGTCGGCAACAGCTCGGACGCCAAGCCGCGGATGGTCCAAGCCTGACCTACGCGCCCAAGGGCGCCGAGCGCCACCTCGCCCTGGTCGGCAAGGGCGTCACCTTCGACTCCGGCGGCCTCACCATCAAGCCGGCGACGAGCATGGTCAGGATGAAGGGCGACATGGCCGGCGCCGCCACCGTCGATCGCCGCGACCTCGCGATCGCGCGCCTCGGTCTGCCGGTCAAGGTCACCACCTTCGCGCCGATGGCCGAGAACATGGTCTCCGGCCACCTCGACGCGCCCCGGTGACGTCGTCACGATGCACAGCGGCACCACCGTCGAGATCGCCAACACCGACGCCGAGGGACGGATGCTGCTCGGCGACGCGCTGCGATGGCCGGCGAGACCGGAGCCCGACGTCGTCGTCGACATCGCCACCCTCACCGGCGCACCTGCAGGTCGCGCTCGGCGACACGGTCGGCGCCGTCCTGGGCACCGGCGACCCGGTGCAGGCGGTCCTGGACGCGGGCGAGGTCGCCGGCGAGCAGCACTGGCCGATGCCGATCCCCGAGGAGATGAAGGAGCGGGTCACCACCTCCAAGGTCGCCGACCTGCTCCAGCACGACTGGGTCCGCTGGGGCGGCGGGCTCTACGCGTCGGCGTTCCTGCGCGAGTTCACCGGGGGCCTCCCCTGGGCGCACCTGGACATCGCCGGCAACGAGATCAACGGCGGCGGCCCCTACGGCCACGTGCCGTCGGGCGCCACCGGCTTCGGCGTCACGACGCTGGTCGCGTACGCCCGCAGCCTGGCGGCTCGCTAGCCATCTGCGCGGGCACCGGGTCTCGACGCGTCGGTCGACCTGTCAGAGACCCCCGGCCTTCTTGCGCCGGTTGTAGTCGCGCATCCGCTGCGGGATGCCGACGACCGCGGCGTCGTACGACGGCACCTGGTGCTTGTTGGCGAAGTCGTGCGCCCACTTCACGCTCGGCACCCGGCGGCGCGTCCACTCCCCGTCGTGGGCGACGAGGAGCAGCGTCACGTCGCTGACCGCCGTGCGCGGCTCGACGAAACCCTCGACCCCGCGGTGGGTGCTGACGAAGTCGGCGAGGTGCGCGACGTCGAGCCCGTCGGCGGCGCGGACGCTGGTCGAACCAGTCCTCGACGCATCCTTGGCGGGTCGCCGCGTGCGGCCGGAGCGACGGAGTCGGTCGAAGAGTCCCATGGGGACATACTGCCCGCCGCGCCCGAAGTGACCCGGTGTGGACAGGCTCACGAAGAGTGCAAGGATGGGGCCCGGTTCGATCCGGTCGAGAGAGCGGAGGGCATCAGGTGGCGGAGGGCGAGTTCGACGTACTCATCCTCGGGGCAGGCTCGGGCGGTTACGCCTGCGCGCTCCGTGCGGCCCAGCTCGGGATGACGGTCGGGACTGGTCGAGAAGGGCAACCTCGGGGGCACCTGTCTCCACGTCGGTTGCATCCCGACCAAGGCCCTGCTGCATGCCGCGGAGGTCGCCGACTCGGCTCGTGACGCCGCGCAGTTCGGCGTGAACGCCACCCTCGACGGCATCGACATGCCGGCGGTCAACGCCTACAAGGACAAGGTGGTCGGGCGGCTCTTCAAGGGCCTCGCCGGGCTCATCAAGTCGCGCGGCATCACCGTGATCGAGGGCGAGGGCCGCCTCACCGGGCCCCGGACCGTCACCGTCGGCGACACCGCCTACACCGGCAGGCACGTCGTCCTGGCCTCCGGCTCCTACTCCAGGTCGCTCCCGGGCCTCGAGGTCGACGGCGAGCAGGTGCTCACCTCCGAGCACGCCCTGCGCCTGGACCGGGTGCCCGAGTCGGTCATCGTGCTCGGTGGCGGCGTCATCGGCTGTGAGTTCGCGAGCGTCTGGGCGAGCTTCGGCTCCAAGGTCACCATCGTCGAGGCGCTGCCGCGGCTGGTCGCGGCCGAGGACGAGGCGTCGTCCAAGGCCCTCGAGCGTGCCTTCCGCAAGCGCAAGATCGACTTCCGCACCGCCACGCCGTTCCAGAGCGTCAAGCCCACCGACACCGGGGTGGCCGTGACCGTCGAGGGTGGCGACGTCATCGAGGCCGACCTGCTGCTGGTCGCCGTCGGCCGTGGCCCGTCCACCGCCGGCCTCGGCTACGAGGAGCAGGGCGTCGCCATGGAGCGCGGCTTCGTGCTCGCCGACGAGCGCTGCCGCACCAACCTCGAGGGCGTGTACGCCGTCGGCGACATCGTCCCGGGCCTGCAGCTGGCCCACCGCGGCTTCCAGCAGGGGATCTTCGTCGCCGAGGAGATCGCCGGCCTCGACCCGCGGCCCATCGACGAGGCGGGCATCCCGCGGGTGACCTACTCGCACCCCGAGATCGCCTCCGTGGGCCTCGACGAGGCCACCGCGCGCGAGCGGTACGGCGACGACGTCACCACCGTGGTCTACGACCTCGGCGGCAACGGCAAGAGCCAGATCCTCGGGACCCAGGGCTTCGTCAAGCTCGTCAGCCGCACCGACGGCCCGGTCCTGGGCATCCACCTGGTCGGCGACCGCGTGGGCGAGCTCATCGGCGAGGCCCAGCTGATCTACAACTGGGAGGCGCACGCCGACGACGTGGCACCCCTGGTCCACGCCCACCCCACCCAGAACGAAGCGCTCGGCGAGGCCCACCTGGCCCTCGCCGGCAAGGCGCTGCACGCCCACTCCTGACCCGGCACGACCCCCCACTCCAACCCACGTCACAGCGAGCGAAGGAATCCCATGGCCTCCGAAGTCACCCTCCCCGCCCTCGGCGAGTCCGTCACCGAAGGCACCGTCACCCGCTGGCTCAAGCAGGTCGGTGACACGGTCGCGGTCGACGAGCCGCTGCTCGAGGTCTCCACCGACAAGGTCGACACCGAGATCCCCTCCCCGGTCGCCGGGACCCTGCTCGAGATCAAGGCGGAGGAGGACGACACCGTCGAGGTCGGTGCCGTGCTGGCCGTGGTCGGTGAGGAGGGCGAGTCCGCCGGGGACGCCGACGACTCGGCCGAGCCCGAGGCCGAGCCGAAGGACGAGCAGGAGTCCGAGAAGAAGGCCGAGCAGGAGGAGGAGATCGTCGAGGAGAGCGGCGAGCTGCCCGCCGGGCGACGAGACCCCCGAGTCCGACAAGGCCGACGCCCCCGCCGCCGAGGACAAGCCCCAGCGGCGCCGAGATCCGGCGACTCGGCCGGCTCGGCGGCTCGTCCGGCGGTGGCTCCGGCACGTCGGTCACCCTCCCTGCGCTGGGCGAGTCCGTCACCGAGGGCACCGTCACCCGCTGGCTCAAGCAGGTCGGCGACGAGGTGGCGGTCGACGAGCCGCTGCTCGAGGTCTCCACCGACAAGGTCGACACCGAGATCCCCTCGCCGGTCGCGGGCACGCTGCTGGAGATCAAGGTCGAGGAGGACGAGACCGTCGAGGTCGGCGCCGAGCTCGCCACCATCGGCGTCAGGGCGCCGCCGCCGGTGACTCCGCCGAGCTGCGCCGAGCCCGAGGCCCAGCCGAAGGACGAGGAGGAGGCCGAGAAGAAGGCCGAGCAGGAGGAGGAGGTCGCCGAGGAGAGGGCGAGCTGCCCGCCCGGCGACGAGACCCCCGAGGCCGACAAGCAGGACTCCCCGCGCCGAGGAGAAGCCGAGCGCCCGAGACCCAGTCCGAGCCGGCACCGAGGCCAGCCGGGCGACCGAGGCCACCGAGCGGCTCCCGCCGCGCAGGCTCGGAGCGCGCGCGCGGCCGCGACCAGAGCGCGTACGTCACTCCGCTGGTGCGCAAGATGGCCGCCCAGCACGACGTGGACCTGGCTCGATGCAGCGGCACCGGCGTCGGGGGCCGCATCCGCAAGCAGGACGTCCTCGACGCCGCCGCCGCTGCGAAGGAGCGCGGCCGCAGCAGCCGGCCGCACCCGCGCCCGGCCGCGCCCGCGGCCGCCGCGCCCGCCGCGTCGGCTCCGGCGGGTCCGCCGGGTCCAGCACCCGTCGCCGCTGCGCGGGACCACCGAGAAGCTCTCGCGGCTGCGCAAGATCATCGCCGACGCGGATGGTCGAGTCGCTGCACGACGTCGGCCCAGCTCACCCAGGTGATGGAGGTCGACGTGACCATCGATCGCCCGCCTGCGCGAGCGCGGCGAAGGCCGACTTCCTGGCCCGCGAGGGCGTGAAGCTGACCTACCTGCCGTTCTTCGCCAAGGCGGCGATCGACGCGCTCAAGCAGCACCCCAAGCTCAACGCCGCGATCGACACCGAGAAGGGCGAGGTGACCTACTACGACCGCGAGAACATCGCGTTCGCCGTGGACACCGAGAAGGGCCTGCTGACGCCGGTCGTCAAGGACGCCGGCGACCTGTCCATCGCCGGGATCGCCAAGAAGATCGCCGACGTGGCCGAGCGCACCCGCACCAACAAGATCGGCGCCCGACGAGCTGTCGGGCGGCACCTTCACGATCACCAACCTGGGCAGCTTCGGGGCGCTCTTCGACACCCCGATCATCAACAAGCCGCAGGTGGCGATCCTCGGCCCCGGCGCCGTGGTCAAGCGTCCCGTCGTGATCGACGACCCCAACCTCGGCGAGACGATCGCGGTGCGCCACATGGTCTACCTGGCGCTGACCTACGACCACCGCCTGGTCGACGGCGCCGACGCCGGTCGGTTCCTGCAGGACGTCAAGAAGCGCCTCGAGTCGGGCCAGTTCGAGGTCTGAGCCGGACCCGCCCACGGCGTCACCACGACGCCCCGTCCCCATCTGCGGGCGGGGCGTCGTCGCGTTCCACATCGCCGCGGCACACCGCTGGAAAACACAGGCGCGCTTGTCGGTCCCGACACCTAGGTGGTGACACCGTGAGCATTTGGACACCTCCCGCACCCACCGACGCGACCGGCCATGTCGGCCGACCCGGCGCACGCCGCAGGCCCGTCGACTGGCGTCGCGTACGCCGCCCGCTGACCTATGCTGTGCTTCTCGATGTCGCTGGTCGGCGCCATCGCCACGGCGTCGGGCTCGGTGGTGGCCGGGCGGCTCGCCGAGCAGCCCGACCGAGCGGCTGCTGGTGCGCTGGCGCTGTGCGTCGTCGGCGGCGCCCTGGTCGACACCGTCGCCAAGACGATCTGGGCGGCGTGGTCGACCGCGCCGAGGGCCGGTTGCGCTCCGACCTGCTCGACGCGGCGATGGCGCAGCCGCTTCGAGGACCTCTCCGAGCAGGCCGTCGGCGAGGTGCTCGACCGCATCGACGACGACACGTGGGAGGTCGGCCAGCTGATGCGCTGGGGCGTGTGGAGGCCGCCCGCACGCTGCTGGCGTCCGGGCCGCTGTGGGTCGTCGCATCCTGACGTGGTGGCCGGCGTCGTTCCTCTTCCCGCTCACCGCGGTCGCCGCCTTCCTCGCCGTACGCCGGCTGCTGCCGCACGTCTCGCAGCGCAAGGTGATCGAGGAGGCCGCGTGGACCGATCACGCCGCCTCCACCGAGGAGGGCGTCGCCGCCCGCGACGACCTGCGCACGAGCCTGGGCCAGGCCTACGTCCTGCGCCGCAACGCCCGGGTCGCCGCGACCGTCCACCGGGCGCTCGATGCCGTGCTGGCGGTCGAGGCCCGCATCACCCGCCGCAGCGGCGGGCTCCTGCCGGCGTCCTCGCCGGCAGCCGGCGTCGTGGGCATCGCGCTGGTCCCGCGTGGCGACCTGTCGACCGCGCGCACTGGTGACGCTGTTCCTCGTGACCACCAGTTCGTCGGCGGCAGTCGACATGCTCGCCCGGCACCTGCCCGACCTCCAGGAGGGCTTCGGCGCGGTGCTGCGGCTGCGCGGCATGCTGGCGGCGCGCGCCGAGCCGACGGGCGGCCTGCCGCTGCCCGAGGCGGCCCGCTCGACGTCGAGTTCCGCGACCTCGACTTCTCCTACGGCGCCGGCACCTTCGCGCTGCGCGACGTCGACCTCCTGGTGCCGGCCGGGCCACACCTGCGCGCTCGTGGGTCGCACGGGCTCGGGCAAGTCGACGCTCGCCTCGCTGCTGTCGCGGGCGGTCGGAGCCCGCGCGCGGCACGGTGTTGCTCGGCGGCGTCGACGTCCTCGACCTCGACCTGCAGCAGCTGCGCTCGGCCGTGGGCGTGGTCACCCAGCGCACCGAGGTGCTCGCCGGCACCCTGGCCGACAACATCACCCTCTTCGACGACTGCCCCGCGCTGCGGGTCGAGGCGGCGGTTGCCGAGCTGGGCCTTACCGACTGGGTCGCGGGCCTGCCCGACGGGCTCGACACCGTCCTCGGACCCGGGCGGCACCAGCCTGTCGGCGGGCGAGGAGCAGCTGGTCGCCTTCGCCCGGCTGCTGGTGCGCGACGTGAGCGTCGTGGTGCTCGACGAGGCCACCGCCCGGATGGACCCGGTCACCGAGGCGCGCGTGGTGCGAGCTGCCGACCGGCTGATCTCCGGGCGCACCGGCATCCTGGTCGCCCACCGGCTCTCGACCACCGAGCGCGCCGAGCAGGTCGCCGTGCTGGAGTCGGGGCGCGTCGTCCAGCAGGGTCCACGCGAGTCGACTCGCCGCGGCGAGGGACCGTTCCGCGAGCTGCTCGAGGCCGCCGCCCACGAGTCCGTCGTCGAGGAGCACCACCACGACGACTCGCCGATCGGCTCGGTGCGCCGCAGCACGACTCCCCCGCCGCCGCCCGGAGCTCGCGCCCACCCCGAGCCTCGCCGCGCCAGGTGCGTCCACGCCGTCAGCATCCAGCCGCAGTGGGGCCTGCTGGGCGCGTTCCTCTTCCTCCTCTCGCCTGACCGGTGCCTTCGGCGCCGTGACCGGCTGGGTCTGGGGACTACATCGTCACCGACCTCCAGGCCGGCGCAGGTCCCGGGCTGGGCTCGTGGCGCTCGTGGCCTCGCTGCTCGATCGGCCCGTTCCTGCTGTCGCAGGCGTTCCGCACCTACCCCCACTGGTGGGTCGAGGTGCGGCTGCGCGTGCGCGCCGGCCGTGCTGCACGGCCAGACCTCCCAGCGCCGGCTGCTCCGCACGCCGCCCGGCGAGGTCGTCGCCCGCACGATGGACGCCGACCGGCTCGCGCGCTACACCGACCGCTGGGTCGACTTCGTCAACGGTCTCGTCATCGCCGCGATGACCGCGCTCATCGCCCGGCACCTGGGTCGCGGGCGCGGTGCTGCTGCGCCGTCATGGTCGCCTCGGCGCTCGCCTCCACGCTGGGTCGGCGGGTGGCCGGTCGCTCGGCCGCTGCCGCGTCGACGGCCCGGGCCCGGCTTCGGGCAGTCGCTCGTGTCCGCGCTCGAGTCGGTGCGCACCGTCAAGCTCGCCGCCGCCACCCCGCCGGTGCACCAGCACCTGCGTCGAGGTCGACGGCGGGACGGGTGGACGCGGCCGTCCGTGAGCACCGGGTCCAGGCCCTGCTCGACGGCGTGCCCGTCGTCATGGTCCAGCTCGGCGTCGTCGCCGCCTGGGTCGGCCTGCTCACCGGCCAGTGGGAGCTCGCGACCGCCCTGCTCGTCGCCAACGCCGTCAGCGGGTTCGACTGGTTCGGCCGGGTCGCCGGCTCGGTCGTGACCGAGGCACCCGGCATGCGCGCGTGGATGAAGGCGACCAGCGAGCTCGCCGGCGGCGGCGACCTGATGGACCTGCCGCCCGGCGTCGACCTGGTCGGCGGCACGGCGCCCGACGCCGGCGGCTGCCCCAGCGCGACCCGCTGCGCGACGCTCGGCGTTGCGCGGGTTCAGCGCGGTCCACGACGACGGCACGCTCGGGGTCCAGGACGTCGACCTCGAGCGTCCGTGCCGGCGAGCTGGTGCTGCTGCTCGGCCAGGTCGGCTCGGGCAAGTCCAGCCTGCTCTGCGCGCTCGCCGGGCTGGTCGAGCAGCACCGGTGAGGTCCGGTGGAACGGCGACCCCATCCACGACCCACAGGCCCAGCTGCGGCCGGCCCGTGTCTCCCACGTCGCCCAGGTGCCGCGCGTGCTGTCCGGCTCGTTCACCGGCAACGTCGCCCTCGACCACGACGACCGTGACGTCGACCCGGCGCTCGCCACGGCCCGCCTCGGACGCGACGTCGACGAGGCCGGCGGCGCCGACGCACTGGTCGGCCACCGAGGGGTGCGGCTGTCCGGCGGGCAGGTGCAGCGTCTTGCGCTGGCCCGAGCGCTCGCCTGCGGGGCCGACCTGCTGCTCGCCGACGACGTCTCCTCCGCGCTCGACGCCGCCACCGAGGTCGAGCTGTGGGCGTCGCTGCGCGCCGGGGGCGCGACCGTGGTGGGCGCGACCAGCAAGGCCGCCGCCCTGGCGCAGGCCGACCGGGTCGTGGTGCTCGTCGACGGACGGGTCGTCGACGAGGGCCCGTGGCCCGAGCTGTCGAGCAGCTGGCGGCACCTGGCCGGCTGACGTGGCCGGCCGACGTGGCCGGCCGACGTGGGGCATTCAGTCCCCCGCAGGGAGACGCCCAGCGGTGGCCCGGGCGCCCTTGGACGCCATGGTTGGGTAGGGACATGCGAGCGGTGATCGCCGGTGCGTCCGGTTTCCTGGGTACCCATCTGACCCATCACCTGCGAGCACAGGGTCACGAGGTGGTCCACCTCGTCCGCCGGCCGGCACAGTCCTCGCTGGAGTCACGCTGGGACCCGTACGCCGGCGAGCTCGACCAGGGGGTGATCGATCGCGCCGACGCAGTCGTCAACCTCGCCGGCGTCAACATCGCCGGCAACCCCCACTCCAAGGCGCGCGCCGAGGCCGTCCTGTCCAGCCGGGTCACCACCACCCGGACGCTGGCCGGGGCCATCGCGGCCGCTCCCCGCCCGCCGGCGTTCCTCGCGGGCAACGGCATCTCGTACTACGGCGACCACGGCGCCGACGAGCTGACCGAGGCGTCCGACTCCCGCGGGGACGCCATGCTCACCCAGGTCGCCCGTGAGTGGCAGTCGGCCACGTCTCCGGCCGAGCAGGCGGGCGCCCGGGTCTGCATCCTGCGTACTGCGCCGGTCATGGACCGTCGGTCCTCGCCGCTGCGCGAGCTGCGCCACCTCTTCAAGCTCGGCCTCGGCGCGCGGCTCGGCTCGGGCGAGCAGTACTTCCCGATGATCTCGCTGCGCGACTGGGTGGCCTCCGTGGCTTTCCTCGCCGGCTCCGGCGACGTCTCCGGCGCCTTCAACCTGTGCTCCCCCCGGACCCCGACCAACGCGGAGTTCACCCGCGCCCTCGCCGACGCCGTCCACCGCCCCGCCTTCTTCGTCGCCCCTGCCGCGGTGCTCAAGGTCGCGGCCGGTCGGATGGCCCCCGAGCTCCTCGGCTCGGTCAACGCCCGCCCCGCCGCCCTCGAGCGGGCCGGTTACGACTTCGAGGACGAGGACGTCACCGCCGTGCTCGCCGCGGGTCTCGCCTGAGACTCGTCATGGGCCGTGCTGCCTGGCGGGCAGCAGCCGCTGGCATCATCCGGACGTGACCCCGAACCTCGACCCTCGCTGGGACCGGCTCGTCGACGTGGTCCGTGCGCTTCCAGGTCCTGCGCTCATCGCGGTCGACGGCGTGGACGGATCGGGCAAGACGACCTTCGCGGCCGGGCTCGCGGCAGCGCTCCAGGACGCCGGACGACCGGCGCTCGTCGTGCACGAGGACGACTACCTGGCACCCCGAGCCGTGAGGTACCGCCTCGGTCGGCATTCACCCGAGGGCTTCCTCCAGGACTCCTACGACCTCGTGGCGCTGACCCGGTACGTCCTGGACCCGCTGGCGCCGGGTGGCGACCGACGGATCCGGCGGAGGTTCTTCGACCACCGCACCGATGCGGAGGTCGCCCCGAGGGACGAGCACGTCCCAGACGATGCCGTGGTCATCGTCGAGGGGATGTTTCTGCATCGCGACGAGCTGGCGGACCGCTGGGACTGGTCGGTGTTCCTCGACGTGCCCTTCGCCGAGACCGCTCGCCGCATGGCCGAGCGGGACGGCAGCCACCCCGATCCGGAGCACCCATCGATGCGGCGCTACGTCGAGGGTCAAAGGCTCTATCTCGACCGATGCCGACCTCGCACGCGCGCGACCGTCGTCCTGGACAACACGGATTCGGGGCACCTGACGTAGCCGCCGCACTCCGTGCAGGGCGGACGAGTCAGCCCCCGAAGCAGGTTGCTACCCCTCCAGGGTCCGATCCGGAAAGGGTTGCTCTGCATCGGGTCAGCCAGGTTGCCGAGTCGGAGACCTGTCCCCAGCGTTGACTTGATCTGGGACGTCGGGACCGCTCCTATCTGCGGCGGTGGAACCTCAGGTCGCCGGTGGGGAGTCGGTCGTGGAGGTAGCGGTCGTCGTGGGCCCGGTGGTGATGGTGGCTGCACAGCAGGAGTCCGTCGGCGAGGTCGGTCTTCCCGCCCTTGCTCCAGGGGATCAGGTGATGGGCCTCGCACCAGGCGGCGGGGATATCACATCCCTCGGCCCGGCAGTGCTGGTCACGGATGCCCATGGCCTTGCGCTGCGCGCTGTCGTAGAGCCTCTTCGAGCGGCCCAGGTCGAGGACCTCGGACTTTCCGCCCAGGACGGCGGGGACGAGGCCGGCGGTGCACGCCAGCCGGCGGGCCTCGCCGGCGCTGATGCGGTGGCCGGTGCTGGTGGTCGCGACCCCCAGGCCGCTGATCAGGGTGTCGAAGTCCATGGTGATCACCACCGCGGTGGCGGTGCCGCCGTGCCGCGGGAGGTTGGCGGGGTCGAGGTGCTCGAGGAGGGAGCAGAACGCGTGGCCGAGGCGGGTGCTGTACGGCAACGTGCTCGCGTCGCCCGCGCCGACAGCGCCGTCCGTGCCCGCACTGGCTTCGGTCCCGTCGCCCGTGGCTCCGTCAGCGTGCTTGCGGGGGTTGGTCCACGCGTGGAGGTAGGTGAGCAGCCGGCCGGCGGTGGCGTCGGGGACCCGGATCCGGATGGTGGTGGTCCCGTCCCCGTGCGAGCGCGTCGTCGAGGCGACGTGGTCTTGCGGGCGCGGCGTTCCTCGTCCTCGAGTCGCTTGCGCTCCTGGTCCTCCCCGACCTCCGGGGCGACGACGTCGAGGATCCGGCCGCCCAGGACCCGCAGCTCGTGCGGGGTGAACGTCGCGGCGTGCTCGACCAGCACCTGCTCCGCCCTCACCAGGATGTCGGCCGCGGTGTCGTCGGGGAGGTCGTCCAGGGCACGGGCGATGACGTCGGCCTGCGCCGTCGACACCTCCCCCGACGCATGCCCGTCTCCGAGGACCGTCCACCGCTGCTCGAGGGAGCGGGCCAGAACCATGTCGCGGCGGGCCGAACCCCGGTCGGCACGGACGGTCCGGCCGAACCACGCCGCCACGTCCCGGTCCCCGGACTCCTCGGCCACCTCGTCGGCGACGGCCATCAGCCGCAGCCGCAGCGACGTCACCCGGGACTCCAGCCGCGCCAGCTCGACCAAGGCCTCGGCCTTCTCGGCCGGCGACAAGTAGAGAAGCTCGACCTGGCCGACCTTGTCCAGCGCGGCACAGATCGCCTCGCCACACTCCTGGACCAGGTGTCCGGTCGTCATCTCCACCCCCCGTGGATGCGAACCTCGCGCGGTTCGCGGGCTGTCGCGCTGCCTTGCCCCTCCAGTCTAGTCGAACACCTGTTCGATTGACATCCTCACAAGTGGTGACATCCCTCGGTGATGTCTCAGGACTTCCGTGACAGGTTCTGCACCGGGACATCGGTGACCCTCCTCGTCCGCTCTCCCGCCACCGATGCCGGCCCCGCACGAGCGTGCAAGCGCAAGGACGTGCCCGCTCGCCCGTCGCCAAGCGCAGGAAGGTGCCCGCTCGCCCGTCGCCAAGCGCAGGAAGGTGCCCGCTCGCCCGTCGCCAAGCGCAAGGAAGTGCCCGGTCGGCGCACCGGGAGCGCAAGGAAGTGCCTGCTCACCTCACTCCCGCACCTCACTCCCGCACCTCGTCGACGAGCCACTCCCCCTCCACCAGCCGCAGCAGCACGCGGCGCGTGGAGGGCCGGTCGTCCGGCAGTGCGATGACGGTGTCCCCGTCCACCGCTTCGGCGCCTCTCACCCGGTCGGTGACGCGCAGGTCGACGACCTCGGGCGAGGCGTCGAGCACCGCGAGCTCGAGCACCTGGGTCTCGAGCCCGCGCACGGTCAGCCCCCGGTCGACGTACGACGTCAGCATCCGCACGTCGGCCCGTCCGCTGCGCGAGCCCGCGACGTACAGGTCGCGCAACGTGTCGACGTTCCCCTCGGACCACGCCCGCGCCCGACGGGCGTCCCAGTCCGCGAGGACGGCCCGAGGGCCGGCGCCGGCAGCGTCCACCGGACGAACGCCGGCAGCGCCCACCGGTCGAGGGACGGCCCCCGTCGAGGACGGCCGGAGCGCGACCAGGGCGGCGGTGCCCACCACGGCGAGCAGGGTGAGTCCGACCAGGATCGGGAGGAGTCGTCGCGGGTCCACGCCCCCACGGTCCCGCAGATCGGCGAAGGGTGTCGGCGCTCATCCACAGGCACGAGGTGGGAAGGCGCGGCGTACCCTGACCCCCATGCGCTTCGACATCGCCGGGCTGGGACCCGAGGCCGTCGACTACCTCTCCGCCTGGGAGCTCCAGCGCGAGGTGCACGCCCGCGTCGTGGCCGGTGAGCAGGAGCCCACCGTGCTCCTGCTCGAGCACCCCCCGGTCTTCACCGCCGGCAAGCGCACCGACCCGCACGAGCGACCGCTCGACCCGGGCGGCGCCGACGTCATCGACGTCGACCGCGGCGGCAAGATCACCTTCCACGGCCCGGGGCAGCTCGTGGGCTACCCGATCGTCCCGCTGCCCGACCACGTCAAGGTCGTCGACTACGTGCGCCGGGTGGAGGAGGCGCTGATCCGCGTGTGCAGCGACTTCGGGGTCACCACCGCCCGCGTCCCGGGCCGCAGCGGCGTGTGGCTGCGCGCCGACGACCGCGGCCCCGAGCGCAAGGTCGCCGCGCTCGGCATCCGGGTCAGCCGCGGGGTGACGATGCACGGCTTCGCCCTCAACTGCGACGTCGACCTCGGCTGGTACGACCGCTTCGTCCCCTGCGGCATCGCCGACGCCGGCGTCACCTCGCTGAGCACCGAGCTGGGTCGCGACGTGAGCGTCGAGGACGTGCTCCCCAGCGTGCGTGAGCACCTCACCGAGCACCTCGCGTGGGCGCCGTACGACGCGACGCCCGACTACGAGCCCCGTCCCGAGCCGGCGCACGGACCCCGCGTCGCGCTCATCACCCCGACCTCGGCAACCGCCTGACGGACGGACCTCGACGCGGCTAGCCTGCCGCGCACTGGTCCCGGCGCGGGACCGATGGCGTGCCTGAGCGGCGCGCCGCTGGGCGACCGTCCCGCGCAACTGCCACAGTGCGTCCACGGGGAGGACGTCGCGGCGACGTCCGGGAGAGGAGAGCCGTGACGCACGCGGCCACGGCAGACCTGGTCATCGAGACCCGGGGACTGCGCAAGGAGTTCAGCGGGCGGCGCGGCACCCGGGTCGCGGTGCAGGACCTCGACCTCGCGGTCCCGCGCGGTGGGGTGCACGGCTTCCTCGGGCCCAACGGGTCCGGCAAGACCACCACCATACGGATGCTGCTGGGACTGGCCCGGGCCACCCGGGGCGAGATGGCGCTGTTCGCCACTCCCGTGCCGGCCGGGCTGCCGACGGTGATCGACCGGGTCGGGGCCGTGGTCGAGATGCCGAAGTTCCTCCCCCACTTCACCGGGCGGCAGAACCTCACCATCCTGGCCCGCTCGAAGGGCATCTCCGCCGACCGCGTCGACGCCGCCGTCGACACGGTCGGGCTCACCGGCCGTGACGGCGACCGCTACCGCGCCTACTCGCTCGGCATGAAGCAGCGCCTCGCCATCGCCGCCACCCTGCTCAAGGACCCACAGCTGCTCATCCTCGACGAGCCCACCAACGGGCTCGACCCCGCCGGCATCCGGGAGATCCGCGAGACGATCCGGACCCTGGGTGAGGCCGGCGTGACGGTGCTGCTGAGCTCGCACATCCTCGCCGAGGTGCAGCAGGTCTGCACCTCCGCGACCATCATCGGCAACGGCCGCCTGCTCGCGTCGGGGCGGGTGGAGGACCTGCTCGGCGCCAGCACGTCGTACCGGATCGTCGTCGACGACCCGGACGCCGCGCGTCGCGCCCTCGGCGGCGGCCCGTACGCCGTGTCCGGCGACGGGGCCGGTGACGGGGCCCGCGACGGGGCCACCTCGCTGCGCGTGGAGACCGATGCCCCGCCGGCCGAGATCACCCGCACGCTGGGCGAGGCAGGGGTCTGGCTCTCCGAGCTGACCTCGGTCCGACCCGACCTGGAGACCGTGTTCCTCGAGCTGACGTCTCAGGACGCCCTCGGTGGCGCGACCGCGGACGGGGGCGTGCACGCATGAGGCTCCTGGGGGTCGAGCTCACCCGCCTGCGCTGGCGTCGTGCCTGCCTGGTGCTCCTGGTCGCGTCCGTCCTGGTCCCTGCCCTCATCTGGGCGGGCACCGTGTGGGGCACGCGTCCCTACTCCGACGCCGAGGTGCGAAGGGCCACCGAGCAGGCACAGGCGCAGCCCGGCTTCGCCCAGGAGCTACGTCGCTGCGAGCGCAAGCCCGAGCAGTTCTTCGCGCCCGGCGAGGTGGCCGACGACCAGGCGGACGTGTCCGAGCAGTGCCGCACGCTGGTCACCTCGTGGTGGTCCGGGCAGTTCCGGCAGCCGCTCGACCTGCGCCGAGAGCTCGACGGCAGCGGCACCGGGATCGCGATCGTCGTCGCCGGGCTGATGATGCTCCTCGGTGCCACCTTCGTGGGCGCCGACTGGGCCAGCGGGTCGATGAGCAACCAGCTCCTCTTCGAGCCACGACGCCTGCGGGTGTACGCCGCCAAGGCCGGCGCCGTGCTCGCCACCGGCCTGGTGCTCGGGCTGGTCGTCGGTGCGGCCTGGTGGCTGGGACTCGCCGGCGTGGCGCGGGCCCGCGACCTCACGATCGCCGACGGCACGACGGCCGAGGTCGGCTGGCAGGTCGTCCGCGGCGCGCTGCTCGCCGCCGCTGCCGGGCTGGCCGGCCTGACCACCACCATGCTGTTCCGCAGCACGGTCGCCACCCTCGGCATCCTCTTCGCGGTGGTGGTCGCGGGCTCGTTCCTCATCGCCGTGCTCCCCTTCGAGTCACCCGAGCGGTGGCTCCCGCACCTCAACGTGCTGGCCTGGATCGGCGACGGAGCCGTCTACTACACCGCGGCCCCGCAGACCTGCGTCGACGACGGGACGGGCATGGTCTGCTCGGGCGAGCGCGTCCTGGAGGCACGGACCGCGGCGGCGTACCTGTTCTCGGGCCTCGCCCTGGTCGGGTCCGCGTCGCTGGCGTCCTTCCGGCGCCGAGACATCCCCTGACGTCCGACACCTCGCGGTGGGGCCCCGGGGGGATGCGGTCCTCGAGCGCCTCTGGTTGGCTCACTCCATGAGCACCCTGCCCGTGTCACTGACCGTCAACGGAGAACCGCACACGGTGGAGGTCGATCCGCGCCGGTCCCTGCTGGACCTGCTGCGCGACACCCTGGGCCTGACCGGCACCCAGAAGGGCTGCGACCAGGGCGCCTGCGGCGCCTGCACGGTCCACCTCGACGGCCGCCGGGTGCTGTCGTGCCTCACCCTGGGCGCCCAGGTCGAGGGCCGCGAGGTCACCACCATCGAGGGCATCGGCACCGCCGATGCCCTGCACCCCGTCCAGCAGGCGTTCCTCGACTGCGACGCCTTCCAGTGCGGCGCCTGCACGGCCGGCCAGGTGATGTCCGCCGTCGCGCTGCTCGACGAGGACGGGTGGGAGACCGCCGACGACGTGCGCGAGCTGATGAGCGGCAACCTGTGTCGCTGCGGTGCCTACCCGCGCATCGTCGACGCCGTCATGTCCGCCCGCGACAGCCAGGAGTCCTGACGTGCACCCCTTCGACTACACCCGCGTCGACGACGTGGACGCGGCCAGCGCCGCGGTGACGACCGACGCCGTCGCCCGCGCCGTGCAGGGCCCCGACGACGCGGCGTACATCGCCGGCGGCACCACCCAGCTCGACCTGATGCGCGACGGCGTCTGGTCCCCCGGCACCCTCGTCGACATCAGCCGCCTCCCCCTGGCCGACATCGAGGTCACCGACGGTGTGCTCGTCGTCGGGGCCACGGTGTCGATGGCCGACCTCGCGCAGCACGAGGTCGTGGCGCGGCTCGACGTGCTGCGCGACTCGCTGCTGCTGGCCGCGTCCCCCCAGCTGCGGACGATGGCGACGATCGGCGGCAACGTGCTCCAGCGGACCCGCTGCCGCTACTTCCGCGACCCGACCGTCACCCAGTGCAACAAGCGCGAGCCCGGCAGCGGCTGCGCCGCCGTGGAGGGTACGGCGCGCATGCACGCCGTCCTCGGCGTCGACGCCGGCTGCATCGCCCTGCACCCCTCGGACCTCGCGGTCGCCCTGGTGGCGCTGGACGCGCGGGTGCGCCTGCACGGACCCGACGGGACACGCACGGTGCCCGTGGCCGAGCTGCACGTACGCGCCGACGTCGACCCGACCCGCGACAACGTGCTCGCCGCCGGGGAGCTCGTCACCCACCTGGAGATCCCGGTCCCGGACGCGCGCACCGGCTACCTCAAGGTGCGCGACCGTGCGTCGTACGAGTTCGCCCTGACGTCGGCGGCCGTGGTCGCCCGCGTCGAGGACGGCGTGCTCGCCCACGTCGCCATCGGCCTCGGCGGGGTGGGGTCGGTGCCCTGGCGCGCGACCCGGGCCGAGGAGGTCCTCCGCGGCCGGCCCGCATCCCTCGCGCTCTTCGCGGAGGCCGCCGCCGCCGAGCTGGCCGACGCCTTCACCCTGCCCGGCACCGCCTTCAAGCCCGAGCTGGCCCGCCGCACCCTGGTCCGCCAGCTCCGCGACGTCACGGAGGTGACCGCATGACCACCGCCACCGAGTCCCGCACGACCGGCACGGGCGCTCCCGTCATCGGCGCGGGCATCACCCGCGTCGACGGCCCCCTCAAGGTCACCGGCGCCGTCCCCTACGCCGACGACCTCGCGCCGCGCGACGCGCTGGTGGGCGTCCTGGTCGGCAGCACCGTCACCGCCGGGGAGATCTCCCTCGTGGACACCAGCGACGCGCTCGCCGCGCCCGGCGTGGTGGCGGTGCTCACCCACCACAACGCCCCCACGGTCGTCCGGCCCGACGAGGCCGCGGCCGGGCGTGCTCCCGCGCCGCCCTTCCAGGACGCCACCGTCCGCTTCCGGGGGGACTACGTCGCCCTCGTCGTGGCCCAGACGCACGAGGAGGCGGTGCACGCGGCGACCCTGCTCCACGTCACGTACGACGTCTCCGAGCCGGTCGTGGACCTCAACGACCCCCGGGCCACCCGGGAGACCGACGACCCCGCCGGCGCCGACGGCACGCGCGGCGACCTGGACCGCGGCCTCGCCTCCGCCGACGTCGTCATCGAGAGCGACTACGTCACCGGGGACAACACCAACAACCCCCTCGGCCTCTTCGCCGCCTGCGCCCAGTGGGACGGCGACGCACTGATGGTGTGGGCCACCAGCCAGTGGCCGTCCAACGTGGCCGACAGCCTCGCGGAGGCCTTCGGCCTCGAGCGCGAGGACGTCCGGGTCCTGTGCCCCTACCTCGGCGGCGGCTTCGGCTCCGGGCTGCGGCCCTGGCCCTTCATCCACGCCGCCGTGATGGCCGCCAAGGTCGTGGGCCGGCCGGTGCGCGTGGTGCTGAGCCGGCCGCAGATGTTCACCGGAGTCGGGCACCGCCCCGAGACGATCCAGCACGTGCGCCTCGGGGCGCGGCGCGACGGGACCCTCACCGCCGTCGAGCACGCCGCGACCGTCCCGGTCGCCATGGACGACGACAACCCCGAGAACGTCGTGTCCGGCACCCGGCAGGGCTACGCCGTCGAGCACCTGCGCGCCGACGTCGACCAGGTCCGCCTCCACGTCTCGCCGCCCGGCTCGATGCGCGCGCCCGGCGAGGCGCAGGGCAACTTCGCGCTCGAGACCGCCCTCGACGAGCTGGCGCACGAGCTCGGCATCGACCCGGTCGAGCTGCGGATGCGCAACTACGCCGAGACCAATCCCGACCAGGACGACCTGCCGTGGTCGAGCAAGGCGCTCGACCAGTGCCTGCGCCGGGGCGCCGAGCTCATCGGCTGGGACGAGCGCGACCCGTCCCCGCGCTCGATGCGCGAGGGCGACGAGCTCGTCGGCTACGGCATGGCCGCGGTGTCGTTCTTCTACTTCCAGCAGCCCTGCACCGTGCGTGTCGTCGTACGCCGCGACGGCACGGCGGCGGTCCACTGCGCCGCCATGGACATCGGGACCGGCACCTACACCGTCGTCACCCAGGTGGCCGCCGAGCGTCTCGGCCTCGACCTCTCGGACGTCGAGGTCGTCCTGGGCGACAGCTCGCTCCCGGCCTCTCCCCCGGCCGGCGGCTCGGGGCTCGCGACGGCGATCTCCAACGCCGTCGCGCAGGCGGTGACCGGTGTGCTGGGCGACCTCGGCCTGGCGGCCGCGCCCGGTCGGGACGCACTGTCCGGAGCGGTCGGCGACCGGGACGAGGTGGCGGCCGAGGCGACTGCCGACAAGCCCGACCCGGCCGAGGTGGGGATGTCGCCCTCGGGCGCGTTCGGCGCCAAGTTCGCCAAGGTCCGCATCGACGCCGACCTCGGTCTCATCCGGGTCGAGCGCATCGTCTCGGTGATCGACTGCGGCGAGGTGCTCAACGAGCGCACGGCCCGCAGCCAGGTCGTGGGCGGCACCGTCGGCGGCATCGGCCACGCGCTGCTCGAGCACACGACCACCGACCTCCACGCCGGGCCGCAGACGGGGCGGATCACCAACGCCCACCTCGCGGACTACCTCGTGGCCGTCAACGCCGACGTACCCGACCTCGAGGTGGAGTTCGTCGGCGGCCCCGACCGCCTCAACCCCGTCGGGGTCAAGGGCGTCGGCGAGATCGGCCTGTGCGGGGTGGCCGCGGCCATCGGCAACGCCGTCTTCCACGCCACCGGGCGCCGGGTCCGGCAGCTGCCCATCACCCCGGACCTGCTCCTGTGACGGCTGCGCCAGACGCTGCCGATCACCTCCGGAGGCCGAATTGGGCGGCCTCCGGGCGCGGCGTACAGTGACGACGTGACTGCACCGGCACCCGAAGGACGCAAGCTCCTCCGCCTGGAGATCCGCAACGCTGAGACCCCCATCGAGCGCAAGCCGGAGTGGATCAAGACCCGGGCCCGGATGGGTCCGGAGTACACCGCGCTCACCAACCTCGTGAAGTCCGAGGGCCTGCACACGGTGTGCCAGGAGGCGGCCTGCCCCAACATCTTCGAGTGCTGGGAGGACCGGGAGGCGACCTTCCTCATCGGCGGCGACCAGTGCACCCGACGCTGCGACTTCTGCCAGATCGACACCGGCAAGCCGCAGCCCCTCGACCGCGACGAGCCGCGCCGCGTCGCCGAGTCCGTGCAGAAGATGCAGCTCAAGTACGCCACGATCACCGGCGTCGCCCGCGACGACCTCGAGGACGGCGGTGCCTGGCTGTACGCCGAGACCGTGCGGGCCATCCACGAGGTCAACCCCGGCACCGGTGTCGAGAACCTCATCCCCGACTTCAACGGCAAGCCCGACCTGCTCCGCGAGGTCTTCGAGTCGCGTCCCGAGGTGCTCGCGCACAACGTCGAGACCGTGCCGCGCATCTTCAAGCGCATCCGCCCGGCGTTCCGCTACGACCGCTCCCTCGACGTCATCACCCAGGCCCGCGACTTCGGCCTGGTGACCAAGTCCAACCTGATCCTGGGCATGGGCGAGACGCGCGAGGAGGTCAGCCAGGCGCTGCGCGACCTGCACGAGGCGGGCTGCGAGCTCATCACGATCACCCAGTACCTCCGCCCCTCCCCGCGGCACCACCCCGTCGAGCGCTGGGTCAAGCCCGAGGAGTTCGTCGAGCTCAAGGACGAGGCGGACGAGATCGGCTTCTCCGGCGTCATGTCGGGACCGCTGGTGCGTTCGTCCTACCGGGCCGGGCGGTTGTACCGTCAGGCCATGGACGCGCGCGACACCGCCAGCGTCACCGCCTGACCGTCTCCACCTGATCGTCTCCCGTTCCCGCACGCAGCAAAGGGCCCGCATGTCGACCGCCGTCACCCCGCCCACCTCGAGGCGGCAGCAGTTCATCCAGACCTACCGGATGGCGAGGAAGACCGACCGCACCCTCGGGTTGTGGATCCTGGGGTCCTTCCTCCTCGGCGCGGTCGTCGGCTTCGCCGTCATCTGGCTCCTCCCCGGTGACGGCACCCTCGCGCTGGTGCTCGCGATCGTCGGCGCCTTCCTCGTCGGCCTCCTCCTCGCCCTCATCGTCTTCGGACGCCGCGCGCAGAACGCGGCGTACAGGCAGATGGAGGGCCAGGTCGGGGCCGCCGCCTCGGCGCTCACCATGCTGCGCCGCGGCTGGAAGACCGACCCGGTGGTCGGCTTCAACCGCCAGCAGGACGTCGTGCACCGGGTGGTGGGCCCGCCCGGCATCGTGCTCGTCGGCGAGGGCAACCGGCAGCGCCTGCGGACCCTGATGGCCACCGAGCGCCGCAAGCACGAGCGGGTGCTCCCCGAGACGCCGATCCACGAGGTCGTCTGCGGCAACGGCGAGGGCGAGGTCCCGCTGCCCAAGCTCGTCCGCCACGTCTCCAAGCTCGGCAAGAGCCTCAAGCCCGGCGAGATGACCGACGTGCTCAACCGTCTCAAGGCGATCGACGCGCAGCGTGGTGCCATCCCGTTGCCCAAGGGCCCGGTCCCGACCTCGATGAAGGGCCAGCGCGGCCAGCAGCGCGGTCGCTGACCCTCGCGCCGGTGCCGCCGTCGCGGCGAGATCCCGACCGTCAGTGCGGGACGACGATGCGGAGGGCTGCGACCCAGCCGAACGCTCGACGGGCGGGCACCGGCTCCTTGCCGGCGTCATGCCAGGTACGCCGGAGCGCCCGGCCCCGGCGGGCCCGCTCGGCGTGCGCGACGCGCTCCTCGACCTGCTGGCGGGCGACGGTCTCGATGACGTAGGGGTTGTACATGCCGGTCTCCTCGGGTGGGAACTGCTCCTACACCCGAATCTCGCCCTGAGGCACCCCCGCGCACATCGGGACAACTCCCCGTGTGCGGGCTCCGACCACCTCAGATCGCGCGGAGGTCCTCGATCCGGGCGGTGCGCGAGCCTGCCGCGATGTCGTGCAGGCCGCGCCCGTCGGGACGGAAGACGAGCGGCGGGACGACGACGGCGACCAGGAGCTGGCGCAGCACACAGCGCAGCAGCGACACCGGCCCGTAGGACCCGTCGTTGCGCACCACCCGGACACGGGTGGCGAGCTGTCCGAAGGAGCCGCCGACGACGGCCATGAAGAGGGCCGACTCCGCGACGAAGACGCCCAGGACGTAGAAGCCCGACAGCGGGTCCTCGCTCCAGGCCCGCGGCCCGATGACCGCCACGACCACCAGGGTGCAGGCGAACCAGTCCACGACGAGGGCGAGGATGCGGCGGGGCCAGGAGGCGGCCTCGACGGTCGCGGTGTCGGTCACGGTCCCAGCCTAGGCGGGGCTCCTCAGCGGACGGGCTTCGCGTCCTGCGGCACCTCGACCTGCACCGGCTCGCCCCAGGCGCTCCACCCCACCAGCGCCGAGCGCGAGGCGTCGTCGCCGACCTGGTAGGCCAGCCGCACCGGGCGGTCGTCCCCGTCGATCCACAGCTGTGCGTCGAGCTCCGCCGGCACGTCCATGACCCGGTAGATCGACTCCTGCGGCAGCTCGGCCAACCAGGCCTTCGTGTCCAGGGTGACGTCGTAACGGGTCGTCTCCTCCCCCGCCACCTCCTCGGACGTCCCGTCGCCCACGTCGGTGACCCCGGCCTCGAGGGCCGCCATCTCGGCGGGCACGTCGATGGCGAGCAGGATGGGCACCACGCCGGCGTCGAAGCCCTCGGCGCCCTGGAGGCGCGGGTCGTCCTCCTCGAGGTAGCGCCACCGGTCGTCGGCCGCATCCCCGCCGACGTAGACGCGGCCGCCGACGCGGCGTACCTCCAGGCCGGCACCTGTCTGGTCGCCGGTCACCGCGACCAGGCACGGGTCCTCCCCCCAGCTCACGTCGGCCTCGATGTCGTCGACCGACTCCTTCGTCCCCAGGGTGACGTGGGCGGACTCCTCGCCCGCGACCGCCTCGCTGACCGCGGGCATCAGCGTCTCGGTGTCGTACGCCGCACCGTCACCGCCGCCGGTCGCGTCGCTGCCGCTGCCGCTGCAGGCGCTCAGGCCCAGTGTGCAGGTGGCGAGCGCGGCGGCCACCAGGGACGTCGTACGGGCACGGAGGATCGGGACGGACATGACCCCGACCCTAGGAGGGCGTCCGGAACGGACCGGTGGGCGGGACATCTGTTACATCGCCGAAACAAACGGGATACGGTCGAGAAACGGCCCGTGCGTAGGTTCGCGGGCATCCGGCGCAACGGTGCGCCGTACTCCACGTCGGTTCCACACACTTCGGTGCGCGTCCCCCCGGTCGCCGCCCAGGAGGACGCATGTTCAGCAACAGCGACGAGCTGCTCAAGTACATCAAGGACGAGGGCGTCGAGATGGTCGACGTCCGCTTCTGTGACCTGCCCGGTGTGATGCAGCACTTCACTGTGCCCGTGTCCTCGTTCGACCAGTCGGTCTTCGACGACGGCCTCGCCTTCGACGGCTCCTCCATCCGCGGCTTCCAGGCCATCCACGAGTCCGACATGTCGCTGTTCCCGGACGTCACCACCGCCTACATCGACCCCTTCCGCGTCTCCAAGACGCTGGTCGTCAACTTCTTCATCCACGACCCGATCACCGGTGAGGCCTACTCGCGCGACCCGCGCAACATCGCCAAGAAGGCGATGGCCTACCTCGCCTCCACCGGGATCGGCGACACCGCCTACTTCGCACCCGAGGCCGAGTTCTACGTCTTCGACAGCGTCCGGTTCGCCACGTCGCAGAACGAGGGCTACTACCACATCGACTCCGAGGCCGGCGCCTGGAACTCGGGCTCCGCCGGCACCGAGGACAACCCGAACCGCGGCTACAAGGTGAAGTACAAGGGCGGCTACTTCCCCGTCGCGCCGTACGACCACTTCGGCGAGCTCCGCGACGAGATGGTCATCGAGCTCGAGAAGTCGGGCCTGCTCGTCGAGCGTGCCCACCACGAGGTCGGCACCGCCGGCCAGGCGGAGATCAACTACAAGTTCGACGAGCTGCTCAAGGCCGCCGACGACGTGATGAAGTTCAAGTACATCATCAAGAACACGGCGTGGCGCAACGGCAAGTCCGCGACCTTCATGCCCAAGCCGATCTTCGGCGACAACGGCTCCGGCATGCACTGCCACCAGTCGATCTGGAAGGACGGCGAGCCGCTCTTCTACGACGAGACCGGGTACGCCGGGCTGTCCGACACCGCGCGCCACTACATCGGCGGCATCCTCAAGCACGCCCCGTCGCTGCTGGCCTTCACCAACCCGACGGTCAACTCCTACCACCGCCTGGTGCCCGGCTTCGAGGCCCCGATCTCGCTGGTCTACAGCCAGCGCAACCGCTCGGCCTGCGTGCGCATCCCGATCACGGGCGCCAACCCCAAGGCCAAGCGCGTCGAGTTCCGCTGCCCCGACCCGTCGGCCAACCCCTACCTGGCCTTCTCGGCGCTGCTGCTCGCCGGCATCGACGGCATCCAGAACAAGATCGAGCCGCCGGCTCCGATCGACAAGGACATCTACGAGCTGCCGCCGGACGAGATGGCCGACATCGACCAGGTCCCCACGTCGCTCAACGCGGTGATGGACAACCTGGAGAGGGACCACGAGTTCCTCACCGCGGGCAACGTCTTCACGCCCGACCTGATCGAGACCTGGATCGACTACAAGCGCACCAACGAGATCCTGCCCGTGCAGCTGCGGCCGCACCCGCACGAGTTCGAGCTCTACTACGACATC